>NZ_OY780939.1:0-1200000 GCF_963675975.1 Halarcobacter sp. | reverse complement strand
TATCCATAGTTACTAAATCTGGTTTCTTTGCACTATATGCTTCTATAGCTTCTTTTCCATTTTGTGCTGCAAAAACAACTTCATGACCTAATTTTTCAATACTTTTTGTAATTTTTTTTCTAATAATTAATGAATCATCTACAATTAAAACTTTTAACATCTTTTCACCTTATTTAATTTCATCTTTTGAGCCAACAGCACTAAATACAAGCTCTCCAAACTCTGTTTTAACTATTGCACTTATAATTTTTGAATCTTTATGTTTATATATACTACTTGCATCATTTACTGAGATTGGTGGAGTTATAGTTATACCTTTTCCTCTATTTGGAAATGTTGGTAAAGCTAAGCCTAAAATTGTATTTAAAACCTCTCCAGCCACACTATCTTCAACCTCTTCTTTCTCTTCCTCATCAACCTCTTCACCTTCCATAAAAAGTTCAACAAGTTTAGATAAGATTTGATTATCAAAACTAATCACAATCATAGTGTTTAGTTTTCCACCAGTACCAATCATTGAGGTTTTATTTTTTAAAATCAATTTCTCAGGACTTGTTATCTCAATATCATTACTATTTAAGATAGAAATTTCCATATCCTCTTCAAAAAACAACTTAGCCTGTAAAATTAATGAATCCAAAATCATTGATGCTCCTTTTATCTTGGAATAATAAACTCAAATGTAGTTCCAACCTCTTTTTGTGTAGTAATATTTATTGTTCCATTAAGTTTTAATAACTCATCTTTTACAACAGACATACCAACACCACGACCTGAAACTGTACTTATTTTTTCAGCAGTAGAAAACTTATCTTCAAAAATCAATTCTAAAATTTCATCTTTAGACATATTTGATATGTCAATTCCAAGAGTTTCAGCTTTAGATTTTACTTTATCTATATCAATCCCTTTACCATCATCAGCTATGATTATGTGTAAAGAGTTTTCATCTTCAGAAATAGTACAACTTATAGTACCTATCTCATCTTTATCTTTTTCAAATCTTTCTTCCATAGTTTCTATTCCATGGTCAACACAATTTCTAAATACATGCACTAAAGATTTTATAAAAGGTTTAACTTCATCTTTAACCAATAACTCTTTATTTACAATAATATCTAAAGGATAGATATGTTTTTTTAACTGTAAACTTAATTGGTCAACTAACTTTGTGTATGAATTAAACATTGTATATATAGGTCTATCTCTTAAACTTTTAATATCATCAATTACATGTTCATACTCTTTAAATAAACCACTTTTTTGAGAAATTTCACAAATCTCTTCTTCTATTTTACTAAGAGTTTCCTCTTTTACAACTATTTTTCCACGCTTATTAAATAGTTCATCACCTAAAATAGATTTTATAGTGTCAATCTCTTTATTTAAATATTCATCAAAATCAATCTGCTTTAATAACTCTATTAAATTTTCATTTGTTGTATTTTGTTCTTTTAAAAGTTTAGATAATACTGTTTCAAATTCATGCAGTTTTTTTACTAAAAACTTCATCTCTTTTTGAGAGAACAAACCTTTGAAGGTATGAATTGTACGATATAATACAGTTGTATTATGCAATGAAGTTTTAGTTTTGTCCACTGTTGAAAGTTTACTTGAACTAAAAGTTCTAAACTCATCTATTAGTTCAAAGAACTCATCACTGTCAGTTATAACTGATACAATCATTTTAAGAGTGTCTCTCTCTTTTTTTATCTTTTTCTCTAAAAGTTTTTTAGCAGTAATATCAGTAAATATCAACATAAATCTTTGTTTTTCAATAAGTTTATATTTTACATGTATTGCTTTTCTATTTATTCTAAACTCTTCTTGAAGTAAAGAGATAATATTTTTTATTTTAAGCTCATTTGTTTCACCAAATAGGGAACTTAATGTTTCTTCAAAAAACTCTTTTTTATCTTTATTATCTTCATATAACAATTCCCCAATAGAGATTCCTGCTATCTCTTTTTTAAATATTTTTCTACACTCATTTGAGTATTCAGAATCTATTATTAAATCATTTGAAAATGAAAGGAAACCTTGGTCAGCATTATCAAGTAAAGAAGATATTTTTTGTGTTCTTTCATTTATTCTTTCTTCTAAATTTGTATTTAATTCATATATCTCTTCATGTAATTTGGCACTCACACTTATATTTTCATTTAAACTTTTTGCCATTGTTCCAAATTCATCATTGGTATTTATTTCAATTTTATTTGCATGGTCATTTTTATTTTGTAAAAATAAAAAGAAATCATTTAGCCCTGTATTAAGTGTTTTTAGTGGATTTAGAACCCTTTTATAAGTAAGATATAAAATCATCATAAACAAAATAAGTGCTATAACAACTAAAATAAATACTTGATTATATATAGCTTTGTTTGTATCATCTTCTTGTTTTTTATTACTCTCTTCAAGTTTTTCAAAAAGATTTTCTTTAGATTTTTTAAACTTATTAATAATTACACTATCATCATAATAAACCTCAACAAAACCCAAATCAAGATTATCTGCTTCCCAAAATATCTTTTGTTTTATAGTTTTAAAATCGCTTTTATTGAAATTTGCTTTTTTAATATCTGTTTCTAAATCTTTTCCATTTTTATATAAAGCATAAAAAACACTATTTGAATCTTTTTCAAATATTTCAATAGCTTTTATATTTGAAACCTCTAAAAAGTTTTTAAGAGTTTGTCCTATTGATTCAATATCATAATCATATACATATTTAGAACTAACCCTTGAGATAGTTTTAGCTATAAAATTTAAATTGTTTTTTTCCTCTTCAAGTCTATTCTCTTTATCATTTTCAAACTGCTCAATAATTTTTTGTGAGTTTCTTACTTGAGCTTCTTTCATAATAGTTTTTTCACTGCTAATGAAAAAATATAAAAGTGCAGTAAATAGTATTGTAACTATAAGAACTAATGGGATAATTATTCTATAAGCTAATTTCATATTAGTATTTTTTTACTATTTTTTCTAATGTTCCATCTTTATGCATCTCATTTAATGCATTTTGAAACGCAGCAACTACTTCATCAGATGTATCTTTATGAAAAGTGAAATAGTGTCCCAATTTTTGTAATACATATACAACTTCATAATCATAAAATGATATATTATTTGCTTTCATAGCCCATTTTGCTACATCAATAGAATAAGAAAACATATCAATTCTTTTTGCATCTAGTTTTCTAATTGATTTTAAAATTGCATTTTTTCCAGAAACTGATTGAAGATTTTCTTTTGAAATTCCTTTGTTTAGAAGCATAAGCTCCCCAACATCGTTTAGTACAGTTCCTATTTGATATTTTTCTAAATCTTTTAGTGAATTAATTTTTATATTAGAATCTTTTCGTGCAATAAGTCCATTGATATTATATCCAAAAGGTCCAACCCATTTAAAAAGTGGTTCCCTCTCTTTTGTTCTTGAAGTACTGAAAAGTACGCTGTTTTTCTTTTTTTGAACTATGTTATATGCTCTTGACCAAGGCATTAATTCAAAATCTTGTTTAGTTTGAGAGGAACCAACTCTTTTAAGTAATTCATCAAAAACCTCTACCCCTATTCCAGCAAGATTCCCATCTTTATCTTCCATATTTAAAGGAGGATAGTTTTCTGTCATAATTTTGAATTTAGGAATTTCAACAGCTTGTACGTAAACAATCATAAGTATTACTAATATAATTTTTTTCATAAGTTCACTTTTTTACTCTAGAATATAATTATATTGTACTTAAAATATGTTATTTTTTGATTACAAAAAACAATATATTTTATACAAAAAAATAAATTTTTTCTTTTTGTAACTTATTTCTTTTTTATTTCAAATCTTTGAGGTCTTACAGTTAGTTCTGTAATAACTCCATCAAAGTTAATAACCTCTAATACTGTTTTTGCAATTTGAGAAGGTAGAAGATGAGAGTTTTTATTATCAGATGGTTCAAAATTAAACTCATCAAAAAAGTTTGTTTTAGTCAGATCTGGATTAATATTTGTAACTTTTACATCACTTTTTCTAAGCTCTTCAAATAAGCTTAATGAAAAGTTTCTAAGTCCTGCTTTTGTAGCTGTATATAAAGCCGAAAATTTAGAGTGCCTAACTGCTTCTATTGAAGAGATATTTATAATATGCCCTTTAGTTTTTTTAAGACTTCTTAGACATAAATTAGACAATATTATTGGTGCAGTTAGATTTACATCAATCAACTCTTTTATTTTATTAACTGATATCTCTTCATGGGGTTTAAAAATGCCAAGTCCTGCACAATTTATAAGAAGATTTATATCTTTATTTTTAAGAAGACTTTTTATCTCTTTTTCTAAACTTTTTGAATCTTCTAATCTACTTTTTAATCTAATTATTTCGTAATTATTCTCTTCTAAAGTTTTACAAATCTCTTTTCCAATTCCAGAAGAATAACCAGTAACTATTGCTAATTTTTTCATTATTTATTCTGCTTTGCTTATTATGTCTTTTTTCATTTTAATTCGTATGTAAAATAAAATAAAAACTGCTAATAATATTAAAATTGAAACTATAATTATCTTTAGATACTCATCAATTAATTCTTGATTTGAACCAATAAAATAACCTAATAAAGCTAAAATAAGTACCCAAATCCCAGCACCTAAACTTGTATATAAAGAAAACTTCCATATATTCATTTTAGCTAAACCTGCAGGTAAAGAGATATATTGTCTAACAGCAGGTATTAATCTTCCACTAAAAGTAGATATATGTCCATGTTTTGCAAAAAAATCTTCCATTTTTTCTAAAGTTTCCTCTTTAACTAAAACATATTTGCCATATTTACTTAAAAATTTTCTTCCAAATTTTACAGCTAAAAAATAGTTAAATACTGCTCCTGCTAAGCTTCCTGCAATACCAGCGAAAACTGCAAGAGCTAAGTTCATTTCACCTTTGTATGCCAAGTATCCAGCTGGAACCATTACAATTTCTGATGGAAAAGGGAAAAAAGAACTCTCTAAAAACATCATTATAAAAATTCCCATATAACCTAAACTGCCAACAGTTTCTACTACAAAATCTACTATTTCATGAAGCATTAAGTGCCTTATTTTTAATTTTAAAATTGAAGTTTAACAAAAAAGCTATTAATTCTAATTTGTTTTAGTAACAGGAATCCCTATTATAAATTCTGCACCTTTATAGATTTTTCCTTCATATTCATAAGTTACATTATGAACTTCAATAGTTCCTTTTAACTGTTTTGTTACAATTTGATAAGTCATATATAAACCTAATCCTGTGCCAATAGATTCATGTTTTGTAGTAAAATATGGATCAAAAATCTGATTCATAATATTTGTACTAATACCTCCGGCATTATCTTTAAAATGAAGATATAAAGTATTTCCTGTTTCTTCTAGTGAGATAAAAAAGTATCTTTTGTCTTTGTGTTTTACATATTCTGCTAAAGCATCTTTTGCATTATTATAAATATTTATCAATGCTTGGGTTAAAATATTTTCATTGTTTTCAATAAATATATCTTTAGCTTGGGAATCATCTACTAATTCAATAAAATTATGCATAAATGAATCTTTAGTAAGATTTGTAATTTTTTCAAGAGTTTCTCTTATATTAAATCTTTTTATTTTTGTCATATCCCCTTTAAAGAAACTTCTAAAATCTTCAATGGTATTAGATAAATATTGTGCATAATTATTTACATCATCTAAAACAGTTAATACTTTTTCTTTAGGAATTTTATCTTCTTTATCCATCTCTAATAAAAACTTTAGACCTGTTGCAGAAGTAGAAATTATAGATAAAGGTTGTCTCCATTGGTGAGCTATATTTTCTAACATCTCTCCAATTGCAGCTGTTCTTGATTGTTGAAGAATCAATTTATCTTGTTTTTTCTGTTTTGTTATATCACTAAAAAGCCCAATATAATTGCAAATATGTCCACTCTCATCATATATTGCATTAACAGTTAATAACTCTTGATAAATATTACCGCTTTTGGTTTTGTTATGAATCTCTCCACTCCAATAACCATTTGTTCGAACTTCTCTCCATAAATCTTTATAAAAATCGTCATCATGAACTCCCGATTTTAATACAGATGGATCAAGCCCAATAACCTCTTCAAGTTTATATCCAGTAATCGTTTCAAAAGATTTATTTACATTTAATATTTTCCCTTCATCATCTGTAACTAAAATCCCATCATGGGTATTTTCAAATACATTATGGGCTTGTAAAAGATCACTTTCTAACTCTTTTCTACTTGTAATATCTTGTATTGTTCCAAAAAATGAAATCACATTTCCTTCTCTATCAAAAGAGAGTTCACCTAACATATGAACCCATCTAATAGAGTTAGTTTTTTTATTTATAATTCTATATTCAGTATCAAATTTTTTGTTCTCTTTATAGATGCCATCAAAATATTTTTTTACTCTTTCTTTATCATCTTTATGGATTAAATTTGACCAGACTCTAAAATGTTTTATTATTTTTTCATCAAAACCAAATATCTCATCAATAATATATGAATTTGTAAATATATCATCCTTGATATTATAGTTATAATGCCCTATTTTTGCAATTTTTTGAGCTTCTTCTAACTCTTCTTCCACTTTTTTTAATTCGGTAATATCTTGTAAAATTCCGGTAAATCTAACAACTTTTCTATTTTCAATTATTGGATTTCCTATAACCCAAACTTTTCTTATCTCGAAACCTCTATAGATTCTATATTCAAAAGAGAAAGAGCTTTTCTTTTTTAAAGCTTTATTTATTATTCGTTTGTATCTTTTTTTATCATCTTTGACAACAAAGTTTTTAAAACTTTCAAAATCAATTAAAATGCCCTCTTCTAAACCAAATATCTCATATGATATTTTTGAAAACTTCATAATATCATGTGTTAAATTCCACTCCCAAGTACCAAGTTTAGCTATTTTTACAGCATTGTCCAAAGTTTCTTTGATAGTTTTTAGTTCTAAATTGTTTTGTTTAACTATATTTTTATCGGTAATATCAACATTTAAAGTTGAATAACCAATTACATTTTCAGTATCATCAATAATAGGTGTGATTGTAGATTTTAACCAATATGTTGTTCCATCTTTTCTTAAATTTTTTCTTTCACCCTCCCAAGTGTCAGACTCTTTTGTAAGTTTTTGCAACTCTTCTATTTTTGGAGTTTCAGAATTTGGAAAAACATTTTTTATATAAGATTCACCTATTAGTTCATCTTTTGTATATCCTGATATTTTACAATAAGCATCAGATACATTTACAATATTCCCTTTTAAATCTATTGTTGAAGATATTATAAATTTATCTATTAGATTTATATATCTTTCAATATCTTTATTAACTTTTTCTATCTCTAATCTTTGTTGGTGTTCTTCATTGTATTTCTGAGTTAGATTCTCGTTTAATCTACTAAGACCATTGTATTTTTCTAGTTTTTTTAAACCATCCATAACAATAGTCATATCGTTATGTGCTCCAACCATTCTATATGGTTTGCCATTTTTATCTCTAATAGCCATACCTCGACATCTAATCCAAGCAGTAGAACCATTTGCATGTTTATATCTTAAAATTTGGTCATAGGGGTGATTTGGGTTTTCTAAGTGTTTGTTAAAATTGTCAATTGCTAGTTTTAAATCCTCTTCATTTACTAGCTCTTGCCATTCTGAAGAGAGATTTTTCTTTTTATTTGGGTCATATCCTAAAACTTTCCAAAACTTATCACTCATCCATTGGTTTTTAGGATTTTCCAAATCCCAATACCAAATACCATCAAGTGAAGCAGATTGAATGAAGTCAAAAATTGATACATCATTTTTTATATATTCATCAAGTTCAGCTTTTAAATAATGTTTATCCCCCATACTTTAATCCAACTTTCAAATTTAAACACTGAATAATTATTTTTTTTTAGCATTAATTATTTTTGGTATATTTTAGTATTATTACCTTAAAAGCTACATAATTAGAATATATTAATATTTTTAATCTATTTTTATATCATTTTTCCCTTTAAACTCTTTTTCATTTGCACTTGAAACCACTTGTTTTGAAATAGTATCAGTTTGTTGAGCAATATTATCAGTTTGTTGAGCTATATTTGCATTTTCTTGTGTTTGCTTATCTAAGCTAGCTACACTTTCATTTATTTGAGAGATACCAATTTGTTGCTCTTTTGAAGAATCTGAAACAGCTTTTATTAACTCCATAGTATTGTTTATATTTTTACTAAGACTAATATACCCCTCAATCATTGAATCAGATATCTGTTTCCCTTCATTTGCTTTTAGATTTGCATTTTCAACTAAATCTTTAATCTCTTTTGCTGCTTCTGCTGATCTTGCTGCAAGATTTCTAACCTCTTGTGCAACTACTGCAAAACCCTTTCCAGCTTCACCTGCAGTTGCTGCTTCAACTGCTGCATTTAGTGATAAAATATTTGTTTGAAATGCAATTTGATCGATAACTGTAATAGCTTCATTAATAGCGCTTACTTGATTGTTTATCTCATCCATAGCTAAAGTTGTTTTTTGTGCTAACTCTTCTCCACTCTTAACAGAAGAGTTTACCTCTTGTGAATATGAAGCCATTTTTTGTACATTTTGATTATTTGAAATTATATTACTGTTTATCTGCTCTAAGGCTGCAGATGTTTCTTCAATAGATGCAGCTGCAAGATTTGTATTACTAGCTAGAATTTTTACACTATCTATTAATCTATCTGAACTATCATCAAGTTTAAGACCATTTGTTTTATTTTCAATAAGCATTTCAGTTATAGAATCCCCTAAATGGTTAACTCCATTTGCTAACTTTAATAAGTGTTCTTTTAATCCCTTTGAATCAACTTTTTGTAAATAGTTATATTTAGTATAAGTTTCTAATACTTCTAATATATTTTCAATATTTGCTTCTAAATTATTACCCATATCATTAATTACATTTTTTAATTCATTTAATGCTGGATTATCAGATGTTGTACTAATTCTTTGTGATAGATCTCCTTGTTCAAACTCAGATAAAACTTTTACTGTTTCATTTATTAAATTTCTATCTTTTTCTATTCCAACTTTTGTTTTATTAATATTTTTATTTACTACTTTTGACATCAAACCTATCTCGTCATTTTTTGATTCATCTAAATAAACAACATCTTTTGTTTCATTATTTAAATATTTAAAAAATGACATAAGTCCATTTTCAAACTCTTTTATAGGTTTTATAATTGAGCTTCTTAAAAGATAAACTGAAATAAATATGATTAGAATTAAAACTGCAAAAGAGATTGAAGCTAACATAATATTTAATCTTATACTTCCTGCCAAAGCTTCTGCATCGGCAATTTCTGAAATGATTGCCCATTGTTTATCAAACACTTTAAGTCCAGAATAAGCACTTAAATATTTTTTTCCATCATCTTTAACAATAATTTTTGCACCTGTTTTATTTTTTAAGGCTTCAATTGTTGCTTCATTTTTTATCTCATGTAAAGCGATACTTGTTTTTGATTTTTTAACATGCTCATTTTCAATTTGATTTAAATATCTGTGATTGTTTCTCATCTTATAATCACTACCAATTAAAAAAGAGTTTCCACTTTTTCCCAAGCCTGCATTTTCATAGTTTCCATTAAAATTCATAATTGAATCAATTTTATCTGTAGGAAATTGAATTATTAAATTTCCAACTCTTCTATTTTGATTATTAAATACAGGTGTTGCTAAAAAAGAAGCAGGAGTATTATAACTTGGCGCATAAGGTTCAAAATCAGAAAAAGAAACTTCACCTTTTTTAAGTTTATAGGCTATTTTATTAGCTTTTGCAATTGCGCTGTTTGAATATGGACCTGTAAGTAAATTTGTAGCATAATCTTTCTCTTTAAAAGTACTATAAATAACTGTTCCTTTTAAATCCACAAGAAAAATATCATATAAAGAAAACTTCTCTAAAATTGTATTAAAAGTTTGATGGAATCTTGTATGGGCAAAGGCATAATTGTTGAAAAAAGTATTTGATTGGTTTAATTTATTTTTTTCTCCAATTTTTTCTTCATTTTTTATAATATACATATATTGGGCTAAAATTCCATTATCATCTTGAGGCAAATATTTTTCAGTCTCTTTTTTTGCTGGAATATCTGGTAGATTAAAATTTATTTTGCTTAAATAAAACTCTTCATAATGTTTTTTAATCTCTTCTTTTACTTTTGGCATATCTACTTCAGAGCTAGATTGTGCTGAAATAGTATAAAAACCTCTAATAAACTCATTAAAAGCATCTTGTGTTGATGCAGAGTTTGCAGTAGAAATAATTAAACCTTCAATAGTTTTAAAATATTCAGAAATATGTTGTTTTTTTGCTTCAGTTATAGATTTTAACTGGGTTAGTTTTTCCTCTTCTGAATGTTTTATACTTTCACTTACACTAATTGATAAGATTACAACTGATAAGAACAATAAACTACCAATAATTAGTAGCATTAACTTCATATTTATACTAAGATTTTTCACAAGTTTCCCTATAATAATTTAAATTTTTCATATCTTACTAAAAGATAGTAGTGAAAAGGTGTTATGAAAAACTTAGTACAAATAATTTTTAAATTTTTTGAATCTCTTTGAATTTTTTACTCTTTTTATATGCTATAAATAAAGAAATAATCAAAAAGAATAAACTAGCTAAAACTGTATATAAAAATGCGATTTTTTTTAATTCTACTGTTTTTTTAAATCCCCCACTTGGAGCAAGACCATCTTTTACAATATCATTGTCTCTTACTAAAACATAAACCCAATATGACTCAGAAGGTATATTTAAAACTAATCCATCTAATGTTAGTTTTCCTTTAGCTAAAACTCTATTGTCAAACATAGATATAAGTCTTACTTCGTTTCCACCTAAAGCTTTTTTAGATTTACTAAAAAATGCTTTTACTAATATTTTATCACCTTCAAGTTTTTCCAAACTCATGTCAACACCTGCAACCCTATGAGCAAAAACTAAACTTGAACAAAATATCAATAAAATAAATACTCTTTTAAGAAGCATAACTTATCCTTGAATAATTTGATAAAAATTTTATTTTATACATATATTTATATAATAGAAAAAACATCACACTTAAAACTAGTATTGTTAAATCCACATATAAAACTGGGTGCATTTTTCCTGATTGAGTCAAGATAACTAAATACTCACTGGCTTTCATAATATGGGCAATAACTGTTGCAAATAAAAATGCCGAAGTTTGAAAACATAAAGATTTCAATAAATCAATAAGATCCTCAAAATAAGTACTTAAAAATAAAGTAAAAGCCCAATAGGCATAAAAACAACCTTTTATCCAAATTACTCGTTCAAAAAGCTCTTTAGGTATTGCCCAATATAGAAACAAGCATAAAGCAGTAGCAGGTATTATTCCAAACATAATAGAGATTGAAAATCTATTTAAAAAACTATAATAGTGCAAATTATCCTTATATTTTTGGGCTTTTTTACTACTATAAATTAAAAAACCAAAGGCTAAAGAGATTAAAAAAACAATCCCTAAAAAAGCATAAATAATCCTTACCATAGTGGTTTCATCAGGTAAAAAATGGAAAAAATAAAATCCTGATAAAAAGTTTTTTATTCCATGGGAATTATCTAAGGTTCTTTTCTCTAATACTGAACCATCAACACCACTTAACACTATATATTGTCTATTTATTCGACCTGTTAAAATCCTGTTATCATTTAAAAATCCTGAAAATTTGATTTTTGCATTTTTATCATTCCATTGTAAAAGTGTTATTTTCTTAATCTCTAAATTTTTATATGAGTTTTGTGCTTTTTGCATCAAAAAATCGATATTTAACATCTTTGCTTTTTGTGAAACTTTAGGTATTTTGTCTCTTGGAAATAGAGTTGGTGAAACTAGTGCTCGCATATTTGAAACTTCACCTTTAGATGCACTATAAGCAAATCCTGATGAAGTACTTAACATAAATCCTAACATTGCTCCTGTAATTGAAAATACAATTATATAAGGTAATAAAAATAAAGATAAATCCCTATGCCATTTAAAATTTATAGTTTTTTTAGCTTTATGTTTATTTATAAACAACATAACTCCACTAAGAATTAGAAATATCATTAAAATTGAAGCTATCCCCATCAAAAGTTGACCTATTTTTGGAATATTTCTTCCCACATGCAAGTCATTGAAAAAATTATGTAAAAAAGAACTATCTGAGGTTGTATCTAGCATCTTTAAATTATATGGATTTATATATTTTGTTCTTGATGCGGGATCATTTATTGCTATTACATCATCTTTATAATTTGGTAAAATAACCTCAACTTTATTGGTAGAAAACCCCTCCTCTTGAATAGTTCTATTTACTAACTCATCTAAAGTAAAATTGTAACTATCCTCTTTTACAAAATATCTAGATGGATTTTCCCACATATGTATTTGGGGTTTAAAAAGTGTAATTGTTCCAAAAAATGCAGATATATAAAAAAAGAATAAAGCAAACAAACCTAAATTTGTATGTGCTTTTATCAAAAATTTTAAATTTAAGTTTTTTAATTTCATCTAAAATCCTATATAAACTATTAAAAATGTTATAGTTAAAACTAAAACAGAAAAAATAGCTTTTTTAAAAAAAGAGTTTAAAGTTTCACTAAATAAAAAATATAAACCATAAATAGATACTAAAACAGGAGTTAAAACTATAGAGGGAATAATTCTATGTGCATAATCCCCATAAGCAATTAGAGTAAAAATCATCATAGTTAGATAAGCACAAATAAAAGAGATAATACAGGCTAATAAGCCATGAACCAAGCCAATTTTTGACTTAGGTTCATTTAGATATTTTTTGATATCTTTCATACTTTAACTTTTAGAATCTATAAGATAAAGTTACTTTAAAATTTCTTCCAGGATCATAATCGTTTGCATCTCCTGAACCAAATCTTGGATGGTTGAAATATTGATTTACAGAAGCATGAGAAGTATATGTTTTATCAAAAATATTGTCTACACCTGCAATAATTTTTAGACCTTTAACACTTTTTGGCTCATATTTAACAGCGATATCATGGACAGCATATCCCTCTTTTCTATCAACATTTAAATTACTACTTGGATCATCTTCATCAAGTACAACTATTGATTTCCAAGATAATTCAAGCTCTTTATTTACTTTATATTTTAGATTTAAACTAAATTTATCCCCAGCTTCTTCTGTTAAAGAATCTCCTGTATCTTCAAAATCAGATCTTGTATGTGTATAAGTCAATAAAGAACTAAAGTTATTTAGATTATAAGCAAAACTTGATTCAATACCATAAATATTTAGTTTACCACCATTATAAGCTTCATCAAATGTATCTCCATCAATATCATCATAATCAAGATAATCTTTAATTGTAGTCTTGAAATATTTTGTTGAGAACCCAATATTATCTGCACCTAAAATATTGTTATCAATATATTTAAATCCAATCTCACTATTTAAACCAGTTTCTGATTTGATATTTGGGTTATTGTCATAACTTGTTCTAGCAGTTGATAATACCTCAACCATCTCTACACCTTTAAACAAAGAAGTAGAACTTGCAAATACACTAAAATTGTCATTAAAAGAATAATCAGCGGCTAATGAGTAAGTGAATTTATTGTCATTTACATCACCATTTAAACCATCTAATTTATAGTTATTAAATCTAATTCCAGGTGTTAAGATTAATCCATTATCAAAATCAATTGCATTTTGAACATATAAGCCTAATGATTTTGCTTTTTCATCATCTCCATATTGAAGACCATCATTAGTTACTGCACTTGATTGAATATCATATTCAGCACCATAAGTAAATGTATGTAAAATATTTCCTGTTTCTATATTTGATTGAGCTTTTGTATTAATCCCATAGTTTTTAACTTTTCCATGAATATTTGCACTTGTAGCTCCACCTGGTCTTACACCTGTTACTCCATCAATATACTCAAATCTATCAATAGTGTGTAAACCATAATATAAAGAGGTATCTAAAATTAGATTTTCACCAAGATTTAATTCATGATTTAAAGTATATGTATCTCTTGTAAATTTTGTTGGATAAGTTGCATCACCAGAAATAATTCTATTTGCTGCTGCACCAAAGTTTGGTCTAGGAACATAATCCCCTTTATCTTGCAATCTATCATATGAAAAAGTGATAGATTGAGAATCACTAATATCATAATTATATTTTCCTAAGAAATTATAAATCTCTCCATCTACACCAAAAGTTTTGTTACCTTCACCATCTTTCCAGTTTCCATTGTCTAGATATTTATAATAAAGTAAAAAATCTGATTTATCAGAAACTTTTCCAAATCCAGTTAATGAACCACCTTTACTTTTATTACTATTATAGTTAGCTTCAACTATACCTCCAAAAGATTCACCTTTTTGAAGCATATCTTTACCATCTTTTGTTTCAAACTCAACAGCCCCACCTAAATCTCCATGGATAACTGAGTTATTTCCAACTTGTATTTTTGCTTTTTTTAATATAGCTGGATTAATTCTAAGATTACTCATATGATGGAAAATATCAACATTTGGCATTTTTGCACCATCAATTGTAATATCAATATTTTCGTCTCTTATTCCTCTAATAGTAAGCTTATTGTTAATTGAGTGACTTCCCCCAACATCAACACCTGGAATATCTCTTAATAAATCACTTAAGTGATCAGCTTGTCTTGTTTCAATAGAAGTTTGGTTTAGATTGATAGAAGAACTTACAACTTCTACATCTGTAGATGTTACTTCAACTTCATTTAATGTTGTAGTCTCAGCAAGGGAATGAGTACTTAATATTGCGAATGAAGTAATTGCGCTAAGTAAAATATTACTTTTTTTCATTTTTTTCCTTTGTGTGTATTAGTAATTAAAAAAAATTTTTGGAGTTTAGCCATATTTTATTTAATTAAACTTTAAAATGATAATGAGTATCATAACTAATCCAAATCACAATAAAATCACAAAAAGGCAATTTATGACAAAATTTCCAAATTTACTTACTAAAGAGATTAGTGTACTAATAGTTGAAGATGAAACACTTTTAGCTCTTGGGATGGAATACTCTTTAGAAGAGTTTGGTTATGAAGTTTCAGGAATCGAGACTACCGCTGATGGAGCAATTAAACATGTATATGAAAATCTACCTGATATCATATTAATGGATATAAACCTTAAAGGTATAAAAACTGGAATTGAAGCAGCCAAACAAATCTGGAATACCCATAAAATACCAGTGATTTTTTTAACCTCTTATTGTGATGATAAAACTATAAAAGAAGCAATGCTTAGTGAACCATATGGATATTTGATAAAACCTTGTAGAGATGAAGAGTTAAAAGTAGCAATACAAACTGCCCTTCATAAACATAACTATTTTTATAAAAATAAAAATACGCTAGAGAATAAAAAAAATATAAATCTAAGAATAAATTGTGAAAATGGTTTTTCATATGATAAAGCTAAAAATCTCTTATTTAAAGATGAAGAGATAGTAAAATTAACTGGAAATGAGATAAAACTTTTTGATATCCTAACTGATTATCCAAATGAACCTGTGAGTTTTGAAAGAATATACAGCTATATTTGGAGAGATGAAATTAGTGATATGGGAAGGTTAAGAACTCTTATATATAGAGTTAAAAATAAACTTGGAGTAAACCTTATAGAGAATATTTTTGAGATGGGTTATAAATTAAAACTTAAATAGATGCCAATAAATAAATCATACTCTTTAAATACAAAAATTACCTTTTCTTTTATCATCTTAGGTTTTTTTCTATTAACAATTTTATTTATTCAAATAATCCCAAATATGAAGAAAAAACAAAAAATTGAGAAAAAAAATCAAATAGAAAATATGATTACTCTTACTAATGAACAACTAAAACTTGCAACAAAACTTATAATACACTCAAGACAAGCAAAAATAAAAGAAGTGGAATCCAAATTAAACTCCTTATTAGAAAAAAACATATTAAAATTTAAATCTAAAGAACAATTACTTACAAATCTTAATAAAAAAGAGGGGTGTGATTTTTTCTTTCTTGAGGATAAAAAAGAGAATCTTTTAGAAGAGCAAAAACAGCTTCTTAAAATAGATAAATTAACTTTATATTCTGGCAATAAAACACATATGTGCCCAAAAATGACTCAAGATTTTTTTTATACAAAAATTGTAAATAACAATACTTTAGTTACAAGATGTGCTGCAAATATATTTGTAGATAAGCACAATGATTTAGAGATACAAATAAAAGATGATTTGCAAAAAAGCTTTAATCTAACACATGGTGAACATAAAGGAAAAATAAACCTAATTTGGATTAATACGAAACATAAAAATTATGATTCAAAACCTTTATATGATATAAATGATGAAACTTATAATATGAAATATTGTTTAAGTAGAATGTCTAGTGTTAGAATACCTCAAACAGGTAAACTAACAGGCAAACAGATAGTTGAAGCCTCAAACAAAGAACCAATTTATCATCTATTAAACACAAAAGAAAACCCTAATACCTATGATAAAGCAGCTTTTACTTGGGTAAAAGATTTAGATACAAAAGGGGATGTAAAACTTTATTTTCTAACAACAATGTATGAAGAGGATTTTAATAGAAATTTCATCTCTCCTTTATTAAATATTGTGCCTGCTGCAATATTTTCTTTAGTTATTGCAATTATATTAGGTTTTTTTCTTTTTAAAAGATTATTCAAAAGCATAAATATTTTAACAACAACAGCAAAAGAGGTAAATAAAGGAAATATAAATATAAGAAACAATCTTCAAGGAAATGATGATATTGCACTACTTGGAAAAGCATTTGATAATATGCTTGATTCAATAAAAGAAAATATTGAAAACTTAGATAGAAATGTAGAAGAGAAAACAAAACAGCTAAGTGATTCCCTTGAAGAAAAAGAGACTTTGTTAAAAGAGATTCACCATAGAGTAAAAAACAATTTGGCAATGACTATAAATCTAATAAAACTGCAAAGTAGAAAAATTGAAGATAAAAAAACGAAACAAATACTTATTGATATAGAAGAAAGAATTTATACTATGGAGCTTTTACATAGGAAACTTTATGAGTCAAAAGATTTAAACTCAATAAATTTTAGAAAATATATAAAAGAGCTTTGTAATGATTTAGAGAAAACCTATTCAAATTCAAAACAAATATCTATTGAATACGATTTTGATGAGATAAATATGAACATAGAGTATGCTTTACCTTGTGGAATTATTATAACCGAGTGTGTAACAAACATATATAAATATGCTTTTTTGAGTAATCAAGGCAATATAAAAATAGGTTTTAAAAAAGAAAGAAATAGCTGTTTTCTAACAATTGAAGATAATGGTATAGGTTTACCAAATAGTGTTGATTTTAATAAGCCTAAAACTTTAGGATTGAAATTAATAACTTCCATTGTAAAAGGTCAATTGCTTGGAAATATCAATTATAAATATGAAGATGGAGCAAAGTTTTCTATAGATTTTAGTATCAATTAAGATAATTGTTATCAATATTGATATATACTTCTAAAATGATTAGTAAATTTATCTTAATAGTTTCAATAAGCTTTGTACTGTTTATACATTTTACTATTTTAAACAATCAAAAGCCCATAAAAAAAGAAGTTGTAGTATCTAAACCTACAACAATCTCTAAAATATCTTTTCAAAAAGTGGTAATAAAAAAACAAAAACCAAAAAAAATTGAGAAGAAAAAAGAGCTTAAAAAAGTTGTTAAAAAACCAATAAAAAAAGATTTTAAAAAAATTGTTGAAAATAGTAAAAATAAAGTTCTAAAAAAAGTACCAGAAAAAAAATTGGTAAAAAAAGAGGAAGTTAAAAAAGAAAAGAAACTTGTAAAAAAACAAGAGCCTAAAACTGCACCAAGTGTTATGAAAAAAGTGGCAATTGTTAAGCCTCAAAAACAACTAATCTCAAATGAGAAAAAAGATTTTATTGAAAATGAATATTTATCAAAACTAAGAGACCTAATAGAAAAAAATAAAACCTATCCTAAAAGAGCAAAAAGGCTTAAACAAGAAGGAAAAGTATTAATTAGTTTTGAGATATTAAAAGATGGAACAATCAAAAAAATTAATCTAAAAGACCCAAGTAGATTTAAAAGACTCAATAATGCAGCTCTTGATTTACTTAAAAAAATAAATAGATTCCAACCTATACCAAAAGAGTTAGAAAAGAGTAGCTGGATTATCGATATTCCAATTAGTTACAGCATATACAATAGTTAGGAGAAAAAATGTTTTTAGTTGATTTAGTAAGTGAATTAAATCTTATGGAATATATAAATAGAGGTGGAATTATAGTTTATATTCTAATTGCACTAAATATATTAGGATTTTCAATAATGTTATGGAAATTTATTGAACTTTTTATTGCAAAATTTCAAAAAGATTCAACTGCAAATAAGATAACAAATCTAATAAAAGAAAATGATGATAAATATGAAGAAAAAGTTTTAAGAAATGCTTTAGATAAATACTTAAATAAACTAGAATCTGGATTAAATACTATAAAAATCATAGCTTCAATCTCACCACTTTTAGGACTACTTGGAACTGTAATTGGAGTATTAAACTCTTTTGATTCTATTTCTAAATCAGGTTTAGGAGATCCAGCTATATTTTCTACTGGTATCTCAATTGCACTGGTAACTACAGTTGCAGGACTTATTGTTGCTATTCCTCACTATATAGGATACAACTATTTAATAGGTTTTATTGATAATTTAGAACATAAAATTGAAGAAAGAGTTATAGTAAAACTATGAGAAAAAAAAGAGAAACTATAGCTCCTGATTTAACACCAATGATTGATGTGGTGTTTATATTATTGATATTTTTTATTGTTTCTTCGGTATTCAAAAAAGAGGAACTTGCACTTATTTTAGACCTTCCCTCTTCAGAGGCTCAAGAAGTAGAAATAGAACCTAAACATATCTCACTGGAAATAAGTAAAGATGAGTTTGCTATTTATGGAAAAGTTGTAAGCTTAGAAGAATTAGATAAACATCTATCAAAAGTTACAGATAAAAATAAAAATATCATTGTAAGAATTGACAAAAATGTTGTTTATGAAAAGGTAGTAAAAGTGCTTGATAGCTTACAAAAATATAGTCTAAATAATTTATCTCTAGTTACAAATAAGGAAAAATAAAAAGATAACATAAAAAACTAATTTTTATATTTATAAAAACTTTTATCTAATTACTAATAGAATACATAATACAAATATATGTAAAAATATTATTATTGATTTAAAAAGGTTTTTTATGCCAAATATAAAACACACAAAAATAAAAATACTTTATATTGAAGATGATTTAGTTGTTCAAAAATCAATTAGTAATATTTTGAAAATGATAGTTTCTACTGTCCATTGTGCTAGTAATGGAGAAGAAGCAATCAGTATTTTAGAAAAAGAGAATTATCAACTTGATATTATCATAACAGATATTAGAATGCCAAAACTAAACGGTTTAAAGCTTGTAGAACATTTAAGAGAAAAAAATCTAGAAATACCTGTTATCATCACAACTGCTTTTAATGACATAGAATACTTAAAAAAAGCCATTGAGTTAAAGATTGATAAATTTATAGAAAAACCTATAGATTTAAATAGTCTTTTAAAAGAAGTGGAAAAAATCATAAATATCGTTACAACAAAAAAAGAGCTTGAAAGAAAAAAAATACAGCTTGAAAACTACAAAAAAGTTATAAATTTAACAAATTATGTTGTTGAGCTTACACCAGATGGACAAATAACTTCAGTATCAGATAATCTAAAAGCTTTTTTCAAAGAAAATTTAGGTTTTGAGATAGAGTTTAATAACCTGTTTCAGGTTGGACAACATTACGATTATGAAAATGAAGAGATTGGTTCTAAAGATAAAATAAGAGAAGTGATGTTTTCAAAGATTATGAATTTTGAGATTTTTTCAAAAGATATTGTTCTTAATATAAATAAAAATTTTTTTACTTTAAATATGACAGGATTTGCTTCTTATATAGAAGAGGATGAGATAAAAACCATAAGTATTATTTTGAAAAATTTAACTGATACACTAAGAAAAAAAAATGAAAAGATTGAAGAGTTATATAAAGATTTAGTAACAGAATTACCAAATAGACACTCTCTTATAAACTATCTAAATAAAGAAGAAAAAAAAGCATCTTTAGTTTTAGTTAGCTTAGATAATTTTAAAAAATACAAACAAACTTATGGCTTTGTATTTGCAGATAATATTTTAAAAAATTTAGCTAATGAGATAAAAAACTACTCTTTAAAAATTGATTCAAATAAAAAAACTTTTTATAAACTTGAAAGCTCTATTTTTGCAATAGTTGTAGAGATTAATGAAGATTCAACTACAAATCAGATAAAAGAATTTGCACAAAAACTAATAGATTATTTTGATAAGTATATTGTTAAAATTGATAAACTAACTATAGATATCTCAGTAACCATAGGTTCAAGTACTTTAGGAACTACAGATTTATTACTTGAATCATTTATTGCGTTAGATGCAGCATATACAAGTAAAAGCCCCTATAAATGTTATAAAGAATTAAAAAATCCTAAAGATATTTATATAAAAAATATCACAATGCAACAAAAAGTTAAAAAAGCTTTAGCAAAAGATTTAGTGGTTCCCTACTTTCAACCAATTGTTGATAAAAATATGAATCTAATAAAATATGAATCTCTAGCAAGAGTTATAGACCCAGATGATAATAAAAATATCATCTCACCATATTTCTTCCTAGATGTTGTTCAAGACTCAAAAGTATATGAGATATTTACCATGACCATGATTAAAAAATCAATTGAAGCTTCACTGCTTTTTAAACAATCAATAAGTATAAATCTATCATATGAAGATATTACAAACCCAGTAATAATAAACTATTTGGAAAAAGTACTTAAAAATCATCCTTATCCTATTACTTTAGAATTTTTGGAATCTGAAGGTTTACAAGATATTGAAAAAACAAACAATTTTTGTAGCATTATGAAAAGTTATGGTGCAAAAATAGCTATTGATGATTTTGGTTCTGGATATTCAAACTATGATTACTTTTTTGATGTTCCACTTGATGTAATTAAACTTGACGGTTCAATAGTAAAAAGAATTACAGATTATAAAGGTTATATTCTTATAGAATCTATAGTCTCTTTTGCCAAAAAATTAGATATAAAAGTTATAGCAGAGTTTGTAGAAGATGAAATAATTTTTGAAAAACTAAAATCTTTGGATGTTGATTATTATCAAGGATACTATTTTGATAAACCAAAACCTTTAGAAGAGATTTTAAAGAAAACATAAGTATAAATTATGGATTTTATAAAAAGAATAAATTATACAAAAAACTTTACTCTTTTATTTATTTTGACAGGTACAAGTTTTGCAATACTTATAGTATTTGTAATTTTTTCTGAACTTAAAACCTATCAATATAAAAGCGATAAAGATAAAGCTCAATATGAAATAAATCTAAAAAAAGAAAAAACTTTAGAGTTTTATGAGCATTTTGAAAAATTTCTTTTTACAATTACAACAAATAGATTTTTTACAAGCTATATAAATAATCCTACAAATGAACATAAAAAAGATTTAATAACCCTATTTGAAACCTTATCAAAACATGAAAAATATATTACCCAACTAAGATATATAAATAACCAAGGGCAAGAGATTGTAAGAATAGATAAAGTTAAAATAAATACACCAATAAAACTTATAGAAAAAAATAATTTACAAAATAAAAAACATAGAGACTATTTTATTGAAACTATGAAAAAAAATAAAAATGAAATCTTTGTTTCCAAATTAGATTTAAATATAGAAAATAAAAAAATAGAAATTCCATATAAACCTGTATTAAGATTTGCTACACCAGTTTTCTTGGATTTTAATAAACAAGGGATTATTGTAGTAAATATTTTTGCACAAAGTTTACTAAATGAAATATCAGATTCAAAATCTTTTGATGTTGACATTTATGACCAAGATAAACATATTTTAGTATCAAGCAATAAAAAAAATTGGACTAGATATTTAGATAATATCTCAAATATAAAAGAAAAAAAGTATATCTATAAAGATATACTAATTGATACTAAAAATGGTGAAATATTATATATAGGTTTAACACCAAAAGACTCATTAAATCACTTCTTAGAGCTAATAAACAAAGAGATATTCTTTCTCATACTGATTGTAATTTTTATATCATTTGTTTTAGGTAAACTTTTAGCAATAATTCCAAAAAAACTCTTTGATGAATTAGATAAACAACAAAAGATACTAATACAACAATCAAAAATAGCAGCAATGGGAGAAATGACCTCAATGCTTGCCCACCAATGGAGACAACCTTTAAACGCAATATCTGTTCTAATGCAAGAGATGCAAATAAAATTTGAAAGAGATATTTTAACTAAAGAGGAACAAAAAAGTATCACTGAAAATATAAAACACAAACTAATGTATATGTCAAAAACAATTGATAATTTTAGAGATTTTTTAAAACCGCAAAAAGAAAGAAAAGAGTTAAATATCATAGACCTAATTGATAAATCTTTTAGTATAGTTGATATCAAACTAAAAAATGCAAATATAAAATACAAAATCTTATACAACAAAGATAACTATAAAAATTTTATAATAAAAACTTTCCAAGATGAACTAGAACAAGTATTTATAAACCTACTAAATAACTCAATTGACGCTATACAAGAGAATACAAAAGAAGATGAAAAAAAATATATTCATGTATCAATAAAACTTGATAAAAATCAAATCATAATCAAATTTGAAGACAGTGGGAAAGGGATAAAAAATGAGGTTTTAGAAAATCTATTTGAACCATACAGCTCAACAAAACTTGAAAAAAATGGTTCAGGACTAGGGCTTTACATGAGTAAAATAATTATAGAAAAAAATATGAACGGACAAATAGAAGTTTCAAACACAAAAGAAGGAGCTTGTTTTAAACTCATTCTTAACAAAGAATAAATAGCAATTTACTTTTTTCTCTTAAATATCACAAGTTTTTAAGATAAAAATAGCACCCTTCTGCCCTATTTTATTCTCTTCTCTTAAGATAATCTCTTCTTTATCTATAAGCTCAAAACCAAAATCTTTGCACAATGATTCTATATATTTTATAGTATGAGAAAACCTTCCACTTTTTCCCAATTGGAAACTTTCCTTTTCAAGTTCATCTAAAAGCTCTATTGTGAAGATAAAATGGCTATCACTATTTATAGTTTTTTTAATGCTCGAGAAAATAGTTTTTAAAGCCCCAATATATATAAATACATCAGCAGCTATGATTAAATCGTATTCTTTAACACTTTCTAAAAGAAATTTATGAATATCATTTGTATGAAGTTCAGAATATATATCTTTTTTTCTTGTTTCATCTATCATATTTGAAGATATATCAACACCAACTAAGTTTGGAAAAGATTCAACAATAGTTTTACCTAATAACCCCGTACCACAACCTAAATCTAATATTTTAGAATCTTTTGAAGAGTTTAATGAGAATAATTTTTCTTTTATGATAAAAGGAACTTGATACTTTAGAGAACTAACAAGATGTTCCTCAAAATGTCCAGCATATCTATCAAAAAGGTCTCTTGCATACAAAGATGAGTATTCACTGCTAGTCTCTTCATTTAAAGATGCTAAAAGATGGTTTGCTCCTGGATGTTCTGGTAGTTTTGCAAGAGTTCTTTTTAGATACTCATACATTTTTCCTTCATTTTTCATTTTTCTATAACATTGAGCTATAGAAAAAAGAGCTTCATAAAACTCAGGACAAACTTTCATAACCTTTTCCAAATGAAAAAGTGAAAACTCATATTTACAAAGTTTATCATAGATTTGTGCCATATTAAAATGGCAAGTATAACACTCAGTATTAGCCTTACTAGCTTCTTTTAAATAAAAAAGCGCCTTATTGTAGTTTTTATTAGTTTTATGACAATTACCAATTTCAAAATTTGCTTCAAAATTAGTTTTATCCTCAAACAAAATATCTTCATAAATTGTTATTGCTTGTGTAGTTGATCCAGATTTTTGAAGTTGCATAGCTTTTTCAAAAGCTTCTTTAACAGCATGTGAATTCATAATTAGCTCCTTTAAACTGAGCTACAGAAAATATTAGTCAAGGTATTAAGTCAAAAAAGATAAAAATAAGCTCTAATCAAGTATAACATTTAAATATCTTTTCTAGCGGTAATTATGTATAGTTTTTATGCATAGTAAAGTTTAATAATAAATTAGAATCTATTAGTTATTTATTAAGAAGTATTTTATCCATATAGCTCATCTTCATAAACTCTTCCATTTGATTATTGCTTGAATATTCTAACTGACTCTCTATAGCCTATGTAATAAGGGATAGATTAAATAATCTACAAAACTATACCTCTTTTTATACACTTTTAATCACTACGAAGTGGTTTAAAATGGTACAAAATTTTTTTAATTAAGTCTATTTACACTCCAAGGAGCTGATGAACTACCACAGTTATTCTCTTTTTTGTATTAATTTATCTGCTCAAATTGTTCATCACTTAATGACTGAGATAATAAACTGTAAGTTTTTCCTTGAAAATCTATTGTTCCAAATATTGTTTCTTGATTTGGGATACTCATGATATTAATTTAGCTTATTTAACATAGATAATAATGTTGTATCAATTCTATTAATAGTTTCTTTCATGTCATCAATGACAAATTTTTCCCCTTTATTAACAAAATCATCAATTGTGTACCTTTTTATTTCTTCATATTTTTTAGATTTCTTATTTTTGATTTTATTACAAATATTTTGTATATCTTCATTCATATCTTCATTATATAATGCACGATGTGAAAAATATAAAACTATATCTTCATTTTCATATTCACAAGAAATATCAAATATTGTTTCTTCTATGTCATCCCAATTTAAGTCTAATATTTCATATATTTTATCTGTACTTTCTAATTTTATAAAAACCGAATCATCCTTAAAATCAAATTCATCATCAAGTTTATCTTCATAAAATTTTTTTGTGATAGTTGTTTTATGTTGAATTAAAATATTTAAAGCTTCAGCATAATCTTTATTCAACCAAATTTTTTCACATAATTCTTCTAGTTTTTTATCTTCCACAATACCTCTCCTTTTCATTAAATCTATATAGCTTTCTAACAATATTTTAGTTTTTACAGAAATATCTTTTGATTTTAAAATGTTTTCAATTGTATTTGCAACCATCGTATGACTTGCTTTTAACCAGTTGTTTCTAGTAGGTTCTTCAAGATTAATAGTTAAGAAAATGAAATACTTAGTGTATTCATCTGAATATTTTTCATTTATTATTCTTTCATAGTCATTAAGCTGCCCACCACCGCCATCTTCAACTCTTTCACTTGCATATAATTTATTTTCTATCGTTATAACAAATTTATTTGCTTCATCGACAATAAGTAAATCAATATAATCTTTTTCTCTAAAAACTGTAATATCTCTATTTTTATTTTTTGGTAGATACAAATAATGTTTTAGTGACTCAATTTTTTTATTATTATTTTCATCGACTACTTTTTTCAAAAAATCTTCTAAAATTAGATATTCTAAATTATGTTCACTATCATCAAATAACCAACCTAAAATATTAGAATGTTTAACTTCTTGTGTACCCATACCTGTAATTTCAAGTATATTAAAATCCATTACATTATCACTTATTTCAGATAATGTATTTTGTACTTCATCGTTAAAAATAAATTCTTCTAACTGTTCATATTCATTTTTATCATTACTCATTATTTGCTCCCTAGATTATTCTCTCAAAATAGTTGCTTCCAATAGTTCTTTCACACTCAGCAACATTTATTTTATATGTAGCACCGTTAAAGTATGTAGATTGATAGATTTTCCCATTTTTACACTTACATACTATTTTTAACCTATACAGATTCAACAAATTTTTATAAACAAAATTAGATAAATTTTTCAATAATTCAATTAATTCATTTCATTTTGTATCAAATTTCAATACAAAAATGGTTTGGAATATCTTTTTTCTTGTCAACACCTGTATTATAAATCATAGTATTATTTATTTTATCAATAATATCTATTGGATGATGCATATGACCACAAAGTATAACTTTTGGTGATAGTACACCATTTTTTATATTTCTATAAAACTCATTATCTCCCCAATCTTCATTCGTTTTATTGTGTATTGCTGTTTTTGTATAAGAGGGTGGTAAATGGTATAAAATCACGTCACATTCATCATATTCATAAAATTCTGGTGCTATATAAGGAATACATCCAAATTTTATGCCATCAATTATTTTTATTGTATTATCGCTATACACATTTGAAATTTTACTAAACCAATCTTCATTTTCCAACTCTTCTATATCATGATTACCACTGCAAATAAACAAAGGTTTCTTAAATTTTTTCATCCAATTTGTTATCCACTCTATCTGTTCTAAGAGTGTTTCATTTTTTGAATCTTCCAAAAAATCACCAGTGATACAAAATACATCATAATTGTTTTGTTGTTTAATTAACCATTCAAACCAATTTTTATTAAAGTGTAAATCTGTTGTATGTAGTATTTTCATGTGTTATTATCCATAAATTTTAATTTATTCTCATTTACGACTTTCTTGACATATTAAAGCTTCCACTTAAATCCCTTTGAATAGTACTATATAGATACATTAAATTTTTCCGCCAAATTTTCAACAGATAATTTTCCACCATCATTTAATTTTTTTAAAATTATTATAAGTCTGTATAGAGTTTTATCATAATCGTATTTATATGTCATAAGATTATTTTATCTTAATATAATTAGAATTTTTGTTAATTATAGTTAATTTATTAAACACTTTATTTTAATATTCTTTTATACTAAAGACTTTTCAATAAAATATAAAGAATATCTACAAAGTATTATTTTTGTATATCTTCCCCATATAACTCATCTTCATAAACTCTTCCATTTGATTATTGCTTGAGTATTCATAACCAAATACATCTTTCCATAAAGATTCATCTTCCATACACATATAAAAATATACATCTTGATGCCAAGGTTTGAAAGTGTCATATGCATGTTTGAACATCTCTCTTTTTATTTCTAATGGATAAGACTGTTTTCCATTTGCATCTGTTAGTGGCATTTGTAGGATTTTTGATTTAAACTTTCTACTTCTTATTTTGTTTATAACTGGTTTTATAAAGGTTAAAGTTCCAAGTGAAACCAAGGCTACTTTTTTTGAATCAAAAGTATCAATAAGAGTTTTATAAACCTCTTCATACTCTTCTAAATAGTTTTCATAGTGAACTATTGGGTGAAAGTGAAAACCTACTAAAACACCTTTATCGCTTACTTTTTTTGCTGCTTCGATTCTTTGGTTTAAACTTGCTGCTAGATGTTCTTCATTGTCAATTATAGTTTGTGTATTTAAAGACCAAGTACAAATTATGTTTTTAGGAACTTCATTTTCTAAAAAGTATTTTATGTTGTTTGATTTTGTTTTAAATTCAAGTATTACATTTGGATTTTTTCTTGCAAACTCAAATAAGGCATCTAAAATCCCCTCTTTATTTCCCCACATAAGTGAATCTGAACTTTGCCCTGTTCCTATATGATAAGTTTGATTTGGGTCTAATTTTAGATTTTCAAGATTCTTTTTAAAGTTTACATCAAAACCTATTTTATCTTGATTGTAAAAAGATTGAATAGAACAATATGAACAATCAAAACCACAAGATTGAACTGCATCTAATGTAAGTAAATTACAACATCTAGTGTTAGCACTTGCAACAGGGCAAGAACCTAAAGCAGTTTTTTCACCTTCAAATTTAGTAAATGAAAACTTTCTTACATCATCTTTATACAAATCTTTTGAAAAGTTTTTATATGAGTTTGGTTTTGACCTAAAATTTTCCCACTTTTTTCTTATATCGTTAAAAGCATTTTTTCTATTTGCATACTCTTCGTTAAAAAGCTTAGAGATATCAGGTTCATGCCACATATTAAAATCAATTGCGAAGTCTATTATCTGTTTTAATTCTTGGAAAGAAAACTCATAAAGAAATGCAATTTTTGTAATAAACTCTTGATTTTCAAAACTAAGGTTTTTGAAGTTTGTTTTAGGAAGAGATTCCTCAAACTTTTCTTTATAAGTCATAAATACTTTTTCCAGCTTTGTTTTGTTTTTTCAATAAGCTCAATCACAAAGGATTTTTTAGGGATTTCTATCTCCAGATAATCAGAAACAACTTTAAAACAAAAAAGATTATCACAATACTTTTTTGAAGTTTCCAAAAAATATTTTGCTTCCATATCCACTAAAAGTGTTTCTAGATTTTCATCATCTTCCAAAGGTTCATCTACTGTTGTAATTGGAGCAAAATTTATATTTGGAAGCAGTCTATTTGTACAAAATAGTGTTCCAATTTTGACTGATGAATCGCTACACCCAGCAATTCCAATATTAATAGCTTTTGATATTTTGTAGTTTTCATAAACATATTCTAAAGAGTTTATGCAATTCTCTTTCCCCATACCAGATACTATTAATAAATATTTTTCATCTTCATCTTTAAATAGTTTACTGTTTTTAGGTAGATTTTGGACAGAATTATCCTGTTTTAGTTTTAAAGAGTTAATTAATGCTTGTGCTTCTGATAGTAAGGCTGTGTGGATAAATGTCTTAGACATGAAAGTAAAACTAAGACCGAAGTCTTAGTTTTTAAAGCTTTATTATTTTCTAAGTTCTTTAATCTTAGCTTTTTTACCAGTAAGACCTCTTAGGTAGTGTAATTTAGCTCTTCTTACTTTACCTCTTCTGATTACCTCAAAAGTTTTGATAGATTCAGAATATAGAGGGAAAATTCTCTCTACACCAACAGAGTTAGCTCCGATTTTTCTTACTGTAAATGTAGCATCTACACCGTTTCCGCTTCTAGCAATAACTACACCTTCGTAAGTTTGAACTCTCTTCTTCTCACCTTCTTTAATCTCAACACCAAGTCTAACAGTATCACCTGCTCTAAACTGTGGAATCTCTTTTTCTGCAAGTTGCGCTGCTTCAAAGCTCGCAATATATCTATTTTTCATTGTATTTCCCTTTGGTGAAAGTGCCCGCATTTGCAAGTTGCGGGATATCACGCTTCTATTTTGTTTTTTTTCTTGTAATCAATCCTGGTCTAAAATATTTTGTTTTGCAAATAGCCAGATTGTTTTTTAGGTCGGCAATTTTACTATGATTTCCCTTTAAGAATTCTTTAATTACACTTAAATTTTCAAAATTTTCAGGTTTTGAAAAAGATGGGGCTTCTAAAAGATTGTTTTCATAGCTTTCCATAGTTAAAGAATCAGCATTTCCAAGAACACCATCAACATTCCTAGCAATGGCATCAGCCATAACTAAAGATGGCAATTCTCCACCTGTAAGTATAAATTCTCCTATAGAAAATACTTCATTAGCATATTTTTCTATAACTCTCTCATCAATTCCCTCATATCTTCCACTTACAAAAACTAAATTTTTTTTCTTTGCTAATCTTTTAGCATCATTTTGTCTAAAAGGTTTTGCTGCTGCTAAGGGAAAGATAATATAAGCATCTTCATTTTTACTTTTTATCTCATCTAAACAATCAAAAAGTGGTTGACAATTCATAAGCATCCCTGCCCCGCCACCAACCATTGGTGAATCTACTTTTAAGTGTTTGTTTTTTGTGTAATCTCTTGGATTATAAAACTCATAACTTAAAAATTCTGAATCAATCGCTCTTTTTAATATAGAATCATAAAAATATGGCTCTATCAAGTTTGGAAATAATGTCACAAATGTAAATTTCATATATAAATTGAAGTATCCTTATATTTTTGAAAGTTTATCATAATTAATTTAAACAAACAAAAGAATTAAAATTATTCATATATATTCTATCTCTATTTATAAGTGTAAAAACTTATTTTTGATAATATTCCACATACAATATAAAGAAGAAGATAAAATGATTACATTAAGTGATATAAAAGAAGCAAAAAGTAACTTAGAAAATGTTGCAGAAAATACTCCATTAACAAGAGCACCAATATTAAGTAAAACTTTTAATAGTGAAATCTATTTAAAAAAAGAAAACTTACAATTAACTGGTAGTTTTAAATTAAGAGGTGCATTTAACAGAATTGCAAAACTAAGTGAAGAAAAAAGAAAGAAAGGTGTTGTTGCAGCAAGTGCAGGAAATCATGCTCAAGGTGTGGCTTTTTCAGCTCAATATTTTGGTTGTGAAGCAACTATTTTTATGCCAGAAGCAACTCCTCTTACAAAAGTTAGTGGTGTAAAATCTTATGGTGCCAATGTTGTTTTAACAGGTGAAAACTTTGATGAAGCATACGAAGCTTCAATGAAATTTTGCCAAGAAAACAATAGTGAATTTATTCACCCTTTTGCAGATGATGAAGTAATAGCGGGTCAAGGAACAATCTCCTTGGAGATTTTAGAACAAATTCCAGATTTAAAACAACTAATTGTACCAATTGGTGGTGGAGGTCTAATCTCAGGAATTGCAATAGCAGCAAAAGCAATAAACCCAGATATTAAGATTATTGGAGTTGTAGCAGCTGGTGCTCCAGGGATGAAAGAATCATACAAATCACAAATGCCAATTGATTCTGTTTCAGTTAGAACAATTGCAGATGGTATTGCAGTTAGAGATGTAAATCCAAAACTTTTAGAGATCATTATAGATTATGTTGACCATATTGTTGAAGTAACAGATAATGAAATAGCAAATGCTATTTTATTTTTACTAGAAAAACATAAACTTGTAGTTGAAGGAGCAGGTGCAGTTTCAACAGCAGCAATCTTACACGAAAAAGTTGAAATAGAAGATTCAAAAGTTTGTGCAGTTATTAGTGGAGGAAATATTGATGTTACTATGCTTTCACAAATTATTGAAAAAGGTTTAGTTAAATCTTATAGAAAAATGAATCTAATTGTTACTTTAAGAGACAAACCAGGTTCACTTACAGAATTATCTGAAATATTTAAAGATTGTGCAGCTAACATAGTTCAAATAGATTACGATAGAGATTCGGTAAAACTGGACTTTGGAGAGGCTCACATAACTATTTCTTTAGAAACAAAAGGTGAAGAGCACCAAAAAGAGATAAGGGAAAAATTGAAACAAAATGGTTACAGATATAAACAAATATAAATTTTATAGTACACATTTATAAAATATTTAGAAAATAAAATATATAATATCTGATATTTTAGTCAAAGAAAGAAATCATAAAAGGAAGACAATGGAAGGAAGACTGTTTACATTCTTAGGTGCAATTGGTGGGCACGGTCAAGAATGGCTTATCTTATCACATTTTGCAATAGTAATTGGAGTTATCTTTTTACTTTCAAGAGCTGCTACTAAAAAAATGCAACTAGTACCAACTGGTTCACAAAATCTTTTAGAAGCATTTATTGGTGGAATTATCAGCATGGGTGCTGATACAATGGGAGAACAAAACGCAAGAAGATATTTACCATTAATTGGTTCATTAGCGTTAGTTATTTTCTTTAGTAATATGTTAGGTATTATCCCAGGATTTGAATCTCCAACTGCTAATATCAACTTTACACTTAGTTTAGCTCTAATTGTATTTGTTTACTATAACTACTTAGGTATTAAAAAGAATGGTTTTGTAAACTATTTCAAACACTTTATGGGTCCAATGCCTGTACTTGCTCCATTAATGTTCCCAATTGAAATAATTTCTCACTTATCAAGAATTATTTCATTATCATTCAGACTTTTTGGTTCGATAAAAGGTGATGATATGTTTACTATGGTACTTTTAATGTTAGTTCCATGGTTATTACCAATGGCAGGTTTCTTTATGTTAACTGCATTTGGATTCTTACAAGCATTTATTTTCAGTATCCTAACATATGTATATATTGCAGGATCTATTATGATGGAAGAAGAAGGTCACTAGAAACTAGTTTGACTAACAAAAAAGGGGAAAGATTTTCTTTCCCCTTTTTTTATGCCCTCTTTTTAATAAAAACTATAATAAAATCTTTAAAATATTTAATATAGAGGTTTACAAATGGATGAAGATTTTATTAGTTATTTGATAACTGATCCAAAATATTATTCAAACAATCCAACACTTTTCAAAAAAAATTTAGAAAAAGCACTAAAATCTAAAGATGTTAATATAGCTTGCTTTAGAGATAAAGAATCAGAAAATATAGAAGAGTTAGCTTCTATATTTGTAGATGTTTGCAAACAGAACAATATAGAAAAAATCTTAATCAATAGTAATATTGAATTAGCATATAACTTAGGTGCAAATGGAGTTCATCTAAACTCAACACAGTTTGATAAAATCAAAGAGGCTAAGAGTTTAGATCTATATACAATTATCTCTTGTCACAACTATAAAGAGCTTGACTTGGCATTAAAATTTCATGTAAATGCAGTAACTTATTCACCTATTTATAACACACCAAACAAAGGTGAGCCAAAAGGTATAAGTAACTTAAAAGAAGCAGTTAAAATATATGAAGATTTAAATATTATTGCTTTGGGTGGAATTATTACAGACACTCAAATAGAAGAGATAAAAAAAGCAAAAGCTTTTGGTTTCGCTTCTATTAGGTATTTTATATAAGTTTTTTTAAAATAGCTTCATTCTCTTTTAAATAGATAATAAAAGTAAAAACTCTTTTGCCACCTGAAATCTCTTCTATGGCTTTCTTATAAGTTTTTACTTGTATTTCATGCTCTGGCAATTCATTTTGGGTAGTCTTATAATCAAAGATATAATAGGTATCATCTTTTATAGCCAATAAATCGATTATCTTCAACTCTTTGTTATAAAGTAAAGATTGCTCTTTATTAAAATTGGCACCCTCAACTATTTGTTTAAACTCTTTGTGTTGAATTAGATAATTTATTCTTTGTTCAATACTAACAAAATCTTTATCAACTAAATAGCTTGAATATCTGTTTTTTGTAAGATTTAATGCATATTTTAATGAAACCTCATCAAACTTATTCATCATCTCAAGACAATAGTGTGTAGCTATCCCATAATATCTTGAATACAAAGAATACTCTTTGTCATCATCATCTTTTTTTACTGGTTTATCTTGTAAACCTAAATTTAAAGGTTTATATATAACCTTTTCACTTTTTTCATAGTTTTTTGTTTTATTGTCACTAATTTGAATTTGTCCAATTTCACTTTTTACCAAATCTATAAGATTAAAAACTGAACTTTTATGATTTTTCTTATGCACTATAAGATTCTTTTTTGCCCTTGTTAAAGCAACATATAAAATATTTAATTCATCTTCAAAATTTAGAGCTTTTTCTTTTTCTAACGCTTTTTTATAATCCTCATTATAGTTTTCTAAACCAGATATTTTATAATAGATATTTTTTAGATTTACCTCATCATATTCAAAAAGTAATGAGCTTTTGTCAGCATTTTTTTGTTTAATTCTATCAAGTAATATAACAGTATGAAACTCTAAACCTTTTGATTTAAATATGGTAAGTATTTGTAAACCTATTTGTTCTGAGTTTTCTATTGAAGCATCCAACTTATCTATCTCATAAATAAAATCAATAATATTTTTATATTGATTACTCAATTCTATAAGTTTTATAACATTATCATCAACTATATTTAATAGATTTGAAATACTGTAAAGAACCTCTTGCAAGCTATATCTTTTTATGTCAACTTTTATTTCAAGTTTTGATGCAGGTGCTTTTCCCAATATTGCATTTACATTCTCTTTATAAATCTCTTCTTGAAAATAAAGATACTTAACCATATTTATCAAAGCTTTTACATTTTCTTGATTTATAAGTTTTGAAGTCATCTCTGTAGATATTTTCAAACTTGGAAACATCTTTTTTAAATATGAATAGATATTTAATACATCATCATTTGTATAAGTTAATATTGCGATATCATTACTATTTACACCACTTTGCATTAAGGATGAAATCTTTTTTGCTATATTTTCATATTTGTCCTCTTCTAATAAAGCTTCATCTTCTAAAACCTCAACATATCCATCTTTATGCAATGACATTTGGTCATGGTACTCATAAGATGGAAGTTTTGAAAAACTTGTATTTACAAAATTTACTATGTTTTCACAAGAACGATAATTTGTATTTAAAATCTCAACTTCAACTTGTTTATTTGATTTAAGTACATAATCAAAAAGTTCCCTTTTCCCACCTCTAAATCTATAAATAGATTGTTTTGTATCTCCAACATAGAAAAATGTTTTAAATTCACTTGAAGATAATATCTCTTCAATTAAAGGTTGTAAAATTTTATATTGAAGTAAAGAGGTATCTTGAAACTCATCAATTAATATATGTGAAAATTTTGAATCTAATCTAAAATATAAAAAGTCTTTATCAATTTTTTTTGAAAGTAATTCATAGGTTAAATTTGAAATATCACTAAAGTGTAAATAGTTTTTTGATTTGTTATATTTAAATTTATACTCTTTAAATAATCTATACAATTCAAACAGCTTGCTGATACTATAACCAGCTCTAATCTTATAATATACAGCCATCTCTTTTTTTACATTTAAAAAGAAGGTTTCAAGTAAATCATTTGCACATTTTTTAAAATATGAAAACTCAAACACACTATCTTTACTAAGCCATGTTTTCCCTTTAGACATCAACTCTTCAAAAGTTTCAAAATCAACTGCATTTTTTGCACTATTTGATGCTTGAGGACAGTTTAGTATAAACTCTTTTATTTTTAATGCTTCATCAACTACACTCTTCTTTTGTACGCCCAAAAGACTTGCATCAATATTTACTGTTACTATCTCTTCATTTTTTTCTAAAAGATTTTGGAATATCTCAAAAAGTGAATTATATTTTTTCTTCTCATAGATTTGAAAATCAACCAATTTATCAAAATCTTCTAAAGATAAAGATTCCAAAAACTTAATACTTAAGCTTTCAATATCATCCTCTTTTATCTCAAAATCATCACTAATCCCAATATATCCGCAAAACTCTCTTAATATCATATTTATAAATTTATCAATTGTAAAAATAGATAAAGTTGCATTTGTATAATTGTTTATCAATCTATCTTTTTTTTCTAAGATTCTCTCTTTTGATAAACCTGATTCTTTAGATATTTCATTTAAATAAGCTTCATCATTACCTAAGTTAAGTAAGGTATTATAGATTCTCTCACTCATCTCATTTGCCGCTTTATTAGTAAAAGTAAGTGTTAATATCTCTTTAGGTTTTGCGTTTAATAATAGTAGGGAAATATATCGTACTGTCAAGGCAAAAGTTTTTCCACTTCCTGCACTTGCTTTTAATGCTAAAAACTGTTTCATATTGAAATAATACATTATTAAAATTAATTTTTCCACTAATTTAACTTAAGATTAACTTTAATTAATTTTTTTATTGATATAATAAATCTATTTTTAAATTATGAGTAATATTCTATGAAAACAAAAAACAAAATTATTTTATTAGTTATCTCAATTATAAGTTTTATGTTTATCCTTATAACTGCAGATATGGTATACAACTTTAGAGAGTATGGTATTAAATCTATTGACGATAAAGCTCATGCTATTGCAAAGACTGTTGAGCATGCTTTAACTTCTCAAATGGTATCTGGCGTTATTGATGATAGGGAGTTATTTTTAAGTCAATTAAAAAACATCCCAAACATTGATAAGATCTGGTTAAGTAGAGGTCAAAAAGTTATAGAACTTTATGGTGTTGGCTTACTTAATGAGCATGTAAAAGATAGTGTAGATGAAGAAGTATTACGTACAGGGAAAACAAAAAGAGTCATAGATGAAAATATTTTTTCTGAAAGTAATTATAGAATTACTATTCCATATAATGCAACAAGTGCAGGTAAAATAAACTGTATCTCATGTCATAGTAATGCCGATGAGGGTGATACATTGGGTGCAATTACTATTCAAATGTCAATTGATGAGTCTAAACAAGTTGGTATAAAAACTATGACAAACACTATTACCATCGCTTTAATACTAATGGTAGTAATTATCTTCATCTTAAATATAATAATATCTCCATTTTTAAGCCTTTTTGATTCTATTAGAAAAGTTATGAATAAAGCTCAAAAAGGTGATTATTCATATCGTATTATTGGAGTTAAAGGTAAAGAATCAGAAGATGTATCAACATGGATTAATGGATTTTTGGAAAAATTAGAGATTACTTTAGATTCTATAGATGCAAAAATATCAATTTTCCTTTCAGAAAATCAAAGAAAAATGGATAAAGACCACCTAATAAATGTAAAAAATACTGTTGAAAGACTTTCAGATGTTTATAAATTTAGAAAAACAATAGAATATGATGAAACTATAGAGCAAGTATATGATAGATTAGCTCAAATTATCAAAGATAAAACAGGCATAGAAAATTTTAACTTTTTTGAAGCAAATACAGTTAGTGGCGAAATCACGGTAGTACATAAAGAAAAAAATATCTTTTGTAATATATTTGAAGAGGGTTGTAGAGCTGATAGAACTAATACAATGATTGATTCTACACACTTTAAAGATATGTGCCCAGCCTGTCATACATGTGATAAATACAATTATTTCTGTATTCCATACTCAATTTCAAATGAGCTAGATCTTATTATCTCTATATTTACAGAAAGTGAAAAAGAGATTGAAAGAGTTCAGAACCTAACACCATATATTCAAGATTATGTTGATGTGGCAAAAACAGTAATTGTAAGTAAAAAACTGATGCATATACTTGAAAAAAATGCACAAACAGATGCCTTAACTGGACTATTCAACAGAAAATATTTAGAAGATATAGTTCCAAAAATTACAGCTCAAACAAATAGATTAGAGATTGAATACGGTATTTTAATGTTAGATATTGATTTCTTCAAAATTATAAATGATACTTATGGACATGAGATTGGAGATAATGCAATTAAAATTGTAGCTGAGATTTTAAATGACAATATTAGAGAATCTGATATTGCAATTAGATATGGTGGAGAAGAGTTTATGATTCTTCTTTATAATTGTGATGAAGAATCAATTATCGAAGTAGCACAAAAAATTAGAATGAATTTTTCTAAAGCAGAAATCCCTACAGGTGGAATGGCAACAGTTAGAAAAACTTTAAGTATAGGTGTTTCTATGTATCCAAAAGATACAGATGATATTAAAGAAGCAATTAGATTTGCCGATTTAGCACTTTATAAAGCAAAAAATAATGGGAGAAATACAGTAGTTAGATTTACAAAATCTATATTTGAACTTCAAAATAAATCTAAGTAAATTTTAGATATAATCGCCCTTTCTAAAATAGTACTAGGATTTTCTATGCAAAAAAAACAACATAAAGTACAAACACTACTAGATGCTATTCCACATATAAAAAAGTTTTATGGAAAAACTATTGTGATTAAATATGGTGGATCAGCACAAACAAGCCCAGAATTAAAAGAAAAATTTGCTGAAGATATTGTTCTTCTTTCACTTGTAGGTATTAAACCTATTATTGTTCATGGTGGAGGAGCAAGAATTTCAGAACTTTTAGATAAATTAGAGATTCATTCAGAGTTTGTTGATGGACACAGAGTTACCTCTGAAGAAACAATGAGAGTTGTAGAGATGGTTCTTTCTGGTGAAATAAATAAAAATATCACTTCACTTTTAAATTATCATGGTGCAAAAGCTATTGGTATATCAGGAAAAGATTCTGCAATTATAAAAGCTAAACCAAAAGATGATGGCAAGTTTGGTTATACAGGTGTTATTACAGAAGTTAATGGCACAATGATTAATAACCTAGTAAAAGAGGGATTTATTCCTGTAATTGCTCCAATTGCAGATAGTGCAGAACCAAATCACCCTGGATACAATATCAATGCAGATGTAGCTGCTTCAAAAATTGCACAAGCTGTTAATGCACAGAAGGTTCTATTTTTAACAGATACTGTTGGAGTATTAGATAAAGAGGGAAATCTTCTTAACTCTTTAGATAAAGAAGATGTACAAGGCTATAAAGATAATGGAACAATTGCAGGTGGTATGATTCCAAAAGTTGACTCATGTATAGATGCAATTTATAACGGTGTAAATAAAGCTCATATTATAGATGGAAGAGTTGAACACTCAATTTTATTAGAACTATTTACAAGTGATGGTGTAGGAACACAATTTTTAAGAAAAGACAATCCAAACAATGGCATTGATATGGAAAAACTTTTAAACGACTAAGGACAAAAATGAATTTTATTGAAACTAGAGGAAATGATAATAATAGAGCTAAAGAGGTTACATTTAGTGAAGCGATTTTAAATCCAAGTGCTTCTTTTGGAGGTCTTTATGTACCAAAAGAGTTACCAAAACTAGAAGACAATTTCATTTTAAATCATCTTAACTCTTCATATAAAGAGTTAGCATATGATATTTTAAAAGCATTTGAGATTGATATTGAAGAAGATGAGATAAACAAAGCCTTAGCTTTATATGATAATTTTGATGATCCATCAAATCCTTGTCCAGTAGTAAAAGTTAAAGATGATCTTTTTGTACATGAACAATACCATGGACCAACTAGAGCTTTCAAAGACATGGCACTACAACCATTTGGTTCTATTTTAAGTTCAATTGCAAAAAAGAAAGATGAGAAATATTTAATTCTTGCTGCAACATCTGGTGATACTGGACCTGCTGCACTAAATACTTTTAAAAACAAAGAGAATATCCAAGTTGTATGTTTATATCCTGATGGTGGAACTTCTGATGTGCAAAGACTACAAATGGTTTGTGAAGATGGAGAAAATCTAAAAGTTATTGGTATTAAAGGAAATTTTGATGATGCACAAACTGCACTAAAAAATCTACTTGCATCTGAAAGCTTTAAAAAAGAGTTAGAAAATGATGGAATAAAACTAAGTGCTGCAAACTCTGTTAACTTTGGAAGAATTATCTTTCAAATCATTTATCATTTTTGGTCATATATCCAGCTTCTAAAACAAGAAGAGATTAAAAATGGTGAAAAAATCTATTTAGTAGTTCCAAGCGGTAACTTTGGAAATGTTTTAGGTGGTTTTTATGCTCAACAAATGGGTGTACCAGTTGAAAAACTTCTTGTTGCTTCAAATGAAAATGATATTCTAACTCAATGGATAAATACTGGTATTTATGACATAAGAGACAAAGAATTAAAACTTACAAAATCTCCAGCTATGGATATTTTAAAATCATCAAATATAGAAAGGGTAATATTTTCTATTTGTGGAGCACAAAGAACAAAAGAGTTAATGGAAGATTTAAATAACAATAAAATCTTTAAAATGAATGAAGAAGAGACTAAAAAACTTCAAAAATATTTTTCTGCAATAAACTCAGATGATAAATATGGTGCAAAAATTATAAAAGAATTTTTAAATTTAAAATATTTAATGGATCCACATACAGCAACTTGTATAAAAGCATACCAAAATTTAAAAGAAAAAGACTTAAAAGTGGTTATTTATTCTACAGCAGAGTGGACAAAATTTTCACCAACAGTACTTCAAGCGTTGCATGAAAATAGCATTTCACACCCAGATAAAGAGGCTTTAGATATAATTTCAAAAGAATATAATGCAAAACTTCCTGAATCAATCAAAGGATTATTTTCAGCTGAAATAAGACATAAAATTATTGTTGAAAAAGAAAATATAGAAGACGAAATTGTGAAATTTATTAGAGATTAATAAATCTCTAATAAGTTCAGCTTATAATTACTATGTGTAGATAATCTACATTTACTCTCATAAATTGGCACTTTTTGACCAATATCATTATCTTTTAAGAAAATTATCAATATAATTAACAGATTTAAATTTAAAATAAGGAAGCTAAATGTCTAACGAAACTAATAGACGAGATTTTCTAGGTTATACATTTGCAGCTGTTGCAGCTGTCGGTGGTGCAGCTTCGCTTGTAGGTATGAAACAAGCATGGGATCCACTTCCAAGTGTATTAGCTGGAGGTTTTACGACTGTTGAACTTAGTGGAATAAAAGCTGGTGAGCCGATTATTGTTACATGGAGAGGTAAGCCAATATTTATTCTTAAAAAAACTCCTGAGATGGAAGATAACAAAAGAGACCTAGTTGTTAATGGTGAAAGATTTACTGTTGCAATTGGATTATGTACTCACTTAGGTTGTATTCCTGCATGGAAAAAAACAAAATGGAAATGTGCATGTCACGGTGGGGAATTTAACCCAAGTGCAGAGCAAGTATTTGGTCCACCTCCTAGACCACTTGATTTACCACCTTTTAGTCTAAAAGGTACAGAGATTGTTCTTGGTGAAGAGGGTCCTGAGTACAAAAAAATCGCTACTGCGATGATGGCATAAGGAGTAGAGTATGGCAAAAATTACTAAAGCTAACTCTGTTGGGGAGTGGTTAGACCAAAGATTAAACACTACTACGTTTAACAAAGTAATGATGACTGAATACTGGATTCCAAAAGATATCAACTTCTTATGGGCTATGGGTGTTCTTTTAGCAACTACTTTTGGTATCCTTGTTATTTCTGGTATCTTCTTAATGATGTATTACAAACCAGATGTAAATTTAGCATTTGATTCAGTTAACTATACAATTATGCAAGAAGTTGCATTTGGTTGGTTATTTAGACATATGCACGGTGTAGCAGCTTCTGTTGTATTCTTAATTATCTATATTCACATGTTTACAGGTATCTATTATGGTTCTTATAAACAAGGTAGAGAGATGATTTGGATCTCTGGTATGTTATTATTTATGACATTCTCAGCTGCTGGATTCTCTGGATATATGTTACCATGGGGACAAATGTCTTACTGGGCTGCTATGGTTATTACTAACCTATTTGGTGGTGTTCCAGTTATTGGTGACGCTCTTGTTGTATGGATTAGAGGTGACTTTAACGTTGCAGATGCTACATTAACAAGATTCTTTATGTTACACGTATTCTTATTACCAATCGTAATTATGGCTCTTATTGCATTCCACTTTTACACACTAAGAATTCCACACGTAAACAACCAAACTTCTGAAGATTTAGATTTTGATGCTGAAGCTGAAAAATATCTAAGTGGAAATAAAAAAGAGTCAAAAGTTATCCCTTTCTGGCCAATTTTTATCTCTAAAGATTTAGCTGTATTAGGTATTTTCTTAATTTTCTATTTCTATTTAGTATTCTTCCATTATAACTTTGCAATGGACCCAGTTAACTTCGATCCTGCTGATAACATGGTTACTCCTGCACACATTTATCCAGAATGGTATTTCTTATGGTCATATGAAGTGTTAAGAGGATTCTTCTTTGATGTTGGTCCTGTTAAAGCATTTGATATTGGTTTAGCTGCATTTGGTTTTGCAAATGCTATTTTCCTTGTATTACCTTGGTTAGATAGAGATACAAAAATTTTACCAGCTCATAAAAGACCAGCTTTCTTTGTATGGTTCTGGATTTTAATGGTTGACTTAATCGTATTAACAATTTGGGGTAAATTACCTCCAACAGGTACAAACGCATGGATTGGATTCTTTGCAGCAACAGCATTTATCCTATTATTTGTAATACTTCCAATTGTTACAAAAATTGATGCTAAAAAGAGAGGTGAGTAATGAGAGAATTAAAAATATTAGCTGTAGTAGTTGTATTAACACTTGTTACTTACTGGGGTGTTGAGCCATTCGCACACTCACAAATGCACCCACATGTTGAACCTGCTGATTATTCATTTGAAGATGTACAAGCAGATGTTGCTGATATAAAAGCATTAACAGGTAATGCAGAAAATGGTGCAGTATTAGTGCAAGCTAATTGTACTGCTTGTCACTCAATTGAAGCTCAAGGTTTTCCACAACTTATGGATGATGCTAGCTCAGCTGCAGCTTATGGTGTAGTTCCTCCAGATTTAGGAACAGCAGGAAAACTTTATAATCCTGACTTCTTAGCTGCATTTATTAAAGACCCAGCAAAAGCTACTAAAACTTCACACAAATTTGTTGATGGAAAAGTTCACCCAATGCCTGGTTATGGATGGATGCAACCTCAAGAGATTGCTGATATGGTAGCTTATTTACAAGCAATTGCTCCAAAAGAGATGACAGATAAAGAAGTATTCCAAAATGCTTGTCAAAGATGTCATGGTATTAAATATGGAGATATGATGAATGGTACAATGGGTGCTAAAACACCAGTTGAAAATATCAAAGCATATATGGGGAAAATTCCACCTGATTTATCACAATATATTAGATCAAGAGGTGCTCAATATATTCACGAATTTGTTAATGATCCACAAAAACATTTAGAGGGTACAGCTATGCCTAGAGTTGGTTTAACTCATGATGCAGAGAAACAAGTTGTATCTTATATGGAAAAAGTTGGGGATTCTAAAAAACAAGAAAGAGAAGAATTAGGACCAAAATTCTTAATTTACTTAGTAATTTTTGCAATCTTTGCATGGTTATGGAAAGCAAGTAAATGGAGAGAAGTTCATTAAGAACTTCTTCTCTTATAAAAATATCTAGGGGAAAAAATGAAATTTATTAATATTTTAACTGCTGCAGCTTTAACGATTTCAGTTGCATCTGCTCAAGATGTTATGCAAAAATCTATGTCAATTATGGAAGAGGGAATGACTCAAATCCAAAAAGGTTTTTTAAATAACAACGTACAATTAATTGAAAGTGGTGCAAAGTTAGTAAAAGAAGGGAATAAACTATTTTCTAACAAAAACATCATCACAGTATATTTACCAGATAATAAAAAACATATGGTTAATGTTGCTGAAAATGCTGCAAAAAGAATTGAACTTGATGTAAGTGTTTTAGAACTTAACTTAGAAGAAAAAGCATATATTAATGCTGCTAATGCATATTCTGATGTATTAAACGCATGTGCTAGATGCCACTCTATTGTTAGAAGCTGGTAATTAAATTAAAAGTAGAGACCTACTCTACTTTTAAATCAATATTTTTGAAACTGCTGAAACTGCAGCTGTTTCACTCTTTAAAATCAAATTAGATTTAAATCCAATTATTTTTTCACTATCAAATTTATCTCTTTCAAGTTTTGAAAAACCACCTTCACAACCTAAAATAATTGTATCTATGTTTTCACTAACTTCATCAATTGATTTTTTTGAAAAATCTAAAATATAAGATTGAGGATTCTGTTTTAAAAATTCATCCAATGAAGATTTTTCTTCTAGTTTAATAATTGAACTTCTTCCACATTGAGAAGATGAATTAATCAATATCTTGTTTAATTTTTCAAAATTCATTTTAAAATTCTTTTGAGAATACTCACAATAAATAAAAGTAATTTTATCAAGTCCTAATTCGTTTAAAGAAGCTATAGATTTTTCAACAGTTTTAGGATCAACAACACACCAAGCAAGGTGGAGTTTATTTGTATTTTCAACAATTTTTTCTTCACTTGATTCTAAATTTAAAAAAGCTTTTTTTCTATCTATAGAAGTGATTTTATAAAAATAGATAATATTATCTAAGAGATTTCTAAAAGGGATAATCTCATCAACTTTATGTCTTCTAGCTTTTATTAAATATTTATATAAATCATCTAAAATTTCAATATTTGATTCACCTGCTTTTTCGTGAAAAGAGAACTGCATTAAAACACCTTACTGATAACATATACTAAAATTAAAACTGCAATCTCAATTGTATAAATCTTTTTTGCATAAGCTCTAAACTCTTCTTGAAGTTTTGTATCAGCAGATTTAATCACTCTCATTTTTTTATATCTTTTTATCTCAATAACCATTAAAAATATAGAAGTTGGTATCATAAGAGCTATTGTTATTGAAAAGGTATTCGCATAAGCAGCAACAATTGCTCCTGTATACATAACAATTGCATTTGAAAGATGATAAATTGGAGTCATAAATTTTAATCTTTTTGCTAATTTTATGTGTTCATTTACACTTAAAACAGAATATAAATTAAAAAACATTATTAATAAAAAAACATATATAGCATATACGTGTGTTGTAACAGCACTGCCCATCAATTCCATGTTAATCTCACTTTTAAAAAATTTTGGTATTATACCTCAAATGTCATAAGGTGTTAGTAAAAGGATTATTATGGCCATAAATATGGACGAAGTAATAAATATTATAAATGATTTAGAAATTAAAACAAATTTTGAAATACTACCTATTGAAAACTCTATTGGAAGAATATTAGCCCAAACTATTAAAGCTAAAGTTTGTTTACCAAAATTTAATAACTCTGCCATGGATGGTTATGCTGTATTACATGAAGATGCAGGGAAAATATTAAATATAAAAGATACAATTTTTGCAGGAGATGAGAATAATCTACTTTTAGAAAAAGGTTCAACAGTTAAAATAATGACAGGAGCCCCAATACCTGAAAATTGTACAGCTGTTATTCCTAAAGAAGATTGTGAAATCATTAATGATACTCAAGTTAAAATCCCAGATAATATTAAAAAAAATTTGCATATTAGATTTATTGGTGAAGATATAAATAAAGAAGATATACTTATAAATAAACATGATGAAATAGACTTTTCGAAAATAACACTTTTATCTAGCCAAGGTATAAGTCATATAAAAGTATTTAAAAAACCTAAAATTATAGTTTTTGCTAGTGGTGAAGAGTTAAAACTTCATTATGAAAAAGCTGAAGATTATCAAATTTTTAACTCAAATACCCCTACTTTCATAAGTAGATGTTTAGAATTAGGATGCCAAGTTGATTTTATAGGTCAAGCTCACGATTCAATCGATTCAATAAAAGAGTTAATACAAAACTCAACTGATGCAGATTTAATTATCACTTCAGGGGGAGTATCTGTTGGTGATGCAGATTTTACAAAAGATGCTTTTAAAGAATTAGATTGTAAAAATATTTTTGAAGGTATAAAAATCAAACCAGGAAAACCAACAGTTTTTGGGAAAATCAAAGATACTTATATTTTAAACCTACCAGGTAATCCCCTTGCAGGTGCACTTATCTTTGAACTTTTTGGTAAATTGATTATTCAAAAACTTTTAGGTTCAAATAGAACTTATCATAATTTTATTTTTGCAAAGATAGGTGAAGAGTTAAGAAATAAAAAAGGAAGAATCACTATAATTCCAGGCTTTTTTGATGGTGAATATTTTATAAGTGAACAAAAAAGAAGTCCAGGTATGGTTTCAACCCTTTCAAAATGTAATTCAATTATTGTATTAGATGAAAATGTTTCTTTATTAAAAAAAGATTCACCAGTAAAAGTTCTTCCTATATCTTGGAAGTTTTTTGAAAAATATAATAAGGATTTTTTAACAAATGAACAATAAAAAAGCAGTTTGTATATTAAGTGGAGGAATGGACTCAACTTTAGCATCATACATAGCAAAAAATGAGGGCTATGATATTATTGCAGTTCATTTCAACTACGGACAAAGAACAGAAAGAAGAGAGCTTCAAGCGTTTAGAAATATCTGTGAAGATTTAGAGATAAAAGAAAAATATGAAATTGATATTCCATTTTTTTCTCAAATTGGAGCTAGTGCCTTAACTGATAAAAATATTGATGTTCCAACAGAAGGTGTAAAACCTGGTGTTCCTATAACATATGTACCTTTTAGAAATGGTATTTTCTTATCAATTGCCAGCGCAATTGCAGAAAAAGAGGAAGCCCAAGCTCTTTTTATAGGTGTTGTTGAAGAGGATAGTTCTGGGTATCCAGATTGTACTGACTCATTTATATCAAAAATGACTGGGGCCATAAATGAAGGAACAAAAGAATCAACAAAACTAGAGATAAAAACCCCACTAGTTAAACTTATGAAAAGTGATATTGTAAAAGAAGCTATTAAATTAAATGTTCCTTTAGAACACACTTGGTCATGTTATAAAGAGGAAGAAGAAGCTTGTGGAGTTTGTGATTCTTGTAGACTAAGACTTAATGGTTTTAAAGAAGCAAATGCAACTGACCCAATACCATATAAGGCATAATTTTGACTTGGAAAATATCTAAATCATTTGACTTTTGTTATGGTCATAGAGTTTGGTCTCAGGAGTTAAATCCAGATTACTCTCTTGATCCTTGTTTAAAGTGTAGACATCTACATGGACATCAAGGTAAAATAAAAATATTTCTTGAAGCTAGTGAGTTAAAAAATGGAATGGTGACAGATTTTAAACACCTAAATTGGTTTAAACAATTTTTAGATGATGTTTTAGACCATAAGTTTATTATAGATATAAATGATCCACTTTTTGAAACTCTACTTCCACACTATGAGAAAAATGAATTACTAGAATTTGAAGAGGGTTATAAATTAGTTGACTTAACAAAAATCAAAAATGAACCAGCTCATATAAAAGAGATGTATGAGGGTTATGTTTTAGTTGATTTTGTACCAACTAGTGAAAACCTTTCAGCATGGTTTTTACAAATAGCTTCAAAAAAGATGAAAAAGATTGGTATAAAAGTTGCCAGTGTAGAGTTTGCAGAAACACCAAAAAGTAAAAGCCACGTGTATGCTTGAGATAAATGAGATTTTTGGCCCTACTATTCAAGGTGAAGGAAAACTAGTAGGGACACCTTCAATATTTATACGTTTTGGTAAATGTAATATGAAATGTGTTGGTTTCAATGTTGAATATGAAACTCCTAGTGGTATAAAAAAATGTTCTTGTGATTCATATTATGCAGTTGATACAGCTTTTAAAGATCAATGGCATAAAATGTCTACAGAAGATATTATAAAAAAAGTAGAAGAGTTAAAACCTAACTACAACGTTGATATTGTTATTACAGGTGGTGAGCCACTTCTATATTGGAACAATGAAGAGTTTCAGTCACTTTTAAAATACTATATAGAAAATAATTATAAAATCACAATTGAAACCAATGCATCTTTGGATATTGAGTTTACAAAAGAATACCAAAAAGAGATTCTTTTTTCTATGAGTGTTAAACTATCTAACTCTTTAGAACCTATAAAAAAGAGAATAAATAACAATACTTTAACAAAAATATTAGAGAATACAAAAGATTCTTATCTAAAATTTGTTATTGATAAAAAATTTATAAAAGAAGCTACAAAAGAGATTGATAATATTGTAAATGAAATTCCTAAAGCAGAAGTTTATCTTATGCCTATGGGAGATACAGCTGCACAAATAAATGAAAATAGTGAAGCTGTGATAGATATGGCTATAGAAAAAGGTTACAAATATTGTGATAGGCTTCATATAAGGGTTTGGGACAATAAAAGAGGTGTTTAGCTAATTGTAGCTATAATGTATATTTTAAAGATTATAATTTTCAAAAGGATTTAAATGAAATTTACTGGATCTAATGTATTAGTAACAGGTGCAAGTAGAGGAATTGGTGCAGAGATTGCAAAAACTCTTGCTGATTTTGGACTAAAAGTTTGGATTAATTATAGAAGTGGCGCAGAGGCTGCTGAAGCTATTAAAGCTGAAATTGAAGCTAAAGGTGGAAAAGCTGCGATTGTTAAAGCCGATGTAACAAAAGAAGATGAATTTAACAATGCTATTAAAACAATTATAGATGCAGATGGTGAAATTTCATATCTAGTTAATAATGCAGGAATTACAAGGGATAAATTAGCTTTAAGAATGTCTGTAGAGGATTTTAATGATGTTATTTCTGCAAACTTAACATCAGCATTTATAGGTTGTAAAGCAGCTCTAAAAAATATGGGTAAAAAAAGATTTGGTTCAATTGTAAATATCTCTTCAATTGTTGGTGAAATGGGAAATCCTGGTCAAACAAATTATTCTGCTTCTAAGGGTGGATTAAATGCAATGACTAAATCTTTTGCTAAAGAAGCAGCTGCAAGAGGTATAAGATACAATGCGGTTACACCAGGTTTTATTCAAACAGATATGACTGATGAATTAAAAGATGAAGTTAAAGCAGAATATGAGAAAAATATTCCATTAAGTAGATTTGGTCAACCTAAAGAAATAGCCGATGCTGTAGCGTTTTTACTGAGTGATCATTCATCATATATAACTGGTGAAATATTAAAAGTAAATGGTGGATTATATGTTTAAAAAAGATTAATTAAATCTTTTTGTGATATAATTTGGCGATAATTTTATTAAAGGAAAAAAATATGGCATTATTAGATGATGTAAAAGAAGTAGTAGTTGAGCAACTTGATTGTGATCCAGCTGAAGTTAAAGAGGAATCAAAATTCATCGAGGACTTAGGTGCTGACTCTTTAGACGTTGTTGAATTAGTTATGGCTTTAGAAGAAAAGTTCGATATTGAGATCCCTGATGAAGATGCAGAAGGTATTTTAACTGTAGCTGATGCTATTAAATACATCGAAGATAACGCGTAATTTAACGCTTTATTAAAAAACTATAAGCCAGTATTTTGTACTGGCTTTTTTTCTATCTTTTTTTTATTTGTATTGTTGAATTTTTTTTTAAAAATTGAATTATATAAATATTTATTTTGGAGCATATGTGATGAAAAGAGTTGTAATAACTGGTCTTGGTACGATTAATTCTGTAGGACATTGTGTAGAAGATTCTTTTAAAGCTGTAGTTGCAGGGGAATGTGGTGTTGATAAAATTTCACTTTTTGATGCAAGCAATTATTCTGTACAAATAGCAGCTGAAGTTAAAGATTTCGATCCTACTACAGTTATGGATAAAAAAGAGGTAAAAAAAGCTGATAGATTTATTCAATTAGGAATTAAAGCAGCATTAGAAGCAATGATTGACTCTGGATATGTTACAGGTGAAAATAAAAAAGTTGAAGACTCTATTGCGGATAGATTTGGTATTATTTCAGCTTCAGGTATTGGTGGATTATCAACTATTGAAAAAAACTCTGTAGTTTGTGAAAATAGAGGACCAAAAAGAATTTCACCATTCTTTATTCCATCTTCATTAGTAAATATGCTTGGTGGATTTATTTCAATTGAACATGGTTTAAAAGGTCCATCATTATCCCATGTAACTGCATGTGCAGCATCAACTCATGCTTTAGCTGACGCTGTAAAAACTATTATGACTAATGGTGCAGATAGAATTTTAGTAGTTGGGGCAGAAAGTGCTATTTGTGGTGCTGGAGTTGGTGGTTTTGCAGCAATGAAAGCCTTATCAACAAGAAATGATGATCCTAAAACTGCATCTAGACCATTTGACAAAGATAGAGATGGATTTGTTATGGGTGAAGGTGCTGGAGCATTAGTGGTTGAAGACTTAGACTCAGCATTAGCAAGAGGTGCAAAAATCTATTGTGAGATTATTGGTATTGGTGAAAGTGCAGATGCAAACCATATTACAGCACCAGTTATGGATGGACCATTAAGAGCAATGAAAGCTGCTTTAAACATGGCTAAAAGTGTAATTGGTGAAGATATTAAAGTTGATTATGTAAATACACATGGAACATCTACACCAGTTGGTGATGTTAATGAATCAAAAGCAATAGTGGAACTATTTAACGGAATTGAAAATTGTCCTCCAGTTACTTCAACAAAAGGACAAATTGGACACTGCTTAGGTGCAGCTGGTGCAATTGAAGCAATTTTTGCTATAAAAGCATTAACTGAAGGAATAATTCCTCCAACAATAAACATTCAAAACCAAGATGAAGAGTGTACTTTAGACTATGTACCTGATACAGCAAGAGAAGCTACATTAGACATTGTTATGAGTAATAACTTTGGTTTTGGTGGAACAAATGGCTCAATAATTTTTAAAAAATATAATAAGTAGTAGAGCCTAAAAGGGATATTAATTTGGCAACATATTTAGACTTTGAAGATAAAATCAAAAAACTAGAAGAAGATATTACAATTGCAAGGACAAAATCAGATGACCATGCAGCTGAAATATTAGAAAAAAAACTGGAAAAAGAAGTTGAAAAAACATTTAAAAATTTAAACGATTATCAAAAGCTTCAACTTGCGCGTCATCCAGATAGACCTTATGCCTTAGACTATGTTAGAGGTTTAATGACAAACTATTATGAGATTCATGGGGATAGACACTTCAATGATGATAATGCAATAGTTTGTTACTTAGGTTATATTGGTAAAGAAAAAGTAATGGTTATTGGAGAACAAAAAGGTAGAGGTACTAAAAATAAACTAAAAAGAAATTTTGGTATGCCTAATCCTGAAGGTTATAGAAAAGCTTTAAGAGCTGCAAAAATGGCTGAAAAGTTTAATATTCCAATCTTAATGTTAGTTGACACTCCGGGTGCATATCCAGGACTTGGAGCAGAAGAGAGAAATCAATCTGAAGCTATTGCAAAAAACCTTTATGAGTTTTCTGATTTAACTACTCCAACTATCTCTGTTGTAATTGGAGAAGGTGGTTCAGGTGGAGCTCTTGCTATTTCTGTAGCGGATAAATTAGCAATGATGAGATACTCTGTTTATGCAGTTATTTCTCCAGAAGGTTGTAGTGCAATTTTATGGAATGATCCAGCAAAAGTTGAAACTGCTGCTAATGCTTTAAAAATTACAGCTGAAGCTTTAAAAGATTTAGAACTAATTGACGATGTAATAAATGAGCCACTAATTGGTGGACATAGAAAAAAAGAGGAAGCTATTAAAGCTTTAGGTGATTATTTCTTGACTACTCTAGAAGAATTAAAACAATTAACACCTGCTCAAAGACTTCAAATGAAATATGAAAAACTAATGAATTTAGGAAAATTTCAAGAAGATACAAAATAAGAATTGTAGTTTAACTACAACTCTTATCTAACTAGTTTGCCAACTGGCTCTCCACCTAATATATGAAAATGTAAATGGGGTACTTCTTGCCCTCCATCACTACCAATATTTGTAATCATTCTATATCCAGACTCTTTTATTCCAAGTTTTGAAACAACTTTATGAATAAACTCTGTCATATTACTCATCACTTTTGGAGGAATTACATCAAAAGAATCATAATGCTCTTTTGGAATAACTAATACGTGAACTTTTCTAGCTGGATTAATATCATTAAATGCTAAAAAATTTTCATCTTCAAGTACAGTTTGATTAGGGATCTCACCTTTTACGATTTTACAAAAAATACACATCTATTTTCCTTTACCTAGTTTAAAAAAAATTATAACCAAACTCTAATAAATTTTTAAGTATAATCCCAAAAATTAACAACAAATAAACATATAAAAATCAGGGGAGAAACTAGTAGTGACTGAATGGCTAGAAAAAATAGATAACGCTGATTCACTCCAAGTTTTAGAGAACTTAAGAGTGGAAACATTAGGAAAAAAAGGTGTAATTACTGCACAATTTGCAAAAATGAAGGATATACCAGGTCCTGAGAAAAAAGATTTTGCAGCAAATTTAAATAAACAAAAAGCACAAATAACAGAAGCTTTAGAAAATAAAAAAATTGTTTTAGAAAAAGAAGCATTAGAAGCAAAATTAAAAGATGATAAAATAGATGTAACAAGATTTAATAATGAAATCACATCAGGTGCGGTGCATCCTGTAATTGATACAATGGATAGAATAGTAACATATTTTCAAAATCTAAACTTCTCTGTTGAAGAGGGACCATTAGTAGAAGATGATTTCCATAACTTTGAAGCATTAAATCTTCCAAAGTACCATCCGGCAAGGGATATGCAGGATACTTTTTATAATAAAGATTTTTCACTTTTAAGAACACATACATCACCTGTTCAAATTAGAACTATGTTATCTCAGCCAACTCCAATTAGAATGATTGCTCCAGGTACAGTTTTTAGAAGAGATTATGATATTACACACACTCCAATGTTTCACCAAATTGAAGCATTAGTAGTTGATGATGCAGATAAAATCTCATTTGCCAACTTAAAACATGTATTAGTTGAATTTTTACATCATATGTTTGGAGAAGTTGATGTTAGATTTAGACCATCATTTTTCCCTTTTACAGAACCTTCAGCAGAAGTTGATATCTCATGTGTATTTTGTGGTGGAGACGGATGTAGAGTTTGTTCACATACAGGATGGCTAGAAATACTTGGTTGTGGAGTTGTAGATCAAAATGTATTTGATGCAGTTGGATACGAAAATAAATCAGGATATGCATTTGGTTTAGGAATAGAAAGAGTTGCAATGTTAACGCACAATATTGGAGACTTAAGATCTTTATTTGAAAGTGATTTAAGATTATTAGGACAGTTTAAATGATTATTACAAGAAATTGGTTACAAGAATACGTTGATATTTCCAAAATATCTACAGATGATATCTGTAAAACATTAAACTCTATAGGATTAGAGGTTGATAGTTTAGAACTTCAAAGAGTACCTTCTAAAGTTGTAGTTGGAAAAGTTTTAGAAAAAGAGAAACACCCTGATGCAGATAAATTAAATATTTGTCAAGTTGATATTGGTGGAGAAACTGTTCAAATTGTTTGTGGTGCTAAAAATGTTGATGCTGGGCAATTTGTACCTGTTGCAGTTGTTGGGTGTAAATTAGGTGATGATTTTAAAATAAAAAAAGCAAAACTAAGAGGTGTAGAATCAAATGGTATGATTTGTTCATCTACAGAGATTGGTTTAGCTAAACTAAATGATGGAATTTTAGAATTAGACTCTTCAGTTGGAGAGCTTGTAATTGGTAGAGAATTAAAAGATTATCCACTTTTTAATGATGATGTTATAGAAATAGAATTAACTGCAAACAGAGGTGACTGTTTAAGTATCCATGGCGTTGCAAGAGAGTTATCTGCATACTATAATATTCCATTAACTGAGCAAGAATACAGCTTAGAATTAAACAATTTAGGAATTGGACAAACACTTGAAGTTGAAAGTACAAATGAGATTGATAGCAAATATATCTATAAAGTTGCAGCATTAGAAGATTTCAAACTACCTTTAGTATATAAATTAAGAGTTGGAATAATAGATAAATTTGAAGAGTGTGATTTAAGAGATACTGTAAACTATGTTACTCATGCTACAGGTGTTATTTTAAATGCTTATGCAAAATCTGACTTAAAAGCTAAAGATGACAATATCTCGGTATTAAGTATTAAGAAAGATTCTCAAGGGTTTGATATCGTTGAGGGTGAAAAACAATTAAGTACAATTTCTATAAATCAAGAAAAAACTAGTGATGACAAAAATAGTGAATATATTATTGAAGCAACATATATAGACCCTGAATTTTTATCAAAAAAAGTTTTTGAAACTAAAAAGAAAACTGGAGATATATATTACAGATCTTCAAGGGGAAGTGAGCCATGTTTAGAGTTTGGTATTGATATTTTCTGTTCACTTATCTCAAAAGCCGGTGGAAAACTTTATAATGGTACAGAAGCTTATAATGATTATAATGAAAAACACACTTTAGATGTAAATGTAAATAAAATCAATTCTATTATTGGTCAAGATATAGAAAAAGCAACAATTGAAAAGATTTTAAGTTCATTAGGATTTATTGTTAAAGATGTAGCAAATGGTGTATTATCATTACAAATTCCTGCATTTAGACATGATATTAAAAATATTGCAGATGTTACAGAAGAGATTGTAAGAATCATTGGTATTGATAATATCAAAGCAAAACCTTTAGCTATAGATGAAGCAAGTAGAACAAATGCAACATCAGTAAATCTAATCAAAAGAAACAAACTAAGATTTAAAGCAATTGAGAATGGTTTTTATGAAACTGTAACTTATGTATTTGCAGATAAAGAAAAACTTCAAAAATACTCAATTGATACAGTAAAAGAATCATTAGATATTTTAAATCCTATCGTAAAAGAGTTAGATACATTTAGAACTACTATAAGTTTAAATCTTATAGAAGCTTGTTCAAATAATATGAAACTTGGATTTAAATCAGCTGCATTTTTTGAAATTGGAAAAGTTTTTGATATAAACAGAGTTGAAAAAAGTGTAATATCATTTGTATTTAGTGGACAAAAAGAGCTTGAATCTTTCTTTAATGCAGGTAAACCTCAAAATATAGAATTTTTTGAATTTGCAAAAAAAGTTTTAAATACAGTTGGAAAATTTGATTTAGAACCAATGAAGAAACTACCTAATGATTTAGTTCATCCATACCAAAATGGTTCAATTATAATTGATGGTCAAGAAGTAGGATTTATTTCAAAACTACATCCAAGTGTTGCAGATGATTATGATTTAAGTGATACTTTTATAGCAGAGATTGAATTTGATAAAATTTGTAACGATTTAACAAAAGTTGAAACATATTCAAAATTCCAAGCTTCAAAAAAAGATTTAAGTATTATTGTTCCAAAAACTATGGAATATAGTGAAATCAAAAAAACTATAAATTCAATTGGAGATAAAAACATAAAACAATTTAATCTAATTGATATATACAGTGATGAAAAACTTGAAGATAAAGAGAGTTTAACAATTAGATTTGTTTTACAAAATGATGATAAAACATTAGAAGAGGAAGATATCACTTCATCTATGAATAATATTTTAGAAGCATTAAATGAAAAACTTGGAATTGGATTAAGAGACTAAGAGTAACTCGTTACTCCTTTAGGATTTGATTCTTTAACTGGGACTTTTGTTCCAGTGTTAAAAGAATTCATTAAATTAAGGTCCCATAAAAATGGACATTTTTAAGGATAAAAATGGAAAATTTCAACATAGAAAAATTAACTAAGCCCTTTGATATAGAAATAGATTCTATAGCTAGTGATAAATCTATCTCACATAGATGTGCAATGTTTTCAATATTTTCAGATGAAACATCGCATATAAACAACTTCTTAACAGCTGAAGATACATTAAACTCTTTAAGTATCGTTGAACAACTTGGAGCAAAAGTTGTTAGAGATGGAAAATATGTTGAAATTACTCCAACAAAAGAATTAAAAGAGCCAAAAGATGTTTTAGACTGTGGGAATGCAGGAACTGGAATGAGACTATTTTGTGGTCTTTTAGCTTCTATTGATGGAGCATTTACTCTAACAGGTGATAAATACTTAAGAGAAAGACCTATGAAAAGAGTTGCTGACCCTTTAAGAAGTATTGGTGCAAATATCGATGGGCGAGATAATGGAAATAAAGCTCCACTTTTTATAAGAGGTGTTAAAGAGCTTAAACCTTTTGTATACACTTCTCCTGTAGATTCTGCACAAGTTAAATCAGCTATGATTTTAGCAGCACTTAGAGCAACTGGAGTATCAAAATATAAAGAAAATGAACTTACACGTGACCATACGGAGCGAATGTTAAAAGGTATGGGTGCAAAAATAGAAACTGATGATGAAGGGTTTATAAATATTCATCCTCTAGAAGGTCATTTAAAACCTCTAAATATAACAATACCGACTGATCCTAGTTCTGCCTTTTTCTTTGCAGTTGCAGCTGCAATTACACCTAATAGTAGAGTTTTACTAAAAAATGTAAGTTTAAATCCTACAAGAATTGGAGCATATAAAATCTTAGAAAAAATGGGTGTAGAGATTAACTTTATTGAAAAAGAGAATATTTATGAACCTATTGGAGATATTGAAGTTAAACATAAAGAATTAAATGGTGTTGTTGTTGAAGAGCATATCTCTTGGCTAATTGATGAATTACCAGCTTTATCTATTGCAATGAGTTTAGCTAAGGGAAAATCATTAGTTAAAAATGCAGCTGAATTAAGAGTAAAAGAATCAGATAGAATTAAGTCTGTTGTATCTAACTTAGAAAAATGTGGTGTAGAATATACAGAATTTGAAGATGGTTATGAGATAACAGGTGGAAGTTTAAATAAAGCAAGTATAAATTCACATGGAGATCATAGAATCGCAATGAGTTTTTCTATTGCTGGATTAATTTGTGGAATGGATATTGAAGATGTAGATTGTATTCTAACTTCATTTCCAAATTTCAAAGAGATTCTAGACTCACTTAGAAATTAAAAGTAATCTATATTATTTATTTTTAAATTTACTTCTTTAAATAAAATCAGATTTTTAAAAAAGTAAAAATATATATACCCAATAAATTGGGACTACTTAAGGATAAAGAATGAAAGTAAAATTAGCTTCTAGCTATGGCTTTTGCTTTGGAGTAAAAAGAGCAATTAAAATTGCAGAAGGTTATGAAAACTCTGCAACTATGGGACCATTAATTCATAATCAAAATGAAATAGATAGATTAAAAAATGACTATAATGTAGGTTTATATGAAAATCTTTCTGATGTAAAACCTAATGATACAGTTATTATTAGAACCCATGGTATTCCAAAAAATGACTTAAAAGAATTGAAAAAAAGAAGTGAAAAAGTTATAAATGCAACTTGTCCTTTTGTTACAACTCCTCAACAAAATGTTAAAAAAATGTCTGAAGAAAACTACTCAATTCTTATCTTTGGAGATGAAAATCACCCTGAAGTAAAAGGTGTAAAATCTTATGGAAAAGATGAAGGTGATGTTCATGTGGTTTTAACAAAAGAGGAACTAAAAGATATAAAATTTAAATATGACAAAATTGCTACAGTTGCTCAAACAACAAGAAAAAAAGAGATTTACTTAGAGATTGTAAATGAACTTATTTTAAAAAATAAAGAAGTAAGAGTATTTAATACAATTTGTGATGCCACATTTGAGAATCAAGATGCCGCTAGAGAACTATCAAAAGAGGTTGATGTTATGGTTGTAATTGGTGGAAAAAACTCTTCAAATACAAAACAACTTCATTCAATTTGTCTTGAAAATTGTGAAAATTCTTATTTAATTGAAAATGTTAAAGAGATAGAATCTAAATGGTTTGAAAACAAGAAACTATGCGGTATAACAGCCGGTGCATCAACTCCTGATTGGATTATTCAACAAGTAGTAGAAAGTATAGAAGAATTATAAACTTTCTACTTTAAGTAAACTTTCGATATAATCATCACCATTTAATAAAAAAACGGTTAATACGAAGGAATAAAATGGGTATCGATGATATAGAACTAGGTGAAGACTTTGATTTTGCTCAAATGCTAGAAGAGTCTTTTGAGAATGCTGAAAATAACTCTGTAGTTGATGGTGTAATTGTAGAAATTACTGGTGATAGTGTACTTGTTGACGTTGGTCAAAAGATTGAAGGAAAACTTAACATCTCTGAAATAACAATCGGTGGTGAAGTTCAATTCAAAGCAGGAGATACAATCCCTGTTATGCTAATGGGTAACAAAGGTGAAAGACCTTCTATCTCTTACAAAAAAGTACTTCAAAAAGAAAAATTTGATGCATTTGTAAAAGAGCACGGTGAGAATGTTGAAGACATTACAATTGAAGGTAAAATTATTTCTGTAAAAAACAGAGGTGGTTTTATTATTGAAGATGATAGTGGATTAGAATATTTTATGCCTATGGCTCAATCTTACTTAAAATCTCATGGCGCTGTTGGTAAAAAAGTAAAAGCAAAAGTTTTAAAAGTAAACTCTGCACAAAACTCAATCATAGTTTCAAGAAAAAAACTTATTGAAGAATCTAAATTACAAAAAGATTCAAAAGTAAATGAAATCTTAGAAAAAAATGAGCCAGTAAATGGTATCGTTAAAAAAATCACATCTTATGGTATGTTTATTGATTTAGGTGGAATTGATGGTTTAGTAAACTACAATGAAATCTCTTACAAAGGGCCAGTTAACCCTGCGAACTACTATAATGAAGGTGATGAAGTTTCTGTTGTAGTATTATCTTACGACAAAACTAAACAACACTTATCTTTATCAATTAAAGCTGCTCTTGCTAATCCATGGGAAGAGATTAAAGATGAATTAGAAGTTGGAGATACAATCACTGTAACTGTTTCTAACTTTGAATCTTATGGTGCATTTGTTGATTTAGGAAATGATATTGAAGGTTTATTACATATCTCTGAAATTTCATGGAATAAAAATCTTAAAAATCCAAAAGATTTATTAACATTAGGTGAAGAGATTAATGTTGAAGTTATTGAATTAGATATAAACAAAAAAAGATTAAGAGTATCTCTTAAAAACTTACAAGAAAAGCCATTTGCTAAATTTATGAAAGAAAACAAAGTTGGTGATGTTGTTAAAGGAAAAGTTGCAACACTTACAGATTTTGGTGCATTCGTAACAATTGGTGATGTTGATGGTTTATTACACAATGAAGAAGCTTCATGGGAATCAAATGCAAAATGTAAATCACTTTATAAAAAAGGTGATGAAGTTGAAGTTAAAATTATTAAAATTGATAGAGAAAAAGAAAATATCTCTTTATCAGTTAAAGAGATTTCTGACTCTCCAGCAAAAAGTTTCCAAAATGAACACAAAATGGGTGACATTGTAAAAGGACCTGTTAAAGATAAAAAAGATTTCGGAATCTTCATCAAATTAGATGACAATTTAGATGGTTTAATTAGAAATGAAGACTTTGGTCCATTAAATGCTGAAGAGGTAAATATTGGAGATGAGCTTGAAGCTGTAGTTATCAATATTGATACTAAAAAGAATAGAGTTAGATTATCAGTAAAAAGATTAGAGCAACAACAAGAAAGAGAAGTTTTAAAAGCTGTTAATGATGACACTTCAATGACTTTAGGTGATCTTTTAAAAGACCAAATGAAATAATTTTAAGGATTAAGAAAAAATGAGTAAACATACAATTGTTGTTTGTGACCACATTCATGAAGATGGATTAAATATTTTACAAAATACTGAAGATGTAAACTATGTATATGCAGCTGACATCGATAAAGTAGCTTTATTAGATGTTATTAAAGATGCTGATGTTGCTATTACTAGATCTTCAACAGATGTAGATGAGAAGTTTTTAACTGCTGCAACAAATCTAAAAGCAATTATCAGAGCTGGTGTTGGTTATGATAATGTTGATATGGAAGGTTGTAGTAAAAGAGGTATAATTGCTATGAATGTTCCAACTGCAAATACTATTGCAGCTGTTGAATTAACTATGGCTCACATGCTCTCTTGTATGAGAAAATTTCCTTATGCTCATAACCAACTTAAAAATGATAGAATCTGGAAAAGAGAAGACTGGTATGGTAATGAACTATATGGTAAAAAACTAGGTATTATTGGATTTGGTAATATTGGTCATAGAGTTGGATTAAGAGCAAAAAGTTTTGAGATGGATGTAGTGGCATATGACCCATATATTCCATCTACTAAAGCTACAGATTTAGGAATTTCTTATACAACTAATTTTGATGATATTTTATCTTGTGATATAATTACTATTCATACACCAAAAAATAAAGAGACTATCGATATGATTGGTGAAGAAGAGATTGCAAAGATGAAAGATGGTGTGATTTTAATAAACTGCGCAAGAGGTGGTTTATACAATGAAGATGCACTATATAACAATCTAAAATCTGGAAAAATTGCAATGGCTGGTATTGATGTTTTCAAAAAAGAGCCTGCAACTGATAATAAACTATTAGATTTACCAAACATAACTGTAACAGCTCACTTAGGAGCAAATACAAAAGAATCTCAGAAAAAAATCGCTGTTCAAGCTGCAGAAAATGCAATTGAATCAGCAAGAGGTATCTCTTATCCAAATGCATTAAATCTACCTATTGATGAAACAAAAATTCCTTCTTTTGTAAAACCATATATAGAATTAACGCAAAAAATTGCATTCCTTTCTGCACAATTAGATAAATCTCCTATTAGATCTATCTCTGTATGTGCTCAAGGTGATATAACTGAATATTTAGACTCATTAACTACTTTTGCCACTGTTGGAGCATTAAGTGTAGCAGCTGGTGATGAAGTTAACTACGTAAATGCAAAATTCTTAGCAGAAGAAAAAGGTATAACTTTTGATACTTCTGAAATCAAACACACAGTTGGTTATAGCAATAAAGTTACTATTAAGATCACTACAGAAAAAAGAGTTAATGTAATCTCTGGTACTGTATTTGATGATAATGTACAAAGAATTGTTGACTTAGATGGTTTTGATTTTGACATTGAGCCAAAAGGTAAAATGATTATGATGAGAAACAACGATGTTCCAGGTGTAATTGGTACAGTTGGTAAACTTCTAGGTGACAGAGGAATAAACATCTCTGACTTTAGACTTGCTCGTGGAAAAAACAATGATGCTTTAGCGATTATCTTAGTTGATGATACAATTAAAAGTGATACATTAAAAGAAATTAGCGATATTGAAGCTGCAATTGCAGTTTCTTACGCAGAGATTTAAGGAGAATTTGAAATGGCTAATATTTCAATGAATGAATTAAAAAAAGGTCTAAAGATAGAGATTGATGGTATTCCATATAAAATCACTGAATACCAACATGTTAAACCTGGTAAAGGTGCTGCATTTGTTAGATGTAAAATCAAATCATTCCTAAATGGAAAAGTTATTGAGAAAACTTTCCATGCGGGTGACAAATGTTCTACTCCAGATTTACAACAAAAAACTATGCAATATCTATATGATGATGGTGAAATGTTACAATTCATGGATAATGTATCTTATGAACAAATTGGTTTAACATATGATCAAGTTGGTGATGCTGAAAAATGGATTATTGATGGAATGAATGTTGATATGATGTTCTTCAATGGTAATGCAATTACAGTTGAGCCACCAGCAGTAGTTGAACTTAAAATTGTTGAAACTCCACCAAACTTTAAAGGTGATTCTCAAGGTGGTAAAAAACCAGCTACTTTAGAATCTGGAGCTGTTGTTCAAATTCCATTTCACTTAGTTGAAGACGATGTTATTAAAGTTGATACTAAAACTGGTGAATACCTAGAAAAAGTAAAATAAAAAGGATAAGCTTTATCGTGGAAATACTGCGATATAGCTTTCTTTTCCTCAGTCACTGACTACAGTCAGTTCCTTTGTCAAAAAAACCTCTATCTTGATTTCCCCAATAAATCTTAACCTTTTAAAATAGTAATTTAATTAACTTTTTTTCTTTTTAAATAAACTATTTTTTCTTTACCTAATTTATTTTCATGTATAATTTCGAAGTCTTGGTCTATTTCATTTAAAGCATTAAGTCCTTTTCTAATTTTAGGACTTATTAGTAATATAATATAATCAATTCTCTCTTTTAATGTTTCCATTAAAGTATAAGTACCTTCTACCATAATAAACTTATAATCTAATAGTTTGAATAAATCATCACTTATTATTACCTCTCTATTAGGTACTTTAAATAATGGTATATTATTATCAAATACTTTGTTTTTTGAGTATATAAATATATTTGGTGCGCGTCCAACTATATATCTAGCATCTAATGTTGGTTTGTCTACTCTTACAGTATTTCCACCTATTAACATTAAATCGATTTTATCTCTTAATGTATGAGTAAAGGCAAGTGTTTGATTTGATGAAATTTTGCCATCTATACAGCCATTTAGAGTCATAGCCATTTTAAAAAATATAAAAGAACCACTATTCCATTTTATAAATGGATATAAAAGCTCATAAGCCTCTTTTTCCATACAACCAAGGGTAACATCTATATTTTCTTCTTTTAGGGTGTCTATACCCCCACTTGCCTCTTTATTAATATCTTTATGAGCTATAATAACTCTTTTAGGTTTCAATTCTTTTAACAAAATTGCACAAGCAGGTGTTTTTCCAATATGATTACATGGTTCTAATGTAACATAAACTTCACAATCCACAAAAAATCCATTATGATTTTTAATCAAATATTCATGAATATCATGACTTGTTTTTTTCATTTTAATTAAGTCATTAGGATATTTTTTCAAATAAGCAGCTTTTAAAGCATTTACTTCAGCATGGGCATGTCCTGCCTCTTTATGTGCTTCAATTGATAGTATTTCACCATTTTTTACAACTACACAACCAACAGCAGGATTAGGATATGTTAATAATTGATACTTCCAAGCTTCATCTATAGCTAGCTTCATATAAAAGCTATCATCAATTTTCATTATGACTGCTTATTAAATAAAAGAAAACTACCTGCTGCTATCATAATAGATCCAGCTGAATAATTTAATCTTTTTAGTGATTTTTTTGATTTTAATAGTTGTTTAGCTTTATTTGCCAAGATTGAAACAAACATTAATCCTATCATTAAAGCAACAATTGTTAAAAAAGATACCCAAATAATATCATTTGCACTCAATGATTTTATATCTAAAAATGTTGGTAGAAAAGCTATATAAAAAAGTATAACTTTTGGATTTGAAGCAGAAATAAGGAATCCCTGTACAAAAGCTAAAATAAAATCTTTTTTTAGCTTCTCTTTTTTTTGAGGTTCTTCAATCTCTATTGGTGCTGTAAACATTTTATACCCAAGATAAAATAGATAAACTGCACCAAAAATTCTAATTGCTTCAAATAAAAAAGCATAATTATGTGCAATAGTAGCTAATCCTAAGCATGCAAAAATTAAATAAATTACATCACTTATTGTCATACCTAAAGCTAAAGGGATACATTGTTTAGCACCAAGTGTCATACCTCTTGCAAGAAGAGCAAATACACCAGGCCCAGGAGTTATTCCAAATATTAATATTGCTAGAAAAAATGTTAAAGAGCTTTCTAAACTCATTTTTTAGCCTATATTACCATTCAAAATATGTTGAAGCACTTGATATTTCATCATATGTTATAATCTCTTCACCATGTTCAGTTTTAATTTTTACTTCATTATCATCAGCAGCAATAATCTCACCTTTGATAATATTTTTTTCAAAATCTTTTAATTTTATTTTTTCACCAACAGATGATTTATAATGTTGTGGTTTTTTTAGTTTTCTTTCAATACCCGGTGAACTTACTTCAAGATTATATTTACCTTGCATAGGTTCTTCAATATCTAAAATTGGAGAAATCATTCTAGAGATTTCAGCACACTTGTCTAAAGATATTCCACCTTGTTGTGTTACATATATTCTAAAGATATTACTATCATTTTCTTTTAAAGAAACTATATCATAAAGTTCTGCACCACATCCCTTTACAGCTATCTCAATTGATTCTTCTAAATTCATGATTTCTTCTCTTTTTCAATTTGTCTAAATAGATCTTCTATACTTTTTGATGATTCTAATGATTTATCGTTTACAAACTTAAATGTTGGACATTTATACCAACCTGTAGAGCTTAATACATATGATTTAATTCTACCGTTTGCTTTTGTTAATGCAGATATTATCCCTGGTATCTCTTTATCACTAAAATCACTACCGTCAAAATATACTGTTGCATCATATTTACCATTTTTACAATTAACACCTGTAATAGGTAATGAACGAATTCTTTCGTCACTAAGTGTTGATAATGCTTCTGGAACCAACTCCATTAGGAGTGATTCCGTTCTTTGTAGATTAATACTTTTCAAGATAAACTCTTTTAGCCGTCAATATGAACTTTCTCTTCAATTTGAATAAATGTTTCAATGAAATCACCAACTTTAATATCATTGAATTTTTCAAACATAATACCACACTCATAACCGTTAGCAACTTCTTTAACGTCATCTTTGAATCTTTTTAGAGATGAAATTTTACCAGTATATGTTACAACACCATCTCTAATAATTCTAGCATGTCCACCTCTTACAACTTTACCATCACTTACGATACATCCAGCAACTGTTCCCACTTTAGGAACAACAAATGTATCTCTTACTTCTGCTTGTCCAGTATTTTCTTCTCTAATTACTGCACTCATCATACCAGATAATGCATCTTTAACATCATCAATTAAGTCATAAATGATTGAATATGTATTAATAGTAATACCATCAGCTTTTGCTTTATTTTTAACAGAACCAGTAGGTCTTACATTAAATCCTAGGATAATACAACCCTCACTTGCACTTGCAAGTACTAAGTCAGATTCAGTAATACCACCAACTGCTGCATGTACAACTTTTACTTTTACTTCTTCATTTTGAATTTTTTCTAATGAACCTTTAATAGCTTCAAGAGAACCAGCAACATCAGTTTTAATAATTACTGGTAATTGTTTGATTTTTCCTTCAGCGATTAATCCACTCATCTCTTCTAAAGATACTTTTGTAGATTTAGAAAGCTCTTTTGCTCTTGCATGTTCAGCTCTAGTTGTAGCAATCTCTCTTGCTTCTTTATCTGAATCTTGTGCAACCATAATAGCTCCAGCTGCTGGAACATCATTTAATCCTAAGATTGTACCAGTTTCAGATAAACCTAATTCTTTTACAGGTTTACCTAAATCATTAGTAATTGCTTTAACTCTACCATAAGTAGTATCACAAACAATATTATCTCCAACTCTTAATGTACCATTTTGTACAATAACAGTTGCAACTGGTCCTCTACCTTTTTCAAGTGATGATTCAACTACAGATGCTTTTGCTTTTGCTTTAGGATCAGCTTCAAGTTCTAAAATCTCTGCTTGAAGTAAGATATTTTCTAATAAATCATCAATTCCCATTCCAGTATGTGCTGATACACCAATGAATTCAATATCTCCACCCCAATCTACAGGAGTCATTTCTCTTTCAGCCATTTGTGCTTTAACCATATCCATGTTTGCAGTTTCTTTATCCATTTTGTTTACTGCAACAATAATAGGACAACCTGAAGCTTTTGCATGTGATATAACCTCTTCAGTTTGAGGCATTACACCATCATCAGCTGCTACAACAATAATTACAATATCAGTTACATCTGCACCTCTAGCTCTCATAGCAGAGAACGCGGCGTGACCTGGAGTATCAACAAAAGTAATTTTTTGATTATTTTGTTTTATAGTATAAGCTGAAATGTGTTGAGTAATTCCACCAGCTTCTGCTGATGCAATTTTTGAACTTCTAATTTTATCTAATAATGAAGTTTTACCATGGTCAACATGTCCCATTATAGTAACCACTGGAGGTCTAGTTACAAAGTTTGATTTATCAATCTCTTCATCTTGATAATCTTCTACATAGTTAACATCTTCAAGGGCATCTTTTACTGTTACTTCAATACCAAATTCTTCACCAAGAATCTCTAACTCATCTTGTTTCAAGAAGTCATTTTTAGTAACCATCATACCTAAACCAAATAGTACAGTAATAACTTCTGCTGGTGACTTACCACAAGCTTCTGCGAATTCATATACTCTGATGTCCTCAGGTATAGTTACTTCTGTAATAGTAACCTCTTCTCTAACTTGCTTAATTCTTTTCTTTCTTTTACCTCTTTTTAAACCTTGTGGTCTATTTCCAAAGGCAGCAGGTTTTGAAGCTCTTGATTGATTTTTATTTTTATCATTATTCTTATTATTTGAGTCTTCAAAAAGTTTTGAAGTATCACTTAAACCCATATCTAATAATACAACTTCTTCACCAAGTAAAGATTCATCACTAGAAGATTTAAACTCTTCTGTTGAGTTCCCAGCTTCAAACTCAATCACTTTACCATGGTCATGAGATTTTGCAGGTTGTCTTTTTTTCTCTTTTTTCTTAACTTGTGTTTTTGCTTGTGTTGAAGCTGCTGCAGGTTGTGCAACTTTTTTATCTTCTGATTCATTTCCACCTAAAATCTCACTCAATGATTTCATAGCTTTTTTAGGTTGTGAGTCACCAGTAGTAATTTCATTATTTATAGGTTTAGAAATATCCTCTTTAGGTTTTTTCTTCTTAACAATTTTTAAACCTCTTCTTTTTGGAACAATCTTATTTGGAGTTACGCTTTTAACTGGTTTATCTTTTTTTACTTCAGTCTCTTTTTCAGAAACTTCTTCAGTTTTTGTATCTTCATCTACTGTTTTTTTAATAGATGGTTCTTCAGAAGGTTTTTCTTCTTTAACTTCTGTTTTAGCAGGCTCTTCATTGCTCTGTTTTTTTACTACTACTTTTTTTGGTTTTACTGGTTTCTTTTTTAACTTACTACTTTTACCAGTCATTATATAGTTTGCTATCTCTTCAGCATCTTCAAATGAAACTGCACTTTGAGGTGATTTAAGTTCAATCCCTAAATCTTTGGCTTTGGTAATTACTTCATTACTACTAGCTCCTGCCTCTTCAGCTATCTCATAAACTCTTACATTATCTGACATGCGTTAATATCTCCTTAAGTTGTCCTATATAGTCATCTTTGTTTTTACACACTCTGCATAGTGTTTTTTCAAATCTTTTCAATTCTTTTTGATTGTTTTGTGAATTTTCAAAAATAGAAAGACAATCACTACAGATATAAAAACTTCTGCCATTATTATCAAATGGTACAAGTTTCTTATCTTCACATTTTAAACGAAACAGTTCATTTTGAGGAGATTTTCCTCTACAAATGACACAAGTTCGTATGGGTCTTTTTAAAATAGTCAATATTATACCTAATTTATACTTAATTTAATAGTTTTTAATAATCCACGGTCACACCAGCATTATCAAAGTCTCTTGATAAAACTTTAAAGTGTGGAAATCTCTTCTTTAATTCTTTTTCAATTCTATGTGCATCATCATTAAATGCAATAGAAAATAATGTTGAACCAGAACCAGATAAAGTACTCATTAATGCACCATTTTTTAATGCTGTTTTTTGAACATCAAAAAGTTCAGGCATCTGTTTCATTCTATATTTTTGATGAACTTTATCTTGAGATGCAATCTTCAACATTTTCCAATCTTCACTTATAAATGCTGCTGCTAATAAAGATGAATGTGATATATTAAACACTGTATCATCTTTTGAATATTTATAAGGTAATGCTTTTCTAGCTAATTGAGTTGATATAGGTCTATTTGGTATAACAACTATTGCTTTTAAAGATTTAGGCATATTTTTATTTATAAATTTTACTTCATTATCTTGAACAGTAGCTACATTAAAACCACCCATTACAGCAGGTGTAATATTATCAGGGTGACTCTCATAAGCTAATGCCAAATTTAATAATTTTTCTTTTTCAATCTCTATACCCTCAATCGCATATGCACTTGCAATTGCTGAAACTATAACAGCTGACGAACTACCTAAACCTCTTGATAAGGGAATTTCATTTGTAAATTCAAATCTAAAATGTCTTTTTCTATTTGATAAATTATGATAAAAATCATTAAAAATTGCTATAAACATATTGTTGTCTTTAAGCACTGGGTTATTTGACCCCTCACCTTTTAATGATACACTATGAAATTTCGATGGTTTTATACTAACTTGATTATGCAATGATATTGCTAATCCTAAAGTATCAAAACCAGGTCCTAAATTGGCACTAGTAGCAGGCACAGATATTTTCAAACTTCTTCCTTTAAACAGCAGGTAAATTATATATTGGCAAAGTTTCAGTTGAAATATTAATATTTTCTAAAACGTCTGGCAATTCAAAGGGTGACATTTTACAGTTATTTTCTAAAAAGTCAACTTTAACACCATCACTTGTATTAATAAAGTATTTTTTACCTAAAGCTTTAATTGGAGTATTATTATTAAACTCAAAGCCACTGCAGGCTTTTAAGTCTATATTATGGGAGATAGAAACCGTTTTCAAAAATACATATGCAACTTTTATAGCCATATATGAACCAGGTGTATTTACATAAATTAATCTATCAATAGTATATTCATCTAAAACTTTTTTAAAAAGAACAGGTAACAAATCAGAAGTCATCCCCTCTTCTTCATACATTTTTATTAGTTTTTTATTTTCATAAATTCCAACTAATAGGGGTCTTGCAATACTTATAACTAAAACTTCAATCATATATTATGCTTCAACCTTTGAATAAGCTAGCTCAAATACTTGTGCTTCATCTTGTGCTTCTTCTAAATCAATTATTTCGTAATTTGCTTCATCTTCATAAAGTTTTTTTGTAAGTAAATGATTTAAATGATGGCTTCCCGCATGGGCATCATATTCACCAACTAAAGTGTATCCCAAAAGTGCCATATCACCAATTGCATCTAAAATTTTATGTCTAACAAATTCATCTTCATATCTTAATCCATCAGGATTTAACACTTTACTATGGTCTAAAACTATTGCATTTTCCATGCTTCCACCCTGAGCTAAACCAATACTTCTTAAATATTGAACCTCATGTAAAAATCCAAATGTTCTAGCACGACTTATATTCTCTTTGTATTCAGCAATAGAATAATCAAAATGAAATTGTTGTTCCCCTATAACTGGATGTTCAAAATCAATAGAAAAATCATATATGATATGGTTTGAAGGTTTTAAAGCAACTTTTTTTCCATCTTCTGTAGTTACTTGAACATCTTTTTTAATCTTAATTGCTTTTTTTGATTTGTCTAATTCTTTTATACCAGCTTCATCAATTAACATACAATAACCTGATGAACTTCCATCAAGAACAGGTACCTCATCATTATCAATTACTACTCTTAAGTTATCAATTCCATAGGCATATACAGCTGAAAGAAGATGTTCTATTGTTGAAACAACAACACCATCTTTACCAATTACAGTAGCCATTTTAGTATCTACAACATTTTCAATTTTTAATGGAATTGTAACACCTGCATCTACTCTGTAAAATATTATTCCCATATCAGAATCAAGTGGTTCAAGTCTCATTTTAACAGGTACGCCTTTATGAAGCCCTATTCCAATAATTTCTACACTTTTTTCTATAGTTCTTTGTCTCATTTACTACTTCTTATTTCTTGTTTTGCTTCAGCTAAAATATTTGAGATTCTTGTTTTAATCCAATTTCTATCCATCCACTCTATTGGATTTACTTCTATTCCTTGAACTAAAACTCCAAAGTGTAGGTGATCTCCGAAAACTGCTCCAGTACTTCCTGTATTTGCTATTATTTGACCTGCTCTTACATCATCACCTTTAGTAACTTGAAATTGACTAGTATGGGCATATAAAGTTTGAAGCCCAAAGCCATGGTCTACAATAAGTGTATTCCCATATATTCCTAAATAATTATTAAATATAACTTTTCCATTATTTGATATCTTAACATCAGCATGTTTTATACTTGCCCAATCCATTCCTAAATGCCAAGCTTGGTCAATTTTTTGTCCATCATAAGAGTATTCTCTTCTTTCTGCAAACCCTGCAAATGTTTTTGAACCACTTAATCTTCTAAATGGTTTAATATTAAAACTTGTTATCATCTCTTTTGACATATTACTAATAGATTCTTCTTTTATAGTATTTACATTATTAGCTCTTAGTTCTCTATTTTGTTTTATAAATATCTCTTCATTTGTATTTGGTATTTCATAATCACTTTTTTGTAATACTGGAATTGACACTTTATTAATAAAGTTATCACTAATTGTTAATTTATCATTTTTAATTTTTAAATCTTTTATATAAAAAGGTACTTTTGTTGTAGTCTCATTGTTTGCTTGATCAATTGCAACTAGATTTACTCTAGAAAACTCATCAAATTTTATATCAATAGGCCAAGCTATAATAGCAGCATAAAATCCCTCTTTTAAGTATGGGATTAATTCAAATCTATATTCATTATTAAAAGTGATATATTTATCTTTTAAGTTTTCATCCCTAACTTCAACAACTAAAGCAGCACTTCCACCCCTTTTTATATTGTATGAATTAGAAATAACTCTAGCTATTGGTCTTTTTTTATCTATATTTAGTTTATACTCTTTATAAGATTTATTTCCTTGAAAAAAATTCCAAAAAGAATTATCATAAACCTCGATAGCAATAATTACCTCTTTTATATTTGGTCTTAAAGGTAAAGGTTTGATATTTAATACAACTTTTTCTTGTTTTGCAGAAATTGTATTCTCAGAAAGTTTTTCTATATTATTTCCAGACTTATAATAGATTTTATAAGATTTGATTCCACTTTCATCAAATAGATCAACAGATAAAGAATCTTTTAGATTCCAAAAACCTGAACTGTTCAGAACTATCTTTGCTGGTTGTTTTTCAAATAATGGAGAGAAATAAACAAATCCTCCTCCAGCTATTATTAAAATAAAAACAAATCCAAAAACTATATTTAATAAACTATTCTTTTGTCGTCTCAAGTATTTCCTTTAAAACTCTTTTTCTTACACTTTCTATATCCGTTGAATCAATTGAAAACCCTGCTGCGTTTGTATGGCCACCGCCACCAAATATTGAAGCTACTTTTGTCACATCAATCTTATCTTTTGATCTAAGACTTATTCTACTTACTCCATTTACCACTCTGACAAATAAAGCAACTTTTACAATTTGGATCCTCATAATCATATTTAATGCTTCTTCGCAATCTCTATTATGAGCTCCTGTTTGTTTAAACCATTCATCTTTTGCGTAAATAGTTGCAACTTTCCCTTCATCATAAAGTTCTAAACTCTCTAAAACTTTTGGGATAATTCTATATTTTGCTAAAGAATCTCTTCTTTTTATTTTATTAGCGATATCTGAAGGACTTGCTCCAAACTCTACTAAATGATTTACTTTCTCAAAAGTTAATTCATCACATCTATTTAAAGAAAAAGCCAATGAATCATCATATATACCTACATATAAAGCTGTTGCACTATTTTTAGTAATATAAAGACCATTAAATCTAAAAAAATCATATACAATTTCAGCCGTTGAACTCTTCATAGGGTCAACTAAATTTATAGTTCCAAAATTATCATTTGAAGCATGGTGATCAAAATTAATTAAAGGTATTGATTCATCTACTTCAAACCCAAATCTTTTTTTAGATGCACAATCGCAAGATATAACTAAATCATAAAATTTAGGCAGTTGGTCTGTCATTTTGTCAAACCTACTAATAAAATCTAAATTTCTAGGTAAATCTGAACTTACATTAAAAACTTTATGTTTAATCTTATTTTCATGGAGTAAATTTGATAATGCTAAAGCTGAAGAGATAGAGTCTGCATCAGGATTAACATGTGTTATTATCAAAATATATCTACTACTTTCAATTAGTTGTAAAGCTTTTGAAAAATTTGTCATATTTATCTTGTTATTTAGAATAAAATCTTTTTTCATTTTTTTAGTATGCCTAACTTTTATTAACCAATTGTAAATTAGTCAAATTTCATTGAAAAATCTAACCAAGTTGCTTGGTGGATTATACTTCCACTACTAATAGCATCAACTCCTGTCAAAGCAAAATCTCTAACAGTATTTAAAGAGATATTTCCAGATGCTTCTAATAATACATGTGGATGAACATCATCTCTAAATTTAACTACCTCTTTAATCTCTATTGGAGTCATATTATCACACATAATAATATCAGCACCAGCTTCCATAGCCTCTTTAACTTGCTCAAAAGTTTCACACTCAATCTCTATTTTAGTTACCCAAGAGATTCTTTTTCTTGCATCTCTTATAAATGATTTTAAATCAGTAATTGTTCTTAAGTGTGTATCTTTTAACATTAAACAATCATCAAGTCCAAGTCTATGGTTTATAGCTCCACCTACTCTACTTGCGTATTTTTCAAAATCTCTTAATTGGGGTCTTGTTTTTCTAGTGTCAAGTAAAGCAACATCTAAATCTTCAATTTTAGATGCAAATTTATTTGCCATAGTAGCAATTCCACTTGCATGTTGTAACATATTTAAAAATGTTCTTTCACTAGATAAAAGGATTGAAGCTTTACCTTCTAAAACTGCTATAACATCACCCTTTTTTAATATTTGACCGTCATGTTTTAAAAACTTACAATCAAATTTTTCAGTTTTTGCTAAAGCTTTAGCATAAAGTTCACCAGCTAAGATACCATCATCTTTCGCAATTGCTTTTGCTTTAAATCTACCTTTTGGAGCCACATCATAAAAAAGGTCTCCTCTACCATTATCTTCAATAATAGCATTTTTAACAAATTTCTTAATATTTATCATATCTCTAGCATCCTCTCTAGTGCAACTCTTGCCCATTTTATTACATCATCATTTACTTTAATTAATGTTTCTTCACTAATATTATTATCTTCAATGGATTTTAAAGTTCTATATACATCTTCTAGTGTTGTTTCATTCATAGTTGGACATTCTGGTTTTGTAGAACTTAATATATATGTGTTTTTATCTCTTAATCTGTTTACCATATTAAATTCAGTTCCAACTACAACTTTTTGTTCAAGAGGTAACTCTTTTATATATTTTATAAGTTGTGAAGTTGAACCCACAAAATCAGCTGCATCACAAACAGCAGGATCGCACTCTGGATGAACTGCTACTAATATATCTGGATATTTTTCTCTATAAAATTCTACATCTTCTACTGTAAAAAGTTGATGAACAGAACAAAAACCATTATAACATATAATATCAGCTTCATTTAAATCACTTCCATCTCCAACCACAGCAGATTTTAGATTTAATGATTTAGCAAAATTTTGACCTAAACATCTATCTGGAACAAAAAATATTTTTTTACCAGACTCTAAACCTTTTTCAATAATTTTATAAGCATTTGAAGAGGTACAAACCATACCGCCCATTTGACCAACTTTTGCTTTTACTGCAGCACTTGAGTTAATATATGTTATTGGAAGTATGTTTTCGTTTGCTATTCCTGCATCATTTATCATCTTAAGGTTTTGTTCATAATAACCTTCATCAATCATTCTTGCCATTGCACAACAGGCAATTTTTGGCATTAAAACTGTTTTTTCTGGGCTTAAAACTTTTACACTTTCACCCATAAAACCGACTCCACAAAATACAATATATTTAGAACTTGTTTCTTTTGCTTTTTTGGCTAATTCAAGTGAGTCACCAGTTATATCTGCTAACTCAAAAACTTCGTCTCTTTGGTAGAAGTGTGCTACAAGTGTAACATCTAATTCTTCTTTTAATCTATAAATCTCTTCTTTTAAGTTCAATTTTTATACCTTGAGTTAAAAATTTATCAAATCATATCATTTAAATTAAATGGGAATATAACAAAATTTTAGTTATAATCCACTTACTAAATTTAAATACAAAAAAATACAAGGTTTTATATGGATTTTCTTTTCAATTTTAATATTTTATTCTATCTTTTTGCATATCTTGCTGGTTCAATCCCTTTTGGTCTTCTTTTAGCAAATATTTTTGCAGGTGTAAATATAAAAGAGAGTGGAAGTAGATCTATTGGAGCTACAAATGTTTTAAGAGTTGTAAAAGAAACAAATCCATCTTTAGCAAAAAAATTAAGTATTGCTACAGTAATCCTTGATGCTTTTAAAGGTGCAATTGTTTTACTTATAGCTATGGCTATGGATGCAAGTGCTTCAACACTATGGGCAATTGCTGTATTATCTGTATTAGGACACTGCTATTCTGTTTTCTTAAGTCTAGAAGGTGGAAAAGGTGTAGCAACTGGTCTTGGTGTTTTCCTAGTTTTAATTCCAATTCCCACTTTAATTGGAGCAATACTTTGGTTTGTATTTGGAAAAATATTAAAAATCTCATCTCTTTCTTCTTTATTAGGATTAACAGGTGTAGTTATAGCAGCAATTATTTTAAATAATGGATTAGATGTGGGTAGTAATGCACCTATGTATATTATTGCTTTTATCATATATTATAAACATCTTCCAAATATTATAAGACTAATAAAAGGTGAAGAAAAAAGAGTTATATAAATGAAAGTAAAAATAACTGATTTAACTTTTTATTGTATCATTGGTATTTTAGACTTTGAAAGAAAAAAAGAACAAAAAGTTTGTATAAATCTTAGTTTCAAATACAATTATATTAATAATAACTCTTTTATTGATTATGCTGAAGTTTCAAAAGATGTTGAAACTATTATGAAAGAGAAAAAATTTGAATTAATTGAAGATGCAATAATCTATTTAAAAAAATTTATAAAAAAGAAATATCAGCTTAAAAAGCTCAAAATATCTATATCTAAACCAAATATTTTAACAAACTGTATAGTTTCTATAAAAAAATAACTATTTTATAAATTTAAATCCTAACTTAAAAGTTGACAAGTTGGTTACATTTAAAATCTTTTTAAGAAAACTTTAAAATTTACTTATGTAAAATTATGCAGCGGTCATCCGGAAAAGTATCGTAATTACCTTATAACTACGATAGTTCGCGCGTCCGGTTAACTGACTTACAAATTTGTAAAATTTAGGAGAACAAATGAAAAAATTCGCAAAAATGAGTTTAGTAGCTGCATTAGCTGTTGCTGGAACTACTGCTTCTGCACAACCTTTAACTGAAGCTATTAAAAACGTAGACGTATCTGGGTCTGTTGTATATAGATATAACGATTACAATGATGATTATTCATCAACAAACAGTAACTTCTCTCAGTCAACTAATAACTATAAAATTGGTTTAACTGCAAAAGCAAAAGTTAATGATGATGTTACTGCAGTAACTAGATTTCTTGTAACTGCTGATGCAGACAATGGTCTTACTTCACTTGATACTCAAAATGGTGGAGATGGTCAAGTTAGCGTTGTATTATCAAACGTTTACTTCTCATACACTGGATTAGCTAACACTACAATCAATGTAGGTAAACAAGGTTTAGGTACTCCATGGACTGTAGCTATTGATGCTGACTCTGAAGAGCAAACTGGTACTGGTATCTTAGCTTTAACTAACGTTGGACCTGTTACTTTAGCTGGTGGATACTTCAACCAAACTAACTTAGCAGCTTCTTCAAAAGCAAAAATCAATGGTGCTGTTAGTGTAGGTGGATTATTAGATTCTTCTGATGATATCTATACTTTAGCTGCTATAGCAAATATTGGACCTGTTGCAATTGATGCATGGTATTTAGATATGGATAATACTTTTGACACTTTCACAATTGGTGCAAAAGCTAAATTTGATTTAGATGCAGTTAACTTAGGAATTGAAGGTAGATATACTTCTTTAGATCTTGATGATTTATTAGATCCAGCTGATACTGATAATGCATTATACAAATTAGTTCTTACTGCAAAAGCAGGAATTTTTAATGCTAAATTAGCTTACATCGCAACTGATGAAGAAGGTGGTTTAGTAGCATTAGATAATGATGCGAAAACTGCATACCAAACATGGAACATGAATGCAAACGGTTATGCTGATGCTGATATGTATAACGTTGTATTTGGTGTACAAGCTTTACCTTCATTACATATCTCTGCTAACTATTCTAACATGGAATATGGTGCAGGTGACGCAGAACAAGAAGAATTATATGCACAATTTGTATATAAAATGTCTAAAAACTTCTCTACATACGTAAGATATGGTAAATATACTGCTGATAATGCAGCTGGTATAGAAACTACTGACGATATGAGAGGAAGACTTCAAGTTCAATACTCTTTCTAATATAAAATTAGAATCGTACTAAACTCATAAAGGTTAGGGACTTAGTCTCTAGCCTTTTTTTATTTAAAAAAAGAATTTATATGATATAATATTTTTTTTAATTTAAAAGGATATTATATATGAAAATACTGACTTCTTTGTTAACTTTAGGATTAATTACTGCTTCATCATTAAGTGCTCAAACAACAATGTGTTTTAAAGAAAACCATACGTCAATGTCAACTATAGAATCAATAGCTTTAGATGGTGGAGAATGTTCTTCTAACAAAAGTGTTCAAGATATGAAAAACGATGGCTGGAGTGTAGAAGATATTAAAATAGAAAAAACTACTAATGGCTCAAATTATATATACATATTTAAAAAAGATGAAAATAATAGTAGCTCTTTAGACCAAGATGCTTTAGAACAAAGAATATTAAAAAAACTTGAAGAAAGAAAAAAAGCTGAAATACAAATAAAAAAACAAGAAACACTTCAAAGAATGTCAAAAAGTGGTAAAAAATTATATATAGAAAAATGTCAAAGCTGTCATGGGGAAAAAGCTGATGAGATATATGGTACATCTAGAGCTTTAGACACTCTTGACTTAAGTGAGTTCCAATTAACTATGAGAGATTATATATTAGGTGAGTATGATAGAGGTCAAGCTATGATTATGAGACCATATGCAACAGCAATCGATTCAAGAGATATAAAAAATATCTATTCTTATATCCAATCACTAAAAAAACCTGAAGTAGAAAAAAATGAAGAGGAATCTAAGTAATTTATGGATGCTTATGAATACTCAGAACTTTTAAAACTTTTAAATAAAAAATTAGAAAATATAGAAAATATATTAAAACCTAAAGAGCTTTCTTCAAGACTTAAAGAGATTGAAGAGCTTGAAGCTGACCAAAACTTCTGGAATGATGTGTATACTGCAACAAAAATAGGTATTGAAAAAAATAGATTATTATCTAAATTTACAAAATTTAACAAAGCAAATGATGCATTAAGTGGTACTAATGAACTTTATGAAATGGCTATTGAAGAGAATGATGAAGAAACAATTGAGATGTTATACGAAGAATCATCAGATTTAGAAGAGTTAATTAGAAGTACTGAAATCTCAGTAATGCTGAGTAATCCTGATGATGCATCAAATGCAATTGTTTCAATACACCCAGGTGCAGGTGGTACTGAATCACAAGATTGGGCTTCTATTCTTTACAGAATGTATTTAAGATGGGCTGAAAGACAAAATTTTAAAGTTGAATTATTAGATTACCAAGATGGGGAAGAAGCAGGTATAAAAGATGTTTCTTTTATAATCAAAGGTGAAAATGCATATGGATACTTAAAAGCTGAAAATGGTATCCATCGATTAGTACGTATCTCACCATTTGACTCAAATGCAAAAAGACATACTTCCTTTGCATCTGTAATGGTAAGTCCAGAGATAGATGATAATATTGATATAGAAATAGAAGATAAAGATATTAGAATTGATACTTATAGAGCAAGTGGAGCTGGTGGTCAACATGTTAATAAAACAGAATCAGCTATTAGAATCACTCATATTGAAAGTGGGATAGTAGTTCAATGTCAAAATGACAGATCTCAACATAAAAATAAAGCAAGTGCTATGAAAATGTTAAAGTCTAGACTTTACGAACTAGAATTAGAAAAACAAAAAGCTTTAACTGATGGAATAGAAAAGAGTGAAATCGGTTGGGGACACCAAATTAGATCTTACGTTTTACAACCTTATCAACAAGTAAAAGACACAAGAAGTAATATCGGCTATTCTAATGTAGATGCTATATTAGATGGAGATATCACCAAAATCATAGAAGATGTTTTAATTTCTCAATCAAAATAAAAAAAATGTATATTTTTTTTACAATAGATTTAATAATTTTTTAATAATTTTAATGTATAATTGTGGTTACTTTAACACAAAAAGGAACAAAATGACTAAATTTACAAAAATGAGTTTAATCGCAGCGTTAGCGTTAGCGGGTACAACTGCATCTGCGCAACCATTAACTGAGGCAATTAAAAATGTTGATGTATCTGGTACAGTTGCATACAGATATAATGATTATGAAGATCAAGCAAAAGGAAGTAAAGCTGCTTCACCTGCAAGTGATAGTGCTACTAACAACTATAAAATAGCTGTAAATCTTAAATCTAAAGTAAATGATGATATCACTGCTAACACTAGATTTATTATTGGATCTGGATTTGGTAATGATGCAATCGGATTAGGAACATCAAATGATGGTGATGGACAAGTTAACGTTACTCTTTCTGAAGTAAACTTTACTTATACAGGTGTACAAGGTTTATCAGTAACTGTTGGTAAACAAGGAATTGCTACTCCATGGACTGTAGCTAGAGATGCTATGGGTGATGAGCAAACTGGTACTGGTATCGTTGCTGCTTACACATTTGGACCTGCTACTTTAGTTGGTGCATACTTTAACCAAACTAACTTTGATCAATCTGAGTTAGGTGCTTATAGTGAAAATGACATTTATGTAATTGGTGCAATGGCTTCATTTGCAGGTGTTAGTGCAGACGCATTCTATGCTGACTTAGATGATGTATTTGATGCATATACTGTTGGTTTAAGTGGATCATTTGACTTAGGTGCTGTTAAATTATCTCCATTCGCTAGATACTCTTCTTTAGATTTAGAAGGTACAACTCTTGATAATGCTTTATGGCAATTAGGATTAAGTGCTGATATCGGAATGTTCTCTGGTTTTGTTGCTTATGGTGAATCTGATGATGAAGGTGGTTTAGTATATATTGATTCTGGTGCTACTACAAATATGGATTACCACTGGAGAGTAACAGCTGATGGTTCTGCTGATACTGAATACTTATATGTTCATGCAACTGCTGACGTAACAGACAAATTAAGCTTAGGTGTTTACTATTCTGAAGCTGATTATAAAACTGCATCTGATGTTGATGAAGTTTATGCTCAAATTGGATACAAAATGTCTAAAAACTTCTCTACTTACGTAAGATTCGGTGAATTAAATGTTGACAACTCTGAAGAAGATGGAAACATGGGAAGAGTTCACGTACAATACTCTTTCTAATATAAACTTATTTAGTTTAGTTCAAAAAGGTTAGAGTTTTACTCTAGCCTTTTTTTATGCCTAAAAAATATAAAACGATTAACTTAGAATTTAAAATGAAAATGAAAACGAATTTTTGATTTATTTTTGTATATAAATCTAAGAAAGAACTTTAGAAGTTTTTCTTAAATTTATAAAATTTAGTAGAACAATAAAATATTAACATATTTTTTTATGATGTAAATATCTTTTTTGTTTACAAAATATCCAATAGCAAAATTTATCTATTGCACGTTGTTTTGTAGATGCAATACTGACATGTTTGAAGATTTTCACACTTATCGAAATTTACATTTTCTGTTTTAAAATTTGAAAAAACATTAGTCAATAGTTCTAATTTTTCATCTAATACAATCTCATCTTTTAACTGCATCTCATACAAATCATAATAAAATGTTTTTATTTTATCTGTTTTATAAAGCTTGTTTACAGCAATATAATAAAACTCCAACTGAAAGTCTGTAGCCTTCTCATATCCCCTTTTAGAATCAACTTTTAAATTACTACTTGTTTTATAATCTATAACAAGATATGTATCGTTGTATTTATCTATTCTATCAATAGTTCCCCTAAGCTTAATCCCATTATATTCTAATAAAAAACTTTCTTCCAATGAAACAATATTTATACCAGTATCAAGTCTTTTTTTCTCTTTTTCTACAAAATCTATTAATCTCTTTTTCCATATCTCAAGATCAAGATTTAAAAAACTATTATCACTTCTGTTTTTATTGAATATGTCAATCAATACATCATAGGTATGATTATTTTGCTTATAATACTCCTCTAATGTGTTATGAACTATATTACCCAACTCATACCCTTTAGGTTTTAAAGAGATATCATGCTCTTTAATTTTAAGAATATGATTTAAATAAAATTTTCTTTTACACTCTAAAAACTCCTTTAAAGAACTTGCACTCCAAGTTAATGAAGATAGATCTATATCAACTTCAATATTTTCATTAAAATGCTCTATTTTCATATTATTGTATAATATGTGTTTATAGTTATTATCATATAAAATATCTTCTATTTTTTCAGGAAATATTAAATTGGCAAATCTTGAAATTTGGTCATTATCATTTTTTAAATAAGAGATATAAACATTATTTGTATTTGATATTAATTTTTGGTAATAGTATTTTTGTAAATTTTCTCTATCTGTAGCGGTGGGCAAATTTGCTTTTCTTTTTAAATTTGTTGATAAGAATTTATCCTTCAAACTTCTTTTAGGAATTAAACTCTCATTAAAATCACATATTATAATAGCATCAAAACTAATCATACGGCTTTCTAATAGCCCCATAACGGTTATTTTTCCTGAATTAATATCATCTAGGCTTATTTTACATAAACGTTGATATATAAGCTTATATGCTTCTTTTAAAGTGATTTTATCTCCATATGAGAATATTATTTTATATAACTTATATACTAACTCATTAAACTTTTCTATTAATTCTTTATTACTCTCTTTTGATAATAAAAATTCAATAATATCTTCAAAAATTTTTACAGTAATATTGTTATTCCAATTAGATTTAAAAAGCTTATCTATAAAAAGTTTATCACACTCTAAAAACTCTAGATTTTTTATATTTTTTAACTCATCTTCATTTAAATAATTATATATAGCATCTGCAATCCTATACATATTAGTAGTGTAAATATTTAACCCCATAGCGTAATTAAAATATTTTTCACTATCAAAAAGAGATATTGAACTGGTAAAAGATTCATCTGGCAATATCAATGCTATTTTTGATGAATCAATACCATTATTTACTAAATCAACTATAGATTTTTTTATAAAAGCTATTTGATTAATTCTAGAACTAAATCCTTTAAGTACTAAATTATCAGTTTTTGATTCAATTATGTTTTTATACAGTATATTTTTATTAGAAAAATCTATTTTATACTTATTATTAATCTCTAGATCAAAGCCTATTTCAATAAATTTTTCAATTGACTTTTGGTTATATTCATTATATATAAATTCGATAATTAAATTAGTATTTTTAGATATGTCTTTTACTATCTCAAATTCAAATTTAGTAAAATATCCTTCGAAATATAATTCAATTTCGTCATATCTATTTATAAATTCACTATTTATTTTGTAATATTTATGAAAATTTATTCTATCAACAAAGTTTTCCCTATCTAAGATATTTAAAAAATTTATTTGGATCTGTTTTAATATCTCTAAATGTTCACTGTAAAATCCGTATGTATCAATACTATTTAAAGTATTTATATCAACACTTTCACTTGCCAATTCTAGGAAAAATCTATATATATAGTCACTTTGTTTTATAAAATAAGAAAAACTGGATGATATGCCTAAAGCTTCAAGATTTACATCTTTTACAGCTTCTTTTAAATATAAAAATCTTTCATCTTCATCTAAATATTTTTTATTTTCAAAAAGTAAAGATTTTTTAAAAAGTTCATCAATTGTAATTATTGAAGGTAAGAGAATATTTTCCTCTTTTTGAGAGTTTACATATTCTCTTATGGCCCTAGAAGTAGGGAAAACTAATAGTTTAGTTCTAGATTGCATTTGATTTTATATAAAAATATCCTGAATCTTGGTTAATTTCTACACTACCTGTAATGTTCCAATTACCTTTATATGGTAATTCAAACGTAGCTTCATAGCCATCTTGTGTAAAATTAAAATCTTGAGAATTTAAGTTTATAGTATGACTATCATTAGTTGGTACAGTAACCATAAGTTTTATATTTAAATTTTTTAAAACTTTTTCACTATTTTTATCTGATATAGTAATTTTTATACTGTTTTTACCAAATATAAATAGATCCTTATGTTTAGATTTCAACTCAATTGCTCTTTGAGCTAAAAACATATCAGCATAAGTTAAAGGGAAAACTTTTCCATTAATTGTAAGAGTAAAATCATATTTTTTTTCAAAATTAATATTTGATGTTGCAATTTTATTATAATCTCTATCAATATCATGATAAGAACTTAAAAAACTTTTATCATCGTGTACTGGAACTTTACTTGCAGATTTAATTGTCCAAATAATCATTGAAAATGCAAATGAAAATATTGCAATAAAAAAAAGTGGCCAATAATTTCTCTTCTTCATATTTTAACGTCCTATTTTTTTCTTTTTAGTACAGCAAAAGTATAAAGCAAAATCCCAACTACCACAAGTGTATACATAAATACTTTCCAAATAGTTCCAGCAACTTTACCTGAGTTACCTATACTACTTTCAAGTTTTACATTTTTAGATTCTGCAAGATTATCTGCAATTGCAGCATAACCATTTAGTATAGCGGCACTAGCTTTTGCAAATAAAGAATTTTTATCTTTTGAAGCAAGTAATGGTACTACATAGTCGTTTAAAATATCATTTTTATCTATAACATCTTTTAGTTCTGAAGATACAATTAAATTTACATGAGTATCATCTAATGCAATTGTAAAAAGAACATAAGGTTTAACTAAATCTTTAGTGATTTTAGTTTCATACTCTTTTATATATTTAATTTTATCTTGTGTTGAAATATCTTCATTTAAATTTAGAGATTTATTAGCATAAACATAAATATTTACACCAAGTTTTGTTTGAGATTCATTACCAATTTGTTCAATTTTTTCAATTGCTCTTTGGTCAATTATTCCACCATCATTTAAGATGAATTTGCTTGCGTATATATTTGTAGATAAAAAAAGTAGCAACGAAACCGCTGCTACTTTTAAAAAGTTATAATTTCTCATTAACCAACAAACACTCTTGTAGAATCAAAGAAACCTAAGTATACAGATACTACTGCCATAACACCCATTAAAACCCAAATAATTTTATCCATAATCTACTCCTTATTTTCCAATTAACTCATATTGTTTATGGTTATCAGGACTATTAGCTTCTAAACCGTTTAGGTCTTGATTAATTTTATAAAAATTTTGAGCTTCATTTTGTTGTACAATTACAGCATTGTATCCTAATACGACTAAAATAGTTAGAAGTAAAACTACTGCAATTAACATACCTGTAATACCATGTACTAGAGAAAATAATCCTCTTTCATTGTCGTTCATTTCTGTATTTCCAGCCATAATTACTCTCCTATACTTCTAATGTAAGCAGCAAGTGCTTTCTCTTGTGTTGGATTAAGTCTACCTTTGAAGCTTGGCATTTCACCAATATGACCTTTTTTACCATTAGTTAATACTGATAATACTAACGCATCATCATATTCTCTAATATTTGGACCAACATAAGCCATACCTTTACCATCTACACCGTGACATCCAGCACAAACTGCAAAAGCAGCTGGTTGTTCACCTTGGAATCCACCAGCAACATATGAAGAAACTGCATCAATATCAGCTTGCTCAGTTAACATCATAGGTGGCATACCAGCAGGATATGCATCTTTTAAGTTATTTGAACCATTTTTAATAACATACTCAACAGATTCTTTAGAGATTCTTTGTGTTAAGTTTTGTGCTTTTCCATTGATACCTTCAGCATCAACTCCATGACAAGGTGCACATTGTACTAAAAATACTGATTGACCCATTGCAGTAAGTGTTTCTTCAGATGGATTTTCCCATTTTGAAACAAATTTTGCATTGTAATCATTTACTTCTTCATTGTACTGACCAATTTGAGAGAAACCATTTGTTGGATAACCAACAGTCCAGTACCATAGTAACCAAACCATTGTTCCAATAAATGCAAGTCCCCATCCAGTAGGAATTGGGTTTTTATACTCACCAATACCATCCCATTTTTCTTCAGCTAATTCACCACTAGCTGTATCATTTTTAATTTGATTTACATATTTAAGCGCAACAAAAACAGTAATAGTGATAATTGCAATAGCACCTAAAAATGTTAAACTATTAATATAATCACCGCTGTCAAAAGCATCACCTGCAACAATGTAAGTTCCTGCTATTAAAGCGATGATAAGAATAATTCCACCTATAACCATAGATTTCATCTTATTTCTCCTTCTCTTTATTCTCTTTTTCTTCTTTTCTTTTTTCGAGAGGATCAGAAGAAGCTGTATCATCATGTACTATATTTGAATATTTTTCAAAATCCCTTTCACCTTTTCTCTGCCTTTTATAGATAGAATAAGCGTAAGAATAAAATATAATAAATACTGCCAAGATTAGGAAAAACTTCGCATAACCTTGGAACGTAAGTAAAGCTTCTTGATCCATTTTAACCTCTTATTTTAAAGAATTTAAATATGCAATTAATGCAACAATTTGAGGAACTTGACCGTTTGCTACGGCATCTTTTACAGCTTGATTTTTCATATCAGCAGCAATAGCTTTAGCTTCTTCTTTAGCTTTAGCGATAGCTGACTCATAATCACCTAACTCAACATCAACTTTTCCATCACCATCTAAATCTACATCATATGGTGTATTAAATACAGTTTTAACTGTATAAGCTTCAGCATATGCAGTATCTAAGTCTGCCATGTTAGAGAACATGTGCGGATATGCTGGCATAATTGATCCAGGAACAACTGACGCTGGTTCCATCATGTGATTTTCATGCCAATCTGTAGTTCTATAATTACCAACTCTCATTAAGTCTGGACCAGTTCTTTTTGATCCCCATAAGAATGGTCTATCATATGCGTATTCACCAGATAATGAATACATACCATATCTGTCAGTTTCTGACTTGAATGGTCTAATTAATTGTGAGTGACAAGCATTACAAGAATCTTTAATATAAACATGTCTACCCGCTAACTCTAATAAACTGTATGGTTTTGTACCAACAGTAGGTCTTGATTGTTTTGCAAAATCAGGAATTACTTCAACAATACCTGCAAATGCAACGAATATAAATAACAGTACCGAAAAGAAAAACGGTCTTTGTTCAAACCAATGAAACATAATAAACCTCCTTCTTATGCTGCTACTGGCGAAGCATTTACTGGTTCTTTATCAAGCACTCTACCTGCAGTTGCAGTTTTGTACATGTTGTATGCGAACATAAAGAATCCAATTAGGTATAATAACCCACCAACAGCTCTAATTGTATAGTATGGATGTAAAACAGTTACTGTATCAATAAAAGAGTAAACTAATGAACCATATTCGTCATAAGCTCTCCACATCATACCTTGTGTAATACCTGCAATCCACATAGACGTAAAGTATAAAACAATACCAGTTGTTTGTAACCAGAATTGTGTATCTAATAATGATTTAGAATAAATCTCTCTTCCATACATTCTTGGTGCCATATGGAATAGTGCTGACATAATCATAAATACAACCCATCCTAAAACACCATCGTGAACGTGACCTGGAATCCAATCAGTAAAGTGAGCAATTGCGTTAACTGATTTAATTGATTGAATAGGACCTTCAATTGTTGATAACATATAGAATGTTGAAGCTAATACCATAAATTTAATTAGTGTATTAGTTTGTAATTGTTGCCACTCACCTTTCATAGTTAAAAGCATATTAATAGCAGATCCCCATGATGGTAAAATTAAAACAACTGACATTACAGAACCCATAGTTTGCATCCAGTCTGGAACTGTTGAATAAATCAAGTGGTGTCCACCAGCCCATAAATATACAAACATTAATCCCCAGAATGCTAAGATAGATAACTTATAAGAGTAAACATTTTGTCCAGACTCTTTTGGTAAGAAATAATAAATCATAGCAATAATTGGTGTAGTAAATACGAATGCAACCGCATTGTGTCCATACCACCATTGAACTAAGGCATCATTTGTTCCTGCATACATAGATACAGAGTGAATCCATGAACCATAACCAGATACTAACATAGTTGGAACTTCTAAGTTATTAAATAAGTGTAACATTGCAACAGCTATGAAACATGCAATGTAATACCATAAAGAGATATATAATGTTCTCTCTCTTCTAATACCAATTAGTCCAAATATTCCAATACCCCATAATACCCAGAAAACAACAACAAGAATATCTAAAGGCCATTCAATTTCAGCATACTCTTTTGATGTAGTAATACCTGCAAATAGTGTAACTACAGCTAAAAGAATAGTAATAAAATAAACTAAAAAGTGTAGTTTACCTACTGCTAATAAAAATGGTGACTCTTTTAGAGATACTTTTAATACTCTTTGACCTACATAATACCATGTAGCAAAGATACCACTCATAGTAAAACCAAATGCAACACCATTAGTGTGTAAAGGTCTTAATCTACTGAAAGTACCATACTCCCCAGCTAAATTATTTAACTCAGGAAATGCTAGTTGAAACGCAAGTACAACACCTAACGTTAAACCAATGATACCAAACAGAATTGTTGCAAATGTAAACGCTTTTGCAATTGAGTAATCATACTCGATTCGTGCACCGTTTTGCATCAATCTCCTCCTACTAATTTTTTTACAAGTCACTTTTCTGTCACTTATCAAACTAATCATATCGAAGAGAAACTTAAATTTAACAAAAAATTAACACAATTTTTTAACTAATATAACAAATATTTTTTTTTAAGCTTAGGTTAATTATTTGTAGTTTTTTAAGGCTTGTTGCACGTCTCTTTGGAGAGTCTTCTGCTTTAAGTCTTCTCTCTTATCGTGAAGTTTTTTCCCTCTTGCAGTTGCAATTTGCATTTTTATCATGTTTTTTGAATTAAAATAAAGTTTAAGAGGAACTAAAGTTATTCCATCTTTTGTTACTTTAGAATATAACTTTTCAATCTCTTTTTTATGTAATAAAAGTTTTCTATCTCTTCTCTCATTTGGTCTAAAAGTTGTATGTGCTGTACTTAAATGAGTGATATGCATATTTAATACAAAAACTTCATTTTTAATTATTCTTACAAATGAATCTTTTAAGTTAACTCTTCCATCTCTAGCAGCCTTAACTTCACTACCTTCAAGTACTATTCCAACTTCCATTGTATCTAATATTTCATAATCATGAAAAGCTTTTTTATTTTTAAATACTAAATTTTTTTTTACTTCTTTTTTACTCATATTTTACCTTGAAAAATGAACTACCACTTCCACTAAAAAAATATCCATTTTTGTCATATTTTTTTAAATTTTCATATACATCTGAAGCAGCTTCATATAAATCATTTGCCTCTTCTATATTATATAATGATAAAATCTCTTTTGATTTAAGATTTAATAATTTATCTTTTAATTGATTATCTATCTCTTTATAAAACTTATCTCTAAATCTCATAAAAATTTTACCTGTATTACACTCTATTTTTGGAGTAATTATTTCAAAATCTAAAACTTCTTCATCAAATTTTTCTACAATCTCACCAATTCCCGTAACATTTGCACTATTATATTCATATATAAAAAAAGGAACATCTGCACCTATTTGTACACCGATAGTAGCTAACTGATCTTTTGATAAATTTAAAGTACAAGCCTCATTTACCATAAGCATAAAAGTTGCAGCATTTGAACTGCCACCACCAAGTCCAGCAAACTCTGGAATACTTTTATTTACTATTACGCAATATTTTTTAAAATACTCTTCAACTTTTGGTGATATATCTTTTAACTTTTCATAGGCTTTATATATTGTATTCTTTTTTGTTTCACAACCAAAATTACCAACTAAGGTAAAATCTTCAAATCTACCCTCATCAAAACTTATTACATCGTATAAAGAAGGCACTCTTACAAATCTAGATACTATTTCATGATAATTATCTCTTTTTCCAGAGATTTTTAAAAATACATTAACTTTTGCAAAAGACTGCTTAATCATCCAGTAATACCTTATTTAATAAATATTTGATTTCATCATTTTCTATTTGGATTATACTAAAAAATGTATCAAATCTAATTAGATATTTTCCATCTTCTTGATATTTAAAATATTTTTTTTGAATCTTCTTCCCATTTTCAAAATAACTTTTATCTCCAAAATAGATGTTTTCTTTTAAATCTAAGTAGTCAATTGGATTTAAATCTTTTTCATTTTCAAATTTAAATTCACCCTCATTTAATCTATCTAAAAAAGAGAGTGTACCTACCCTATTTAGTCTTTGAAGTAAAATTTGAGCTAAACTTCTAATGTATGAGCCTTCACTTACACTTGCTTCAAATGTTATAAAAGGGTGTCTATAAGAGATAAATTTAGTGTCATATATATTCATAGTTGACTTTTTCATTTCAACATCTTTTCCCTCTCTAGCTAAATCGTAAGCTCTTTTCCCATCAATCTTTTTTGCTGAGAATTTAGGAGGATAATATTCATGGGTACCAACTAGTTTTTCAATCTCATTTTTTACTAGTTTTTCATTAAGTTTTTTTTCATCTTTTATATCTATGATATTTTCAATATCAAGTGATTCTGAACTTGCCCCTAACCAAACAACAGTTCTATAGGTTTTAGGTGTTTTTTTTAAAAACTGAAACAGTTTAGAATATTGCCCAAATGCAACAATTAAACATCCACAAGCAAAGGGATCAAGTGTACCAGAAAATCCTGCTTTTTTATTTCGATATTTTCTTTTTATTTGATTTAGATATGAGTTTGAACTTCTAAATATTGGTTTTTTTACAACAATTAATTTATTTAATTGCTTATTATCATAAAGTTTTTTTTGCATCGATATCTTATATTTTCTCTACAAATGATGAAAGAATATCTCTTATTTGTCCACCAAAATTAATTGTTAATTTATGGTCTTTTCCAGCTTTTGAGGCTTTTTGTACTCTTCCCATACCAAATATTTTATGTTGAACTAAATCACCTTTTTTATAAGCAGAGTTCTTCTCAATAGTAAGACTACCTTTTATAAGCCCAGATTCACTTAAAAATCTACTTTTAAGAAGGTTCGCTCTTTTTCCTTTGTAAAATCTAGAATGAACAAAAGATAAAGTAAGTGTATCCATAGCTCTAGTTAAGGCTACATAACCTAATCTTCTTTCCTCTTCTATATCACTTCCATCACCAATAATCGGGAAAAAACCTTCTTCTAAACCTATAATAAATACATGTTTATACTCTAAACCTTTTGATGAGTGGATACTCATCATAGATACAGCTTGTTCTGTTAATTCACTTTGTTCAGATTCTAAAGCTATTTCATTTAAAAAATCTTCTAAATTTAAGTGGGGATTTTGTATAAAAAAGTCTCTGATATATCCGTAAAACTCATCAATATTTGCTTGTCTATCAAATCCATCTGGTACATTATCAAATGAAGCTCTATAATCAAAGGTATCTTCAAAGGTATCTAGAAATCTCATTTTTGATTCATCCAAAATATCTCTTAAATCCATAATTGAAGCAATAAATACTTTTAATGTTCTTGAGTTTTTCTTCCCTACAATTGTTGCTAACTCATCAGGAGAGCTTTCTTCAATAATAGTAAAAATTGGTTTTTTAGTTTCTATTGATTTAGCTTCAAGTTTATCAATAGTTGTTTTTCCAATTCCCCTTTTTGGTTTATTTACAATTCTTTTAAAAGAGAAGTTATCAGTTGAATTAGTAAGAATTCTAAAATAAGCAATTAAATCTTTTATTTCTGCTCTTTCATAGAATTTCATACCACCTATAAGTCTATAATTGATTCCTGCTTTATTAAAGCCCTCTTCTAAAGATCTTGATAAGGCATTTACTCTAAATAATATTGCAATATCTTTAGCAGATTCACCCCTTGAAACTAATCTGGTAATATCATCAATAAGTTTTCTTGTTTCCTCATTTTCATCATGAGATTCATAAACTTTTACACTTTCACCCTTGTCTCTAGTACCTTTTAGTTTCTTTCCTAATCTATCTCTATTGTGTTCTATAAGCTGATTTGCATGTTCTAAAATTGTATCTGTAGATCTGTAGTTTTCTTCTAGTTTAACTACCTTAGTATCTTTAAAATTATCTGCAAAATTTAATATATTTTTGATAGTTGCACCACGCCAACCATAAATAGATTGGTCATCATCACCAACAACACAAAGATTATCATGGGTATGACAAAGTTTTCTTAATAGTTTATATTGTAATTCATTTGTATCTTGATACTCATCAACCATTACATATTGATACTTTTGACTAACCTCTTTTGCTAAATTTTCATTTTTTTCTAATATAAGATAAGGCAATAATAATAGGTCATCAAAATCAACTAAATTATTTTTTAAAAGATATGCTTCATACTTCTCATATATATCTGCTATTTGCTGATAAATTTTTAATTGAGCTGCAGCTTTTGCTTCACTTGGAGTTAATAATGTATTTTTGTATTTTGATATTTCTGAAACTAAAAGTGAAGTTGTAATCTCTTTATCTATTGATTTTAATATTCTTTTTTTGTCATCATTATCAATAATTATAAATGAATTTTTTCTTCCTAATTCACTCATATGAAATTTTAGAAAAAGTAGTCCAAATTTGTGAAAAGTACATAATAAAGGCGGAGTATTCACTGTAGTTGAATCTATCATAGAATAAGCTCTTTCTCTCATCTCTGTTGCAGCTTTATTTGTAAATGTTAAAGTTAATATTGAACTTGGATCAATCCCTATTGAGATAAGATATGCAAGTCTAGTTGTAATAGTTTTTGTTTTACCTGAACCAGCACCTGCTAAAATTAGAAGTGCACCATCAATATGTTTTGCTGCTGATTGCTGAGATTCATTAAGTGAGTTTAAAAAATTTTCCGACATTTTCTCTCCATTAAATATAAATTATATCATAAATTCAATAAATTAACTCTTCTTTAATATTTTTATTTATAAACAAATGTTATTATTATCATTACAAATTATAAAAGGTAACCAAAGATGTTAACAGATTTTGCAAAATTAGAGACTTTTTTAACAGTAGTAAGAGAGAAATCTTTTTCTAAAGCATCTGCTAAACTAGGTATTTCTCAGCCTGCAGTAACACAACAAATGAAATTTATTGAAGACTATCTTGATGTACAAGTAGTTGATAGAAAGAAAAATGGTATTAGACTTACTAAAGAGGGTCAAATGCTATATTCAATCGCCCAAAAAATCGAAAGATGTGTTAATAATGGTGAAAAAGAATTACTTAAAATTATGAATAAAGATGTTACTTTTGTATTTGGTGCTTCATTTATTATCGGAAATTATATTTTACCTAGATTTTTAAACAATCTAAAAGAGAATATCAACAACGATGTATCGATAAATGTATCTGTATCTCATAAAGCAATTGAAGACTTATTAGACAAAAAAATTGATATGGCTTTAGTTGAGAACTATATTCCTGATGAGGATATCATTTATAGAGAATGGATGGATGATGAGATTGTAATTTTCTCAAACCAAGAGCTACCAGCAAAAGCAAAAGCAGATGATTTATTATCATATAAGTGGGTGTGTAGAAACCCTGATTCTCATACTAGACTGATTTTCAAAGAATCTTTAGATAAAGCTAATTATCCTGATTGTGATACTTTTGATGTTACAAGTGAAGTAACAAGTGCTACAACTATTGTTCAAACAGTTTTACATTCAGACAAAAGTGAAAGACCAACAGTTTCTATTGTATCAAGAAATGCAATTGAATCATTACTTAAAGCGGGAGCTTTATTTGAGTCAAGAATTGGTAATCACAAAATGTCAAGAAAACTATATATTGCATATAGAAAAGATAGAAAGCATGATGCATTTATTGAAAATGTAGTAGACTATCTATTAAAAATTAAATAGTATTAAGAGAGTTTTTCTCTTAATATTTTAATCCCTCTTTTAATAAACCTTCTCTTATTTTTTTTATTTGTTTATGTTTATTTTTGCACCATAAAGGTGAAAGTAGCGTACTGTCATCAATACCAGCTGTTACCCTTTGAACAGATACATTATCAGGTAAATTTTTAATTGATTTAACAACAGTATCAACATATAATTCTTCACTAATAGGTGTGAAATTTCCTTTTTTATACTCTTTTGTAAGAAGTGTATTTTTAACTACATATAAAGGATGAAATTTAATAGAATCAACTTTCAAATCAAGGGTTTTATAAAAAGAGTTTAACATCATCTCTTGGGTTTCATCAGGCAGTCCATAGATTAAATGACCACAAACATTTAATCCTCTTTGTTTAGTCTTTTTAATCCATTCAATCATATTAGCTGAATCATCGCCTCTATTGATTTTATCTAAGGTTTTATCATAAAATGACTGGATCCCATACTCTACCCAAATCTCTTTATCTTTTGCTAAATCTTCTAAATAGTCTAATATCTCATCAGTCATACAATCGGTTCTAGTACCAATAGAAAGCCCTATTACATTGTCAAAACTAAGTGCTTTAGAGTATAAAGCTTTTAAGGTTTCAAATGGGGCATAAGTGTTTGTAAATGATTGAAAATAAACAATAAATTTTTTAGCTCCAAACTTATTTTCAAGTCTTTGTTTTGTTGCATTAAATTGCATCTCTAATTGCATTAATTGCTTATCTAAAAAAGGATTTTCATTTACCCTTGGATTTAATTTAAAACTAGGTTTTTTTTCTTGAAGGTTTGGAGAGAAAGAATCATTTTCACAAAAAGTACAACCACCTTTAGCAACACTTCCATCTATATTTGGGCATGTAAAACCTGAGATTGATATGGGGGTTTTATAAACTTTTTCTTTAAACTTTTTTTTGAAGTACCTACCTATAGTAAGTACTTCTTTTGTTTGTTTTTTAGTTTTATTTTGTAACGAAATAGTCACCATCAAAACTTTCTAATGCGTAGTTTCTACCATTTCCAATTGAGCTAACTAAATCATCAATTGATAAATATTCTAATGAATCTGCTTCAATATATTCACAAATTTCCTCTTTTGTCATTCTATGTGAAATTAACTCCTCTTTTGAAGGGGTATCAATTCCATAAAAATTTGGGAATTTTATCTCTGGACTTGCAACTCTAAAGTGAACCTCTTTAGCTCCAGCTTCTTTAAGCATTCTAACTATTCTTTTTGAAGTAGTTCCTCTAACAATAGAATCATCAATTACAAGTAAAGACTTACCTTTTATTAAAGATCTCATTGGTGAAAGTTTCATTTTAACTTTCATATTTCTCATCTCTTGAGTTGGTTCAATAAAAGTTCTTCCCACATAGTGGTTTCTGATAATTCCATATTTAAAAGATATTCCACTCTCTTGGGCATATCCTAATGCTGCTGGAACTCCTGAATCTGGAACTGGTATTACCATATCTGCTTTTATGTTTTTTGCTTTATCATTTTGAGCAAGGGCTTTACCCATATTTTCTCTTGTATTGTAAACATTTTTACCATCAATTTCAGAATCTGGTCTAGCAAAATATACATATTCAAAGGCACAAGGTCTAAATTCTGGTTCAAATAATTGAATAGATTCTGGTTCAGCTTTTTTAGAGAATATTAACATTTCACCTGGATTAATATCTCTTACAAACTCAGCATCAACAAGTTCAAATGCACAAGTTTCACTAGCAACAATATATCCACCAGATTTTAATTTTCCTAAAGATAAAGGTCTAATACCATATCTATCTCTAATAACAAATTGTTTATTTCTAGATTGAATAATAAAACAATAAGCACCAATAGTCTTTTCTAAAGCAGAAGTTATTCTATCTCTTAATCTACCTTTATTACTTTTTGCAATAAGATGAATAAGATTTTCTGTATCCATTCCAGTTTGAAAGATAGCACCATTATCAATAAGTTCTTGTCTAACTTCTTCTTTATTTATAAGATTTCCATTGTGTACAATAGAGATTTCACCTAGGCTATATTTAGCAAATACAGGCTGTGCATCTAAGATTGAATCGCTTCCTGCAGTTGAATATCTATTATGACCAATTGCCATATCACCTTTTAAATATTTTAAAGCTTCATCAGTAAAAACTTCTGAAACTAATCCACTATTTTTTTTAGTATAAATTTTCCCTTCACAAGAGGAAGAGATACCAGTTGCTTCCTGACCTCTATGTTGCATTGAAAATAGAGCTAAAGAAGCCAACCTTGCAGCGTTATCATTACCATAAATACCAACTATTGCACACATACTAAACCTTCTTATAGACCTAAACAGTCATTAATTGAATATAAACCAGCTTCCTGATTAACTAGCCACTTTGCAGCTTTAATTGCACCTCTTGAAAAAGTGTTTCTTGAAGTTGCTGTGTGATGAAGCTCAATAAACTCACCATCATTGTATAGACCAACTGTGTGTCTTCCAACAATATCTCCACCTCTTAAACTCATAACACCGATTTCATCTTTTGTTCTTGCACCAATTACACCATCTCTTCCAGAAACTCTTACAGCATCAAGATCTAAGTCCCTAGCTTTTGCTGCATGCTCTGCAAGTGTTAAAGCTGTTCCTGATGGAGAATCAACTTTATATCTGTGATGTTGCTCAACTATTTCACAATCAAAATCTCTTAGTGCTTTACTTGCCAATGAAACTAATTTATTTAGTACTGCAACACCTAAACTCATGTTTGTTGCATATAATACTGGAACTTTTTTAGAAGCTTCAATAAGTAAATTTTGTTGATGTTTATTAAATCCAGTTGTAGCAATAACTAATGGTTTTCCACCATTTTCTACAACCTCTTCAAGTAAGCTTTGTGTAGCTGCAGGAGCTGAAAAATCAATTATAACATCACAAGAATCTAATAAAACTCTCATATCATTAGTCACAACTGTCCCTTCTGGAACACTCTTCTTTAATTCATCAAAAACATGACAAGCTTTTAAATTTGCATTTTCATCTAATGCTAAATCATCAATTAAAAGTGAACCTACTCTACCTGTACTACCTACAATACCTACATTAACCATCTAATTTATCCTTATTTTATAGACTTTGAAGTCTAAATTATTACCCTAAATATTCTATAATATCTACTGCTGCTGTTGCACCATCACCTGCCGCACAAACAACTTGTTTCGCTGCATCAATTCTAACATCACCTGCTGCATATAAACCTGGAACTGAAGTTTTCATTTTTAAATCTACTATAATTTCACCTTGTTCATTTACATCACAAAGGAAAGAACCATCATCTTGTTTTAAAGGCTCATTTAAAACATCTCTTCCAACAAAAACAAATACACCAGGAACTGGTAAATCTCTGATTTCTCCAGACTCTTTGCTTTTTACTTTAAGACCAGTAACTCCTGACATATCACCATAAACTTCTTCAACAGTTACATTAGAAACCTCTTCAATATTTTCACAAGCTTTCATATGTTCAATTGTACTTGGCGCTGCTCTATATGTATCTCTTCTATGTACTAAATATACTTTTGAACAAATTTTTGAAAGGTAAACAGCTTCTTCTAAAGCAGAATCACCACCACCAATTAAAGCTACCTCTTTACCTTTGTAGAAGAAACCATCACAAGTTGCACAAGTAGAGATTCCTCTACCAAAGAATTTATCTTCACCCTCAAATCCAGCACGTCTAGGAACAGAACCTGTTGCCAATAATACAGATTTTGCTTCTTGTGTTTTACCATCTGCAGTTGTAACAGTAAAAACATCACCCTCTTTTGTAACTTTAGAAACTTGATTCATCTCATGTTTTAAACCAAATTTTTGACATTGCTCTGGCCAGTTTTGCATTAAATCCATACCAGACATGATACTACCTTGACCTGGATAGTTTTCGATTTCAGAACTTCCAGTAATTTGTCCACCAGGCATACCCATTTCAAACATCGTTACATTTTTTAAACCACCTCTAGTTGCGTATAAACCTGCAGTAAGCCCAGCTGGACCACCACCAATAATTGCTAAATCTAACATAAATTCATCCTTTTGTTTATTATACTAAAATAAAAAATGTAATCCACATATGCACTTTTTTATAAGGGCATAATGATACTAAATTTTAATTAAGTAATAGATTAATTAAAACTATTATTGAGGATAATTATTTTCCTTTAGTAAATTTTATCGTATTTAACAACATTTCTTCTGAAAAAATACTTTGATTATTATTTATTGATATTTTTTTAACTTACTTTAAGGTATTATACAGACTTCTAAATAAAGGTATTATAATGGAATTACTAGACAAATTTATATCTTCAGCTTCCGGTTTTGTATGGGGTGTTCCCATGCTTGTACTATTAGTTGGAACAGGTTTATATTTAACTATAAGATTAAAAGGTATGCAGTTTTGGGCCTTAGGTCATGCAGTAAAACTTATATTTGAAAAAGAAAAAAGTGCCAAAGGTGATATATCACATTTTCAAGCTCTTATGACGGCACTTGCGGCAACAGTTGGAATAGGAAATATTGTTGGTGTAGCTACAGCTATCACATTTGGAGGTCCTGGTGCAGTATTCTGGATGTGGGTTACTGGCTTAGTTGGTATGGCCACAAAATATTCAGAAGCAATTTTAGCTGTTAAATATAGAGAGAAAGGTAAACATGGGTATAAAGGTGGACCTATGTATTATTTAGCAAATGGTTTAAAAATGCACAAATTAGCTTTTGCCTTTGCATTATTTACTGTTATCGCTTCATTTGGTATAGGAAATATGACCCAATCAAATGCAGTTGCAAATGCTATATATTCACAATTTGACATACCAACTTGGATTACAGGTGTAGTTCTACTTACTATTACATCTTTTGTAGTTATTGGTGGTATTAAATCAATAGGAAAAACAACTTCTTTTTTAATACCATTCATGATTATAGTATACCTTATTACTTCATTGAGTATTATTGTTACTAACTTTGACAAAGTTGGTGATGCATTTTATTTAATTTTTTATCATGCATTTAACCCAATAGCAGCTGGTGGTGGTTTTGCTGGTGCAGCTGTTGCAGCAGCTATTAGATACGGTATTGCTAGGGGTGTATTTTCAAATGAATCAGGTCTTGGTTCTGCTCCTATTGCAGCAGCTGCAGCTAAAACTGATGATCCAGTTAAACAAGCTTTAGTTTCCATGACACAAACTTTTATTGATACCTTACTTGTATGTACAATGACTGCTGTTATTATTCTTATGGCTCCGATATGGACAACTGGTGGAAGTGCAGGAGACTTAACTTTAAAAAGTTTTAATTTCTTTTTGGGTGATTTTGGTTCAATTGTTATTGTAATTGCTACAGTATTATTTGGGTACTCAACAATACTTGGTTGGTCTTATTATGGAGAAAGAGCTTTTGAATATATATTTGGTTCAAAATCAATAAAACTTTATAGAATCGTTTTTGTTAGTTTTATTGTAGTTGGAGCAATGACAGAATTAAAACTTGTATGGAATTTTTCAGACCTTGCAAATGGTCTTATGGCAATTCCTAACTTAATAGCACTACTTCTTCTTTCTAAAGTTATAACTGAAGAAACTAACAGATACTTCAAAAAATAGTACAAGCTTTTGCTTGTACTAAAAATAAAATAAAAATTAAAAATTTATATTAAATACCACTTTAAAGTCATTTTACATTTGTAAACTTCTCCCTATGAAATAAGAAAAACTCTTAAAGGAGAAGAAATGGACAAAGTTATAGAGGCCTTTACAGGCATCAATGAAGAAGGTAAGAAAAGTAGAATTCCTGCAAAACTTGATAAAGCTTTAACAGCTTCAGGTGTGTTACTTGCTATTTTTATGATGGCACATATGTTTTTTGTTTCTACTATTCTTTTTGGTGAGAAAACAATGTATACAGTAACAAAGATGTTTGAATTAGATTTCATCTTTGATGGAGGTCTTCCTATCATTGTTAGTGTATTTGTTGGTGTAATTACAGCAATTTTTATTGTACATGCAATTTTAGGTGTAAGAAAATTTCCAACATCGTATAGAGCATATCTTAGAATAAGAGAACACTCTAAAATGATGAAACACACAGATACTTCTATGTGGATGTTTCAATGGATTAGTGGATTTATTATGATGTTTGCAGCAATGATTCACTTATATATAATGTTTACACAACCTGAAAATATCGGACCATATGCTAGTGCACACAGAGTTGTAAGTGAAAATATGTGGCTTTTATATATGGTTTTATTAATCTGTGTTGAACTTCATGGTTCAATTGGACTTTATAGAGCTGCTATGAAATGGGGTTGGTTTGATGGAGAAAATCCAAAAGAAACTAGAGCAAAAATGCTTAAAGCAAAAAAATATGTAAGTATCTTTTTCTTAACTTTAGGTGCAGTTACACTTTTAGCTTATATCAAAATAGGTATTGAAAGAGCAGATCATCTTCCAATGAAATATAATCCAACAGATACTATAGAAATAATTAAAAAGTAAGGGTGATATTATGAAAATAAAATATTGTGATGCATTAGTAATCGGTGGTGGATTAGCAGGCCTAAGAGCCGGTGTTGCCGCTGCGCAAAAAGGTTTAAGTACAACAGTTTTAAGTTTAGTTCCAGTTAAAAGATCTCACAGTGCAGCTGCACAAGGTGGTATGCAAGCATCTTTAGGTAATGCAAAAATGTCTGAAGGTGATAATGAAGATGTTCACTTTGCTGATACAGTAAAAGGTTCAGACTGGGGATGTGATCAAGATGTAGCAAGAATGTTTGTAACAACAGCTCCAAAAGCAATAAGAGAATTAGCAGCTTGGGGTGTGCCTTGGACAAGAATTAAAAAAGGTAATCATGAAGCAGTTATCAATACAAAAAGAACAACAATTTTTGAAGATGATAATAAACATGGTTTAATCAACTCAAGAGATTTTGGTGGTACAAAAAAATGGAGAACATGTTATACATCTGATGCAACAGGCCATACTATGTTATTTGCAGTTGCAAATGAATCATTAAAATTAGATGTAAATATTGAAGATAGAAAAGAAGCTATTGCTTTAATCCACCACAATAATAGATGTTATGGAGCAGTTGTTAGAGATTTAATTACAGGTGAAATTGCTGCATATGTTGCAAAAGGTACTCTAATAGCAACTGGTGGATATGGAAGAATATATGAAATTACTACAAATGCAGTAATCTGTGAAGGTATTGGTACTGCTATTGCTTTAGAAACAGGTGTTGCAAAACTTGGAAATATGGAAGCTGTACAATTTCACCCTACTCCACTTTTCCCATCAGGTATTTTATTAACTGAAGGTTGTAGAGGTGATGGTGGTGTTCTAAGAGATGTAGATGGACACAGATTTATGCCAGATTACGAACCTGAGAAAAAAGACCTAGCTTCAAGAGATGTTGTATCAAGAAGAATGATGGAACATATGAGAAAAGGTAAAGGTGTAGAATCACCATACGGTACACACCTTTGGTTAGATATCTCTATTTTAGGTAGAGAACATATTGAAAAAAATCTAAGAGATGTTCAAGAGATTTGTGAATATTTTGCAGGGATTGACCCAGCAGATGAAGGTAAAAAAGGATGGGCACCAGTTCACCCAATGCAACACTATTCTATGGGTGGTATTAGAACTAAACCAACTGGTGAGTCACAAACTTTAGCTGGACTGTTTAGTGCTGGTGAAGCTGCTTGTTGGGATATGCATGGATTTAATAGACTTGGTGGTAACTCAGTATCTGAAACTGTTGTTGCAGGTATGATTGTAGGTAACTATTTTGCTGATTATTGTATAGAAAATCAAATCGATATTAAAACAGAAATTATCGAAAAATTTGTTTTCGAAAAAGAAAGTTATATGAAAGAGTTAGTTTCTAAAAATATTGGTGAAGATGTTTTCAAAATTAAAAATAGAATGAAAAAAATCATGCAAGAGTATGTAGGTATTTTTAGAGATGGTGAAGGTCTTGCAAAAGCAGTTAAAGAGTTAGAAGAGTTATATATAAAATCTAAAAATGTAGCTGTAAAAAATAAACAATTAAGTGCAAACCCAGAACTAGAAGAAGCATATAGAGTTCCAATGATGTTAAAAGTTGCACTTTGTGTGGCAAAAGGTGCACTTGACAGAACAGAATCAAGGGGAGCTCATACAAGAGAAGATTATCCAAAAAGAGATGATGAAAACTGGTTAAAAAGAACTATTACATCATGGGTAGAGGGTGATACTATGCCTACAGTTGAATATGAGCCATTAGATATTATGAAAATGGAAATTCCTCCTGGATTTAGAGGTTATGGAGCAAAAGGTAATCTAATAGAAAACCCTTTAAGTGCAGTTAGACAACAAGAGGTTGATGATATTAAAGAGAAAATGGAAGCTGAAGGTAAAGACAGATATCAAATCCAAGAAGCTTTAATGCCATTTGAATTACAAAGTGAATACAAAAGAAAAAATGTAAGATTAGGAGATGAGTAATGTCTAGAGAGTTAACAATCAAGGTTCTTAGATACGATCCACAAAATAAAGATGAAAAACTAAGAGGGTATTTCCAAGAGTATAAAATTCAAGAAGCAGATAGTATGACAATCTATCTTGCTCTTACACAAATCAGAGAAACGATGGATGCAGGTCTTAGCTTTGACTTTGTATGTCGTGCAGGTATTTGTGGAAGTTGTGCAATGATGATTAATGGTAGACCAAAGTTAGCTTGTAGAACATTAACAAAAGATTTACCAAATGAGATTATTCTTTTACCTCTTCCTACATTTAAACTAATCAAAGACCTTTCAGTTAATACTGGGGTTTGGATGGATGAGATGAGTAAAAGAGTTGAATCTTGGATTCACACTTCTAAAGAGACTGATATTGCAGCAATTGAAGAGCCAATTGAACCAGAAGTTGCAGATGCAGTATTTGAACTTGACAGATGTATTGAGTGTGGATGTTGTGTTGCAGGTTGTGGTACAAAACTTATTAAAGAAGACTTTGTAGGTGCGGTTGGATTAAATAGGGTTGCAAGATTTGAGTGTGACCCACATGATGAGAGAACAGCTGATGATTATTATGAATTAGTTGGTGATGATAATGGTATTTTTGGATGTATGACACTATTAGGTTGTGAAGATACTTGCCCTAAACACTTACCATTACAAAATAAAATCGCCTATATGAGAAGAAAACTTGCAACAGTGCAAGGTTCATAAGGAGAATATTATGGCTAAAATTACACAAGAAGATATAAAACAAAGTATAGCAGATGCAGTACAATATATTTCGTACTACCATCCAGAAGATTTCGTAAAAGGGATGGTTGAAGCATATGAAAAAGAGAAAAGTGAATCAGCAAAAAATGCAATCGGACAAATATTAATAAACTCAAAAATGTGTGCAATGGGTCATAGACCCTTGTGCCAAGATACAGGAAGTGTAAATGTATTTATAAAAATAGGTACAAAAGCCGAGCTTGATATCACAAATGAATTAGAAGATATTATCAACGCAGGTGTAGCTCAAGGTTATACTCATCCAGATAATACTCTAAGATACTCAATTGTAAGTGATCCTGCAGGTGAAAGAAAAAATACAAAAAATAATACTCCAGCAGTAATCCACTATAGTGTAGATAACTCAGATAAAATAGAGATCACAGTTGCAGCAAAAGGTGGAGGAAGTGAAAATAAATCTAAATTCACTGTTTTAAATCCATCTGATGATATCTATACTTGGGTTATGGATAATGTAGCACAAATGGGAGCTGGATGGTGTCCTCCAGGAATCTTAGGTATTGGTATTGGTGGAAATCCAGAAAAAGCAATGCTTATGGCTAAAGAAGCTTTAATGGGTCATGTTGATATTCATGAACTTAAAGAAAGAGGACCTCAAAATGCAGTTGAAGAGTTAAGACTAAGACTATATGAAGATATCAATAAAATTGGTATTGGTGCACAAGGACTTGGTGGTATCACAACTGTATTAGATGTAAAAATCTTAGATTACCCATGTCACGCCGCTTCATTACCAGTAGCTATGATTCCAAACTGTGCAGCTACTAGACATATTCATTTTGAATTAGATGGTAATGGAGCAGCTAAATTTGAGAAACCAGATTTAGACCTTTGGCCAGATATTGAATTACCAATGGATACTATTAAGAAAGTAAATATTGAAGATTTAACAAAAGAGAAACTACAAGAGTTTAAATCAGGTGATACATTACTATTATCTGGAAAAATCTTAACTGCAAGAGATGCAGCTCATAAAAAAATAGTTGAATATAAAAATGCAAATAAACCACTTCCAAATGGAGTAGATTTAAAAGACAGATTTATTTATTATGTTGGACCAGTTGATCCAGTAAGAGATGAGAAAGTTGGACCTGCTGGACCTACTACATCTACAAGAATGGATAAATTTACAAAAGACATGATGGAAATTGGAATCATGGGAATGATTGGTAAAGCTGAAAGAAAGCAACCAACAATTGATTTAATCAAAGAGTATAAATCTATGTATTTAATTGCAACAGGTGGAGCAGCTTATTTAATTTCACAATCAATTAAAGATGCAAAAGTATTAGCATTTGAAGAGATGGGAATGGAAGCTATTTATGAGTTTGAGGTAAAAGACATGCCTGTTACTGTTGCTGTTGACACAGAAGGTAACTCTATTCATACTACTGGGCCTGCTAAATGGAGAGCTATTTAGTATGTGTTTTAATCTAATTCAGGAGGTGACACAAGAAAAAATTATACAAGCTTCTTAACAAAATGAATTTAATCGTCCTACTAAAAGCCTTAGATTTTTCTAAGGCTTTTTACTAACACAATGTCACATTTTTATTTAGAGAGTATCCCATACCTTTTACTATAACAATACGATCCCCAGGAAGTTTTTTTCTTAATCTTTTTATCATTGACCTTATATTTACAAGTGTAGTTTCTTCACCTTCCCATACATATTCTTCCAACTCATCGTATGTTGCTACATGGTGTAAGTTTGATGAAAAAAGTTCTAAAAATAAAATCTCTTTTTTAGTAAGTTCAATCTCTAAATCATTTTTAAAAAGTTTATGATTTATAAAATCATACTTATACTCTTCATCAAAATTTAAATATTGTTTTTTTACAACACAAAGTTTTTTAACCTTTTGGACAAGTTCTAAAATATAAAAAGGTTTTTTTAGATAATCATCGCACCCTTTTTCATAAGACTTTTGTATTTTTTCTAAATCATGATTTGAACTAATGATAATAACAGGTATTGTACTATGGTTATATCTTATATACTCTAAAATAGATATTCCATCAAGATTAGGAACATTTATATCTAAAATAAAACATGAATAACCGTTTCCTAAAGCTTCTGAAGCATCATCTCCATCAAAAAAACAATCAACAGTATATCCTTCTGCAACTAATGCTTGTTTTATAACATTTGACAATCTTTCATTATCTTCTAAAACTAAAATTTTCATACTTTTTGTCCTAATCTTATAGTAAACATTGCTCCATCCTCTACATTTTTAACAAAAATTTGTCCATCCATTTTATCTTCAATAATAACTTTAGTCATATAAAGACCAATACCATGACCATCCTCTTTAGTTGTAAAATATGGTTCAAAAATTTTATATGGATTTTCATCTTTAATCCCACCTGCATTATCTTTTATAGTTATTATTAGATGGTCACCATGATTTAACAAATTAATATCAATTTTTCTATCTTTATAATCTTTATTTAAAAGTGCATCTTTTGCATTGTTTATTATATTTAAAAAAGATTGCATAAACTCATTTTTATACCCATATACATTAAGATTTGTATTCTTTTCTATATTTAGACTTATTTTTATATTATTATACTTCATATTATGATGGACAATTTGAAGCATAGATTTTATTGCTTCTTCAATATTAAAATTAATTTTTTTATTTGAAGGCATTATAAATTTTTGGAAATCATTAATTGTATCAGTCATATAGGTTACTTGATGCATAATATCTTTTACAAAACTATCATCTTCTTTTATATCTTTACAGTTTTTTGTATAAAATAGTTCTTGAGCAATTGCGGTTATTTCCACAAGGGGTGATTTCCATTGATGTGCAATAGAAGAAAATATTTCACCAATCTCTGCTAATTTACTTTGTTGAATTACAAACTGTCTATTTTTTTGTTGTTCTAAAGCTATCTCTTTCTCTTTTGTAATATCTGTAAAAATAGTTACATAACCCTCTGCACTACTTTTTTTATCTTTAAACTGCTCTTGTTTAAGAAGATAAATTCTATTTTTACCAAAAGTATCTTCATAATGAAACTCATAATTTTCATCTTCATTTTGTCTATATTTTTCTAATACTTCTATTACTTTTGAAACTTTTATATTATCTTTAAAATCCTCAAGTCTTTTTCCATATAAATCTTTGCACTCAACCTCAACCAATCTACAAAAAGTATTATTTGAATCAACAATTATCCCTTTTGAATCTTGCCAAAAAATTGGACTTTCAATTGCATTTAAAAGGGTTTCGTCAAATTCAATTCTACTTCTTAAATCTTTTTCAACCTGCTTTCTCATATATATGTTATGAATCAAACCTAAAATAAGAAAAACTAAAAAAGGTGAAATAGTAAAGACAAAATTAATAAATCCTCTATGTTTATCATAATAAGTCAATCTTTTATTTACCAACTCATATGGAACTTTAAGAGCTTCCACTGGAAGAGTAAATTCTCCCAATTTAGTTGAATCAAAAATATAATATAAATCATCAGATATTACAACTTTATGAGGCTTTCCAGCTAATATGTCTAAAGCCATTTCTCCTGAAGTAATTCCAAATCTATATAAATCAACAACTTTTCCACCAGTTGCTCCTTTTTTTATAAATAAAGAATCTGTAACAAAAATTGGAATCTTTGCATCTTTTATAAAATCTGCTATCTCTTGGTTTTTATTTAATTCACCATTTGTATTTTTATAAAACCTTATAAAAAGTGCCGCACTAGATTCCTCTTTTTTAGAAAATCTTTTTCTCAAATCTTCTAAGCTATCCTCTTTTATATATTTTAAATCAAAACTTCCATTAAAATTATCAATTAATTCATTTATAAGTGGTTCAGTATGTAGAGCATTTAGACTTTTATCATTTATAATATAAAGTTTATTCATACTTGGAAAAATTGTACGAATAATGTCTACATTTCCTTGGAGATCTCTTCTTTCAAGTAAGGCAGAAACTTTATCTTCCACCCCATAGTTTTTAGCTTTTTCTTGGGAGAAATTTTCAATTCCAACTGCAAGTATGGGCTCATCATCAAAAAAGTCATTGTATATATCCAAAACAAAATCGTATGCAAACCTATCAACAGCAATTATTAAATCATATTTTCTGTTTTTTAACTGTACTTTATATAACTTCTCCAAACTATTTAAATACTCTTCTGAAGTAACTCTTTTAGAATCCATATATAAAATATTTAAATCAATATCTGTATGACTATATAATGTTTTTTCTATACCATTAATAATGTTGTCACTAAACTCATATCCCTTATGATATGAATTAATAATCAAAATAGAATTATTAGCAAAAAGAAAAATTGGAAAGATTAAAAATAAAAGTAGCTTCTTCATAGTAGATATTATAGTGAAGTTTAAATAAAAAAAGAGGTCAAAAAAGCTTGACCTCTTTTAAATCTATTCTCAAGATTTATAGAATAATAAATCCAAGTAAAACTAAGGCAGCTAAGAATAAAGCTCCGAAGATTCCACCTAACATCCACCATTTTGCTTGAGATATATATCCAGCTCCATACCAAATTGGTGAAGGACCTGTAGCATATGGAGTTATAATACCCATAAGACCTAAAGAACCAACAAGTAACATTGCAGTTGGTTGAAGCATCTCAACTGGTAATAGATTTGCTGCAATTCCTAAGAATAAAGGAAGTAAAGCAACAACATGCGCAGTTACACTTGCAAATAAATAGTGGAATAAGAAGAATAATATTACCAATATAATTCCTATCATCACAGGATCAAGACCAACTAGCCAGCTTGAAATAAGACCTGATGCCCATTTTAAATATCCAACTTTTTTTAACCCTGCTGCCATTGCAACTAAAGTAGCAAACCAAATGAATACATTGATTGCACCTTTATTTGTAATTACATCTTCCCAAGATATTACGTTAAATAACACAAGTAAACAAAGTACTGCAATAGCTGCAACTGTACCATTTACTCCAAATTGTTTTCCAAATATCCATAAAACTAAAGCTAAGATACCAAAGCATAACATTAATATCTCTTTTTTAGAGATTGAACCCATTTTTTCTAATTCAGCTGCTGCCCATGCTGGAGCTTCAGGAGAATATTTTTGTTCTGGCGGATAAATAATATATGCTAAATATGGTACTGCTAAAAATAAAGGCACCATAATCATCGCTAAAGTAGTAAACCAAGTTCCCCACTCAATAGCAACACCAATATTTTTTTCAACTAATGAAACTGCTAGCAAGTTTGGTGCTAGTGCAGTTAAAAACATTGAACTAGTTACACAAGTAGCTGCAATTGCAACCCATGAAATATAAGAACCTATTTTTCTTGGTTCATTATCTGGTAATGAATTAAACATTTGTGGAATGTTAATAGCAATAGGGAAAATAGTCCCCGCACTTCTTGCTGTATTAGAAGGCATAAATGGTGATAAAATACCATCAGCAAACGCTACAGCATACCCTAAACCAAGAGTTGTTTTACCAAGTTTTTTAACCAATATCAATGATATACGTTTTCCTAAACCTGATTTTTTGTAACCTAATGCAAACATAAATGCTGCAAAAATCAACCAGATTACACCGTTTGAGAAACCACTTAAGGCCCAATCTCTTGCTTCTTTCGCACTTTCTCCAACTAATCCAAAAGTAGCAGAAAATGCAACACCAACTAAACCAATTAATGCTGGTGGGATAGGCTCCAAAATAAGCCCAACAATTACTCCTAGAAACACTGCGAAGAAATAGTGTGCATTTACAGCTAAACCTTCAGGTGTAGGAAGAAGTGCTACAACAACCGCAATTACTATTGGAATTGCCATTTTTACATTATTGCTCATAACATATCCTTTTTATAAATTCTTTTTATAATGAAATGATAAATCAACTAAGTGGCTTTAGTGTGACATTTTTATTAATTTCAAAATTTAAGTAAAAAAAAAGGGATGAGATAAAAATCTCATCCCTTTAATAAACTTCCGATAATTCTTATAATAAAGAGTTAATTTTGTCTACGAAAGCTTGTTTTGATGCTGCACCAACCATTTGATCTACAATTTCACCATCTTTCATGAAAATAATAGTTGGAATAGATCTAATTCCATACTTAACCGCTAAGTCTTGTTGCTCATCTGTATTTACCTTACAAATATTAGCTTTACCTTCAAATTCTTCAGCTAATTCTTCAATAACTGGAGCAATCATTCTACAAGGTCCGCACCATGGAGCCCAAAAATCGACTAATGATACACCAGAACTAGTAACTTGCTCGAAGTTATCAGGAGTTAAATCTACATATTTACCCATGTTTTTTCCTTTTTTTTAAATGTACATAGTCAAAATTATACTTATTAAACCTTAAATATAGTTGTATCTTTACTTATCCTAATCTATCATAAATCAATTTTTTGTTAGAATAGGCAGAAATTTAATATGGATAGTTTACATGGATATTAGAAAAGAGTATTTAGAGTTTTTTAAAAGTAAGGGGCATGAGGTTATTTCATCTATGCCACTTGTACCAGATGACCCTACATTAATGTTTACAAATGCAGGAATGGTTCAATTTAAAGATATATTTACAGGTGCAGTTCCTAAACCTGAAAACCCAAGAGCTACATCTTGCCAACTTTGTGTTAGAGCGGGTGGAAAACATAATGACTTAGAAAATGTTGGTTACACGGCGCGTCACCATACTTTATTTGAGATGTTAGGTAATTTCTCTTTTGGGGATTATTTCAAAGAGGATGCAATTGCTTATGCGTGGGAATTTGTAACAGTTAATCTTGAATTACCAATTGACAAATTATGGGTAACAGTTCATGATAGTGATGATGAAGCTTTTGAAATCTGGTCAAAATATGTAGATACTTCAAGAATTATGAGATTTGGAGATAAAGATAATTTCTGGTCAATGGGAGATACAGGTGCATGTGGTCCTTGTTCAGAAATTTTTTATGACCAAGGTGAAGAGCACTTTAACGGACCTGAAGATAAAATGGGTGGAGAAGGTGATAGATTTTTAGAGATTTGGAACTTAGTTTTTATGCAATATGAAAGAAGTGCAGATGGTACACTAAATCCACTTCCTAAACCTTCAATTGATACAGGTATGGGTCTTGAGAGAGTTATGGCAATAAAAGAGGGTGTATTTAATAACTTTGATTCATCAAACTTCCAACCTATTATTAAAAAACTTGAAGAGCTAGCAGGTAAAAAAGCAGATTCTGAAACTATTGGTTCATTTAGAGTTATAGCAGACCACCTAAGAGCAAACTCATTTATGCTTTCTCAAGGTATCCTTTTTGGAAATGAAGGAAGACCTTATGTAAATAGAAGAATCATGAGAAGAGCTGTAAGACATGGTTATCTTTTAGGTTTTAGAAAACCATTTATGGCTGAGCTTTATGATACACTTTGCGATATTATGGGTTCACACTATACAGAACTTGTAGAACAAAAAAAATATGTAAAAGAGCAAATGACTTTAGAAGAAGAAAGATTCTTCAAAACTATTGAATCTGGTATGGCTTTATTTAATGAAGAGCTTAAAAATACTAAAGATTTATTTTCTGGTGAGATTGCATTTAAACTTTATGATGAAAAAGGTTTTCCACTGGACTTAACAGAAGATATGTTAAGAGACAAAAATATTAAGGTAGATGTTGAAAAATTTGATTCACTTATGGATGAACAAAAAGCAAAAGCAAAAGCTGCATGGAAAGGTAGTGGTGACAGTGCAACAGAAGGAGACTTTAAAGCACTTATTGAAAAATATGGAATAAATGAATTTGTAGGTTATGAAAATACAACTTATAAAAGTAGCATTATTGCTGTACTAGATGAAAGTTTTAATGAAGTTGAAAAACTAGAAAAGGGTACAACTGGTTGGATAATGCTTGATAAAACTCCATTTTATGCTACAAGTGGTGGTCAAGAGGGAGATGTTGGAGCATTAGAAGACAATGAACATATTGCAATTGTTAAAGAAACTCAAAAATTTCATGGTTTAAATCTATCAAAAGTTGAAGTAGAAAATTCAGATATTTCAAAAGGTGAAAAAATCACAGCAGTTGTTGTGAATAGATGGGAAGTTGCAAAACATCATAGTGCTACTCACTTACTTCAAAGTGCACTTAAAATGGTTCTTGGAGATACAGTATCTCAAGCTGGTTCATTAAATGATTCTTCAAGATTAAGATTTGACTTTACATATCCTAAAGCTATGACAAAAGAAGAGATTGAAGAGGTTGAAGATTTAGTTAATTCAATGATTGTAAGGGGAATCTCTGGAAATATAGAAGAGTTACCTATTGAAGAAGCCAAAGAAAAAGGTGCTATTGCAATGTTCGGTGAAAAATACGGAGATGTTGTAAGAGTAGTTAGTTTTGAAGATGTATCTGTAGAGTTCTGTGGTGGTACTCACGTTAGAAATACTCATGACATTGGTTCTTTTTATATAACTAAAGAATCAGGTGTTAGTGCAGGAGTTAGAAGAATTGAAGCAGTATGTGGACTTTCTGCAATTAGATATACAAAAGATATTATCTCTAAAATGGACGAAGTTCAAGCAGAAGTTAAAAATAGTGATGCAATTTTAGGAATTAAAAAACTAAAAGATCAAATTAAAGAACTTAAAAAAGAGTTAGAAGAGGCTCAAAACTCTATTTCTACACCTATAAATGAAGAGATGATAGGTGATATAAAAGTTGTAGTTGATATAGTTCAAAATGGTGATATTAAAAAACTAGTTGATGATTATAAAAATGGAAATGAAAAAGTTGCTATCTTACTTATTCAACCAAAAGGTGATAAAGTTATGTTAGTAGCTGGGTCTAAAAACACTTCTGTAAAAGCTGGAGACTGGATTAAAAATATTGCACCAATTGTTGGTGGTGGAGGTGGTGGAAGACCAGACTTCGCCCAAGCAGGTGGAAAAGATGTTACAAAGATTGAAGAAGCTAAAGAAGCAGCTTTAAAATTTGTAAAGGAAAATATATAAAAAATGGAAACTTTATTTAATAATTTTTCTTCTATTATAGTTTTTCTACATGTTCTTAGTGCAGTTATTTGGGTAGGAGGAATGATAGCAATTAGACTTGCTGTTCATTACTCTATGCAAGAGATTGATGATCCTAAAATTAAACTTGGTAGAACATTGGAAAATCTAAGAAGATTTTTTAATATGGTTATCCCTTCAATTATACTTTTACTTTTAACAGCTATTATTATGATAATAGCGTTAGGTTTTAAAGGTACACCACTTTATAATTTTGTAATTGCTAAAGAGGTTATTTGGACTATTATGACTGTTGTTTTTATTATAATTTTTATAAAAAGAAAACAAGCACAAAAAGCTTTTGATGAGGGTCAGTTTCCTGTAGCAAAAGCTAAATTAACACCTATAGCAAATTATTTAATTCCTATAAATATTGTTTTAGGTCTTATTGCTATTTATTTAGGAATTACACTAAGAGGTTTCTAAAAGATATATCCTTTTTTGGATATATCTATTTTAATCACTCAAATAATATTCAATAGTTGATACAACTCTAACTTTTTTTATATATGGAGTGTTTTTATCCCTATTTGAAATTGAAAATTGTCCCTGTCTTGCTCTTTTGATTTTTCCTAATTTACTATTTGAATCTTTTGCAAATTTTATAGCCACTTCTCTTGCTTTTTTTGTAGATTCTTCAATCATTCCTGGTTTTACTTCATTTAATTTTGTAAAAATATACTCCACTCTTGTATCATAATCATCAAATTTAAATACTATTCCTTTATCTATCAAAGAGGTTAATTTTGATATATTTTCTCTGATTTTATCCACATCCTTTGAGTATATATTAATAACTCTATTAGCTACATATCTATATTGAAAATTTTTATTTGAATAATCATTTGCAAGTTTATCAGTAATAGAAGGGGCTTGAATAGTGATTTCATTTTTGTTAATCCCATTTTTTTCAAGAAAACTTAATATTAAGTTTGTGTATTCATCAACTTTTCTATTTAATTTTACTAAATCAGAATCTAAAGTAACAAATTTTATTGGCCATAAAACTACATCTGCTTTAAACTCTTTTTGAGATAAACCTTTAACTATAACACTTCTATCATACTGCTTATATAAAGATACACTTTTTGTTAAAAAATACCCTAATGCAACCATACCAAATAAAAAAGATATTCCTAAAAAATATATAGACTTTGTACTAAGTTTTGACATTTTTATATCCTTTAATTTTATCCAATTCAAGAACTTAAGAAAATATAAGTTAAAATAAAGGTTTTAAACTCCATATCTTAGGTATCTTGTGAAATTTTTTATTTTAAAGTTTATTATTTTTACACTAATTTTAATCTTACAAGGGTGTAGTACAAAAACTATATCAGATATTGATTACAGTAAGAACAACAAGCTTTCAAATAATTTAGATTATAACGAAATTTATAATAATTTACTAACACAATACAAAGACTGGAAAGGTGTTAAATATAGATATGGTGGCTACTCAAAAAATGGTATAGATTGTTCTGCTTTTGTTCAAAAAACATATAAAGACAAACTTTTTGTTAATATTCCAAGAACAACTATTCTTCAAAAAGAGTTAGGTAAAGAGGTTGATATTGATAACCTTGCAACTGGAGATTTAATATTTTTTAAAACAGGATTTAAAACAAATCATGTAGGAATATATTTAAAAAATGGCAAGTTTATGCACGTATCCACTAAAAAAGGGGTTATTATCTCAAGATTAGATAATCCATATTATTCAAAACATTTATGGAAAATAAAAAGAGTACTACATTAAAAGGGCTAAATAATTTATGATAAAAAACTTATTGTTAATAATACTAATATCTATAACTATTACAGGTTGCGTATTTAATAATCAAAAATTCGTATTAAGTGACAAAAACGATTATACAATACATGAAGAGAATCCAAACTTAGATAAAAATTTAATTACAAATCTTGAATACAAAGCAATAGTTTCCAATAATGAATATAAAAAGATTCTTCAAAAACCTAAGAGAAATCTTGAGAAAGAGGAACAATTAGCTTATATTGAAAAAGCTCTAATGGAGTTTTACAGTGAGTGGAAAGGTGTTAAATATAAATTTGGAGGAGATACTAAAAAAGGTATTGACTGCTCCGCTTTTACCCAAAAGATTTTTAAAGAAAAATTTCAACTTGATATTCCAAGAACAACTAGAACACAAGTAAAAGTGGGGACAACTGTTAAAAAAAGTGAATTAAAACTTGGGGATTTAGTCTTTTTTAAAACAGGAAGAATTGATAGACATGTTGGAGTATATATTGGCAATGGTGAATTTATGCATGCTTCAATAAAAGGGGTAAAAGTTACAAAACTAAATAAACCCTTTTATAAAAAAGCATATTGGACTTCTAAAAGAGTGATTAACTAAAAGCCACCATATAAAGCTAAAACAACAGGTATATAAACTACAGATATCAAAGTTGACATAAGTACAGTAAAAGAAGCTTTTTCAGGTTTTGCTTTTAGTAAAACTGCTAAAGTTACTGTATTTCCAGCTAAAGGTACAATTGAGAATAAAAACATAACCTTATATATCTCTTCATTTAAAAAGTTTATAAATGTTTTATCCACAAAAATAATTGCTAAAACCACTGCAGGCCAAAATATAAATTTAAAGAAATAAGAGATTTTTATATACTTTTTATCAAAATCCTCATGGATATTAAAACCTTTCATCCCCATTCCTAACATCATCATCCCAAGTAATCCATATGCCCACTTAAAATTTTCAAAATATGGAACAATAAATTCGGGTGTTCTAAATCCAAGTATATTAAATGTAACTCCTGCAATAAAAGCATAAAGTAAAGGCAACTTTAAAATTTTCATTATAGATTCTCTTGCTGTAAAGCTTCCTTTTGCAGTTACAAAAAAACCTGTAGTATTTTCATATAATAAAGAAGCTAAAGTTCCAAAGATAAAAATATTTGCTGCATTTGGTTCTAATAAAATCATAGCTAAAGGGATACCAAAATATCCTGTGTTTCCTGTTCCACAAGTAAAAGCCAAAGTATTTACACTAGCATCTTTCCATTCATTTTTATATTTTGCTAATATATAAAAAGCAATGGTTGTACCAAATAAAAATATAAAAACTGGTAAAAATATCAATTGAAAATTTATCTCAATAGATAAAACAGCAAAAAATATAACTACAGGACCTAAAATATAAACCAATAAGAAAGCAATTTGCTCCCTTTTTATTTTAAAAAATCTTGTTAAAAGATATCCTGCAAGTATAGTTATGTATAAAGGAAAGATTTTTCCTAAAATTATTAATAATATTTTCAAATTAAATTCCTAAGTAATTGGCTAAAAGAAAAAGGATTATAACACAAATGATATACATCTTTAAAGCATAAAGAAAATTTGTTTTAAAGATTTCAAAAGTATTAAGTCCATATCTTGCTTGCATTGTTAAATTTACTCCACTAAAAGGAGAGGTACAAACTGAAGTTGACCAAGCCATTAAAAATGTCATCGCTAATAAAGTATGATTTATATCCCCAGTCCAGTTTCCTATTATTGCAATTGTTATAATTGGATGTATTCCAACAAAAGATAATAATATTTGAACTAAAAGAATAATAGAAGCACTAAAACCATCAAACTTTTCAAAAGGGAATTCAATATGAAAACCAACAAGTAAAGTACTAATACTCACTCCAAACATCCCAGCTATTAGAAAAAGTCCTATCTCATTTTTCATTTTTGGTAACTCATTTGTTACATGAAAATTTAAACTTTTAATAGCTTTTTTAATACCTAATTTAAAAGGTAATATCAAACTTGTTAAAACTATTGAAAATAAAGATATAAGTAATATCACTTTTATTTCTGGATAATAATGATTTGTTACAAGTACAAGTAAAGCTAATATTACAGGTAAAGTTAATGTATCAAATTGTAAAGGATAACCACGAAATTCACTCAAATCATGTGATTTTTTTAATTCAAAATATGTAACAAAAAAAGCCAGGACTGCTAATACAACTCCTGTAAAAACAACTTCAACAGCTTTAAAACCTGAAGAATATGTAGATACAGCTGCAAAAGCCACAAAAAATGGTGACCAATATGCATCTGTGGCAAAAGCTCTTGTTAATACAATTGCTTGAAGTTTAGTTAATTTTGATTTTTTATAAAGCTTATCTGCTACCAAAATCAATGAAGACATATTTATTACTGAACCAAAAAGATGCACTCCTAAATATGTTTTTATAAAAGATAGTTCACCTTTTGGTAACTCTTTTAATGTTTCATTTTTAGGAGTTGCTATCAATCTTAAAAATCCCACTCCTATTAGAAGTGTTAACATATATTGATTTACTAATATAGCTTTTTTATAATCAATAACAAAATTGCTATAAGAACTAAAAATAAAAATTATGATTGATAAAAATATCAAAGATAAAAGTAGTTTTAAATTTCCAATTTTTCTAAATAATAAAATTAAAGCTAACCAAGCAAATAGTCCTGCAAAAATAAAAATATCATATTTAAAAAAATAACTTATAAGTGTAATTAAAAATGAGGCAAAGATAGCTATGCCAGATAGATTCAAAATATTCATTTCGCAATTATACATAAATTTATTCTATTTTACCTCATCCTTTGGTAAAATAAATAAACACTATAAAAGGGACAACTTGATTAGATTAGGTTCAAATTCACAAACAAGAGCATTGATTCTTAGAAATAATAATATTGATTTTATTCAAAATGGTGGAGATTTTGATGAGGATTCAATAAAAACTAAAGATCCAAAATCTTTCGTATACCAAGCAACTTTAGGAAAATATAATGAATTGCTAAAAAAATATGGTGTTGAAGATATGCCATTATTAGTTGCTGATTCTGTAGTTACAGCAAATAACCAACTTCTTAGAAAAGCAAAAGATGAAGAGGATGCAAGAAGGATGTTAAAACTTCAAAGTGGAAATAAAACCTCTGTAATAACGTGTATGATATATAAAAGTAAAGAAAAAGAAGTTATAGACATCTCTATCACAACATATAGGTTTGCAAAATTTGATGAAGAAGATATTGAAAAATATATTAAGTCAAAAGAGTGTTTTGGAAAAGCCGGAGCAATTATGGTTGAAGGTTTTTGTAAACCATATATTTTAGATGTAAAAGGTTTTGAAAGCACAGCAATGGGACTTTGTGTAGAGAAATTAATTCATCATTTAATATAAATTATTTAACTTTAAATAAAGTATATTTATTAATTATTAAATAAATTAATACTATAATAAAAAAATTTATTTTATAAAGACTTTAATTTATGCATATATTACTTTTAGTTGTTGTAGCACTTATTCCACTAATAATAAAATTATTTGTAATTGTAAATCTCTTCCAAAATATAAAAACATTTATAATAATACAATCTATATTACATGACTCTTTAATTTATTTATTTTTAGTACTATTAACATATTTATCATATATATCAAAAAATATTATCATAAAAATATTTTTAAGATTTTTAAGCATAACTATATTTATAATTTATTTAATTGATTCATTAATTTGGGTTAGATTTGCTACACATTTAACAGTAGAAGATTTATTTAAATTTATTAACTATCTTCCAAATTATATTTCACAATATTATAATTTAAATATTTACTTGATAATTTTTATTATAGCTTTTATTATAACAATTTTTTACTATTTATTTAAAGATATTTCTATAAAAAAACATTATCATATCTCAACAATAATAATAATTTGTTTATTTTTTACTTCTTATCTTTCTGCTAATAATAACAATTATATTCACTCTTGGTTATATAAAAATGTTTTTGAATATAATTATGAGCTATTATCAAGAGAAAAAAAATATACTGATAATTTTATAAATAACCTTCATTATGAGAAAAAAGAACTTATACATAATTCAGATTCAAAAAAACATAATATTGTAGTTTTAATGGTTGAATCTCTATCTTCATATCAAAGTAATTTATTTTCAGGAATCAATAATTGGACTACAGAAATAGATAAAATTGCAAAAGAGAATATTTACTTTAAAAATTTTTATGCAAATGGATACATAACTGAACATGCGGAAATATCAATATTAACAGGAGAACTTCCAATAGTTCCTCCCCAACTTTTTTCAAAAGATGATAATATCTCTTTTAATGGTTTTTATAATGTCAAAACATCTATTCCAAATATATTAAAGAATTCGAATTATGATACTGAATTTATAACATCATCTGATTTAAGTTTTTCAAATACAGGAACGTGGGCAAAAAGTATAGGATTTAATTATATTGAAGGAAGTGATCATCCTTTCTATAACAACCTTCCAAGATTTCATTTCTTTGCAGCTTCCGATAAATATTTATTTGAAAGAGTTATTAAAAGAATGAATAAAAAAAGAGATAATCCTTATTTTATATTTGTAAAAACTGTTTCTTCTCATGTCCCATTTATAAATCCAGAAAACAAAAAACATTCAGAAGAGGAAACTTTTAAGTATATTGATAGACAAATTTCATTTTTTTATAATAAATTAAAGCAAGATAATTTTTTTAAAAATAATGGAATGTTAATCATAGTAGGAGATCATTATCCATCAATACCTTTAAAAGAAAAAGTTGAAGAAACACTAGGAGAATATAGAGCTACAGCATCTGTGCCAATGATACTATGTTTAGATAAAAAAAATGCAAAAATAGATTCACAATTTCAACAAATTGACATCTACAATATGATTTTAAACTATAGTGGTAATAATTTTTTTACTTCAAAATGGAAAGGTGCTTTTACGAATAACTCTATAATTTCTCCTGAGTATATTCTTCATAAAAGAGTTGATAATAGATCTATTTATTCAGTATTTAATAAAAATATAACTTACAATATCTCATTAAACGGAGATAAAACATCTATTATAGATGAAAAAGCACTGGATAAAGATATGAAAAAAGAAATTTTAACAAAAGTTAATTTTGAAAGAACAAGAAATAGAGATAATAATATAATAAATAGTGATTTAATTACAAGAAAAGGTTTTCCTCTTTCATTATTACGAAAGGGTGATATTGACTAATTTTAAGATAAAAACTATTCTATTTTCAATTTATATAGAAATTTTTATACTTATAATACTTATAAAGTCTTATTATATAAACACAATACTAATTCAACAAGATAGTACTTTTTATTATAGATTTTTTCAATCTATATTTCATGACTCATTTATATATTTTTTGATTTTATTACTAATTTTTATCTCATTTTTAGAAATTGTCCCTAAATTTTTTTCAATACTATTACGATTTATTGCTTTAAATATTACTTTTTTATATTTAATTGACATTTATATTTTACTTGGTTTTTATAACCATCTAACAATTAATGATATTTTAAAATATTACAACTATGCAATAAATTTTTTATTACAAATATATACAATTAATTTTTATACTATGATTTTGATTTTTTTTATTGTTTTATTTAGTAGTATTTTTATATTTAATAGCTATAAAATAAAAAGTAAAAAAACATACTTAAAGTTTATTATTCCTATTTTACTATTTCTTTTTTTATACTCTTTTGCAAAAGATGGCAAATATATCCATTCATGGTTAAATAAAAACTTTATTGAATATAATATAGAGATTAATGATCAAACAAAAGAATACACAAAAGAATTTATTAAAAATATACAAGATCCAGAAAATTTAATATATAAAAATTCAAACCCTTCATATCCAAATATAATTGTACTTATGGTTGAATCTTTAGCATCATATCAAAGTCAATATTTCTCTGAAATCAAAAACTGGACTCCTAATCTGGATAAAATAGCAAAAGACAATATAAGCTTTTTAAATTTTTTTGCAAATGGATTTGTAACTGAAGATGCTGAAGTTTCAATCAATACTGGAGAATTTCCACTTTATGCACCTAAAGCATATACAAATGGGGGAGGAGTATCTTTTACTGGTTTTTATAATATGGAAAAATCTTTACCTAACATATTAAAAAGATTTAATTACCATACTGAATTTATAACCTCATCAGATTTACATTTTTCAAATACTGGAAAATGGGCAAAATCTAATGGATTTGAATATATTGAAGGAAGTGAAAATAGCTATTATACTAATAAACAAAGATTTCATTTCAATGCAGCAGCAGATGAATTTCTTTATGACAGGGTAATAGACCGTGTAAAAAAGCAAAATAAACAATACTATTTATTTATAAAAACTGTTTCTTCACATGCTCCATTTAGAAATCCAGAAAATAATTCATCTTCAGAAGAAGAAACAATAAAATATATAGACAAACAAATAGGTATATTTTATAAAAAATTAAAACAAAATAGTTTTTTTGATGATGGCTTATTAATTATTGTAGGTGATCATCATCCAGTTATACCAATAAGAAATGAAGAATTAAATAGATTTGGGGAACTAAAATCTTCAAGTGTAGTGCCAATGGTTGTAGCTTATAAAAATAAAAATTTTTCTGTAAAAGAAAACTTTCAACAAGTAGATATATATAATTCAATTAAAAATTTAGTTTCAAAAATTAGTTCGACATCAAAATGGAAAGGTGATTTTTTATCAGAAAAAATAGTTACACCCAAATATATAGTTCATAGAAGAGGTGATAAAAGAGGAATTGTATCAATTTTTACTGAAAAGGATGAGTTTAATATTAAGTTTTATGGTGATGAAACTCATATCTTGAATAATTCTAAGTATCCTGAAGTTATTGAAAAAGTAAATTTTACTAGAATAAAAAGACTAAATCCAAAATATCAATTTATTGACTCTAAATAAAAACTTTTTTTTGAAGAAGAATAAAATTAAAAAACATTGCAATAAAAGATGCCACTGCTAATGCAAAAACTAAATATTGTTCAAAAAATATATTATTTTTTACCAACATAATAAAAATTATATAATTTAAAATTGCTCCTATTGATTGAATAGTAAAATAATAAAAATATTCTCTTTTTTTTCCATATTTACTTTTTTGGAATGTAAATACTCTATTTAAAAGCCAAGTTGTGAATACTGCTAATGAAAAAGATAATACTCTAGCAATATATACTTCTATTTCAAATATATTAACACATAATAATAATATAATGGCATCAATACAAAATCCTATACTTCCAACTATCCCAAATTTTATAAATTGTTTCATTCTTTTAATATTCTTTGTTCAAATTCTCTTCTATTTTGATCAGATATTGCATCGAGTATTAAAGCTACCGCAAAAAGTATCATACTAATAAGCCCTAATCCAGTCGACAATATTGCCAAAGGAACATGAAAAATATATTTATATCTAAACCAGTCATCAAAAACTGGAATAGAACTAATAATAGAAAAAAACACAAATATAGAAGATAATAGGCTAAAAAAAGCAAAAGGCTTAAAATATCTAAAAATTTTAAAAATAGTAAATAATACTTTAAAACCATCATTAAAAGTATTTAATTTAGAAAAACTACCTTCTGGCCTATCTTTATAAGTTATTGGTACTTCTTTTATATTAAATCTTTTATCTAGTGCATGTAAAGTCATATCTGTTTCAAGTTCAAATCCCTCTACTAATATCGGATAATGTTTAACAAATTTTTTACTAAAAGCTCTATATCCACTCATTATGTCATTAATATCTGATTTAAAAAGCTTATTTACTAAATTTTTTACAAGTTTATTTCCAAAGTTATGTAAGAATCTTTTATTTTCTTTTTCGTAATCACCTTTACTTATTCTATCTCCTACACACATATCTATATTTTCAAATAATATGGGATCAATAATTTTATTAATTTCATTTGCAGGATAAGTTAAATCTGCATCACTCATTACATAAATATCAGCATCAATTTCTTTAAAAGCCTTTCTTATTGCATTACCTTTACCTTGTCTTTTTTCTAAAAGTAAAATGCCATCTATTTGATTTTTTTCAAAAGTTTCTTTTGCAATTTCATAGGTTTTGTCACTTGAATTGTTATCAACTACTACAATCTTACTATTAGGAGAATATTTATTAAAACTTAATATAGTTTTCTCAATAGTAAGCTCTTCATTATATGCTGGCAAAATTATTGCTATTTTATTATTCATTTATTTTTCTCTTTATATTAAATATTATTCTATTTTTATATATATTTATAGGTGTTATTCCCAAATTTTCAAGTTTCTTAAAATTTAGTATTTGCTTATCATTTCTTAGTCTATGTATATATATATCAGCTCCTACAAAATCAATAAGTTTTTTTAATTCTTTTTCTGATACACCATCATCTTTTTGCATTCTTATGTAAATATCTTTCATCTCTTTATTATCCTCAAACCAGCCAATACTACAACTAGGTATAGTTTTTATTGTTGGATTAAAATATAAAGCTTTATATATATCTATGTTCAGACTATTAAATAGTATAGTTTTATTACTATATTCTTCATTTTTAAAAAATTTTGCACTATCTAATTCTTTATCTCTTGAATCTAAACTAAATGCATAAGAAAAAATAAATATACTATAAGGTATTGCTATTACATAAAAAATAAAAGCCTTTTTTGAATAAGCAATATATTTTTTTACTAGATATAGTATTTTTCTTACCCTATAAAAAAATATTTTTTTATTTAAGTTTAAAAAAAATGTTACTACAAAAACTAAAATTAATGGTAAAAATAAAACATAATATCTAACTTGATTAGTCCATAATAATGATGATATTAAAAGAAATGTTGCAACTTTATTTTTAGAAAAATAGTCATATTTTAAGTATATAATTATTGTACATGAAAATAAGAAAATAGGCAAAAGAATATAATAGTTTATATTTTTAAATATGTTAAATAAAGGGGCACCTTCTGAAACTTCTAAACCCATTCTTAATGATTGATCATTTAAAATATTTAATATTGTATTTAAATACTCTACTTTATCTATATATAGATATATAAAAAGTACAATAGAAGAACCTAAAAATGTTCCTAAAAAAGATTTCCAATCTTTTTGTATTATATAGGTTAAACCTATAATTCCTGTATAAACAAAGAATAAATAATAGAAAGGACCATATATTATTGTAACAAACAATGTTAAATAGAATTTATTTTTTAAAGTTAGCATATAAAGAATATACAAACCTGACAATAAATCAGGTCTAACTAATACATACCTAAAATAGCTCAAATACAAAATAGAAAAAACTATAATATATGTAACTGACGCATAATCGTATTTTGATTCATTTTCAAAATGTTTGTGTATTAGTACTAAAAGAAAAAATAAAGATAAAGTATTAACTACAATATGTACATTAGAATATGTAAAAATATCTATTAAGATACTTAATAAATTATGCCACATAAACCAAGGATCATAAGATGTAAATAAAGAATGAGGAAAAATATCTCCCCAACTTTTCATTAATTCTCTATTATAAGCAAAAGATATATGTCTCAACCCATCATCAAGCATACTCACATTAATACTATACGCAAATACAAAAGCTGAAAATAAATAAATTATATATTTAGTTTTTATTTGATTAGTCACTTTATTATTTTTCTCCTATAAATAATTTTTATTATACATAAATAACATTAAAATAATAATTTTATCTAAATAATTTCATTTTTTAAGTGAAAAATAAGAAATATTTAATAAATCTATGATAAAATTATAAAAATAAATAAGGAGATTATAATGTTAGAATTCTTAAAAAGAAGATTAAAATCAGAAAAAGGTGCTATGGATAAAATTCTTGTAACACTTCTTTTAGTTATTGTTGGTGTTGGTGCTGTTGTAGGACTTAATTCTTGGGTTCAAAAACAAACTAATTCAGTACAAAAAAGTGCAAATAGTGCTATTGATAATGCAATTAAAGATGCAAGTAAAAAAACTAATAGCAACTAAATTTTAATTAAACTTTAAGTAGTATGAGTAATATTTACTCATACTACATGCTATTATGATATTTCATATTTCTTTTTTTATTTTTTCATTATTTATATCTTATATAGATTGTACTAGATATAAAATTCCCAATCTAATGATTTTTGCACTCTCAATTTTTCTAATAATTTTTGGTTTTTTTGAAAATAAACAAATAATTTATTCTTTTATTATTTTAATAATATTTTTAGTTTTTTTTGTTATACTTATTCTTTTGTTTCCTAAAATGATTTTAGGCGGTGGTGATATTAAATATATGTTAGTAATAACTTTGTATTTACAACCAATCTCTATACCTATATTTTTAATAGTTACAGGTATAGTTCAAGGATTATTTTTAATCTATTATCAGAAGGTAAAAAAAAGAAGAGTAGCACCAATGGCTCCAGCTATTTTTTTATCTGTAATATTAGTTAAAATAAACGAATCTATAGATATTTATACTATAATTAAATAAAAAGGGTTCAGGATGAAAAAAGCTTTTATTGATCAAATGTTTTTTGCCTTTCTTTTGTTCATGGGAATTGTATTTTTCGTTGCAACTATTAGTGATGAAACTCTAATAAGAAATGAAATGGAAGATTTACAATCTCTAGCTAGAACATCATCTCACTCAATTGCAGAACATTATGCTCTACAAATGGATATGTGTACAGCACAAAATGTGAATAATAATATTTTAAGACAAACAAAATTAGGTAATTATCTACTTAATAATGGTTTAGTAAATTATACTTGGTTAGATACAACCGGAGACTCACAACCAGATACTATCCGAACTACATTTGGAGCATATAATTATAATACATTTTGGTATAGATTTATGGATAAAGACTCATTTACTATTGGCCCCTTCTCTGCTAATGAACAATTGACAACTCCGCTAAATGTAAACTTGTCTTTTGGAGGCGAAGATGCAAGTTATAGAAATATGGTTGGAACTTATACTTTAGATAATAACGGTTGCGTACAAAATGCCCAACTTATTTTAGAAGATTCTAAAAGGCCTAATGCGGGCGATCCAATAGGTACTCAATTTACAACTCCTCCTACATTTACTTTTATTATATCAGATGGGTATAATACCTTTAAAAATGGATATAATGATTATCCATCTATTTCGGATCAAATTACATTAAATCAAAGTCACTGCATGGGAGCAACAAGTAATCCAAGTGTAACACTAAATAACAAAACTGTAGATAATACCCACATATATTTTGAACATGAAAATTTAAATGGCGATGGGAATTATGCCCACTTTCAAATTATTCCAAAAAGTATTTGGAATCAATATAATGATTTTATAAGTAACTTATCTGGTGATGCAAAAGACAAATATCAACAATTTATAGAATATGCAGATAATTTAAACAATGATGAAGATTCTACTAATGATATAGACTATACAAATGATCCAAATAATGAGTATAGATACTCAATGGAGGATTTAGATGGAGGAGGAGACCAAGACTTCAATGATTTGGTATTAGACAGTACAAGACTTGCAGTACCTAATCGATTAAATAATTTTAGTATTGGTCAAGGTGGAGTAGTTTTATTAAATTGTGGAAATAATCAAAATCCTGTGGTAACAATTACAGGTTGTCCAATAAATATAAATGAAGATAATCAAACTTCTGCCATAGGATGGAATGCAATTGACACTGATGGTTCTATTTTTAGTACTTCTGCATCTTCTCAAAATGGTACAGTTGTGGTAAATAGTGATGGTACATTAACTTATACTCCAATATTAAACTTTTTTGGTACAGATAGAATAACATTCACTGCAACTGATAATAGTGGAGCTATTGGCTTTGGTTATTGTGATATAACTATCACTGAAGTAAATGATGCACCTACTATTTATGGAGCACCTACTCCTACAATCAATATAGATAAAAATTATAGTTTTATTCCTAATGCTTCAGATCCAGATAATGATATTTTAACATTCAGTATTTCAAACAAACCATCTTGGCTTAATTTTAATCAAAATACAGGAGAACTTGTAGGAATACCTAGAAGTTCTGATTTAGGATTATACGAGAATATAGTTATTTCAGTTAGTGATGGTCAATTATCAGCTTCTTTACCGGCGTTTAGTATTGAAGTTACAGATACTAATTCAAAACCAACATCAAGTAAAATTCCTGATGGTACAGTAAAAGAAGATACATATTATAGTTTTGATGTAAGTCCTTACTTTAGTGATGCAGACGGAGATAATTTAAATTATTCAATTACTGTTTATCTAAATGGAACAACTAATGTTAGTTCATATTTTAATATAAATCAGTATGGACTTATAACTTCAAATATAAAAATTCCTAATGGTTATGTTGGTAATAACTTAAAAATAAATGTAACTGTAAGTGATGGGAAAGAGAGTATTACAAGCAGCTATAATGTAAAAATCATAAATGAAGTTGATTTACGAATTTTTAATTTAACTTTTGATAGAGATGAAGAACAATTTGATACAAGATTTGGTTCATGGATAAAAGATTCGTATGATTCAAACGAAGGTAAACTAAAAATACAAGCTGCAAAAACAAAAGATTGGCAAACAACAGGAAGATTTTTTAATTTTGGCCCAAGTTTTGCAAATAAAAGAGTAACTGTTAAATTTGACTTAAACTATGTAGGTGGCTGGGAAAATTGGGGTAGTAGTAGAGATTATTTTACAGTTTACTTAAACCATGACCTTGTTATTGATAGGCAATCATTTGGTAATTATAGTGGTTCTATTAATTATGGTTCTAAATCATATACATTAGAAGGAAGTACTGATAGTGATGGTATTATTGGTGTATCATTATCAATCTATGTTTCAAGTACAAATGAGGTATTATATATAGATAACTTTATAGTTGAATTGCAATAGTAATATTAAAAGGGATTAGATGGATTATAAAACATATCAAGAATATTCAAATATTCAAGGTGCTTTAGATATTAGAAAAGAGAATGTAATTGAGATATTACAATTATTTGTATTAATTTCAAATATTCAAAAACTTACATTTTTAAAATATGATTTTAAATACAATAATTTTATTTATGGTTTTACTGTAAATGGATATGAAGTGATAGAAGATGATATTAATTTTATAAATAATAAATACTCTATAGTATTAAAAGATGGTGATATTATCTTTGGTAAAATTACATTTAATAGAAAAATTTGGTATAGACAAGTATTAAAAGAGTTACTAAAAAAATCTAGAATTGCATTAAGAAAAATATTTGAGATTGAAAAAGATTTATTATCACAAAACACCCCTTTAAATATTTTTATTGTTACAGATAAGAATACTACAAAATTTGCAAATAAATTACAAACAAATTTGGATATTTTATTAAATGCAGAGATAAATGTCATTTATGATATTACTAAAATTTCTGATGTTTTACATATGAAAAACTCTAAAAATATTATAATTTATACCATACAAAATGGAGAATTAATAAATGACGATAGTGAGCTTTTAAGAAAATTCAATGAATTTATCATCGTAATTGGTCCAAATAATCATAATCTTTCATTAAGCTGTGGAAAGTTAAACATAGAAAACTATGTGTCGATTGATGAGTTTTCTCCTGAAAATATAAAAAATATAATACTAGATACAAAATATAAATTATTAAATAAAAATAAATATGATAATAAAATTATTGCAGTAAGTGGAGTTTCTGGTGGGATTGGAGCAACAACAATATCAATGAATACTGCTGATATTATAGCAAGAAACAACCCATCAAAAAACGTATTATATATAGATCTTTCAACAACTAAAGCAATTAGTAATCTATTTTTATCACAAAATCCTATACCAAATCATTCTATAATAGACTTAGTAAATATGAATGATTTTAACATTAAAAAGAATTTAGAACTAGGATTAGTAAAAATTAGAGAAAATTTTTACAGTATAAATGGAATACAAAAACATATTGATAGGGATATACTTGAAAAAGAAATATTTATAGAAAAAATGCTAGATTATATTTTAAAAGCTAGTGAACATTTCAATTATATTATTATAGATACAGGTATTTCAGATGCCTCATCACTTAAGAGTAGTATTTATGATTTAGTAAATGAAATTTGGATATTAACAGAGATGACTCTTCCACATGTATCGAAACTTAAAACTTTTTATTCACTTATGAAAAGAGCTGGCTTAAAAGATAAAGTTAACTTCATAGTAAATAGAGTTAACTCATTAAATGAGATTTCATCTTCAGACTTTGATTCCATTATGAACACTAGTAGTAAAGAAGAAAAATTAAGTTATATAAAAATTCCAAACGACTATCAAACATTAGGTAAATGTTGGAATTATTGTGAACTAGCTTCACAAATATCTCAAGAATCACCATTTGTTAAAACTTTGGAAGATATTCTTAAAACAAAAGAATTTATAAGTAAAACCTCTTCTAAAACAAAAGATAAAAAAAATATCTTTTCTTTTTTAAATAAGGAATAAAATTGAGAAATTTAAGAAATCTTATTACAGAAGAAGAACAAAAAAAAGAGATTAAAAAACAATCTTTTGCATATGATGAAGTTGAAAAAAATGAAGATGAAATTACTTTTGAAGATGACTTTGAAGAAAAAATTGAAAAAGTTAAAAGAAAAAAAGCTGAAAATCATGAACTTGATTTTCCAAAAATTTATCATAATGAAAAATTATTAGAAATTGCATATGAGATAAATGATACATTTATGATAAATTTAAAATCTGATAAAAAGATAGTTAGGGATTCTTTAGAAGAGGTTTTACCTGAATTTATTTTATCTTTTAAACAAGCGAGTAAATTACCAAAAGATATTCTAGAAGAGATTAAAGAATTTATTATAAACAATATAGTGGGCTATGGACCAATAACAAGTATTTTTGAGATTGCAAAAGATGGTTTAAATGACGTTATAGTTAATACAAAAGATTATATTGATATTATCTATAAAGGTAAAACAGTTAGAACACCTTTCACCTTTAGAAGTGAAGAAGAATTAAGAAAAGTAATAGATAAAATGCTTGCAGAAAATAATAGAAAAATTGACGAAGCACACCCTATTATGTCAAGTAAACTTAAGGATGGTTCAAGGGTAGAAGTACAAATACCTCCTATTGCAGCAAATGATGGAAGTTGTGTAACAATAAGAAAATTTAATTACTTACCATTATTACTAGAATCTCTCATTGATTCTGGGCAAATGGATTATAAAATGGCTTATTTTTTACTAAAAATTGCAAAAGGTAAGTGTAATATGATTGTATCAGGTGGTACATCAAGTGGTAAAACAACATTTTTAAATGCTATGACAAGATTTATTGATCCTAATGAGCAATTAATGGTAATTGAAGATACTAAAGAGATGCAACCTCAAATGCCATGTAATACAATTAGACAATATGAAGCAAGAATGGCAAATGAAGAAGGCAAAGGTGCTATTACTCTTGACTTTTTATTAAGATCAGCTCTAAGATCATCGCCAAGAAGGATTATAGTTGGTGAGTGTAGAGGTGGGGAAATTGTTGTAATGTTAAATGCTATGAATACAGGACATCCTGGTTCTATGACTACTGTTCACGCCGATAATACAAAAGAAGCATTAGTAAGAATTGAGAATATGTATCTAGAAGCCAGACCTAGTGCAAATATCAATTTTATTAGAGCACAAATTGTTTCTGCAATAGATATTATTATTCAACTAGTTAGATTTCCCGATGGTACCAGAAAAGTTATTACTGTTTCAGAAGTAGAAAAAAGAATTGAAGACGGTGCAGTAGTATCTTTGAATAATATATTTGAATTCAAAAGAGATACTAGTGATATGACTAAAACTAGAGGAACTTTTGAAGTTGTATCAACACCTAGTAGAACAGTTTCTCAAATGAATATGTTTGGTGTAGATATTGATTTATCTATTTTTGACAAAGAGTTTGAGATGCCAAAATCAATGTTAATTGAAGAATTAGAAAAAGATTTACCAAATAAAATGTGTGGATGGAAAAATGAATTTTTAGATATATTCTTAAGAAATGATCCAAAATTATTCCATAAATGGCCACATTTTCAAAAAATAGATAAGGATTATTAGTATATGGACATTCAATTTCTTATTTTATCAGTAATTATACCTATCTTAACAATTACTAGTATTATTTTAATATATAACTATTCAATAAATTTTAATAAACAAAATAGAATTATTAAAAAATTATCAAATGATCAAAATGAGATATTAGCAGAAGCAAAAAAAAGAAGTCGGTTTTTTAATAAAGATAGAAATTGGTTAGGTAAAAAACTTTCATATGCAGGCTTTTTATCACCTTTAGCTGAACCTATTTTTATATTAATTTCTGTAGGATTTGGATTCCTTGCTGCTGCATTTGTAAATTTTGCTATTACAAACCCAGTAGTATTTGCAATAAGCTGGGTTGTTTTCTCTTTTTTCCCACTTTTAGTTTTGAAAAAAATAATTTCAAATAGAGAAGAAGAGTTTAATTATGGACTAAAAGTAATTATAGATAAAGTTACTAGTATGATGAAAAGTGGAGTTGGATTTGAACAGTCCTTGACAAAAGCTGTTATGACTTCAAAATCAAAATTTACAAAAGATACTTTTAATATATATCTTATGGAAAAAGATATTATTGGTGAGAACAAAGCTTTTGAAAAAATGTTTAAGTTAGTTGAGTCAAAAGAATTAAGAATTTTCTACTTAACAATCTCGATTGGTAGGCAATCTGGGGGTAAATTTTCAAATACCTTAGAAAAACTAAGAAAAACACTCCATGATCAAGGGGAAATAAAGCAAGAAATCACATCTTCAACTAAAGAGATAAAGATTGGAAGTTACATGATAATTGGCCTTGTAGTATTTACTTATCAAATGATGGACAGTTCTTTAAATGGTGTTTTAGATAGACACTTTTTTGGAAGCAGTGAGGGTCAAATTCAAATGTTTTTTATAATTGTTTGGGTTGCCTTTGGTTTATTTGTAAATAATTTATTAACAAAGGTTAAATAATGAATTTAATATTTTTCCTACCTGTAATTGTAATAGTAATATTTATTGTTGTTTGGTATATTTATGATTCACAAGGACAAAAAAAACAGATTGTCCAATTATCAAAACTTGATGCATTAGCTATTATTGATCAACAAAAAGATGTAAAAAATAAAAGTGCCGATGAGAAAGATGATAAAGAATTTTATTTTAAATTAATCCAAGCTGGTTTAACTAAAAAAGAATACAATGAAGGAAAATTTGTAATTGCACTTATTGGAATAATTTTAGGTATAGCAATACCTGTAATAATGAAAGCTACACTTCTTAGTGTTATAATAGGTGTTTTAATAGCTATAATAGCTATATTTTTTGGTGGTAAAATATATATTTACATATCTAAAAATGAAAGAGCAGAGAAAATAAACAATGATTTGGGTGTATTTTTAGATTTAATTAATGTAATATTAGAAGCAGGAGGAGGTTTAAAAAATGCCTTTTTTACAGTATCCACTAGAGCTCATGGGATATTAGATGAAGAATTACTAAAAGAGATTGCCATATTAGAGTATGAAATGACTAATTATACAACAAAAAAAGCTTATGAAAATTTGAAAAAAAGAGTTGATTCTGATGATTTAGGAAAAATTGTAGATTTCTTAATTCTTAGTGAAGAGGCAGGAATTGGAGTTAAAAATATATTTTCAACTCAGTCAGATGAGATGAGGCAAGAAAAATTTTATAAAATTAAAGGTAAAGTTAATACTCTTAATATGTATCTTATTTTGGTTTTATTTGTTTTTGTTTTGCCTGCATTAGGAGCCTTTATTGTTTTTCCAATGATGGCAGGTCAATTAGAATTAGGTTTAGGAATGTAAAGGAAAAGTATGAAGTTTGACAAACAGTTAGCAGTTATTATAGTTTTAGTATCTTTATTACTAACAGCAATAGCAATATCTTTTTATTTTTATAAAGAGAAAGAAAAAGTTGCACAAGATAACAATAGATTAGTAAATGTATATGTTGCAAAAAACACAATTAGTAAAGATACTCTTATAAATGAGAGCCATCTTAAAAAAACTGTTATTGCAAGACAATTCGTTTTAACAAAACCCTTATTAAAACAGGAAATACTTGGTAAATATGCAAAAGAAACAATTTATCAAAATGAAGCCTTTTTAAAAGAAAAGCTATCAAATAAAATCGAAATTGTGGAAGAAAAATCTTTAGATTTTAAATATAACAGTTATAATATGTCAATGAAACTTTTTGAGAACCCAAACTTTTCATTAGAACCTAATGATATTATAAAAATAATATCCGTTTATCAAAAAGGAAAAGATGTTAATAATTATGCCGTTCAATATGTGGCAAAAAATATTAAAATATTAGGTTTCTTAAGTGAAGGTGTAGAATCTGAAAAAGCGTTATACAAGAAAAAAATTAAAAAACTTGTAAAAAAACAACAAGTTGAAGAGATAATTAATGTAAAAGCAGATGAAATAATTCTTGACATAAAAGAAAAAGTATTGTTGAAATTAATAGATGACTACAATAAAGGTAAACAACTTTGGATGGTTAAATCGAAAATTGAAGAAGATGATGAAGAGAAAAAAGAAGAGAAACCTAAAAAAATAGTACAAAAGAAAAAACTTGTTAAACCAGTTTCATATAGAAAACCTACTTATCCAATAAAATGGTATACGCCTAAAGATAAAACTTTAACAAAAACTGCCACTATATCTTATGCAAATAATAACGATAAAAAAACAGTTAAAAAAGCAAAAATTACAGAAGGTTATAAAGATGAATGTTCAAAAACTGACAAATTATTAATTGGATTGTCACATAATATTTATCTAAGAACTAAGCCATCATTTAGAGCAAAAATTAATAACAAAATACATAAAAACTATATTATGTCATATGTTAGTAAATCTAAGATACAACCTGATTGGTATATCTTATGTGATGGAACTTATGTAAACAAAAAAGATGTAAGAGATATATCTTTTTCAGAATATAAAAAGTTAGAAAAGTGAAAATAAATGATATGAAAAAAGCTTATATTGAAAATATTTTACTTTGGATAGTAATGTTTATAGGCTTTGTTACTTTATTCTTTTTTGTTCTTAATTATGCAAAAATTGCAAGAGTAAAAGATAATATGGATGCAATCAGCGATTATGGAGCCAGATTAATATCAACAAATGGCATTGGAGCAATTACAATAAATACTTTTGTTACAAGAGCAAATAATATAGCTGTAAATGGTATTGCACAAATTAGTTCAGGGAATGTAGTTTGTAATATAGACAATACAATTGTTCCACCTAATTATCAAGTTATCTTCACTACGCAATTAGACAGTGGTGTATCATTTTACAATAAACAAATAGTTAGTAGAAGGGCTGTCTTCAATGAAAGTGGTCCTGGTACTGTAACATGTACTCTAACAATAACATATTCAGAATAGGAGTTTTATAATGAAGTATTTTTTTAAGGTTTTATTTTTATTTTTATTTACAGCTAATTTTAGTTTTGCCTATGATATTAATGATAAAGTTATATATCAAAAAGACTTTCATGATAGTACAATATATTTGCCACTTAATAATTATAGAACTTTAGTATTTGATTCTAGAATTAAAAATATTCAATTGACAAATAGTGAAAATATAAGTGCTGATTTTATAGATAGTCTTGAGTCGCCTCTAACAAAACTAAAAATTTTAGGTAAAAATATTGGAAATGAAGGTGCAATAGTTACTTTAGAAAATGGTGAATCAATCCATATAAATTTTAGTATTATGCAAAATCTAGATACAATTATCTCTATTGTAAAAGCAACTTATCCAGATCTAATTATTGAACAAGCAAATGATACAATCATACTAAAAGGTTTTGTAAAAAATTATAGAGAAAAAGATTTAGTTATTGATACATTTAAAAAAGCTGGTATTAAAACTGATGAAAAATTAGTTGATATGATTGAGACTTCTACTCCATCTAAAATGATTCGTGTAAAATTATTCGCAGTTGAAATAGATAATGATAAAGGTTTGAATTTAAAGAATAACTGGGCTATTTCTAGAAAAAACAGTCAAGAATATACTTTTTATGAAGTAATTAATAATGAAGTTAAAGAAATTGATAAAATATCCTCTTTAGGTCGAGTAAGTGACTCAGATGTAAGAGATCAATACATAGAAGGAGTTGATACTGCTATTGATAATATTATGCAAAATGCTGTATCTTTAACTGGAGGATTAAGTGGTGCAGCTAACTACTTAGGTAAATTTTTCAACACATCACTTGTACTTCAATATTTAGCACAAGAGGGGATAGCTAATATTTTAGATGAAACTACGTTAATTACATTAGAAAACAAAGATGCATCTTTTCATGCAGGGGGAACAATAAGAATTAAAACTCAAACTACCACTGCAGAAGGTATACCATCAACTGATGTAGAAAAGATCAAATATGGGCTTCAATTAAATATAAAAGCAAAAAACGTAATGAATGATAACTATGTTGACTTAGAAATCACTACAAGTAATACAAAAATTGATTGGACACAAACTGTAGATGATATACCAAGTTTCCTAGAAAATGAAGTTACAACTAATGTACTTGCAAAAAATAACTCTACGATAGTTTTAGGGGGACTTATTAATACTCAAAATTCATATGACTTAGATAAAATACCTGCACTTGGAGATGTTCCAGTATTAGGATTTTTATTTAGAAGTAAAGTATTTAAAGAAGGAAAAAGTGAATTAGTTTTTTTCTTAACTCCTGAAATAATTGACCCAGAAACGAATAATCAAGCTAATGGATATAAAAATACTAAAAAAAGAATGTTAGATACATCTAAATATCTAGATGAAGATAATATTTTCGACCGGTCTTTTAAAAGACTTAAAGAAGATAAAAAAGGCTCAATAGAAACAGAAAAAAATAAAGTTGATACAATAAAAAAATCTACAAAAATAAAAGAACCAACTCCAGAAGAGTTACACCAAAAAAAGGTTAATCAAATTCTAGGATATGAATAGTAGTTTTAAACTACTATTTTATCCTTTCAACTAATTGACTAGGATTTAATCCTAAATACTCTTCAACTTTTTTTGTATCTCCATGCTCTATAAATTCATCTTCATATTCAAAAGATGTTACATTTACACAGATTTTTTCTTTATTTATAAACTCTAAGATAGCACTTGCTACACCACCTTGTTTTTGAGAGTCACTAAAAATATACCAATCGTTGTACTTTTTAGCTAAATCTTTTAATGTATCTTCATCTAAAGGTTTTACAAATCTTAAGTCTAATATAGCAATATCATCATTATGAAGTTTTTCTGTTTCATAGGCTCTATTTACACCTGCTCCATATCCAATAAATAGTTTATTTGAGTCACCCTCTTTTAGAAGTTCTGCCTTACCTAACTCAAATTTACTAGCTTCAAATGGTAGATTGGCAAAAGCTCCTCTTGGATATCTTATTGCACAGGGTTTGTCTAATGTATATACAAACTCTAAAGAGTATTCTAATGTTTTGTCATCTCTTGGAGCGCAAAGTATCATATTTGGTAAAAATCTTAAATATGAGATATCGAAGGCACCTTGATGAGTTTCTCCATCATTTCCTACAATTCCTGCTCTATCAATAGCAAAAACTACAGGTAATCCTAAAATACAAACATCATGAACTATTTGATCAAATCCTCTTTGTAAAAATGTAGAATAGATAGTGATAAATGGTTTAAAACCCTCTTTTGCCATAGCTGCCATGGATGTTACTGCATGTTGTTCTGCAATTGCCACATCCCAAAATCTTGTTGGAAACTCTTTCATAAGTTTATCAATACCTGTTCCACTTGGCATAGCTGCTGTTACACCAACTACATTTTCATGTTTTTTTGCTAAATCTAATAGGGCATCTGCATATACTGCTGTAGCTGATTTAGCAGATGATTTTTTAGCAAAAGTTCCATCTTCTACATTAAAAGGCCCTACTCCATGCCAAAGTTCTTGTTGACCTTCGGCATGTTTATAACCTTTACCTTTTACAGTTCTTGCGTGGACAATTACAGGTTTATTCATACCTTTTGCTATCTCTAAAGTTTCAATAATCTCTTCTAAATCATGTCCATCTATAGGTCCAATATAATCTACACCCATCTCTTCAAAAATTATTCCAGGAGTAATTAATTTCATACTCTCTTCAATTTTTTTAGCTATATATGTAGCTCCACTTGGAAGTTTTTGTACTATATTTCTATCAACTCTATCTCTAAAACCTTGATAGAATTTTCCTGCTAATATTTTTGATAAGTATTTAGATATAGAACCTATTGGCTTAGCTATTGACATCTCATTGTCATTCAAGATTATTACAACAGGGTATTTTCTATCTCCCAACTCATTTAGAGCTTCATAAACCATACCTGCTGTCATAGAGCCATCTCCAATCATTACAACTGGGATTCTGTCTTCACCTTTAAGTTTTATAGCTTTAGCTGCACCTACAGCTAAAGAGATAGAGGTTGAACTATGTCCTGCTACAAAATAATCAGCATCAGACTCTTTAGGTTTTGTAAAACCACTAAGACCGCCAAACTGTCTAATAGTTTCAAACTCATCCCATCTTCCATTTATCAGTTTATGTGGGTAACATTGATGTGATACATCATATATAAATGGATCTTTCTTTACATCAAACACTTTATGCATGGCAACTGTTAATTCCACTGCTCCAAGTGTTGAAGAAAAGTGCCCACCTTTTCTTGATACAACATCGATGATTCTACCTCTAATATCAGAACAAATTGATTCTAATTCTTCTAAATTCTTATCTTTTATTTCCATAATAAATTATAAATTCTCTTGTTTATCTAATGAATCTAAAACTTCATCTAAAGTATTAAATACTCTTGTATTTTGTTTTTGTGTTCCAATAGTTATTCTTATTGCATTTACTCCATAACCTGTTAAATCTCTAACAATAACACCTCTTTCTAGAAGTTTTTGAGCAACATCTGAAGAGATATATTTATTGTCAAATTTGATTGTAATAAAGTTTGTATAACTTTCTATATAAGAAAAGCCTTTTCTTTTTGCATACTCTTCATATCTTTTCATCTCATCAAAATTTAATTTAATACACTCATTTACAAACTCTTCATCTTTTAAAGCTTCAATTGCAGCTGCTAATGATAAAGTTGTAATATTAAATGGTGGTCTGATTTTATATAAAGTTTTAATTAAATTAACTTGACCAATACCATATCCTGTTCTCATCCCACCTAAAGCATATGCTTTAGAGAATGTTCCAAGATACACTGCATTTGGGAATTTTTCTATAAGTTCAGCTGGTTTAATAGCTTTTTTCTCATCTTTATAAGAAGCATATTCCATATAAGCACAATCAACTACAACTAATGTTTCTTTGTCTACTTTTGATAAGAAATTATATACATCTTCTCTATCTAAACACTCACCTAAAGGATTATTTGGTAAACACAAGAAAATCATATCTGGCTTATGTTCATTATACATTTGTTCAAATTGCTCTAAGTTATGCATACCATCTTCAGTTTTTAAAATAGTACAGCCAGTTTGTCTACCATAGATTTCATACATTGCAAATGTAGTTTTTGCCATAAGTACTTTAGAACTTTCATCACATTTAGCTTTTACTAAAAAGTCTATAATTTGGTCACTACCTGCACCTACAATCACATTTTGACTCTCTACACTGTATTTATTTGCCAATGCTTCTTTTAATTCATACATAGAATCATCTGGATACATAAACATATTTTTTGACAAATCTTGTATCTTTTTTATAACTTTTGGACTTGTTCCATATGGGTTTTCATTTGAAGCAAGTTTAATTATATCTTTTGTATCAACCCCATACTCTCTAACAACTAATTCTATAGGCTTTCCAGCCTCATATATTTTACAATTATCTAATACTTTATTAAATTTCATTTTATCCTCTTTTATATATCATCAATTTCTTTTACGTAAGAACCTAAGAATTTGATACTATCTTTATGTTTATTAAAAATTCTTTTTATATTTTCATCATCTTTATGACCATTAAAATCAATAAAGAAAATAGAAACACCCTCAACAATATGAGATTTAATTTTTGTTAAATCTATACCTTCTTTTTTAAAATCTAATAGAAAGTCAACTAAGGCACCAGGTGTATTAGGAAATTTAACTAAAATTGATGTTTTATCATTCCCTGATTGTGCATTTTCAAAATCACTTACTATAAAAAATCTAGTTTTATTATTATCTTTATCTTCAATATTTTCAAACAAAATTGGAAGATTATAAAGTTTTGCTCCAACATGTGAACATATTGCAGCACTATTTGGTTCATTTAATGCTAACTTTGCAGCTTTTGTAGTAGATTCAACTGGAATATGTTCAACCTCATCTAAACCAAAATTTTCTAAAAAATTATGACATTGATCAAAAGCTATATCTTTTGAATAAATTCTTTTTATATCTGTAACTTTGTCACAAGTAGTTGCAAAAGTATGATGAATATCTAAAATCACCTCTGCAATAATTTTTAGATTATATGTGCTTAGACAATTTAAGGTATCACTTACTATCCCATTTGAAGAATTTTCGATAGGAATAACCCCAAATCTAGCTTTTTTTGTACTTACTTCTCTAAAAACACCTTTAATAGAACCAATTGAAATATAAGAGCTCATTGCTCCAAATCTAGTTTCTGCAGCTTGATGAGTAAAGCTTCCTTCAGGTCCAAGATAAGCAATATTTTCAGGTAATTCAATATTTCTAGAGATTGCAAATATTTCTAGAAATAAAGCCTCAATAGCTTTTCTATTTAGTTTTCCTTCATTTAAAGAATCAAGTCTATCTATAATAGCTTTTTCTCTCTCTGGCCTATAAATAGCTCCACCACTGTGTGCTTTTACAACACCAACTTGATGAACTATTTCCATTCTCTCATTTATAAGTTTTAAAAGTTCATTATCTATAGAATCTAACTTATCTCTTAACTCTTTTAAGCCCTTTTCACTCATACTACACCTTCTTTTAAACTATCTAAAATCTCACTCATATCATTATATATTTCATTTGGCAATTTATCTTTTTCTAGAGTACTTACAATCTCTTCTTTAGTTCTAGTTTTTCCACTTAATACTAAGTTTGTTTTCATTCCTAACTCTTGAGCCCCAAGTAAATCACCAATCATATCATCACTTATAACAGTAATATCTTTAAAATCCAAATTAATCAATTTTCTAGCTTTCTCATAGAAATTTAAACTAGGTTTACCAACAATCTCATAATCTTTATTTACTGCAAATTTAACCATACTCATAATAGCTCCAACACCTGGATATCTTTTACCATTTTTACTATAAATAGATGTTCCATGCATAGCTATTAGATTATCAGTTTTTAAAGCACATTCAATCATTTTTGCATAATCTTCATTTGTGTAATCTTCTTTTATTGATACAATTAAAGATTCAAAATTTTCAAAATCGATTTCATATCCCATTGTTTGTAAAACTTTTAAAAACTTATCTGTACCAAATGCAGCAATTTTTTTATTAGTTAAAACCTCTTTTAAAATATAAAAAGGATCAATATAATTTTTTATGTCAAAACCTTTTTGTTTTAACTCTTCAATAAAATCTTCACTTTTATTTTTACTATTATTAGTAATTACCACATAAGGTATGTTTTTATTATTTAAATACTCAATAAATTCACAGGCACCTTTAATTGGACTCTTATCAATATCATCAATTAAAGTTCCCTGTACATCTATAAAAAAACCTTTATTCATTGATTTATTTTATAAACTCCTCTTCTAAAGCTATAATATCTTCAAAAGTTTCTCTTTTTCTAATAAGTCTATCTTGCCCATTTTCAATTGCAATCTCAGCAACTCTTCCTCTTGTATTATAGTTACTTGCCATTGTAAAACAATATGCTCCTGCACTATAAATTGCTACTAAATCATTGTGTTGAGTTTTTGGAAGTTCAACATTTTTTGCAAAGAAGTCACCACTTTCACAAACAGGTCCAACTAAATTACAATCACTAAACTCTTTATTATCATTTAAAACTTCAATCTTATGGTAAGCATTATATAAAGATGGTCTAATTAAATCATTCATAGCTCCATCTACAATAACAAATCTTTTTTCACCATTTACTTTTTCATATAAAACTTTAGTTACAAATGTACCTGCATTTCCAACCATAAATCTTCCTGGCTCACAAACAACAGTGATATCAAGACCAAACATTGTTTCTAAAACAGATTGTGCATACTCATTTGTATCAATCAGTTTTTCATCATCATAAATGATTCCAAGACCACCACCAATATCCATAAAAGAAAGTTCTATTTTAATAGCTTTTAAATTTCTTACTAAATCAGCAATAATTTTTACAGATTCTTTTATAGGTGATAATTGTGTTAATTGCGAACCAATATGACAATGAATCCCAACAGGGTCAAGATTTTCAGAGTTGTTACATTGGATATACATTCTTTTTGCTGTATCAATATCAACACCAAATTTATTTTCATGTAATCCAGTTGAGATATATGGATGTGTTTGTGGGTCAATATTTGGATTAACTCTAATAGAGATTCTTGCACATTTACCTAATTCTTTGGCAATAAGCTCAACCCTATCAAGCTCTGCTGCACTTTCTACATTTATCATCAAAATATCTAATTCAAGTGCTTGTCTAATCTCATCATCGATTTTCCCAACACCGGAAAATATAATCTTATATGGAGCAATACCAACTTTTAATGCTCTTTTTACTTCACCAATAGAAACACAATCAGCTCCAGCTCCAAGCTTTGCAAGATGTTTAATAACAGATAAATTTGAATTTGCTTTTACTGCATACGCAATAAGTGATTTTCTAGCTTTAAAAGCCCCTTTTAATTCATTGTATTGATTTGAAATATAATCAAAATCATACACATAATAAGGTGTTTGATATTTGTTTGCTAATTCTTTGAAATTTATACTCATAATTTTCCTATACTTTTTTAAAATTTTAAATCTAAATTCCTAAGAATTTAAATTTAAAACTTCATTTTCAAAGATAAGTAGGTTAGAAGTGTTAGATTTTATTCTAGACCAAGGCGGAGAGTAAATTTTAAGGAGGAGCTTACTTGCGTAAGTGAGTCTTTAAAATTTACTTGACAACGCAGGTATTGAGTAAAAGCTGACGCTTATAACCTACTTATCAGTTCCGTTCCATGCAATTCTTGGCTTCCCATCTTCAAACTCAACTGCAGGCATACCCATAATGTTATAACCACAATCAACATAATGAATCTCACCAGTTACAGCGGAACTTAAATCACTTAATAGATACATTCCAGAGTTTCCAACTTCATCAGTTGAAACATTCTTTTTAAGTGGCGCATGAGCTTCATTCCATTTAAGCATAAATCTAAAATCACCAATACCAGCAGCAGCTAAAGTTTTGATAGGTCCTGCACTAATAGCATTTACTCTAATCCCATCTTTACCTAAATCTTCTGCAAGATATTTAGTAGTCATCTCTAATGCAGCTTTTGCAACACCCATTAAGTTATAGTTAGGGATATATTTTGCTCCACCATAGTATGTTAATGTAAGAATAGATGAGTTATCTGATAATAAAGGTTTTAACTCTCTTGTTACTTCAATAAGTGAGTAAACTGAGATATCCATAGCAATATCAAATGCATTTTTAGAGATATCATAAAATCTTCCAGATAATCCCTCTTTTGGTGCAAATGCAATTGAATGAACGATAAAATCAATTTGCCCTAAATCTTTCTCTATAGACTCTTTTAAAGCTTTAATCTCATCTGGATTACTAACATCACATGGATAAACTAAATCTTCACTTCCAAACTCAGCAGCGATTGGTTCAACTCTTTTTTTAAGAGAATCATTTAAATAAGTAAATGCAATTTTTGCACCTTGTGCTGCACATTGTTTAGCTATTCCATAAGCGATAGATTTATTATTTGCTACTCCTAGAATAACACCTTTTTTACCTTCCATCAACATTCTATAAATCCTTTGTATTTTCTATAATTTGTTTAAAATCATCTGCAATCCAAGATGCAGTACCAATCAATGCTCCATCAACACCCTCAATTGAGCAAATCTCTTGAACATTTCCAACTTTTACGCTTCCACCATAAAGTAAAGGTTTATTGATTTTTTCTTTAATTGCACTATGTACATTTTTTATATCATCATTTGTAGCTGTAACACCTGTTCCTATTGCCCAAACTGGTTCATAAGCTAAAATAAGATTTTCATAATTTGTATCAATACCTTCAAATTGCTCATAAATATACTCTAAAGTTTTTTCTAATCCACTTTGTTTTACTTCTAAAGGTTCCCCAATACAATAAACAATTGTATATCCTAACTCTTTATAAAAACTATATTTTTTTGCAATTTCACTTTGTGATTCATTTAAGATATGTCTTCTTTCACTATGACCTATTAAAATTGTTTTAATGCCAAATTCATCTAGCTGAGAAGTTCCAATTTCACCTGTAAAAGAACCTTTCTCAACTGAATAAGCATTTTGGGCACCAATCTTAATATTTGAAGATATGTCAAATGAATCTAATGCTGTTGAAGGAGGGAATACTAATATTTCATTATTAATACTATTCTCTTTTACGAAAGTATCAACCTCATTTATAAATGAAGCTGTTGACTTTCTTGTGTGGTTTGTTTTAAAGTTTGAAGCAATAATTGCCATTCTTAATCCTCTAAAACTAAAGCTTTAACACCTGGTAAAACTTTTCCTTCGATTAATTCAAGTGAAGCACCACCACCTGTTGAGATAAATGTCATATCCTCTTCATCTCCTGTTACTCTAACTAAGTCAGCAGTATCACCACCACCAACAACAGTTGTTGCATATGATTGAGCTACAGTATTAGAGATTCTAGTACTTCCTTTTGCAAATTTTTCCATTTCATAAACACCCATTGGTCCATTCCAAAGTATTGTATTTGCATCTCCTAAAGCTAATCTAAATAATTGAGCAGTTGCAGGTCCAATATCTAGTCCCATCCAGCTTTCAGGAATCTCTTGAACTGTTACAAGTTTTGCAATTGCTTCTGCATCAAAAGCTTCAGCTGCAACAACATCTACAGGAAGATATAGTTTAACTCCAAGCTCTTTTGCTTCTTCAATAATTTTTAAAGCTTCAGGAATTAAATCATCTTCAACTAAAGATTTACCAACTTCATAACCTTGAGCTTTTAAGAAAGTAAATGCCATACCTCCACCAATCAAGATTTTATCAACTTTAGTGATTAGGTTATGTAAAACTTCAAGTTTTCCAGATACTTTTGAACCCCCAACAATTGAAACAAAAGGTCTTTTTGGGTTTTCAACAATATTATGGAAAAATTTAATCTCTTTTGCCAATAAAAATCCAGCTGCTTTATTTTTAATATCAAAAAATTCTGTAATAGCTTCAACAGAAGCATGAGCTCTATGAGAAACTCCAAAAGCATCGTTTATATAAATTTCAGACATAGATGCCAGTTTTTGAGCAAAATCTTTATCATTTGCTTTTTCACCAGAGTTGTATCTTAAATTTTCAAGAAGCATTATTTCACCTGGCTTTAAATTTTTAGCCATTTCAATAGTGTCATCTTCTACAACATTTTTTGCCATTTTAATATCTTGTTTTAAAAGAGTATGTAATCTTTTAGCAACAGGTTTAAGTGAATATTTTTCTTCTCCAGGTTCTGTTGGTCTTCCAAAGTGAGAAGCTAAGATTATAGAACAATCTCTATCAATACAATATCTAATAGTATTTAATGCACTTCTTATTCTTCTATCATCTGTGATATTATTGTATTCATCCATTGGAACATTAAAATCACATCTAATAAATACTCTTTTCCCATCTATATCAATATTTTTAATCTCTTGAAGCTTCATAAATTTCCCCCTTATTTATCTGATACGTAAATAGCCATATCAACTAATCTACTCGAATATCCCCATTCATTATCATACCAAGTCATGATTTTAATCATATCTCCACCAATAACTTGTGTTAAATCAGATGCTACAATTGATGAATTTGTATTTCCAACTAAATCTGAAGATACCATCATATCATTGTCAATAGCTACAATCCCTTCTAATTGTTTTGCTTTCATCTCTAGTAAAGCGTTAAGATCCTCTTTTGTAACTTGCTTTTTAACAACAAAGTTAACATCTACCATAGATACATTTGGAGTTGGAACTCTCACACTTTGACCATGTAATTTACCATCTAATTGTGGCATAATTAATTTCATAGCTTTAGCTGCACCTGTTGTTGTAGGAATCATATTTTGAGCACCTGCTCTTGCTCTTCTTTTATCTTTTTGATGTTTTACATCTAAAATATTTTGATCATTTGTGTATGAGTGAATTGTAGTCATTAAACCTTTTTCAATACCTAATTCATCATCAATAATTTTTGCTATTGGTCCTAAACAGTTTGTTGTACAAGAAGCATTAGAGATAATTGCTTGACCTTCATACTCTTCATTATTTACTCCCATTACAAAAGTTGGTGTATCATCTTTAGCTGGTGCACTCATTACAACTTTTTTTGCACCATTATCTAAGTGAACTTGACATTTTTCTTGAGTTAAATAAGCTCCTGTACATTCTAAAATAATTTCTGCCCCGCAATCTTTTGTAAAAGTTAATTCTTTCGCATCCCTTGTTGAATAAAGTTTTGCTTTTACTTTACCCATAATTAAATAACCATCTTCAACTTTTACTTCACCATCGAATGTACCATGTACTGTATCATATTTTGTAATATATTCTAACATTTCAGTAGTAGCAGTATCATTTATAGCAACAAGTTCAACATCATCTCTTTTTTCAATTATTCTTGCTACACATCTACCTATTCTACCAAATCCATTAATTGCAACTTTAACAGCCATTTCTTCCCTTTTGTATTTATAAAATCGGTAGATATTTTATCAAAATGTTGCTATAATATTATTTAATCATATTTCAAAGGCAAAATTAAGTGCATATTGCAATTTTTGGTGGTAGTTTTGACCCACCTCACATAGGTCATCAAACTATTGTAAAAAAGATATTAAAAAAAGTTGATATTGATCTTTTAATTGTAGTACCTGCATATTTAAATCCCTTGAAAGTAAGATCTTTTTTAGATGCAAAAGTTAGATATAAACTTTTGAAAAAGCTTTTTTCAAAAAAAGAAAAAGTGTTGGTTTCACCTTATGAAATAAACAAAGAAAGACCTGTTTATTCCATAGAAACAATTAGACACATTATTGAAAAATACAATCCAGAAAAGTTATATCTAGTAATTGGTGCAGACAATTATAGTAGTTTCCATTTATGGGATAGCTATAAAGAGATAAAAAAACTTGTTACACTTATTGTTGTTACAAGAGATGGGATTGAATATTCTAAAAAAGATAAAGTTAAGAAACTAAAAGTAAATATTAAGATTAGTTCTACTCAGCTTAGAAATACTTTTAATTTAGAGTATATACCAAAGAGGATTAGAAAAGATATTAAAAAAATTTGGAATAAAGAAGGTAAGATTTGAACAAAAGATTAGAAAATATAAAATCAATTTTAACTAGTAAAAAAGCAAAAAATGTTGAAATTATTGATTTAACTTCAAAAGAGTATATTGTTGATTATGTTGTTATTGCAACAACATTAAATCCTAAACATGCATTTGCATTATTAAACTATTTAAGAACTGATTTAAAACCTCAAGGTGAAGAGTTTTTAAGAGTTGATGATGACGAAAATTGGACTGTTATAGATTTAGGTGATATATTTATTCATTTATTAAGTGAAAAATATAGAGAAAAATATACTATAGAAGAGTTTCTAAAAGAACTAGACAATAAAAATCAATAATAAAAGAGTTAAACTCTTTTATTATTGTGCTGCTGGTCTTCCTGACAATAATTTATTATAATTACTTGCTGCATCTTTAGCGCCGCCTGTATTGCCAGTCCACAACGCATAGCCGATAATCAAAGCTAAAATAATAATTGCCCATTTCATTACATAACCTCTTTTTCTTTTATTCCTAAAATATTTAAAGCCACTTTAATACTTAAAGCACATAGACTTAAAACTTTTAAATACTTTTCTTCTTCATCACTTCCTACAATCTTATATTGATTGTAAAATCTATGAATAGAAGATGCCAAAGAGTAAAGATAATCAGTTATCTTTTGCATATCTCTTTTAAGGAAAGCTTCTTCTAAAACTGTCGGTAAAAGTAAAGATTCGTAAACTAAGTTTAATGAATCATCATTTAAACCTTCATAAGAGATATCTAAAACATCAGAAAACTCTTTTTCAGCTTTTTTGAAAACTTGATTAATTCTAGCATATGCATAATTAATATAAAAGATAGGATTTGAACTATCTTGATTTTTTAACATATCAAGATCAAATTCTAAATGAGTATCACTTTTTTTTGTTAAGAATACAAATCTTAAGGCATCTGGTCCTATCTCCTCAACAATATCACTCATTAAGATTACATTACCTGCTCTTTTACTCATTTTGTATGGCTCACCACCTTTAAGTAATTGAACCATTTGTGAAAGTAAAATCTCAAGTTTTTTTGAATCTTCACCTAAAAATTCTATTGCAGCATGAACTCTTTTAATATATCCATGGTGATCTGCACCCCAAATATTTATATAATGATCATAACCTCTATCAAATTTATCTTTGTGATAAATAATATCACCAGCTAAATATGTTGGTATTCCATTTTCTCTTACTACAACTCTATCTGAATCATCTCCATGAAGTGTTGATTTTAAAAATAGTTTTTCCTCTTTTTCATACAAAGAACCATTTTCAAGTAATACCTCTTTTGTTTTTAGCCATGAATCATATAGTGATGCTTCTGATACAAAATTGTCAAATTCAATACCTGTATCTTTTAAATCTTTAACGATAATTTTTAAAACATCATTTTTAGCAATCTCAGCCATCTCTCTAAATCTTGATTCGTCATGGAAAATCTCTTCTCCATACTCTTCAAAAATCTTTTGAGCAATATCTACTAAATAATCACCTCTATAATATGTTTCTGGATAATCAACATTTTCTTTTAAGATAAAATCTCGTCCTGCTAGTGAAACTGATAATCCAAGCATATCCATTTGGGCACCGGCATCATTTACATAATATTCTGTTGTAATATCATATCCAAGATGTCTTCCAACTCTGGCTAATGCATCACCTAAAACTGCACCTCTAGCATGGCCAATATGTAAAGGTCCTGTAGGATTTGCACTTACATATTCAAGTAAGATTGATTCTTTCTTTTCATCGCTTTTAGCATAGTTTTCTTTTTTTAACAATGCTTCTTTTGAAAGTTTTTCCAAAAATATGTTAGATAACTTAAAGTTTAAGAACCCTTTTACAGCTTCAACTTTTTCAAACATCTCATCATCTACAAATTTTGCCGCTAATTCATCAGCAATTATCATAGGAGACTTTCTAAGCTCTTTAGCTAATGAAAATGCTGCAGGAGTTGCAAAATGACCTAAAGAGATATCTTTTGGTTTTTCTAAAACAATCTCTTTTTCTAAAACTGATTCAATATAATTTTTTACTATTTTTTGCAATTATCTTCTCTTTTATACAGTTTTGTTTTCTTTTGGCTCTTCTTCTTTTACTTCAGCTTTTTTTTCAATCTCTTCAGATTTATCTGTTGAAACTACTTCTTCATCTTCTTTTACAGCTTTTTTGAAGTTTTTAATACCACTTCCTAAACCTTTTGCAAGTTCTGGAATCTTTTTACCACCAAATAATAGTAATACTACTAAGGCAATAATTACCCATTCAATACCACCTGGCATACCCATATTAAATCCTTAATTTCTAATTTTTAACAATTATTATATCTTTTTGAAGCTTAAAAAAAATGACTTGTGTCAAATTTGATGATTTTTAAATTTTTACTTAAGAAAAATGTAGATTAATTTATATCCACTAGCTGCAGCTAGTACTGTTCCAAATAGATTTAATGCCATATTTGTTATACCCAAAAGTAATGAAGTTTGTAGAAGAAAAAAGCTCTCTATAGCAAATGTTGAATAAGTAGTTAGTGCACCTAAAAAACCTGTTGTTAAAAATGCTTTTGTTGAATCATTAAATGTGTAGTGTGCGAATATTGCGAAAAGAATTCCTATTATAAAACTTCCTAAAATATTTACTATTAAAATTCCTACTGGGAACTCTAAAGGTACATGTTTATTTACAAAATGAACGCTATATGCTCTAGCAATTGCTCCTAGGAAACCTCCTGTACCGATTGCTAGAAGAGTTTGCCAAGAGATAGCCATTAACTATCTTTCTCTTCGTTAAAAACTCTATTCATATCCTCTTCTAGTTTTTCAAACCAATCTGTTTTTTTATCGGCTTGTACTGGATCCAAATAGATTACTTTTACTTTTCCTGGTTTTTGTTTTAAACTTTTAGAATCTAGTATCTCTCTAGTATTTATAATAATTGCTGGTTGAACTTTTAAGTTGAATTTATTTGCAATCATTTTAGCACCTGGTTTAAATGACAACATTCTTTTACCTGTACTTCTAGTACCTTCTGGAAAAACTGCTATTGGTCTTCCTTGAGATAATCTATCTTTACAATCTTTTAAAAGTTTAATAACACCTGCTTTATCTTCTCTATCTACAGATATCATTCTTGGTGCTTTAATAATATGTCCAAAAAAGACTAAATCTGTAATCTCTTTTTTTGCAATCCAAGCTAAATTTCTTGGATGAATATATTCCATAACTATAATATCTAACAAACTTTGATGGTTTAAAACTACCATATCACAAGATTCATCTAGTTTTCCAACTTGCTCTAACTTTATTCCTAAAAGATACATTTGGATTTTCATCCAACCTTTTATAACTTTATGAGTATGATTTCTAAATGTATACATTAAAACAATTACTATACCTACAGTAATTGAAAATTGTATTAATACTATAAAACCTCTAATTCTTGATAACATCTTCTTCTTTCACCCATCCAATATAGTTTTCATTTCCACTTTTAAACATAACTTTTATAAAACCATTTCTTTTTTTCATATTTTCAACTATCATTTCAGAAGAGACTTTTCTAAATATTGTTGAGTTTTTTGTTGGTAAAATATAAATAACACTATTTGCTTTAAGTCTTACAGTTTTATTTGGCATTGCAAAAACTATGAAAACTATTGTTGTGATTAAAAACAGTACTAATATATAATATTTTCTTTTCCAAATAAAAAGAATTAAAAACAATAATGCTAATACACCTACAAACACTTTTTTATAAAATTCAAAGCTTGAGTTATTTGGATTTAAATCTGTTTGTGTACTTACTAACTCTTCTGTAAATACAACTGGAACTTTTACTGTTTGTAGTTTATTGATTGTTGTATTATAGTATGTAAAGGTAATATCTTTTTTGTGAATAGGGATAACTACATAATATATAATATGTTGTTTGGGATATTCATCTTCAATTAATGTAAAACCTTGATCATCTATATCTTGGATATTAAAATCTTCAAGGTTAGATTCAAAAGCTTCAATATCTAATATAGTTAAAGCTTCTTTGTTTGTATACTGTTTTGATTTTGATGCAACTAACTTAAAATCTTTTGCAATTACATTTGTAAATTTTTCATCACCTTTAGCAATTTGGGAAAAACTTATCTCCATAGAAGGTAAGACTCTTGTCTCAACTAATTGTTCTCCATCATATAAAGATACAGCAATATCTGGTAACTTGAAATTTTCTTCATAAGCTTTAAAATAAAATGTATTTATAAAAGTGTTAGGATTTTCAGGGTCTTGTTCCCATTGTTTACCTTCATTTAAAGGTGTCATACTAATATCATTTACAAAATTTGTTTTTATAGTATCAAAATTATTTCTTGTAATCAATGCTTTTACTTTTATTTCAAAACGTTGATTTTTATAAATATGTGTAGGATGATTTATATAAGACAAATATAAATTTTTTGGAACAAAAGAGTTTTGAGGCTCTTCCATTAAGACCTCTTCTTGTGTATTATCTCCAAATGCAGAATTTTCTACACTCGTAAATTCATTTGCAAATAGATATATTGAGAATAACAGAAGAGATATTAATATTTTTTTCACTATTTCAAGAATCCTCTTAGCATATCTTCACCATCAGCACAACCTAATAGTTCTTCCATTGCTCTTTCTGGATGAGGCATAAGACCAAATACATTTTTATCTTTGTTACAGATCCCTGCAATATGAGAAACTGAACCATTAAGAGATTCTATATTTCCAGCCTCATCACAATATCTTAAAAGGATTTGATTATTCTCTTCTAACTCTTTTAATCCTGCTTCATCAATAAAGTAGTTACCATCATGGTGAGCTACAGGAATATTTACAACTTGATCTTTTTTTAATTTAGATAAAAAGATATTGTCATTGTTTATAACTTTTAAGTTTTTAAATTTTGAGATAAAATGTAAAGTGTTGTTTCTTTTCATAGCTCCAGGTAATAAACCTGCTTCTAAAAGAATTTGAAATCCATTACAAATACCTAAAACTTTTCCACCTTTTGCAGCATAAGCTTGAACAGAATCCATAATATTTGCAAATCTAGCAATAGCACCACTTCTTAAATAATCCCCATAAGAAAATCCACCAGGAATAACTAGTAATTCAGTATTTTCAGGTATTTGTTTATCTTTATGCCAAACAATTGTTACATCACATCCTAATCTTTCGAAAGCATATTTTGTATCATACTCACAATTAGTACCAGGAAATTGTAATACAGTTACATTCATGATATTAACCTATTATTTCTATTTCGTAATCTTCAATTACAGTGTTTGCAAGAAGTTTCTCACACATATTTGTAACTTCTTCTTTAGCTTCAGCTTCACTTGAAGAGTTTAACTCCATAATAATTTGTTTACCAATTCTAACATCTTTCACAACTTCTTTAAAACCTAATGTGTCTAATGCATGATGAGTTGCTTTACCTTGATCATCTAAAACACCTTGTTTTAATGCTACATTTACAATTGCTTTCATTTATCACCTTCAATTTATATTTTTGCGATTATATCTAATTTTCTCTTATTATCAATTTTTATAAACAAAGCAAAGCTGCTTTGTTTAAAACTATTTACTTAAACTATCTTGGATAGTACTATAACCTTTTAAGATTTCAGATTTAATTGAATCTGGAACTTCAACATCAAGTTTTTCTCCAGGTTTTAAGTCTTTTGCTTTTTCTTTCCAGTTATTCTCTTTTGCAAAGTTTCTAAGAATTTGTTTATCCATAGAGATATAATTTGCTTTATCAAAGTTTTCTTTTGTAATAAATCTTGAACTTTCAGGAGTTAAAATCTCATCACCTAAAATCCATTCACCTTTTGCATTAACAAAAACTTCAAGTTTTGTATCAACAATTACAATTCCATTATCTTCGGCAAATTTTGTAAACTCTTTAAATAGATTTTCTAAACTAGAGATAATCTCAGGAAATACATCTCTTACTTTTTTAGAGTTTAAAGGAATATCTTTTACACCCTTTGTAGTTGGAGTAAAAAGTGGTGTTTCAAATTTATGCCACTCTTTTAAATCAGATGATAACTCTAAACCATATGGATCATTTCCTTTTTGTGTTGCTTCATATAAAGAACCAGTTAAATAGTTTCTAAAGATAAATTCAAACTGTACAACTTCTCCATCAATTTCTGCTTCTAAAGCTTTACATAATTCCATAAACTGACATCTTGGAGCTACACTTAAACTTTCATCTAAAGTTTCAGATAAAATTGCTGTTTTAATCCCTTGTTCTTGAGCAAATTTTGCTCCATTGTTAGAAATTGCTGTTTGATATACACCCTTTCCTTCAATCTCAAGGTTTAAAGGTATATCAAAAACAGAACATCTATCACTTCTAACTAAAAGTATTTTTGGATCATCACCTGGACAAGTATAAAGGTCTGCATTTTTACCAATATAATATAAGTTATAACCCAATTCTTCTAACTCTTGAATACCTTTTTGTGTTGTAGTTTTCTTTGACTCTGGCCAAAGACCAAGTGCTACAATATCACTTATTTTCATCTATTTCCTCCGTTTATGCTTTCATATATTATTTATTTACTATTATTAACGATTTTAAAATACCTAGTCCAACTGTAAGTTGATTATCTTTTGAGATATCTTCTTGTGTTAGTACTTTTGTATTTTTAACTTCTTTTTTCTCTATTTTTATACCATCTTCTTTTTCTAATTCAACTTCTAAATGTTTTTTTAAGTCCGCCTCTTTGATTTTAAATTCTGCATTTTTTTCTTTTACTGCTTCACCAGCATAAGCCATTACATCAGGTGTAATTCCTGTTGCTTGAATAGTTCTACCACTTGGTAAATAATATTTTGCAACTGTTAATTTAATATTTTCTGATCTATCTTGTGTGATTGGTAAAATTGCTTGAACAGAACCCTTACCAAATGTTTTTTCACCAACTACAATTGCTCTTTTGTGATCTTGTAAAGCACCACTAACAATTTCAGATGCAGATGCAGAACCACCATTTACAAGTACAACTACAGGAACATTAGTTACTGTATTTGTTGGGTTTGCATTAAATTTTTCTTCATCTTCGATATTTCTTCCCTTTTGTGAAACAATTACACCACTGTTTACAAATAGATCAACAACACCAATTGCTTGAGTTAAAAGTCCACCTGGGTTATTTCTTAAATCTAAAATAATACCTTTAATATTTGGTCTATTTTTAATCTCATTTCTCATAACTCTTGTAACATTTTTATCAAAACTTGAAACTCTAATATAAAGAAAATCTTCATTTTCAATTGTTTTTGAGAATACTGATTTAATTTTGATTATATCTCTAATAATATCAATTTTAACGGGTTTATTTTCACCTTCTCTAACAACTGTTAAAACAATTTTAGTTTTAGGTTTACCTCTCATTAAAGAAACTGCTTCATCAAGAGTCATATTTAAAGTTGATTTATCATCAATTTTTAAAATTATATCACCTGCTTCTATACCTGCTTTATATGCTGGAGTATCATCAATTGGAGATATTACTGTTAAAGCACCATTTCTCATACCAACTGTAATTCCTAAACCACCAAATTCTCCTGTTGTTTGAATACTCATCTCTTTTGAAGACTTTTTATCAAGATAAGTTGAATGGGCATCTAACTCTTGCATTAGACCCTTTAAAGCTTTATCAACAATCTCTTCAAGCTTTACATCATCAACATAATATTTTTCAACAGTACCAATTACCTGAGTAAGTTTTGACAAAGATTCAAATCTACTTTGACTAGTTTCTGAAGCCTCTTCATTTGCCATTAAACCTTGTGATAAAAGAAGCAGAAACGACGTTATTAAAAAAAACTTATTAATTCTTTTCATTTTATACCTTTTGCTTATTGTAAGAGCTAGTATTATATAAAAGTTTATATAAAAGTAAGGTTTTATAATTTTTTTAGTATCATATTGTCTAATTTTCTAAGAAGGTTTTGAATGAGTTTAAAAGATAATGTAAACTACGTTAAAGATGAAATAAGTAGTGAAGAAAAATTTCTTGAAAGCTTTGTAAAAGTTGAAAGATTTTATAAAAAAAATAAAATTGTTATTATTTCTGTAGTTGTTATTATAATAGCACTTGTAATTGGTTTTTTTGTAACAAAAAGTATTCAAGAATCAAATAAGCTTGAAGCTAATATAGCTTTAAATAAAGTTTTAGACAATCCAAAAGATAGTGAAGCTTTAAATATTTTAAAAGAAAAAAATAAAAATTTATATGAAATTGCACAATATTTAAACTCTAAAAAAGAGGGAAAAGTTGTTGATGTAGATGTTAAATTTTTAAAAGATTTAACAGCATATCAAAAAGCATTAGAAGAAAAAAGTGTTGAAAAATTAAATTCAGTATCAATGCAAAATGACTTTTTATTAAAAGAGTTTGCTATTTTTAATAGAGCATTAATGTTAGCAGAAAATGGTAAATATCAAGAAGCTAGAAATACTTTAAAAATGATACAAAGTGATTCAAAAGTTAACGATTTAGTTAATATTTTAAAACACTATTTAGCAACAAAATAAAGGTAAACAATGAAATACTTAATCTTTACAATAACTTTACTATTTGTTTTTACAGGTTGTTCTCAAAAAGAGTTTTTTGACCCAGAATATACTGTTGGGGATTATGAAAATACAAAAGCTAGTTTAAATGGTGATATAATTTCTATGAATAAAGATGGAGCTACTTTAGATAGTGGAGAGATTATTACAAAAAGAGGTGTTTCTAAATTTACAATTGAAGAGGGTTATAACTTTTTAAATATAAGTGAAGATATAGTAATTACATCAAACTTTAAAGATAGCATTATGCTTGATAAAAAAGTTATTAAAACTGGTGGAGTTGTTGTAGCAGCTACATTAAAAGGTAATAAACTTGCAATGATTTTCTCTGATAATTCAATTCAGTTATATGATATTGATAAAGAACAAATCTTATTAAAAGAGTATTTCACTCACTCATTTGTAAATGATACAAGAATTGCAAACCCATATTTTATGAGTAATATTATTTTATTCCCTACTTTAGACGGAAAGATCATTGTAGTTGCTGAAGGTAATAATCAAGTTATTAAAAGTATTGTTGTTGATGCAGATGGACAATTTAACAATATTATATTTTTAGATGTAATTGAAGATACCCTAGTTGCAGCTACAGTTAATAAAGTAATTTCAGTTGGTGATGGTGTTTTAAATTTAAAAGATTATAGTATTAGAGATATTATTACACATGATAATAATATTTATATTGCAACTATTGATGGACAAATTATTAAAACAGATATTTCTTTAAATATTATAAATAGAAAAAAATATAAATTTGCAAAAATTTATGCTTTAGCATATGGAAGTTCATTATACGCATTAGAATCTCAAGGATATTTAATCAATATTTCTGATGATTTTAAAGAAGATAATATTTATGAATTAAGCTTTAACAATGAAAAATCAGTTATAGCTTTAGGTGATACTATATATTATGATGATGAGTATATTATTTTAAAATAATATACCCTCATCAAATCAATAAAAAATACTATTATATATACTAATATTTTAAAAAAGTTATAAATAGTAACTTTTTTCTAAACAAAAACCACTTAAATAATCAAAAAGAAAGCTTATTAAATATCTTTTAGATAGAATGATTTTATGAAAAATAATTTTAAATATCTATTACTTATTCTTATCATTATAATACCAATATTTTTTACTATAAATTATCTTTTGAAACAAAAATTTAACTCTATTATGAATAATAAGTATGAGATATTAGTACAAAATACCAATTCACTTATTGCACAATCTATTGAAGACAAAGCCAAATCAACACTAAACTTAGCACTTACTATTTCTGAATTTGCATCAAAAAATAAACTTTTTACACAATTGGATTATAAAAAATTTGAAGTATTAAAAGATATCTCAATAAAAATAAAACAAAATAGCAATTTTAAAAACCTTTGGATCCATATTGTAGATAAAAAAGGTTTTAGTAGATATAGAACTTGGACTAATAAAAGAGATGATAATGTCTTATCAAAAAGGAAAGAATTAATAGAGTTAATTAAAAAACCTAAAATCACAAGTGTTATTAGTGTTGGTATTTTTGATATAACTTTTAAAAGTATAATCCCTGTTTATGAAAATGGAGAGTTTGAAGGTTTTATAGAAACAATTACAAAATTTAATTCAATTGCAGAAAAATTTCAAAATGAAACTATGGATTTTCTACTGCTGGTTGATAAAAAGTATAAAAACCAAATAAAAAAACCTTTTACAAAAAAATTTATTCAAGATTATTATGTTGCAAATATAAATGCCAAAGATCAACTACTAGATTTTGTTCAAAAAAACTTAGATGATATTCTTAATATAAAAAGATACCAAATAAGAGATAATAAATTTATTACTATTTACAAACTTGATGATTATAAAAATGAAGATATGGCTTATATATTAACTTTCCAAGATTATGAAAAAGTGTTTTCAAAAGAGATAAACAATTTACAGAATTTTATTGAAATTATTGCCTACTTAACATTTTCAATTATTATTGGTATTTTTATAACATATTACTATTTTAATAAATCTAGATATGCAAACCAATTAGAAAAAGAAGTAAATCTAAGAACAAAAGAGATAGAAGATTTAAGTAGAAGATACAAACAAGTTTTTGAAGGATCAAATTCTATGAAATTTTTAATTGATCCAGATAGCAAACAAATTTTTGATGTGAATAATGCCACAATCAATTTTTATGGTTACACAAAAGAACAACTAACATCTTTTAAAACATCTGATATACAAGCAGAAAATCTAGATGAAGACTTTATCATAGAAAAAATACTAAAAAACAGCGAACATAAATTTATTGTAAAACATAAAATTGCATCTGGGGAAATAAAAGATATGGAAGTTTATGCTTCGCAAATAGATATTGGTGAGAAAAAGTATATCTATACAATTGTTAGAGATGTAACAAAAGAATTAAAATTAAAAAAAGAATATGAAGAAAAGCAAAAACTATTTTATCAACAAGCTAAAATGGCATCTTTGGGTGAGATGTTAGAAAATATTGCCCATCAATGGAGACAACCTTTATCAACTATTACAACTGCTGCTTCAGGTATGAAAGTAAAAAAAGATTTTGATACTCTTGATGATGAATTCTTTGATGATTCTGTGGATATAATAATAAAATCATCAAACTATCTATCACATACAATTGATGATTTTAGAAACTTCTTTAAACATAGTAATAACTTTGAAGACTTTAAAATAGTTGATGCTATTAAAGATTGTATGACTATATTAAAATTAAAACTTCATATAAATGAAATAACAATCAGTTTTGAAGGAGATGTAGAAACTACAATTAATGGTTACAAAAATGAGTTTATTCAAGTATTTTTAAATCTAATAAACAATAGTATTGATGTTTTTAAAGCAAAAGATTTTAAGAAAGGTGAAATCTTAATAGAGATTCACAAATTAAAAAATAATACTGAAATATTATATCATGACAATGCAGAAGGGATTGATGAGTCGATTATTGATAAAATTTTTGAACCATACTTTACCACAAAACATAAGTCTCAAGGGACAGGTATTGGACTTTATATGAGTGAAGAGATTATAAATAGACATTTTAAAGGTAAATTTTCTGTAAAAAACTCTTCATTTAAAGTAAATGAAAAAGAGTATTTTGGTGCAGAATTTAAAATAGTAATTCCAAATAAAAATTAAACTGCTCTAACTACTCTATTTCTTCCTGATTCTTTAGCTGTATATAAAAGTTCATCAGCTTTATGTAGTATTTCATCTATAGATTCTTTTTTATCCTCTTTAAATACAACACCCATTGAGATTGTAAATTTAATATCTGTATCTTTTACTTTTATTAATGTTGTGGCACATTTGTCTCTAATTTTCTCAGAAAGTTCATATACATTACTCTCTTGTTGGTTAAAAATTGTTATGGCAAATTCTTCACCACCTAAACGTCCAAAAATCATATCTTTTTGAATAATCTCATTAACAATATTACAAAACTCTATTAGTACTTTATCTCCAGTATCATGCCCATAGGTATCATTTATTTTTTTAAAATAATCTATATCAATCATAAGTACAGCAAATTTTTTATTTTCATTATTAGATTTCTTTAGAAGTCTAATACTATTTTCAAAGAAGTTAGCCCTATTTCTAATACTTGTTAAGAAATCTGTGTGGGCAAGTTTATAAAGTTCTTTATTTTTAACTTTTAAACTTCTATAAGCTCTTGTTAGTTGTTTTGTTCTTTTTGTTACTTTTTCATTTAATAATTCATTTTGCTCAATAATTAATTTTTGTTTTTGGAAAATTACAATAAATACTATAAGTAAAATTATTGCACCTATAAAATTAAATACTTTTATAGTTCTTTTACCTTGTAAAATTATTGCATTTCTATTTGAGGTAATAAAAGTTGTTAAATATTGGTTTTTATAATCAAATAGTTCAATTTTATTAGCAATATTTGTATCATCAATATTTACATAAGCTTTTACTTTTTTTAGATGCTTAAGTGCAAGGCTTATATCAGGAGCAGTCTTTATCATCTCAATATTTTCTAAAATAATATTATCAAAAATTGAACTTGTGATTTGTTTTAAGTAATCTAAATCAACATGCTTTATAGATAAAATATACCCCCTATATTTACCTAAAAAATCACTTCTTAATATTTTGGATTTATTTACATAAAATAGTTTATTATTAAACATATATAAAGTTGAGACTTCAGCTATTTTTTTTAGATTAGATAATAAATCTTTTTCTAAATTTTTTTTATTAATATGAAAAAGATTGATTCTTTTATTATAAGTTGAAAAAACTATATTATCATTTTTATCAACAAATAAAAATGCATCAATCCCTAAGTCTTCAAGTGTTTGAGCATCATCTCTAAAATTATCATAGATAAATATATCATTTCTATTTTCTATAAAACTATATGTTTCATCCCACTTTGAATAATCATTTGTAATTTTTTCTAAATCTATTAAGTCTTCATTTAAGATATTAGCAAAAGAGGTTATATTATCTTTATTTTGTCCCTCTTCTAAAGAGATAAAATCATCAATAAAAAATTTATAACTTAAAGAGCCTAAAAAAAGCCCTAAAAATAAGTATATTGCTATTAAAGAAAAAAGTGTTTTTGAAGTTTTTCCCATAATTGTTATTTTCCCTATAAAAAATTATTTTATTTAAACAGCCAACAACTTTTTATTTTATTATAACATTAAAGGAAAAAAAATACTAATTTTTAAAATTTTTATTTGCTATATTTTCAATAAAAACAGTTGCATAAGAACTTTTTGGAAGTGTAAAACTTATAATAAATTGTTTATCTTCTTTTAAATATTTTGTTTCAATATTTGAAGGATAAACTAATGCATCTCTTCTATACCCTTTTTCTTGTATATATAAGTCATCATATTTTTCTTCTAATTCTCTTGCTTTTGCTTGTGCTCTAAAAACTTTTCTTCCAGGTAATAATCCAGTAGGTACAATATCTTTTTTTAAAAAACTTTCATTAATATTTTTAGTAATTGATTTAGGTGTAAAAAGCCTATGGTTTTTATTGTCTTTAAAAACATCTCCATCCATTAAAATAAACTCTTCTTTACTTAATTGAACTCTTTTTGAAAGCCAAGAATTAAAAAAATAACTTTGATATTGGGAGATTAACATTTTAGAAATCTTATTATCTCTTATAACTAAATCACCATATATTAACTGTTTTGCTTTTTCCAAATTCTCTTTTGTATCATTTCCAAAACGTTGATATCCAAAATAGTTTGGCAAGCCAAATTTTGATATCTCTTTTATTACTTTTTCTATTTGATATAAACTTGATTCTTCAACCTCATGAAGTCTAATTTTAAAATGGTTACCTACCAAGTCTCCAATATTTAATTTTGAATTATGTAATCTTGTATCTAAGATTTCAATATTTTTTGATTTAAATTTTTGTAACTCTTTTCCGTATTTTTTAGGAATAGAAATATATTGAGTTGTAGTTGCATTTTTATCTTTTAAACCTGCATATCCAATCTCATTTTCATAAATATTTAATTGTTTTGATAATTTTGAGATTAAATCCCAAGTTCCTAAATCAGTTTTTTTTATTTTTGCAACTATAAAATTTCCCTTTGAGCTAAATTTTATTCCTTGTTCTTCAACAATAAAATCATCTCTATTTTGAAAAAATTTAAACTCCAATGTTTTATGGTTTTGTGCAAATACTCTTTCTATCATCTCTATTCTTTATTTTAAATTTCGGTATTATACTCTCAAACTACTAACAAGGGTTTAAAATGGATATGAAAAATATTGAAACTATAATTAATAAGTTTTCACAAGATAGAGATTGGGATAAGTTTCACAACCCAAAAAATTTAGCTATGGCTATGAGTGTTGAAGCTTCAGAATTACTTGAGATATTTCAATGGTTAGACTTTGAACAAGCCAAAAACTTACCAGAAGAGAAAAAAGAACATGTAAAACAAGAGATTGCTGATATTGTAATTTACCTTACTAGAATATGTATGGCTTATAATATAGATTTAGAAGAAGCAATTTTAGAAAAAATGAAAATGAATGAAAAAAAATATCCTTTGTTTGATGAAAATGGCAAAAAAATTGAGTATGGAAAAAAGAAATGAAAAAAATATATATAGCTGGTCCTGATGTATTTGAAAAAGATTCAATACAAATTGGTAAAAAGTATGTTGAACTTTGCAAAAAATATGGTTTTATTGGTTTATATCCTTTAGATAATCAAATAGATTTTAATCAAGAAAAACAAAAAATTGCACAAGAGATTTTTTATGCAAATAAAAAATTAATTGAAGAGTGTGATATAGTTATTGCAAACTTAAACTCTTTTAGGGGAAAAGAATCTGATAGTGGAACAGTGTGGGAGTGTGGTTATGCTTATGGATTACAAAAAGAAGTTTATGGTTATTTAAACACTAAAGATTCATATCTTCAACAATTTAAATCTAATGAAATCAAATATGAAAATGGAATATATTATGATTTACAAGATAGGGTAATTGAAGATTTTGACTACCCTTTAAATCTTATGTTATCTTGTTCAATAAACAAAATTGTAGAAGGAGACTTTGAAAAAGTATTAGCTCAATTGTGATATAATGGGACAAACGTAATTTTAAGGATTTAGTATAAATACTAAAACAGTAATTAGAAATTTAAAAATTAAATATATTTTTCTATTTGTTATTATTTCAATTTTAACTTATTTGATTTTAAATTTTTTTGCAGTTGATAATAAAAATAAATATTTACAACAAACTACGCATATCCAAACTAAAGCTTATAACAGTGTTTTATTTCAATATAAAGATTTATCTGAGGTTATATACACAGGACTTTTAAGATTTACAAAAGTAGATGAAAAGCTTTTTAACATAAGTAATAAAAGTAAAAAAGAACAAGCACAAATAAGACAAAAACTATATTTACAAACAATAAATAGATTTAATACTCTAAAAAAAAGAAATATTATCAGTATTAATTATATTTTACCAGATAACACAATTTTTCTAAAAATGGTTAACCCTCTGGATTATGGTAATAAAGTTAGTGAAAAAAGGGAAACACTAAAATATGTTCAAGAGCATAAAGTTCCTATCTCAAGTTATGAAATAGGAAAATTTGGTTCAGGTTATAGATTTGTTTATCCAATAATTAAAAACAATATTTATCTAGGTCTAATCTCTCTAACTTTTAGTGAAGAAGCTATTACAGAATCTCTTATGAAACAATATGATGTATTAAGTAATTTTATTATAAAAAAAGAAAATTTTGATGAAGACTATTTAAAAAACTCCAATATTTATAAAGATGCTCATTTTAGTGGGTTTGTTGATAATAAAAATATATTAGAGGATTTAAAGAATGAATCAAAAAAGAAAATAGTTGATATGAAGCCCTCTTATGAAATCTCTAAAAAACTATATGAACTTGGTCAACAAACAAAATCTTCATCTATTTTTGTTAATGAAAAAGATTCTATTGTAACTATAATACCTATTTACCATACTATCTCAAAAAAGTATGAGGGTTTTATCTCAATTATTAGTAAAGGTGAGACAATTAATCTTTTAAATAATAACTACTATACAATATTATTTTTATTTATATTTTTATATTTAAGTGTAATGCTACTCTTCTTACAACAGAAAATCAAAACTATTTTAGACAAAGAATTAACCCAAGAGATAATAAAAAAAGACCAACAACTTTTAGAACAAGCAAAAATGGCTCAAATGGGTGAAATGATTGGAAATATTGCCCACCAATGGAGACAACCTTTAAGTGCTATAAGTACCATAGCTAGTGGATTAAAACTAAATCATGAATTTGGAATGTTACAAGAAGACGATATTCCTAAAAATATGGATTTAATAGTTGATAATACAAAGTATCTTTCGAAAACTATAGATACATTTAGAGATTTTATAAAAGAAAAAAGAGTAGAAAAAGAGGTAATTATTCAAGATAGAATTGAAGAAAGTCTAAAAATTATTCAAGCCTCTTTAGAAAACAACCATATAAAACTAATCAAAAGTATAGATTATCAAACTCCAATAAAATATAGGATGATTCCTGAAGAGCTAGCACAAGTTATAATTAATATTTTAAATAATGCAAAAGATGCAATTATCCATAAAAGGATAAAAGATGGTTGGATTAAAATCTCTTTAATAATAAAAGAAAATAAAATATTAATTACTATTGAGGATAATGCAAAAGGTATAGAAGAAGAAAATCTTATAAAAATTTTTGATCCATACTTTACAACAAAGCATCAATCCCAAGGTACTGGGCTTGGATTATATATGAGTAAAACAATTATAGAAAAACATTTAGGTGGAAAATTGATTGTAGAAAATAGTGAAAATGGAGCTATGTTTACTATTGAGTTACATAAACAAGATTAAACTATTTTAGTAAACTCATAATACAACTTATCACTTAATGGTTTTTGTAATACAAGTTGTGTATTTATTGGTTTATTTCCACTATACGAAACACAATCAGCTAAACCTAAATAAATAAATTTTTGAACTTTTTTATCCACATGGGAAAATTTTCTAACAAATATATGTAAGTTTACTTTCTCTTTTTTATTATTTATCAATCTATATCCATCCCCTTTTTCTTGGGACATAGAAGGTTTACTAATAAAATTAAAAGTATCATTTGATTTAAAATTATTTACATATTTTGAAGCTTTTGAATATTTATCTTTTTCTAAGGTAATAAATAAAAAGAAATCATCATTAAACTTTAAAAATCCACTACCCCTAAAAGAACTATGTATTTTATTGAAGTTTGCCAATAAGGCAATCTCCAACATATTATACTTTTCATATAATTTAAAAAATGGCAAGCCATAATCTATATTTGAAAAACTCTCTTCATAAGTTATAATTCCATAATTTATAGAACTTTCAATAAAGGCTTTTTTATATGGGTCTTTTAGAATATTTTCAAACTCTTTTGTTAAATAGATTTCAGAATCTTTTTTCTCAATAAGTTTTAAAAATCTTTTTTCTTGAGAAGAATCAAAATACTCATGGTTTAGATAAGAAAAACTATGTTTTATAGTATTTTCATTTACACTTAATAAATACTTCTTTAAAAGCTCTTTTGCTTTTTTTAAATCGATTTTTTTATTTTTTAGTAAATATTTTAATATGGCAAATTCATAAACTCTTCTTAGAGGTAAATGATAATCAATAAAAGCAACAGCTTTTAAAAATTTTTCATCTAAACAAATTGTTTGGATAACTTTATCTTTTTCTACTCTATTTAAAAAAGATATATAAGATTTAGATTCACCAATAAAAGGTATGGGAGTTATAAAATCATCATTATTGATAAAATCTTCCATATTTGGAATTTTATTCCCAAGTATTGCTTTAAACTCTAAGTAGTTATCTTTTAAATATTTAAAACTGTTTAAATTCTCTTTGTTTATTTGTTCTAATATTCTATTTTTTGAAATTTCATCTAACACTATATGAGCATTTTTTAAATTTGCAAAATTGTTTAATAAAGAGAATTTTATACTCTCTTTATCTATAAATTTCTTACCACTTAAAGCTAAAGCAATTAAAAAACTTTTTTTATGGTTACCTATAAAATCTATTAAGGTTAAAAACTCTTTATCTTTAGATTTTCTAACTCCTCTTCCTAATTGTTGGACAAAAACAATAGGTGAATTTGTAGGTCTTAACATCAAAACAGTATTTATTGAAGGTATATCAATCCCTTCATTAAAAATATCCACACTAAATATAACTTCAAGTTTTTGATTTTCATCTTCCAAAGAATCAATAAGCTCATCTCTTTTTTGGGTACTATCATCACTTGTTAAAGCAATAGAAGATATCCCTTTTTTGTTAAACTCTTCTGCCATATATAAAGCATGTTCTTTTGAACTACAAAAGCCTAATACTCTTCTTTTATTTCCTGAATATCCATAAAAATTCATTTTTTCAATAATAAAATCTACTCTTCTATTTATCATCAAAAATTTTGATAAAGAACTAATATCATTTATATCAATATCTTCATAATCTAACTCTTGTATATCACTAATCCCATAATAATGAAAAGTTGAAACAAGTTTATTTTCTAAAGCCTCATCAAGTCTAATATCACAAGCTACATTATCATCAAATTGCTCATAAATAGATATTCCATCCATTCTATTGGGTGTTGCTGTTAATCCTAAAGTAAATTTTGCATCAAAATAGTTTTTTACTTTTATATAAGATGGGCTTGCTATATGGTGAGCTTCATCATAAATAATATAATCAAATTCATCTTTTTTAAAAATATTAAAATTTGAACTTAATGTTTGTATGGTTGCAAAAATATACTGTTTTGAAATATCTTTACTATTTCCTGTAAGTAAACCCATTTGTACATCACTTATTAAAGTTTCAAAACACTCTTTTGCTTTATTTAAAATATTTTCCCTATGAACAATAAAAAGTAACCTTTTAGGTTTTACTTCTTTTACATCAAATGCGACTAGATATGTTTTTCCAGTACCTGTTGCTGCTATAACTAAAGCTTTATTTTCTTTATTTTTTCTAAAAAATTCCAACTTTTCTAAAGCTTGTTTTTGCATCAAATTAACTTTTATCTCTTTATTAAAAACAAAACTTTTCTTTACTAAATCTTTTTTATAAATAGAATATGAATCAATAAAGTTTTTATCAACAGTAATAGAGCCTTCCCATAAAGAGTTAAATTCACTAAATAAAGTTTCTAAATATATGTCTTCTTTCTTATTTATTGTTTGATTGTTCCACTCTATATTTGTTTTAAATGCACTTGCTGTTATATTTGAAGAACCAATTATAGTTTTGTATTCATCGTCAAATTCAAATATATAAGCCTTTGAATGAAAGCCTTGAGAACTTGAATCAAATATTTTTAGCTCAATATTATCAAATTCTAAAAGTTTTCCTAAAGCTTTTGGTTCTGTAAAATTTAGATATGTAGATGTTAATATTTTCCCTTTAACTCCTCTTTCTTTACACTTTTCTAAACTATTTAAAAGTAATTGAATCCCAGAATAATTTAGAAAAGCTACATTAAAAGTAAAAGAGTTACAAGACTCTAAAAGTGAAGTGATATGATTATAAAAGTTACCACTTGAAGTGTTTGTAATTAGTTGATTCAAAAATAAGTGCCTAAACTAATTTATCAAATGCATATCTTGTTGCACCAAACAATGCAGTATTTGGATTTAAAGAGACTCTTAAAGGAATTCTTCTTAATAACTCTTCAAATCTTCCTTTACTAAAAAAAGCATTTAAAAAGTAATCACTTTTTATAATTGGTAAAATTTTAGGTGCTATTCCTCCACCAATATATACTCCACCCAATGACATAGATTTTAATGCAAGGTTACCAGCTTCAGCTGCATAAATTTCTACAAAAAGCTTTAAAGTCTCCATACATAAAGGATCATTTAATTCCAAAGCCCCTTTACTAATTAAAGCACTTTTATCTGCATTTTCATCCATATTAGCTATAAATTCTGGCTGTTTTGCAAATCCACTTTCATATAAAAACTCATAAATAGTAGAGATTCCCATACCCGAAGCAACACGCTCATAACTTACATGACCTGGGTACCTTTTTCTTAGCCAAGTTAAAAGTTCATCTTGTTGGGAAGTTATTGGTGCAAAATCACTATGTCCACCTTCTGTTCCTATTGGAGAAAAAGAATCACCATCAAAATAAAGTATTGCTTCACCAAGTCCAGTTCCAGCTGCTATTACTGCAATATTTCCTTTTATAACTCTTGCACTTGGATTTAAATCATAAAACTCTTCATCTTTTAGATATAACATTCCGTATGCTGTTGCTTCTAAATCATTTAACAATTTTACTTTTTGTGTATTAAAATATTTTTTTAACTCTTGGGCACTAATATCCCAAGGAAGATTTGTAGTTCTACATCTTTGTTCTATAATAGGTCCAGCTATACCAATAGTAATTGCATCTATTTGACATTTAGGGGCATCTTTTTCAAACTCTTCTAAAAGCTTTAAGAAACTATTATATTTTTTGCTGGAGAATTGTTTTTCATAATATAGATTTAAACTATTATTTTCAATTTTGTATAAAGCAAGTTTTGTTTTTGTTCCACCTATATCGCCACTTAAAATCATTAATTCTCCTCATTTTGAGTTAAAAGATACATAAAGGCTTCAATAAAATATTCATCAGTCTCATTTGGAGATAGTTTATAAAATGAGTTCCAAGCTTGTGCCCTATGTTCATCATAATTATCTTGACTATTATCTTTTATCCAAGCAAGTCTGACGGCATGACCTATTATGACATCTAACATAACATCTGCTTCTAATTTAATATCTGGATTTTCTTTAAATATTTTAGATAATGATTCTAAAGCTTCCAAATTTAACTGCCTATAATCTGCAGCTTCAATCCCTTGTAACAATCCTTCTAGTCTTAATTCAAAACTTCTTTCTCCAGCAGTTGTATCATAGGTTATCTCAGAATCAATTCTATTATTCAAATTATATTTATCACCTATTACTAAACCTCTACATTGTTGTAATAAATACCAAATACCTTTATAAAAGTTTTTTGATAATCTTGAAAGCATTCCCGCTTCTTTTCTATATTCTGCCCAATCTCTGTTCTCTTTTATCTTATCATTTTTCTCAAATTTAAAATTAAAAGAGCTATTACTTGTGACAAAAAGACTCTCTTGATTTTTCATTTGGCCTATGTTAAAACTAAGTGAACTTAATACTTCTATTAAACTATTATAGATTTGGCTTGGAGGAATACTAATTAAATATTCATAACCATCAGCTATTGGGATATTCTTTTCTTTACAAATATTACTAACTAATAATTGAACAAAATACCAACTTCTCATTGTTAGTATACCCTCAAACAATTCAGGCTTTATTCTAATTAAATGTCCTAAATGTAAAACAATCTCTTGGGTTAAAGCTCTTTCAGCAGGATTTTTTCCACAAAATTTATTTATCAGATTTAAAGTAGAAACATTATCCAAAGATTTAGATATTGTTGCTTCTTCACTATAAGCTCGACCAACTGCTAATCTTTTTTGCCTAATAATTATTTCCAATAATGCATCTTCTAAACGTTCATCAAATGAACCTTGGATATCACTAATTTTTCTAATAATTGACCAGTTTTCACAAGCAACTGCATATTGATAATAATGTTGTGCCAACAAAGATAATTTGATGGCTTTTTCTTCAATATATACTTCAAAATCTGAACTATGTCTTTCATATAAAATATATAAAATATCAACCTTATGACTTAATGGTATATATTGAGTTAATTTTTCTATTAGTGCACTATCTTCTAACTTAAAATAATCTTGTACGAAAGAATTTGATTTTTGAGGAAGTTCACACTCTAATAAAGAAGAGATATAAAGATTTTTATCATCTAAATCAAAATCCAAATCTTCTATTTTTAAGCCATGCAAATTATCTATTCTTTCAATACCCGCAGTTGTAATTAATTGTTGTAGAAATCCTAATTTAATCTCGATTTTATTACAAACTTCACTTTGTATCTCATTTAATAAATCTAATATCTCATTTTTTTGCATACTATCTAACATATTATCTTTTACTAAAAAAGGGATTATAGGTTGACCTGGTTGATCCCAGTGAGTTGAAAGGAAAGTAAGTGAAGCCCTAAAATGTTCCACTAATAATCTATTGTCAGAATTAAAATAAAACCCTTTTGGATTAAAGTAGTATGGTAAAAAAACTATATTCTCTTGGGCTAGTATATGTAACCTTGCAGTTGTTATTGAACGTGGCACCCAAGATGGTTTCCCTGTTAAACCTAATTTTTTATTTTTTCCTAAAATACTATGTACATATTTTAATTGTGAAGCATGGACTATCTTTAATGGTTTTAATTCATCTATAGTTTGTGTATTAAATCCTAAATTAAGTAGTTTTTGTTTTACTACTTCATTTTCTGATAAAATTGCAACCATTGGATAAGTTTTTCTTTTATGACCTATTCTGCTTCTTCTATTTAAAGGGTCAATATCATTTATATCTAATATTTTATCTTGTACCATTTTAGATAAAAGGTATAAACTTTGTGCCCAAACTAAGGGAATATTTTCATTTGGAACTCTTTTTTGACTCTTAGGATTTTCTCTTTCCTTTTCGATTAAATCTTTTGACACATAATATAATTCTGGTAAAAGCTTTTGTCCATCTACTTCCACAAATAAAGGTTCTAATTTTTTATTCCAATACTCAACTTCATCAAAATCTCCTCTCATTAAAGAATCTATAAGTAAATATGTAAAAAACAGAGGCCACTCAGATTCAATATTTTCAAATTTTCTTAATTCTGATTTTTCGTAATGTAATCTACTATTATCTTCTAAACAACTTTGATGACCATCTAAAAGAAATCTTTTACAACCATAATTTCCCTCAAGCTTTTTTAAAATCTTCTCTTTTGTTGCTTTAACTAACTCTTCATCTTCAACAGCATAAGCTGGATATCCTATAATACTAAGTAAAGCAGCATCAGTTTCTTTTGAACTAGATTCTCTTGGTAATAACTCTTTTAGTGTAAATCTAGATCTAGCTATATCACTTGGAATCACATGAATAACAGCTTCTTTACTTGTTGTATTTCCAAAAAGGTTAAATCCTGATATTGCTTCAAGTGCTGCTTTTGCCATCCCTACAGAACTACAATTTATCTCAGCATTACCAGTATTAATTTTATGACCTCTCTCCCAAATACCAAAATCAGCAGTACAATATGTTCTACTGATATAATGTACTAAATTTTGAACAAAATTAACCTCATCAATCGTAAATATAATTTTAATTCCTGAAGCTATCATTTGAGTTAGCATTAAAATAAAAATTGAAGTTGCATCAAGTTGAAGATGTCCCCATTCATTATCTCCCACAACGGGTAAACCTGTGGAAGTTCCATATTTTGCGTGTAAGGCATCGGTTGGATCTAAAGTATATTTAAATTTTTCAACTTTATCTTTTTGTCTCATCATTGATAAAAGTAAACCTCTCATCAACTTTACAACACTTTGTGATAAATAATATGTTCTATAATCTTCAGGATTGTGTTTTTTAAAAGATAAGCTTAAACCCCAAACACAAAGAATACTATATACATTATCTCTAACCCAAGCATCAGTATAATCTCCATGGGTAGTTTTTGCAGTACTTGCAGGGAGAAGTCCAGTTATTGGATTTTGTTTAGACAAGATTATATTTTCAATTGTTTCGAAGTAGTTTTCAAGAAGTGATTCTCTAGATTTTATATACATTGGATTAACCTTTTATAAATCTTCATTAAAAAATTATAAGCTAATAGTCTAAAAATATCTTTATATCTATGAATAGATTATATACTATTTAAAAACTATTAAAATCTTTATTCTTGAAAAGTATTATATATTTTTGTAACTTCACTTAGGTTACTTACAAACATATCTACAATTTTAGGGTCAAAATGCTTACCTTTTTCCTCTTCTAAAAAATTTATAGCCTCTTCAAGAGTCCAAGCCTTTTTATATGGTCTAATAGAAGTTAATGCATCGAATACATCTGCTATAGCAACAATTCTTCCATAAATATGAATCTCTTCACCTTTTAAACCATTAGGGTAACCATTCCCATCAAATTTTTCATGATGTGACAAAGCAATAATAGCTCCTGCTTTGAGATATTCACTTTGGGATTCTTTTAATATTTCATATCCAATTTGTGAGTGAGTTTTCATAATTTTAAACTCATCCTCATCTAATTTACCTGGTTTTAGCAAGATACTATCTTCTATACCAACTTTTCCTAAATCATGAAAAGGTGCCGCATAAAATATTAAGTCTTGTTCCTCATTGCTTAAGCCATATTCTTTTGCTAATAATTTACTATAATGGGATACACGAGCAACATGAGAAGCAGTTTCTGGATCTTTATATTCTGCTGCTTTCCCTAATATTTGTAAAGTTTCATGTTCTCTATCTATTAATTGTTTAGTCGCTTTTTCAACCTCTTCTTGTAAGAGTTTTGCTCTATCTTCAAGTAGAATTTGGTTTTTATAATTTGTTAAAAGATTTATTACTCTTGCTTTAAAAAGTGTACTATTTACAGGTTTACTTAAAAAATCATTTACACCTAACTCAAAAGCTTCTCTATGAACTCTTTCATCATCTCCTGCTGCTGTTATCATTATGATTGGTGCAATTTTATTGTGATTTCTGAACTCTTTTATAAAATCCAAACCATTTAAATTTGGCATCATATAATCAACAATAATCATATCAGTTTTATTTTTTAATACATATATTAATGCTTCTAAAGGTTCTGAAAAACTTTTTACACTTAGATTCATCTCTAAACATATAGCTTCAATTAAAAAAAGGTTGTTTTCATTGTCATCTATTGATACTATACGCATCTCTTGAAATTCCATTATAAAATCCTTATTTTCATTAAATAGATATTGTATTACTTTTTACTTTTAGTATCTTTTTATATTAGTATAAAAAATATCTAAATCACCTTATAAATATAATCTTATTATTAGTATAATTCCATAAAAAATTAAGGGTATCAATGTATAAAAATATTAAAGCACTTGTTGAATTAAATCATTTCCAAAACTTTATAATTGCTATTATTATTCTTAATGGAATAACTATGGGACTTGAAACTTCAAGTAGTGTTATGAAATATTATTCTGAATTTATTTTAACTTTTGATAAGATGGTTATTGCAATTTTTACACTAGAAATAGTTTTAAGAATTTATGTTTATAGATTCTCATTTTTTAAAGACCCTTGGTCACTATTTGATTTTTTTATAGTAGTGATTTCACTTATTCCTGCAAATGAAGGTTTTGCTATATTTAGAATATTAAGAGTATTCAGACTATTTAGACTTATAACAGTTGTACCTCAAATGAGAAAGATTGTTGCTGCACTTTTAAGTGTAATTCCTGGAATGCTCTCTATTATGGCATTAATGGCTTTGATTTTTTATATTTTTGCTATTATGGCTACAAATCTTTATGGTGAAAATTTTCCTCAATGGTTTGGTACATTAGGAGATTCTTTTTATACCCTTTTCCAAGTTATGACTTTAGAATCTTGGTCAATGGGAATAGCCAGACCAATTATGGAAGTTCACCCATACGCTTGGGTATTTTTTATACCTTTTATTTTTATTGCAACTTTTGTAATGATTAATCTTATTGTGGCTGTAATTGTAGATGCAATGGCTTTATTAAAAGCTGATGAAGAAAAAAACATTATAGGAGAAGTAAAAAATAGTGAAGTTTCTCTTCAAGATGAGATTAAAGATTTAAAAGAAGAGATTAAAGATTTAAAACAACTAATTTCTAAAATGAAAATGGATTAATTCCATTTTCTATTTATTAGATAATCTCTCATTTAGCTCTTTTAAAATTTTTCTTTCCTCTTCAAGTTTTTGTTTTTCCTCTTCAAGTTTGAGATTTTTATTTTTTTCAATTTGAATTAGATCAACATATCTACTAATTTCTGTTTTTTTAGATAAAAGCATATCTTTATATTTTTCATTTAAATCTTCGATCTCTTTTTCATATTTTTTTAGTTGTGCTTCATATGAACTATTTTTTTGTTTCATACTTGCAATTTTGCTTTCAAAACTAGTTAAATTAATACTTGACAACTCTGCTCTTAAAGCTTTTATCTCTTCTTTATATCTGTATTCTTTTAGATTAAACTCTTTTATACTTAATAATACTTTTTTGTGAAAATCTCTTTTTTCAATATTCTCTTTTGTAGTTAAAAAGGCAATTGTCATATACTCATCATCAATACTAGAGGTTTTAAAAATTGTATTTTTTAAATAAAAAATCTCTTTTGACTTTGAAATAAACTTTGTATTTCCTGTCCAAAGTTTTCCTTGGCTTACAATTCCCCATGTATCCTCAATATATTTTTTAGGAATATCTGGGTGTATAATATCATCAAAATTTAATCTGTTTAAATCCTCTTTTTTATATCCACTTACCTCAAACATAGATTCATTCATATATGTAATTGTACCGTCCCTTTTTAGTTTAAATACAACGGCTACTTTTTCAATAGAAGATAGATAGTTATCTAGCTCTTCTTGTTTTTTTTCTAATCTATGTTCAAAATATTTTTTCTCACATAAAATATCTATTTTTTCTAAAAGAGTTTTAATATCAAGAGGTTTTAGAATATATGAACTAACATTTTGATTTATAGCATCCATTAAAATTTCATTTTCTATTTTGCCAGATATTATTATAAAAGGGATATATAAATCAGAATACCGTATTGATTTTAATAGCTCTATTCCATTCATTTTTGGCATATCAACATCTGAAATAATAATATCAATATCCTTATTCTCTTTATAGATTTTTAATGCTTCTAAACCATCATTAGCCAATAAAATTTTTTTAAAATATTTTTTTAATGTGGATAATAATAGTTGAGCATCGTTTTCTTGGTCTTCTGCAACTAAAATTGTTACTTTTTTTAGAAATTCTTCATTCATAAAACACTCTTAATTTGTTTTTTTGATATTAGCTTAAAGTAAATTAAAATATACTATTTTATAAAATATAAAAAAATTTTATAATATAAATAATAAATAATAAAGATGAGGCATGATTAATCTAAAAATAGTAGTAATTGAAGATGATGAGTTTTTACTAAATAAAATTGCAAGAGTTTTAAAACGAGAGATAATGTCTGTTTATACCTTTAAAAATCCTGTTGAGGCACTGGAAAAAATTCCTGAACTTGCTCCTGATATAATCGTTTCAGATATTAATATGCCTGAAATAAATGGAATAGAACTTTACAAAATACTTAAAGATCAAAATATTGAAATCCCAATTATATTGGCTTCAGCATTTAGTGAACCAGAATATTTCATTGAGGCAATAAAATTAAAAGTTAAAAACTTTATTGTAAAACCAATAGATTTAGATGATTTAATACAAGAACTTAAACTTTTTGAAAAAGAGTTACAAAGTACAGAAGAGCAATTACAAAGAGAGAGAATGCTTGTAATCCAATCAAAAATGGCTGCAATGGGAGAGATGTTAGGGAATATTGCACATCAATGGAAACAACCACTAAACACTATCTCTATTTGTGCTTCAAATTTAAAAATTCAAAAAGAGATGGGATATATACAAGATAAAGATAATGTATTAGATGACATGACGGAAAATATCTCAAAATCTATTAAATATATGACAGATACAATAAATGATTTCCAAAACTATCTAAAACCAAATAAGTTAGAAACTTGCTTTTATTTAAAAGACACTATCAATAAAGTTGAAAGTTTAGTTTCTGCATTATGTAAAACAAATAGTATCCAAATAATTAAAAATATAAAAAATGATGTTCATTTATGTAGTTTCCAAAATGAGTTGATCCAAGTATTAATAAATATTATTAAAAACTCTATAGATGAATTAATTCATTTAGACAATGATGATAGAATTATTAAAATAGATATTTATTCAGAAGATGAAGCTCAAGTTATAATTATACATGATAGTGCAGGAGGAATTCCTGAGAATATTATAAAAAAAGTTTTTGAACCATACTTTACAACAAAAAAAGAGGAAGGTACAGGAATTGGACTATATATGTCAAAACAAATTGTAAGTGGTCATCTAAATGGTACTATAGAAGTTTCAAATGAAAAATTTATTGTAGACAATAAAGAGCATGTGGGAGCCAAGTTTATTCTAAAATTAAATCCTTTTGATATTAATCAAGAAGTCTAATTACAAAACTTGAACCTTTATACACTTTTTCCTCAGAAGATAAACTATTTTCATAATAGTTTATTTTAGCATTTAATGATTTTTCACAAATAGATTTACAAATATATAAACCTAATCCCGTACCCATACTTTTAGTACTAAAATATGGTTCAAAAATTCTGCTTTGATTTTCTTTTGTTATACCACCTGCTAAATCTTTTATTGCTATATTAATACCTTCTTTATCTATACTTAGTTCAACAAATATTTGTTTTTCAACTATTGAAGGATTTTTTAAATTTAATATTGCATCCTTTGCATTTGAAACACAATTTAATAATACTTGTTTTAGTTGTCCCTCTTGATTTTCAATTATATATTTATTAAATTCATCAATTTTTGATAAATCTTTAACTACATTATTGTCTACTTTTACTGTCAATTTTATATTATGGGAATTTAATTGTGCTAAATATAATTTGTTTATATCAAAAACAGTTTTTAAAATATTAAATTCTGTTTTAGGTTCATCTTTCTTAAAAAATTTTCTAAATTCATCAATTGTATCTGACATATATTTTAGTTGCTCCATAACTTCTGCTTTAATTTCATATAAATACTTTTCATCAAATTCATTGTGTTTATAGGCTGATATTAAATCTTGTATTATAAATCCTATAGAGTTTAAAGGTTGTCTCCATTGATGAGCAATAGCAGATGTCATCTCTCCCATTGCAGCTAATTTTGATTGATTCATCAGAAGATGCTCTTTTTTAATCTTTTCTTCTTCTAATTTTTTTATTTCACTAATATCATCAATTGTTGAAATAAAATAATCAAATTTAGTTTTATCATTATCTACATATACTGGAACTACTGTAAGTTTTACCCATACAATCTCTCCATCTTTTTTTATATATCTTTTTTCAAGATAATACTCACCTATCTCTTTATTTATTAATTTTTTTACTAAATTTATATCTTTTCCCAAGTCTTCTTTATAGGTTATATCTTTAAAAGTCAAATTGATCAACTCTTCTCTTTCATATCCTACTATTGAACAAAATTTATTACTTATTCTCCAAAAACTTCCATCTTCTAAAACTAATGCAATTCCTACAGGTGAAACATCAAATACATTTTGAAAAAGTTTTTTATTTTTGGATTCTTGAGTTAAATCTTTAATATTACCAATAAAAAATAGTTCATCGTTAATTTTTACTTTTGTTACAATTAAACTAATATTTACAAAAGATCCATCTTTATGTAAACCATATAGTTCTCTATCTTTATTTATTATTTTTGAGTGTACATCTTTATCATGATTTTTTACATATTCATCATGTTTTTCATGGTGAGGACTTGGGATTAAAATATTTACATTTTTATTTAACAATTCATCCTTTTCATAACCAAATATTTTTATAACTGCATTATTTACCTCTTGAATCATCCCTTTTTTATCAATTACTACTATTGCATCAGAGGTATTATTCAAGATAGTTTCTATTTTATTTGTTGAATCTTTTAAGTCTCTATTTACTTTTTTTAATTTAATCAAATAATTATAAAGTAAAAAGATAAAAGGTAAAACCAAGAATAATGCAGCAAAAAAAAGTAAAATACCAATTTGTTTTGATTTATCAATAAACTTTATGATGTTCAAATCTTTTTTTAATTCATATAAAATATAATATTTAGCATCAAAGGGATAAATTGTTTTTAAAACTATATTACTCTCATGGTCATACAACTTTTTATTTTCTAAATCAATAGAAAAAACATCATTTACTTTTATCTGCTTATCTAAGTATCTAGACCAATTTAAATTTTTGTCTTTATGTATAATAAAGTATCCATCTTCATCTAATAAATATTTATTAAAATTTGGTCCTTTTAATACAGTTTCTAAAAAATCATTCATAATATAATTTATTGTAACTACATAACTTTTTTTATTTCCATTAAATACTGGCATACCTGTTCTCAATGTAGCTTTATATGGTTTTTCAATTTGACCATTTTCTATATTTAAATCTAAATTTGAAAATCCTATTTGATTTTTTTCTAAATTTAGAAATTTTTTCACATAATATCTATTTGACTTATCTTGTAACTCTTCATTTTTTGAGATCTTAATTATATTATTATTTTTGGTAACTCTTACAACTTCATTACCCTTTAAATCAATAACTCTTATTTGAAAAATCTTTTGATTTGCTTTTATAAAATCTGCAAATAATTTTTCCAAGTCCTCACTTTCTTGAGTTTTAATAAACTTTTTCATTGAATTATGATTTACAATAGTATTTAAAATAGGTATTTTTTCTTTTTTTAGAGAATCAAAGGACTTATTTATTTCAAATAAACTTGTTTCAATCTGTTTTTTATAAGAATCTGTAATTATATTTTTACTATACAAATAAGCTAAAAAAAATAAGAGAAAAGAGATAAATAAAGTGATTATAAAAAATAGGGTAGTTTTAGACTTAAAATTCATTATTATTCTCCTATATAATTTAAATTATAGTCAACTCTATTTTAAATATCTATAACTTTTAATAAGATACCCTATCTTTACCTTCTGTTTTTGATTTATAAAGTAAGCTATCAACTCTTTTATATAAAGTACAAACATCATCTTCATCTTTAACTTCACATAAACCAATACTGATTGTTACACATATTTTATTTTCAATTTTTATTTTTTCTTTTGTAGATTCTAACAATTTCTCACTAACCTTTATACCATTTTCAATATTTGTATTTGGTAATAATATAATAAACTCTTCTCCACCCACTCTATAAAAATAATCATTTGATCTTAGTTTTGTTTCTACTAATCTACAAAAATTACACAAAACTTCATCTCCTATTTTATGACCATAATTATCATTTATTGTTTTAAAATTATCAATATCTATATATATTATAGAAAATATATTTTTATATCTTTTATAATCATTTAACATTACTGCTAGTTTTTCATCAAAAGCTTTTCTATTTTTAATATTTGTCAAAGCATCAATATATACTTCTTCTTTTAACTGTTTTGTTTTTTGTTTCATCTCTTTTTCAAATACATAACTTGTAATTAACCACTTTTTTTTAATTACAAAATATATTATTAATAAAACAATTATAAATATTACAAATACAGATATTAGAATATAAATATACAAATTTTTATCACTAATAACCAAGTTTATACTATTTTTAACACTATTTTCTTTATATATAAACTCTTCTATATTATTTTGTTTTTTTACTAATCCCATTAATCTATACACATCATTAATTTTAACTAGTCTATCTTTATCTAAGGTTCCTATATTACCATGTTTGTCATAGGCATAGTTTTTTAATATTTTTCCCTCTTTTATTAAACTATTTAGTGATTTATTTTGTGTATTGTATTTTTCATAAATTAATTCTGCTGTTTGAGGAATATTTTCAAAGGCATAATTCCATCCTCTAATTGTTGCTTCATAAAATTTTTTTGTTATATTTGGATTGTTTTTTATAAATAAACTTGTGGTGTAAATAATATCATCATAAAAATCAAAACCATATACTTTTGGATCAAATACTTTATAAGCAATATTTTTTTCTTCTAATACAATTGGTTCATTAGAGATATAAGAAGCCATGGCATCAGTTTTATCATTAATTAAATCTTCTATATTAAAACTATGCTTCAAAATTTTTATTTGTGATAATTCAATGCCATTTGCATTTAACATAGCTATAATTGATGCAGAAAATTTTGCATCTGTAGTTATCATAACCTTTTTATTTTCTAATTGTTCTATTTTTTCTATATTTTTATTATCTTTTATTAATAATACAAGTGGAGAGTGCTGAAAAATAGCCCCTAATGCTACTATATTTTGCCCTTTTGATTTATCTATTAAAATAGATGATCTATTTACTGCAAAATCAATTTCACCACCTTTTATCATATCAATTTGCTTTCTATTTGGATCAAATTCTAATAATTTAACATTTAATCCTAAATCTTTATAAAATCCTTTTTCTTTTGCAATAATGAAACCTGCAAATTGAAATTGATTTTTCCAACTAAATTGTACTTTAATATCTTTGATTTCTTGGGCATTTATACTAATAAATATAAGTATTATCATAAATAATATTTTCATATATTTTTCCATATATTTTTTATTTCTGATTATACTATATGTATATTAAAAATACATAACTATATTATTTAAAAGTTTTACTTTGATTTTGATTCTAATGGAAGAATAAGAGGTTCAAAAGAACCTCTTAATTTTATTTTTTACTTGAAAGTCTTTGTTTAATTCTAACTACACCGTAGAAAAATAATGGAATAAATAATACCCCAATTACAACTGCTGCTATCATACCACCAACAACTGTTGTACCAATAATATGTCTAGAAGCACTACCTGCGCCTGAACTTAATGCAAGAGGTAATGTACCAACAATAAATGCTAATGAAGTCATTACAATTGGTCTAAATCTTAATCTTGCTGCTTCAATTGTAGCATCAAATAAACTTAAACCTTGACCTAATTTGTCCATTGCAAATTCAACAATTAAAATTGCATTTTTTGCAGAAAGACCAACTAAGGTAATAAGACCAACTTGGAAATAAATATCTGCTTCTAAATCTCTTAAATATACAGCTAAAGCTGCACCAAATATTGAGAATGGAATAGAGATAATAACTGCCATTGGAATACTCCAGCTTTCATATAATGCTGCAAGAATTAAGAATACGAATACTGCTGCATATACTGCTGTATAATCACCCTCTTTCTCAAGTTTTTTCTCTTGGAAAGTTGTACCTGACCAAGCTACTGTATATCCTTCAGGAAGTACTGAACTAGCAATCTCTTCAATAGCTTTAGTTGCATCACTTGAAGCAAATCCAGCTGATGGATTACCTGTGATTTTTGATGCATTAAACATATTGAATCTTTCAATAATACTTGCATTAACTTCTCTTTTTAATGTAATTAATTCACTAACTGGAATTAAATTGTTATTAGAAGATCTAACATAAATATTTTTAAAATCATCTCTGTTTTCTCTATACATAGATTCAGATTGGATATTTACGTGGAAAGTTCTACTATATAAATTGAAGTCATTAATATAACCTTTTCCAAATGTTTGTTGAACAACGCTAAATAAATCTTGAATACTTACATCCATAGATTTAGCTTTTTCTCTATCTACTGTTAACATATATTGAGGAACATTAGTATTTAAAGTTGTTCTAACTGATGTTAATCTTGGATCAGCTGATGCTTTTGCAACTATCTCTTGAGTATATTGATTTAATAAACTTAACTCACCACCTGTTCTATCTTGAATCCACATTTCAAATCCACCAGTTGTACTCATCCCCATAATTGGAGGAGGATTAACAGGAATAACAAATGCTTCTTTACTAGTCATCATAAATTGACCCATCAATTGTCCTGCAATTGCTTGAGAATTTTGATTTGGTAAAGGTCTTTCTGCCCAAGGTTTTAACTTAGCAAACATTAATGCTGCATCTGTTTTATAAGCAAAAGAAGAGATATCTAAACCTGTAATTGCAGCAGCAGATATGATATCTGGATGATCTAACAATTGATTTTCAATCCCATTTGCTATTTGTTTAGATTCACCTAGTGAAGTAGATGGCATCATATTAACAATAACTAATAATACCCCTTTATCTTCTGTTGGAACAAGTCCTGAAGGTGTCATTTTCATAATTGAATATGTTGCTCCCATTAATATAGCAAATAATGCTAATGAGAAGAACCATAATCTAATAGTTTGTTTTGTAATACCAATAAATACTGTTGTAGACCAATCAAAGAAATCGTTAAATTTTCTAATTAACCAAATTGGTTCTGGTTCATGTTTTCTTAAGAAAATTGCACAAAGTGCTGGTGTTAATGTAAGTGCCACGAATCCTGAAATAACAACTGCCATAACAATTGTAATAGCAAACTGCTTATACATAACCCCACTAAATCCACCTGTAAGTGCTGCTGGAATAAATACTGCTGATAAAACAAGAATAATAGCTACAAGAGGAGTTGTTAACTCTTTCATTGCTTCAATTGTTGCATCTTTTACACCTAAAGCTTTAGTTCTTAAGTTTCTTTCAACATTTTCAATTACAATAATAGCATCATCAACTACTAAACCAATGGCTAGAATCATACCAAACAGTGTAAGTAAGTTTATAGAAAAACCTGCAGCATAAAGCCCCGCAAATGTACCGATAACTGATACAGGAATTGCAAGTACAGGGATAATAGTTGCTCTAAAGTTACCTAAGAATAGATAAATTAAAATTACAACAAATACAATTGCTTCTAATAAAGTTTTAACAACCTCTTTAATTGATTCATCAACAAAAAGAGTTGCATCATAAGGAACTTTATATTCTAAGTCTTCTGGGAATTTCTCAGATAATTCTAATAATTTTGCATCTAATGCAGCTGATACCTCAAGTGCATTTGCACCAGGAGATAAAAAGATACCAACAGGAATCATTGGTTCTTTGTTATAATTTGCACTAGTATTATGAGAATCTGAACCTAATTCAATTCTTGCAATATCTTTTAATCTTAATGTTGAACCATCAACATTTGATCTAACTATAATATTTTCAAACTCAGCTACATTTTTCAATCTACCTTCTGTTGAGATAGAATATGTAAATGGTTGGATATTTTCAATTGGTGCTGCACCAACTGTACCAGTTGAATATTGATTATTTTGACTGTTTATAATTGTTCTAACATCAGTTGGTGTTAAATTATAAAATGATAATTTTTCCGGATCAATCCAAATTCTAATTGAATAATCTTTCGCACCAAATACTGTTGCGTCACCAATACCTTTAATTCTTTTAATATCATCAATAACATTTACTGTTAAATAATTTGAAATATAAGTTGTATCATGTACTTGACCTTTTGATCTAAAAGCCAATACTTTAAGCATATCAGGAGATCTTTCTCTTACAGATATACCTTGTCTTTGAACCTCTTCAGGAAGACTACTTAATGCTAATTGTACTCTGTTATTTACATCAACTTTTGCTTGTGCAACATCAGTTCCAACATCAAAAATAATACTTAAAGATAATACACCACTTGGTGATGCAGTTGATGTCATATATGTCATATTATCAACACCATTTATGGCATTTTCTAATGTAGTTGCTACTGTTGAAGAAAGTGTCTGTGCATTTGCCCCAGGATATGTAGCTGATACATTAATCTGAGGTGGAGTTACAGCAGGATACTCTTTAACAGGCAAAATATTTATGGAAATTAGCCCTGCTAATATAATTAAAATAGACAATACTGTTGCAAATATTGGTCTATTTATAAAAAAACGTGAAAACATCTATTTTCCTTACTTGTTTATTATTTTGTCAACAGCTACAGGATTACCAGGTTTAACTCTAAAGAAGTTGTTAACAAGAACCTTATCACCACTTTGTAATGGACCACCTACAACAATAAATTTATCACCACTTTCGTTTCCAATTACAACTGGTCTAACTGCTGCTTTACCATCTTTTTCAATAAATACTACAGTACCTAATGGGTTTTGTAATAATGCTTTTTGAGGAATAGTAATTACATTTTTTTGTACAATTCCATCTAATGCAACCCTTACAAAGTTACCTGGCATAAGTTTTTTATCTGCATTATCAACTAATGCTCTCATTTTTACTGTTGAAGTATCTTTATTAATATTTACATCTATAAAATCAACATAACCTTTTGCTTCTACAGGTTTGTCATTTACATTTACTGTAACATTAATTTTTCCATTTTCTGGAATTGCCCATAATCCACTTTTTACATTTTTATAATCACTTAATGGCATAGAAAAATCAATATAAACTTTCTCATTTTGAGTAATTGTTACTAATTCCATTGGTGGATTTGATGTTACTAAGTTACCTACATCAACTTTTTTTATACCTGCAATACCTGAGATAGGAGCTTTAACTTTTGTATAATCTAAATCTATTTGTGCTTGTTTTAACTCTGCTTTTGCCAATGCAAGAGAAGCTAAAGCTTCTTCATAAGTTGATAATGCATTATCTCTTTGTTCAGTAGTTACAGCTTTACTTTTATAAAGTTTTTTAATTCTTTCCCAACTTCTTGTTGCATTATCAAGTGTTGCTTGATTCATTTTAACTGATGCAACAGCAGCATCAACTTTTGCTTGATATAAAGCATCTTCTATTTTAAATAAAGAATCACCTTTATTTACTTGACTACCCTCTTCAAATCTTAATTCTTCTAAAACTCCAAGAACCCTAGAATAAACTACTGCACTTTTTAAAGCTTTAATTTGTGCTGGGTATTTTAAATCAATTTTTAAATCTTTTGCTTCAGGTACAATGTACGCATCAGCTTTTGGTGCTGGCATTTGTTTTCCAGCTGGAGCACCTTCAGCTGCTAAAAGACTTGATGAAATTGTAGTTAATGCTAATGCAGAAACTACTAATAAACCTTTAATTTTTCTCATTTTACAAACTCCTCTAATTTTTCACCACTATAGTAAATTATATTTGCTTTTCTAATTTCTAAATCATATTGTGCAACTTGTAATGCACTCTCTGCATCATATTTTTCACTTAAAGCTTCTAAATATGACACATTATCAACTAATCCATTTTCAAATTTTGCTTTAATAGCATCATAAGCACTATTTGCTGCATTTAACCCAGCAACTGCAGATTTAACTTTTAATTTACCAATCTCATAAGATTTTTTTGCTAGTTTTAAATCAACTGATGCTTTATTTTTTTCATATTCATATTGAGATTTTAAAGCTAAATATTGTTTATATGCTGCTTGATATTCTCTACTTGTAGCTCCAAAATCAAATATTTTCCATGATAAGTTAACAGATGCAATATTTTGGTTATATTCATCACTATTGCTACTATATGTACTTGAGTTAAAATTTAAATCATTTCTAGCATATGTATCATTTACAGTAACTGTTGGCAATGTTCCACTTTTAGTTGCTTTTGCATCAGCTAGTAGTGCTTCTAATTGATACTCTAAAGCTTTGATATCTGCTCTTAATTGAGCATTATCTGAATTAAATTCATCAACAGATGAACCTTTTTCTATAGATACAGATCTACCTACTACATATTCAAGATTGTGTGTAATAGTTTGAATATTTAATTCAATCTCATGTAATTCAACTCTTGCAGTTTCAATTCTTGAAATTATTTTTTGAACTTCATCTTCAGTTGTTGTTCCTGCATCTAAAAATCTTTTTAATCTCGTATATTGTGCTTCTAATTGTTCAATCTCTTTTGATTTAGCCTCTTTTTGAGCTCCTAAAGATAAATAAGTAAAATAATAATCTGTTACTTGTAAAGCTATCTCATTTTCTTGATTAACTAAACTATTTTTACCTTGTTCAATTGATGCTTCATATGAATCATATACATTATATTTTTTACCACCATCATAAATAACATAATCTACGCTACCTTGAATTGTGTTTCTGCTATGTGGTACTCCACTTGTTTCTTTATTTGTTCTTTGATAATTTGCACCTACAGTAAATTGAGGCAAATATGAATTTTGAACACTTTTATAAGAATCTTTTGTACTTTCAATACTAATTCTTGAAGAGTCAATCATCTTATTGTTTTTAGTTAATTCAATTAATTGTGTTAAACTTTCACCAAATAATGCAAAAGGTACAATTAAAAGAATAGCTACACTTTTTTTCATTTTAAATCCTTATTATCTATTTTATAATCTTATTTTTTATTATATAACATATTTTATACTAATCAATTACAATCTTGATTTTCTATTAAATCAAAAATTGTATCAACATAATTATCTATTTCATTTTTTGAGTTTGTACTAACTTTACAAGTCAACTGAGATATAAAAACACCAGTACCTAATAAAAAAAGTCCACTTATAAGTTTTGCTGCTTCTGGTTTTAACTCTTTTTTTTCTATACCCTCATCAAATATAGATTTAAACCATATATAGTACTCTTCATTATGTCTAGTGTGATAATCAATTATATCTTTAGTAGGTTCAGATAAAGAGATTGATAAAAACTCTTTATAAAGGTTTCTTAATTCATCATCTTCTTCTTCATAAAATATTTCTAAAAAAATTTTTACTTTTTCCCGTGAAGTTTTAGCATTATTAAGTTTTTCCTCCTTAATCGTATTGTGTTTTAGTAAGGATAAATTTATTATTTCAAATACCAAATCATTTTTATTAGTAAAATAGTCATAAAAACTGCCTTTACTAATCCCTGCTTCTTTTGCAAGTTTTGATATCGAAATATTATTTATTCCCTCTTCAATCATTAATTCTTTGCAAGAGAGTGCTATATCTTTTCTTTTTTGTACTTTATCTACTATAATTGCCAAAAAATATCCTAATTTAAAAATGAACGACCGTCGGTCATTTATTCTGAAATAATACAAGAATAATATTAACAGAAGCTTAATAAAAAAAATTATTTATGATTTATTACTATTTTTTGAGTATGAAATGAGTTGTAAAAAAGTGGATGGGGTAGCAGGACTCGAACCTGCGAATGACGATACCAAAAACCGTTGCCTTACCACTTGGCGATACCCCATTATGATTTAAAAATTTATATTTAGTGGAGCGGGAAACGAGACTCGAACTCGCGACAATCTGCTTGGAAGGCAGAGGCTCTAGCCAACTGAGCTATTCCCGCATAATAATTAGTATAAACTAATTTGAGATGAAAATTATAAGCAATTTTTTCTTATATTTTCCTAAATATTTGTAAAAAATGATCTCTTTTTGGTTGCGGAAGCTGGATTTGAACCAACGACCTTCGGGTTATGAGCCCGACGAGCTACCGAACTGCTCTATTCCGCGTTAACAAAAATCTATATGGATTTATAAAATTTTAAAAGAAACCACATTCATATTAAGTGGTGCGGATGAGAGGACTCGAACCTCCACACCGTGAGGCACCAGATCCTAAGTCTGGCGTGTCTACCAATTTCACCACATCCGCACATAAAAAGTCAAAAAAAAAGATTCAGTTGACAAACAACTAAAATCTTAAAGTGGTACGCCTGAAAGGATTCGAACCTTTGACCGCACGCTTAGAAGGCGTGTGCTCTATCCAGCTGAGCTACAGACGCAATTATACATTTTGAAATGGGGTAAGTAATGGGATTCGAACCCACGGCCCTCGGAACCACAACCCGATGCTCTAACCAACTGAGCTATACCTACCATCTAAAATGGTCGGGGCGAGAGGATTCGAACCTCCGGCCCCCTGGTCCCAAACCAGGTGCGCTAACCAGACTGCGCTACGCCCCGAAACACATACTTATTCTTTCAAAAAGTGGACGGAATTATACTATGTTTTTTTTATATTGTCAAGAGGTTTTTAGAAAAAAGAGAAAAATTTATAAAATTTCTCTTTTCCCACCTTAAAATTGAATCAATCCATCAACAGGTGATGATGCTGTAGCATAGGGTTTCTTAGGGATTCTTCCTGCTTTATAACCAATTCTTCCTGCTTGAACAGCATATTTCATAGCTTGTGCCATAGCTATTGGATCTTGTGCTCCTGCTATTGCTGTATTTGTTAATACAGCTTCTGCACCTAATTCCATAGCAATAGCTGCATCACTAGCACAACCTACACCTGCATCAACAATAACTGGAACATTTACGGCATCTTTTATAAATGCAACATTATATCTATTTTGAATACCAAGTCCAGAACCAATTGGAGCAGCTAATGGCATAATAGCATCAGCTCCTGCATCTTCTAATCTTTTTGCAATAATTGGATCATCATTAGTATAAGCCATAATAGTAAATCCATCTTTTTTTAATATTTCACAAGCTTTAATAGTCTCAATTACATCTGGATAAAGTGTTTTTTGTGCATCACCAATAACTTCTAATTTAATTAAATCTATTCCTGTAGCTTCTCTCATAAGTCTAAATGTTGTAATTGCTTCTTCAGCTGTAAAACACCCTGCACTATTTGGAAGTAATTTTACATTTGTATCTTTGAAATAATCTAATAAATTCTCTTCATCTGGATTTGTAATATTAACTCTTCTAATTGCAACTGTAATAAGTTCTGATTCAGAAGCTAATGTTGCTTCTCTTGTAGTTTGAAAATCTTTATATTTACCAGAACCAACTATTAGTCTACTATTAAACTCATATTTCCCTATTTTAAGTATATCACTCATTTATATTTCCCTTTCCTAATATTTAATCTAAAAGCTACTTTCTTAGCAGTTTTCACTTATAAATTTTTTATAATCTTTACTCATATTATTGATATCAATAGCGATAATTTCAGGCACATCATAGCTATGTAATTCTTTAATTATGCTTTCGATTTTTTCAAAATGCTTTTTTTTAGTTTTTATACTTAAAAGCACTTCAGTATCGTTACAAAATTCACCTTCCCATTTATAAAAAGACTCAATATCTGATAGCTGTAAACAAGCTGCAAGTTTTTTTTCTAATAAAGTTTCGGCAATATTTTTTGCTTCTTTTTTATTAGAACAAGTTGTTTGTATAATTATAGCTTTCATAGTTTTTTAACCTCTTCAACTAAATCTGATGGAATTAGTGAGTAATTATTCTTTCTATAGTTTTGAGCAGCCATAGCATGAGCTAAACTGGCACTTATAGCTGCATCTAAAGGTTTATACCCTTGAGCTAATAAAGAAGCTACTAGACCACTTAAAACATCTCCACTGCCACCTTTACTCAATACTGCACTTCCAAAGCTATTTACATATATAGATTGGTTTTGTGATATTAAAACATTCGCTCCTTTTAAAAGAACTACAACCTTAGGATATTTTGTACTAAACTGTTTTATATATTTAAATCTATCTTTTTGCAACTGTTTTACATCTATGTCTGCTATATCACATATTTTTAATAATGCACAAAACTCTTTTGGATGAGGAGTTAAAACAACCTCTTTATTAAGTACTACTTTTATAATATCTTCATAAAATAAATCTGCATCAATAATTATTGGTAAATTTGTTTGTAAAATCTCTTCTATCTCTTTTTTTTCATAGATTCCTAATCCCATCCCTATAGCAATTGCTGTACAGTTAGAACTTAATTTATGTGTTTGCATAATATGATAAGGTAAATCAACACACTCATGGCAAATTACACTAACTAATCCAGCCCCAAAACCAAAAGCTGCTTTTGCTGCTATTACAGCTGCACCTTTTTTGCTCCCTGCAACTACATTAAGATGTCCAAAAGTTCCCTTATGAGAATCTTTTTTATCTCTTAAAGGAAGTTTTAAATCCTCTTTATCAAGGAGATAAACAGATGTATCATTTTCATAAACTTCCCTTTGAACTCCAAGATTAGCTACAAATATCTCTCCAACATAATCTTTTGCCATATCTGAATATAAAGAGACTTTTAAAGCTCCCATCGTAATTGTAGTATTGGCATAAAAAGCTGTAGTAGTTACTTCACCTTTAAAGTCAATTCCTGTAGGTATATCGCAAGCTATTTTATATGAGTCATAACTATTTAGTTTTTCTATGATATTTTGTATATTTGTATCTAAATCTCTTGTTAAGCCACTTCCAAATAAACAATCAACTATCACATCGCTTTGACTTAACTCTTCTACAACTTTTACACCTAAAAGCCCTGCTCTTTTGTATTGCAGTTGTGCCATCTGTGATTTTAGTTCAAAAGGTATATATAGTTTTACATCAAATTTTTTATGTAGTAATCTTCCTAATGCTATTCCATCAGCACCATTGTTTCCCATACCACAAACAATCAATACTGAAGAGTTTTGTTCAAATTTATTTTCAATAAAATCCAAGATTGATGAAGCTGCATGCTCCATAAGTATATCTTCTGTTAAAGCAAACTCTTCATAACACCTTTTATCTAAACTTCCAACTTCATAATAAAGATTTTGCATAATAGTTCCTTATTTTTTAAACTTCCAATCTTTCTCTTCTAAAATAGTTTTGATTTTATCTTTTACATCACCTTGTATCTCAATCCATTCCTCTTTGATTGAACCACCACAGGCAAGTCTTTTTTTAAGAAGCTTTAAAACCTCTTTTTTCTCTTTCTCTTCAATATAAAATCTTCCAACCAAAGTAACTGGTTTACCTTTTCTTTTTTCAAAAGTAAAAACTAATTGATGTTGATTTTTAGGGATTATCTCATTTATTGTTTTTTTAGATTTTTTATCATTTTTACTTGTATCAAAATTATCCCCATCTAAATTTGCACCCATTTCAAAAATCATTAAAACTCCTTTATCCTACTTTGAATATCTATCTCTTCAATAGTAGTAAAATCTTTTACTTTATATTGTTCAAGGGCAACTCTTCCAATCATAGCAGCATTATCAGAACAATATTTTAATTCACTTAAATAAAGTTTGCATCTTTTTTCTTGGCACAATTTTTCAATAGCACCTCTTAATCTTATATTTGCACTAGCCCCACCAACTATTGCAAAGTTTTTAGGAACTTTTGTTTTAAAAAGCTTTTTAAGCTTTTGCATTATATGTGCAACAGCAGTTTTTTCAAATGAAGCACATACATCACAAATATCTTGTTCTTCTAATGGTTTTTCATTTTCTAGTTTTTCAATCTGCATTCTTACAGCATTTTTAAGACCACTATAACTGAACTCAATATTTGGGCTTTGTCTTAAAGGTACTGGAAAATCAAATCTATTTTCGTCCCCTTTTAAACCTTTTTCTTGAACTATTGGACCACCTGGATAACCAAGATTCATCATCTTTGCAACTTTATCAAAACTCTCACCAAAACTATCATCCATAGTTGAAGCTATAAGTTTCATATCTTTTAATGAATTTGCTTCTATAATCTGAGTGTGTCCTCCAGATACTAAAAGAATAGTTGTAGGAAACACTTCCTCTTTTTCAATAAAAAGTGAATATATATGCCCTTTTAAATGATTGACTGCAATTAAAGGTAGATTCAAACTAACACTTAATGCTTTTGCCATAGTTACACCTTCCATAAGAGTAACTGAAAGCCCTGGAGCATTTGTAACAGCTATAGCTTTTAGTTTGGGAAAATACTCTTTACACTCTTCTAATATTTTTGGAAGTGCTTCCACATGGAGTCTTGCAGCAAGTTCAGGTACTACACCACCATATACACTGTGTTGTAATTCTTGAGATATTTTTTTATGAAAGACTAATTTTTTTGTCTCTATATCTGTAATTGCAATTGAACTATCATCACAACTTGATTCAATACTTAAAATCAACGATTTTCCTCACACTCTTCTTCTCTATTTATCCAATCCAAGGCACAATCTAATTTTCCATATCCAGAAGCTGCATTTATATGTCCTGCATCTTCTAAAAGCTTCATTCCCACATTTAACTTACTTGATAATCTAATTGCTTCTTCAACATTCATATATGGATCATTTGTTGATGCAGCTATAATAACTTCATGTGATTTTAAATCTTTTGGCATAGGATAAGGAAAAAATTCTTTTATCTCTTCAAGTTGGCAAGTTATCCTAACAGGAGCAACTAACATTAGTTTGTCTAATTGAATATCTATCTCTTCACAAATATGAAACCATAAGATATTTGCCAAAGAGTGACAAACTATAATTGTAGGTTTAAAGTGTTCAATCTCTTTTTTGACAAACTCTTTCCACTCTTCTAAACTTGGCTTATCCCTGTTTGGTAAAGCTGGAAATGAAACAATACTGTTTTGCTCTATTAAATCTCTTGCTAAGTGTGCTTGCCAATGGGGAAAATCACTGCCACCTAAACCATGTAATACTAAAACTCTTTTTTCTTTCATATAACCTCTTATTTAATATCTCTTATACATCTTACAAATTTTATTTTATGCCTACTATCATAATAAGGAGTTCCACTTATAAAATACATATAATCAGCATAAAACCAAAATGTTCTCCAGTGAGCTTTACTTGCCCAATAGCCATCTTTCATGTTGTATCTAAATACCCTATTAATATAACTTCTTTGATTGTTTTTATCAACTATTAATTGATACTCTTTTATTGTAGGAAGTCTCCAGTCTTCATAATTTGCAAGAACTAAATCTTCACAATAATCTTGAGCATCTTGATGGGTTTTTTTAACTTTTAATACAGCAATACTGTCTTGCCAGATTAATCTGTTTGTATCATCAATAACAATATTTAGATCACTATCTCTTTTTAATTCCAAAGAGAAAGAGTAACTAATAAATAAAACAAAAATAAATAAAAACTTTAACATTATTTATCCTTTATTTTAAACTTACCTCTTTGTATCGTTGAAGATACACTATCGTCTAAAAGTTCTATTGTTATATTATACCCTTCTTTGTAAATTAATCCAACTAATTGTTTGCACTCTTGTTTTTTTTCATTATTTGAAGTACTGTTTTCTTTCCATTTTTCAAACTTCTCTTCATAAGAAGTTAATATGTTTTTTTCAAATTTACTTCTTGTATAAATCAAATAAACTGTAAGTGAAATTAAAATTATAAAAGGTAAAAATAAATCAAGACTCACAGTATTTTCTCACTTCTTTATCTATGTTGAAAATTTCATCAATAGAGTTTGCACTTGCATCTGAAAATTTGTCTAATGCTTTTAATGTGATTTTTGAAATATCTAAAAACCCTATTTTGGAATCTAAAAATTTAGCTACTGCAACTTCATTTGCAGCATTTAAAACTACACCTAAATCAAGATTATTTAAGATTTTGTCTTTAACTTGCCAAATAGGATATCGCTCTTCTTCAATCGCTCTAAACTCTAAACTTCCAACTTTTAATAAATCTACTGGTTCAAGTATATTTTCATCACACTTTCCAAGTATTGCATAAGCTATTGGAAGTTGCATTGATGCATTTGCAATGTGAGCAGTTGTACTACCATCTTCAAAATTTACCATAGCATGAATTAAAGATTTTGTTTCAATAATTGCATCAACTTTTCTAGTATCAAACAACCATGCAGCTTCTATTAACTCAAACATTTTATTTGTCATAGTTGCACTATCAATAGTGATTTTATTTCCCATTGACCAATTTGGATGATTTAAAGCTTCTTTTATAGATACTTTTGATAATTCATTAAGAGGATAATCCCTAAAAGAACCACCACTTGCTGTAATTGTCATAGAAGAGATTTTTCTATCTTGAAGTAAATACCAAAGTCCAAAATGTTCTGAATCTATAGGGCTTAGTTTAGTCTGGTCTATAAATTTACCAGCTACAACTAAAGATTCTTTATTTGCTAAAGCTATTTTTTTACCACACTCTATTGCTTTTAATGTAGGTCTTAAGCCTAGAAATCCCACAAGTGCATTTACTACAGTTTGGGCTTCACTATTTTCAATAACTTGTAAAATAGCCTCTTGTCCTGCTTGTACATTTGTGTGGCTTACTTTTGAAATATCTTCTTTATTTGCAATAACTACGTATTTAGGTTTAAACTCTTCAATTTGTTTATTTAAAAGTTCAATATTATTTCCAGCAACTAAAACCTCAACATTTAAGTTAAATTTTCTTGCTATATTTAGAGTATTTACCCCTATTGAACCAGTTGATCCTAAAACTATCACAGAACAGCTCTTAAAATAAACAACATAACAACCCCACCAAATAGATATCCATCTGTTCTATCTAAAATTCCACCATGACCTGGTAAAATGTTTCCACTATCTTTTACATCTGCTTCTCTTTTTAAATAACTTTCAAAAAGGTCTCCAAAAACTGAAGCTAGAGCAACTAAAAGTGAGATTATAATAGAACCAAAAATTGATATATTATCAATTGCAAAAACAATACCAAATAGTGTTGCAACAAGTAAACCACCTGCAACTCCCTCAACAGTTTTATTTGGACTTGTTTCACAAAATTTTGTTTTACCCATACTTTTTCCAACAAAATATGCTCCAATATCTGCTCCTGCAACAATAACAAGCAGCCATAATAAAGACATTACTCCATATTCTGCATAAAGAGTTAATAAAAATAAAAAAGAAGCTGTTGGATAAAAAAGTGGTAAGAATATTTTTTTATCTAAAGTTTTTGTATACGCTAGAATTGAGGCAAAAATAATTGCTGCAATAAAAGTTAAATCTTCGGCATTTGGATAGAAATATGCAGCAAACCATAAAACTCCCACATAAAAATATATTGAATCAACTTTCATCTGATACAATTTTTGTGATTCACTAATTGCAATAACTAAAAGTCCTCCAAAAAGAAGCCACATTAAAAAAAATGAATCAATATATCCAATTATTAAAATACCAGCTAATAAAGCTAGACCTGTCTTAATCCGAGTAGAACTTGATTTTATAATCTCTTTCATATTTAACCTAAATTATTTATTGTAAATACTGATTATACAAAATGTTGGCTTTTTTTTATATTTCTTTATACCTTTACTACAATAGTGGTATATGGATTATAAAGAACATTTGCTCCATTTTGTATTTTTACATTTCTTCTTTGAGTATAATCAACTTCATATGTTCCAGCAAAGTCTGTTGAAAACTGGGCACAAATTTGTGCTGCTTTTTCTATTACTGAATCAGGAAGAGTTTTTTTGCTATTTTGAACAATTAAATGAGAAGAGGGTCTATCTTTTAAATGAAACCAAAAATCACTTGCTTTTGCTTTTTGTAGTAAATAAATATTCTCTCTTTCACTAGTTCCTAGCATAATTTTATAACCTTCAAAAAAGAAACTTTCATAGTTTTGACTCTTTTTTGTTTTAGTTTGATTTTTTTGCTTTTTTGGATATAAGAACTCAATTTCATCAATTGAAACTGCCTTTTCAAGATTTAAAATCATTCTTTTTAGAAAACTAATTTTCTCTTCAAGGTTACCTTTTTCTATTTTAATATTTATAGCTTTTTGTTTTAATCTTTTTGCTTTTTTAAAAAGTTCATTAGCATATTTTGATGCTGGTATTTTAGTATCTAATGTAATTTCAACTTCATTACCTGAAAAATCGTATGTCACTAAACTTTTTTGATAAGGCTTTATATTATATAAATTATTTAATATAAGATTTCCATTTGTATATAATTGTTCTGATTCTTTTTCTAAATTCTCTTTTAAAGGTAATGTTGAAACAAGTTTTTCAATTTTCTTTAATTTTTTTGAAACTTGTGAAATTTTTTGTTTTCTATAGTTTTCTAAATCTCTTTTTTCCAAATCCTCATATATCTTATACAAAGTTTTTTCTATATCTTCAACTTTTTCTTCTTTAAAGACTATATTAGTTTTAGGTATTTCATCTAGTTTTACACCAACTTTAACAACTCTACTAGATGCAAACTCATCAATATGTCTTAAAGCTTCTAATACAATTCTATTTTCATCTAAAATAATTATATTCGTATGTTTACCTGTAAACTCCAATTGTAAAACTGTTGTTAACCTTTTATATGAAGATGAAGAATTAACTTTTATATTAATAACTTTATCATCATTATATAGTTGTATATCTTCTACTATCGAATTATTAAATCTTTTTTGTAAAATTACATCAAAGGGTGCATTAAAATCTTTTTTTGCTTTTAATAGTTCATCACGCTTGTATATTAGGCTTTTTCCCTTGGTCATATCAAAGTATAAGTAATTTTTATTATTAAACTCAATTATAATTGTATTGTTATCAATTCTTTTTACAAACTTGATTTTTTGGGTATTCTGACACAAATATGTCACTACTTCTTTTAATAAATAATATTTCACAATTAATTCACTTTTTCTTATTATTCTATAAGATATTTTTTATTTACATTTGTTATAATTGTAGCAGAATTTAAATTAGGAGATAAAATAATGACAAAATTATTAAAAATTGCACTTGCAGGTGCATTAATTTTAGGTGTTGCATCAACTACTGCTTCAGCAGATGCAGTTAAAGGTCAAAAGCTATTTATTAAAAAGTTTAAAAAAGCTTGTGGTTTCAATGGTGCTAAGTTTGCTTCAAAACATTCTCAAGCAGAATGGGAAGCTATTAACGCAGATGGTAAATTCAAAGAAGAATTAATGAAAATTTGTCCAGAAGTTAAAGAGGGTGATATTAAAGATAAATGGGTACCTCACATTTATGATTTCTCATATGAATATGCAAATGATTCAGGAAATGTTCCATCTTGCTAATATAAATTTTTATAAATTAAATCAAGGGAAAATGGGATTATCCTATTTTCCCTTTTTTAATGTCTATTAAACAAAAAACTTCGCATTATAATTATTATAAGTATAAGTTCTATTTATTATAATGAATGATTATTCATACTTAATATTAGCTTAAACTTACAAAGTATATAATACATTTAAACTTACACATTAAGGATAGAAAATGAAAAAAACAATTGTTGCACTAAGTGCCATTACTGCGTTATCCACATCAAGTTTCGCTGCAAACATATCTCAAGAAGATATGATGAAACAAATAGAAGCTCTAAAAGCTCAAATTTCTGCTTTAGAAAATAAATTAGGAGCTACAGAAAACACTTCAAAAGCAAATAAAGAATCATTAGAAAAAATGATGAAAGGTGATGTTGCTATTAGTGATGCAAGATTTAAGAAATTAGAGAAAAAAGTTGACATAATTGGAAACACTGCAACAAAAGCAAAAATCCAAAGTGGTGGAGACAATTTAAAATGGGATGTTGATTTTAGAACTCAAGTTGACAATATCCAATATAAAAAAGCATCAGGAGCAAAAGCTAAAAACAGCAACCTAATGACAAACAGACTTTTATTAGGTATGGCTTATCAACCAGATGAAAATACACTTTTTAGAGGTTTATTATCATATAATAAAGCTTTTGGGGATACAGCAAATCATAGCCAATCAAATACAAATCCAGGTTATGCTGATTTTGACTGGGTTACAAATGAAAATGCTTTAGATAATGAGCTTAAAGTTAAAGAAGCTTATTGGTTATATAAAGATAAAACTCTATTAGGTTCAAATGTTCCATGGACTGTTTCTGTAGGTAGAAGACCATCTACTGATGGACTTGGTATTAATATGAGAGCAAACCAACCTAGAAAATCTCCTTTATCTCATACAGTTAATGTAGAATTTGATGGAGCAAGTGCTAAATTTGATCTTGATAAAATCACTGGTGTAGAAGGTATGTGGTTTAAATTCTGTGCTGGTAGAGGTTTAACAAATGCTAAACAAAGATTCTCAATGGATGGACTTGATTATGCAGAAGATGAAAGCTTAAATGAAAATGTAGATATGTTTGGATTTATTTTTGTACCATGGGATAATGGTCAATATTCAGTTCATACAAACTATGCCCATGCTTGGAACCTAATTGGTTATACAAATCCACAACTTGGTGCATATCAAGGAGCTATGGCAGGTGCAGCAACTCCTTCAGATATGATGAATGCACAATCTTTACTTCAATTTAATGATGTGGGAGATATAGATTTAGCAACAATTATGTTCAAAGCGGAAGGTATTGGTGATGAGATTTCTGATTATTTAGATGATACTAAATTCTTTGCTTCTTATGCTATGTCAAGAACTACTCCAACTGCACTTGGTATGTTAGGTTCAACAGAATCTCAAACTGGTAGTTCTTTTTGGATTGGAATAAATGCACCTTGTCCTATTAGTCCTGATACTGCAAGAATTGGTATAGAATGGAACAAAGGGTCTAAATACTGGAGATCAATGACTTATGGTGAGGACACTTATGCAGGAAGTAAAATAGCTGCAAGAGGTACAGCTTGGGAGATTTATAGAAATCAAAAAATAACTGATTCTCTTGAGTTTGGGTTAAGTTATGTAAGAATTGATTATGACTATACTGGAAGTAACTCATTCTTTGGTGCTGAAGGTACACCTATGACAATGGCACAATCAAGATTAATGGGAAGTGACCCAGTTGAAACTGCACAAGATATAAAAGCTTATGTAAGATACAGATTTTAAATAAAAGAAGAGGTTTTCCTCTTCTTTATTTAAAAGAGACTTTATCTAATTTCAAAACTACACTTTCAGCAATCTCTAACATTGCAATATTCATTGATTTAAATTTTTCATCTTTTATATTAATTAACAATTTGTCATATACATTTGAATAGGGATAAATTGTAAAATATATATATTGTTTTGATTTTGGTTCTTTACCTAACTCTTTAAACCATACAGCTAATAAAGAAAAATAAAGCATAGAAGGATTAAAAACTTTACTTTTATTAAGCTCTTTACTTATTTGCTTATTTATAAAATTATATGCTTGAAGTACAGCTTTGATTCTGTAATGATTTCTATTTTTAATATAATAATCATTTGCGAAAGTAGCTATTTCTAATTGTTTAAATATATCTTCTGTAGTCTTGTCTATATATTCATTAATATCTTTATCAATATTAAATTCAATATCATTCTTATCTTTATAAGAGTTTATAAGATCTTTACAAAAAAGTAATAAGGCTTCCGTTTTTATTTGTGATAAGTTTAAAATCATTACACATTTTAACAAAAATTAATTAAAAAAATAGTACTTAAGATTACTTTTAAGTGCAAATGCGATAAAATGTACAAATTTACAAAAAAATTAAAAAAAGGAAATAATTGGAACCTATTGGTATATTAAGTGAAGGAAATATATATGACCTTCAAACTGCTGCAGCTTTAAACCTCTCTGGTGATGAGATTAAAGCTGACAATTCTGCTGAGTCTCTAGAAATACTTAGACACTCATGTGCTCACATGATGGCACAAGCTATCAAAGAGTTGTACCCTGAAGCAAAATTTTTCGTAGGACCTGTTGTAAAAGAGGGATTCTACTATGACTTTAAGGTTGATTCAAAAATCTCTGATGAAGATTTACCAAAAATCGAAAAAAAGATGAAAGAGATTGCAAATAGAAAATTACCTATTGAAAGATATGAAACCACAAGAGAAGAGATATTAGAAAAATTTGCTAATGATGAATTAAAACAAGCTGTTTTACAAAATATTACCGATAATACATTAACCCTTTATAAGCAAGGTGAGTTTGAAGACTTATGTAGAGGCCCTCACTTACCAAATACTAGAATGATTAGAGCATTTAAACTAACAAGAGTAGCAGGAGCTTATCTTGGTGGTGATGAAAAAAATGAAATGATTACAAGAATCTATGGTATTGCATTTTTTGATAAACAAGAACTAAATGACTATGTAAGAATGTTAGAAGAAGCTAAAAAAAGAGACCATAGAAAATTAGGAACAGAATTAGAATTATTTGCATTCAATGATGAAATTGGAGCAGGTTTACCTTTATGGCTTCCAAATGGAGCAAGACTTAGAGGGAAATTAGAAAAAATTCTTTACAAAGCTCATAGAGTTAGAGGTTATGAGCCAGTTCGTGGTCCAGAAATGCTTAAATCAGATATGTGGAAAATTTCAGGTCACTATCAAAACTATAAAGAAAATATGTATTTTACGGAAATTGATGAGCAAGAATATGGTATCAAACCTATGAACTGTGTTGGTCATATTCAAATATTTAAAAACAATCTTGTTTCTTATAAAGACTTACCTAAAAAACTTTTTGAATACGGAGTAGTTCATAGACATGAAATGAGTGGAGCTATGCACGGATTATTTAGAGTAAGAGAATTTACTCAAGATGATGCACATATTTTCTGTACTCAAGACCAAATTAAAGAGGTAATCTTTGAGGTATTAGAGTTTGTTGATTCATTATTGAAACTATTTGATTTTAAATATGAGATTGAAGTTTCAACTAAACCTGAAAAGGCTATTGGTGATGACATATTCTGGGAGAAAACTACCAAAGGAATAATGGATGCATTAGATGAAAAACAAATCGAATATGGTATTGATGAAGGTGGGGGAGCTTTCTATGGACCAAAAATCGATATTAAAATTCTAGATGCTATTGGTAGAAAATGGCAATGTGGTACAGTTCAAGTAGATATGAACTTACCAAGTAGATTTGAAGCTGAATATATTAATGATAAAGGTGAAAAAGAACAACCTGTGATGATTCACAGAGCAATTCTTGGTTCATTTGAAAGATTTATTGGTATACTAACTGAGCACTGTGCAGGAGAGTTTCCTTTTGCAATTGCTCCAACACAAGTTATTTTTGTACCTATTGCTGAACCACATGTTGAGTATGCAAAAGAGTTACAAAGAGAACTTATTGAGATGGATATAGATTCTGAAATTTTTAATATGAATGAAAGTTTAAATAAAAGAATCAGAATGGCTGAAAAGAAAAGAGTACCTATGATAGTTGTAATTGGTGATGAAGAAGTAGAAAAACAAGCAATTGCACTTAGAGATAGGAGAAACAGAGAACAATCTAACATTAGTAAAGATGAGTTCATAACAATGTTAAATCAATTAAACACAGGGAGTAAAATTTGAGTAGGACTGCAAAAAAACCAGAAGTAATAATGAACGAGGATATCACGGTAAGTGAAGTAAGATGTATGAGCGATGATGGTACAAATTATGGTATCATTTCAACAAGAGATGCCCAAACAACTGCGGATGACTTAGGATTAGACTTAGTTCTTATTGCTCCAGATGCGAAACCTCCTGTAGCAAAAATTATGGATTATGGTAAATTTAGATACCAACAAGAGAAAAAGAAAAAAGAAGCTAAGAAAAAGCAAAAAGTAATTGTTGTAAAAGAGGTTAAATTTTCTGTTAAAATTGCAGAAAATGATATTAACTATAAAGTTAAACACGCAATTGAGTTTTTAGAAAAAGGATACCATGTAAAATGTAGAGTATTCTTAAAAGGTAGAGAAATGGCTCATCCAGAAGCAGGAGCAGAAGTTCTTGAAAGAGTATGGCCAATGATTGAAGAGTATGGTGTAAGAGAATCTGAACCTAAACAAGAGGGAAGATTCGTAAATATGTACGTAGTACCAAAATCAGAAAAACCTAAAAACTAACCTACAAAAAAAAGAGAAGAATCTAATATTCTTCTCTCTCCCTAAAAAACTATTTAACCTTAATTTAAGTATATTTTAAGTAAAATCTCACACTTTTTCATAATATGAAAATGCAAATTTATAAGAAAGGAACTATACGATGCCAAAGATGAAATCAGTTAGTAGTGCTTTAAAAAGATTTAAAGTAAAGAAAAATGGTTCTATTAAAAGAGGATCAGCTTTTAGAAGTCACATTCTAACAAAAAAGACTCAAAAGAGAAAAAGAAATCTTAGAGGTCCACAAACAATCGCAAGCTCAGATGCTTCTAGAGTAAAAGCGATGTTAAACCAAGCGTAATTAAAAATTTAATTACATAGTCCCTCCACTGTATAAGTGGACAAGTTCGATTATAAAATCGACACCTATTATTAAACATATATGGTAAAGAAAGGAATAATATGCCTAGAGTAAAAACTGGTGTAGTAAGAAGAAGAAGACATAAGAAAGTTTTAAAAGCTGCTAGAGGATTTTTTAGTGGTAGAAGAAAACATTTTAGAAAAGCGAAAGAGCAATTAGAACACTCTTTAGTATACGCTTACAGAGATAGAAGACAGAAAAAAAGAGATATTAGAAAGCTTTGGATCGTTAGAATCAATGCTGCTTGTAGATTAAATGATATTAACTACTCAAGATTCATGAATGGTTTAAAATTAGCTAACATTGAACTTGATAGAAAAATCTTAGCAGATTTTGCTATGAATGATGCAGAAGCATTTTCAGCATTAGTAGTAAAAGCAAAAGAAGCTTTAGCAGCATAATTTATATAAATTTGCAATAATAAGAAAAAGGGTTTGAAGTTAATCTTCAAGCCCTTTTTTTATGTCAACATATTTAACAATTACTACAACCAAAAACTCATCTTCATTTATTAACAATTGTTTCATGTTAAGCTCAATATGATATAATATAAAAAATTATTAATAATCAGAGCAAAAATGGAAGAAATATTTAAAATAGATTTTAATAATCTCATAAAACCACTAATAAATATATTAGAAAAAGATATAAAAAAAGCTGAAAACAAGCTATTTGTTTTCACTTCAATTTTAATCCTTTTTAATATACTTATCTATGTTTTTATAGATAAGTATAATCTACACATCAGTTTTTTACTACTTTCAATATTTACTAGTTCTATAATGTTTATAGTTGCTAAATATACATTTAGATATGAGTATAAAGATATTATTGATACACAAATATTTCCTAAAATATTAAAAATATTTAACAATGATGCAACCTTTTTTAATTATATAACTTTAAAAGATGATGCAATAAAATCTACTTTCTTCAATATATATGAATATATGGTGATTAGTCAATTAATTCAAAATATTTGGTCTTTTAAAACTAAAATCAAAGGCAAGGAAATTATATTTTCATCAATTTCTTTGAATAATACAAATATTAATACTCCTATTTCATACACAAATAGAAAAGGACTTTTTATTAAAGTAAGTAATATTAATTTTCCCGTAGAAACTTATATCTATGAAAATAGTTTTTTATCATTCAAAAGTTTTTCTAACGCATTTAATAATAGATTTCATAAAATAGAATATGAAAAACATTTACTAATTAGACAATTCAATAATCAAGATTATCAAAATACTATTTTAAATATCATTGATATCTTAGATAAAAATATCTCTTTATCTTTTATAGAAAATGATCTTTATATTTTTATTTCACAAGAGTTTAATTGTTTTAATTCCAACTACTTTGTAAATGGACTTATACCTGAATACTATAACTACAATACATTAATTAAGGTATATAAACTAATAAATAATATATTATCAATTATAGAAAATAAGACTAAATAAGAGAATATAATTGTTATATTCCCTTATTTATATTAATATTACAAGCTTATTCTAAAGGCTCATTAACCTCAATTTTACAATCATTACCTTTACAATCAATATTTGCATCAAAATAGAATATCTCTGATACATCTACTCCAGCCTCATTTAGTTTTGTCCATGCATCCATAGATCTTCCACCTGCTGTACAATTAAATACAATAGTTTTATCTTTTGGAAACTTAGCAACTAACTCTTTTGCAGAAAAATTTTCAGCTGTGATATTAATTGCTCCTTTTAAATGTCCTGCTTTAAACTCATCAGCACTTGTTACATCAACAATTTGAATATATGAAGGTACTTTATCCTCTTTAATTAACGCATAAAGCCATTCACCATCAATACTTCCTTCATCAACTCCAATTTTTGCACCATTTTTACTAAATTCTGGTTTTTTAGGTTTTGAATCAACTTTAACTTTTGATGCACTTTTTGTTGTTGCAAGTCCTGCTTTTTTCCACTCTGGAACTCCACCTGCAAATACTTTTACATTGCTATATCCCATAGAGATAAGTTTTTTTGCTACTACATGTGATTTTACACATTTATATCCACCACAAAAAGTGATAACTTTTTCAATATGATTAACTGGAAATCTACCTTTTAACTCTTCAACTTTTGTATCAGGAATTGAAATAGCCCCTGGTATTGTTTCTTGTAAATATTTTGCATATGGTCTTGCATCAATTAAAACTGCACTATTGTTTGCTTGAGCTGCTTTTATTACTGCTAAATCAACTTCTAAGTAACTTTTTTTTACCCACTCTGGTTCCCCAGCTTGGTATAGTTTTACATTTTTAAAACCATCTTTTTTTAACATATTAGCAACTTTTGGACTTTTACCACACTTCCATCCACCACAAAATACCAATATCTCTTTATCTTTTGGTGTATCTTTTAATTGTCCAACATATTTATCATAATCTGTATCAGGAATATTTATTGAACTAGGAATTGTTCCAACTTTATATTTTTTATTTGGTCTAGCATCAACAAATACGGCTTTTGCACCATCTCTAGTTCCCTTAGCTACCTTTGCTTTTGCATAATCAAAATCTACCATTTCAAGTTCAAATTTATCAATCATTGATTGAACTTTTGCACTAGGCTTTGTTAGATTTCCAGGATCATTTGCAAAAGAACCCACACTTAAAAGTGCAACTACCATTAAACTTTTTAGAACAATTTTCGCTTTCATGTCATATCCTTTTTTTAGATTTTATTTATAGTCTAAATTAAAAAACTTCTCTGCAAAATAATACATTAGTAAGCAGACACCAATTCCACCAATTGATATTGCTATCTCTGCAAATGATGGAAAATATTCAATAAACGTTGGAGGTAATTGATATTCTCTTATTTTTAGTAACTGCAGAGGCATTAATTGAGTATCATGAACTAAATCATATCTCATAAAGAAAATACCTACCATTCCTAAAATTGAAGCCCAAACCATACCTTTTATATTTTTCCCTTTACTTGCTAAAATAACAATAAAAGGTATAACCATTCCAAGTAAAACTTCCCCAACTAAAAAGTTAGGACTTGTTAAAATATGTTCTGCAACATTTGCACGACCTGGCATACCACCATAAATCGAAGTAAACATTCTCCAAATCTCAAAAAACATCAAAATTGCTAAAAGTAATCCTAATATTTTTGCTAGTTTAACTAACATAGCTTCAACCTCTTTTGGAAAATCCATTTTATATCTAAATCCATACATTAAAAACAGTAGATAAGAACCTGTAATCATTGCTGAAAGAATAAAATATATTGGAAAAAATACTCCATTTGATATTGGTCTTGCAACTAAGAACCCAAATACTGCACCTAAATTACTGTGTGCAGCAAGTCCTACTAAAAGTCCACCTAGACCAAATATTTTTGACCATTTATGATTTTCTCTTACTAAGAAAATAAATTCAAATATAATAAATCCTAAATATGCACCATATAGTGTTCCCATCCACCAAATTGCAGAGGTAAAACCTGGTGTTAATACATTATAAATTATCATTCTAATTGGGTGTCCAATTTCAAGTGCAATTACTAAAAATCCTGTACAAATTGTAAGTATTGCTCCAAGAATTGCTCTTTTCCCTATAATCTCAAACTCTTTTACACCAAACACATGACCAATTGAAGACATAATACAAAGTCCCGTACTTGATACAACAAAAAATACATACATTCCAATTATAAGTCCCCAAGGATGTTCTCTTGTAACATTATATGCATGGTGTCCTTCTATAAAATATGTTACTGCACCCGCAACAAATAATGCTACTAATCCTAAAGTTAATAAGGCCATAGTTACATTACTAAAACTCATTTTAAAAGAGAACAATTCTTTTAAAGTTACATCTCTCATTGGGATTATTGATTTTATATTCATAACAGCCCCCTCTTATGTTAAATAAAATAGTTTAGGTTTAGTACCTAGATGAGTTTTTAGTGTAAAGTGTTCTCTTGTTCTTAAAACTTCAGATATTTCACTATTTGGATCATCTAAATCACCAAAGATTCTAACTTTTGTAGGACAAGTTGCTTGACAAGCAGTTGTTGTTTCACCCCTTGCAAGTCTTGTGTCAGAACAAAAATTACATTTATCAATAGTAGTTGTTCTATCATCTACATATCTTGCATCATAAGGACAAGCTGTCATACAGTAACTACATAAAATACATTTATCAGGGTCAACTCTTACCACGCCATGTTCATCATAATAAGTTGCATTTGTAGGGCAAACCTCTTGACAAGGTGCATTAGAACATTGTTGACATTGACTAGGTAAAAAATTACTTGATGAAATATTTAAAAAAGGAAACTCCCCTTCTATCTCTTTTGTCCCAACCCAAATTCTGTGACTGTCCGCACCTAAAAGAATTCCATTCTCTTCTTTACATGCTGTTTCACATGCTTTACAGTTAATGCAATCTTTATAATCTAGTGCCATTGCATATCGTGCCATAATTAAACCTTTCTTATATCAACAATTGTTTCATGCATCGCTGCACTACCAAACACTGGCTCAATAACATCATCAATAATCATATTATCACTTGCACCATTACCTTTAGCCAATGATAGGTTATCAGATGTAGAACCAAATCCATGTACAAAAAATAAAGTATTAGGTCCAATTTTTTCTGTTGGATAAGCTTTTATTTGTATTTTTCCTACTTTACTCTCTACTTCCACTACATCACCAAACTCAATCCCTCTACTTGTTGCTACTCTTTTGTTTACCCATAAATAGTTTTCTGGTAATAAATCTAACAACATTGCATTATTCGATGTTGCATTTTGGGTAAACTGCGCATGACGTCCAGTAATAAATCTAAATTTATCTTTTGGTGTTGGTGTATACATATCATTTCGCCATGTTGGCATTGCATCAACACCTTTTCTTGCTAAGTTATCTAAAACACATTCAACTTTTCCAGTTGGAGTTTTAAATTTCTTTTTAAGTACTGCTAACTCTTTTTCATCCACACAAGTATCATGGAATACATCAGATTTAAACTCTCCTCTTACAACTGAATAGAATCTTTTCTTTTTTGGATACCATTCATATTCATTAGCAGAAAGTTTTTTAAAGTATTTATCCATATTTAGATAGTAAACACCTTTTTCTCTAAGTTTTTCCCAAACCTCTTTTCCATAAACTTTTTCAACCATATGTCTGTTTATCTCTTCTTGAGATTCTTCAAATGCATCAGCTAAATTAAATCCATTCTCTTCATAATATTCTTCAATCTCTTCTGCTGACATACCATCAATTTCATCTTGTACATCTTCATCATATTTTTTTGTAATTTCCCATAATGGTTTTGAAACTTTTTTAGCTAAACCATGCATTATTTCTATTACTGGTTTAGATTCCCACATTGGTTTTACAGCTGCTTGTCTTAATGCAATTGAAGGTTGTGCTCCACCAAAAGATTTTACAGGATCTTCTCTTTCTAAATATGTACACTCAGGTAAAATCACATCTGCCATCATGGCTGAATCACTTGGCATAGTTTCAATTGCAACTATTAAATCCATTTTTTCAAACATTTTTTTAGTTTTTTTAACATTTGGAACACTTAGCATTGGATTTTGTTTATAAATAAACATTCCTCTAATAGGATAAGAAGATCTTCCCTCTTCAACCATATTTCTCCAAGCAATCCAAGAACCAGAACCACCAATAATTGCTGCTTCATCTTTTTCTATTCTTCCTTCTGCATTTGCATACATAGGGATATTAACATAGTGACTTCCAAGTGGTAATTTTTTACCAAATATAATTCCACCCTCTTTATCAATACCACCACCAAGGGCTGTAAATATAGCTTGAGCTCGTCTTAGTTGGAAATCTTGTTTACTCCAAGCTGTTCGTCTTCCTTGATAATAGATTGATTTAGGAGCATAATGCATAAAATCTCTTGCCATTTTTTTAATCTGCGCTACTTTTATACCTGTAATTAGTTCTGCCCATTCAGGAGTATAATTATTATCTAATATATGTTTTTTATACTCTTCAAATCCATTTACATTTAAAGATACAAATTTTTTGTTATATAACTCTTCAGTTATTACTACATAAGTCATAGCTAAAACTAATGCTAAATCAGTTCCAACTTCAATAGGTACCCACTCATCAGCATGAGCTGCTGTATTTGTAAATCTAGGATCAACAACTACAAGTTTTGCACCTCTTCTTTTTGTTCTTTTAAATAGATCCATAGTATCAGGAGTTACAATAGCTTCTGCTCTATTTGCACCAGCCATAATAATATATTCTGCATTTTCTAAATCAGCTTGTCCATATCCACCTATTGTTAAAGCATAACCAGATGCTGTAGTTTGAAGGCAAATTGAAGCATGATTTACAAAATTTGTTGAACCAAACTTATCTTGCATAAAAGTTTTAAAAGTATGTTCAGCCATACCTTCACCTGCACAATACCCTATACATGATCTATTATCTTCTTCTTCATCTAAAATTTTTGTTAATTTTTCTGATATATAAGTATATGCCTCATCCCAAGTAACTCTTTTATATTTTCCTTCACCTCTTTCTCCTACTCTAATAAGTGGATATTTGATTCTATCAGGATCATATAAAGCTTGAATTCCAGCATTACCCCTAGCACACAACATATTTTGTGATTTAGGAAAGTGTGGATTTGGATCAAGTTTGGTAACCACATTGTTTTCAACTCTGGCATAGGCTGCACATTTATTAACACACATCTCACATAGGGTTGGAACAATTTTTACATCATTTGTATTTTGTGATGTTTTTGTTGTACCATATACCTTTTTATCCTCATGTGATTTGGTATTTGATAGAGCTGAAGTTGACGCAGCTACAACTGAAAGTGCTACTGTACCTTGAAGAAATTTTCTTCTTGAAATCTCAACTTGCATCTTTTCTCCTCTTAATATTTACTTAGTATTTTATATTAATAAGATAATTTTAACATTAAATTTGATAAAAAAAACTTATTTATGAATGACTATTCATACTTTTTATAAGTTTTTATGATTTCTATAGGGAATTATAAGTAAAAATTATTACTTTTTAGTAACTTTTGGAGGATATGTAATATTTATGTCAAAAATTATTCCTTGTTCAAATCCTTTATGACATGCTACACAATTTGATTTTTTTTCAACTATATCATTTTCAAATATTTTTTCTGGAATATCTTTATGTATCTGTTTCCAGTAATTAGTTTTTGTTATAGTATAAAGTTTAGAATTATTTATTTCTCTATTTAAATTATAGGCCGATTCTTTTGTTGATTTATCTGCTGAATTAGTAACCAGATAAGAATTTATTTTTTTTACTAAACTTTCATCTAATTCTAAATCTTCTTCAAAATGTTCATGTTGATTTTTCATTAACTCTGTCCATGAGTTTGCAGGTAGTAAAAAAGGTGGAAACAGGTTATGGCAATCTGAACACTCAAAATAAAAGTCATAATCTAATTCTTTATAAGAGATTTTTTCAAATTTACTTTTAGTAAACATATTATTTGGTGTACAATAAGAGTATACTGCAATAATTAATACACCTATAATATACAGTGAACCTAATAACTTCATTCTAAAAGTAGTAGTAATATCTTCACCCTTAGCTTTTTTATATCCACTAACCATTGCCATTACCATATTTGTTTTATGATAAAACTGTTCTATTAATACACCAGACACATGTGCAAATATCATAACTAGTAATAAATATGCTAAAAATATATGAGTTGAGTCTAATATTTCACTTTTTGAAATATATTTTTCATTTAAAGATGAGAATATCCCATTCCCCTCTTGTATTCCATAAAGTAAAAATCCACTTGTACAACAAATAATACCAAACCACGTTACTAAAAAAGCAAACCAAGATGAAGCTGGATTATGTCCTGGTTGTATTGTTCTATATCTATTTCTAATTTTTTCAACAAAATAAAACTTCAAATCTTTTAATGCAAATTTAAAATCACTCCATCTAGCATATTTAGGTCCAATTACTCCCCATACAATTTTCATCATAAGCATACCAAAAACAACAATACCAATTGAAACATGAAGAGTAAGAAGTTCTTCATAAAAAGATGTTATAAAACAAGAAAATAAACTTATTACTAAAAGCCAATGACTTATTCTACCAAGGAAAGACCAAACGTATGTTCTATAATTATTATTCATATTAACCTGACATATGACTATTCATTCATAAATATATATTTTTAAAAAGTTTACTTTTTACCTATAATTTTTTTAATCAATAAAATAAAACCTCTTAGAATTGCAATCAATAAATATATTAAAAATACATATAATAAGGGATGATAAGGCATTGAATGTGAAAAAAGTGCATTCATATGTTCCACTGGATGGCTAAGCCAAGATGCATAATGAAATACAAAAGATGTTAATATAAATAACACTAAAAAGATAATACTCTCTTTTTTTAAATTAATCATTTTTATCCAATATAAAAAGTAAAGGTAAAACCCTTACTTTTTTAGTTTTTTAAGAAGTTTTCTTCTATGTATTTAGCCATCTCTTTAGGAGTATAACTCATACCTTTTTCTTCAATTTTATTTTGATTATGCTCCATTACTTCATGCTCTGTTCCTGAAGATTGGTTTAATCCACCACTTTGAATATCTAATAACTCTGCTTCAATTTCATGTGCAGTTTTATCATTAAGTGCAGGACCTTTTTTAGCAGGATTTCCCTCTGCATTTCGACCATGACATTTTGAACACATTTCTGCATAAATTTCTGATACAGTATAATTTGTTTTTCCAGTAGTTTTTTTATAATATTTTGCCTCTGAATTAAAAGATGTAAAGATATATTCAGCCATAGATTTTGGCTCATAATTCATACCTTTTTCAATAATCTTTTTCATATTATGTTCCATAACTTCGTGCTCAGTTCCTGAAGATTGGTTTAATCCTCCACTTTTTAAATCATATAAACTGATTTCAAGTTCATGAGCAGTTTGGTCATTTAAAGCTGGACCTTTTTTAGCTGGGTTTCCCTCTGCACTTAATCCATGACATTTAGAACACATTTTTGTATAAATTTCAGCATTTGTATAACTCATATCTGCTGCTGTAGCTTCAAAGGCAAAGAAACATGCTATGAAACCTAATAAAACTGCTTTTTTAACTTGCATTTAAATTCCTTTTTTTAATTACTTAGAGACAGTCACTACAACTGCACCTCTAATATCTCCACTTTTATGTCCATATCCTCTGTCATTTTTATAAATTTCAGAGAACCTCTTTTTAGCTTCTTTATCAACTTTTCTATCTAAACCATGACATTTTTTACAATCTCTACTATTCATTTGAATAGGTGAATAGACTTTATAAGTGTTATCATCAACTATTTGAACAATTTGTTCTGGCTCATAGGCATCTGATTTTTGAATTAAATCAAAAGCTTCTAGTATTTTTATCTCATTTTCTTCTGGTTTTGCTTTATCATTTCTATTATTTAAACTAATTCTTTTTATAGAAATTTTTGAACCATACTTTTCACTTATCTCTTTTTGAATTTTTTTAGAATCATTTATACAAAAATCAGTCATAGTTTTAGTACCACCAGATCTTTTTGCATCTTTTAACTCTTTTTTTAATCTAGATTCAAACTCTTTTGTAACTTTTGAAGCTGTTTTTTTTACACCTTCTAAAGTTAATTTCTGAGCATAAATCAAAGATAAACTACCAATTAAAATAAAAATTGCTATTGCCTTAAATTGTTTTTTCAAAATAGCCTCTCTTATGCTTTACCTGATAACATTCCATAAACTGTCATTGGTTTAAGTAAATAAACTTTTAATAACCACCAAATATATCTCTCTTGTGTAGGATCAAGAGGGAAAGATGGAGTTGGTTTTTTAGTCCAATTAAACTCCGCTAACATAACTTTTCCAATATCTGTAATTAAAGGACACACAGTATAACCTGCATATTTAGCTGCTAATTCTTTTCCTTCCATTGCTGCAATTAAGTTTTCTACTAAAACTTTATATTGTTTTCTTGCACTTCCTCCTGTTTTTCCCATAGGAATACCAGCAACATCCCCAATACCAAATACATTTGGATATCTTGTATGTTGTAATGTTTCTTTGTTTAGTTCAACCCATCCACCTTTTGAAGCACTACCTCTTTGCCATGCTAAACTAGAGTTTTTAACTGCATCAGGTGCTCTCATTGGTGGTGTTACATGCATGAAATCATATTCTCTTTGAACTTTTTTACTTACAGGAATCATCTCATACTCTTCTAAATCTTCATCCCATTCACCTTTTTCAAACCATCTTTTCTCAAAAGTTGCTATTTTATTTTCTGTATCAACTTCTATAAGATTGTTTTTATATTCCCAGTTCATATTTCTAGCTTCAAATTGTTTAACAATTGCCTCATGATATTCTGGAACACCAAACATTTTTGAACCGTTTGGATAAAACCACATATCCACGTTATCTCTAACACCTGCTTCATTTAGTCTTGCATTTGTAAGATACATAATTTTCTTTGGAGCTCCACCACATTTTATTGGAGTATTTGGGTGAGTGTATAAAGCTTTTAATTTTTTACCAGATTTTGCTTCAGAGATTAGCTCTTGCATACCTTTCCAAGTATTAACTGCGCCATCAGCATAATATATAGAATGTAATCCATTTTTACCAATTTTTTCTGATACTTTTTCATTTGCTTCTGCAGAGTGACCTACCCCTTCTAAACCTTTAATTTGTCCGTAATCTAAAACCAATCCAGTAGCAACTATTAAGAAGTCATAAGAGATAGTTTCCCCACTTTCTGTTATCACTTTATTTGCCTCTGGATTAAATTCAGCTACTTTATCTTTTATCATTTTTACACCACTTGGTACAAAATCTTTTGTATTATAAACAATATCTGATTTTTCCCATATACCAGCAGCTACTAATGTTTGTCCTGGTTGATATGATACTGATATTGGATTTGGCTCAATTACTGTAATATCTGGGTTTGATAAATCACTAGATAGTTTTGCTGCCGTTGCAATACCTGCAAGTCCTCCACCAACAATTACAATTTTCCCTTTTGCTTCACTTGCATTAGCAACAGTTGCTGCTTGTGCTTCTGTACCATTTCCCATTAAGAATGATGCTGAACCAAGTCCAGCTAGTTTAAGAGCATCCCTTCTTGATATACCCTTTTTTTTAAGTTCTGAATCTAACATATCTAAAGCTTTTTTAAGCTCGTCGTTATTAACCATACTAAAGTCCTTTAAAATTGTTTTATATAGATTATCTAATTTTAGATAATACAAAACTTAAAGTATACTGAATTTAATAATTATAATTATTAGTTCAGCTTATAAATGATTTAGCTAAGTTATATTGGGTTTTGTCATTTAGATTCAAAAACTCGTTCTCATCGTCACATTGTAGGATTTTTGTTTTTGAATTTTTAATTAAGTAATTTACTTTATGAATATTATTATTTAACATCTCTTTGATTAATGATAAGCAAGATTTATTAAACACACCACATAAATTATGTGTTTTTTCCGCTTCAGGTATTACAATATCGTAATTTATTGATAAATCAATTATTTTTTTTATTGTTTCAATTTTTACAAATGGAGTATCAACTGTAATTATAAATATTCTTTGTTCATTTTCTAATGTTTTAAATATAGTTTCCAATGCAACTATCGGAGAATAGATTTCTCCTTTATCCAAAATTAAATTTTTATCAAAGTCAAATTTATCAGTTTTAGATGATATATATATTTTTTTAAAATGAAGTTTTAATCTATCGTATTGGTATTGAGATAAGGTATTATGATTTGAAAAAGGAAGAAGAGCTTTGTCTTCTCCCATTCTTGAACTTTTCCCTCCACAAAGAATTACACAAGGTATATCAAAATAGAGTGAAGAATCCATATTATAAACTTTTAGGGTCTGTGATATATCCTGAGATTGCACTTGCTGCTGCAACTGCACTATTAGCTAAGTAGATTTTAGAGCTTCTAGAACCCATTCTTCCTACAAAGTTTCTATTAGTTGTTGAGATACAAACCTCTTCATCTCCTAAGATTCCCATATATCCACCTAAACATGCTCCACATGTAGGATTTGAAACAACCGCACCAGCATCAACTAGTGTATCAATATATCCTAATTTTGTAGCTTCTCTAAGGATTTTTTGAGTTCCAGGTGTTAAGATCATTCTTACATGTCTTGCAACTTTTTTACCTTCTAAAATCTCTGCTGCGATTTTAAAGTCAGATAATCTACCATTTGTACATGATCCAATAAATACTTGGTCAACTCTGATTTCATCTGCTACTGCTTGAGAAACTGAGTGTCCATTATCTGGTAAGAAAGGATAAGCAATCACTGGCTCTAAATTAGCAACATCAATCTCAATGATTTTTGTATATTTCGCATCTTCATCAGAATAGTGAATTTTTGGTTCTGCTCTTAATCCACCATTTGCTTCAGTAGTTTTCTTTAAAAACTCTTCAGTAGTTTCATCATAAGCGAAGATACCATTTTTTGCACCAGCTTCAATTGCCATATTACAAATAGAGAATCTATCATCCATAGTTAAATATTGAACTGTATCACCAGTAAATTCTAAAGCTTGATATAAAGCTCCATCAACACCTAATTGTCTAATAACCTCAAGAATAATATCTTTTCCTGAAACATATTCACTTGGTTTACCAGTCATTACAACTTTAATTGATTCTGGAACCTTAAACCAGTTACCACCAGTAATCATACCAAATGAGATATCTGTAGATCCCATACCAGTAGAAAATGCACCTAATCCACCATGTGTACATGTATGTGAATCTGCACCAATAATAACATCTCCTGGTAATACTAAACCTTTTTCTGGTAATAAAGCATGCTCAATTCCCATATCTTTTTCATCAAAGAAATATTTTAAATCATGCTTCATAGCAAAATCTCTTGAGATTTTTGCTTGATTAGCAGATGCAATATCTTTTGCTGGAATAAAGTGATCTAATACAATTGCAAACCCTTCAGGATTAGCTAATTTTTCAAATCCACCCTCTTCAAATGCTCTAATTGAAATAGGAGTTGTAATATCATTTCCAATAACCATATCAATTGGACTTCTTACAATCTCACCTGCAAAAACTTCTCTTCCTACGTGTTCACTAAATATTTTTTCTGTAATTGTTTGACCCATTAATTACTCTCTTAATTTTTAATTTTTGATGGATTATAGCTAAATTTCTTTTAACTACAAATTCTTACCATTTTCTTCTTTTTCTTGATTAACTTTTTTTGAATCTTTAATTTGTTTATAAATAATTATAACAACAGCTAAATCTATTATCACATCTGCTAAGTTAAATATTGCAAATTCAAAACCGTAATGCCAATAAAGATAATCAACAACTCCCCCATAAGTAAACCTATCTAAGATATTAGATAAGCCCCCAGCATACAATAAGCCTACTGGAATATAATATTCATAAAATACATCTTTATTTTTATACAAATATATTGTTCCAGCTAAAACTAAAGCTAATTGAATAAACTTAAGATATTCAGCTAAAAATGAAAACATAGAAAATGCCACACCATAATTATATGCCAATTGTAATGACATTATTGGACCTTCTACATCCCAATCAAAATTAGCAAAGCCATATTTAATTATCTGATCAATAATAAATATTGATGCAAAGATAAAAAATGTAATTTTTATTCTATTTTTCATAAAGACTTTTTAATAAACTTTTCTAATTCGTTCATAGACTTTTCAACATCTTTTTTATTTTTACCTTCTAAAAGAAGTCTTATTTTATTTTCTGTCCCCGAATATCTTATTAAATCCCTAATACCCTTTTGTCTAATACTATTTAAGAGTTCTTCTAAACCTTCAACTTGCTCTAATGGTTTTTTTTCTGTGACTTTTACATTAACTAAAAGTTGGGGATAAAGATCAAAAGGGTTTAATATTTCACTTGCTTTTTTCTTACTTCTTAACATTAAAGCTAATACTTGAAGTGCTGAGGCTAAGCCATCACCTGTTTTTGCAACATCTGAAAATATTATATGACCACTTTGTTCTCCACCAAAATTTACACCATTTTTCTTCATTTGTTCTAACACGTGTTTATCACCAACATCAGATCTTAATAGCTTAAGCTCATAAGAGTTTAAAAAATCTTCTAATGCTTTATTTGACATCACTGTAGCAACGCAAGCATCACCTTTTAAAATATTTTCTTGTTTTAAAAATAATGCAAGAGCTCCTAAAAGTTTATCCCCATGGATTACATTACCTTTTTCATCAACTACTACAAGTCTATCTGCATCACCATCAAGTGCAATTCCAATATCAGCTCTATATTCTCTAACTAATTTGCCAACTTGTTCAGGGTGTAGTGCGCCACAACTTTCATTTATATTATAACCATTTGGCTCATCATTGATTGTTATAACATCTGCACCCAATTCATCTAATATTGTTGGAGCTACTTTATATGCTGCACCATTTGCACAGTCAAGAACAATTCTAATACCTTTTAATGTTAAATCTTGTGGAAAAGTACTTTTAATAGATACTATATATCTTCCTATTACATCATCAATTCTTTTTGAAGAGCCAATCTCTCTTCCTGTCATCTCTTCTTCTTGTAATAATTCTCTATTTTGAAATATTTTTTCAATTTCTGATTCACCATCGCTGCTTAACTTGTCTCCATGGTTATCAAAAAACTTAATTCCATTATCTTCAAAGGGATTATGAGAAGCAGATATCATAATACCGCCATCACATCTCATAGATTCAGTTAAATATGCAATTGCTGGTGTTGGCATTGGTCCAATTTGAATAACGTCATATCCAACTGATGTTAATCCACTTACAAGTGCATTTTCAATCATATAACCACTTCTTCTTGTATCTTTTCCTACTAATATTTTATTTGTTGTTGAAAATTTTCTAAAATATATACCAGCTGCTTTTGCTAACTTTAATACTGTAATTGCATCTAAAAATTCGCCCGCTTTACCACGAACCCCATCAGTTCCAAATAGTTTCATGTAATTTCCTACTTTTTTATTAAACTTACCTTATTTTAAACTAACTTTAAAGTTATTTGGATATTATTCTACCCTTAAAAATTTTACAAAGAGGTTAAATTAATATGGCAAATCATAAATCTGCTGAAAAAAGAGCAAGACAAACTAAGGTAAAAACTGAAAGAAACAGATTTTACAAAACTAGAATTAAAAACGTAACAAAAGATGTATTAGTTGCAATCGAAGCTGCTGATAAAGAAAAAGCTGCTGAAGCAATCAAAGCTGCTAACAAATATATTCACCACTGTGTTTCAAAAGGTATCCTTAAAAAAGGTAACGCAGCAAGAAAAGTTAGTAGATTACAAACTAAAGTAAATGCTATATAACTTTAATATTTTATATATTTAGTCTATAACATTTAATAAATACAAACAAATATATGCTACAAGATAAACTACAGCCTTTTATAGACAGATATGAAGAGATTAATAATTTATTAATCTCTCCTGACATCACATCTGATATAAAAAAGATGACAGATCTTTCTAAAGAACAATCAAGTATTGAACCAATTGTTACTAAAGCAAAAGAATATAAGAAAGTATTAGAAGATATAGAAGATAATAAACTAATGCTTGACGATGATGAATTAGGTGAATTAGCAAAAGAGGAATTAAAAGATTTAGAATCATTAAAACCTCAATTGGAAGAAGAGATAAAATTCTTAATGATTCCAAAAGATCCTAATGATGAAAAAAATATATATTTAGAGCTTAGAGCAGGAACTGGTGGAGATGAAGCTGCAATTTTCGTAGGTGACCTTTTTAGAGGTTATTTAAGATATGCAGAAAATAATGGTTGGAAAGTAGAGATCATGAACCAAAGTGAGAGTGAAGCTGGTGGCTATAAAGAGATTGTTGCCTTATTTAAAGGTGACCATGTTTACTCAAAACTAAAGTTTGAAGGTGGTACTCATAGAGTTCAAAGGGTACCTGCAACAGAATCTCAAGGAAGAGTTCATACTTCAGCAATAACAGTTGCTGTAATGCCTGAAGTTGATGATGTTGAGATTGAGATAAATCCAAATGATCTTAAAATTGATGTGATGAGAGCAAGTGGTAATGGTGGGCAATCAGTAAATACTACAGATTCAGCAGTAAGAATCACACATATTCCAACAGGAATTGTTGTTACAAACCAAGACCAAAAATCTCAGCATAAAAATAAAGACAAAGCCATGAAAGTGTTAAAAGCTAGGCTTTATGATATACAAATGCAAGAGAAAATGGAAGCAGAGGGTGCTAACAGAAAAGAACAAGTTGGAACTGGTGATAGAAGTGGAAGAATTAGAACATATAATTATCCACAAAATAGAGTTTCAGACCATAGAATAAATTTAACTTTGTATAGACTTGATTATATTATGAATGATGGTCTATTTAATGAAATAATTGACCCACTGATAACAGACTATCAAGCAAGACTAATAGAGGCTAATGGATTATAAAATCCATTACCTATACCTTACAAAAATTCAAAAAAACACTTTTTTATCCTAATAATACATAAAGGTTAAAGTAACCAAAATGTAATTGTTTCCATATATAATTCCATATCTTAATTTTTTACGGAGACAAAAATGACAATGAAAAAAACAACACTTGCTTTATTAGCATCTGCTGCACTTACTGTATCTTTAAGTGCTAGAGACCAAATTAAAATTGTAGGTTCATCTACAGTTTATCCATTCTCTTCTGCTGTAGCTGAAGAACTAGGTGCAACAACTAAATACCCAACTCCAGTAGTTGAATCAACTGGTTCAGGTGGTGGTATGAAACTATTTTGTGCTGGAAATGATTTAAATACTCCAGATATTACAAATGCATCAAGAAGAATGAAAACTAAAGAGTTTACACTTTGTGAAAAAAATGGTGTAACTGATATTACTGAATCAGTAATTGGATATGATGGTATCGCATTTGCTCAAGATAAATCAAACTCTGCTTTTAACGTAACTAGAGAACAATTAGCATTAGCTGTTGCTGCTGAAGTTCCATCAAAAGATGGTAAATCATTAATTGCTAACCCATATAAAAAATGGTCAGATATTGATGCTTCTTTACCAAATAGAGAAATTATTGTTTATGGACCACCAAAATCTTCTGGTACAAGAGATGCCTTTGAAGAATTAGTAATGCAACATGTATTCAAAAAAATGGCTGTATATACAGACCTTTATAAAGCTGATAAAACTGCAAACAAAAAATATAAAAAATACTCTGTAATTAGAACAGATGGTGTTTATGTTCCATCTGGTGAAAATGACAATATTATTGTTCAAAAATTAACTAAAAATAAAGAAGCATTCGGTATTTTTGGATTCTCTTTCTTAGAAGAAAACGAAGATAAACTATCTGGTTCTACAATCAATGGAATAGCTCCAACTCCAGATAACATCTCTTCTGCTAAATACCCAGTATCTAGATCATTATTCTTCTATACTAAAAACTCTCACAAAAAAGATGTTCCTGCAATGAACAAATATATTGAGATGTTTATGTCTGAAAATATGATTGGTAACAATGGTATTTTAACTGAAATTGGTCTTATTCCTTTACCAGGATCTGAAAGAACTGCTATTAGAAAAGCTGTTTTAGAAGGTAAAAAACTTACATTAGATGCTTTAAAACACTAATCTAAATTAAAAGAGAAGCAATGCTTCTCTTTTAACTGTTAAATTTATAACTAGGTTTTATCTATTTATCCAAATAAAACTTAGTTATAAGTCTAATCTCAAGGCAAAAAAATAGAAAATAAAATTGATATAGGTAAACTAGATTTTGCCTTTCAACCAATAATTAATACTAACTCAGGTAAAACTTTTGCTGTAGAAGCATTACTTAGAAACTGTCAAGAACTTAACTTCAAATCAATAAATAACTTCTTTGATTATCTAGCCAAAGAGGAGATACTTTTTGATTATGATATTAAATTAAGAAAAAAAGCTCTAAAAAAATTCAAGAAAATTGATCTTCCTAATATAAAGCTTTTTTACAATCTTGATAATAGAGTTTTTAATATGCCAAATAAAAAACTTGGTAAAACACTAGAAATATTAAAGGAATTAGATATAAAACCCGATAGATTGTGTTTTGAGTTAACAGAGCATAATCTTTTTGAAGATGAAAAAAACCTTCAAGACGCAATTAAAAACTATAATCATAATGAGATTAAAACTGCAATTGATGATTTTGGTACAGGAGTTTCAGGATTACACCTTCTTTATATTTCAGATACAAATTTTGTAAAAATAGATAAATTCTTTATTTCCCATATTGATAAAGATCCTAAAAAAAGACTTTTTTGTTCTTCAATAGTTGAAATGGCACACACTATGGGAATACAAGTAATTGCAGAAGGTATTGAAAGAGTCGAGGAGTATCTAACTTGCAAAGATATAAAAGTTGATTACCTACAAGGTTACCTTTTTTGCAGACCCACAACAGATATAGAAGAGATTAAAAAGAGTTATAAAGGAAAAAGTTTTTTAAAAAAAGATAGAAGACTATTAAGTAACAATATTGATAAATCATTTATTGAAAAAGTTGATGCTATAACCGATGATTCTTCTTTACATGACCTTTTTATATACTTTAAAGAACATACAAAAAATACCTTTGTACCAGTAGTAAACTCTGAAAAAAAGATTTTAGGAGCCATATATGAAGTAGATATAAAAAAAATATCTTATTCTCAGTATGGCTTATCTCTTGCAAAAAATCAATCATTTAAAGCAAAATTAAAACACTACTTACAACCAGTACCTGAAATAGATATAAGTTGGGGAATTGATAAAGCCTTAGAGATTTTTAATATGAGAAATGATGCTAAAGGTATTTTTGTTAGTAAAGATTCAATATATTATGGATTTATCAGTCTAAACAATCTTCTTCTTTTATCCTATAAAAGAAATATAGAAATTGCAGAAAACCAAAACCCCCTTACTAAACTGCCAGGAAACAATCAAATTGATGATTTTATTTATAATATATTTGATAAAAAATTGCAGGCACAAATAATATATTTCGATTTTAATGATTTTAAACCTTTTAACGACACATATGGGTTTAGACTTGGAGATAGAGCAATTTTGATGTTTTCAGAAATACTTCAAAAATATCTTTCAAGGGAAAGCTTCATAGCTCATATAGGTGGAGATGATTTCTTTGTTGGTTTTGTAAATATGAGTTATGAAAATGTTTATAATATGATTTTTAATATACAAAAAGAGTTTGAGCACAATGTACAAAGTCTTTACAATGAAAATGATTTAAAAAAAGGTCATATCACTGCAAAAGATAGATATGGCACAACAAGAGAGTTTGAACTGTTAAGTATCTCAGCATCAATTATTGAAGTAAATGAAAATAGTAGTATTGAGAACTTTAACTCAAAACTTGGGGAGATAAAAAAAAGATCAAAAGCTGTTAATAAACCTTTTGGTATCTGCATAAATATGTAACTTTACTGTAACCATTTTGTAATACAATTCTCAAAATTTATTTGAAAGGTAAATATTGCATTCATTTGAGTCTAAAAACAGATCAACAGTAATGAAAGAAAGAATAATCAAAACAGCATTGATTGTAGCTTCTACTATATCTATTCTTACAACGTTTGGTATTCTTTTTTCAATACTTTTTGAAGCTATTTCATTTTTTCAATTGAGAAGCTTTTGGTATTTCCTAACAGGTCTAGAATGGTCTCCTGGTATCGTAGGAAGTAAGTTTGGTGCAGTTCCTATTTTTGCTGGTACATTAATGATTACATTTATAGCAATGTTAGTAGCTATTCCAGTAGGTCTTGGTAGTGCAGTTTATATGAGTGAATATGCAAGTGGAAAAACAAGAGATTATTTAAAACCTATATTAGAGATACTTGCAGGTATTCCAACGGTTGTATATGGTTTCTTTGCTGCAATTACAGTTGCTCCATTTGTTGTAAAAGCTGCTGATTTTTTTGGATTAGAAGCGACATTTAATTCTGCATTAGCTTCTGGAATTGTAATGGGTATTATGATTATTCCTGTAATATCATCACTATCTGATGATGTAATTCGTGCAGTTCCAGATAGTCAAAGAAAAGCTTCTTTAGGTCTGGGTATGACTCAAGGTGAAACTATTAAAAATATCGTATTACCTTCTGCTCTTCCAGGTATTATATCTGCAACACTTCTTGGTTTTTCAAAAGCAATTGGGGAAACAATGATTGTTGTTATGGCAGCAGGTTTACGACCAAACTTATCAATCAACCCATTAGAAGATATGACAACGGTAACAGTTAGAATCGTTGATGCTTTAGTTGGGGATCAAGCGTTTAACTCTCCTGAAACACTTTCTGCTTTTGCATTAGGTCTTGCATTATTTGTTGTAACATTGATTTTGAATATTATCTCATTAACAATGATTAGAAAATTTAAAGAAAAATATAAAGTGAATACATTATGATGAAAAGAAAAAATAAAAATATAGATAACCCTTTTTACGATCCATCATTGACGAAAAGACATAGAAGTTCTAAAAGATTTAAAACTTTTACAGTATCATCTTTAGTTTTTTCAATAGCATTTCTTGTATTTTTCCTTTATGATATGGTATCTAAAGGAAGCCCTGCTTTCCAACAAGCTTATTTACATATAGATGTGACTTATTCACAAGAATCAAAAAAGAGTTATAGAAAAGCAATTGATAGAAAATATTCAAGAATAGTATCAAGAGCATGGTTAAGAATGGTTCCAAAGATGATTGAAGAAAATCCAGAACTAATGGGAAAAACTATTAAAACATGGGTTTTAGCAGATGATCAAGTAGACCAATATTTAAAAGGGCACTATTATAAACTAAAAAGAAAAGATAGAGCTTTAGTTGATGATATGAAAGCATTTGGAGATATTGAACTTAAATTCAATGAAATCTTCTTTAAAAATGGGGATTCAAAAACTCCTGAATATGCAGGTTTACAATCAGCAATTATTGGTTCAGTATTAACTCTTATTATTACAATGCTTTTTGCATTTCCTATTGGAGTTATGACAGCAATTTATCTTGAAGAGTTTGCAGATGATAATAAATTCACCCAAACAATTGAAGTAAATATTAATAACCTAGCAGCTATTCCATCAATTCTTTTTGGTCTTTTAGGTTTAGCTATATTTATTAATCTATTTGGATTTCCTAGATCCTCACCTTTAGTTGGTGGTTTAACTTTAGCACTTATGACTCTACCAATCATTATTGTAAGTTCAAGAGCAGCACTAAGAGCAGTTCCTGATTCTATTAGACAAGCTGGATATGGTTTAGGTTTAACAAAAATTGAAGTAACAAGAGACCATGTTTTACCACTGGCTTTTCCTGGTATTTTAACTGGTTCAATTATTGGTTTAGCTCAAGCGATGGGTGAAACAGCACCACTTATTATTATTGGTATGATTGCATTTATTCCAGATTCTCCAGGTTCAATTTTTGAAGCTGCAACTGTTATGCCAGCACAATTATTTACTTGGGCAGGTATGCCAGAAAGAATGTATGTAGAAAAAACTGCAGCAGGAATTATGGTGTTATTAACAATTCTAATTTCTTTAAATTCATTAGCAATTTATCTAAGAAAAAAATATGAAGTAAAATGGTAGAGGAAAAATAAAAATGTCAGATAATAAAATTAAAGTAGATGTAAAAGAATTAAACCTTTGGTACGGAGAGAATCATGCGCTTCATAATATTACTGTACCACTATATGAAAATAAAATTACAGCACTAATCGGACCATCAGGTTGTGGTAAATCAACATTCCTTAGATGTTTAAATAGAATGAATGATTTAATTTCAATAGTAAAAATTGATGGTTCTGTTGTAATTGATGAGAAAAACATTTATGATAAAGATGTAGATGAAGTAAGTGTTAGAAAAAGAATTGGTATGGTTTTTCAACAACCAAATCCATTTCCAAAATCAATTTATGATAATGTTGCCTATGCACCTTTAAAACATAGCCTTGTAAAAAAAGGAAAAGATTGTGATGACCTTGTGGAAAAATCATTAAGAGATGCTGGACTTTGGGAAGAAGTAAAAGATAAATTAAATGATCCAGGAACATCACTTTCAGGTGGTCAACAACAAAGATTATGTATCGCAAGAACAATTGCTGTTAAACCAGAAGTAATTTTAATGGATGAACCAACTTCTGCACTTGACCCTATTTCAACTGAAAAAATTGAAGCATTAATGCTTGAATTAAAAGAGAAATATACAATTATCACTGTTACCCATAATATGCAACAAGCGGCAAGAGTTGCAGACTATACAGCATTTTTCCACTTAGGAAAACTGATTGAGTATGATGAAACAGATACAATATTTGTTAATCCATCAAATAAAAAGACTGAAGATTATATTACAGGAAGGTTCGGATAATGTTAAAGCCATATGAAGAAAATGTACAAAAAATAAAAGAAGAGATTTATAGTATAGGTCAAGAAGTGATTCATGCAAATAAGATATCACTATCTGCATTAAAAGAGAATGATCTTACTATGTTAAAAGATGTAAATCTATCAATTAGAACTTTATCAGTAAAATCTAATGAGATAGATAATTTAATAGTTAAAACATTAGCTTTATATTCACCAGAGGCTAGAGATTTAAGAGAGATGGTGTCTTATCTTAAAATCACTAATGAACTATTAAGAGCTGGTGCAAACTCTAAATCTTTTGTAAAGACATTTAAAAAATCTTTTACTGAAGACTTAGATAAACATACAATATTAGAGTATGCTATTCCTTTATTAAAAGCTTCAAATTTAGCTTTAGAAATAGCAGTAAGCCTACTAAAAGACCCAAAAGAGTTATCAATTGAGTCTGGTTTTAATAAAGTATGTGTAGAAGAGAGTAAAACAGATGATTTATATGCAATCATTGAAAAAAATACTTTAAAACTTATCACAAAAAATATTGAATTATCAAAAGACTATTTTGATGTTTTAAGTAGTTTAAGAAGACTTGAAAAAACAGCTGATAGAGCTGCATCTATAGCTAATCTTTTATTGTTTGCTGAAATTGGTGGTTCAATAGAACAAGCAAAATAGGTTTAATGAAAAAGCTATTTACAAATATACAAACATACTTTAGCAACAACTATGAAGTTCTAGCTGCAACTATTATATTTCTAATAGTTGTAGGAACTAAGCAAGAGTTTTATAAAGCGATTGTTCTTATGCTGGAATTCATAGTTGTTATGGAAGTTGTAAAGATGATTTCTGATTTTATAAAAAAAGAGAAATTAAGACTTAGATTTGTGATAGACATATTTATTATATTCCTAATAAGAGATGTAATTATTAATGCTTCCCTTCCAAATAAAGACTATTTTACTATACTTTTTCTTCTTTTTGTGATTTTTATATTCTTTATTTTCAGGATTTTAGCAATAAAATATTCCCCAGGAGTTATAAACATCTCTGAAAAACTAAATACTAAAAAAGAAATAACTAATGAATGAAAAACTAATATTAATCGTTGAAGATGAAGAGGATATTTTAGAACTTCTTGAATACTCACTTCAAAAAGAGGGATATGAAACTATTGGATTTTTAAATGTAAATGAAAATCTTGAAAAAGTTTTAGAAGAAGAACCTATAGATTTGATTATTATGGATAGAAATTTACCAGGTATTGATGGAACAGAATTTATATCAAGTATAAAGAAAAAAGGTTACAATGCACCAGTTGTTTATCTTACAGCAAAAGATAGAGATGAAGATATTCTTGAAGGTTTTGATGCCCATGCTGATGATTATATTACTAAACCTTTTAATATAAAAGAGACTCTTGCTAGAATAAAAGCTATAATTAGAAGATCAAATAATGATGTTGATGTATTAAGAGTAAGAGATATTATATATAAAGCTACAAATAAAAAATTCTATATTGAAGGTGAAGAGGTTGAATTAACACACCTTGAACACGACTTATTATTAGAATTTATAAAGAATAAAGATATTTTAATGACAAGAGAGCATCTACTTGAAGCAGTTTGGGAAGACTCTTATGATAAAAAACTTAAAACTGTAAATGTTGCAATAAAAAGATTAAAAGCGAAAATAGACCCAAATAATAAAAAAGAATATATAAAATCAGTTAGAGGGGAAGGTTACCTGTTTTGCTAAAACTTCACCAGCTGTTTTTACGTACCTTTTCACTTATATTTTTACTTATGTTACTTGTATTAAGTGTTACGATATATTTATGGTCAAAACATATCTATTTGGATCAAATAGAAAAAAACTTATCACAAAATATTGATTCACTCTCTTTTTCTTTTACAAGTTTGGACAATGTAAAATATATTGTAAAAACCTTTAAAGCAAAAACTGGAAATAGAATAACTATTATTGATGAAAAAGGTACTGTAATAGCCGACAGTGATAAAAATATTAAACGAATGGAAAACCATTCTAATAGATATGAAATCATTCATGCTAAATATAATGGTTATGGTAAAAAAATTAGATTTTCCCACACTTTAAATCAAGAACTACTTTATGTGGCAAAAAAAATTGTTGTTGATGATAAAATCTATTATATTAGATTAGCGGATTATACTTATAAAATCCAAGATAACTTTACAGAATTGGTATATCAGCTTATAGCATTTTTAACACTATTTTTAGTGGGATTCTTTTTTGTAACATATTATCTTAGTTTAAAAATAAAAGATGAAACAAACTCTATACTTGAATATCTAATTCAAATGAGTAATAAAAAACCCCGACAAGAGATATATTCAGATTTTTGTGAAGAGTTTAACAAAATAACAAGACTTTTAAATAAAGTTGCAAGTAAGTTGTCAAAAAGAGAGAAACAAAAAGCTAAACAAACAGCAAAATTGAAAGTTGCTAATAGACAAAAAGATGAGATAATCTCAGCAATTTCCCATGAGTTTAAAAATCCAATTGCAATTATTACAGGTTATGCAGAAACTATTTTAAATGATAAAGAGCTACCTGATAAGATGCAAACTAATTTCTTAAATAAGATTTATAGTAATGGGAATAAAATGTCTCATATTATTGATAAATTAAGGCTTACTTTAAAACTTGAAGAGGGTAAACAAAATATAATGACTACCGAGTGCTCTTTACGTAAATTACTTGATGAAATTGTTTCTGATTTACAAGACAAATATACACAAAGAGAGATTCATATTTTAGGGGAAGACGTAAAAATAAAAATAGATGAAACTCTTTTTTCTATGGTTTTAACTAATTTAATTGAAAATGCCTTAAAATATTCAGAAGATGAAGTTACAATAAAAATTGAACAAGATTCAATCTGCGTAATTGATAAAGGGATTGGAATAGATGAAGACGAAATAAGAAAAATCAATCAAAAATTTTACAGGGTCTCACAAAATGGCTGGAATAACTCTTTAGGATTGGGACTTTTTATTGTTCATTCTATTTTAAAACTGCACAATTTTGAACTTATTATTCATAGTAAAATACATGAAGGTTCAGAATTTCAAATAAAATATTAAATATTACTTAATTTAAGTAATATTTAAGCATACTTAGACTAATATTCCACCTCATTAACAAAATCGGAGAAAATAAATGAAATTTACTCAAATGGCAAAAGCTAACGAAATCGAAAGAGATTGGATAGTAGTTGATGCAACAGACAAAATATTCGGTAGAATTATTACTGAAGTTGCAACACTATTAAGAGGTAAACACAAGCCTTCATATACTCCTCATGTAGACTGTGGAGACAATGTTATTATTATTAATGCTTCTAAAGCAAAATTTACTGGAGCAAAATTAGAAGATAAAAACTATTATACTCACTCAGGATATTTTGGAAGTACTAAAACACACAAAATGTCTGATATGCTAGAAAATAACCCAGAAAAATTATTCAAACTAGCTACTAGAGGGATGTTACCAAAAACAAAACTTGGTAAAGAAATGTTAAAAAAATTAAAAGTATACGCAGGAAGCGAACACCCACACACTGCGCAAATTAAAGGATAAGACTAATGGCAAAAGTATACGCAACTGGAAGAAGAAAATCTGCTATCGCTAAAGTATGGTTAGAAAATGGAAACGGTCAACTTACAATCAACGGTCAAACTTTAGATGCATGGTTAGGTGGACACGAAGCTATTAAAAAAAGAGTTATGCAACCATTAGAAGTAGCTAAACAAGAAACTTCTGTAAACGTAGTAGTAAAAACACTTGGTGGTGGTTACTCAGCTCAAGCAGATGCAGTTAAACATGGTATTTCAAGAGCTTTAGTTGCTTATGATGAGCAATTCAGAGCAATCTTAAAACCTTATGGATTATTAACAAGAGATGCAAGATCTGTTGAGAGAAAAAAATACGGAAAGAAAAAAGCGAGAAAGTCAACTCAGTTCTCAAAAAGATAATCTTTTTATCTTATCAAAGATTACAAACTTTATTTCTTCAAAAGGGAAAGACTTCAGGTCTTTTCCCTTTTTTTATTCAAATCAAAACAATTATTTAGTTTCATAAAAAGTATTAATAGGATATAATCCAAATATGAAAAAGTTTATTATAATTATCTCAATCAATATATTTTTAATACTAAATCTTTATTCAAGTACATTAAACCTATCACTCTCATCAAGTCCAAGCAGACTTAATCCCATAATAGCATCAGATACAGCAAGTTCAGAGATTACACAATGGCTTTTTAATGGGCTTGTAAAATATGATAAAGACGGAAATATAGTTACAGACTTAGCAAAATCATATGAATTTAAAACAAATACGAAACTTATTTTCAAACTAAAAAAGGGTATAAAATGGCATGATGGAGTTGAGTTTACAGCTGATGATGTAGTTTTTACTTATGAAAAAATTATGGATAAAAACATCTATACCCCAAGAAAATCAAATTTCAAAGAGGTTGAATCAGTAAAAAAACTTGATAAATATACTATTGAAGTAATTTATAAAAGACCTTATTTTAAAGCTTTAATAGTATGGATGATGGAGATTATTCCTAAACATTTGCTAAAAAAAGAGGAAAATCTTATGAGCTCTTTTTTTGATAGAAAACCAATTGGAACAGGTCCTTATAAAATAAAGGAATTAAAAACTGGTTCAGATATAAATCTTTTTGCAAATGAAGACTATTTTGAAGGAAAACCCAAAATAGAAAAAATCCACTATAAATTTATACCTGATCCAAACACCTCATTTTTGATGTTAAAACAAAATCAACTTGATCTTGGAGGATTAACTCCTTTACAAATAGATAGACAAATCGATACAAGTTTTAAAAATGATTATAAAATTATTGAAAAACCAAGTTTTGCATATGACTATTTGGGATTTAACCTAAAAAATGAGAAGTTTAAAAATCCAAAAATTAGAGAAGCTTTATCTCTGGCAATAAATAGAAAAGAGATGGTTGATATTTTATTTTTTGGTCATGGAAAAGTTTGTACAGGACCTTTTTTGCCAGGTAGTTTTGCCTTTAATGAAAAAATTAAACCTGTTAAACAAAATTTACAAAAAGCAAAAGAGCTTTTAAAAGAAGCTGGATATGATGACAATCATCCTTTCTCTTTTGAAATAACTACAAATACGGGAAATGATATAAGAATTAATGCAGCTCAAATTATCCAGTATCAATTATCAAAAATTGGGGTAAATGTTACAATCAAAGTTATGGAGTGGCAAGCTTTTTTAAATACTATAGTGCACCCTAGAAATTTTGAAACAGTTCTTTTAGGATGGAGTTTAGCTCTTATGCCTGATGCTTACCCTTTATGGCATAGTAAAGCTGATGTATTAGGTGGATTTAATCTTGTTGGATATCATAATAAAGAGGTTGATGAACTTATTGAAAAGGGCTCTACTACAATTGATATGAATGAATTGGCAAAAATATATAAAAAACTATTTACTATCATTGCTAATGATAACCCTTATCTGTTTTTATATATTCCGAACTCTATAAGTGTTGTAAATAATAAAATCAAAAATGTAGAACCTGCATTTATTGGTATTCTGCATAATCAAAAAGATTGGATAAAACCCTAATAAATATTAATATTTAAATTATATTCATTTATAATTTATTTTCTACTAAACTACATTTATATATATACAAAGGCAATTATTTGGAAAAAATTATACTTTTTGACTTAGATGGGACACTAATCGACTCAACAGATGCAATACTTTCAACTTTTCATCATACATTTAAAGAGATGAAATATGATTTTAAAGGTGAAGATGAAGATATAAAATCTTTAATTGGTCACCCTTTAGATATTATGTTCCAAGACTTAGGTGTACCTCAAGATATAGTTTGGGATTATGTGGATACTTATAAAAAAAGATACAGAGAGATATCAAAACAACAAACAGAGCTATTAAAATTTGCAAAAGAAGCAATAGAGTTAGCAAACACTTTTGCAAGGCTATCTGTAGTTACAACAAAAACAGGACTTTATAGTATTGAATTACTAGAGCATTTAAAACTTATGGAATATTTTGAATTTGTTACAGGTAGAGAGCATGTAGAAAATCCAAAACCTCATCCAGAACCAATCCATAAAACTTTAGATCTAATGAAAATAGAAGGAACTTGTGATATTTGGATGGTTGGAGATACAGAACTTGATTTAATAGCTGCAAATAGTGCCGGAGTTAATTCAGTTGGAGTACTTTGCGGATATGGGAAAGAAAACACATTAAAAGAATATACTTCTTATATTGCACCTAACCCTTTAGAAGCTGTAAAAATTATAAAAAATCTTTCACAAATTTAATTAAAAAATATAAAATATTCTAATTAAATATTTTTTTATTTTTAATTAGAATTTATATTTTTTATATTCTTAAATTATACATAATTTGTGTATATAATTAATTATCTTAATTAATATCAACTTATTTATGTTTACATTCAAGATTATATAAGTTTACTTTAATTATTATGGAATTATAAGAATGAAATATAATTAAAGGGAAAATTATGACAAAAAAATTTGCTACTATGGATGGGAATGAAGCTGCTTCATATGTATCTTATGCATTTACAGAAGTTGCTGGTGTTTATCCTATTACTCCATCGTCACAAATGGGTGATAATACTGAAAAATGGGCAACTCAAGGCAAAAAGAATTTATTTGGTTCAACTGTAAAAGTTATTGAGATGCAAAGTGAAGCTGGTGCAGCTGGAACATTCCACGGTTCACTGCAAGCTGGTGCTTTAACAACAACTTATACAGCATCACAAGGTTTACTTCTTAAAATTCCTAATATGTATAAAGTTGCTGGACAATTATTACCTGGGGTTATCCATGTATCAGCTAGAGCTTTAGCAGCACATGCACTTTCAATCTTTGGTGACCATCAAGATGTTATGAGTGCAAGAGCAACTGGTTTTGCTATGCTTGCAACTGGTTCTGTGCAAGAAGTTATGGATATTGGTGGTGTTGCACACCTTGCAGCAATCAAAGGAAGAGTTCCTTTCTTACATTTCTTTGATGGATTTAGAACTTCACATGAAATAAACAAAGTTGAAGTTATGGATTATGATGTTTTTGACAGACTTATAGATTATGATGCTGTTCAAAAGTTTAGAGACACATCTTTAAATCCAGAATCACCTATCACAAGAGGTACAGCACAAAATGATGATATTTATTTCCAAGGAAGAGAAGCATCAAATAAATTTTATGATGCAGTTCCTGATATTGTAAATGAATATATGCAAGAGATTTCAAAAGTAACTGGTAGAAATTATGCTCCATTTACATATTATGGTGACCCTGAAGCTACAGATGTTATTGTTGCTATGGGTTCTGTAAATGAAACTATTAGAGAAACTGTTGACTTTTTAAGAGAAACACAAGGAAGAAAAGTAGGACTTCTAACTGTTCATTTATATAGACCATTTAGTACAAAATACTTTTTAGATGCTTTACCTGACAGTGTTGAAAACATCTGTGTTATAGATAGAACAAAAGAGCCAGGAAGTTTAGGTGAACCATTATATCTTGATGTAAAAGCTGTATTCTATGATGAAGAAAAGAAACCAAAAATTATTGGTGGTAGATACGGGTTATCTTCAAAAGATGTTCCACCAAATCAAATTATAGCTCTATATGATAATTTAGCAGCAGATAACTCTAAAAACCACTTTACTGTTGGTATAAATGATGATGTTACATTTACTTCTATTGATGTAGGAGAAAATGTATCTGTTGTTGAAGATGTAAACGAGTGTCTATTCTATGGATTAGGTGCAGATGGTACTGTTGGAGCTAATAAAAATTCAGTTAAAATTATTGGGGATAAAACAGATCTTTATGCTCAAGCATACTTTGCATATGATTCAAAAAAATCTGGTGGATACACAAGATCACACTTAAGATTTAGTAAAAATCCAATTAGATCAACGTATCTTGTATCAAATCCAGGATTTGTTGCCTGTTCAAAAGAGGTTTATTTAGAACAATATGAAGTTATAGATAAAATCAAAGATGGTGGAACTTTCTTACTTAACTCAATATATTCAGCTGAAGAGATAGTTCAAAGAATCCCTGACAGAGTTAAGAAAATACTTGCAGATAAAAAAGTTAATTTTTATATCATCAATGCTACTAAACTAGCAAGAGATATTGGACTTGGTAATAGAACAAATACTATTATGCAGGCTGCTTTCTTTAAACTTGCAGATATTATCCCTTATGAAGAAGCAAAAACATACATGAAAGAGTATGCAGAAAAAGCTTATGGAAATAAAGGTGAAGAGATAGTTAGAATGAACTATTTAGCTATTGATTCAGGTGAAGAGGGATTAGTTCAAGTTCCAGTTGATGAAGCATGGTCAAACTTAGAGGGTGGAAAACTAGTTGTACAATCTAAGTACAAAGGTAGTGAATATGTTGAAAACTTTGCTAAAGTTGTAAATGCAGCAAAAGGGGACGAGATTCCTGTATCTTCTGTAGTTAACCTTGGTATGGAAGGTGGAACATTTGAGAATGGTTCTACTAAATACGAAAAAAGATCTATTGCTACAATGGTACCTCAATGGAATGAAGATACATGTATCCAATGTAACCAATGTGCATTTGAGTGCCCACATGCAGTTATTAGACCATTTTTAATGGATGAAGAAGAGTTTGAAAAAGCACCAGATGGAGTAAAAACTCACTCTCTTGATTCAAAAGCAAAAGGAACAAAAGACCAAGGACTTAAATACAAAATTCAAGTATCAATTATGGACTGTACTGGATGTAATGTTTGTGTTGACATTTGTCCTACAAAAGAAAAATCTCTTAAAATGGTTCCATATGAAGTTGAGGATGAAAACAATGAACAAGAAAATGCAGACTACTTATTTAATGATGTATCTTATAAAGAACATTTAGTTAAAGCAGACACAGTTCAAGGTTCTCAATTTGCTCAACCATTATTTGAGTTCCACTCGGCATGTCCAGGTTGTGGTGAAACTCCATATATCACCTTAGCTACTCAACTATTTGGAGATAGAATGATGGTTTCTAATGCAACTGGATGCTCATCTATTTATTCAGCATCAGCACCATCTACACCATTTACTAAAAATGCAAAAGGGGAAGGTCCAGCATGGGCTAACTCATTATTTGAAGATGCAGCAGAGTTTGGTTATGGTATGCACGCAGCAAATGAAACTATTAGAAATAGAATTGGTACAATTATGAAAGAGACAATGGAAGAGGTAACTAATCCTCTAAAAGGTCTTTATAAAGAATGGTTAGAAAATAGAAGTAATGGAGCTAAAACTCAAGAAATCAGAGATAAACTTGTTCCTCAACTAGAACAAAATCAAGATTTACCAGGTGTAAAAGTTCTATTATCTCTTAAAAAATACATAGTAAGAAAATCTCAATGGATGATTGGTGGAGATGGTTGGGCCTATGATATTGGTTATGGTGGACTAGATCACGTACTTTCAACTGGTGAAAATGTAAATATGTTAGTTGTTGATACAGAAGTTTATTCTAATACTGGTGGTCAATCTTCAAAAGCAGCAAGAACAGGTTCGATTGCAGACTTTACAAATGATGGTAAACCAAATGCTAAAAAAGATTTAGGTTATATCTCTATGACTTATGGAAACATCTTTGTAGCACAAATCAACTCAAGAGCAAATCAAAAACATGCCGTTCAAGCTATGAAAGAAGCAGAAGAGTATGATGGACCATCATTAATTATTGCTTACTCTCCTTGTATTGCCCATGGTATCCAAGGTGGTTTAATGAAATCAGTTGAACATGGACAATTAGCTACAGATTGTGGTTATTGGCCAATTTATACTTTCGATCCAAGAAAAATTGAAGAGGGTAAAAATCCAATTAAAATTTCTGGTAAAAAACCAAATTGGGATGTTTATGATGAATTCCTAATGAAAGAGAACAGATATAGATCTCTTAAAAAACTTAATCCAGAACAAGCAGATTTCTTATTAGCACAAAATAAAAAAGATGCACAATATAGATATAGACAATTATCTAGAATGGCAGCAGCTGATTATTCTGACGAATTAGAAGATGCATAAAAGATAGTAAGGTATTTATACCTTACTATCTATTTTTTTATTCCAAACTCCCTTTTCTTTTATATAATCAAAACTAAACAACCTTACTATAAAAATACAATTTTTAAATCTCTTTAATAATATTATCAATATTAATTATCATTTTATAATTTTAAATACATAAGAAAAACTTATTAAAATAGGTATAAAAATGAACATATGTTCATAACAGAGATACCATAAAATGGACATATGTTCATAGGTTTACTATATTATGGCTTTTTTAAATATTTATACATAATTATTACATATTTTAATATTAAGCTAAGTTTTCTTTTCCTAAACTTCAATCGGACAAATTAGATGTCTCTACTAATTTAGATAAATTTTAGGAGCAAACATGCTAGAAATTAGATGGCACAGCCGTGCTGGTCAAGGTGCTGTTACAGGTGCAAAAGGACTTGGTTCTGTTGTGGCTGAAACAGGTAAAGAGGTACAAGCTTTTGCATTCTATGGTTCTGCAAAAAGAGGTGCATCAATGACTGCATATAATAGAATTGATAATAAACAAATTATAAACCATGAAAAGTTTATGCACCCTGATTATGTATTTATACTAGATCCTGCGTTAGCCTTTACAGATGATTTTACTGCACACGAGACTGAAAAAACGCAATATATTATAACTACACACTTAACAAAACAAGAGCTGATTGAGTTAGTACCTGCACTTAAAGGAAGAGAAGAAAGAACATATACTTTAGATTGTTTAAAAATATCTCAAGAAACAATTGGAAGACCAATTCCAAATACTCCAATGCTTGGTGCTTTTATGAAAATAAGTGGAATGTTTGAACTTGAGTATTTTCAAAATGCAATGAAAAAAGTACTAAAAAAACTGCCTCAAAAAGTAATCGATGCAAATATGATTGCTATTCAAAGAGCATATAACGAAGTACATTAGGAGATACAATGAGCAAATCAATAAAAGAGATGGGATGGGATGAATTAGTACCTGGTGCTGCTTTATATGCATTTGATGCTAATGTAGATTATCAAATGAGTGAAACTCAGCCTGAAGATAGAATTTATGCTGAAACAAATTCAAAAAATGCTTATGTTGGAGATTGGAGAGTTTTTAAGCCAGTATGGAATAGTGAATTATGTATTGACTGTCAAAACTGTTGGTTATTCTGTCCAGATACGGCAATTATCTCAAGAAACAAAGAGATGGTTGGTGTTGATTATGACCACTGCAAAGGTTGTGGTATCTGTGTAGAAGTGTGTCCAACAAATCCAAAATCATTATTAATGTTTAATGAAACAGAAAAAAATGAAGAAGCACTTACAAAGTGGCCTGAAAAGAAAAAAAAGGGTGAAGAGTAATGAATAGAAAAGAGATGGAATTAAATACTGTAGAAGTATGGGATGGAAATACATGTAATGCACAAGCTTTTAGACAAGCTGGTGTTGATGTAGTTGCTGCTTATCCTATTACCCCTTCTACTAATACAGTTGAAAACTATGCGACAATGCATGCAAATGGTTATGTTGATGGTGAATTTGTAATGGTTGAATCAGAACACGCTGCAATGTCTGCATGTGTTGGTGCTGCTGCAGCTGGAGGAAGAGTGGCAACTGCAACATCTTCACAAGGTTGTGCACTTATGGTTGAAGTATTATATCAATGTGCAGGGATGAGATTACCAGCTGTATTATGTTTAGTAAATAGAGCACTTGCTGCTCCCCTAAATGTAAATGGTGACCACTCAGATATGTATCTTACTAGGGATTCTGGTTGGATCCAACTTGATTCATTTAATGCGCAAGATGCATATGATTTAACACTTATGTCGTTTAAAATTGGTGAACACAAAGATGTTAGACTTCCTGTTATTTCTAATCAAGATGGATTTTTGACTTCACACACAGCCCAAACAGTTAGACCACTTTCTGATAAAGATGCATATAACTTTGTTGGTGATTATGTACAAGTTAATGCAATGTTAGATTTTTCAAAACCTGTTACACATGGTGTTCAAACAGAACATGATTGGCATTTTGAACATAAAGCAAAACAGCATGCAGCCCTTCAAGGTTCATTACCTGTAGTTGAAGAGGTATTTAAAGAGTTTAAAGAGTTAACTGGAAGAGAATACAATATAGTTGAAACACATAAAATGGATGATGCTGATGTGGCTATTGTTTGTTTAGGTACAACTTATGAAACAGCAACAATTGCAGCTGATGAATTAAGAGAACAAGGGATTAAAGCTGGAGTTATTGCACCTAGATTATTTAGACCTTTTCCATTAGTTCAATTAGCACAAAAACTACAAAATGTAAAAGCACTTGCATGTATGGATAGATCAGCTCCTGGTGGAACTGTTGGAGCTTTATATAATGAAGTTGCTGGTGCCCTATTTAACACTCCTGCTAGACCAGTACTTAGAAACCTAATTTATGGACTTGGGGGTAGAGATATTACTGTAAATGAGTTAAAAGAAATTTTTACTAATTTAGACAGTGATGCAAAAAATGGTAAATTAACTGGAAAGATCCAAAGACTTCACGGAGTTAGAGGACCAGAACTAAGCTTTTATGAGCTGTAAGGAAGAGATATGAGTAATCAAAAAGTAATTAAAAACTTAAAAACATTTTCAACTGCTGCTGAAAGATTTGAGGGTTCTCACGTTTTATGTCCAGGTTGTGCCCACTCTATTATAGTAAGAGAGGTTTTAAATGCTACAAATGATAATCTTGTAGTATCTGCTGCAACTGGTTGTTTAGAAGTATGTACAGCAATATATCCACATACATCTTGGGATTGTTCTTGGATTCATATTGGATTTGAAAATGCTTCTACTGCAATTGCAGGAGCTGAAGCTATGAACAAAGCTTTAAGAAACAAAGGAAGAATTAGTGCTGATACTCCTGAGCCAAAATTTGTTGCTTTTGGTGGAGATGGTGCTACATATGATATTGGTTTTCAATGGATATCTGGATGTTTTGAAAGAGGTCATGATATGATGTATGTTTGTTTAGACAATGAAGTTTATGCAAATACAGGTGGTCAAAGATCATCTTCTACTCCTATTGGAGCATCAACTACTACTGCACCTGCTGGTTCAACTTCATATGGTGAAAAGCAAGTTAAAAAAGATATGCTTCAAATTATGGCAGCACATGGCTCACCTTATGTGGCACAAGTTGCTCCAAATAAATGGAAAGATATGGTTAAAAAAATCCAAAAAGGTTTTGATACAAAAGGACCAGTATTTATAAATGCAATGTCTGCTTGTACAACTGAGTGGAAATTCCAACCACATGAAACAATTGAAGCTTCTGATTTAGCTGTTGATTCACTTGTATTTCCACTTTATGAAATAGTTGATGGAACAGAATTAAATATCACTTACAGACCAAAAAATATAGTTCCAGTTAGGGATTATTTAGCTTTCCAACCAAGATTTAAACACTTGTTTAAACCTGAAAATGAGCATATCATTGAAGAGTGGCAAAGAAGAGTTGACAAAAACTGGGAATATCTTCAAAGAAGAGAAGAAGCTAGAGTTTAATTATACATATTCAAATACAAGAAATGATGAATATTCACTTCTTGTATTTTGAAGTTAAAACTTATAAATAATACTCACCTGTTTATAAAAAAAACTTGCTTTTTTGTATATTTATTAATCATCGTTAGTTTACATCTAAAATACAATTTTGCTATACTTCAAAAAAATTTTTAAGGAAACCTATGGGTATATTTGATATTTCAACTCAGCAGAAATCTCATAATATAGAAAAAAAAGATGAAATTATTAATAATCTAATCAATACATTTGAGCCTATTAGTGAAGAGTTTGAATCAAATAATAATCTTTATATATTTAAAAAATTTAAAGCTGAAAAAACATTTCTTAGTTATGATTTAAAAGCTACAGTAAGAGAATCTAAAGAATCTTTTGCAATAGATTTTGAAGGGGAACTTCAAAATGCTTGGATATTAGTAATTTTAATAGTTCTTGGTATTCTTTTAACTTACGGTATTGGTGTGATACTTGTTGCAGCTTTTGCTTATTTACAAAAAAAGTCCTCTACAAAATATATTGAAACTACTTTTGAAAAACTAAAAAAAGAGACTTCTTCGGAATAGTATTTGCATTCATCTTAAAAAGGATATGCAAATGGATATATATCAAAAAGCTTATGATTGGGCAAAAACTCATAACTTTGAACCAATACAGATTGAGTATGCAACAAAATTAGCATTAAAAATGTTAGATGATTCTTGTCAAATGTCAGCAGAAGATAGAAAAATGTTTTTTTATGTTTATGATGCAATTTCAGATAGAGATGATATAACTCTGGATGATGATGTAAACAAACTTGTTCTTCTTGCACGGGATAGAAATACTATCTATTCAAAACCTGAATATGCCAATATTGTTCATGCCTGCAGAGTAGAGGTTATACCTTCTATGTTAAAAGTTCATATGAAAGCTTTTAAAAAAATGGTTAGAGAAAATCTAAATTTACTTTAAAACAATTATTCTTTTTAATAAACAAAACTCTTTAAAAATGATTACATATGAAATTTAAGACTTTAAAATAGGAATTTTGATAAAATCACAAAAAATAATTCAAGGATTTAAAAATGCCATTATTAGATAGTTTTAGAGTTGATCATACAATTATGCCTGCACCTGCTGTAAGAGTTGCAAAAACAATGAAATCACCTTCAGGGGATGTAATTACAGTTTTTGATTTAAGATTCTGTGTTCCAAATGAAGCAATGATGGGTGAAAAAGGTATTCATACCTTAGAGCACCTTTTTGCAGGTTTTATTAGAGAACATTTAAATTCAGACAAAGTTGAGATTATTGATGTATCTCCAATGGGTTGTAGAACAGGTTTTTATATGAGTTTATTAGGTACTCCAAAAGAGGAAGAGGTTGCAAAAGCTTGGAAAGCAGCAATGGAAGATGTACTTAATGTAAAATCTCAAGAAGATATTCCAGAACTAAATGTTTACCAGTGTGGTACATATAAAATGCACTCATTAGATGAAGCAAAAGAGATTGCAAAAGAGATATTAAGTAAAGATATAGGAACTATGTCAAATGAAAAACTATATTTACCAGAAGAGAAACTAAACAGTTTAGGAAACTAATTGAAAAAAAAGCTAGAACTATTTAAAGGTTTATTTCAACCTTTTACAAACTTATCTGTTTTTTTTATAAACAATAATACAGATTTTATTGAGTCTACTTTAGAAGAGGTTGTAAAAACAAACGAAGGTAAACTTAATAAAATCGATTTTATAGAAGAAAAATACTTAAAACTAAACCATTATATGAGAGAGTTTGAATATATAGTTCTAGGTGATATTATAAATAAGTATGAAAAAAAAGAGCTGCTTTTACAAAAATGTTATAGAGCTCTTGAAAACTCAGCAAATATAATAATACTGGAAAATAAAACAAATAATAACTTAGATGAGATTCGAGAACTATTAGATAAAACCTCTTTTGTAGCAATCAATAGTATAGAGCTTTTTGATAATTATGAACTTATCACTGCAAAAAAACTTCATATGTGGGGTAGTGGTTTATAGTGACTGAATTTATAAAAACACCTGATGGATCTAATACTTTATATTCATCAAAATATAAACAATATTTCCATGATATAAAAACAGGAGCAATAAAAGAGTCTTTAGTAAAACATATAGTTCCTGCTTTTACTTATCATAAAGAGAAAAAAAACTTAAAAATAGTAGATATCTGTTTTGGTCTTGGATACAACACTTTATCAACAATCTATTATGTACAAAAGAACAATTTAGAAAAAAAACTAGAAATCTATTCTCCTGAGTTTGATTTAGAACTTATAGAATCACTTAAAGAGTTTGAGTATCCAAAAGAGTTTGAAAATCTAAAACAAATAATACTAGAGTTAGCAGAAAATAAAAAATATGAAGATGGAAATTTAAAAATTGAACTTTATATAGGGGATGCAAGAGAGTATATCAAAACAATCAAAGATATAGATATAGTTTATCAAGATGCTTTTAGTTCAGAGGTAAACAAAGAGTTGTGGAGTGTAGAGTATTTTAAAGATATTTATAAGTGTTCAAATAATGATTGTATAGTAACCACTTACTCAATTGCAACAAATGTCAGACTCTCTTTATATGAAGCTGGATTTACAATCTATGAGATTAATCCTAGTGGAAATAGAAAACAAACTTTTGCTTTAAAAGAAAAAAAATCTATTGATGCTAAATATATAGATATGGAACTAAAAAAACAAAGAAATAAAGAGGCTAAAGCTATTTATGACAAATAACTTTATAGAAAACCATATAAAATATTATGATGGTAACCTTCCTATTATAATAAGTGCACCCCACGGAGGAGATGAAAAACCTAAAGATATAAAAACAAGAAAAAAGGGTGTATTTGAAAAAGATGATTATACTTTTGAATTAACAGAAGAGATAATAAAAGAGTTTGAAAAACAGATACAAAAAACTCCTTATTGTATAATAGCTACAATCTCCAGAGAAAAAGTAGATATAAATCGTAAATCATCAGAAGCATATTTTGATGAGAAAGCTAGTATTCCTTATAATCAGTTTCATTCACTAATTAAAACTGCAAGGGCTAAAGTAAAAAGAGAGTTTCAAAAAGGATTATATTTTGATATACATGGACAATCACATTCCCATGGTTTTATTGAGTTTGGATATCTACTTAATAATGACATATTAAAACTAAAAAAGAAAAGACTAAAAAAATATAAAAATAGCTCAAGTATAAAAACCCTTTCAAACTTTTCATCTAAATCTTTTATAAAGCAAATAAAAGGGAAAAACTCTTTAGGCACTCTAATGTCAAAAAAAGGATATAAATCTGTTCCTTCAAAAAAAATCCCTTATGCAAAAGATGATAACTATTTTGAAGGAGCTTTTAATACTTTTAAATATGGTTCTTTGGATGAGGGAGTTATAAATGGAATTCAAGTTGAATTTCCCTATAAAAACTGTAGAGATTCTAAAAAAAATAGAAAAAAATGTGCAAAAGCTTTTGTAAAAACAATAATTAAATTTTCAAAAATACATTTAGGAATAAATTTAAAGAATATTAATATTTTAGAAAATTAATTATCTTTCTATCATCATAAAGTATATGATTTATAAGCCATATATCCATATATTCAATTAATCTCTTTTCAAACTCTGTAATATCTAGTTTAGGTAAACTTTTTAAAAATTTATTCATATGTTCGATAATATCTTCATGGAGTTTCTTATGTGCTTCTAATTCTGGGTATCCAATCTCTTCCATAAACTCTTCTTCATGTTTAAAATGAGTTTTCATATATTCATACAATTCTTTTATTGTAATTTTTACATGGGTTCTTATATCTGTATTATGATAATTTAAAGATTCAATTGCAATATCAAATAGTTTTTCATGCTCTTTATCTAAAAGCTCATTTCTTAACTGATATTCCATTTTCCATATAAATCTTTCTTTTAGTTCATCTCTTGTTTTTAAAGCATAATGAACTTTTTTGTCCTCAATTAAAATATGTTGTAAAATATTTTTATTTACTAAATCACTAAGTTGAATTATAGTTAGATATATAGGTTGATATGTAATATTTTTTACAATATCGCCTAACTTTTTTACTAGTTTTGCATGTAGTTTTTTATGTTCAGCAAGTTTTGGGAATCCAATTGATTTCATAAAGTTTTCTTCATTTTTAAAATGAAATTTTGTATATTTTATTAACTCTTTAACAATCTCTATAACTTTTTCTTCATCCTCTTTGCAATCATTAATCTCATTTGCTATATCAAAGAGTTTTTTGTGTTCAGAATCAATTTTTTCATGACCAATACAATAAGCTTTGTCCCAAGTTGTAAATTGTGGATTTATTAATTTACCTTCCATTGATTCTCCTAAATTTTAATTGAGGACAAATTTTTAACTTATATTAATCTTCGTTTACTAGTTTATCTAAGATATATTTTTCTAAATCTCTTTTTGCCACTTCATCTTTTATAGCTTTTAGATAAATATCTTCAATTTTTTTATTATATTCATCATAAGGAAAATATGGAAATCTTAAAGCCCATGATTTTTTTATTTGTTTATAGGTAATCTCATCTCTCATTTTAGCTCTAAAAAAATTAAAACCCATAAAAATAACTGCTGTTATAACCATAGCTCCTAAAATAGAAATATGTGGATCAATATTTGCTAAAGGTTTATGAAGTATTGCAGATATTGGAATTAGTATTGCTAAAACAATAAGAATATATACTAAATATGCTCTACCTAATTTAAGTCTAAAACCTAATTTTGATGGATCTACATGCATCTTTTCGTTATATTGTCTATTTGCTTCTAATAAATCTCTTAAAAGAATTGGTTGTTTTGATAAAATATAAATATAGTCTAAAATCTTTTCTTTAAAACTTTTTTCTTTTGTCATGCTAATTCCTATTTTTTAATAAAGAATATTTTATCAAAATTATTAGTAAAATTAATTGAAATTAGAAAATGTCATAAAAGACATTTTCTATATATTATAATAGTTTGCTTTGTGGTGAGGTACAATTATGGCACAAGTTGATTGCTCCGGATGTATTTGAAAAGTCTCAGAAAGTTCTATTCCAAACTCTTGTGGATTTAATAAATCAAATATATCTTTGCTCAATTCCAGTTCTGGACAAGCTGCATATCCAGGAGAATATCTACACCCTACATATTGTTTCATCTGTACATCATATAAAGTGTGTCCCTCTTTTGGCACTATATCCAAGTCAAGTCTTACTTGCTTGTGAATAACCTCAGCTAAAGCTTCAGCAAGTTCTACACCTAAACCATGAACTTGATAATACTCTGAGAACTTACTTTCTTTATAAAGTTCTGCTTCATAAGGAGTTAGTTTAAGCCCTGCACTTGCAAGTGAAAATGCAACAACATCAAGTCTGTCATTTGCAAAAAAATCAGCTATACATCTATGTGGTTTTCTTTTTTGTCTAGGAAACTCAAATACTTTAATAGCTTTTTCTAAAGGTGGAATATTTTTAGCTTCCTCTTCTGAATGGAAAGCATACTCTTCACTAAATACATATAGTTTGTTCTCTTTTGAGATACAAGGGAAATATGCATAAATAGCAATTGGGTCAAAAAGATCTTTTTCTATTAATTCCTCTTTTAACTTTTCATATAAAGGCTCAACAACTTCTTGTTCATGCTTTAAGAACTCTTTTGAGTCTTGTTTACCTCTTTTATATCCCCATCTTTGTCTAAATAAAACCCTGTGGTTTATCCATTTAAAAGATAAATCTTTATCAATCATACTTGGGTTTTGAGCAACTCTACCCCAAAGTGGAGGAAAAGTAAATGTTGAGGGTTCAGGAAGCTCTACATCTTCTTCATTTACTATAACTTCCTCTTCCTCTTTTTTTACAAGCTCTTCTTCATCATACAAATCAGCAGCAAGTGCAGTATTTTCTAATTCACCCTCTTCTATTCTTTGCATAGAAACAACTCCATCAAAGGCATCTCTACAATAAAAAATTGGGCCGTCATATAGTGGTCTGCAATAATCGTTTACAAAACCTTTAGTAAGTGCTGCTCCACCAAGTAATACAGGAATATCAATACCTTGTTTTTGTAGCTCTTCAAGGTTTTCTTTCATAACTGCTGTTGATTTTACAAGTAATCCACTCATACCAATAGCATGCGCTTTATGCTCTTTGACTGCAATTATAAACTCATTTAAATCAGCTTTTATTCCGATATTTATAACTTTAAATCCATTGTTACTTAATATTATATCAACAAGGTTTTTACCAACATCATGAACATCACCTTTTACAGTTCCTAGTACAAGAACTGTTTCACTTGCTTTATCCTCTTTTGGTAAATATGGATTTAAAGCATCAACTGTAGCTTTCATAGTTTCAGCACTTTGAAGAACAAAAGGTAACTGCATTTGCCCATTTCCAAATAGTTCTCCAATAACTTTCATACCATCAATAAGCCATTCATTTACTATAATTTCTGGTTTAACAGTATGTCTTAACTCTTCAACCAATGGAAGCATTCTCTCTTTATCACCATCTAAAAGAAGTTGTTTTACTTTTTCAATAGGCTCAAGTTTTTCATACTCTTCATCACTTTTATCTTCTTGTTTTTCAACATTTGAGAAATGGTCTATAAAAGCAAAAAGTGGGTCACCATTTTCTTGATTGTTAAAGATTAAATCATCACAAGCTTTTCTATCTTCATCACTGATTTTATTTAGTGGTAAAATATGTTTTACATTTACAATTGCACTTGTTAAACCAGCTTTGACACAATGATCAAGATAGATTGAGTTTAGATAAACCCTTGCATTTATTGAAAGTCCAAAAGAGATATTTGATAAACCTAAAGTGGTACCAACTTCAGGGTGTCTTATTTGAAACTCTCTAATAGCTTCAAGTGTTTCAATCCCTGCTGTTCTATACTCTTCATCTCCAGAACCAATAGTAAATGTAAGCATATCAAATACTAAATCTTCAGGGTTAAATCCATGTCTATTTACACATAAATCATAAATTCTTTCTGCAACTTCAAGCTTTCGCTCACAAGTCTTTGCCATACCTATTTCATCAATTACTAGACAAACTAAAGCTGCTCCAAATTTTTTGGCTAACTTACAAACCTCATCAAATTTATCTTCCCCATCTTCTAGGTTAACTGAGTTAATAATAGGTCTTCCACCAATTTGTTTTAAAGCTGCTTCAAGTGCAGGAACTTGAGTTGAATCTGGCATAAGTGGAAGTGCAACTTTTTGAGAATATAAAGACACAACTTTATCCATATCTTCTCTCTCATCACGTCCAGCGAAACCAACAGAAACATCAATTACATGGGCCCCTGCTCTTACTTGTTGTTGACCTACAGATAAAGTACCTTCATAATCGTTTGCTTTAAGAAGTTCTCTAAAGGCTTTACTTCCAGTTGCATTAGATCTTTCACCAATTAGAAGTGGAGCTGGGTCTTGTTTTAATGGAACTACATTAAAAAGTGAAGCCAAAGAGGCTTTTAAAAATCCACTTGGTTTTTTAGGTTTTATCCCTTCTACATCTTTACTTAATGCAGCAATATGTTCTGGTGTAGTTCCACAACAACCACCTAAAAATGAAACCCCATTAAAGTTTAAAAACTCTTTACTAAGTTCTGTAAACTCTTTTGGTTGCATCGGATAATAAGTTACCCCACCTTTATTTTGTGGTAATCCCGCATTTGAATGCACAGATATAGGAAATCTGCAAACTTCACTTAAAGCTTTTACATGTTTATGTACTTGTTTTGGACCAGTTCCACAGTTAAACCCTAAAGATAAAATATTAAATGGGCTTAAAATAGCTGCAATAGTCATAGCATCTGTTCCTATAAGCATAGTTCCACTAAGTTCAATAGTTACAGAAACCATAATAGGAATTTGAGGTGCCACATCATTTAAGGCATGAAGTGCTGCTTTTATTTGTAAAGGATCTTGACAAGTTTCAAGTAGAAAAATATCTGTTCCACCATCAACTAAACCTTTAGCCATGATTTTATAACCTTCAAACATCTCATCATATGAAATATGTCCCAAACTTGGTAATTTTGTTCCAGGTCCAATAGAACCTAATACAAATCTTGGTTTTTCTGGTGTACTGTATTTATCACAAGATTTTTTTACAAGTTCCGCACCTAGCTTTGAAAGTTCGTAAGAGGTTTCAGGAATTTGATATTCATCTAATACCCAAGGCATAGAACCAAAAGTATTAGTTGTAATTAAATCTGCTCCCGCTTTAGCATAGTTATCATGTATTGTTTCTAAAATATGAGGTGCAGTCAAGTTTAGAAGTTCATTACAACCTTCTAAATCATTTCCTTCATATTGCCACTCTTCTTGTTTGATCTGTGCAAGTTGAAGTTGTGTACCCATTGCACCATCAATTATTAAAACTTTTTCATCTATTAATTTTTTTATTTTTTCAATCATTATTTTGTTTATTAATTCCTATAAAATAAGTAAAGTTTATCTTTAAATTAAGTAAATAGTATATAAAAAAATGGTTTAAATACTTGTAAAGTAAATAAGCTAGTTTTTTTGTAAAATCACTCTAATAACACTAGCCTCACCAATATGACCTTTTCCTTCATCTAGATTAGTCAAAACCTTTTCAACTTTTATTTTTTTACAAGAAGAGAATGTATCTAAAAAATCATCTACTGTATATAATAAGTCAATACTTTTAGGTCCACCACTGTTGTAATTTAATTGTTCAGTTGAAAAAAACTCTCCAACAAATACTCCATCTTTTTCTAAACTATTTTCAATTTTTTCAAATAAAGGTTTTCTTTCATCTTTATGCATATGTAAGTATGAAGCTACAATAGAACCATATTTTTTACTTGGGTTCCATTCGTTTAAATCAATACATTTGGTTTTTACATGTACATTCTCATATTTTGCAAACTCTTCAAGTTTTTTCAGTCCAATATCAGAAGCATCTAAAGCTGTAATATCAAAGCCTTTTTTTGCAAAATGTATTGCATTTCTTCCTTCACCCTCACCTAAACATAAAAAACCTTTTTTCCTATCAAAATAATCACTACAAGATTCAATAAATTCATTTGGTCTTTTACCATATAAATACCCTTCTCTAGAAAACTTTTCATTCCAAAAATGTTGCTGACTCATAATACTCTCTTATATTTTTTTCGAATTCTAACAAAAAAAGATTAGATTTTTTTTGCATATATAGTTATAATAATTATCAAACTTTATTTTAATATTTCTTTAGATAACATATTATCTAAAAATTTTAGACAGGATATTTAATATGACTGAAGCAAAATACATCTGGATGGATGGAAAATTTGTTGATTGGAAAGACGCAAAAGTTCACGTATTAAGTCACACTTTACATTACGGTAATGGTGCGATTGAAGGAACAAAAGCATATAAAACACATGATGGTAGATGTGCGATTTTTAAACTAAATGAACATACAAAAAGACTTATTAATTCAGCAAAAATGACACTAATTGATGTGCCATTTAGTGTTGATGAATTAAATGAAGCACAAATTGAACTACTACAAAAAAATGAATTATTTGAAGGTGCTTATATTAGACCTCTTGTTTATTTAGGTTATGGTGTTATGGGACTTTACCATAAAGATGCACCTGCACAAGTTTCTATTTCTGCATGGGAATGGGGAGCATACTTAGGTGAAGAGGGAATGAAAAAAGGTGTTAGAGTAAAAATATCATCTATGACAAGAACTCCAAATACTTCAGGTATGGGAAAAGCAAAAGCAGTTGCAAACTACTTAAACTCTCAAATGGCAAAATTTGAAGCTGTTGAAGCTGGTTATGACGAAGCTTTATTAAGAGATGACCAAGGTTATATTGCTGAGGCATCTGGTGCTTGTTTCTTTATTGTAAGAGATGGTAAAATAATCACTCCACCTAATGACAACTCTTTAGAATCAATTACTCAAGCAACTGTAATTGATATAGCTGAAGATTTAGGTTATGAGGTAATTAGAAGAAGAATCACAAGAGAAGAGATTTATGTTGCTGATGAAGCTTTCTTTACAGGTACTGCTGTAGAAGTAACACCTATTAGAGAAGTTGATTGTAGAGTTATTGGTGAGGGACAAAGAGGACCAATAACAGAAGCTCTTCAAAAAGCATATTTCGATGTAGTTCAAGGGAAGAACGAAAAGTACGAAAAGTACTTAACTTATATAAACTAAAAGGGAATATTTATGCCAATTGATAACGACTATTTTAAAAATAGACAACAGCAGAATAAAGGTGGAGGAAACAACTCTAACAATGGCGGTGGAGGAAACTACCAACCACCATTTGAGCCACCTGAATTTTTTAAAAACTTTGGGAAAAAAGCGGGAATTATTTATGCAGTTATTATTGTAATTGCAATACTTTTCCTTACTAAACCTTTTATGACTATTGAGTCAGGTAATGTAGGGATTAAACAAACTTTAGGAAAATATGAAGAGCAACCATTAAGACCAGGTTTCCACTTTATTGTTCCTGGATACCAAAAAGTTACAGTTGTAGATACAAAAGTTAGACTTATGAATTATGCATCTGTAGAAACAAGTACAGGTTTTGATCAAAGTATTAGAAGTAATCCAGCAATTAACATTCTTGATGCAAGAGGTTTACCAGTTTCTATCGAACTTACTGTTCAATATAGACTTACAGCTAGTGGTGCTCCACTTACTATTGCGACTTGGGGTCCAGCATGGGAAGACAAAATTGTAAACCCAGTTGTTAGAAATATTGTTAGAAATGTTGTTGGTGGGTTTAATGCTGAAGAGTTACCAACAAGAAGAAATGAAATTGCAACTATGATTGAAAATGGTATTAGAACACAAATTGAATCTTTAGAAGGTAAACCAGTATCAGTTGAATCAGTTCAACTAAGAGAGATAGTTTTACCTCCAAAAATCAAAGATCAAATTGAAAGAGTTCAAATAGCAAACCAAGAAGCTCAAAGAGTAAGATATGAAGTTGAAAGAGCTAAACAAGAAGCAGAGAAAAAAGCTGCACTTGCAAAAGGGGAAGCTGACAAAAACAGAATTGAAGCACAAGGTAGAGCAGATGCTGTAACTATTGAAGCTAAAGCGCAAGCAAAAGCTAACCAAGAGATTGCAAACTCTTTAACTCCAAAATTACTTCAAATGCAACAAATTCAAGTTCAAGGTAAGTTTAACGAAGCACTTAGAGAAAATAAAGATGCTAAGATATTCTTAACTCCTGGTGGATCTACTCCAAATATTTGGGTTGATACAAAAAACAAAACTAGAGACACAGCAATAAATCAATAAGAGTTTTTACTCTTATTGAGAGGTCTCAGTATGTTTAAAATCTTAATTGTATCACTTTCATTTATTTGTGTTTTCTCATCTGATAAAATAGATTTAGAAGATAAAAACTTAAATATCCAAGTTATAAATCCAAAAAATCTACCAAATAAAACAAAAAAAGATTACGAAGATAAAGATAAATTAAAAAAAGCACCTATTCCTGTAGATTCTGAAAAAAAAGAGCATAAAAGCGATGATATAGAGATCGATGGAAATGTTAAAATAGATAAAGAACATAAAAAAGTAGATGGTGTAAATATAAATTTAGGAACAAAATTTTAAGGTACAAAATGGAAAATATAGAACTTATTGATTGGGAAAAAATGGAAGGCTTAATTCCTGTAATAACACAAGACTTTGAGACAAATGAAGTTTTAATGCTTGCATATATGGATAAAGAAGCTTTACAATTAACTCTTGATACAAAATTTGCTCACTATTTTAGTAGAAGTAAACAAAGAATTTGGAAAAAGGGTGAAAGTTCAAACCATACACAAGAGGTAAAAGATGTCCTAATTGATTGTGACAACGATACAATTTTATTAAAAGTAAAACAAAATGGTGTAGCTTGTCACACTGGTAGAAAATCTTGTTTCTTTACAAACCTAGAAACAAAAGAGGAAATATCAAAAGTTGAAGTTGATACAACTAGTGCATATGGAGTTATAGATACTTTATACCATGTAATCCAAGATAGAAAAAATGATGATCCTAAAAAATCGTACACATCAAAACTATTAAACGGAAAAGAAAACTCTATGCTTAAAAAAATTGTTGAGGAAGCAGGTGAATTTACTTTTGCAATAAAAGATAATGATAATGAAGAAGCTATCTATGAAGCAGCAGATATAACTTATCATGTTTTAGTTGCCCTAGCTTCTAAAAATATAAGTCCAGATAGAGTTAAACAAGAATTAGCAAGAAGATTTGGAATGTCAGGAATTGAAGAAAAAAATTCGCGAACTGAAAAATAGAGAAGTATAGCAAAAGCTATACTTTCTCTTCAAGTTTGTCTTTTTCCCTAATATAGCGTTTTACTATATAGCTTAATCCCATAAAAAGAATTAATCCAAAGAATATAAATATAAAAATTTCAGTTAAATACATAACCTCCTCCTTATATTTCATGCATATACAATAAAACAAACTCATCCCTAGACAAATTTATTATAGGATAAATTTTTAAAAATTAAAATAAAATGATAACTTTATTTTATATTTTACTTATAACTACTTGTTATATTATAAAATTTTATTTCTTCTTTCTCTTCTAGCTTTTTTCTTTTCTATTTTTTTTATTGTACCATTTAATGTTTTCACAGTTAATGCTGTTGATATTGCCATAGCAATTGGTATTAAAAGTGGCATAGTATTCCTTTTTTGATATTAATTATTAAAATTATACTACAAGAAGTATTAATTAAAACTGATAATAAATATCATTTGCAATAACTATTCCATATTTTTGATTTTGATTTATTTATTGTCGCATTGTTGACAGATGCCATATATAGTCATTATATGGTCTTTTAAAACAAAGCCATTTTTTTCTGCAATTTTTATTTGATTTAATTCAATTAGATCATCAGAAAATTCGATAATTTTTCCACATTTTATACAAACCATATGGTCATGATGTTCATGTTCTGTTTTAAATTCAAATCTTCTAACTCCATCTCCCACATCAAGAGATTTTATTAAATCCATTTCTTCAAAAAAGTTTAGGCTTCTATAAACTGTAGCTATTCCAATATCAAGGTTAAATTCTTTTTGAATTTTTTGTGCTATCTCTTCGGCACTTAAGTGATCATTACTATAATACATTACTTTTAGTATATAGTCTTTTTGTATTGTATTTTTATACCCTAATTTACTAATATGCTCTTTAAAATTTTTAATAAATATATCAAATTCTTTAGTCTCTATATTTTCTAATGGCATCATTAATTAGTTCCAATATAACCGATAATAACAGCTATAACCAATGTAGCAAGATAAACTTTTGGAAGATTTCTATTTATCTTCATATTTGTTTTATAAAACATAGATGATTCGAAACTATTTTTTTCATGTTTTAAAAGCATAATCTATTCCTTAATAATGAATATCAAAATTATACTCACCTTAAACTTAATTAATATTTAATGATAATTATTATCATACTTATTAAATATAAAATGAGATTCTGACTAAAATTGATTTAATTTATAAACTGAAAAAGATGGGGAAATAAGGTTTTTATATAATAAAAAGAGAGAAACTCTCTTTTTATTTAGTTGCCACAACCACAACTTCCACCTGAGTGAGAAGATTGTTGTGAAGATGCACCAGCAGTAGAACAAGCTGATACACCAGGAGGTGTTGTTGGTTGAATCTCTGCATTAGAAGCACTTGAACTTACATCATCAATATATTCTAACAGTTTTGCTGTTGTACTCATATATCTTTTTGCAGATTCAGATTCTGGATTACAGTAAACTATAGGTTTACCAGAATCACCACCTTCTCTAATTGCAGGTTCAATTGGAAGATTACCTAAAACTTGAGTATTATATTGTTCAGCTAAAGGTTCACAAGTTCCCATTCCAAAAATATCAGATTCTGTATTACACTCTGGACAAATAAATCCACTCATATTTTCAACAATACCTGCAATTGGAATATGAAGTTTTTTGAACATATCTAAAGATCTTCTTGAGTCATCTAAAGCTACATGTTGAGGAGTAGTTACATTTACACCACATGTTACAGGAACACTTTGAGCAATTGTTAATTGAGCATCACCAGTTCCAGGAGGCATATCAATAAATAAGATATCTAACTCTTCCCAAAGGATATCTCTTAGAAGTTGTTGTACAGCTTTCATAATCATTGCACCTCTCCAAATTAGCGCATGACCTTCATCCATTAATGAACCCATTGACATAACATCAACACCATAAGCATTAAATGGTTTAGCTTTATTTCCTACAATCTCTACTTCTTTTCCAGCTATCCCCATCATTCTAGGAATATTTGGTCCATAAATATCTGCATCTAAAATACCAACTTTTTTACCTTGCATAGCAGCAGCTACTGCTAAGTTTACAGTTGTAGTAGATTTTCCAACACCACCTTTTCCAGAACTTACCATTACAAAGTTTTTAATTTGTGGTGCAATATTTTGTCCACTTGTACTATTACTTTGTTGTTTTGGTGCTTCTGGTTTTGTGATTTTAATCTCTACATTTGATACAGTATCAGCTAATACAGCTGTAATATCTTTTTTTAATTGCTCTTCTACTTCTGGTGCACTAGATGTAATATCTAAAACAATGATACAACCATTGTCTCCAACTTGTACATCTTTTACAAATCCAAAGTCCATAATTGATTTTTGGAACCCTGGATATAAAACTTTCGTTAATTTATCATTTATATCAGCTACAGTTGCCATATATTTTCCTTATCTTATGTAATATTTTTCGTATTATAATTTAAATAGGATAATTTTTGTCTTAATTACCACTAAAATAAAAAGTTTCTCAAGGAAAACCCTTGAAAAACTTCACTTACATAGCTTGTGCTATCTCGTCTCCATGCTTATCAACAATCTTTTGTGTAATTTTATATGAACAAAATTTTGGTCCACACATTGAACAAAACTCTGCTTCTTTAAACACATCTTGAGGAAGAGTTTCATCATGATACTCTTTTGCTCTTTCAGGGTCTAAACAAAGTTCAAATTGTTTATTCCAATCAAAAGCATATCTTGCATCAGACATCTCATCATCAATATCTCTTGCATCTTTTCTACCTCTAGCAATATCAGCAGAGTGAGCGGCAATTTTATATGCAATAATTCCCTCTCTTACATCATTTGCATTTGGTAAACCTAAATGTTCTTTTGGTGTAACATAACAAAGCATCGAAGCCCCATGCCATCCACCAACTGCTGCACCAATAGCAGAAGAGATATGGTCATATCCAGCTGCTATATCTGTTGTAAGTGGTCCTAAGATATAAAAAGGTGCTTCATGACAATATTCTCTTTCTAATTTCATATTTCTTTCAATCTGATTTAATGGAACATGTCCTGGACCTTCAATCATAACTTGAACATCTTTTTCCCAAGCTCTAAGTGTTAATTCACCTAAAACTTTTAATTCAGATAATTGAGCTTCATCAGATGCATCTGCTAAACATCCAGGTCTTAAAGAATCCCCTAAAGACAAAGATACATCATATTTTCTACAAATCTCTAAAATATCATCATATGCATCATAAAATGGATTTTCTTTATGGTAGTGCATCATCCATGCAGCCATTAAAGAACCACCTCTTGAAACTATTCCCATTTTTCTTTTTGCAATATGAGGCATAAATTGTAAAAGGAAACCTGCGTGAATAGTAAAGTATGAAACCCCTTGTTGTGCTTGTTTTTCTAAAACGGCTAACATACTCTCAATTGTTAAATCTTCAATTTTATCATTACAATCATGTAGAATTTGATACATAGGTACTGTTCCGATTGGTACTGTAGAGTGTTCAATTACAGCACTTCTAATTGCATCCAAATCTCCACCTGTACTTAAATCCATAATTGTGTCAGCACCATACTTTAAAGATACATCTACTTTTTCAATTTCCCCTTGAATATCCGATGCTAAAGCAGATGAACCTATATTTGCATTAATTTTACAAGAACTTGCCATACCAATAGCCATTGGATTTAAATGTTTGTGATTAACATTAGCTGGGATTATTAATCTCCCTCTTGCAATTTCACTTCTTACTAATTCAGGATCAAGCTTTTCAACTTTGGCCACATACTCCATATCAGGCGTAATAATCCCTTTTTTAGCATAATACATTTGTGTTCTTACTTCATCATTTTTATGATCGTTTAGCCAATCTCTCATTTAATATCCCTAATAAAAATTTTCTCTGATTATATCAAATTTAGTTTATATAAACTTAATTCTTCATATTAATTTAATTTTATAATTCATATAAGTTTCAATTCTATATAATGGTTACCAAGATTTGTTTGGAGCAACATGTATACATTAAGTAAGTTAGAATCGATTTATATAAAATCTAAAAATGATTTAAAAACTCTATTAAAAAATGATTCTTTAAATGAACAAAATTTAAATAAACTTATTGTAGAACTAAGTATTGACAGTAACTATTTAATATTTACCAATAATACTTACAATATAACTTCAATAAAAAAAATTTTTAAGTTTTATGAAACAATCATGAAAAGATCCTTTCCAATAGATAAAAAATTGTTTCATATGCAATTTACATTATATCTTCATCTTATAAAACTATTTTCACATTTATGCAGAAAGATATATACACATAATACAAATCGAGAACAAGTAAAACAAATTTTACAAATTATGCAAGAATCAAAAAATATGTTAAAACTTTCCATTCCCCTTGATGGAGAGATTATAAATATTATAAACAATATCATAGGACAACATTTATATAAATTTACACATTCTGATTATATAGATATTGATAAAAAAGATATTGATTATATATTTGATTATTATATTTATTCATCTGAAAAAATTATTGATGGATATGAACTTTCACAATCAACCAATTTTGGAAACAATTCAAAAATTAATATAAATATTGAACTGCTGAAAGTAAAAAACAATCTAAGTTTTTTATTACTCTCAATGATTTACAAAATAGATTTTTATTTTCCTAAGCTAGATATTAATGAAAATCCCAATTATCAAAAGATTTTTCAATATATAAGTGAATTGTCGTTTTTTAATGTAGATATAGATATAAAAAATTTTAAAACTTTTTTGCTAGATGAATTCAAAGATAGTTCAAAAAAGCTTATTTTGAATAATAAAAAGCATTATTATGATGAAAAAATATCAATATTAACTCTAAATACAGATGAGTATAAAGAATTAATTGATATTATATCACAATTAAAGTAGTTAGATTGAAATAGGACGTAAAATGAAGAAACTTATTATTGAGAAGATTGATTCATTACCTCCTCTACCGAAGAGTGTAATAGAACTAGAAGAATTTAGAAAAATGTCTAATCAAGAGCCATTAGACTTACTAAAAATAATTGAAAAAGATCCTTTAATTATTACAACTGTATTAAGAGTTGCAAACTCTGCAATGTTTGGTTTTGTAAGTGAAGTGGAAACTCCAAGCCGAGCCATATCACTTTTAGGTGTTAACTTTACAATATCAATTGCTTTAGGTACAGTTATTCAAAGCTTAGTAAATACAAATCTAAATGCTTACAATGTCTCAACAGATGACTTTATGTTTTCTTCAAATTTAGCTTCATCACTTGTTAATACTTGGGTATCAAAAATTAGTTTTGATTTAAAAGAGGAATTAATCCTTCCTGCGTTTTTACAAGAGGTAGGAAAATTTGTTATCTCTGAAGTAATTATCGAAAGTGATAAAAAAGAGGACTTCTTAAGTAGACTTGAAATTAGTAAAAATATATCTAATGTTGAAAAGGAGTTTTTAGGTTACTCTTGTGCAAGAATTACTGCAAATATATTTAAACATTGGAACCTAAGTCATAATCTTATATTTACAATTGGTTTTGTAGAGGACTTAGAACATTGTCCTAAAGATTATGTTGAAAAAGTAAAAATTTTAGAAATAATTAAAATCTTATGTGATATTAGAAACCCACTTTCAGACCAAAATGTACAAAGAGCTTTAAATAAAGCCAATGAATATGGGATTGACACTGAACCACTTTTACAATCAATTGATTCTATTAAATTTAAATTAGAAAATGATCTTTAAGCTTTCATAAGTTACATTAAAGTATAATATGTAACTTTTTTACTCAAAGGGGCTTGGTGTCAGGTATTACATTAGTAGTTTTATGTGCAGGTAACTCTTCGCGATTCGAACGTACTGCTAAAAAACAATGGCTTAGAATTGATAATTCACCTCTGTGGCTATTTGTTACAAATAGACTTAAAGGGTTTTACAACTTTGAAAAAATAATTATTGCTTCCCATAAAAATGAATTAAATTACATGAAAAACTTTACTGATGAATTTACATTTGTAGAGGGTGGGGAAACAAGACAAAAATCTATGCAAAATGCTTTAGAGCAAGTAAGCAGTGAATATGTAATGTTTACTGATGTTGCAAGAGCATGTATACCAAAAAAAGTTATTGAAAACTTAATAACTGCAAAAGATGATGCCAATTGTATAGTTCCAGTTTTAAATGTAAACGATACTGTTGTATTTAAAAATGAAACTATAAATCGAGATGAAGTAAAACTTATACAAACTCCACAACTTTCTAAAGTTGATATTTTAAAACAAGCACTTAATACAAATAAAGAGTTCACAGATGACAGTTCAGCTATTAAAGATATTGGTGGAACTGTTAAATATGTACAAGGAAGTATTGAAAGCAAAAAAATTACTTTTGAAGAGGATATAGATACAATTTCATCTTTATCTTCACCTTCTACAAACTTCTTTACAGGTACTGGTTTTGATATTCATCCATTTGAAGATAATAAAAAAATGTTTTTAGGTGGAATTGAGATTGATGTTCCTTATGGATTCAAAGCTCATAGTGACGGAGATGTATTAATTCACTCATTAATTGATGCCCTTTTAGGTGCTGCTGGTGCTGGTGACATTGGGGAGTTTTTCCCAGATACTAGTGATGAATTTAAAGATATAGATTCAAAAATTTTGCTTAGTGATATTGTTAAATTTATTTATAACGTAGGTTATGAAATAGTAAATGTAGATTTAACAATAATTGCTCAAAAGCCAAAAATTAATCCCCACAAACAAACTATAAAATCAACAATTGCAAATTATCTAAATATAGAAAAACAATTTGTAAATATAAAAGCAACTACTGCTGAAAAACTTGGTTTTATAGGAAGAAGTGAAGGTGTAGCAGTTCAAAGTATTGCAACACTTAAATATTATGATTGGAAAAGAAAATGAACATACTAATAATAGAAAGTGAGATTTATTTAGCTCAAAAAGTTGTTTCTAGGCTTCTTGATGATGGACATAACTGTGATTTTGTAGAGTCACCAAATATTGATAACCTAACAAAAGATTATGATATTATCCTTTTATCTACGTCTCTTCCTGCATCATTATGTAAAACTATAATTAGAAGATATAGTGATTCTATTATTTTACTTTTAGTATCTTATATCTCAGATGAGACAGTAACTGATCCTATTAAAGAGGGTGCAAAAGATTATATTATGAAACCATTTATAATGGATGAGTTAGTTAGAAAAATCTACCATTATAGAGAGTGTAAATCAATTAGAAAAGAGTTACAAACACTAAGAGAGTATCTAGAATTCCAATTTAACAGTGTAGATACAGCTGGTTCAGTATTACCAACTACTTTTCCTCTTCTAATAGAAACTAATTCTCAAATTAGTGCAGATAAATTAGCTTTTGAATTATCGAGAAAACTAGACTTACAAATGAAATTTATCTCATTAAGTAGTGATAACTGGCAGAAAAAAGTTAATGAAAGATTTAATGGAATACTTTACCTAACAGATTTTCATGCACTTAAAAAAAGTTCAAAAGAGAGTATTATTAGAATAATTGAAGAGAAAAAAGCAATTCTAGTCTCTTTAGAAACAGAAGATGATTTCCCTTATACAAAAGTTGATTTCCACAAAGATGATGAACTGATGCTTTCAAACAGTATTATGACAATAAATGATTATGTGAAAATGATGGTATTATCTTACCAGTCAAAATATCCAGATACAGAATTAAGTAAAAAACTTGGTATCTCTAGAAAATCTCTTTGGGAAAAAAGAAAAAAACTTGGAATAGAGAAGAAAAAATAGATGAGAAAACTTTTTTTAACACTTTTTTATAGTGGACTAAGTCCTAAGGCACCAGGAACTGTTGGTTCGTTTGTTGCTTTAATTTTAGGTTTATTACTAATTCAATATGTTCATGAAACTACACTTTTCTTACTTGCTTTTTTAATCACAGCAATTGCTATTAAAGAGATTGATAAATATGAAAAAGAAGTTGGAGAACATGACAGTAAAGAGATAGTTATTGATGAACTAGCTGGTATGTGGATTGCCCTATCAATTTGTGGAATAAACCAAGAAAATCTTTATATCATGGGTGCATTGGCATTTATCTTCTTTAGAGTATTTGATATATGGAAACCTTCAATTATTGGTAAAATAGATAAAACCGTAAAAGGTGGTTGGGGTGTAATGGGTGATGATATAATTGCTGGTATCGCTGGTGGTATCTCTGCCTCTGCTGTTTATACCTTATTAGATAAATTTGTTTTATAATTAATACCTTGTGAACAATTACTTTTTTTTGTTCACTAAAAAAACTCCACCAAAAATTAAAACAGTACCTAAACAATCTATTAAATCAATCTCTTCACCAATAAAAAAGTAACCTATTATCAAAGCTACAACTGGTGGCATATATGTCGCAGATGAAGCAGCAATTGCTCCTAAGTTTTCTATTAAGTAATAATATAAAATAAAAGCTAATCCTGTACCTAATAAACCTAAACCTATAACCGACCCTAAAAATACATGAATATCATTTGTGATACTTGTTAAGCCATTTAAATCAGTTATAAACAATAGTGTAACTAAAGCAAAACCTAGTTGATAAGTTGTTAAAGCTGCAAAATGTATTTTTAAAGGAGATAAAAATCTTTTTGCATATACAAAAGAAGATCCTACTATTAAAGAACCTAATATAATATCAATAATACCTTCAAGATTAGATTCAAAAAGATTTGTATTAAAAGGTTTGGATATAAATATTACCCCTAACATTCCAATAAATATTCCTATAATCCTTCTATCTAGTTTTTCCTCTTTTAAAAATATTATTCCTAAAAGAAAAGCAAATAAAGGAATCGAGCCACTTAAAGCTCCAGTTACTCCAGATAACAATAAAGAAGTAGCTTTTACGAAAAAATAGTAATAAACAGTTGTGCCTAATAAAGACATCATAAAAAAGTGGAAACTATATTTAAAGTGCTCTATTTTTATAACTTTTTTATAAAGTGCATATATTAATACAGGTATAAAACCAAATAAAACTCTTACTATAACAACTTGTAAAGGAGTAATAAACTCACTTGCCCATTTCATATAGATAAAATTACTACCCCAAACTATGCCTAATAATAAAAAAATTGCTACTGCAGATCTACTTTGCATAATTTGCCTTTTGTACGAAAGTTAAAACTAAAAGAGTTAAGAAGTAAGAAGGGAAGACCCTTCTTAAAGAATTATTTTACGATTTTTGCGAATTCACCAAAAATATATTTTGATTCGTGTGGTCCTGGACTTGCTTCTGGGTGATGTTGTACTGAAAATATTGGTTTATTTTTGTATTTTACACCCTCAATTGTATTATCAAATAGATTCATATGTGTTACATCTGCAATCTCAGTGATATTATCAGGAACATTATAGTTATGGTTTTGAGCTGTGATTTCAACAACTTTTGTTTCTGAATTAGCTACAGGATGGTTTCCACCATGTTGACCAAATTTTAATTTATATGTATCAAATCCATGTGCAATTGATAACATTTGGTGTCCTAAACAAATTGCAAACATTGGGATATCTTTATCTATTAGTTTTTGAATTTGCTCTTTTTCTTCTGTTAAAGTTAAAGGGTCACCAGGTCCATTTGATAAAAATACTCCACCAATCTCACCAGCTTCAAATCTTGCTATTAAATCATCAGCTTTAAAAGAAGCTGGGATAACTTCAACTTCAAGTCCTGATGCAACTAATTCATTTAAGATATTTCTTTTAATACCAAAATCAATAGCTACAATCTTTTTATCACTCATAACAGCTTTATCATAGGCTAGATTATCATGGTTCCAAGCTCCAAACTTATGAACATAAGCCTCTTTTGTTGTAACCTCTTTGATATAATTGATATCTTCAATTCTTGGACTTTCACTTAATACTTTAGCTAACTCATCTTTATCAGAGATTTCTGTTGATGCAATCATCATCATTGCACCTTCATCTCTAATCATTTTAGTTAAATATCTTGTATCAATATTACAAATACCAAGTACATTTTGCTCTTTTAAAAGTGATTCTAAATCACCTTCGGCTCTAAAATTTGAATGTTCATGATGATAATTTCTAACTAATACACCTTTACAGTGTGCACCTTGGCTCTCCATATCATCTTTATTTACTCCAACATTCCCAATCTCTGGCATAGTAAATGTAACAAATTGACCAGCATAACTTGGATCAGTAATGATCTCTTGATATCCTGTTAATGAAGTATTAAATACAATCTCTCCAACAGCAGTACCTGTTGCACCAAAAGAATTAGCCTCTAAAAAAGTGCCATTTTCTATATAAATCCATACTTTTTGCATCTTACATTAACCCTCGTTTAATTAATTCTTCTTCATATAGTCTATGATATACAATATCATATTCCTCAGTTCCCGGTATTAACTTTCTTTTATAATGTTTAATTTTTTCCATTACAGCATCATCAGCTTTTTCAAAACCTTTTAAAAATTCATCGATAGATGAGAATATTACATTTTTTATTTGGTTATCTGAACAAGTATAATGGATATAATCCTCTTCCCATAAAAAATCTAAAATTTTATGTGCAATATCAGAAAATCTATCTTCGTTATTTAAAATTACACCAAAATCATTAGCTAACCTTTTTTTAGTTAACCAAAAAAGTTGTCTATAATCAGCATTATAAAACTCTATATTATCTTCTTGACCCTCTAATATTTCACTAACTTTTTCATCTAGTGCAAACTCTTTTTCGATGTCCTCATCCAAAATCTTTTCTATCTCATCAGTAATCTCATCTTTTGTTTTTCTTATCTCAACAAAATTGCAGTTTACCAAATCTCTTGATATTCGTCTTGAAATATATGGTGTATGATGTAACTTCATTCTCATAGGCTTATCCTCTAATAATTGTATCTTCTCTCTCTGGTGATGTTGAAACTATACCTACTTTAACACCAGTTAACTCTTCTATTTTATTAATATATTTTTTCGCATTTTCTGGAAGTGCATCAAATTCTCTACAACCAACTACACTATCCCAACCTTCAAACTCTTCATAGATAGGTTTTACATTATCTAAGTCTGATGGCATATAATCAATTCTTTTTCCATCTACATCGTATGCAACACAAATTTTAATTCTTGGGAAACCATCTAATACATCAAGTTTCATTAAAGATAATTGGTCACAACCATTAAGTCTTGCAGCATGTTTTACAGCAATTGCATCAAACCAACCGCATCTTCTACCTCTACCTGTTGTAACTCCAACCTCTTTTCCAATATCAGCAATTTTTTGCCCCTCTTCTGTAAAATCTTCAGAAGGAAAAGGACCATTACCAACTCTTGTAGTATATGCTTTTACAATACCTGTAACAATACCAATATCTTTTGGAGAGATCCCTAAACCAGTACAAGCTCCAGCACTTACACATGATGAAGAAGTAACATAAGGATATGTACCATGATCAATATCTAAAAGTGTACCTTGCGCACCCTCTAATAATATTTTTTTATCATTATCAATTGCATCCCAAATCATATTTGTAGTGTTTGCAATATATGGCTCTAACTTCTCTTTATATGAAGTTAATAATTTTACCAATTCATCTTTATTTGGTGTTTCAATCTCTAATACATCAAATATTGCTTTACTTTGTTCAAAATATTCAATTATACCAACTGCTAATTTTGCAGGTTCTAATAATTCTCCTACTCTAAATCCTGTTCTGCTTATTTTCTCAGAATATGCTGGCCCAATACCTTTTCCAGTTGTACCAATAGCTTTATCGCCTTTTAGTCTCTCTTTTGCTTGGTCAATTAAAGCATGATAAGGTAGATTTAAATGTGCTTTATCAGAAATAAATAATCTTCCTTCTAAATCATTAAATTGTTCCATCTCTTTTATAATTGCTTCAGGAGAAAGAACTACCCCATTTCCTATAATATTTATTGCTTTTGGATTTAATACTCCAGAAGGAATTAGATGTAGTGCATATCTTACACCATCAACCCAGATAGTGTGACCTGCATTGTGTCCACCTTGGCTTCTACAAACTACATCATAATTTTGGGCAAGCATGTCAACCATCTTACCTTTTCCTTCATCTCCCCATTGAATACCAACAATTAAATCAGCTTTACTCATTCCCTAATCCTCTAAAATTTTTAATAAACTGTCTGTATATAGTGCAAAACCTAAAGAACTGATCCCCTCAGAACTATATTTTCCACCTTTGCATAAAACATAATTATCTTGAATTACTCTATAATATACATCATCATAATATTTTAAACTTCCGTGATATAACGGAGCTATTACTAAGTTTTTATATGAAACCTCTTTTGCTGTTTTTAACAGCTTTTCAAGTTCATTCTTGATAACTTTTGGCGCAGTTTTTATACTATTTTCTAAATCTTCTATATCTTTTACTTTTATAAGTTCATTTAACCAATCAACTTTTAAACTTAAAAGTTTTGCTATTTCACCATTTTTGAAAAGTTCAATATCTATATCCAACTCTTTTGATACAAGTTTTGGAATATTGATATTTGATAGTTGTAAAATAGGATTAATATCTAAATCTACTAAGATATCTCCTGTTAGATTTAATATATCAACTATATTGTCATGACAAATCCATTCACAACCTATTTGATAATCTTCTGATGATGGATATGTAAAGATTGGTTGAACATAAAACCATTTTTTATGGTCAGTTGCTCTTCCTAATCTTTTTGTAATGATTCTTACCACATCCAGCGTTGAATCAGCTCGCAATGATACTTGCTCATTTTTCTCATCAGAAAACTTTATTAGTTTTCTTTCATTTGCAATTGATTGATGTTGCGAATAAGAGAAGTTTGGTGTAACAATCTCTTCAAAACCTCTATTGTCTAAAAGAGTACTGATTTTATATTCAAGTTCTCTTTTTGCTTTAGCGGCTTTACCAAAATATAATCTACTACCTTTTGGTATTTCGTGTTCAAATATCATTAGTTACCTTTAAACATATTCTCTAAAAGAACTTTGCTAGCTGTACCATCAAAAGTTCTTAAACCTAATTCATCCATTGCTAGTTCAACTGCGTTTACAACCCATGAAGCTTCAAAATCTTCAACAAGTCCCATATGGTTTATTCTAAAAATTAATGTTTTAATATGGTCTTGTCCACCTGCAATATTTACATTATACTTTGTTTTTAATATTTTTCTAATTGCTGGTGCATGTTCAGTATATACAGTTGTCATTGCATTAGCAGGAGTTTTTGGATAAATTTCACATCCAATTGCTTTTAAAGCTTCTCTTGTAGCTTTTGCTCTTTTTTCAGTATCTGCATATAACTTATCAAAACCACCATTCTCTTTGATATGAGCTAAAATCTCTTTTAATCCAATAATCAAAGTAGTTGCTGCAGTCCACGCTGTAGTATTTGTTTTTTGTTTTTTTATTTCTGTTGCTAAATTAAAATAAAAACCTCTTGATTTCTCTTCTATTTTTGCTACAGCTTTATTTGATAATCCAATTATTGCTAAACCTGGTGGTAGCATTAAAGCTTTTTGACTTCCAGTGATTACCGCATCTAAATTTGTTACATCAATCTTTTCTACACCAATTGCTGTAATTCCATCTGCAACTATCATAATATCTGGGTTAATCTCTTTAACAGCTTTTGCCATCTCTTCAACTGGGTGTCTTAAACCTCCAGCACTTTCACAAAGCTGAATAAAAATTGCATCAATATCTTTATCATTTTTTATTGTTTCTACTACTTCTTCTACACTAACTGGAGTGTTCCATTCATTTTTTATTTCTGTATAATCTATATCAAAAGCCTTACAGATTTTTCCAAATCTGTCACCAAATTTCCCTGAATTGATTGTAAGCGCTTTTTTATGAGTTAAGTTTGTAACACAAGCTTCCATAGCACCTGAACCACTAGATGCAAGCATTACTACCTCATCCATTCCATATAATTCAAATAATAGTTCTCTTGTTTCTTCAAATATTTTTTCAAACTCTGGCGTTCTATGGTGAATAGTCACATCAGCCATAGCTTTTCTAACAAACTCTGGTACAGGAGTTGGTCCTGGTGTTAAAAGCATTTTCATATCCTCTAATTATAAATTCTCTATTTACAGTAAAGCGTGATATTTTATCTAAAAGAAAATTACGAAGAGGTTAAGTATAAATTTACAATCTTTTATAAAGATTCTTTAATAATATTTGACAAAATAAATAATTATTGTTATAATTCTCTATATTTTATTACTTTAGAATATAAGTAATAGATAAAAACTATTATAAAAGGACGCCCAATGGCAAAAGAATTAAAAGAAAAAAAAGTTGCTAAAATAGCTAAAAAAGCTGCTGCTAAAGTTGCTAAGAAAAAAGATGTAAAAAAAGTTGCTAAAAAAGTTACTAAAAAAGTTGTTAAATTAAAACTTACAAAACCTAAAAAAGCAAAAGCTGCTGCTAAAAAAATAGCAAAAAAAGCTGCTTAATTTCTCTTTGACAGCAGATTTTTCTGCTGTCGCTATTAAAATATTCCCTTATTTCTAATTCATCTAAACAAATTTCAAAAAATTTTTAAATTTATCTAAACACCTAAAAATCGAACTTTTTCAAATAAATATAGTACTAACTAGTAATAAATTTATTTTTACCCCTTGACATTTACTACTAATTAGTACTATAATTTCATCCAAGGAGTTAAAGATGGAAAGAAAAAGTTTAATTAGTTATGGTAAAAAAACAGATATATCTATGAAAACTTGGGTACAAGTTTCAAAGACATATAATAAATTTTTTACTCAAGAACTTAAATATTTTTCTGAACATGAATTAACTTTTAATCAATTTAAGGTTTTGGAAGTACTTTACCATAGAGGTGATTTAAGTATTGGTTCTATTACTAAGTTAACTCTTAGTACACCAGGAAATATCACTGTAGTGGTAAAAAATTTAAAAAGAGACGGTTGGATTACATCAGTTGTAAATCCTGAAGATAAAAGAGCAAGTATTTTATCTATTACTCAAAAGGGTAAAGATAAAATGAAAGCAATTTTCCCTCAACATGCACAAAATATATTTGATTATATGGGTGTTTTAGAGGAAGATGAGCTTGAAACTCTTTATAATTTGTTGAGAAAAGTTTATAAAGCATAAGCTTTTTTTTAATCACATAGTACTAACTAGTAATTTAAACAAAAGGAAAAAAAATGAAATTAATTAAAGTAGGATTAGCATCAATTATCGCAGCAGGTGCATTATATGCAGGAACTTATAACGTAGACCCTGCACACTCAAATGTTGGATTCAAGGTTAAACACCTTATGATCTCAAATGTAAGAGGAAATTTTGAAAAATTTGCTGGTTCTTTTGTATATGATGAAAAAACAGGAGCAATAAAATCAGTAACAGGTACAGCAGAAGTTGATTCTATTAACACAGATAATGAAAAAAGAGATGGTCACTTAAAATCAGCTGATTTCTTTGATGCTGCAAACCACCCAAAATTAACTTTAAAAATTGAAAAAGTTGAAGGTGAAAAAGCTTATGGTAAATTAACTATGAGAGGTGTTACAAAAGATGTTGTATTTGAAATTGAAAAAACTGGTGAAGCAGTAGATCCATGGGGAAATAAAAGAGTTGCTTTAGAGATTGAAGGTGAAGTAAATAGAAAAGATTTCGGTCTTAACTGGAATAAAGCACTTGAAGCTGGTGGAGTAATGGTTAGTGAAGAAGTAAACATTAATCTAGAAATCCAAGGTATTTTAGAAAAATAAGGAAAAACGATGTTACCAAGTATATATGTATCTCACGGCTCACCTATGTTGATGATCATGAATAATAATACAACTGAATTTTTAAAAGAGTTGTCAACTAAATATGAAAAGCCTGAATTTATCTTGGTAATATCTGCTCACTGGGTGACAAATAATTTGAAGATTTTATACGAAGAGTCACCCTCTTTGATTTATGACTTCTATAATTTTCCAGAAGAATTATATAGATTAACTTATCCTGCAAATAGTGATTTACAAAAAGCAGATGAGATAATTAACCTTCTAAACAATGAAGGTTTTGAAGTAGAAAAAGATTATTCTAGAGGTGGTTATGACCATGGTGTATGGTCACCACTTAGATTTATGTATCCCAAAGCAGATATACCTGTAATACAGCTATCTTTGCCATATACTTTTAACCAGTATCAATTATTTAAATTGGGTGAAGCATTACAAAGTTTAAGAAAAAATACATTAATTATTGCAAGTGGTGCAATGACTCATAACTTAAGAGATATTGATTGGGTAGAAGATAGTAAACATATAAAAGATTATGCAAAAGGTTTCCATGACTGGGTTGTTGAAAATGTAAAAGAAGCAGATTATAATACTTTACTTGATATAGAATCAAAAAGTAAATATTTTAGACAAAACCACCCTACTCCTGAACATTTTTTACCATTTTATGTAACACTTGGAAGCTCAAAAGACAAAATAGGAGAAAGCCTACATGACACATATATGTATGGCAATCAATCAATGGATTCAATAATATTTAAAGGGTAAATAATGATATTAATATTTGTTGCAAGTTTAAATGAAAATGTAAAATTAGCTCAAAAGCTACAAACTCAATTAAATGATAAAAATTTAAATAGTGAAATAATAAACTTGGTAGACTTAGATTTACCAATGTATGATACAAATAAAGAGCAAAATGATGGTATTCCTCAAAAAGCTTTAGATTTAAGTGAAAAAATGAAAACTGCTTCAGGATATATTTTTGTTTCACCTGAATATAACTTTGGTGTTCCTCCTGTGTTAGTAAATATGATATCTTGGGTATCAAGAATTGGAGATGATTTTAGAGCTTTATTTTCTTTTAAAAAAATACAATTAGCTACTCACTCAGGAAGTAATGGAATTGATTTAATGAACTCACTTAGAGCCCAATTTACAAGACTAGGTTCAATTGTAATACCAAGAGAGATTGTAACATCATACACTAATCCTCTAAGAGAAGATAGCTCAAATAGAATATTAGATCAATTTTCAAGTCTAATCAAAGAATAAGTTATGTTAAAAAAACTACCAAAAGAGAATATGGGAGGTTCCAACCTAGGTTGGTTAAGAAGTAGATTTCATTTCTCTTTTGCTGAATACTATAATCCCCAAAATATGAATTTTGGTGTGTTAAGAGTTATAAATGATGATTTAATAGAACCAAACTCTGGATTTAATACTCACCCTCATTCAAATATGGAGATTATCTCATATGTTATAGATGGTGAGATTACACATAAAGATTCTATGGGAAATGAAGAAACACTAAAAAGAGGTGAAGTTCAATACTTAAGTGCTGGAGATGGTATATATCACAGTGAACATAATCTTCACAATTCAAAAATATTAAGACTTTTACAAATATGGATTTTACCACCCAAAAATGGTTTACCAAAACTTTATGGTTCACATAAGTTTAAAGAAGAAGAAAGAAAAAACAACTTATTAAATATTGTATCTTCTACAAATGGTGAAGCAAAAGTAAAAATACATCAAGATATAAATATGTATGTTAGTGAACTTGATAAAAATAAAGAACTAGAATATGATATAAAAACTAACAGACAAATCTATTTTGTATTAATTGAGGGTAAAGCAAATATAAATGATATTATTTTAGACTATGGGGATGCACTTGAGATTACAGAAGAGAAATCTATAAAAATTGAAGCTTTAGAAAATTCACATTTTCTTTTTATTGAAATGGCTAGTTAAAAGGTTTGAGTTTAAATAAACTCAACACCTTTTTCACCTTGTGCTATTTCTCCAATAACATATCCATCAGTATTAGCTAATACACTGTCAACATTTTTTGGATTTACAACAAGCACCATTCCTACACCCATATTAAATGTTCTATACATCTCTTCAACTTCTACAAATTGAGACATAAATTCAAAAATAGGTAATACTTGAATTTTACTTCTATCAACTACAGCTTTTAAATTGTCAGGTAATACTCTTGGAAGGTTTTCAGTAATTCCTCCACCTGTAATATGTGCTAAAGCATTGATATTTTCTTTATTCGCTTTGAACTCTTTTACATAAATTCTAGTTGGCTCTAAAAGTATATCTTTTAATGGTTTTCCATCAAATTCATCTTCTAAAGTCATACCTAATTTTTCTAAAAGAAGTTTTCTTACTAAAGAGAAACCATTTGAATGTACACCTGAAGATGGTAAAGCGATTAACACATCACCACTTTCAATTTTTTCAATTCTATTTAATTCAGATTTTTCTGCAATACCTACACAAAAACCAGCTAAATCGAAATCACCCTCTTTGTACATACCTGGCATCTCAGCAGTTTCACCACCAACTAATGCACATTCACTTCTTATACAACCCTCAGCAATACCTTTTACAACATCTGTTGCTTCATCTACTTCAAGTTTTGCAGTTGCATAATAATCTAAGAAAAATAGTGGCTCACCAAAATTACATAACAAGTCATTTGTACACATAGCAACTAAGTCAATCCCTACTGTGTCAAATTTTTTAGAATCAATTGCTAATTTTAGTTTTGTTCCAACACCGTCTGTTCCAGAAAGAAGTACAGGTTCTTTGTATCCTGTTGGTAGCTCAAAAGCTCCAGCGAAAGATCCAATTCCACCTAAAACACCTGGTATCATAGTTGATTTTACATGTGGTTTAATATTTTCTACAAACTGATTTCCAGCATCTATATCTACACCTGCATCTTTGTAACTTACAGTTGACATTACGTTCCTTATTGTTAATTAGAGTAATATATTCAAAGCATCTTAAGATTGCTTAGTTAATATATCCTTGCAATTTAAAAAATTTGTGGTATTATATCGAAATTTTTATAAAATAAGGACTTGAATAAGATGAAAGAAAATCAAGCTTTTAATGAAATGATGGTACATACGCCATTGTGTACACATAAAGAAGCACAAAATGTTTCAATAGTAGGAACAATTAACGAAGGTATAAAAAAAGAGGCTTCTAAACATACAGGAAATATTGAGTTTATAGATTTAGCAACTTTTAATGCAAAAAATGAAAAAGATGTAGATGTTGTGATTTTTACTGATGTAAATATCGATGAACTACTTTTAGCAAATATTCAAAGAGTTTTAAAAGATGATGGTATCATCACATTTGCAACTGAAAGTTATCATAAAGATGAAGAGAAACTAAAAGCTGATTTAAAATTGGTTGGGGAACAGTTCTGGATCGCTATGCCATTTAGATTTGGACACGATACAGCTATTTTAGCTTCTAAAAAATATCACCCTACAGCTGATATAATCTTACAAAGATCAGATTTATTAGTTGATTTAGAATATTATTCTACAGAAATACACTCAGCTTCATTTGTATTTCCAGCTGCTCAACACAAAGCTCTTACTGGTATAGCTAAGAGATAATCCCTAAAAATATCTTAATAATAAAAAATAAATCATTATTTTAGTAAAATAAATACTATGAGTAATGATTTATTTAAATATGCAATTGCACTTACAGGTGGAATTGCTACAGGAAAAAGTACAGTTTGTAATCTTTTAAAGCTTCATGGCTTTTTAACAATTGATGCTGATAAAATAGCCCATAAACTTCTTGATCAAAATAGTGGGAAAATAGCTTCAATGTTTGGAGATGAGTATGTTGAAAACGGTAAAGTTCTTAGAAAAAAACTAGGAAAAATCATATTTTCAAATGAAGAAAACAAATTAAAACTAGAGGCACTTCTTCACCCATTAATAAAAGAGGAGATTGTAAAAGAATCAAGAGTATTTGAAAGTCAAGGGAAACCTTACTTTATAGATATTCCTTTGTTTTTTGAGAAAATGCAATATCCAATCTCTAAATCTTTGGTTGTGTATACTCCAAAAGAGTTGCAAGTTCAAAGATTGATGCAAAGGGATAATATAGATGAAGAGGAAGCAAAAATCAAAATGTCCAATCAAATGGATATAGAAAAGAAAAAAGAGTTAGCTAATTTAGTTATTGATAACTCTTCAAATTTAAAAAATTTGCAAAATGAAGTAGAAAGAATTATTAAGGAGATTTTATGACCTATGCAAAATACTCTGCAAGTGGAAATGACTTTGTTATATTTCACTCTTTTGTAGAGAAAGATTTTACACAAGATGCCATAAGACTATGTAATAGAACAGAAGGTATTGGAGCAGACGGTTTAGTTGCCCTACTTCCTTGTGAAGATGCAGATTTTAAATGGAAATTTTATAACAGTGATGGAAGTGATGCCGCAATGTGTGGAAATGCCACAAGAGCAGTTGCACACTATGCATACAACAATAACTTAGCAGCTTCAAAAATGAAATTTTTAACTGAAGCAGGAATCATAGAGTCTGAAGTTACACAAAATGTGGTAAAAACACAAATGACTGAGCCTAAAGTTATAAAAGAAGAGTTTGAACAAGAGGGTTTCACTTGGTATTTAATAGATACGGGAGTTCCTCACTTAGTTACATTTGTAGATGATTTAGAACAATATAACCATGATTTATGTGCAAAAATGAGATATGAACACAATGCAAATGTAAACTTTGCAAAAGTAGAAGATGGAAAAATCTATGTAAGAACTTACGAAAGAGGTGTTGAGGGAGAAACTTTAGCTTGTGGAACTGGTATGGTTGCTTGTTTTTTAAGAGCAAACCAATTAAACCTAGTGGAAGATTTAGCCCTTGTTTATCCAAAAAGTAAAGAAGAGTTAACAGTTTCAATTGTTGATAATAAAATATTTTTTAAAGGGGCAGTAAAAAAAGTGTTTACTGCTACATTCGATTAACATGAATTTTTTATCAAAAATTTTATTAGTTCTTGTTTTTTTTAGTGTAAGTTATGCTCAATCTGGTTTTCCAGATGAGTATTATAAAATGTCTTCAAAAAAAGCAAAAGATTTCTTTTTTGAATATTTTGAAAAAAGAATAGAGATTGAAAATATAAAGATACTAGCGGATAGACTTTTTATTAAATCTTTAGAAAAATCTCCTTTGCCAATAAAAGGCTCTTTAGAGTACGAAAAACTAGAATTTCTACAAAAAAGATATAAAATCCAAGATATATTTGATTATCCTAAATATATAAAAAGAATAGATATTGTTCCCCCTTCTATGGCTTTAGCTCAGGCAGCTACCGAGAGTGGTTGGGGGAAAAGTAGATTCTTCAAACAAGCAAATAATATATTCGGTCACTGGACTTATAATCCTAAAATTGGAATGGTACCTTTAGATAGACCAGAAGGAAAACGACACTTAGTAAGAGTTTTCGCTACTTTAGAAGACTCAATTGCAGCATATATGTTAAACCTAAACCGTACATCTGCATATAAAAACTTTAGAACACTTAGAGAAAATATGAGAAATAGTAAAATATTTATCAATGGTTTATCTTTGAGTGCTACAATGACAAAATATTCAGGTATTGGTCATGACTATGTAAAAATTTTACAGTCAATAATTACAAAAAATAAATTAATAGAATACGATATTAAATTTTTTGAAAAAATAAAAAATCTAGATTAACAAAAGGAAAAAAATGAAATTTACTGCGCCGCTTAAATCTGATTCGATTAAGATTATGCTTCTTGGAAGTGGAGAATTAGGTAAAGAAGTAATAATTGAAGCACAAAGATTAGGAATTGAAACTATTGCTGTGGATTCTTATAATAATGCTCCAGCTCAATTAGTTGCAAATAAAGCTTATACAATAAATATGAAAAATAAAAATGAAGTTTTAGATGTAATCAGAAGAGAAAAACCAACATATATTTTGCCTGAAGTTGAAGCAATCAATATTCAAGCACTATTTGATGCCGAAGAGGAAGGTTTTCATGTAATCCCAAATGCAGAAGCTGTAAATAAAACTATGAACAGAAAAAACATCAGAGAGTTTGCTGCTGAAAGATTAAACCTACCAACAAGTAACTATAAGTTTGTAACTACATTTGAAGCTTTAGAAGATGCTGCAAAAGAGATTGGATTTCCTTGTGTGATTAAACCTGTAATGAGTTCATCAGGTCATGGTCAAAGTATTGCAAGAAATGCTGGGGATCTAATGGACTCTTGGGAGTTAGCAAAAGAAGCTAGAGGAGATGCAAGTGAGTTAATAGTTGAAGAGTTTATCACTTTTGATTATGAGATCACTATGTTAACTGCAAGAAATGAGAACCAAACAGTTTTCTGTGAACCTATTGGACATATCCAAAAAAATGGTGACTATGTATTCTCATGGCAACCAATGGAAATGAGTGAAACAGCTAAAACAAAAGCACAAGAGATAGCTAAGACAATTACCGATGGTTTAGGTGGTAGAGGTATTTTTGGAGTTGAACTATTTATTAAAGGCGATGAAGTTTATTTTAGTGAAGTAAGTCCAAGACCACATGATACAGGAATGGTTACTATGATTACTCAAAGTCAAAGTGAATTTGCACTTCATGTTAGAGCTGTATTAGGTCTGCCATTAGATTATATTGATTATGGTTGTGGAGCAAGTGCAGCATATAAAGCTGAAAATGATACTTTTACTCCAGTTATTGATATAGAAGATTCTGCTTTTACAGAAAATAGTTATGTAAGAGTATTTAGTAAACCTCAATCACATGAAGGAAGAAGAATGGCTGTAGCTCTTGTATTTGATAAAGATTCAAGTAAGACTGCATTAGATAAGTCAAGAGAGATTATCTCAAAATTTACTGATTGTTAATTATGAAAAAAAGTTTTATTCTTTCGGTTTTAATAATATCTTTATTTGGTGGGTGTTTTTCATTCTCTTCATTAAACCCTTTTTCTGACTCAAAGGATGATGAAAACAGGGTTAAAATAGAGATTCCAGATGAAGCTCCCATTTGGCTAAAAGAACAAAAAGAAAAAAACAATATTGTTGCTCTTGGTGCTACAAAAAATGTAAACCAAGAGCAACCAAAACTATCAAAACAAAAAGCTTTGATAAGTGCCGGACACAATCTTAGTAGAAAAGTTTATATAAAAACTATGAAAATACTAAAAAACTATTTAGAAAAAGTTCCAAGTAAAGTTTTTGAAAAAGATTTGAGAAAAGAAGCTGAACAAATAGCACTAAAATCTTTAGACAAAGCTAAGATTATAGGTTTTTGGGAAAACAATAAAAAACAACTTTTTACACTAATAAAACTAGATACCTCAACACTTGCCGAAGATATTCAACTAAGTAGTAAAAAACTTTTTAATGTTGATTATCATTTATATGAAAATATTTTATCAAATAGAGCAAAAGCCCAAATCATGAGGCAATTGGAAGAATAGATGCTAATAAAAAGTGAAAAAAATCTTTTAGATTTTATTAAATATTCTCCTGTAGTTATTATTATCTTAATTGCATTGTTAGTTAACGCATTAATCTATTATCAAAATTTAAAAAACTTTGAAAAAGATATGGAAATATATGAAAAAAACTATATAGATACAAATAAAGAGATTGCAAAACTACATGTTGAAAAAGTTTTTTCACTCATAAAAGAAAAAAAAGATGCCTTAGAGACACAAGTAAAAGAAGACCTAAAAAATAGGGTAAATGAGGCATACGCTGTAATTGAAAATATTTATAAGAAAAATCCCAATCTAAATAGACAAGCTCTCTTAACACAAATAAAAGAAGCCTTACGTCCAATCAGATTTAATGAGGGTAGAAGCTATTTTTATATAAATGACTTATATGGAAGTATTATTCTACATCCAATTAATCCTGACTTTGAAAATACAAATATATATGAGAGAAGAAAAAGTGAAACAATAAACACTATTATAAATTCACTTGAAAAATTAAAAACTGAGAATGAAACCTTTACCAACCTCTTTTGGTATAAGCCAAATGAAACTAAAATAAAATATGAAAAGATTACATTTAATAAAGTTTTTAGACCTTTAAATATAGTAATAGGAACAGGAGAATATCTAAATAATATTACAAATAATGTGAAAAAAGAGATCTTACAATATATTCAAAATATCACCTATGGAGAAAATGGTTATGTTCTAGTTTTTGATTATGATGGATATCAATTAGCCCACATAAAAAAAGAATATGTAGGAAAAAATAGGATTGGTCTTACAGATTCAAATGGAATTAAAATTACCCAATCAATAATAGCTAAAGCAAAAGAGGGAAAAGGTTTTATCTCATACGAAGGAACAATAATGCCCTCAACAGGTAAACCTTCTGAAAAAATCACCTATGTAAGAGGTCTTCAAAATTGGGAATGGGCTATAGCTTCAGGGTTTTACACAAAAGATATGATGAATTATTTAGAAAAAAAAGAGATAGAATTAAAAAAGATAAATAATAAATCTTTTGAAAAAATTCTTTTAATAAGTATAATTTTATCAATAGTTCTAATACTACTTGCAACATATGTATCAAATAGACTAAGAATATTTTTTAGTAATTATAGAAAAAGAATCCAAAAAGAGATTCAAGCAAATAGAAAAAAAGATGAGATGTTATATCAACAGTCAAAAATGGCATCAATGGGTGAAATGATTGGTAATATCGCCCACCAATGGAGACAACCACTAAATCTTATAAGTACAGCGGCAAGTGGAATAAAGCTTGAGGATGAACTAAATATACTAACAAAAGAATCACAAACAAACTCTTTGAATTCTATTTTAAAAGCAACCCAATATTTATCTAAAACGATTGATGACTTTAGAGAGTTTTTCAATCCAAATAAAAAACAATCTCTAGTTTCAACAAAATCAATATTTGAAAGAACAACTGATCTTATAAATGTAAGAATAAAAAACCACCCTATCCATATAGTACCAAAAGTAGAAGACTTTGTAATCTACACCTATGAAAATGAACTTAATCAAGCCTTGATAAATATCTTAAATAACGCAATAGATGCATTAAGCCCACTTAATGATAGAAAAAGAACAATCTTCTTTACAATCAAACACTTTAACAAAACAAAAAACCCAAAAAGATTAAACCACTTTAAAATAGATGAAACAAAAGAATACCTACTAATAGAGATAAAAGATAACGCAAATGGGATAAAAGAAGAGATAAAAGATAAAATCTTCGATGCCTACTTCACAACAAAACACCAAGCACAAGGAACAGGTATAGGCCTATACATGACCTACCAAATCATAACAAACCACCTAGATGGACATATCCACGTAGATAATACAAGTACACCTTTTGGAAATGAAAGTTTCAAAGGAGCTAAGTTTACTATTCTTTTACCTATAAAAGATGTATAGAGGAATAATATATCAAATAAATAGTATAATTATGTATTATGGAAAATATAAAAGAGATACAAAATAAATGTAAAGACTTATCAATCCTTTATGTAGAAGATAATGAAAAAGTAAGACTGCAAACTTCAAAAGTTTTAAATATTTATTTTCACAAGATTTTTCTTGCTTCAAATGGAAAAGAGGCTATTGATATTTTTAACAATGAAAAAATTGATATTATATTTACAGATGTAAATATGCCCAAAATGGATGGAATATCAATGATTGAGCTTATTAGAAAAAAAGATATAAATATTCCCATTGTCATTTTCTCTGCTTACGATAATACCGAATACCTTTTAAAAACTATAGAATTTGGAATTGATGGATATATTTTAAAACCTTTTAAACTAGACCAAATACAAAGTGTTATCGAAAAGATAATAAAAAAATTAGCAACTGTTTCAGTACAATGTAGCAACACAAAACTAATTGATAACTTTATATGGGATAATAATACTTATACTTTATATAAAGATTCAAAACACATAAAACTTACAAAAAATGAAACAAAACTTTTTAAACTTTTAAGTTCTTCAAGAAATATTCTTTGCTCAAGTGAAGATATTGAGATAGAACTATTTGATGATAATTACAATGATAACAAACGTGTTAGAGGCTTAATTTCTAGACTTCATAAAAAACTTGGCACTCACCTAATAAAATCTAAATATGGTGAGGGTTATGAATTAAACTTGGAAGAATAATGAAAAATAAAGAAAAATGGTTTGAACATATATTTAACAATAGTGGTGTGGGTATTTTAATTGTTGATAAAAATAGAACCATTTTAGAAGTGAATAAAACATTTTGCGATATTGTTGGATATAGCTATGAAGAGTTGATTAACAAACACGCCAGAGTATTACATATATCAGATGAATCTTCTAAAAAATTTGGTGAGATTGCATTTAATACAGTATTAGAAAATAATACCTTAGACCTAGAATATAAATTTCGACATAGAGACGGTTCTTCTATATGGATAAAAATCACAGGAGATGTGATTAAAGATAAGCAAGAGGTGTTATGGATTATTACTAATATTAACAAAAGAGTTATGTTTCAAGAAGAATTAGCAAAACTCAATGATACTCTTAATAGTAAAATAGATTCTCAAATAAAAATATTAAGAGAAAAAGATAGACAATTACAATACCAAGGAAGACTAGCACAAATGGGTGAGATGTTAAATATGATTTCCCACCAATGGAGACAACCATTAATGTCAATATCTGCAACTACAAGTTTTCTTCAAGCAAAATTATTAATAGAAGAATTTAATCAAGAAGAGTTCTTAAATGAACTACACCTAATAGATGATTCAGCAGAACATCTATCTAATACAATCAATGACTTTAGAAACTTTTTTAAACTTGATAAACAAAAAGTAATAACAAGTCTTGAAGATATTGTAGAAAACACATTAAAAATAGTAAAACCTATTCTTTTAAATAATCAAATAAATTTAATAATTGATTTTAAATCACATGATAATATATATACTTTAGAAAATGAATTACGTCAAGTTGTGTTAAATATCCTTAAAAATGCAGAAGATGCCTTTATTGAAAATAATATTAAAAATAGAACTATTCAAATAAAAACTTATAGTAAAAACGATTTTGCCTATTTAGATATAAGTGATAATGCAGGGGGAATAAAAGAAGAAAATTTGAATAAAATCTTTAATACTTATTTTACAACAAAATCATCTACAAATGGTACAGGTCTTGGTTTGTGTATGTCTAAAACTATTATAGAAGACAACTGTAAAGGATACTTAACAGCAATAAATAACAAAAATAATGGTGCAACATTTTCAATAAAACTTCCAATAAAAAAATAGACAATTAATAGACAATTTAAAGCTCTTTTTTAATATTTAATTCTACATTTTATAGACACTCTTTTTTTATAATTAAATTAGAAATAGATTTATAACAAAGGAGGATGTCATGCAAGATAAACTTTTTCTAGAAGAGAGAAAACTTGAAAAAAGATGGAATGGCCCTTGGCCACTTATTCTTAACACAGTTTTTGTCTTATTTTTGTTTTATGTGACTTGGTGGATCTTCCAGGATCCTAGAGGTTTAATGAGAATGTATACACCTTATGTAGGTTATATGTGGTGTAGATGGCTTCTTGTTATAATGATTTGGATTGCTTATATCTTTGACTTTTGGCCATTTAACAAACAATGGTTAAAAAACACTAACCCTTTATTAAAAGGGGTGATTTTTACAGTCTTAACTGTTTTCATTTTTGCTATTGTATTAGAAGTTTTCTTCCAAACAATATTAGGAGATTATGCTATTGCATATTTTAGTCCTGAAAAACTTGAAGAGTTAGGAATTGTAGCATTTTATGCCGAAGAGTATTCTGCACAAGCTATATTGATGTTTGCGGCTATTGCTTCTTGGCTTAGTCCTGCTTGGGTTGTTGCAGCAGAGGGTTCTCCTTGGGAAAACATGAAACAACCTGTTAAAGGTTTTACAATCTTAATGTTTACATTTTTACTTAGTATGATTGTATACTTTGTAGCTTTTCACTCACATATGGCAATTTTATTTGATCCTTGGCAACAATTTACAGCAATTACACCACCTTGGTGGGAAGCATTTGCTGATACAGTTCATGGTAACTTTAATATTGCTTGGATTATGTGTTGTACCGTTATTGTTTGGATGTATGAAACAATATGGGAGAGATACCCTTTCTCTTTAATTAAAACTGCTTGGATTAGAAGAATAACTTCATTTTTTGGAATTATTATAATTGCAATGGCTGTTAGCTTTTTCTTATATTTTGTTCAAGAGTTAATATGGGGAGAAGCGATTAGAGGAACAAGAAGATTGATGTCACCAGATTGGAGATGGTTACATGTTGGTGAAATGGCAATTTTTTGGTTAGTTCCTGCTTTGTATATTCACTTTTATATGCAAGACTGCGTTACTAAATACTCTAAACCAATAAATGTGTTACTTAGAAATATCATTACAATAGTTGCAGCTGTAGCTATATATTATGTATATTATAAAACTTCACATTTATTTTTAGGAACTCAAAAAGGGTTCTCACATCCACAACAATTCCCAATGATTCCAATGATTTGGTTAATTAACATTATGCTTATAAACCACTGGTTTATGGATAACTGGCCAGGATGGAGACTTTCATCTGAAACTGTCACTGAGTGTAGAAAAGTTGATAAAGAGGAAATTAAAATAACTCCTAGATTTAACTTAGGTTTAGTAGTAGGAACAGTTGTTGGTGTTTCAGCATATTTTATCATTGTTTATACTTTACCTGTAATGGGTGAATTATTGACGATATTTAAATAAAGGAGGATAAAATGAAAACTACAAATGAATCTAGAAGGGACTTTATAAAAGGTTCAGCAACTGGTTTAGGTTTAGGTGCACTTGCAGCCATGGGTCTTTTCTCTTATTCTCCTATGAGAGAGATTTTTCTTCCTGATTTGGAGAGAAAAATGACCGACTTTGGTAGTATTAAAAGTGTGAAAGTGACTAACATAAGTGAAACAAGTTGGTTTGATAATGCAACTTTGATGGGTGATATTAAAGGTGCAGGTGGATTACTAGTTAATCAATATGATTTTAACTGGCCACCATTTGGAGATGGAACAGGTTTAGCAAAAGGAAGTTATGATAAAGGGATAGCAAAAATCAAACATCTACTTCCTGAAAAACTTGATGAAGCTTGGGATATTATAAAAACCAACTCTGTAAGTCCAGATAATGCCGGTGGATTTGCTGCATTAATTGATGTAGAAAGAGTAGATGGCACAAGAAAAAAATATCTTTTGGATGTTGGATGGTCATATAAATGGATGGATGAATCTTTTAAAAGAGAAGGTATTGATAAAATGTTGGAAAGTGGTGAAATAGATACTTTGATAATTTCCCATGAACATTTTGACCACTTTTGGGGATTCCCTGTTGCTATGAAATATAACCCTAACTTAAAAGTAATAATACCAGAAGGGTTTTACAAAGAGGGCTTACAATATATAAAAGATTCAGGACATAAAGGCGAACTTGAAGTTATAAAACCAGGTCTTCATGAGTTAGAACCAGGTCTTGCAACTTATGTTTTTGATGTACCAATTATTTGTAGAGTATTTGGTGAGCAATCAATATTTGCAAATGTAAAAGATAAAGGTCTTGTTAGTATAACAGGGTGTTGTCACCAAGGTATTATCAAATTTGCAAACACTGCATACAAAGAATTGAAATATGACAATGACAAAATGTACGGTATTTATGGAGGATTACATATTTCACCTTTTGATGATTGGGATCCTAAATATGATGACTTGGTTATCTCTTTAAATAAATGGAATTTTGAGAAAATAGGATGTAACCACTGTACAGGGTTATTAACAGCAGAGAAATTTATACGTGCAGGTTATCCAATTGTACAAGGTACTGCACAATATAAATCTAAAAGTAAAGCCTACTTAGGTAATGGAGATGTGATTACTTTTGGATAAGTAATCACATCCAATAAAAGGAGTCAACAATGAAATTAGAAGATTTTTATCCATTAACTTTCAATGGTACACAAAAAGATTTTAACTCACTAATGAGAACACTTTTGATTAAAGCAAATTATGATCCTATATTAAAAAAAATCACAGGATATAAAGGTATGCATCAATACAATGATTCTCAAGAGTGTTGGACACTAAAGTTTGACTCTAAAAAGGGAATATATGGCTTAATTCAAAGTGAATCTATAGAAAAAGAAAATAGTTATGAATCAACTTTTGATATATATTATTTCCCTTCACCAAATGAGAAAGAATTACAAAACTCTTCTTTAATAGAAGAATATATAGTAAACTGTGAGCAATTTATTGAAAAAGTAAAAGGGTTTTCTTCTTTCCTTGAAATGTATTTAAATTTTAAAATTGGAAAACTTATATTAAACATATCCAAAAATAAAAACAATATAGAAATCAAATATAAAGTTCTAAATAGAATCAAAACATATACAAAAGATGGGATTGAAGATATTAATAACTTAACAAATAACAAATATATTATATTGCCCAATAACATAGATAAAAACTTTCCGTCTTTTAAATTCATATTACCTTTTTTCAATTTTTTCAACACTTTGCTCACACGAATTATAAAAAAAGCCCCAAGTAGTTTTGAAATAAAAAAAACTAAAGTTAATGCTGTCATTTATGACAAAGAAGGTATTCAAAGTAAAAAAGAAGATACAAATGTCACTAAACTAGAATTCTCAATTGATTATAATGATAATAAAAATCTAAAAATAGATAAAAACAATTCAATACTTCATAAACTTTTGTTATCAGGGACTTGGAGTAAATTAGATTTGGATTTAAAAAACTTTATAAACAAACAAACTAACTCTTTAAAACCAAAACTAATAGTTGTAACAGGTTTTCTAGGATCAGGAAAAACAAATTTCTTACAAAACTTTATTGAGTTTGAAAATCAAAACTCCAGATTTATTGGAATTATTCAAAATGAAATAGGTAAAACTGGCTTAGATGGTAAACTTTTAGATTATGATTATAATATGGTAGAGATAGATGAAGGGTGTGTTTGTTGTTCCATGGCAGGTCAATTAAGAAGTGCTATTACTATCCTGCTAGATAAAAAAGTACCTGACACTATAATTTTAGAAACAACAGGAGTTGCAAACCCTTTTAACCTTTTAAGTGAAATAGATGAATTAGGTGATTTAATAGAATTTGATTCTATCATCACAATAGTTGATGCAAAAAGTTATGAAAAACTAATCTCAACTTACTTAGTATTTAAAGATCAAATTAGAGCTGCAGATGTGATACTATTAAACAAAATTGATTTACTAGAAAAAGAAGAACTTGAAAAAATTGAAAATAAAATTCGTCTACAAAATAGATGTGCTGCCATAATAAAAACTCTAAATTGCAATATAAACCCAAATGAAGTAACCAATCAAGCCCAATTAACTAACAGTACAAATCATATCTCAACAGAGTTTAATGAAGAAACAACAATATTTAGAACCCATTTAGAGGATAATATTTCAAGTATAAAAAAACTTGTAGATAAAAAATTAAATAGAAAAGAGTTCGAAGAATCATTAAAAAATATTCCAAAAAATATTTTAAGAGTAAAAGGAATAGTAGAGTTTGAAGACTTAAACTCGCAATATATAGTTCAATATGTAGATGGCTTTTACGATATTAAAGAGATAGAAGATGATAAAAGAAAAGAAAATTTTTTAATCTTTATAGGAGAAAAAATCCAAGACTATGAGGAACTAGTGGCATAAAGAAAAGAGGTTTATGATAACCTTGGAGCAATATTAATAATAGCCCTATTTTATAATACTGAATTGTCATATTCGTCTTTATTTTTTGCTTTTTTGGCAATAGTTATTTTGATTTTGCTAAACTATTTCCATGTAAAAAAACTAGGTTTTTATCTTTTTGTTTGAATCTTCTTATGGTTTTTTATTTTAAACTCAGGAATACACGCGACACTTGCTGGGATAATCATAGCTTTTACTGCTCCTCTAAAAAGTACAACAATACAAAACAAAAATACATCTCCTTCAAAAATATTAGAACACCATAGTAGATTTTGGGTAAATTACTATATTTTACCTTTGTTTGTTTTTTTAAATACAGGAATAGATTTAAGTGAACTAAGCTTCAAAAACCTAATAACAAATTTATCACTAGGGATAATATTTGGTCTTTTTGTAGGAAAACAACTAGGCGTATTTTTATTTACATATATTTGTATAAAACTAAAAATATCAAAAATCCCAACTCTATCAAACTGGATGCACATATATGGAGTAGCAATATTAACAGGAGTAGGATTTACTATGTGCATATTTGTAGATACCTTAGCTTTTGAAGGATACACTTATATATTAAATTTTAATAAAGTTGCTATTTTAATAGGTTCAATACTATCGGCTGTTATTGGGTTTATAATCTTGAAAAAATCTAGTATTAAAAGTGATGGGTAAGTTATAAATATATTTATTAAGTCTTAATTCAACTACTGATTTCATATTAATAGAAAAAGATTTTAATAACTAATGGCACGCCTGGTAGGATTCGAACCCACAACCACCGGGGCCGAAACTTTATTTTATATAATATTCAATAAAATGTAAAAAATTAAATATCCACTAAAGCACCATAGAATAGGGCTTTTAAGATTTTAACAAAATTCAATTAAATCTAAAAAATTCAATTAAATCTATTGTCAGGTTGGAAATAGGTTGGAAAGATTATGATATAATATCCTCATGAATAAAAGAATAAAGACTTCTAAAACTGGCGTATATTATAGAGAATCTATTTCAAATGGTAAACCAGATAAAACTTATTATATCACATATAAAGATTTAAATAACAAGACAAAAGAAATTAAACTAGGTAAATTTTCAGAAGGTATTAGAGAAAACTATTGCTATCAGAAAAGAAATGAAATCATTACAAAAATAAGACTAGGTGAAGAGCCACCGGCTGCAGCAAAGAATAAAAAAGCTAAAAAAGTACTATTAGATGATATTCAAGAAAAATATTTTAAAACGAGAAAAGAAGGGAAAAGCAAAGATAGTGATTATTCTACGTTTAAAAAACATCTTAAGCCTTTTTTTTATGAAAAAGATCTTGAAAGTATTACAAAAGAAGATATCAGAAAACTTCAAACAAAAATTAAAGAGTCAAAAAACCAAAGACGATTGCCTCTATCAGATAAAACTGTTCACAATATACTAACAATTCTTAAATCGATTACTAGTTTTGCAATTAAGGAAGAGCTATTAAAAAACAATTATATAAAGTATATTGAACTTGAATCAATTAGAAACACTAGAGATCGATATTTGACGTTAGAAGAAATAAAAGAATTGTATAAATACCTAGAAGATAATCCAAGACTTTTTTTATTTACAAAAATTGCCTTAACAACAGGAGCAAGGTTAGCTTCAATTCTATATATTTCTAAAAAAGATATAGACTTTAGTAATCAGCGTATTACTTTATATGATTTGAAAAAAGATCAAGAAGGGAGAATCTCATATAAAAGTTTTTTAACAGATGAACTTACTATTTTACTTGATAAATGGTGTAAAAATCTAAACTTTAATGACAAAATATTCTCTGATAGACCAACAACAATTCAAAGACAGATGTTAGATATTCTAAATAAACTATTCAATCAAGATTTAGATAAAGAAGACAGAAAGAATAGAGCTGTAGTTCATACTCTTAGGCATACTTTTGCATCTCATCTTGCTATTAATGGAACTCCTATTTTTACGATACAAAAACTTATGAACCATAGTGATATAAAAATGACCCTTAGGTATGCTAAGTTATCTCCTGATAGCGGGAAAGATGCAATAAGCAATTTAAACTTTTAAAATAATTCCTAGTATATTATACTAGGAATTATTTAACTATTTGGAAGGGTTATTACCTCTTCCTTTTCCAGATGGTTTTCCTGTTGTACTAGGCCCATTAAAAGGTCTTGGTTTTGACATGATTTATCCCTTAAATAAAAATTTTACTACTTTTAATCAAAAAAGAGTATAAAAAATTATATATTATCTTTAAAAATAAAAATTACTCTAATAGTGAAACTTTATATTTTCACTTTTTACAAAATCATTCATTTTATCTTGCATACTATCATTTATATTCAAAGCATCTATTTTATTTTCAAAAAAAGAATATATATTCTTTATCAAATCATCCATATTAATAGTAATTTCATTGTCTAATTCTCCAAATATTTTTTCAAAACTTATACAATATTTTTTTTGTAGCCGATCTATTTCCTCAAAGGACTTATCTTTAAAAAGAGAACTTAACTCTTCTCGAAAGAAAGAATACCTTTTAATAAATCTATTCTCTATATCTACATTTATCTTATATGAGTCTTTTATATATAACAATCCCCTTGCTATTAAAAGTAATAAAAAACTTGCAAACCTTTCTTCCTTAGGATAATTTTCAAATAAAGCAACTGATAAAACTAACAATTTGAAAAACCCTGGCAATTTCCCTTTTTTCCAAGTTGAAATATCTTTTTCAAACGTAGATCCAAAGCTTTCATCTTCTTTCATTTCTTTAATAGCTGTTTTATATCCTCTCTTTTTTATATCTCTTAGTAGATTATTATGAATTAAAGAAAGTTCTCTTGCTATTCCATATGTATTTTTATTCTTTTTGATTTTTAATTGCTCTATATAGTGCATTAAAGATTTGGTTTTTATAGTCTCATCAAATAATTTAACATCAATCTTTATAGTTTTCATATGTTCTACTATATATGCTATTTGAAATGAGATTAAATCAATGATAGTATTATTATCACATACATTAAAAATCTGACAGAACTTAAAACTAAAAGATAAATTATTCAGTTCTTTAACATAAAAAAGATTGTTTTTTTGATTATTTAAAAGATTTTCAAAAAGTAAATAGAATGTATTTGGTTCATTATATAAAATTTGAATAAAAGTTCTATCTGAAATTTTTTCTTTATTCAAAAATTTAAAAAAATTTCTTTTTATAGATTCTCTCCATGAACTTTTAATCCTAAAAACATCTTCATCTGTATATATTCGCCTATTACCTACAATTCCCCAGATATTCCAAAACTCTTTGTTAAAATCTTCTAGCACTATTACAAACCACCTAATTATTCTATTTTCAGTATATAGTCAAATAGATTTAAATTATACTAAATTATATTCCATAATAACTAAAATTATATAATATTATTAATAAACACTAATATATACCCTGGATTTAATCTTCTGAAGCTGTAGAAATTTGGCCTGATTAATACACCAAACTTCCAAAATAATACCCTTGGAATAAATCACTTACACTTTAGCTAATACTTTTACATGCTCATATCAGCGAGGTTTCATAGTGGGTAATGCGATACTGTATATTTTTCATATCATTATAGTTATAAGTTATATCAATGATTTGTAGGTCAATGTAAAGTTATATAACTAGACTTAGAAAAAATACCTCAAGTTTGGTTGAGAATCTAGTATCAAACACTACGCCATATCTGCATGTAGTCCATCTTTTTAGCTTCAATTGTTTCCTCTCTCACTACGTCCGCAATGCACCTTTCAAAGGTTTTAATCCAAATAGTTATGGAACATTTTCGGTCTCTTTTTCATTTGTTCACCAAATGGCGTTTATACAAGATACCTATAACTAGAATTGGCCTTGTAGATGGCTACTTCATCAGACACAAGAGAATATGCCTATCTTTTAACAAGCAGTACTTAATTCTCAACAATTGAGTTGATTAAAAATTTTGTTTATGTTAAAATACAAAATATAAGATTTTATCTTAGTGAAGCTCTTCAGTCGCCAAACAGAGGGAGCTTCATTCACCCCTTCCAAATATAAAAAATCAATAACTAATTTTTATAAATTATGTATAATGTTTGAGACTTTTGAGTTTGAATAAATTATCGGCATACAATTATCAATCTCAAAAAATACTCTAGGCTCAGCAAGAAAATCAAGTGACCACTTGCTAAGCAGATTAATAATTGCTTTGCCGAGCCTAGAATACTTTATATTAAATTGTGGTAACTATTATATTAATATTTTTAAAGTCTGTACATAAAATAAAAATAGATTAATAAGTACTTCAATAAGCATTAAAAGCTTCAATAAACTACTATTAATTTAATAAAGATTTGAAGTTTATACACTAACCTTAAAAAAGAAAACTAATTCTTTCTAATATTTTAGCTATTAAATATACATTTATGATTTTTTTAATAAAATATATATTACTTAATTATATAAAGTTGGTCGTTTGTGAAAATATTAGATAATTTAAATACTTTATTAGGGGATGATTTAAAGCAATCGCTTTCAAATGGTTCAAAATTAAAAATAGCAGCTTCATACTTTTCTATTTATGCCTATGAAGCATTAAAAGAAGAATTAGAGAAAGTGGAATCAATTGAATTTATTTTTACTTCACCTTCTTTTACTCCAGTAGAAGCAACAGATAAACTAAAAAAAGAACAAAGAGAGTTCTTTATTCCTAAACAAAAAAGAGAAAAAGACTTCTATGGAAATGAATTTGAGATACAACTCAAAAACAAGTTAAACCAAAAAGCTATAGCACAAGAGTGTGCTAATTGGATAAAAAGAAAAGCAACATTTAAATCAAATACTACAAACTCACCTATGCAACAGTTTCTATGCATTGATGGAGAAGAGACTTCTGCCTATAATCCAATTTCTGGCTTTAGTGCCGTCGACTTAGGTTATCAAAAAGGTAATGCTGTTTCAAACTTTGTAAATAAAATTAATGATAAAGCAATGACTCAAATCTATTTAAATTTGTTTGATCAAATATGGAATGATGAAGAGAAAATACAAGATGTTACCAATAGTTTAATAGAACACATCTCTACAGTATACAAAGAGAACTCACCTGAGAAAATCTACTTTTTGATTCTATATAATATCTTTAATGAATTTTTAGAGGATCTAAATGAAGATGTACTGCCTAATGATTTAACAGGCTTTAAAGATACACTTGTTTGGAATAAGTTGTATAACTTTCAGAAAGATGCAGCAACAGGTGTTATCAATAAGCTTGAAACATTTAATGGATGTATTCTAGCTGATTCAGTTGGGCTTGGTAAAACATTTACAGCGTTAGCAGTTGTGAAGTATTATGAATTGAGAAATAGGTCTGTATTAGTTCTTTGTCCAAAAAAGCTTGCAGATAACTGGCTAGCTTATAATTCAAATCTAGTGACAAATATATTTACTAAAGATAGATTTAACTATGATGTATTAAATCACACAGACTTACAAAGAACAAGTGGTTATTCTCATGGTATAGCACTTGATAAAATAAACTGGGCAAATTATGATTTAGTTGTAATAGATGAATCCCATAATTTTAGAAATAACAATGCTTATAAAGATAAAGAAACTAGATATCAAAGATTAATGAATGAAATCATTAAAAAAGGTGTTAAAACCAAGGTTTTAATGCTTTCAGCTACACCTGTAAACAATAGATTCACAGATTTAAAGAATCAATTAGCCTTAGCATATGAAGGTAATGCAGATGAGATAAATGAGAAGCTTAAGACTACAAGAGATATAGAAGAGATTTTTAGACGTGCACAAGCTACATTTAACTGGTGGTCTAACCTAGAGGCAGAGAAAAGAACTGCTGAAGCTATTTTAAATGCTTTAGATTTTGATTTTTTTGAATTACTAGATAGTGTTACGATTGCAAGAAGCAGAAAGCATATTCAAACATTTTATGATACAAGTGATATAGGTACTTTCCCTAAAAGAAACAAACCAATCTCTTTTCACCCTAAACTTACTGAATTGCAAAATACATTAGGATTCAATGATATTTTTAAAGAGTTATCTTTATTGAAACTATGTGTATATGCACCTGTAAGTTATATCTTACCTAGTAGAGTCTCATATTATGAAGAACTTTATGATACAGAAGTTAAAGGTGGAAGAGGAAGGTTTAAACAAGTAGATAGAGAGAAGTCCCTTCAATCACTAATGACAACAAATCTTCTTAAAAGATTAGAGAGTTCTGTACATTCATTTAGATTAACGTTAGAAAAGCTAAAAGAGAATAATGAATTAATTTTAGAGAAAATCAAGCTGTTTGAACAAAATAAAGTAGGTTCAAAATTCAGTGACTTTACAAATATAAATGAAGATACGCTAGATGATGAAGATTTATCAAATTTTGATGATTTAACTGTTGGAAATAAAATTCAAATAGATTTATCAGATATGGATTTATCTTCTTGGAAATATGATATTTCAAGTGATTTAGAGATTATCAATGCATTATTGTTTGAAATGGAAAAGATTACACCAGAACATGACTTTAAATTTCAACATTTAAAATCTCATATTAAAAATAAGATGAGTAATCCAATAAATAAAGATAATAAAAAAGTTTTAATCTTTACTGCATTTGCAGACACAGCAATGTATTTGTACGATAACTTAGCTTTGTTATACAAAAATGATTATGATATAAATACGGGACTTATTACTGGTAGTCAGACTCCAAAATCAACTATTAAAGACACCTATGATTTACAAGGTCTTTTAACTTTATTTTCACCCATTTCAAAAGAAAAGAAACTTATATTCCCCGATGAACAAGAAGAGATAGATATTATTATAGCAACAGATTGTATTAGCGAAGGTCAAAACTTACAAGACTGCGATTACCTAATAAATTATGATATTCACTGGAACCCTGTAAGGATAATTCAAAGATTTGGACGGGTTGATAGAATTGGTTCTAAAAACGATGTTATTCAAATGGTTAACTACTGGCCAAATATCTCTCTAGATGAATATATAAACCTAAAAGAAAGAGTTGAAAATCGAATGATGATTGCAGACGTTACTGCAACAGGTGATGATAATGTTTTAAGTTCTAAAGCAAATGATATTTCGTATAGAAAAGAGCAACTTAGAAAACTTCAAGAAGAAGTTATTGAAATGGAAGATTTAAAGACTGGTGTAAATATCACAGATTTAGGTCTAAATGACTTTAGAATGGATTTATTAAACTACATTAAAGAGAATGGAGACTTAGGTTCATTACCAAATGGTCTACATGCAGTTGTAAATACTGATTATGAAAAAGGTTTAGTACCTGGAGTAATATTCATACTTTTAAATAGAGACAAAAGTGTGAATTCAAAAGTAGAAGGGCAAAATAGACTTTATCCATATTATTTAATATATATTGACAATGAAGCAAATGTAATTGCAGACCATACAGAAGCAAAAAAACTATTAGATTTAGCTAGAAATGCTTGTAAAGGGACAATTGAGCCTATTGATAAAGCATACCATACTTTTAATCAACAAACTAATGATGGAAAAGATATGTCTTTTTATTCAGACTTACTAGAGAAAGCTATTAAGTCTATGATAGACATCAACGAAGATAAAGATATAGATTCATTATTTACTGGAGGTTCAACTACTGCACTTGTAAATACTATAGAAGGACTTGATAATTTTGAATTAATTAACTTTATAGTAGTTCAGGATATTTAAATATGTACGCATATTTTGAATATCCTCTAAAAACAAGATTTAATAAAATCATACCAAAAAATAAGATATATGAAAAAGCATCAATAAATACAAGTTTGAAAGATAAGATTGTAAAACAAGTAGAAAAAATCATTTGGTTACACAAATTGTCTTCAACTACATTAAATCTAAATGCTACAGATAACATTACAGAGATTCAAGTATTTGATATAGAGCTAAAGCAAGATAATCTTGATGAAGATGTATTAAGGGCAATTGATAAAGCAATAGCATTTCCTATAATATTTCAACTAAGGAAAAAAGATAAGATACAAATCAAGTCTGCATATAAAAGGCTTAATGAAGCAGATACAAGTAAATGGATTGTTGATAAATACTTTAGTTCACCTTGGATTGATATTTCCCATCCAAAAGAATCATTACCTACGGTTTTAGATTTAGAAAAACTTTATGAAATAACAATTAAAGAATTAATACCAAATATCACATCTACAAATAAGTCTTTAAAAGAGGAAGTTGAAACACATAAGAAACTTGAAAAACTACAAAAACAATATGACCTGTTAAAAGCTAAAAGGTCAAAAGAAAAACAGTTTAATAAAAAAGTTGAATTGAATACTCAATTGAAACACTTAAAAAGTCAAATTATTCTACTAAACAACTCATAGTTACAATCAAAGTGCATTTTTTACAAAATTATGTCAAAAAATAAACTTTAATTAATATAATAGTCTATTCAACTTGACTTTTTTGCAATAAAATGTCAAAATATGGCAATTGATTAATAATAAGGTAAAACAATGCTAATTGAATTTAAAGTTAAGAATTATCGTTCTATAAAAGAGCAACAAACATTATCAATGGTAAAGTCAAATGCTAAAGAGCTAGAAGATACTAACACATTTACTACAACAGAAAAGAAGAAACCTATTAAACTACTTAGTAGTGCAACTATTTATGGTCCTAATGCATCTGGGAAAAGTAATTTACTAAAAGCTATGAAGACTATGCAAAGATTAGTTTTAGACTCTGATTCAAAAATTAAAAGAGGTACAAAGTTACCTATAACACCTTTTTTATTAGATAATGGTACGAAAGATGAACCAACTGAATTTGAAATAATCTTTGTTTCTAAAGAGGTTAGATATCAGTATGGGTTTATTTTAAATACTGAAAAGATATTGGAAGAATGGCTTTATGCTTTTCCAGAAGGACCTGCACAAACTTGGTTTGAAAGAGAATACAATCAAGATGAAGAAAAAACTGATTGGTATTTTGGTTCAAAGTTTAATGGAAATAAAAAAATATGGAGTGAATCTACTCGTAAGAATGCACTATTTTTGTCAACAGCAACTCAATTAAACAGTGAACAGTTAAAGCCTGTTTATGATTGGTTTAATGAAACTTTTCATGTATTAGAAAGTACAGCAAGACTAGACCCTAGTTTTACCTATGAGCTATACGAACAAGAAGAGTATAAAGATTTAATAAATAAGTTTTTAAATGTTGCAGATTTAGATATTGAAGAATTAAAAATTACAGAAGAAGAGTTTGATCCTTCAAAACTGTCTGAAGATATACCTGATGTATTAAGAAATAAGATAGTGGAAGATTTTAAAGATAAAAAACTTCTTGATGTTGCATCTGTGCATAAAAATATTCAAGGAGAAGATATATATTTTGACTTCGATGAAGAATCAGATGGTACAAGAAAGTTTTTAGCATTTTTAGGTCCTTGGATTGATACTCTTGAAAATGGAAATGTGCTTGTAGTTGATGAACTACATGATAACTTCCATCCATTAATGGTTAGGTTTTTAATAGAGTTATTTCATAGTAAGGAAACAAATAAAAAACATGCCCAATTAATTTTTACGTCACACGAAACTTCTGTAATGTCACAAGAGATTTTTAGGCGTGATCAAATATGGTTTTGTGAAAAGAAAAATAAAGCAACTGAACTTTTCTCACTGGTTGAATTTAAACCACGAAAAGGTGTAACAGATATTGAAAAAAGTTACTTTAGTGGTAGATATGGTGCACTTCCTTATTTTAAAAGTATAGAACGTGCTATGGGAGTTCAATATGTCGAGGAGAAATAGAAGTACTAATGTTGAAAAGAGGAATACTAAAACTCGTTATACTGGAGATACTGTATTAATCATTTGTGAAGGAACACAAACTGAACCAAATTATCTAATAGAATTAAAAGATTTTCTTTCTTTAGATAATGCTGCGATTCATATTGTTCCATCACAAGGGTCTGCTCCAAACTCTGTAGTTAAACATGCAAAAGAAGCAATTAAAGATGCATGTAATAAGGGGAACCCCTATACTAAAGTTTACTGTGTCATTGATAAAGATCAACATCAATCGTACACATCAGCATTACAAACGATCAAAGACTTTAACGAAAGTTCACGTAAAAAATGTGATACGATAATTTGTCCCATAACATCAGTACCATGTTTTGAATATTGGATATTAATGCACTTTTGCCAAACGACACAAAGTTTTGGTACATCAGGACATAGCCCTTGTGGACAATTGATAAGTACCTCACTTAGAACACATGTAAATGGTTATACAAAAGCAGATAGAGAATTTGCAAAAAAACTAATAGCTGAAAAATTAGAAGACGCAAGAGAAAATAGTGCAGTAACATATAAAGCAGCACAAAGTGCAAGTACAGATGACCCATCTACTAAAATGCATTTATTAGTAGATGAATTAGAACATTTAAAACAACACAAACATTTCCAAGATGATAGAAAAGGATGCCCTCAATGATAGAAAAACTAGATATGACAACACCTGATTTTACAAATGAAAATATAGCTCAAATTGCAGCACTATTTCCTAACTGTGTAACAGAAACAAAAGATGAAAAGGGAAATGTAAAAAAAGCTATTGATTTTGATTTGTTAAAACAAGAATTATCTGAAAATATTGTTGATGGTACAAAAGAGAGATACTCTTTAAATTGGCCTGGTAAGAAAGAAGCATTAGTAACTGCTAATAAGCCTATAAATAAAACGCTTAGACCTGATGTAGAAGATAGTGTAAACTTTGATACAACACAAAATCTATATATCGAAGGTGACAACTTAGAAGCTTTAAAACTTCTGCAAGAGAGTTATCTAAATAAAATCAAAATGATTTATATTGATCCTCCATATAATACTGGTAATGATTTTGTATACAAAGATAACTTTACAATTGACAAAGATGAAGAGCTTGAAGCAAGTGGCCAGATAAGTGAAGAGGGAAGACTTGTAGCAAACTTAGAATCAAATGGTAGATACCATAGTGACTGGTTATCTATGATGTATCCAAGACTTAAACTTGCTAGAAATTTATTAAAAGAAGATGGTGTAATATTTATATCGATTGATGATAATGAAGCTCATAATTTAAAAAAAGTCTGTGATGAAATTTATGGTGAAAATAATTTTATTACAGAATTAATATGGTCAGCAGGTAAAAAAAATGATTCAAGGTATGTGTCTGTATCACATGAGTATATTTTAATTTATGTAAAAAACATTGAATTTATAAAAAGTAAAAATATTATATGGAGACAAAGAAAAGAGGGTCTTGACAGTATATACGCACAATATGAAAAGCTAAAAAAAGAATTCGGAAACAACTATTCAAAAATAGAAGAGGCATTGAAAGTTTGGTTTAAAAACTTACCAGAATCAGATCCAGCTAAAAAAAATAAACATTATTCAAGTGTAGATTCAAAAGGAATATATTTTCCAGACAATATATCTTCACAGTCTGGAGCTTCACGACCAAGATATGAAATTCCACATCCAATTACCAAATTACCAGTGGCTGTACCATCAAGAGGCTGGGGATTTACGCTAGATACATTAAACAAACTCATTGCGGAGGATAAAGTAGATTTCGGGAAAGACCATACAACAGTTCCAAAACTAAAAGCTTACCTAAAAGATAGAGAGACTGAAGTTCCATACAGTGTTTTTTATATGGATGGAAGAGCTTCAACAAAAAGATTAATGTCTCTATTTGGGAAAAAAATATTTGAAAACCCTAAAGATGAGTTAGTTTTATCCAAAATTATAAATTTTGCTACAGAAAAAGACTCTATAGTTTTGGACTTTTTTAGTGGTTCCGCATCAACTGCCCATAGTATTATACATCTTAATAAAGAAGACAATGGTAATAGAAAATTTATATGTGTACAAATTCCTGAGTTAACTGATGAAAAATCTGAAGCCTACAAAGCAGGTTATAAAACCATTTGTGAAATAGGTAAAGAAAGAATAAGAAGAGCTGGTAAAAAAATAGTTGAAGAGAGTGGGAAAAGTGATTTAGATATTGGATTTAGAGTTCTTAAAATAGATAGTTCTAATATGGAAAATGTTTACTACAGTCCAGATGAGATAACACAAGAATCTCTTTTTGACACTACTGTTGACAATATAAAAGATGATAGAAACTCTTTAGATTTACTTTTCCAAGTACTACTTGATAGTGGGGTTGATTTAACTTTACCAATAGTAAAAAAAGATATCTTAGGAAAAGAAGTTTACTTTGTAGATGATAACGTACTTGTTGCTTGTTTTGAGAATACTATAGATGAAGCACTAGTAACTGAGATAGCTAAAATGGATGATATCTTAAAAGTAGTGTTCAAAGATAGTAGCTTTGAAAGTGATGATGTTAGAATCAATACAGAGCAAATCTTTAAACAATATTCACCTGATACAGACCTAAAGGTTATCTAATATGAATATTAGATTTAAAAAACAGCAGTACCAAGAAAATGCAGTAAATTCTGTAGTTGATTGTTTTAGAGGTCAAAAAAAAGTAGATGGTATTAGCTATAGAGTAGATCCAGGGAAAATAAAAACAGTCGCTCACGGTGAGCAATCTAATATAGATTTTGAAGAAGAGTTAAGTGGATTTAAAAATAGTGATTTTACTATTACTCCAATTCAAATTTTTGAGAACATCCATAAAGTACAAAGAGAACAAAATCTTCCAGTATCAGATAAGTTGATTACAAATAGTGTATGTGATATTAACCTTGATGTGGAGATGGAGACTGGTACTGGTAAGACATTTTGTTATACGAAAACTTGTTTTGAACTAAATAAACAGTATGGTTGGAATAAATTCATCATAGTTGTACCAAGTATTGCAATTAGAGAAGGTGTTCAACAATCTATAGAGCTTACACGTGAATATTTTAAAGAAGAGTATGGGAAACAAGTAAAATCTTTTATCTATAACTCTAAAGAACTTCATAATATAGAAGATTACTCTAGTGATGCTGGAATTAATATTATGATTATCAATGTTCAAGCATTTAATGCAACTGGAGCTGATAATAGAAGAATCTATGATGAACTAGATAGTTTTAATAGTAGACGTCCAATTGATGTTATAAAAGCAAATAGACCAATACTTATCATAGATGAACCTCAAAAGATAGAAGGTGATGCTAAAAAAGAGAGTAAGAGTTTTAAATCTCTAAAAGAGTTCAATCCTTTGTTTATACTCAGATATTCTGCAACATTCAAAAAAGAATATAACAAAATCCATAGATTAGATGCACTTGATGCTTATAATCAAAAACTAGTTAAGAAAATATCTGTTAGAGGTATTACTGTAAAAGGGCTTAGTGGTACAAATGCATATCTATATTTAGAAGGTATAGAAATAAGTAGTTCTAAACCACCAATAGCAAGATTAGAGTTTGAACTAAGAACTAATAGTGGTATAAAAACAGTTACTAGAAAAATTGAAGTAGGTGATGATTTAGAAGTTAAATCAGAAGGATTATCTCAATATAGAGATTTTGTAGTAAGTGAAATTGATGCTTATAAAAACAAGATTTACTTTAAAAATGGTATTGAACTTAGTGTTGGTGAAGCTAGTGGAGATGTAAATGAAGAGAGTATTAGAAGAATACAAATAAGAGAAACAATAAAAGCTCACCTTCAAAAAGAACAAATGCTTTATTCAAGGGGAATTAAAGTTTTAAGTCTATTTTTCATAGATGAAGTAGCTAAATATAGAATTTATGATAATGAAGATGAATCAAATGGTGAATACGCGAGAATCTTTGAAGAAGAGTATGAAGAAGCGGTAAAAAATATTGGTTTGATTTATGATAAAGATTATGAAGAATATTTAAAAGGGATTGGTGCCTATGAAACTCATAATGGATATTTTGCTCAAGATAAACATAAAAAGATGATTGATCCAAAAGTTTCAGCAAGAGGTGAAAATGCTGGACTTGCAGATGATGTAGATGCTTATGATTTGATTTTAAAAGATAAAAAAAGACTACTATCTTTTAAAGAAAAAACTAGATTTATTTTTTCACACTCAGCACTTAGAGAAGGATGGGATAATCCAAATGTTTTTGTAATTTGTACACTTAAACATAGTGATAATACTATTTCAAGAAGACAAGAAGTTGGTAGAGGGATGAGAATCTGTGTAAATCAGCATGGTGAAAGAATGGATAATCCTGCAACAGTTCATAAGACAAATATCTTAACAGTAATAGCAAATGAAAGTTATAAAGATTTTGTTACTGGTTTACAAAAAGATATTAGTGAAACATTAACTACTAGACCTAAAGTTGCAGATGCAGATTTCTTTAGTGGTAAGACGATTATTGTTGGTGAAGAGAAAATCAAAGTTGATGATAAAATGGCTAAACAAATCTACAAATATCTAGTTAAAAATGATTATGTAGATGATGAAGATATGATATCAAAAGATTACCATGATGCAAAAGATGAAGAAACACTTGCTAAGCTACCAGAAGAGCTAGAAGAGTATAAAGAACAAGTATTCCAACTAATTGATAGCCTATTTAGCAAAAATGCTCTTGATGGTATGGTTGAAGATGAGACTAAAGATAATACAAATCCAATAAATGAAAAGAACTTTAAGAAAAAAGAGTTCCAAGAGCTATGGAATAAAATAAATCAAAAAGCTGTTTATACAGTCGATTTTGATAGTAGTGAACTTGTTAAGAATGCAAAAAATGCTATAAATAAAGAGTTGCATGTAAAAGCTTTAGAATATACAGTTGTAGGTGGTACTCAAACAGATAATATTGCTTATGAGTCTTTGAAATCTGGAGCTGGATTTAAAGAAGAAGAAAAAGAGACAGTATCAGAAACTAGAAGCGTACAATCTAAAGTTAGATATGACCTTATAGGTAAGGTTGCAGAGAATACTAAACTTACTAGAAAAACAGTTGGTGAAATATTTAAATTAATAGAGCCTGATAAATTTAGACTTTATAGAGTAAATCCTGAAGAGTTTATTTCTCAATCAAGTAGAATCATCAATGAGCAAAAAGCAGCTATGGTAGTAAATAAACTTACATATAGTCCAATTGATCAAAAATTTGATAGTGATATATTCTTTGCTGAAAGTGAAAAACAAAACTTCTCTAAAGCAAAGAAAGTGGATAAGCATATTTACGATTACATCGTAACTGATTCTAAAAATGAAATTGATTTTGTAAATGAACTTGATACAAATAAAGAAGTTGTTGTTTATGCAAAATTACCAAGAGGATTCTTTATCCCTACCCCAGTAGGTAATTACAATCCAGATTGGGCGATATCATTTGAAGAGGGAAGTGTAAAATACATCTATTTTGTAGCTGAAACAAAAGGAAGTATGTCAAGCCTGCAGACTAGAAAGATTGAAGAGATAAAAATTGATTGTGCTAGAGAGTTCTTTAAAAAGATTAGTACAGATAAAGTGAAGTATGATAAGGTAGATAACTATGATACCTTGATGAAGATAGTTAATGGAAACTAGTTAATGAAAACAGAAAGTCAAAATAAAAGGATATATTGCATTTTGCAATATATCCTAAAGGTTTTTAAAAAAAAATGTAAAATAAATATTGGAAAATGGGAAATTTTCTAAATCTAATTTGATATAAGGAGCAAAATGGAATAGAAGCGAGTTAATTATTTAAACACTGATGTATATTGTTTTAAGCGTATAACCTGACGGCAATCAGGTTTTTTACACGCTTTTTGTATAAATTAAGTGTTACTAAAATTGGATGTAATTAGTACAATTAATCTATAAAAGTTCAAAAGAAGTATAGTTTCTTGTACATTAAACTAAAATAAACTAGATCATTAATTGATTTTTTTATTAAATATATCCTTTTTTGTAACACCAACTAATGTAAAGGATACTTTATTGGCTGAAAAAGTCTTAAATAGAAATATAAACCCTTCAGTAGAAAAAGAACTGTGGGCAAAAAGTGCTGGCAGATGTCAGTTTGATGGTTGTAATAGGGTACTATATAAATCTCCCGTTACTCAAGAAAAAGTTAATATATCAGAGAAAGCACATATTTATTCATTCTCAGAAGATGGACCTAGAGGTTGGAGCGATGAATTAGCAAGTGACCAGGCATTAATTAATAATATTAGTAATTTAATGCTTCTTTGTCACGATTGTCATAAGAAAATTGATAAAGATATTGATGGAACAATATATTCTGCAGAATTATTAAAACAATGGAAATATGAGCATGAATATAGAGTTTATATTACGTCAAGTATATCAATAGATAAACGATCTCATGTAGTTTTATATTGTGCTAATATTGGGGAACAAAACTCTACAATAAATACTAAAGAAGTATTTGCAGCTATGTTTCCAGAGAAATACCCTGTTAACGAATTACCATTAGACCTTTCAACAAAACTATCTTTCAAAGATGACGATATGATTTTTTGGCAAGCAGAATCACAAAACTTAGAACAGAGTTTCAAAGAAGTAATCTTACCAAAGATAAAAGATAATAACCCTGCAGACTTTTCGGTATTTGCATTTGCACCAATGCCTCTTTTAATAAAACTTGGAACGTTGTTTACAGATAAAATTTCTGTAGATACCTATCAACCGATAAGAGAACCAAAAACATGGTGTTGGCAAGAAGATCCAGAGGACTTTGAGTTTTTAATTTCAGAGCCAAGTAATTATTCAAAAGAGCCAGTCTTAGTTTTATCGTTAAGTGGAAAAATATCAGAAGATAGGGTTTATGAAGTTACTGGTGAAAATGTGAATATTTGGGAAGTGACTGTTTCTGAAAAGTTTTTACATAATGACTTTATAAAAGCAAAATCTCAACTCTCATTATTTAGAAAAGAGATGAGGAAACTTATGGTTAAGATTAATGAAAAGCATTCAAATAAACCATTGAAAATTTTTCCTGCAATGCCTATATCATGTTCAGTAGAGTTTGGAAGAATAAGAATGCCAAAATCAGATATGCAGTGGATTATTTATGATCAAAACAATAAACATAATAAGTTTATGGAAACAATAGTTATTGGAGCAGATACAAATGACTAACAGAAAAGAAAGTTTAATATTAGAAAAAATTGTAGAGTTATTAGAATTACCTGACTCGGCATATGAAAAAGCAAAAAATAGGTATGAAGATTTAGGAGACTGGTTTGATAGGGATGATTCACTGTTAAGTAGTAATGATGTACACATCTTCCCTCAAGGTTCATTTAGATTAGGTACCGCGATAAGACCTTTAGATAGTGAAGAAGAATATGATTTGGATTTAGCGTGTAATGCAAGAACAGGTATTTCAAAAGGCTCACATACACAAAAGGAATTAAAAGAAATTATAGGTATAGAGTTAGAGCTTTATAGAAAATCAAAAGGTATAAAGGCTGAAAAGGATGAAAAAAGAAGATGTTGGAGGCTTGAATATCAAGATTCTCTTAGTTTTCATATGGACATAGTTCCTTCTATTCCATTAGATGAATCAATTACAAATTTAATTTATGAAGACATTCACGAAAAGTTTGTAGCAGATACTAATTTAGCAAGAGATATTTCTAGTAAATCGTTATCTATAACTGATATAGAAAAAGATAACTATAATAAAATAGATGCAGATTGGAATATAAGTAACCCTGAAGGATATGCTATTTGGTTTGAGTCTCGAATGCATCCAAATCAAGTGACTTTATTAATGGAAAAAGCACAAGTTGATAAGTTACCAACTTTTAATCAAAAAACAGTATTACAAAGAGTTATTCAGTTATTAAAAAGGCATAGAGACTGTATGTTTAAAGATAATGAGGATTCAAAACCAATCTCTGTAATAATCACAACACTTTCTACTCATGCTTATAATGGAGAAACAGAATTGGCAAGTGCATTGAAAACTATTTTAAGAGATATGGATGACTTTATTAGTAGTACTATACCAAGAGTAGCTAACCCAACTAGACCTGAGGAAGACTTTGCTGATAAGTGGTATCTTCCAGACCATAAGCATTTAAAGTTAGAAGAAAACTTTAACTTATGGCTTATGGCTGCAAGAAGAGATTTTGCTTCAATAACTGGAAACGATAATGGTAGTTTTGATTCGGATTTTGTAGCAGAAAAGATGTCTATTTCTTTAACTGAAGCTACAAAAATAGGTATAGCTTTAGGTTTAGCTACTTCAGAGGTCTTTGCAAATGAGTTTAATATTAAAAAAGAGGAAACTGCAAAACCTTGGAGAAAGTCTTAAATGAGTTTAATCCATAAAATTAAACTAGAAGATTTTTTAAATAATAATATCCATATGTCTATCAAGCCATCAAATTTAGATGGCTTGATAGTTGAAGGAACATATCATTTTAAAGCAAAAACTGATGGGTATAAGGAACTAACTGATTCTTATAAATTGAAGATAACTATTAAAAATGACTTCCCCTCAAGTGTACCAATTGTTGAAGAGATAGGAGATAAAATTCCTAAAACTGAACATTTTCATATTAATCCGAGCACTTATAATCATAGTTTATGTTTAGGTGCACCTTTAAGACTGTTAGAACTTTTAAATAAAGAACCAACACTTAATGGATTTGTTAAATATTGTTTAGTTCCATATCTATATGCTGTATCATTAAAAATACAAGATGGAGTAGATTTAGTTTTTGATGAATTAGCTCATGGCGATGAAGGAATATTTTCAGAGTATAGAAATATATTTGGTATAGAAGATGAGAATGATATAAAGAAAATTATTAAAATGCTCTCGTTAAAAAAAAGAGTTGCAAATAAATTATCTTGCCCTTGTAATTGTGGAGAAAGACTTGGAAAATGTAAAAATAAATTGAATGTCAAGATTAATCGGTTTAGATATTTTGCATCAAGGTCTTGGTATAGTAAGTATTTAAGTGATTTTAAATAATGGTATTTATGTTAAAATAAAAATCAATTCGATTACAAGGAGGCAGTTATAGCAGAATTTATTGCCAGCATACTTGTATATGGTGTTTTGAATTGACTCATTAACGAAGAGATATTCCCCAATAAGGTGTTAGACTGATTTTATTAGTAGTCCTGGGCTATTGAATCGGGGTTGATTTGGTGTCATCCCTAGTGATGTGAGTAGTTGACACAGTTAGTTTTATCAGTCGGCGAAGCAGTATTCCAATAACTCTGCACCAATGCTTAGTGTGTAGCCAAAAACAAATCTAGGGCTTACAGGCAATACCCCATAAAGGACTGCCTGTATGATTTTACCTAACCAATGCATCCCTAATTTGTTCATCAGTAGGTCTAATATAACCTAAAGTTGTACTAACATTTTTGTGCCCAATAAAATTGGAGATAATTTTCACATTAATAGACTTACTTCCCATCTCCGTAATCAATCCTTGTCTAAATGAATGTGAAGTAAATCCAGGTCCAAGTATCTCTTTCATTTTGGAATTGACCTGTTGTATAAATACAATATTATTAATCTTATCTTTTCTATTGATACTTTTATGAATAACTCTATTTTCATCATTTTCATTTGTAAAATCAAATACCTTCTCAATTTCTTTTTTAAATGAACTAGATAAATAAATTTTTCTTTCACTAGAAGTTTTTGATACATAAACTTTTATCATTCTCTCATCAAGTAAATTTTTTATATCTTTTATTTTTAATTCCTGAACCTCATTTAATCTCAAACCAGAAAAGTATAAAAAAATAAATGTTCTAAGTAAATTGTCTCTTGTATTTTTTCTAATAGATTCATCACCTCTAATATATGACATTAATTTTTTAAACTCTACTTCTGTAATACTCTCTTTTATTCTTTTAATTTTCTCAACCATTTTTAAAAACCTTATAATTTATTAGATATATAAACATTTTATTATGTTTTATAAATCCTTTTTTTAATTTTTTATTTGTAAATACCATAAAACTGTAAGACCTTATAAAATATAGTATTTTATAGGGTCTTGAAATTTATCATGAAGTTTTCTATTATCATTCATATCATCCAAATCCAAACTTTCAATATCAAATTCTAAATCAACTAAAATATCTTTAAAATATTCAATATTTTCAATTTCACTTGCATCTACATTATTTACAATTAATTTTAAATATCCTCCAGCTTCACACCAGGTTTTATAAATTAATCTATGATTAGAACAAAGATGTTCATCTTTTGAACTAGAACATTTAACTTTTATATCTTTTAATAAACACATATCAATCCTTTTTATTTATTTGTTTTATAAAGTGCAGCTTCAATGAAGACAGAGAGAACATTAAAATAATAGTCAATATAAAAAATACAATATAAGCATACAGTGACAAATAGTAGTAAAATACACCAACTGCAAATATAGAGCTTAGTAAATAAATATTTATAAACTTATTTTCATAGTAAAGATTACTATATATCTCTTTTTTATTCATATTTTTTATATTTGAAATAATCTTATGATTGTATATAGTTACTTGAACAACTATAAGTAGATAACTACCTAGTAATATAATTTCATCTATTTTCATATATTTGATGTAATAAAAGATTTAGAGAAAAAAATAGTTTTTTAATCCTCTTCACTTTTTTTATCTTTTATAGTTTCTTTCCAATCATTTTTATCAATAATGCCAACTCCCACTCCAATTGATATAAGGCAAAAAACTAAATATATAAGAGCAAAGCTTACATCACTTGAACTTTTTACATAGTTTTCAAATGCCATAATATATAAAAAATAGAAAAATCCAACTATTAATGCAAGGGCACTACTAACTGTAATAAGTATATAAAACTCTTTAAAATACTCATTCATTGTTTTATAAAATTTACAAGACATAAATTACTCCTTTATTAAACATTTTGATAATTCAAAGATATTATCACCATCAGTTATTAAGTTAGACTCTTTTTTATAGTACTTATACCCTTTTGTAGAAGATACTACTTTATTATCACAAATAAGCTCTTGGTTATTTTCAAATGCTATAGCTATTTTATCAACTCTATTTTTATCTATACTATGAGTAAAATATAAAACTATATAAACAGCAATTAAAAATATAAGACCTTTTACATATTTAAAAAACTTCTTTTTCTCTTTTTCACACTCAATATCTTCAGACATAGTTACTCCTTTTATTTATTAACTTGATAAACAGGTTTTGTTTGTGAAAAGTATGCTATTGCAAAAGCTATAACTATGAGTCCAATTACACAAAAAGGAATAAATAAAATAGCTTGAATAATAGTAAATACTAAACCAAATAAAAATTTAGTACTTTGAATATTATAAATAGCAGTTCCAAGAAATATTAAAAAAGAGATAACCATTACAACTATTCCATTTAATATATCTTTCTCATCTTTTAAAGAACTAATGTACCATTCATATCCAATATAAGCAGATGCATAAATAGTCATATATATTCCAAATGTTGTTTCAGTAAAAAACTCATAGCTATATTTTTTATATGCATATTCATTTAATTTCATCATTAATCCAAATAGCAAAAATAGAGCTATTGCTACTGCTATAATTTTAAGTACTAGCATTTTTATTCCTTTTTTAATATTCATAATAAATGAATACTAAATAATTATATTAATATATTATGAATTCTAGTACTATAAAACTTATATTATTCTTATATTATTAATAATATTTATATTAAAAGTATATTTATTCATATATTATTAATCTTTTTACTAAGCAATTTAATTGTAAAATCTATTAAAGGAATTAAATGGCATACCATAAAGTTGTATCTAAGTTGATGGATTTTAGTATTAATAGTTACTATATATGGAAGAAAGAGGACAGACCAATAATCTCTTTACTTCATAAATATTTAACTGAAAAAGATATAGAAGAATTCTTAGAAACTGGTTCAATATCAAAGTTTGACAATATCCAATATTCAAAAGAAGATATTTATCAAGAGTATTTGATGTTTATAGCAAATTTTACTAATCAAGAATTATTAATATTTTTGAAACTAATTAAAAAAAATCAAGAGAATCTTTCATCCTTCTCTCAAAATTTTATAAAAGAAGTTATAAAATTTAAATGTGAGGAAGATATAAAAGTAAAACTAATTGAAGAGTATAGTAAAGTTATTGATAAAAATAAACTATTTTATTTAGGCTTGAATTTATTAATAAAAGAAGAGTTTAGAGGATTTTATAATTATGTAAAAAATTATGAGATTCATATGCCTCTATTCCATATTATAGAATATTTGAATGCATTTAAAGGGATTAAAGTAAAAGATATAGAAGAGTATTTTCCTCAATTAAAAGATTCTGTATTTGTAGAAAAATGTCAAGAGGAAGAGGATTATCAATCATTAGATTTTTCTGATGAATATTATGACAAGTTGTTGAAGCTGTTATAAAATAAAATCATCTATACAAAACAAACTTTTAAGCTTTAGGGAATAGTTCAGGGATAATCTCTGCTGCAAAATGTGAATTTAATTTAATCCTAATAGGGCTTGAAGGTTCACTAGATTGCAAATATCCTCTCTCTTCTAATTCTCTTACTATTTTTATTGCCGTTGGTTTACTAACTCCCAATATATCTTTAACACTATTTCTAGGTATTTCTCCTTGAACTAGAAGGGTTTGGAATATTATATTTGAATGTTTTGGTAGAGGTTTTATATTAAAATACATATTCTGCTCTGCGAACTTTACATAATTTGATATTCTTGATGAAATTTGGTCAATTCTAATCACACTTGACATATAACTAATTTGATCTAATGCAATATCTAACATAAACTCTAAAAAATAGGCAAGACCTTTTAATGATAAATTTCCTCTGCCATCATTATATCCACCTCTATATGGTTCATCAGCTTTTGATAAGGCATCTTGGTATCCATCTATATTTCTTGCTAAACCTCTTGATAAATTCCATAGTCCATAACCATCTAAATTTATTCTTTGAAATAGGTAATCTAAATATAATCTAGAAATCCTTCCATTACCATCAAAAAAGGGATGTATATACACTAATCTATGATGTGAGCATAATGCATTAATTAATTTTATTGTTTTAGTACTTGGTATACATTGATTATATAAAGTTTCAAATTCGTTAAAACAAGAATTTAATTCGTCATCTGCTGGTGGGATATGTAAACCTATTTTAACAGGTCCATCTCTGAGCTCTCCTGGCACCATTGAAACCGATAAATCTCCATGTTTTATGTCAAGAGTATGCTTCATTTCATCTTTTGAATAGAACTTTTCATGGATATTAAGAATAGTATTTTTTGAGAATAGTTTATCTTCACTATCTTCTAAAGCTTTTTTTTCAAGATATTTTTGTACTTCAATATGAATTAAAGACAATTGTTGTAAATTTTTTTCTTTAATGTCACTTGAGAAATCTTTTTTCATCGCTCTTTCAATATCAATAGGATGGGTACCTTCAGATTCAATTCTATTTGAGTAATAACTATTTGTAATTCTAAGTAACTCTTTTAAAGCACTAATAAAATGAATATTGTGTCCACCTGTTAATTTTGCACTTTCAACAACAACAGTTTCAGCTTTTTTTAAAAGGTTGTTATCTATTTTTATTTCATTTGTCTCTGGGATTACAGGGGTAATAAACATTTTAATATTCCTTCATTCTTTGCAATATATTTTACCTCAAATTTTACCTAGGTTTTTACCTATTAATATATCAATAAAATACCTTTGAATTGTATATTATCATAAAATCATAATTAAAACAATAAATTAAAATTTTATTAAATTTTTTACCTCTAATTTTACTTATAAGATATCGTTTATATTAATAAATTTTATATCACACAAGAAGGTTTAATAAAAAGAAAATTTAAATATAGTTAGGTTATCAATTACGATAAATAATGTTCAGTAATACTAGCTCTATAATGTTTCATTTCCCAAGAAACTCCTTGTAAAGCCTGTTCATATGAGTAACCACATTGTTGATATTCCCTCACCCTCCTTCGACAAAATGTCCAACGAAAACCGTGAGAACCATTTTCACTTTCTTTTGACATTAAGCAAGCTTGCCTAATGTCATTTGCATACTTTTGATATTTAATTCTAAAACTATTAACATTTTTATCTATAAAATATTGTTCCAACAACTCATATGTCTTTACTGAAACTAAAATATCCCCTACTTTACCTCCTTTTTCTTTTGTTTCAATAACTCCAATTTCTTTTTTTGTAATATCATCAATATTTATTCCTTTTAATTGAGATCTATTTATTAAAGTAACTCCCTCACTTCTTGCTCCACCTTCTAACTGCATTAGTGCAGCTAATTGATGGTTATAATATTCAAGATTTTCAATTATTCGATAGGGATTTATATATGCTCTAGATTTTTTTATATCAGAAACAAATTTTATTTTTTTTGAAGCGGATAAAAGTCTTTTTAGTTTACTAAAATCATACGATATTGGATTATCATATTTTTGTTTTGAATATTTATTTAAGATAAATTCTAATTTCATCATTGCACTTACAATTTTTTCAGCATACTGTTTTGTAGGATAATACTCAATTTTATAAAGATAATAAGCCTCAACATGTTCGTATGTTATTAATTCACAGTTTTTTAGCTTCCAGTGTTCTCTTAAATAGTTAAATAAGTTATTCCAAACTCTTCTGTATGTTTCCATACTTTTATATGATGCAACACAATTAAAATGATTGTGATCTGGATTTATTCTATCAATCTTTTTTGCACCTTCTACAAATATCTCCTTTGTTAGAACTGATGTTTGATAATAAACAGAACCCCTCATTTATTTCCTTTATCATTTTTTTCTCCTGCCTCATAATATACAGGTATGTGTTGAGTCAATCTACTTTTTGTTTGACTAATGAAGTATCAACATTAGTTCAATCTTTAGCTCATGAATGCTTGCATAACTTAATAAAATTATGACTTTACAGTTTTGCGAGAACTGATGAAACTCACCCTTCTTTGAAGGCACTCTATTTTTAATATAGTTTGGTTAAGACAAATAGAATAACTCTTAAGTCAAACCCAATTTTTTAACAATGAATTGAAACATTGTCTTATTTTCATAAGATAAAAATAAAACTTCATCCTAGCATGTATTTTGTAAACTATTTACCTAATTAGTTTTATATTATTACCATTAACTTATTTTTACTTCCGTTTCCTTTTTTCTGATTAAATAGCTATAGGTACTATGAATTCAAATTTTAAGAATAAAAAAACAAAAATAATTTACACTATATTTTACTTCTAAATTTACACATTGTTTACACTCTTGTTTACATTATTTATATATTATAAGTACATTTTTTATAGTATTTATCTGATAAATTGTTTAAAAACTATTAAGAATTTAATCAAGTTCTATACAAATAAGATTAGTAATAAAAATTGTAGTTGCTGTTCTATATGAGAGTGTTAGAGATTTTGTGTCACTCTGATAGAATTTATTCCAAAGGATTGAACAATGAATCAAACACTTGATTTAATAGATGCACTTGAACAAATTAAAGTAGATGCAAAAAAAGATGGTAAAGATGTAGTTTTAGCTCCTCTTATCAAACAACTTACAGAAGCTGCATTGCAAGTAGAACTTGAATCTCATCTTATCACAGAGATAAATAAAAATAGAAAAAATGGTAAAACTACTAAAACTATGAAAAGTAGTGTTGGTGAATTTGAACTTGATGTTCCAAGAAATAAAAGCGGTTCTTATGAACCTCAAATAGTTAAAAAACATCAGACTCATATGTCAATAAGAAATGGACTATGCCTATGAAGAATTAGTCTTTAACCATTTCTCAACTTGCTATATTTTTTGAAGGAAGGCTTGAAGAAAAATTAGATTTGTAATTTAAACAAGTGACTTTTATTGTTCCAAAACTCTAAAAGGTTTAAGAAAATTTAATATTTAGACTTTTTGAACACTTTGAGGAACACGGTAAGCTTATAATTACTACCTGTGTTCAAAATATAAGAAGTTAATGATAAGACTGTTCAGAATTTTGTGTCCTAATTTTTGTAGCCAGATCAAAACTAAAATAGAATTAAAAAAACATTGGAACAATCTATTGTTGTAATATCCAACTTTCAAGCAGACATAAAATTTAATTTATAATTTAAATATCTTTATATAAGAGTAAGTTTTCTCTAGCTTCAACAGCTTTTATATTTTCATTATTTATAATATCTTCATCTAAAAGCTTATAAAAAAGTTGTTTGTAAGCCTTTTTTCGTAGTGTTTTTATAGACTTTCCATAATGTTCAACTTCGATTTTATCATTTAAAAATATTTTAAAATAAGAATTATCTTCTTTTTCTCCGAATGAATCTTTTAAGACAATCTTTCTATTTTTTGCTAAAGTTTTTGATAAGTCTATATAGTCTATCTGTGTATTCGTATTTTGATTAAGTGTTGTAAAAAAATGTAAAAAAACTTTGTGAAAAAATTTATTACAAAGCTCCTTATTTTTGTCATTAAATATATAAATCATAGTGTATAAAAAATCTCTATTTGGAATAGACTTACTACTATTTCTTGTATCTATATTTAAGAAAGTGTATATATTATTTAAAAAGTTTTCAGATTTAAAATAGTTGATTGTTTTTAAAGCATAAGATAAATCTTTGTCTATTTTAAAAAACTCAATAAATTCTTTTATTTGCAGTTCATAAAAAGTTCTGCCATATAGCTTCCTATATTCAAATATAGCAGTATTATTCAATCCCTCATTTATAAATGTTTTATTCTCTTTAAAAAACTTTAATGTATCTTGTAAAGGCAGATGATAAATATGTTTTGCCACAATAGTCCTTAAATTGGAGCGGACGACGGGAATCGAACCCGCGTAACTGGATTGGAGTCCAATCTGGGGTTGAAGCCCAGCACACAGCCATTATGTCACATCCGCAATTTAATCGATTCAATTATACAAAAAAATAATAAAAAAAAGTTTTAATTATAAATATTTTAAGTAAATTTTTAGATTAAGGTTAATATAATAATTTCATATTTTTAATAATAAATAATATAATCACCATATATGATTTTATAAAGTAAGCTAAACTTACCCTTTAGCAAAAATGTTAAAATCAAAAAAAGAATAAAACGGTTTAAAAGACAGACTTTTATTGTTATAAACTATTTGTGATAAATACTTGGAGGGATACCAGGTTACTAAGGGCAAAAAAGTTTTATAATTGAGGTAAATAAAAGATAAATCTTCTGATTTTATGTAATTGCTTATATGCTCTGATGAAAATATTTATTGTTTTACCCAATTATAAAAGAAGAGATACTCTTTTTTTATAATTGGGTTGTATTTATGGAGAAGAAATGAAATACTGAAAATTACCACTTTCAATTGTTACAATAATGCTTTTAGCAAATAATGTAAATGCAACAAATGATAAAAACTTAATTAGTAAAAAAAATTTAGAAAAATCTTTCTTAGATAATATTTCTTTTTATGGTGCAGGTGAAAAAGTAGATGATACATCATATAATGGTATGTGATTTAAATATGATTCTGACTATACTGACTTTAGAATAGAAAAAGGTAATGATTACAAAAAAGCTGGTTTAGTACAAAGAATAGATATAAATAATATGTTCTATACAAAACTTGGATTAGGTTATTTAAATAAAGAAGAGACTATTTATTGAAGTTTAACTGATATTAGACAAGTAACTTTAGGTACCGCATTTGGTTATGGTAATGATAAATCTTTTAACTTTGAATTTGGTTATTTAGCAAATAAGTTAACTAATGCAGGTGATGCAGATACAACAACAAAAATATGGTATGTAGAGGGTGCTTTAAAAAAAGATATAGGTACTTTGGGTTCTGTTGATTTATTAGGTTCTTATCAAAATGCAAAAGCATATAGTAAAACCATCTCTGATTATTCAGTTAGTTCAGCTTACTATCCTATTGATGATTTAAAACTAGAATTGAAATATGATTCAATAGAACATGATGATGATAATTATAGTATTAGGGCTGGAATAAATTATAAATTTGCAGGATTCTCAAATTTTTCAAATGGTACTTTCTCTCCAATATTAACAGCAACACGAAATACAAGTAAAAATATGATGGTAACTTTAGCATATCAAGAAAATATAGCAAATAGAAGTTTAAAAATGAGAGATAAATTCGAAGAACAAATTTATACATCTGAGATTATAGCAAAAAAAATCAACCCAGAAGAATTTAATAAAAGAATCACATCAAAACCTATTCCCACATTTAAATCATTTTCTGTAGAACAAAACCAAACTTATAATGGTAGCTTAACTGCAACAGATAAAGATAGTGAAAATTTAATTTATGCAAAAGTAAAAGAACCAGTAAATGGAACTTTAAATGTTAGTTCAAATGGATCATTTAGTTACACACCAACGACAAATTTTTTAGGAGCAGATAGTTTTCAGTATAGTGTGTCTGATGGAACTCATACAGTAACCCAAACAGTATCTATTGTAGTTTCAAATGCATCTATTTGAGCAGATAATTCTACTACGATTAGTGCTCCAACTTTAGATTCCAAAACAGATACTTCAATCAATACTACTATTGGTAGTTTCACTGATGAGGACGGAGTTCAGAATGTTACTGTTGAATTATATTCTGATGCAGGTTTAACTAACTTAGTAAGTTCTAGTTCCTCTGGAGACTTTAGTGGATTAACTGCAAGTACTACTTATTATGTAGTTACTAAAGGAGAAGCTCTTAATACTACTACTTCTAATTATGAAACTAAAAGATCTAATGCTTTAACTGTTACTACAAATACTAATGCATCTATTTGAGCAGATAATTCTACTACGATTAGTGCTCCAACTTTAGATTCCAAAACAGATACTTCAATCAATACTACTATTGGTAGTTTCACTGATGAGGACGGAGTTCAGAATGTTACTGTTGAATTATATTCTGATGCAGGTTTAACTAACTTAGTAAGTTCTAGTTCCTCTGGAGACTTTAGTGGATTAACTGCAAGTACTACTTATTATGTAGTTACTAAAGGAGAAGCTCTTAATACTACTACTTCTAATTATGAAACTAAAAGATCTAATGCTTTAACTGTTACTACAAATACTAATGCATCTATTTGAGCAGATAATTCTACTACGATTAGTGCTCCAACTTTAGATTCCAAAACAGATACTTCAATCAATACTACTATTGGTAGTTTCACTGATGTGGACGGAGTTCAGAATGTTACTGTTGAATTATATTCTGATGCAGGTTTAACTAACTTAGTAAGTTCTAGTTCTTCTGGAGACTTTAGTGGATTAACTGTAAATACTACTTATTATGTAGTTACTAAAGGAGAAGCTCTTAATGCTAATACTTCTAATTATGAAACTAAAAGATCTAATGCTTTAACTGTTACTACAAATACTGTTGTAGTAACTGATACTACTCCACCACCTGCACCACTATCATTTAATATCAATAATGATGCAGCTACTACTAGTTCAACAACAGTTAATTTAACTAATTTAGTCTATGCTTGAGAAACTGTTTCAGGATAGATTGTTACAGAATCCGCTACTACACCTGCTGTAAATGATAGTAATTGGGTATCTTCTAAACCAAGTACATATACTTTCTCAAATAGTACTTTAGGTACAAAAACTCTTTACATTTATGTAAAAGATCCTTCTGGAAATATATCAAATAGTATTAGTGATAGTATTGAGTTAACAGGAGTTGATATTTCTGGTTCAACTGTTTCATGAGTTGACTTAGTAGCATCTTCTGATACTGGGCCATTGAATTTCGATAATAAAACAAATGATAATACTCCAACAATCTCTTGGACAAGTTTAGCTTGAGCAACTTCATATGAAGTTAGAGTAAATGGTGGTTCTTGGGTAGATGTATGAAATGTAACAACTTATACATTACCAGCACAAGCTGACAATTCTGCTCTATTAATAGAAGTTAGAGGAGTAAATGCAAGTTATACTTCAAATGCAGGAAGTATTACAATTGCTTTAGATACAGTTGCACCAAGCTCATTTGTATATAATACTTCAGTTGATACTAAATATGCTACATATTCAATTGTAGATTTAAGTGCAAATGATTCATTAAGTTGAGCATCTTTAAATACTCCATCTTATGCTAATGGTACAACTATTGGTTCTCACAATATTGTATCAGGAAATTTAAGATTAAATAATGTACAAACAAATGTGCCTCATCCAATTGCTTGAGATATTCTTACTATTACTTGAACTGATGTATACTGAAATTCAATCAATTCAACTGTAAATAATACTTTTACAAGTAGTAATAATACAAATCCAACACTATCAAATCCAACATCTACATGAAATATGATTGGTGCTGCTCAATTAACTAATATTTGATTAACTATTACTGATGATGCTCTTTCTGATGTAAGTTGGTCATTATCTGAAGCTTCATGATATTTAGGTACTTTTTCTACTCAATCATGAACTTGAAATACACTTTCAGGTATCACTTTCACTCCTGATGATTGATGATATAAGAATGGTTAGACTATTAGAGCAACTGTTACTGATAATAGATCAGGTAATGTACAACAAGTTATAATATATTCTGACTAATAAGCAACTAACTTTTTCATTATCAGTTTAAAATAATTACTACCTTTTATAATAATGTGGGTATAGTGTAATGGTAGCACACCAGACTCTAAGCCTGGAGAGAGTACTTCCAATACTCAGAGTGGGTTCGATTCCCTCTACCCTCGCCATATAAAGGAAATAATATTGAACAAAGTAATTATTGGTATAGATGAAGATACAAATATTACTGTACTTCTAAACCAAGGTATAAAACAATTTTATTTTGGATACTTACCTAAAGAGTATTATGAGAAATACTCCTCTCAAACTTCTTTAAATAGAAGATATAGAGTAAAAGAACAATTTACTAACCTAGATAAAATATATGAAACCATAGATATTATACATAAAAATAATGCAACGATATACTTAGCATTAAACTCTTTTACTTCAAACACTACTATGCTAGAGTATTCAAAAAAGATATATGAGCTTTTTTATAAAAAAGTAGATGCAATTATCGTTGCTAATATTACAATGGCACAATTTTTAAAATCTCAAAACTACTCTAAAATAGTATTATCAAATCTTTTTGGACTTTATACTACAAATGCTGTAAAATTTTTCAAAGGACAGTTTAATCCATATAAATTTATACTACCAAGAGATATTCAAATAAAAGATTTAGAAACTATCGTTTCAAGTTTTCCTGACGATAAGTTTGAATGCTTTTTATTTGGGGATAATTGTCGATATTCAGAAAGCTTTTGCTTTAGTGAGCATGGATATGACTCTGTTGGCTTTGGATCTTTGTGTAACTTTGCTTTTACAAATAAAAAGCCTATACAAAGTGCTAGTGCTAGTTTTAAACAGATAGTTAAAAATAGAAAACTAAATGACCAAGAGAAAAAAGAATTATTAAATAAGCACTTTTTAGATTTAAATTCACTACTTGATGAAATAGAATTAAACAGATATGAATTTAACTCTCAAAATATAGCCAAATGTTTAGATAGGATAAATAGATATGATATTAACTACTTAAAAGAATCAAAAAAAGATTTTATCAGACTTTTAAATCTTTTAAAATCCCTAGAGTTTCCAAAAGCAAAAGAGATACTCAATAAACTAAAAGCTGTAAAATTTGAAGATATGGATTATTATCCAACGTTTCATAAACTAAATAATAAAGCTATCTTAGCAACTATTAGAATTTTTGAAAAGCATAAAAATATAGTCTCATATAAAGTTCCATCAAGAGGAAGAGAATTATATAAGCTACTAAATGAACTAAATGAAAATGAAACCTATGATTATACAAAGAGTCAATATCAACTATGAAACTGTATATTAAAGCAAATAACCTAAAAATACTAAAAAACTTAGATGATTTACTTCCTTCATCTTTATCAAAAGCTTCACTTTTAATAGATGCTAACTCTTTAATTGAATATCAAACTAATTTAAATTGTGCAAATGAAATATTAAAATACCAAGAAGAACTTTTCTTTGATAAAAGAGATATAAAAAATATAATAAAAGGTATCTACTTTGGGAATAGCTCTTGTGAGCATCTTATTCCATCATTTACAGATATATTAGAAGCAAAAAAGATTTGTGACTCAAGACACTATAACTTTGTATTTAGTTTACCACCAATTAGTGAGTTTAAATTAAATGATATAAAAGAGGTTTTTGAACTTTTAAACCAAAGCTATACAGAAGTTGTTGTAAATGACTTTGGAACTTTACAATTAGCAAGTGAGTATAAAAATCTTAAACCTGTACTTGGTTTAACCTTTTCAAAAGTGATTAAAAGTGCTTTTATTGATTCTATAAAGCCAAGTGATTTAACAAATGAGCAACTAGTAAGTCAAAGTGAACTTTTATCTCAAAGTGAATTTGAGTGTAGTCAAACAAGGGAATTTTATAAAAGTTTAGGTGTTGGAAGATTCTCAATAGAAAATATCAATCTAAACTTAGAGTTTTTACAAGAAAAACCAAAGCTACAAGTTGACTTTTACTACCCAAATATAACAATAGCCAACTCAAAAGCTTGTGATATAGCAGGATTGTTTGAAGATAAAAATAGGTACTTTGTTCAAGAACAGTGTAATAAATATTGTAATCAAATATCATTAGAGTTTGAACACTCAAAAGTCTTAGGTCTATATCAAAGGTTTAACTCTATTTATAAGATAAATACAAATATTAATGTCAAAGAGAATTTATCAAAAGATATAAAAAATAGATTTATATGGGAAATTTTTATATAAATTTGTTTTTTTATTGTAATTATATAATATTCTTTTAAATTAATATTAAATGTATGATCTGGCTACAATAATTCATACTTAGAAGTTCAAATTATCTAAGTTAATATATTTAAAGTTCAACAACCTGTACTTTTGGAGAATGTTCCAAAATTCAACTATTTTTGGGAAAAGCTCACCTTTAATAAAAACTGCTCCTAAAGTAAGAGCTTTAGGAAAATTTTATGTCCTATTTTCTGTTGACAAATCATCTATTATTTTAGATATCTAGATTTACGTTCTTCTAACATAATTTGATGAGATGTTAGTTTAATAGCAAAGACTCTTTGTCCTATCTTTGAAAAATGTAGTGTAGTAAATTCAGATAATCTTTCCTTTCTATATTTTACTACTTTATCAATAAAGTCGGGTTTTAAATCAAAATACTCTGCAAATCTTTTTGCTGCTTCTTCAGCATCATGAACTGTAGCAACACCTTGACTAAACCTTTCAAGTTCTGATTCAATTTTTTGCCCTAATTGATCAAGTTTTTGAGTATTTTTTTTAAGTATCTTTTTTACTTCTGTCTTTACTTTTTCAAAATTCTCATTGCTCATTCCTGAATTAGAAGGTTCCTCTTTACCTAAAAAAGGAAAACGAATCTTGCCTTTTTCCCCTTTAATAGATTTTTCTAAATGTACATTTCTCCATTTGACTTCTTGTCCATCACCTGCTTGATGAGTATCAAAAGTAATTCTTTGATTTTTAATTAGTTCATATAATTTCAATATTATTCCTTAAAAAATATTTTTTTTAATTATATAAAATTTAGAATTAAAAAAAGTAATACTTTAAAATAAAAAGTTTAACTCTACGAGCCCCATTGAAATTATTGTTAAAACTATTAAAAGAAAAAAAATATAGATTAGATTTTTTAATTGCAAAAGTTTGAATTTACTCTATATTAATAATCCTCCTTACTTAGGAGGGGGAGGGGATAAGAAAGTATTATCTCTTTTTTAAAATCCCTAACTGTTTAGATATATCGCATATTAATTTATTCATCGGTGAATTATTCATTTCATCTTCATTTATGTCAGTGTTTAATACCATATCAAAAACTTCTTTTTTACTTTTAAAAATACCCTTATAATTTTCATATAGTTTTTCTACATATTCATCAGAATAAATAATTTCTTTTTTTAAAAGATCAGAAACTATATTTCTATGTTCATTATATATACTTTTTATATTAAACACACTGTTGTAATTCTCAGCTTTAATTTTTTCATGTTCATCCCCGAAATATTCTAATTCAAGTTTTACTCTTTTTTCATGGAAAAAATCATATTTTTCATCACTATCAACTATTCCATTATATTTGAAATTTGCATGATTATGAAAACAGTCAGAGTATGGATTAAAAATTTCTTTATTAAGATTACTTTTTCTAATATTGCAAGTAGGACATGATGGAATTAAATTTTCAATTGTAACTGAAAAAAAAGGAAATTCATCTTTATTATGAAAATGGTCTAATTGTGCTGTGACCTGCTTCCCATTATTATTTTTAAAGTTTACAATATAATTTCTATTACAATATAAACATACCTTAATATTTAATGCCTCTATTATTAAAAAGTTATCTAATCTTATATACAGTTCATGAAAATATTTAGAAAAAGACACTTTTTCAAGATCTTTTTTATCATTAAACTCTATTTTATCTTTTTTAATAGAATTGATTAAATTATCCATTTCTTTTGAAGAATATTTTACTAATTTTTCTAAATTAATATCTCCATCATATTGAAATAAATATTTTTTAATTAGTTCATTAAAATCTTCTAATTTAATATCCCAAGTATCATCCTTAGAATTTTTCTTAAAACCTCCATTAAACTTAGTCTTTATATATTTATAAATTTCATTTTTAGATGAATCATCTATTTTAACTTTGTTCATTATTTAGTCTGCTTTTCTAAGTATTCTTTTATTTCCAATAAGTTACTTTTAGACTTTGATTCTGAATTTTTGATTTTAGAATGATACATACTCCATAATCTTTCTTGCAATACTGGTTCTCCAATAATTGAGATTATTTTAATACATAATAAATGTTCTTCCTGAATCAATTCAGAATTTTTATTCAATAATTTAATGACTTCTTCAATTTTTGATTTTGCAAAAGTTCCAATAGGTAATTCATCATCCATAAAAAAAGAATGACTTAATAGTTCATGAATATTTGAACCAAAAGTATCAATAACAATTTCATTACTAGAATTTTTACTGTATCCATTTTCATTCTTTTCTAAATATATAATGTCCTTATCCTCAAGATCAGATAGTACAAAAGGTGAATGTGTAGTCATTATGATATTAAAATTGTAATCTTCAAACTCTTTTAATTTTAAAAAATCATTAATTGACTTTATAAAATTTTTCTGCCAATTTGGATGTAAATAAGCCTCAATTTCATCAACAACGATAATATAGTTTTTTATTGAGGGATTTTTTCTGAAAGTTTGAAATAATCTTGAAAAAAAATACATTAAAGATTCCTCACCTGTACTTAGTTCAAGCTCCCATTTTAAATTAAATATTCCATACTTTATAAATGGGAATAATGATTCTATAAACTTTTTAGTACAAAATCTTTTTTTTGCTATTATTAAACTTTCATTATCATCTTCAATATCAATATCATTTTCAATTCTTTCAATAAATTTTGTGTACTCATCTTCAAAAAGTTTTATATCTTTTAATTTATTATTTAAAAATTCATAATCTATTAAATCTGTATAAGTAATAGATTTTATTTCTTTTCTAATATCTTGAAAATTGATTTTCCTTTCTTCCTCTAATCCTATATTTAAATTCTCATCTAAAAAATCTTTTAACCCTAGAAGAGTTTGTTTATTTTCTTTTAATGAATCTTTATCATACTTTAGTAAACTTTCATCTATATACTCACTAAAAACTATAGAAATAATACAAGAAGTGACTTCTTCAACATTATGTATATCAACTTGTGCAAATTTTTCATGAGTTACTTCAAATAACACTTTGTTTATTTTTTTTTCAATATTTGGATAATACTTTAACTCATGTTCTAAATAAAGTTGATTTAATTGCATTTCACTTTTAACTTTATTAATTGAATAATTTAATGAAACTTCTTCTATTTCAGAATTAAAATCATAATCTTCATCTAAATAAAGTACACTCTCTTTATTAAAATTATTATTGATGTGCTTCTTTATATATTTTAATTGTACTTTTTGTACTTCTTTCCAAAAAGAGATATTTTTTAATTGCCTATATTCGATTACATTCTTTGTAGGAATTTCTGAATAAAATATTGTACTATAAGAGGACAATTCTTCAAAAGGCTTAATTTTTTCTTCTTTTATACTATCAGAACTACTATGAATATAGAGTGTTTTGTCATTATCATTAATTAAATAATAATATATATCATCTTTTTTATACACTTTAAATATTAAATTATCTTCAGAAAGTTTTTCTTGGTTTAAATTACATATTGTCTCTAAAACATTCGTTTTCCCTGTCCCATTTTCACCAACTATTGCATTAAATGAAACATTACAGTCAAATATATTTAATTTTTCAGAATCTTGTTTTTCTTTATTTTTTATTTCAAGATAAAAAGCTTTTTTTTTACTATCTTTTTTATCTTCCATATGAAGAAGTGTAACTTCATGATTTTGATCAAAAACTAACTCAATATCTTCTATATTCTTATACTTTTGAATCTTTAGGTATATTAACTTCATTTATATCCATGTCTCACTTATCTATAATAAATTAAATAATAAATGATTATACAAATAAAACTCTAAATAATTATTAAATTATTTAGGTGGTGTGAATGGTGAGAATCGAACTCACACTCCGAAACCAGAATGGGATTTTAAGTCCCACGCGTCTACCTATTCCGCCACACTCGCACAAATAAAAAGAATAATTTTTGTAAAAATACAAAAATTAATAAAAAAATGGAGGGGATATCTGGACTCGAACCGATGAATATCTGATTTGCAATCAGGTGCATTATCAACTTTGCTATATCCTCATTCGATAACCATTTTAACAGTGATAATATAAAATGATTAAAAAATAATGGCAGAGAGCAAGGGATTCGAACCCTCGGAGGCGTGAACCTCGCCGGTTTTCAAAACCTTTTATTAAAAACTCTATCTATATCTGAACCCCATATAAAGAGACTTTTTATGTTTTTTAGGTGTGTCTAAAAAATGTCTTTTTATTGTCTTTAAAAAGCTCTTTTGGGACAGGTTTCTATTGGCAAAAATTTAGACACTAATTATGTTTTGTTTTAAGGTTAAATAAGAAATCTAAAAAGGTAAAAAAGATTTAAAAAAATTCAATTTTATTTTATTTCTTCTCTGATTCCTCTAAACTTTTCTTATATGCTAAAGCAAGTTTTATTGCTTGTTCTTTTGTTATTGGTTTATCTTTAATTTGTCCATTAAAAAAAGATTTTGGACTAGGAAATTCAAAATTTTCATTCATATCTTCTTTTGTAGGTTCACACCATGGTAACCCATCTTCCATAACCATTATAAAGTACTCGTTGTAAACTGGAAAGCCATCAGGATCTAACATAGGCTTAAGATTATTAAGCTCTTCTTGTGACATACTAGCTCGTCTCTGTTTTTTTTCTTCAAGTGTCATAGTTTGTATTTTCTTTATTTATATATTATTTCCCAAAGATAAAGGATAAAAAAGTTTTTACATACGGAAAGATTAAAATTATAAACATAATAACTACGGCAACTTTCCCAAATGTATGTTCAAATATATCTTTTAATTTACCAAATTTAGACGAAATTGTATTAAATTGACTTGATAATAGATCAATTTCATTACATTTTCTAAAGAATTTATAGGAGTTATCTACCGATGCACTATTAGAAATGACTTGAAAATTATAGTTTGTTAAAAACTTTTTATATACTGCATTTTGTTCATCCATTGTCATCATTCTTTTAAAACCAAGGTAAGCTTTTCTAATCCATTTTGTAAAAATATTATTTTCATTTTTTTCAAAATCAATATTCAAAATTGATGAATTTATAATATTTAACATTTTTACTCTTTGATAGATTGTTAATTGATAAATAAAATAATGTTCATTAAGTTTTATATTTAACATATCCGGATTAGAAACTAAATGTACAATGCTATTTGTATTTCCTATTGTGTACGTGTCCACTTGAGACTGATATATTTCAAAAAAATCATTTTTATGAATTTTTGCACCTTTTTTACTTTTATAATTTAAAAAAGGTTCATACGAAATGAAATTATTATTTATTTCTTCATCTAATTCTGAGGAATTTATATTTATAGCTACGTAACTATTTAAATAACTTGTTGCCAAAGGATTAAAATTATCATAGAACATATAAGATTTATTTGGCTTAACAAACCTCAAAATTAATGATGTAATAAATGTATCATAATTTATAAAATATTCTTCATCTTTATTTTCAAAATATTTAAATAGTTTTATTTGATTCTCATAGAACAAATAGTGAGGATTTATACTAGCAAATCTATCGACTCTAAAATTTTCATTTTCTTCTTTTATTTTTTCTTTCTCTTCTTTGTTAAACCCTACTCTACCTTTATAGTAATTCTTAGTCTCTAATATTTCTTTTATATATTCAGGAAAGAAACTACAGTTTTTATGAGAATCATTATATGAAAAAGGATAGTCATTTTTAACTTTGTTTTGTTTTGTATTATTATGTGGATTATAAAAAGTTTGTTTTTCTGGATTAATATTATTTTTAACTTTATTAGCTGCAGTTATTGAAATAAATGTTTCATTATTAGATTTTGAATATATTGAAGATAAAGACTTATTAATTAAATACAATTCTGATAATTTTGGTTTAATCAATTTATAAAAAATGTTTAAAATAGCAATTGTATCATCATGAAATTCTATATACATATCTTCAATTTTAATTTCATGAAATTGTCTTTTAATTTTTAATTTTAAATAATTCATATGTTTAAGATCATATTTGAAAGTTTCATTACTTTCATTAAGCCTATCAACATAACTAAGAAGATTCCCTGGAATTTTATCTTTTTTATTATGAGATAGGCTTTTTTCTAGGGATTCAATTAAACTATCTTTGCAATAAATAAATGGATATGAAACTTTTAAGTTAAGCTTAATTTTGCTAGACTCTTTTTCTTCAAAATCTTTATGCATATTTATTCCCTTCTATTTGAACTAGATAATAATTATCTTTTGGATTTATTGTGTCATTAATTATTAAAGCTGTTAATTTATTTCCATGAACGCACCCTGTATCAATACCTATTGAATATTCATCAATTTTTATTTTATCAAATGGTTGATGACCATATATTATAAAACCTTGATTTCCATTATAATATTCACTCCACCATTTGTAATTTAAATTACTATCTCTTAAAGCTACTGGCTTTTGATTATCATCAAGTTTTCTAATCCACAAAAGTTTTTCTAAATCATGTTGATTATTCTCATCAAGCTTAATATCGTTAGTAATTCCGGCATGAATCAAAGTAAGATTATCAATTTTTTTATAAAAATTCATATTTAAAAGATATTCAAAATCTTCATTATTTAAACTTTCAAATATTTTTGACTTTTCATCATCAAGTTTCATTGGAATTTTCTTATTTGTTTTTACAAATAACTCATAATGTTTTTTGTATCTTAAATATTTATATTCATGATTCCCTAAAATTGATTCTATCTTGTTTTCTATACAAAATCTCAAAGTTTCAACTGAATAGGGACCCTTGTCTAAAATATCTCCAATTACAATTTCTTTATCATTTTCATTAAAATCAATTTTTTTTCTAAGATTTTTAAATTCTTCAAGACATCCATGAATATCTCCGTATATTATTATTCTACTCACTTTAAACTTTCTTTAAAATATTCTATATTTCTTTTAAAAGTTTTATATGTAAATTCTTCTTCATACTCATCTTTTGTTATATCAAGTTCATTACCATATAAATTTATGAATTTTTCAAGCATAAAATCATCATTTCTTACTTCTTCTTTTATAGTTGTAAATATTTTTTTGTCTCCACTATTACTTATCATTTTTTCAAGTAAACTATATAGTTTTGAATCTTTATTATTTTCAACTTGAAATTCAATATTATAATAATCTAATACATCATCAGGTGATAGTAAAGAAAGAATATCTATAGTTTCGTTTATATTTGTATTTTGATTAAATAACTTATTATAAAATAGATAGTTTAATAAATTTGTTTTTTTATCAATTTCTAGTTTTAATTCATAATAATTCTTCAAATTAATTGAGTAATTCACCAATCTTCCTAAAACTTTATTTTGTAATTTTTCATCAATTATTCTTGATATAATGTTTTTAAAAGCTTCTAATTTATAACTTTCATCTGAGATATTATTTGCTATTTCTAAAGCTTTTTCAAGATCATTTGTTTTTGATATTACATATGAAAGTATTTTAGATTTATAATTTTCATTAGTAATATTATTAGCTTTTTCTAAAACTTTATTTAATATTTCTTCATCAACTGTTCTTGATATTATGTTAATAAAGGCTTCTAATTTATAATTTTCAACAGAAATACTATTTACTATTTCTAATGCTATTTCCATCTCATTTATTTTAGATATTACAGATAAAAATATTTTAGATTTATAATTTTCACTAGAGATAATACTTGCTATTTCCAATGCTATTTCTATCTCATTAGTTTTCATTGCAATAGCTAATAGAGATTCAATTTTATCATTTTCATCATAGATACTATTTGCTATTTCTAGAGCTTTTTTAGTATCTTTTATTTGAAGTACAATATAAGAAACAGAACCAGGTTTATCCCACTCGTCGTATATATTAGTAAAACTATTTATTATTTCTGGAACTTTTTTTAATATTTTATTATTATTAGTATTTGATAATATATCTGCAAGGACATCGGCTTTATCCCATTCATAAGCATCAATAGTATCAAATATTTTTAAAGCTTCATCAATTTTATTAATTTTTGATAATATATTTATTAAAAGCCTTGATTTAGAATATTCATTAATTATGCAATTTACTATTTTAAAAGCTTTATCTAATATTTTTTTATCTTCTGTATTTGATATTATTTGTTCAAGAAGTTCAATTTTATAGGATTCATCAGAAATACTATTTATTATTTCTAGAGCTTTTTCCAAATCATTAGTTTTTATTGCAATATCAAATAAAAATTCAATTCTATCCTCTTTATCGGAAATACTATTTACTAGTTCTAGAGCTTTTTCAGTATCTTTTATTTTCAACAACAAATGTGAAAGAATAGGTGTTCTATAAATTTTAGAAGGAATTTTATTAACTATCTGTATAATCAGAATTGCCTTTTCAATATCACTTATTTTTGATAATACATTTATAAGAGCTTTTGATTTGTATTCATCAACAGAAATACTATTTGCTATTGCTATGGCTTTATCAATGTCATTTGTTTTTGATGCAATATTTACAAGTGTATTAAATTTGTACCTCAAATGAGTAGCATCGTTAACTATTTGTATAGATTTTTCTAATATTTCTTTATAATTTGTATTTAAAACTATTTTTGTAATTAAATCAAATTCAATTCTTTCATAAGAGATAATACTATTTATAAATTCTAATGCTTTTTCTAATATATTTTTATTATTTGCTTTTATTCCTATATTTATAAGAGCATTTGATTTATCTATTTTATCATTTATACTATATGCTATTTCTAATGCTTTTTCAATATCATCTATTTTAGATGCTAAATTTCTGAGTACTTTTGATTTATACCATCTATCGGAAATATCATTAACTAATTCTAAAGCTTCATCAATTTTATTAATTTTTGATAGAAAATGAGAATATGCTGTTATAGAATCTACTTTATAAGAAATACTATTTATTATTTCTAATGCTTTATCAGTATCATCAATTTTGGATACTATATAACTTAATGCTTTTGATTTGTCTTCTTCAACAGAAATACTATTTATTATTTCTAATGCTTTATCAGTATCATCAATTTTGGATACTATATAACTTAATGCTTTTGATTTGTCTTCTTCAACAGAAATACTATTTATTATTTCTAATGCTTTATTAGTATCATCAATTTTAGATACTATATAGCTCAATGCTTTTGATTTGTCTTCTTCAACAGAAATATTATTTATTATTTCTAATGCTTTATTAGTATCATCAATTTTAGATACTATATAGCTCAATGCTTTTGATTTGTCTTCTTCAACAGAAATATTATTTACTATTTCTAAAGCTTTTTGAATATCACCCATTTTAGATAATATATTTACTAAGGCTTCAAATTTGTAATGATGATCAGAAATATTATTTGTTATTTCTAAAGCTTTTTCGATATTATCAATTTTTGATACAATTTTTGGAATAACTTGTAACGTACCCCATTCAATATTAATTTTAGCTATATCTAAAACTTTATCTAATATTTTCTCATCAACTGTTTTACTTATAATTTTTTTAAGTGCATCAACTTTATACCATTCAGGAAAATTTTCCTGTAGCTCTAAAGCCTTTTGAATTGATATTTTAGAAAAAAGTTGCACACTATGATTATCTTCCAAAAATAACAATACATCATAAAAACTGTCATCTAAAACTTCTTGTTGTGAGATTATATTTATAATAATCTCTTGAATATCTTCATTTAAAGCATTAGCCCAATCATCTTTATGTTCTACAAACTTTTGTATATAATCTAATTTATCTATATTAAGTGCTATATCCAAAAATAAATCTTGAACAAACTTTTCGTACATATCTTTATACACTAATACTTTTTTATAGTCTTTTGCTATAAAAGCCAACTCATAAGCATATCTTATTTCAAATAGATGTTTGTTTTCTTTTTTGTTAAATAAATTAAAGAAATTATTTACTTCATTAATATTTTCTTCTGTTAAATCTACATGATTTTTAATAGATTCATATTTTTCATTTTTCATGTTTTCATGATTAATCATTGAAATATAAATATTACTCCATACAAGGGTATTTAAAATATGAAAATAGTTATCTTTATAATAACTTGAAATATTATCTTTATTAATATTTTTAGATAAAGATTCTAAAAAATTGTACAAATCTGAGTTTTTCTTTATGTATAAAATATCATCAATTTTATTTGAATAAAAATCTATATGTGCTTGATACATTATCGAGTCTAATTTTTCTTTATTAAAAGAAAATGCTTGATTAATATCTTTAAAATATTCAACTAGTTGTTCTTTAACTGACAAGTGATAGAAACTATATTTAGATTCATTATCTATACTTAAAAATATCTCAATTTCATTAAAATGATTTTCTATAAAAGATGTTTCATCTAAGTCATTAAATCTGTTAGGTTCTGTGGCTTTTAAAATTGTATATAAATCTTCTTTACTAATATTTGAGTATGAGAGCATTACCACTTGAAGAATAGACCTTGATAAAGGTTTAATTTCTTTAAAGGTTTGTATATAAAAGTTTGCCAGTTTTGGAGGAAGTTTTTTTGCCCATTGTTTTATTTCATATACAATGTTTTCATTATGAGAAATATTTTTTTCTTTAAATAACTGTGTAATGTAGTGAATATACAGTGGTACTGATTCTGACTTTTCAATTATTGTATTAGTCACTTCAATATAATCATCAGACTCTATAGGAAATTCTTTCTTAGGTAAAACTCTTGATAAAAGCTCTTTTACATCATCATCCTTCAGTCTACCTATAATAAATGAACTCCCTTCTTTAATAAGATTATCTTGGTTTAATATATTTAAAGATTCACATGTTGATAATATAGAACTTATTATCTTTTTAATATTCGAATATGGTCTTGAAGAGTATATTAATTGAATTTTTGAATTAAAATTTAATGGTATTTTTCTAATTATATCTTCTGGATTTGAGAACTCATCTAATCCATCAATTATTAAAATTAGGGGTTTAGTTTTAGTGTCATTTTCATATGCTTGAAATAATGTTTCAAGATTTTTAATTAAACTAAATTCACCCTCTTGTTTTATACTTACACCATGATTATTAAAATATGAACTTAGTTTGTTCCATATATATTTATCTTCTTCTGTATTTCCACCCATTTTATTCTTTTGAGCAAAAAAAGTATAAGTATTAATTTCATTTTGAAGATTCTCATCTTCAATTATAATTTGTTGTAGTTGACTTAAGAATGCTGATTTTCCAATTCCTGGCTCTCCCATTATACTTATAAACGATGAGTTTCTATTATTAATAGATTTTAATATATGTTCTTTTGCTAGCTTAAGTTCCTCTTCACGTCCAACAAAATGTGATAGTAAATGTGATTGTCTTTGTATATCTGAACTTGAATGTTGAAGAATCTCTTCTTGTAATTTAGTTAAATTTTCATATATTTCATTTTTTGAGGTTATTTGATAATAATGGTTATAACTATAATCTAAATAGTGGGATTTAGATTCTTTTCCATCATTATAAAAGAATAATTTAACTTTAGGATCTAAACTACAAGATAGCTTCTCACACTTAACATATGAAACTATAGGTAAAAGTTCACAAGTAGTATTAGAATTTGTATGGTATATTTTTAACTGTTTAATATCCTCTATTAAATAAAAATCTATTTCTTTTAAAATTTCTTCATATTTTGATTCTAAATGATTTAAAAGCTTGTCTAAAGATTCTAAAATTGCATTTATTTGCTTAGTATCTTCATTTTTAAATGAAGCACCATGTCCTTTTAGTTTATTTCTAAAACTAACAACGTATTCATTTAATAAAATGATTGTTGAATTGATAGTTTTAGTTTTAATTTTACCTTCATATAACAAATTCATATCTATTAATTCTAAAGATACTTTTTCATAAAAAAGCTTATCTAAAAAACTATATATTTTATTAAGTTCTTTTTTATTTATTATCTTTTTACTATTTTTAGAAAATGGTGTAGTAGTTAAACTTTTGAAGTCACCTAAAGATGGGCAAAGTTTAAAGTTTTTACTAAATAACTCCTCAAATAAATCATTGTCTATATCTTTTATCACTGAAATGGATAGAGTCCCAAAAAGTTTAATCAAAGCTTCCATATAATCAAATCCACACTGTAGTTGAGACTGATATTGTTTGTTTTCTTTATGCTTTTTATAATCTTCTTTTAAAGATTTATAGAGAGCTTCATTTAAATCAATTTTGTACATTGAATTATCCAAGATTAAATTTTATATAAATTCATTAATAATGACTATGTCAACAAAGGCTCAAATAATAAATTTAGCAAGAAGTTTAACTTTCAATAGTTTTATAATAATATTTTAAAATTCTAAAACTATTCAAATATATTATTAAAAGCTGAAAGATAATATCAAATAAGTGTTTAATTTATTATTTATAAAAAATCTATACAATAAAGCAGTTATGTATTTGGCTTGTGGATCTTTTTATTCCAGACCAATCTGATATGATACTTGTTATCCATCTTCTAATATTATTCTTCCTTAACCTTCAGTTTTATTTATTTGTCTAAAGTGTACAACATATTTTTTCCAGCATAATTTGGTTGAATAAATCGAAAACTTTTTCCAAAGTATTGATAGTGACTTATAGAACAATCATGCTTTCTATCAGTAATTCCAATAGATTTCTATGACAAATTCAGGTCAAAATAGCAAGTCAAATTTGTGTCAAAAAATATAAAAAGGTATTGATTAAAAATTGATTTGAAGTTAAAAAATTTGATTGATTTTAGAAAAAGTGGCAGAGAGCAAGAGATTCGAACTCTCGGAGGCGTGAACCTCGCCGGTTTTCAAAACCGGTACTATTAAACAACTTAAATTAAAGTAATATAAATATTCTAACATTCCATAAACTTTTTTATATTAATCTTTGAATAAAGCTTTAAAATTTGGCTAGATGCTGACTGTTCCACAACCTGTAATATTTGGAACAAATCGTTCCACTAAGATAGACTATGTTACAATTTCATAATCTATTGGCTACTGAATATTTAATGGTCTTTAATTAGGGAGTGTTAAATCCCCCTTTATAATCTTAGTTCCATTTCTCTAATATTTTCTCTTAATCTTGTATTCTCTTTTTTCAAAACTTTTATTTTTTCTTCAAGTTTTTTTCTTTCATCAAGTGTGTTTTTTATGGCAACTGTAAGTAGTGAAATGCCATGAAGATCATTCATAATCGTTTCTGTAGTGTCTTTTAAAGGATGCAAAGTTAGATCTATTCGTTTTAATTGATCTCTACTTAAGTGCAATTTTCTACTAAGATTCTCAATATCATTGTTGTGCACAAGTAATATTTCATCTATACTTTTTTTGATTTTTTTTCTTTCTTGAACAAGAAAACTAATAAAGATTCTCTTTATATTATTTTTAATTATCACTACACTTATTATTAATGTGATTATATAGATAATTCCATATAATACTGAATTATTGTCCATCCTTTAACTCCTCATATACATTTTTTATGTATTGATGTGAGACATCTTGTCTATATTTAGTTTTAAAAATCAGCGAAATATCTCTCCAGCTGTAACTCTCTTCTCTCAACTTATCTATAATTGAAAACCTATCCACAATTGCATCATACTTTTCTTTTTTTGATACTTTCTTAAATGATTTCAATTCAAGATTAGTGATGTGGGTAATTTCATTTAATGATTTGCTTTTATTTTTTTTATTCAGATAATCAAGCTTTTCATGGATAACTTTTACGGCTAAAATAAAAGACATGTAATCAACTATTTCATTTTTTTCATTGATATCTTGTTTCAGTTTAAAAAAATGATTTCTCTTTTCTTCAAATATTTTTAGTTTTATTTCTTCATTTTGTCTTGAGAACCAATTAATCATTTTTTTTTGACTCTCATTCGTTAATTTTAATTTTAATTCTAGATCTTTCAATATACACTCTTTACACGCACTTAATTGAATTTTTTAATACCCAGCTAACTAAATTGTCTATTAAAAATAACGTTCCTTTTACTTTTATAGGTTCAATAAATAATCCTTCTTTTCTATACTCTATTATTGTTCCTGGCTTAACACCTAATATTTTTGCAATAGTATTTTGATTTATTATATTACTATTTAACTCTAAATAGTCAGATTTTTTAATCTGTCTTACAAGCCAATCATGTTTATTCGCAATTTTCATCTCAGTTGTAAATTCACATATATTAATTAATGGATAAAGTACTCTTGATCTTTTTTTTATTTGTATATATTCAATATACTGTTTCCCTGCACTACGTAAAGTACTTAATGTTGAGACTGATGCTCCTTGTCCAAGTATAGATGATAATTCTAGTTCATTGACAGTTATTCTATTACGCATTTCTGGATTATTTACAATTATATCTTTCCATTTTTCATCTGGATTTTTGTATATATCCATATAAATATCACTTTTCTCATATTTATAATTATATGTACAACTCATTTTATTCCTTTCATATTTAAATATAATCATTATTTATTAAATAAATATTTAGATAATAAATAATTAATCAAGATAATATCAAATATTTCAATATATGTCAATACTTTTTATTTACTTTCTAAATATTTTCTTTATTTTTTATCATTATTATTGTATATTTCAATAAATTATCATAAAAAAAGGTTAATTATGAATGCAGGCAAGCTTATTGAAAAATTAATATTGTATTTCAATGTAAAAAATACAACAGAATTAGCTACAGTATTAAATACTCAACAATCTACAATAAGTGGATGGAAATCAAGAAATGCCATAGGAACATTATTAGAAAAGTTAGCAACAATTGATGAAAATGCATTGTATTTTTTATTCAAAGAGAGTGAAGAACCATCTCATAATATATATATAGAAGATGAATTGATCTCTAATTCGATAAGATATAGAATTGTTGAAAAATCTAAAAAATCAATTTCTAATTATCAAGCAGAACTTATATTAATGTATCGAGCTTTCCAGAGTGAAACTGTTGATTTAAAAAATATAGATAGAAATTCTTTAATACAAGCAATTAGAAATTATAGAATTGAATTACTAAAAGACAAAGTTCAGCATGGTATTATAGAAAGAAACAGAACTAATGCTATTATTTTTATTGAAGAACTATTTGATATAGAAATAGATTTTATTTCTAAACGGTATCAATATTTTCTTTCTATGTTATGGGAAGGTAGAAATCTTTCAAATAAACATTTATCTTTTGAGTAATAGTTGGAAATAGGTTGGAATTTAAATTTTATTAAAATAATAAAGCCCGATATAAAAACTCTACAGAGTTCATTATATCGAGCTTCTAAATGGCACGCCTGGTAGGATTCGAACCCACAACCACCGGGGCCGAAACCCGGCGCTCTATCCAGTTGAGCCACAGACGCGCTTGTGTGTAAATACACTTTAGAGTGCGAATTTTACACACACTATGTTTAAACTACTCTGAATTCTACTTAGTTTAGACTCTAGAGTTAGATAAAAGCAAAAATTACTGCTGCTGCTAAAATTATTCCAAGGTAAATTGAGAGATTTGTAAAACTTGCTTTTTTACTTGTTTGCATATTTGCATCTAGTTTTAATTTATAAATACTCATAATTATATCCTTTCTCTATATTTTATTACCATTATAAACAATATATATTGTTTTGTCAAGTAGTACCTAGAATTACCGTTAATTCAACTATATATAATTTTTTAATACATTTTTCTTAATAGTTTTGTATAAGTAGGAACTTAAGATTAAGTTAAGTTTAAGATTATCGTTTTATTTTGCTTCTTGTTTATTTTTATACATCAATTCATCTACTATCTCTAGTATTTCATCAAAAGTATCACCATGTTTGAAAGTTGTCAAACCATAGGCAAAAGAGAAGTGCAAGCTATCTATTTTTGAGGATTTTAGATTTTGTTTTGCTAGTTTTATTTGTAGTTCATTTACCACTCTATTTATATTAGGAATGGTTACTTTACTTCTATTAAATAAAAGTAAGAATTCATCTCCTGCATATCTTACTATATCGACACCAGGGAAAGTTAACTCTTTTTTTAAAAACTTAACTAGATATTTTAAAACTTGGTCACCTACAAGATGACCATAAGTGTCATTTATTTTTTTGAAATCATTTAAATCTAAAAAAGCAATAAATCCATCATTTTGAAAACAATCATCTTTTAGGTATGTTTCATTTAACCATTTTCTGTTTAGTGCTCCAGTTAAAGGATCTGAGAAAAGTTGTTTTTGTAAAAAAGCAATCTCTTCTTTCATCTTTTTTAACTCTTTACTTATCTCTTCTAGAGTCTTTTCATTTTTATCTTTTATTGCTTGTTGGGCATCTTCAGTAGATTTTTGTATTTGATTTAAATTTTTACTTGTTTGGTCAACAATATTATTTAAGTGGTCAATATCGCTACTTAAGTCTTTTATTACAATCTGTTTGTCCTCTAAATCAACTTCTAAAACCTTTGCAATATTTTCAAAAGTGTTTGTATACTTGCCAGGTAAAACGATATCTAGTTTTTTTAAATCTTTTTTTGTTAGATATGTTACTTCTTTTAGTTTATTGCTCATAAAAAGGCCTTTTTAATTGATTTCAATATTATATTGAAATACAACTAAAAAGTTTTTAAGTTATTTTTAAATGTTGATTAAACTTTGTCTCAAAATGAGTCAATAAGTATCAAGAAGAAAAATACAATCCCCAGATATCCGTTAACTGTAAAAAAAGCTTTATCGATTTTTGTGAAGTCTCTATTTACTAAAATATGTTCATATGTAAGCATAACTGCTGCAACTATTACAGCTAAATAAGCAAAGATTCCACTAGTTGAAGTAATAACAAATAAAAACCAAAACAAAACAGTACATAAGTGAAACATTTTTGAGATAAGCATTGTCTTTTTTGCACCAAATTTACTAGGTATTGAGTGTAATCCTAACTTTTTATCAACTTCAATATCTTGTAAAGAATACAATAAGTCAAAGCCTGCAACCCAAAACATAACACCGATACTTAATAAAACTGACCATAAAGTTATAGTTTCACTAATTGCTACAACTCCTGCAATTGGAGCTAAACCTAAAGAGATACCAAGTATTATGTGAGCTAGATAAGAGAATCTTTTAAAATAAGAATATGAACCTATAACAAATAAAATAGGTATTGAAAGATAAAATGCCAAGTCATTTACAAAATATGCCACCACTATAAAAGCTAAAGCATTCAAAATAACAAAAACTAGCATTTGAGTAGGAGTTACTCTTCCATCTACATTTGGTCTATTTATTGTTCTTGGATTTAAAGCATCAATATCTCTATCCATATATCTATTGAAACCCATTGCAAAATTTCTTGCACTAACAGCGGCTAATACACCTAAAATAAGTAATTTAAAGCCAAACCACGCACTACCATTTACTTCAACTGATGAAACAATCATAGCAATAAAGATAAAAGGTAAAGCAAAAATTGAGTGTTTGAACATAACTAGTTCATTAAAATTGTTTAAAATTCGTTTTATATTTTCCATGGGCGAAAGTATATCAAAATAAGAGTAAAATTTTGATACAATTTTTTTATGAAAGAAATTGCAATTATTGGCTCAACTGCCTCAGGAAAAACTGCACTATCAATAGATATTGCTCAAAAAACAAATTCTATTATTCTCTCTTTAGACTCTTTATCAGTTTACAAAGAGATAGATATAGCCTCAGCAAAGCCTACAAAAGAGGAAAGAGGTGATATAAAACATTTTGGTATAGATGAAGTGTATCCAAATGAAAACTTTGATGTAATCCAGTTTATCCAAACATACAAAGATGCAAAAGAGTATGCAAAAAACAATAACAATAATCTTATTATTGTAGGAGGAACAGGGTTCTATCTAAAAGCTTTAATAGAAGGTTTATCAACAGGTATTGAAAAAGAGTTTCCACTTGAGAGTTCTGAGCAAGAAACTTATGAGATGTTATACAACTTAGATAAAGAGTATATGGAAAAAATCTCTTCAAATGATTCTTATCGTATTAGAAAAGCTTTTTCTATCTATAAACAAAGTGGAATGGCTCCATCAAAATACTTTGAACTAAACCCAAAAGAGCCTGTTGCAAAAGATTTAAAGATATTTGAAATAGTTTGGGATAGGGAAAAACTTCGTGAAAGAATAGCTTTAAGAACTAATCAGATGATAAAAGACGGTGTTATCGATGAAGTAATCTATTTAGAAGGTAAATACACAAGAGAGCCAAATTGTATGAGTTCCATTGGTATTATTGAAACCCTTGATTATTTAGATGGAAAACTAAACAAAAAAGAGTTAGAAGAAAAAATCAGTCTAAATACAGCAAAACTAGCAAAAAGACAAAACACTTTCAACAAGGGTCAATTTAAAGAAAAAACTTCAAACTTTATAGAAAACTTAAATTCAGAGATACTTAAGTTTTTTTAGATATAATCCGATTTCATTTTAAGAGTTTAGTAAAGGGCGGCAAGAGATTCGACCTTTTATTAGACATTAACCAAACTAAGGAAAATCAAGTGAAAAAAGATATTCACCCAGATTACAAAGCTTGTACAGTATCTTGTGCTTGCGGAAACACATTTGAAACAAAATCAAATGTTGAGTCAATGAGAATCGACATTTGTTCAGCTTGCCACCCATTCTTCACTGGTGAGCACAAAATTGTTGATGCTGCTGGTAGAGTAGAAAAATTCAAAGCTAAATACGCTAAAAAATAATTCTAGCTTACAGCAAGTGTTAACTTTAGTTCCAACCCCAATAGGAAATTTAGAGGATATCTCTAAAAGAGCAATCACTGCCCTATTGGATGCGGAATTAATCTTTTGTGAAGACACAAGAGTTACAAAAAAACTTCTTCAACTTTTATCCCAAAGAGAAAATTTACAATTCAACTGTAGTGATTTTAAATCATTTCATTCACACAACGAAAAACAGATACTAAAAACTTTAACATCAGAAGATTTTGAAAAAAATATTGTATATGTTAGTGATGCAGGGATGCCTTGTGTATCAGATCCTGGAGCTTCACTTGTAGAGTTTTGTATTCAAAATAATATCGTTTATGATGTTATTCCTGGAGCAAATGCAGTTTTGACAGCTTTTGCGATGAGTGGATTTGAACAAACAGAATTTACATTTTATGGATTTTTAGCTCACAAAGGAAAAGAGAGACACCAAAAACTTTCACAAGTTATGCAAAGCTCAATTTTACCTATACTTTATGAATCACCACATAGACTTTTAAAAACATTAGAAGAGATTAAAAATATAGATGAAAATAGAACACTTTTTTTAGCAAAAGAGCTTACTAAACTTCACCAAAAGATTTATAAAGATACTGCTTCAAATCTTTTTGAACAATTTAAAAATGAAAATATAAAAGGTGAATGGGTTATAATAATTGAACCTACAAAAACAAAAGGTGAAAATCTAGAGCTTTCAGATATAGAAGAGCTTGATTTAGCACCAAAAATAAAAGCAAAACTAATAGCTAAACTTACAGGGAAAAGTGTAAAAGAGATATATAATCAACTATCTCAATAAAAAAATTTTTATATATTCTATTATTAGTAAATATTATTTCCATTTAAAAGTGAATTATCAACAAATTTTAGATAAAATCTAGCCCATGATTATATACGGAAAACAAGTAGTACTCTACGTACTTGATAGACATCCAAATCTTATAGAAGAAGTTATGTTTTCAAAAGATATTGAACCAAAACTATTTAAAAGATTTACAAGTCTAAATAAAAAAATTATAAAGCTTGATAATAAAAAAGCACAAAGTTTAGCAAAAGGTGGAAACCACCAAGGATTTTTTCTAAGACTAAAAGAGTTTGAAACTTCATCTTTAAAAGATATCAAAGATTCAGATTTTGTTATTGTTTTAGATGGACTTACTGACGTTGGAAATATTGGAGCAATTTGTCGGACAGCTTACTCTTTGGGTGTAAATACAATAATTGCAAGCAATGTAAGACAACTAAACTTTGAAGGTATAGCAAGAACTAGTAGCGGAGCACTTTTTGATATTTCCTTTTGTCATAATCCAAACTCATTGGATGTAGCCAATGAATTAAAACAAAATGGATTCAAACTTTTTGGAGCATCTATGGATGGTATTGACTTAAAAGGTTTTGAAAACAATTGTGAGAAAACGGCATTAGTGCTTGGAAGTGAAGGTGATGGCCTTTCAAACAAGATGATAAAAAAGCTTGATCAAAAGATTTCAATAAAGATGTCAAATGACTTTGATTCTTTAAATGTATCTGTTGCTGGTGGAATATTAATTTATAACTTAAAAAAATAAGAGTGGAAAATGATAAAAAAATTAAGTTTACTTTTTATTAGTGTAATAGTGTTGAATGCTTCTGTTTTGGATGATAAGATTCAAAATATTATAGGATATAAAGAGTTTAATGAAAATAGAAGTTTAATAGACTATTTATTTCAAAAAAACTCTGCATTTTATTCAGATGGAAGTGTTAATTATATTACAGTAATGGAGAAACTTAAGGAAAATGGATTACTAAAGGTTGGATTAGATAGACCAGAAGATATTTCAATAACTTTTAAAATCTCTAACGATCCTATTAAATCTATGAAAATCATTTCTGATTCTTTAACAGCATTGGGATATTATCACTATTTTACAAAAGAGTTAATTTACGAAGAAAATAAAGTTATTAGATGGACAATTAACCTAAAAACCGAGGCCGCCATCGACCCTCTTATGTTATCAAAGGAATTAGCAAAAAACAATTGCAAATTTGTTGATATCAAACAAGAGGGGTTTGTAAAGTGGGTGTATGAGATTGATACATCTAACTCTATCCTTTCAAATGCGTATACAATTACAAACAATGAGAGGGTAAATTTCAGGAAACCGTTAAGTCCGTATTTTATTAAAATAGAAAATGCAAAGATTATTAACATAATTTCAAAATATGGTAATGAATGGTTTCCTCAAGTGGTTTTTTATGATAAACATCTAGATATTCTAGCTATCGTAAAAGCAGAAGAAAAGAAGGATTCTCTTCTATTAGAAATTCCAGAAGAGACTAATTATATAAAAATAGATGATATTTACACGCTAGCAAATATAAAGCGTGGTTTAAGTGTAATAATTAAGGAGTAAAAAAAATGTTTCCAGAGATCGAATTTGAAAGAATGAAAAGACTTCCAAACTATGTGTTTGCAGAAGTTAATAATATTAAAATGGAAGCAAGAAGAGCCGGTGAGGATATTATAGATTTCTCAATGGGTAACCCAGATGGTCCTGCACCTCAACATATAACAGATAAGTTAATTGAAGCAGCAACAAAACCAAAAAACCATGGATATAGTGCAAGTGCGGGAATTTATAAACTAAGACTTGCAATTTGTAACTGGTATAAAAGAAAATATGGGGTTGATTATTTAGATCCAAATAAACACGCAGTTGCAACTATGGGAAGTAAAGAGGGGTATGTTCACCTAGTTCAAGCAATTGTAAATGTTGGTGACGTAGCAGTTGTTCCAGATCCAACTTACCCTATTCACTCATATGCATTTATGCTTGCAGGTGGAGCAATTCACAATTTTGAATTACCATTTGATGAAGAAAGCTTCAAAGTTGATGAAGATGAGTTTTTTGAAAGATTAAATAAAACATTAAGAGAATCAATTCCAAAAGTAAAATATGTATTGGTTAACTTCCCACACAACCCATCTTGTGCCACAGTTACACCTGAGTTTTACCAAAGATTAGTTGATTTGGCAAAACAAGAAAGATTTTATATCATCTCTGATATTGCATATGCAGATATCACTTTTGATGGTTATAAAACTCCATCAATCTTCCAAGCTGAAGGTGCACTTGAAGTTGCTGTTGAGTCATTTACTTTATCTAAGTCATACAATATGGCAGGATGGAGAGTTGGTTTCATAGTAGGTAATGAAAAACTTGTTGGAGCTTTAAAAAGAATCAAATCTTGGCTTGACTATGGTATGTTTACCCCTATTCAAGTTGCAGCTACCGTTGCACTTGATGGACCACAAGATTGTGTTGCAGAGCATACTGAAAAATATAGAAAAAGAAGAGATATTATGGTTGAAGCATTTAAAGATGCTGGTTGGGATATGAGTGTTCCAAATGCTTCAATGTTTATTTGGGCAAAAATTCCAGAAAAGGCAAGACACCTTGGAAGTATGGAGTTTTCTAAACAGCTTCTAACAGAAGCTAAAGTTGCAGTAAGCCCAGGTATTGGTTTTGGTCATTATGGTGACCAATATGTAAGAATAGCCCTGATTGAAAATGAAAAAAGAATCAGACAAGCTGCAAAAAACATAAAAAAATATTTAAATAGTTTATAGGAAATTTTATGAAAATAGGAATAATCGGAGTAGGAACTGTTGGAGCTAGTGTTGCAAATATCTTAAGAGACAATAAAGATATTATCACAGCAAGAGCTGGTTGTGAAATTGTGCCTGCAGTAGGTGTTGTTAGTAGTCTTAGTAAAAAAAGAGATGTAACAATCGAATTAACAGACGATGTTGAAAAAGTTTTAAATGATGACTCAATTGATGTTATTGTTGAACTTATGGGTGGTATTGAAAAACCTTACGAAATAGTAAAGAAAGCTTTAGAAAAAGGTAAAGCTGTAGTTACTGCAAATAAAGCACTTCTTGCTTATCATAGATATGAGCTTCAAGAAATAGCTGGGGATACAGCTTTTGAATATGAAGCTGCAGTAGCAGGTGGTATTCCAATTATTAATGCTTTAAGAGATGGATTAACAGCAAATAATATCCAATCAATCAGAGGTATCATGAATGGTACTTGTAACTATATGCTTACAAAAATGATTGGTGAAGGTATAGATTACGATACTATTTTAAAAGAATCTCAAGACTTAGGTTATGCAGAAGCAGACCCAACATTTGATGTTGGTGGATTTGATGCAGCACATAAACTTCTTATTCTTGGTTCTATTGCCTATGGAATTGATGCGAAACCTGAAGATATCTTGATTGAAGGTATTCAAGATATATCACCTGAAGATATTGATTTTGCAAATGAGTTTAACTACTCAATTAAGCTATTAACAATTGCTAAAAAAGTTGAAAATGAGATTGAGCTTAGAGTTCACCCTGTTCTTATTCCAAAAGAAGAGATGATCGCAAAAGTTGATGGCGTTATGAATGGTGTTTCTGTAATAGGAGACAAAGTTGGTGAAACTATGTATTATGGAGCTGGAGCTGGTGGTGATGCTACAGCATCAGCTGTAGTTGCAAATATTATTGATATTGCTAGACGTGGAAAAGGTTCTCCAATGTTAGGTTTTGAAAAACCACATGGTAAAAACCTAAAACTAATGTCAAAAGACAACATCGAAACAAAATATTATCTAAGACTTAGAGTTGAAGATAAAGCAGGCGTTTTAGCAAAAATTGCCACTATTTTAGGGGAAAGAAATATCTCTATTGAAAAAATGATTCAAAAACCTCTAAATAGAACTTGTGCACATATTTTATTATCAACTCACACATCAGTTGAAAAAAATATAGTTGACGCACTTAAAACAATTGAAGAAACAAAAGTAGTAACTGCAAAACCTGCTATGATTAGGATAGAAGATTAATCTTCTATTCTAAATCTTTTTAAACTTTATTTAGTTAGTATTCCAAAACAATTTAGGACTAATTCAGTCTTATTTACTTTTATATTATTATCGAGAAATTATGAAAACAGATTCAAAATATTTATTAAATGACGATATTCCCTCGTTATTAAAGCAAATAGCACTTCCTGCTAGTACAGGAATGTTTTTTAATACTATGTACAATGTTGTTGATATATTTTATGCAGGACAAATCTCTACACAGGCTATTTCTGCCCTATCTTTATCATTTATGATTTTTTTTATGGTTACAGGCTTAGGATATGGTTTTTCAGCTGCAATTACTGCTTTAATAGGAAATGCCTCAGGAAGAAGTAAAAAATTTCTTGCATCACTATATGCCCACAAAGGTATATTGTTTATGCAATTATTAGCACTTGTTCTTACAGCAATAGGCTTATTGTTAGCACCTTTTATGTTAAAAGTATTAGGGGCTAGTGATGATTATTTACAATTGGGATTAGACTATATCAATGTGATTTTAGCAGGTACAATCTTCTTTATGACAAATTATGCTTTTAATGCAATTTTAGTCTCTAAAGGAGATACAAAATCATATAGAAATACTCTAATCGTTGGTTTCTTTGCAAACTTAATACTAAACCCTTTATTTCTTTATGGCTTTGGACCCATACCAGCAATGGGAATAGCTGGTTTAGCTTTTGCAACGGTTGTAATACAATTTATGAACTCTATTTATATGTTATATAAAGTTCTTCAAACAAAACTTGTACACTTCAACAATTTAAAATACTTTTATCCAAATAAAAAAATATATAAAGATTTACTAGTACAAGGTTTTCCATCTAGTTCTAATATCATGATTATGTCTTTTGGATCTATGCTTCTTATCTATTTTGTATCATTATATGGAGTTAAAGCAGTAGCAGGTTTTGGAATAGGAATGAGAGTTGAACAACTTATGCTTTTGCCAGCTTTAGGGCTTAGTTCTGCTGTACTTACTTTAGTTTCTAATAACTTTGGTGCAAAAAAATATGATAGAGTTAAACTAATACTTGACAAGGGATTAAAATATGGATTTATAATCTCTACTTTTGGTATTGTGTTTTTATATATCTTTGGAAAACTAATTATTAGTCAATTTGATGATGATTTAGCAGTTATAAATTATGGACTTGAATATACACTAGTTGCTGTTTGGATTTTTTATGCTTATGTTACTTTATTTTTATGTGTATCAACACTTCAAGGAATAAAAAGACCAAAAATGATTTTTTATATTGCTTTATATAGACAAATAGTTGCAAAGTTTATAATAGCTTATGCAATTGTTGTGATATTTAATTTAGACTATATTTATCTTTGGATTGGTGTTTTAGTTATGATATATAGTGCTGCAATATTTGCATATTTTTATACAAAAAAATTATTAACTGCATATACTATATAATTTTACGCTATAGTGATTCTCATTTTACAAGTTAGTTCTTGTATAATAAATCACTATTAAATTAATATTTCAAGGCTTATTATGAGAATTTTGTTATTAAGTATTTTATTTTTTATCACTACTCAAATATTGGCAAAACCGATTACTTTTACAGAAGAGGAAAAAGAGTTCATAAAGAAAAATACTCTAGTAAAAGTTGGTATGATGCCAGATTTTGCCCCTTTTTCTTATTATACAAAAAATACTCCTGTGGGATTTGAACACGAATTATTAAATATGATATCTCAACGTACAGGCTTAGTTTTTGAAAAAACAATTGCAAAATGGACTACAATTTACACAGCCTTTAAAAATAAAGAATTAGATGTTATAACAAGTATTTCATATAAAAAATTTAGAGAACCTTTTACTACATTTACAAGTTCATATTATGATATTCCTATTACTATTTTTGTAAGGGACGATTTTGGAGACTATGTTGATATTAAAAGTCTAATAGGGAAAAAAGTTGGGGTACTAAAAGATGTTTTTTATATTGAAGAATTAAAAAAAGTTGGGGATATAAATTTAGTTTATTATGACACATATGAAGAGTTAACTAGGGATTTAGTTTATGGGAAAATCGATGCTTTAATGCAAAACTTAACTAATATAAACTATTTTATCAAAAAGAATTTATACTCAAATATAAAAATTGCTAGTGAATTAATTTTACCAAATACAAAAAAAGAGGATTTAAGACTAGGAGTAAACCCTGAAAAACCACTATTAGCCTCTATCTTACAAAAAGCCTTAGATTCAATCTCAAGTAAAGAAAAAGAAGCTCTTGTAACTAAATGGATTGGTTCAATAAAAGAGTATAAAGGTGGACATGTTGAGCTTAATAAAGATGAAAGAGCATACTTAAATACAAAAGTTATCAAATACTGCATAAACCCCGATGGATTGCCTTTTGAGGGCTTAAATGAAAATGGGGAACATACAGGAATAAGTTCTGATTATTATAGTTTATTTGAAAAAGTTTTATCTGCAAAATTTGAACTGATTAAAACAGAAAACTGGAATGAATCAATAACATATGTAAAAGAGGGAAAATGTGATATGATTGCTCTGGGGATGGATACTTATGAAAGAAGAAAATATCTAAACTTTACAAGTAACTATTTAAATGTACCTTTAGTTGTGGCAACAACTGTTGATGTTCCATTTATAAATCATATTCTTGATTTACAAGGTGAAAAAATAGGAATTATAAAAGGTGATGCTTTTGTAAAAATCCTAAGACAAAAATACCCATCTCTTAACTTAGTTGAAGTAGAAGATATAAAAGAGGGTTTAGATAAAGTAAAAAATGGAAAACTTTTTGGATATATTGATACCCTTGCTAGTATAGGATATGAGTTCCAGCAAAAATATTTTGGAGAACTTAAAATAGCTGGGAAAATTGATGAAACATTAAAACTTTCTATGGCAGTTGTAAAAGATGATACAACCCTACTAAATATTTTACAAAAAACAATAGATAGTCTAACAAAAGATATTCATAGGGAAATTTTTAGTAAATGGATACCTATAAAATATGAAAAAGGTGTAAACTATGATCTTGTATGGAAAGTTGGTCTTGGTTCTTTATTATTTATACTTTTAGTTGTTTATTGGAATAGAAAAATCATAAAAACAAATAAACTATTAGAAATAGCTCAAAAAGATATTGAAGAGAAAAACAAAGCCTTAGAAAAGCTTGCAACAACTGACAAATTAACAAACCTATATAATAGAAGAAAAATAGAAGAGTTGTTAGAGTTAGAGATAAATAGAAATGAAAGATTTGGACATTATTTTGGTTTAGCAATTATTGATATAGATAAATTTAAAGAGGTGAATGATACTTTTGGACACCAAGCAGGAGATAAAGTATTAGAAGAGCTTGCAAGCATATTAAATACAAATAGAAGGAAAACAGATTTTGTTGGAAGATATGGTGGTGAAGAGTTTGTAATTATTTGTCCAGAATCAGACCTTGAGGGAACTCTAAAACTAATGGAAACTATAAAAAATAAAATCTCTGAATACCCTTTTTATAGGGTAAAACATAAAACTGCAAGTTTTGGTGTAACTATATCAAAAAAAGGTGATACAGTAAAATCTATTTTAAATAGAGCGGATATTGCACTTTATGATGCAAAAAATGCAGGAAGAGATAGAATTGAATATAAGTAATTCTTTAAAGAAATACTTTATTCAATAATAGTTCCACTAAAGGCTCTTTTAGAAGCTTTTTTGCTTCTTTAAAGTCTATTTCATTTTCAATACAAATCTCTTTTAAAATTTTGCCTATAGTTTGTTTTTTATTTAATCTATCTAATAATTCATAAATCAAAGGATTTATCTCTCTATAGATAACTTCATTTGATTCAAAATCATAATAGATAACCACAAAGTTTTCTCTTTTTATAGTGTATTCTTTGTTTAAAATATCGTATTTAAACTTCTTGATTCGGGCACTTTTAGATAACTTATATGTATCTTTATAAGAAAATTTCTTTTGTTTGGAAAAACTATACTCTTTCATATAAATCTCTATTTCTATCCAATCAAAATAAAGAAGTTCGTAAAGATATTTATGGTTTTCAAAAAGCTTATTTTTCTTTACAAATTTAATATAATCTTTTGGTACCTTCCAAAGAAATGGAGTACTAGGAGTTTCAATCATAAACTTTTTAATTGAATCTTCAAAAAGCTTTTCATCAACTTCTTTTATAAAAAGTGGAAAACTATTTCTTAATACCTCTTCATATCTTTGAAAAACTAGTTTTTGATAAGTAGCTATAGGAGAGTTATCAAAACTCTTATTTTGGTCTAAAAGATTATCTAAAAATCTTATTTGTACCTCTTTTTCCAACTCAGGCATATCTTACTCTTTGTACAATTTTTTTCATTGCTTCATACTCTTTAGCTAACTCTTCTAATGGTGGGATATTATTGTCCCTTTCAATCATTACAGGGGAATCAATTTGTTTTAAGGTATATTCTAATAATTTCCAAACACCTGAACATATAGGCATTCCATGAGAGTCTATTCTTATATTTGCCTCTTCATCAAAATAATGCCCAGCCATATGCATATATGATATATGTTTTTTCTCTAATTTATCTATAAATTTTCTTGCTTTAAAAGAGTGATTTACAGAGTTAACAAATACATTATTAACATCTAAAAGCATCTTTGCACCAGATTTTTCCAATACTTCATTTATAAAATCAACCTCATCCATTTCTGCATAAGGAACATAATAATATGTAGCATTCTCAAGTATCAGATTTCTTTGAATAATATCCTCAACCTCTTTTACCTTGTCACTAACGATATTTACCATCTTTTTAGTCATTGGTATTGGTAAAAGTTCATAACTTTGTTTTCCATTGAAAGATGAAAATGAAAGGTGTTCAGAATAATATTCTATATTGTATCTATCTAAAAACTCTTTTATCTGTTTTACAAATTTTTTATTGATTTTTTCTGCTGAACCAATAGAAAGTGATAAGCCATGTGCAACTGTTGGTCTTGAAAAAACTGCTTCTTCAAATGCCTTTTCATATATTTTTGGCATATGCATCCAGTTTTCAGGAGTAACTTCCCACCAATCTGGTTGGAAATCACTCTTTTTAACATCAAGTAAAAAGTTGCTTCTAAGTCCTAGTCCGCAGCCTTGAAGTTTTGCCATTGATTAAACCTTAAATCAACCACATTTTCCAGCACCGCATGAACCTTCAACTTTTTTGTTCATATCAGCACCACATTTACCTGCACCACAAGCCATATTTGTTTTTTTACCAGAATTACCAGACATCTCGTCCTCTTTTGGCATCATCTTTTTATCAGATGAACCACACTTTCCAGCACCACAAGAACCTTTTTTTTCTACTTTTTTAGATTCACTTCCACATTTCCCAGCACCACAAGAACCACTTGCTGCAAAAGCACCTGTACTAGTTAGAGCAGCTCCTAAAAGAACTCCTGCTAACTTTAATTTTTGATTTTTCATGCATTTCCTTTTATTATGTTTGTTATTCTATTTACTTATATATTAAATATAGTTAAATTATTTTTCAATTGCTTCAACTTCAATTTGAAGTTTCACTTCTTCACTTACAGCAACCCCACCAAATTCAAGGGCTTTATTCCATTTTAAACCATAATCTATTCTATTTACTTTTCCTGTTAGTGAAAACCCTATTCTATTGTTTCCTTTAAAATCTTTAACACTTGCTAACTCTTCAACTTCTAATGTTACCTCTTTTGTAACACCTCTCATTGTTAAATCACCAATAACTTTTCCATCTTTGTAAGACTTCATATTAAAAATTATATTTGGAAATTTTTCAGCATAAAAGAAATCTGCACTTCTTAAGTGATTATCTCTTTTTTCTATACCTGTATCAATACTTGTTGCTTTAATCACTGCATTTAATTTATTAAATGTTTTCGAATCTAAATCAAAATCGATTTCACCATCATAATCTGTAAAATCCCCTTTTACATTTGAAATCATTAAGTGTTTAACAGAAAATCCAACTTCACTATGTGATTTATCCAACATAAATGGTGTTGCATTAACTAATGAAAAACCTAAAAACATCCCTAAAATCAACTTACCTAAAAAATTCATATCTAACTCCTTTTAATAATTTTTGTATTAGCATTTTAATTATCTTTTGTTAAGTTTTTGTGTAGAGAGTGTGGGGACTATTTTTTATTTTCTATGTTATACTTATACCCATGAAAATACTATTATTAGAAGATGATTTAATTCTAAATGAGATAATTGAAGAGTTTTTAAATGGTTTAGGATATGAAGTAACTTGCGTATTTGACGGGATGAATGCCAGTGAAGTTATATATGAAAACCATTTTGATTTATTGATTTTAGATGTAAATGTACCAAATATGACAGGCTTTGAATTTTTAAAAAGCTTAAGAGAAAACAATATCACAACACCAGCTATATTTATAACCTCACTAAATTCTGTAGAAGATATAGAGGAAGGGTTTAATTCAGGAGCTGATGATTATCTAAAAAAACCTTTTGAACTAAAAGAATTAGAACTTAGGATAAACAATATAAAAAGACTTTTACATTTAGATAGTGATGAAATAGAGATTGCAGAAAATATATCTTTTAACAGCAAATTAAACTATGTAAACAATAATTCAATCAAAACAAAATTGCCTTTAAAAGAAGCTCAGATATTAAAATACTTAGTCAACAATGCAAATAGATGTATCTCACAAGATGAACTAAGTTCAAATATCTGGACCTATGAAGGTTTACCTACCTCTTCAACCATAAGAACTTATATAAAAAATATTAGAAAAATTTTAGGGGAAGAGTATATAGAAACAATCAAAGGAGTTGGTTATAGATTTAACAAGAAGTGAGAGGGTAACTTTTCGTAAATTTTTGGGTCTGTATTTAGGCTCATCTTTAATCTTATTATCAATAATCTTTTTTCTTTTTTATAAAATGGAATCAAGACTGCAATACGATTTAATCACTTCAAATATGCAAAATGTAGCCTCAAAAGTTTCTTCAACTATAATATATGCACATCTTTCAGGACTTTCAATCAATACAGCTAAAATGGCAAATTTTATTAAATACGATTATGCTTTATATGATAAACAACACAGAAAACTTATAGGAAATATTAGAGATAAAATCGATTTATCAAAAAAATTACAAAAAATAGATGATAGTTATGTTTTAGTTGATAGTACTCCAAGGGGTCATTTAGGGGTACATCATATTGTTATTAGAGAAAATATTTACCATGATATTATTGTTGATTTAACAGAAAGATTGGTTTTCTCTTTCTTCTTAATCTATTCAACTATTGCTGTTGTGGGATATTATCTAGCTAGTTTATTTATTAGTCCAATAATAAATGAAAGAAAAAAACTAAATAACTTTATAAAAGATACAACCCATGAGTTAAATACTCCAATTACTGCTATTCTTATGAGTACAGGTAAAGATGCACCACTAACACAAAAAAATCTACAAAGAATAAATTTAAGTGCAAAAAGAATCTCCGAGATATATAAAGATTTAGTATATCTATTTTTACAAGATGCCAGTAAAAAACCTGCCATAGAAAATCTTCAATTAGATGAAATTATAAAAAATCAACTTGACTATTTTGACTCTTTTGCACAAAAAAAACGTCTAAAGATTACAGCTTCTACAGAACCTACTATGTTTAAAATAGATAAAGAAAACTTCACAAGATTATTTAATAATCTAATCTCAAATGCTATTAAATATAATAAAATAGAGGGGAATATTGATATCTCATTGAAAAATCGAGTACTTACTATAAAAGATACAGGTATTGGAATAAAAAAAGATAGAATAAAAGATATTTTCTCAAGATATTATAGAGCCACAAAAGAGCAAGGTGGTTTTGGTATAGGCTTAAATATTGTATATCATATTTGTAAAACATATGATATTAAGATTGAAGTTGAATCAGAAGAGAATATTGGAACAACGTTTAGATTAACATTTAAAGATTAAGTTTATATCCCAAACCTTTTATTGTGGTGATTTTATCTTTTCCTAAAATTTTACGAAGATTTTTTATATAGGTTCTAATAGTTGTAGCAGTGGGAACCTCATCATAAACCCAATTGTTTAAAGATATCTCATCTATAGAGACTGATTTATTTTTATTTTTTATAAAATACTCAAAAACTTTTGCTTCTGTTTTCGATAAGTGATTAGATTTTTCATTTATTTTTAGTATCTTTTCATCATTATCATAAAAAATATTTTCAGATAATTTTACAACTCCACTATCTTCTATATGTCTTAGTCTTTTAATATTGTTTATTCTAAGCTTCAACTCACTTAAATGGAAAGGTTTTTTTATATAATCATCAGCTCCTGCTTTAAAGCCATCTTCCATATCTTGTGAAGTGTGTAAAGAGGTTATATATATTGTGGGGATATCTATAGAGTTTGACTTTAACTCTTTTAAAAGTTCAAATCCATTTAAACTAGGTACATTTACATCTAAAATAAGTAAATCAAACCTATTTTCATAAATAGCTTCTAAAGCCTCTTGTCCATCAAAAGTTGTAAAGACTTCATAATCAAGCTCTTCTAAAAATTCTACAATAATCTCATTTAATAGAGTGTCATCTTCTAAAAGTAATATTTTCATAAAGAAAAGTATAGTATAACTTTGTGTAAATTTTATGGAAAACATTTATGTTATAATCTCAAAAAAGGATTTTTTATCAAACTAACACAAAGTGAAAGAAAAACATTTATAAGATTTTTCACCCTTTATCTAGGTGGATCATTCGTTCTTATGATACTAATTGCTTTTTTATATTACCAAAATGAAAAGAAGCTATATTTTGATTTGGCACAAACAAAAATGAGAAATGTAGTGTCAAACATCTCTTCACAAATAATTTTTGCACATATGAGTGGAAACTCTTTAGATATGAATCAATTTTTAAAAACAGACATATATCAAATCTCTTTTTATGATAAAAATAAAAATCTCCTATATGGAAACCTAAAAGATGAAAATATCGATTTTTCAAAAAATATTATAATGCATGAAAAAAATTTTATTCTTATTGATAAATCAACATATGGACATCTAAATATTTACTATATAGCAATTAAAGAGAATGTATTTTTCAATAGATTAAGTGCTCTTCAAAAAGAGATAGTTATACTTTTTTTATTTATATATATATTTATTTCCATAATAGGTTTTTTTCTAGCAAGACTATTTTTAAAACCAATAAAAGATGAAAGAACTAGACTAAATAACTTTATAAAAGATACAACCCATGAATTAAATACTCCAATTAGTGCTATTTTGATGTCAGCAGAAGATGAAGAGAATCTATCATCAAAACAAGTAAAAAGAATAAAACTTGCAGCCCAAAGGATCTCTGAAGTCTATAAAGACCTAACCTTTATATTTCTAGAAGATAAACAAAATATCTCAAATCCCAAAGAGTATAATCTAAAAGATTTAATTGAATCCCAATTAAAATATTTTGAAGCCTTAGCTTTAAAGAAAAAAATAACTATGAATTCTAGTCTTGAAAATACCTTTTACACTATTGATGAAAATGATTTTATCAGACTTTTTAACAATATTCTATCAAATGCAATAAAATACAATAAACAAAAAGGAAATATAGATATTATCCTAAAAAACAATTCTCTTATCATAAAAGATACTGGAATTGGTATAGAAAAGTCTAAAATAAAAGATATTTTCAATAGATACTATAGAGCTACAGAGTTTAGTGGTGGATTTGGAATTGGACTTAATATTGTTCATAATATTTGTGAAAAGTATTCAATAAAACCCACAATTGAATCTAAACTAAATGAAGGTACTCGTTTTACCCTAACTTTTTAAACTTTTATTCCGCTAAGTGTTTATATTTATGATAAATCTCTTTACCTTTTTCATTTCCTAATTGCATTGACTTTTTGGCATCTTTAACAGCATTTTTATAATCACCTTTATGGTAATAAGCCCCGCTTCTTTCTAAATATGCCCTTGCATTATCAGAATTTAAGTCTATAAATCTGCTCCAATACATTATAATTAAATCCCATTTATTCTCTTTTGCTAATATAAAATCCATTACTAAATAATGATTAATCTCATTTGGATTTTTATCAATTGCATCTAAACAATATGAATAAGCAGTAGATAATTCTAACCTATCCATATAGATTCTTGCTAAACTATTATAAATATAACTATTGTTTTCATCTACTTCTAATGCACTTAAAAGAAGTTTTAAAGCCTCATCACTATTATACTTTTCTCTCAATTCTCTTGCTTTTGTATACATAACTCGCGAGATATAGTTTCTATCATCTTTTACAGCTTTTTTACTTGGATTTAATGCATAAGCATAAAATATATCTTCTTTTGCATTTTCAAAATCACCTATTTTTGCATAAATTTTTGCTCTATATCTAAAATAATCTTGATTGTACTTATCCATAGATATAGCTTTATTGATATACTCTAATGCCTCATCATATTTTTTTAGCCAATAAAGATTTCTTCCTATTCTAAAATAGATTAAAGGATATTTTTTTGTCAAATTCAGAGCTTCTTTTAAAAGTTCATTTGATATTTCATACCGTGAAGATAATGAAGCCAAAGATGCTTTATCAATCAAAATTGCAGCACTCAAAGGTTTTAATTTTGGATTTTTATGTATTAAAGGTTCAATTGTATTAATATAATATTGCATTTGTTCATATGAACCTCCCCATCTAGGAATCAATGTGAGCATATATGCTTTTCTTAAATAAAATGATTCGGGGTAAATAGATATTGATTCATCAAATGTCTGTTTTATTAGATTATCCTCTCCTATTGTATTATATATCCTGATATATAATAAATAGTATATGTATGTTTTTTTATTTAATCCTATACTTGTTTCTAAATCTTCTTTTGCTTTTTTCATATATTCTGACATTTTTTCAAATTGTTCTATTTTAGTTTTATTTGCATATGCTCCCCCTCTTTCTAACCATGCCATATTATAATAATATATTGCCCTTGCTAGATAAGCAGTATAGGCTGTAGGAGTTTTTTCTATCCACAAGTTAAAAAGTTGTTCATAAGATTTATCTCTCATATCAAAAATATAGTAACTATCAATTAAACTTTTTTCATCTTTACTTTTGTTCTCAAAAGAGATATCTAAATTTTTTAAAGTTGTATTTAGTTTATTGAAATCCTTGTTAAAAAAAGAGTTTCTTAATTGAATAATTGGATTATCTGGGTAGTTTGTAAATTGCTCATTTGTTACTGCAACTTGAAGAGGTAAAGGTTCAACAATAGTTTCAGTATCCTGATTAAAAATATATAAAAAACTTATTATAGGTATTATGCTAAATAAAAGTGCATATACTAAAAATGATAAAATTTTTTTCATGAAAACTCCAATAAATATATTTTAAAATTATATAATTATATATATTTAAGTTATATTATTTCCACACTCTTTCCATATTAAAGGAATAAACTTCTTAAAATTTTTTAAGGAGTCATTATGAAATTATTAAAAATAGTTTCTATTTTAATCTTCTCTTGCATTCTTTTAAATGCAGAGCCAATCGATTTAAAAGGTAAGAAAGATGGATATGAAGTTCAACTTCAATCTGAAAAATCTTTAGTTGTAGGTGATAATACATTTGTTGTAACTCTTGCTAAAGATGGTGTAGCAGTAACAGATGCAAAAGTTAAAGCAAAGTTTTTTATGCCAGAGATGCCTGGTATGCCTTATATGGAATATGTAGGAAAAGCAAAACTTGTTGATGGTAAATATAAATTTTTAATCAATTTATCTATGAGTGGAACTTGGCAATACCATTTGTTGTTTAAAACAGCTGATGGAAAAGTTCACAAAATCAGATCTAGTGTAAATTTATAATGAAAAAACAATATCTATTAACTGCACTTTTACCTTTGTTTGTAAATGCTCAATCAGTAGATAGTATTGTAACTAGTGCTTTAGAGAAAAATTCATCTCTAAAAGCACTGGAATCTTCTATTAATATAACAAAAGAGCAAATTGCACTTTCAACAAAATGGGATAATCCTGTAGTAAATATTGGTGCTACAGATATTCAATTTAATGATTACAGAGCAAGAAACAAAGAACCTATGCAAAGTCAATTTATAGGACTTACTCAAGCTATTCCTTTAGGGGATAAACTACAATTGGCAAAAGAGGTTGCTACAAATGATTATACGATTTCAAAATATAATCTAGAAAATAAAAAACTTGAACTTAAATCAAATATTTACGAGTATGCCTATAAAATAAAACTTTTAGAAGAAAGAATCTTTTTATATAAACAGTTTAAACTAAATGTAGAAAAATTAGAATCTTTATTAAAAGATTTTTACAAATATGGAAAAGCAAATCAAAAAGATATATTAAGTGTTCAAATACTTTATAATGAACTTAATCTAAAACAACAACAACTTCAAACTTTTTTAAATACAAGCTATTTAAAACTTGAAGAATTAACATATGAAAACATTTCAAATATTGATATTAATACAGATATAAAACCAATAGTTCTTTCTAAAGATATTTCAAATCATCCAAAAATTTTATCTTTTGAACAAACACAAAATAAATTTACAAATATTTCAAAACTTGAAGAAGAGAAAAAAATTCCAGATATCAAGATGAATGTAACTTATTTTGAAAGAAGTCAAGAGTATGAAGATTATATGAATGTTTCTCTTTCTTTTCCTCTTCCTGTTTATGGAAAAGAATCAATTAAAGCAACAAAAGCAAAATTTCAATCTCAACAAGTAAAAAATCAACTTGATGATTTGAAAAACAGATTTTATGTTTCTATTAATACTCTTCAAAAAAATATTAATGATTCAATTGATACTTTTAAAATTATAGAAAAAAATATTATTCCAAAATATGATGAGTTGCAAGAACTTTTAGAAAGCAACAATAGTTTTCTTTTAAAAACAAATCTTGACACAAGAGAGTTAATAAAAAATCAAAACGATATTATCAAATATAAATTAAAAGCTGTAGATGAAAAAGAAAAATATTTCTCATCTTTAGCAAAATCATACTATTTTACAAGGATCGAAAAGTGAAACTAATTATAAGTGCCCTACTTCTGGGCTTTACAATACTCAATGCCCAAATTCTTGAAGTTGAGCAGTTGTTCAATAAAAAGCTTACGAAAGTAAAAAAAGAGCAAATAGGTACCTTAAAAAGCTTTTATGGGCGTACTGCTTTTGATGAGAGAAAAATTTATGATATTGTAAGTAGATTTGATGGTTATATCACAAATTTAAGTGCAAATGAACAATACAAAACTATAAAAAAAGGTGAAAAACTATTTTCTCTTTATTCAGATGAAGTTTTAGCAATCCAACAAGAGATTCAATTAACAAAAAAAATAAATAAAAATTTATTAAATAGCAATATTGAAAAACTAAAATCTTTAGATATCAATCCTTCAATCATACAGCAAGTTAAAAACTCAAAAACACTTATAAAAGATATCCCTTTTTATTCACCATCAAATTCTATAATTATCAAAAAAAATATCAATGATGGAAGTTTTGTAAAAAAAGGTAATCTACTTTTACAATTAGCTTCATTGGATAAATTATGGTTTATCGCTTCTGTTTATCAAAAAGATTTGGCTTTTATAAAAAAAGATATGGAAGCAAATATTTTAATAGATGGAATAAACAAAACTATAAAAACAAAAGTTGACAAAATCTATCCAATTGTTACCCGTGAAACAAAAAGTGTAGATGTTAGATTTATAATTGATAATAAAGACTTAGCTTTTTATCCAAATATGTTTGGAAAAGTTTCATTACAAGAAAACAAAAAAGAGATTTTAACTCTTCCAAAAACTGCTGTTCTTTTAAAAGGTGATAAAAAATATGTATTTAAGATGTTATCAAAAACTGAAATTGAACCAATTGAAGTTGAAGCTAAAAGAATCACTTCTAATAAATATGAAGTTATAAGTGGTATTGAAGAGAGTGAAGAAGTTATTGATAATGCTTTATTCTTATTAGATTCAGATGCAGTTACAAATGGATTATATAACTCTGATGATGGGGATTGGTAGGAAATATTATGGTTGAATCAATAATTGCATACAGTATCAGAAACAAATTTTTTATACTTATTACAACACTTGTATTAACTATCGCATCTTTTTGGGCAGTTAAAAATAGTAGCTTAGATGCATTGCCAGATTTATCACCTCCACAAGTTATTGTGCAAGTAAAATGGCCAGGGCAAAGTCCAAAAACAATTGAAGACCAAGTTTCTTATCCTCTGATTTCAAACTTAATGAGTCTTCCAAATATTCAAACAGTAAGAGCTATGAGTTCTTTTCAAAATGCTCTTATTTATGTAATATTTAAAGATGGTACAGATTTATATGACTCAAGAAATAGAATCTTAGAACAACTATCTCAACTTCAAGGATCTTTCCCTGCAGGTGTAGATGTTGCAATTGGACCAGATGCCACAGGTGTTGGTTGGGCTTATGAATATGCATTAAAATCTGATACAAAGTCTCTTGATGAACTAAAAACTCTTCAAGACTATTATTATAAGTTTGCTCTTTTAGGAGTTGATGGAGTTAGTGAGGTTGCTTCTGTTGGTGGATTTATTAAAAACTATGAGATAACTTTAGACCAAGATAAATTAGTACAATATGATATAAGTATTAAAGATATTAAAAAAGCCATAGAAAACAATAATGATGAAAAAGGTGGTAGAATTATTTTAGAAAATGGTTTTGAACATATGATTCAAGCAAAAGCATTTTTGAAAACAAGTGAAGATATTGAAAATATTACAATTAAAACAAATGATTCTATCCCTTTATTAGTAAAAGATATTGCACAGGTTAACATCACACCAACAAATAGAAGAGGAATGGCAGATTTAAATGGTCAAGGTGAAACTGTTGGGGGAATTATTGTTGTAAGATATGGTGAAAACCCTTATGATGTTATAAAAAGGGTTAAAGAGAAAATACAAACACTAAAAGTTGATGGGGTTGAAGTTATTGAAACTTATGATAGAACTTCACTTATTGATAAAGCTATTGATACTTTAAAACATACCCTTGTAGAGGAGTCTATAATTGTAATGATAGTATCAGCATTATTTCTTTTCCATCTAAGAAGTGCTTTGATTATTATCATCACTCTACCAATTACAGTTTTATTTACTTTTCTTTTAATGAAAGCCTTTGGCTTAGGTTCAAACATTATGAGTCTAGGTGGTATTGCTATTGCCATAGGAGCAATGGTTGATGCAACAATAGTTATGGTTGAAAATGCCCACAAATATTTACAAGGTAAAAATGATATATCAAATAAAGAAAGAGTAGAGATAATAATCAAATCAGCAAAACAAGTTGGACGTCCAATCTTTTTTGCACTGATTTTAGTTGTGGTTTCATTTTTGCCTATCTTTGCCCTAACAGGACAAGAGGGAAGACTTTTTTCACCTTTAGCTTTTACAAAATCTTTTGCCATGATTGCAGGAGCAATTTTATCAATTACACTTGTTCCTATTCTAATGATATTTTTTATAAAAGGAAAAATACTTGATGAAAAGAAAAACTATATAAATAGATTTTTCATAGCTCTTTATTCACCACTTTTAAATATCTCTTTAAAGTTTAGATATGTGGTTGTGGTTTTATTTATAGGTACAATTATCGCAATCTATCCTGCATATAAAAAACTAAATTGGGAATTTATGCCCATGATGAATGAGCAAACTTTTATGTATATGCCAGTAACTCCTTATGGTATTGGAATTGATTTAGCAAAAGAGTTAACACAAAAAACAGATAAAATCATAAAATCTTTTCCAGAAGTTGATACTGTTTTTGGTAAAGCAGGACGAGCTGATACAGCAACTGACCCTGCACCACTTGCTATGATTGAAACAATTATAACCTTTAAGCCAGAAGATCAATGGCGTGAAGGTATGACATACAAAAAATTAATGGAAGAGATGGATAAAAAACTGCAAGTTGCAGGTTTAATCAATTCTTGGACTTACCCTATTAGAGGAAGAATTGATATGCTTCTTACAGGTATTAGAACACCTCTTGGCATAAAACTATATGGAAATGACCATCAGGTTTTAGAAGATACAGCAAATAAAATCGAGCAAAAGCTAAAAAAGTTTAATAAGACTCTATCGGTTTCTACAGATAAAATAAATTCTGGTTATTATCTAAATATCTATTTAAAAGATGATATGATAGATAGATTTGGTATCACAAAAAATGATGTTTTATCAACTATATCTTTAGGTGTAGCAGGAGCAAAAATCTCTACACTTTTTGATGGATTAGAAAGATATCCTATCTCTTTAAGATTTAAAGCTGAACAAAGGGAAGATATCACATCTTTAAATAATCTTCAAGTAAAAACAAAACTTGGTTTCCAACCAATATCAATGTTTGCAAAACTTCACTATGAAGAGGGACCATCAGTTATAAAATCAGAAAAAGCATTAAATGTAAACTTTGTATATATCACTCCTAAAAGCGATATTTCAACAAAACAATATAAAGATGAAGCCCAAGAGTTATTAAAAGATTTACAACTTCCTGATGGATTTTATTATGAGTGGTCTGGACAAAGTGAATATTTAGAGTCTGCTATGAATAAACTTATTTATATCATTCCTCTTACATTTTTAATTATTTTCATACTTATATATTTTGCACTTAGAAATATTATCTACACTATGATTATATTTTTTACTTTACCATTTGCACTATCAGGTGGATTGTTTTATTTAGATTATCTAAACTTTAATATCTCTATTGCAGTAATCGTTGGATTCCTTGCTTTACTTGGAGTCGCATCTGAAACCTCTATTGTGATGGTTGTTTATCTAAATGAAGCCATGATTGAATTAAAAAAATCTACTATGGAATTTAGTAAAAAAAATATCTCTATGGCTATTTATAAAGGTGCAGTATTAAGACTAAGACCTAAGCTTATGACACTATTTGCTATTTTAGGTGGTCTTATTCCTATTATGTATATTGATGGGGTTGGAAGTGAAGTTATGCAAAGAATTGCAGCTCCAATGATTGGTGGAATGACTTCATCAGCACTATTAACACTTATTATTATTCCATCTATTTTTTATATTATTGCATTGATTAAAAAAGAAAATATAGTTCAAGAAAGTTTATCTCACTAATTTTTTAGTGGGATAAATTAAAAGCACACGATTACTACACGATTAATTTGTATAATTCTCTCACAGCTAAACGATATATAATGAAACTTGCGTTTAAACTAACTAACGACTAAACCAACAACCTACAAGATTTTCTCCTTTTGCAAGTTTCATTATATTAAAATTTAAAAAATCCTGATAAGTGATTGTTGATTACATTTGTGTTTGTAGATTAGTATTGTCTTCTTGGTCTTTCTTCTCTAGGTCTAGCTTCATTTACTCTTAGAGTTCTACCTTCAAGTTCACTACCATTAAGTTCTTCGATAGCTTGACTTCCACTAACGTCAGTCATCATTTCAACAAAACCAAAACCTTTTGATCTTCCTGTTTCTCTATCTGTAATTACTTTTGCACTTTTTACTTCACCAAACTTTTCAAAAGCACTCTTCAAACCATTGTCATCTGTTCTGTATGACAAATTTCCAACATAAATGTTCATTCTTAATCTTTCCTTTTCAAATAAGTATGAACATTATGCCTTTTTAATTTATTTTTGGCAAGTAAACTTAAGCTTCTTTGTCAAAATTTCTTTCAATTGCGGTAAAAACTCTACTTTTTACCTCATTAAACCCTAATACTGCCATGATGTCATAAACTGATGGAGCCTGTGTTCCCCCTGTTAATGCGATTCTAATTGGTTGAAATAGTTGTGGGAATTTTAACTCAAATTTTTCAATAAATGGTTTAGTAACTGTTTCATAATCACACGCTAAATGTAATGTATCTTTTACCTCTTCTAGAGTTTGCATATAAATTTCAAGAATTTTAATAGTATCTTCTTTTACAAACTTCTTAGTTCCTTTTGCTTCATAAGAAGTTGGAACATCTAAAATTTTATAAATAGCTTCTTTTAATTCAATTAATGTTTGAGCTCTCTCTTTTGATAAATCTAATAGCATCTCTTTTTTATCATGACCGCTTAATTGACAATCAAAAAACTCTAACTCTTTACATAATCTATCATTTGAAACATTTTTAATATAGTGTGCATTTAGCCATAAAAGTTTCTCTTCATTGTATGAAGAAGCAGATTTATTTATATTTTCTGGATCAAATAGTTCTAACATCTCTTCCATTGAGAAAATCTCTTGGTCTCCATTTGACCAACCAAGTCTTACTAAAAAGTTTAATAAGGCTTCAGGTAAGAACCCTTTTCTTTTATAATCCATCACATCAAGTGCACCATCTCTTTTTGATAACTTTTTACCTTGAGGATTATTTATCATAGGTACATGGTAAAATTTTGGAACATCAAAACCTAATGCTTCATAAATTACAATTTGTTTTGCTGTATTTGTTAAGTGATCATCACCTCTAATTACATCAGTCATCTCCATAAGTGCATCATCAATTGTAACAACAAAATTATATGTAGGCATTCCATTACTTCTTGCAATTACAAAATCATCAATCTCTGAACACTCAAAATTCATAAGAGATCTTACACCATCAATAAATGTAATTCTTCCCTCATTTGGAGATTTGATTCTTACTACTGGTTCAACACCTTCTGGAATTTCAGGTAAAGTTTTACCCTCTTCTGGTCTCCATGTTCCATCATATCTTGGAGTCTCTTTATTTGCCATTTGTTTTTCTCTTAAAGCATCAAGTTCCTCTTTTGACATATAACAATAATATGCTTTACCCTCATCTAATAGTTGTTGAATATATTTTTTATAAATGTCTAATCTCTTAGATTGATATTCAACTGTTCCATCATAAGATAATCCAACCCAATTAAATGCTTCTAAAATAGCATCCATTGCTGCTTCATTATTTCTTTGTGTGTCAGTATCTTCTATTCTTAATCTAAAAGTTCCTTTTGTTTTTCTAGCCCATAAATAGCTATATAGTGCAGTTCTTAATCCTCCAATGTGTAAATATCCAGTTGGACTTGGAGCAAATCTAGTTACAGCCATAGTATTCCTTATTCTTTTTTATCTTTATTGTTTATATAAAAGCCTATTGCAGAAAAAATTGCAACAGCAGCAATGAAAATTAACATTGCATAATCAAGAGCTTGCATTTGTTTCCTTCTCTTTTAATTGTCCACATGCAGCAGAGATATCAAGTCCTTTTGATTCTCTAATTGTACATAGTAAACCTCTACTTGTTAAATATTCTTGGAATTTTACCATATCATCCCTTTGTGGTCTTTGATATGAAGTACCTGGATAAGGATTAAAATATATCAAGTTTACTTTAGCTTTAATTCCATCTAATAATTTCAATAATTTTTTAGCAGATTCAATATCATCATTTTTATCTTTTATAACCAAATATTCAAACATAACTTTTTTTCTAGTATCAATTGGAAACTTTCTAACTGCATCAATAATTGATTTTATATTGTATGCTTTATTCATAGGAATCAATTCACTTCTTAAATCATCATCAACTGCATGTAAAGAGATAGCAAGTTGAATACCAAGTTCTTCATTTGCAAGTTTTTCAATTTTTGTTGATAATCCTGAAGTTGAAACTGTTTGTCTTCTTCTGTTTATTGCTAGTCCATCTTCTTCTGAAAATACTTTTACTGAATGAACAAAATTGTCATAATTATCAAGTGGTTCACCCATACCCATAAAAACAATATTTAATGTTTTGTTTTCAGGAATATTGTTATCTCTTTTTATTTGTACAATTTGATTTACTATTTCACCAACTGTTAGATTTCTTACAAATCCACCTTTTGCTGTAAGACAAAATGTACACCCTACTTTACATCCAACTTGTGTTGAGATACAAACGGTGAATTTTTCACTTTGTTCAATTGTTCCATCATCATTTATAACTTTTTTCTTCATTAGAAGAAGTACAGATTCAACTGTATGTCCATCTCTTAATTTAAATAGATACTTTATACTTCCATCAGAACTTTTCTCTTTTTTAACAATCTCTAAAATATCTATTGGATAATTTTCTTTTAAATCTTGAATTAAATCTTTTGGAATATTCTTCATATCGTCATATGAAGTTACATATTTTTTATATATCCAATTGTAAACCTGCTTTGCTCTAAAGCTTGGTTTTAATTTTCCTTTTAACTCATCTAATGTGTAATCATATATTGAATTCATGTTTACCTTTTCTTTTAATATTTATAGGTTTTTACTTTTACTATATATTTTTTCGTATAGTATTTAAATTTTCTTGTGTCTTTTTTTAGTACTAAAACTTAATGTTTTTATTTAACTTTTGTAGTTCATGTTTAGGATGATACTACAAATTTAGTTACTCTTTTTCTTACATTCTTTTTTTGAAAAGTTTGTGTTTTCACTTCGATATTCCTCGAATTTTATGACTGCTTTGCAGACTGCTTCGCTTTCAAGGTCAAACGTAAGAATGTTTACGTTTTCTTAACGACGTTCCTCGAGTTCCATGGATGCTTCGCATACCATTACACTTTCAACGTCTAAAAACGTGAAGCAGTTCACGTTTTCTTTACGACGTTTCACGTGAAACTTTTTATAATTTTCTTTTCTTCTAAGTACTTAGTTAACTTAGCCATTGCTTCTTTGTGATTAGCTATAAAATCTTTATGTGCATTATCATTTGTATAATTTGTAATTACAAATATACCTGCAACAGGTATTTCAAATTCTCGTGCAACTTGTACTATAGAAAAGTATTCCATATTTTCAATACCTATTCCATATTCATTAAACTGCTTAGATAATTCAAAGTTCTTAGATATATAATTTGAACTATTTACTATAGTGTCATTTCTCACCATTTTATTTTCAGACTCCAATACATTATCTAAAGGTGTATATGAATCATCATTTAAAAATGAAAGCTCAATATTTGCTGCTCTTTTTGATTCAACAATATCAAAAATATTATGATTTCCATAGCTACCTGCACTACCTATAAAAAGTAAAAAATCTGGCTTATCAAACAAACATTGTCTTGTAAGATTGATTGCACTTTCAATTAAGCCAACCCCAACTGGTTGAGCAAAATTAAAAGTTTCATTTCTTCCTGCACAAACTATCATTTACACTCCAAAAAATATTTAGGATAAATAGTAACTCTTTCCTCTTTTGCATCAGGAACATCAACATCTTTAGAATTATTTAGAGTGTTACTATAAAGAATATTTACATTGCTGTTATCGTTTATTTTGTCTTTATCAATTTGTACTTTTTCAAGAACACAATCTTTTTTTAAATCGTTTGATAAATTGTTAGCATAAGTATTACCCCAACTAATTGCTTCAAATCTTAAAAGATCTAAAGTTACATTATAAGTTTCTTCTTTTACACTCCAAGATAGATTACTAACAGATACTGTTGTATCTCTAAATCTTTTCAATTCTGTAAGTTCAGATATAAACATATGCATATCTTTCGCTTTATATGAATTTATTTTATATCTTAATTCTCCAACATATCCAGTGATTTTTGGAGTACTTGATATGTGTCGATATTTAGGTCTGATATTAAATTTTTCTAGCTCTCTTTCAACTATATTAAAATTCTTTATCTTCTTATTGAAAACTTTAAATCTATCGTTTACAATATTTTCTGTTTCATCTTCAATTGTAATCATTAAGTTAGCACTTAAAGTATCATGAGGTAATTGATGAGTGAACTCTTTTGTAAACTCTAACTGAAAAGAAAATCCAAAAACTGGTAATAACAATAGATTAAAAAACTTCATATTAAATCCTTACTGGTATGTTGTTCTCTCTTAAATAATGTTTCAATTCCATAATATCTATCTCTTTAAAGTGGAATATTGATGCGGCTAAAGCTGCGCTTGCACCGTGTTCAAATGCCTCTTTCATATGCTCCATAGTTCCTGCACCACCACTTGCAATTACAGGGATATCAACAATTGATGAAATTTGTTCAGTAATATTAAGTTCAAAACCTGATTTAGCTCCATCAGTATCCATAGAAGTTAAAAGTATTTCTCCCGCACCTCTATTATAAACCTCTTTTGCCCATTGTAATGCATCAAGTCCAGTATCTTCTCTACCACCCTTTACAAACACATGATATGAACCATCTTCAACTCTCTTTACATCTATAGCAACTACTATACATTGACTTCCAAATCTCTTTGCTCCCTCGTCGATAAATCCAGGGTTAACAACTGCTGAAGAGTTTACGGAAACTTTATCGCAACCAACATTTAAAAGTTTATAAATATCATCAAGTTTTCTAATTCCACCACCCACAGTTAATGGGATAAAAACCTCTTTTGCTACATCTCTTACTATATCAACTATTGTATCTCTATTTTCATGACTTGCAGTAATATCTAAAAATGTGATTTCATCTGCACCTTCATTGTTATATCTTTTTGCTACTTCAACTGGATCACCTGCATCTCTTAGGCCAACGAAGTTTACACCTTTAACAACTCTTCCATCTTTAACATCTAAGCAAGGTATAATTCTTTTTGCAAAATTACTCAAAATTTAATCCTTCTTTTTAATAAAAAATTATCTTATCTAATTGTAAGTTAAAAGCAGATATACTCTTTGTTCTAATGAAAAAAACAATAATAGCAAAAAAGAAATTTGGACAAAATTTTTTAAAAGATCAGACCGTATTATCAAAGATCATCCAATCGATGCCCAATAACAATAATCATATTGTAGAAATTGGCCCTGGCTTAGGTGATTTGACGGAAAATTTAGTCAAGTACAAAGATACAACAGCATATGAAGTCGACACAGATTTAATAGCTGTATTAAAGTCAAAATTTGCAATAGAAATAAATGACGAGCGTTTTAAACTTATCCACACAGATGTTTTAGAAGCTTGGGAACAAAAAGGTAGTTTACATAATTCAAATTATGATTTGATTGCAAACTTACCTTATTATATTGCAACAAATATTATATTAAGAGCATTTGAAGATATAAATTGTGAGAATATAATTGTAATGATTCAAAGAGAAGTTGCCCAAAAATTTGCTGCAAAAGTAAATGATAAAGAGTATTCTTCCCTTTCTATAATTACACAATTAGTTTCAAAAGAGGCAAGAATACTGTTTGATGTACCTCCTGAATCTTTTGATCCTCCACCAAAAGTGGTTTCTTCAATATTATTTATATCTAAAAAGAAAGATGTAGAATTAGATAAAGGTTTTTTAAAATTTTTAAAAGTTTGTTTTTCTCAACCTAGAAAAAAACTATTTAAAAACTTAACTTCACTCTATAGTAAAGAGGCTTTATCTAATATCTATAATGAACTTAATATAAAAGAGACTTTACGACCTCATGAAGTTGATGTATCTTTGTATAGCCAAATGTATACAAAGGTAAAAGATGGAAAACAACAAAGCTAACAATCAAGCAAATGAAGTAGCTAATAAAAATACAAATGTAGAAAAAAAACAAACTGAACAAAAGAAAAGTGCTCCTAAAAAAGAGCCAACTCAAGGGAAACAAAATCCTCAAAATAGACGAAGAAGAAACCCTAATAATAGTAGAGCTAAAACTAATACTAATAAATCAAATAGCTCATGGATTAATGACTTAAGAAAAGCTCATAGTATAAATGAAAGATCTCACAAAGAAAGATTAAACCCACACAATAAACTAAACCTTTCTACTAATGCAAAAGTTAGAATCACTCCACTTGGAGGATTGGGTGAAATTGGTGGAAACATGATGGTTATTGAAACTGAAAAGTCAGCAGTAATTGTTGATGTAGGTATGAGTTTCCCAGATGAAGATATGCACGGAGTTGATATTTTAGTACCAGATTTTACATATCTTAGACAAATTAAAGATAAAATTGCTGCAGTACTTATTACACATGGACATGAAGATCACATTGGTGCAATGCCATATTTATTTAAAGAGATGCAATTTCCAATTTATGGAACATCATTGCCTTTAGAGATGATTGGTTCAAAATTTGACGAACATAAAATAAAAGAATATAGAAAACTATTTAGACCAATAGAAAAAAGAGTTCCAATCAAAATCGGTGATTTTGAAATTGAATGGATTCATATTACTCACTCAATTATTGACTCATCTTCTCTTGCAATTAAAACAGATGCTGGGACAATAATCCACACAGGTGACTTTAAAATTGACCACACACCAATTGATGGTTATCCAACAGATTTACATAGACTTGCACATTATGGTGAGCAAGGTGTTTTACTGTTAATGTCAGATTCAACAAACTCTCACTCTCCAGGTTTTACTAAATCAGAAAAAACAGTAGGTCCTACTTTTGATAGACTATTCTCTACTTCTAAAGGTAGAGTTATTATGTCAACATTCTCTTCAAATATTCACAGAGTTGCACAAGCAATAGAACATGGATTAAAATATGGAAGAAAAATCTGTGTTATTGGAAGATCAATGGAGAAAAACCTTGAGGTTGCTATGAGTCTTGGGTATATAAAATTTCCAAGAGATCAATTTATTGATGCACATGAAGTTAATAAATATAATGACAATGAAGTACTAATTGTAACAACTGGTAGTCAAGGTGAATCAATGAGTGCATTATATAGAATGTCTATCCATGAGCATAGACATATAAAAATCAAGCCAGGTGATCAAATCATCCTTTCTGCAAAAGCAATTCCAGGAAATGAAGCAAGTGTATCTGGTATCATTAACCATTTATTAAAAGCTGGTGCTACAGTTGCATATCAAGATTTTAGTGAAATCCACGTATCAGGACACGCAGCACAAGAAGAACAAAAATTAATGTTAAGACTTATCAAACCAAAATTCTTTATGCCTATTCATGGTGAATATAACCATGCAGTTAAACATGCAAAAACAGGTATCGACTGTGGTGTACTAGAAAGAAATACATATATTATGAGTGATGGTGAGCAAATTGAAGTTACACCTAAATATCTTAAAAAAGTGAAAACAGTTAAAACTGGAAAAGTTTATATAGACAATCAATTAAATCACAAGATTGCAGATGATATTGTATTAGATAGACAAACTATGGCAAATGAAGGTGTAGTTATTATAGTTGCACAAATTAATGCAAATGATAGAACAATTGAAGAGAGACCAAGAGTTACTTCATTTGGTTTAGTTCCAGATAAACATGATAAATATTTTTCAAAAGAGATTGAAGATTTACTAGTTACATTCTTAAAAAATGCAAAAGAAGGTATTTTCAAAAACAATAGAATTGTTGAAGATGAAATAAGAAAAGTTGTTAGAAAACACTGTATTAGAAAATACAAAAAATACCCAATGATTGTACCAACACTATTTGTTCAGTAAGGAAATAAAAATGGATTTTAATAAAATAGCAAAAGAGGTATTAGATATTGAAGCAAATGAATTAAAAATTGCTTCAGAAAATATCTCTTCTTTTGATATAGAGAAAGCGATAAATCTAATTTATGATTGCAAAGGTAAAGTTATAGTTACAGGTGTAGGTAAATCAGGGCTTATTGGAGCAAAGATTGCTGCTACTCTAGCTAGTACTGGAACTTCATCTTTTTTCCTTCACCCTACTGAAGCTATGCATGGGGATTTAGGTATGATTGGAAAAGATGATATAGTTCTTGGTATATCTTATAGTGGTGAAAGTGAAGAATTAATTCAACTATTACCTCATATTAAAAGATTTGATATTCCATTAATTGCAATGGCAAAAAATATTGAATCTACTTTAGGTAAATATTCTGATATATTTATTGATATAAGTGTTACAAAAGAGGCTTGTCCTTTAGATACTGCCCCAACCTCTTCTACTACACTTACACTTGCAATGGGAGATGTGTTAGCAGTTTGTCTTATGAAAAAAAGAGATTTCCAAAAAGAGGATTTTGCTTCATTTCACCCAGGTGGTAGCTTAGGTAAAAAACTATTTATAAAAGTAGATGATTTACTAAAAAAAGATAATCTTCCAATTGTTTCACGTGAAACGAAAATCAAAGATGCAATAGTAACAATGAGTGAAGGAAGACTTGGAAACGTTCTTATAATAGATGAAAATAATCGTTTAGATTCGGTTTTAAGTGATGGAGATTTAAGAAGAGCATTAATGAGTGAAAACTTTTCAATAGAAAATAGTGTAGATACAATCTCAACTAAAAATCCTAAAACAATAAACAATAAAAATCTATTAGCAAGTGATGCTTTAAAGATTGTAGAAGACTATAAAATACAGCTTTTAATTATTACTAATGAAAATAATGAGATAATAGGTGTATTACATATCCATGATTTAATTGAAGCAGGAATAAAATGAAAAAAGAAATAATAGAAGATGAATCTCAAAGTCAAGAAACAAGACTAAACAAGTTTATTTCTCACAATAGTAACTATTCAAGAAGAGAAGCAGATAAGTTAATCGAAGAGGGAAAAGTTACAATAAACAATAAGCCTGTTAAAAATCTTGCAACAAAAGTGACTGCTAATGATGTAGTTAGAATTGGTAAAAAACTTATCAAAGAAGATAAAAATAGAATGTATACAGTAATAATGTATAACAAACCTAAAGGGGAATTAGTAACAAAAAATGATCCTCAAGGAAGAAAAGTAATATATGATTCTTTAGATAAAAAATATAAGCACTTCTTACCCATTGGAAGACTTGACTACGCTAGTGAAGGATTAATTCTTTTAACTGATTCAGTTGAAGTAGCAAATAAACTTATGCATTCAAATCTTGAAAGAATCTATAAGTTAAAAGTGAATGGTGAGATTCAACCAAAAGTTGAAGAAGCTATGATTCATGGATTAGAACTTGAAGATGCAAGAACTGGAGGACATGAAAAGTCAAAAATCACTTCAATGAATTTTGAGCCTTTTATAGCTTTTCAAATTATCTCAAACAATAAAAACTTTTCAAAATTGAAAGTTGCAATATCTGAAGGTAAGAATAGAGAGCTTAGAAGATTTTTTGGACATTTTGGTTTAGAAATACTAGATTTAAAACGTTTTGAATTTGGTGGTATATCATTAAACAATTTACCAACAGGAAAATCAAGATATTTAACAAAAGATGAATACAAAGACCTAAGACTTTTTTTAAATAGTAATGACTGATTTATCAAATATATTAAGACCTAAAAGTCTAAAAGATTTCATCGGACAAAAACATATTATCGGGCAAAACTGTGCCTTATATAAATTAATTCAGAAAAAAGAGATACCTCATCTCTTTTTTTATGGAAAACCAGGAACTGGAAAAACAACCCTAGCTAAAATTATATCAAAAGAGATAGATACAGATTATTACTACTTTAATGCAACATCAATCAAAGTTGAAGATTTAAGAAAAATATTTGTTAAATATAAAAACTCTTTTATAAAACCAATCGTATTTATAGATGAAGTACACAGGTTATCAAAAAACCAACAAGAGGTTTTACTTCCTATAATGGAAAACTATGAGGCCATTATAATTGGAGCTAGTACAGAAAATCCATTTTTTACACTAACAAATGCAATTAGATCAAGATCATTTCTTTATGAGTTTAAAGCCTTTACAAAATATGAATTAGAATTAGTATTAAAAAAAGCAGAAGCTTATATAGATTTTACAATAAATACAGAGGCAAGAGAGTACTTAATCCTTTCAAGTAGTGGTGATGCAAGGGCTATGTTAAATTTGCTTAATTTTGCCGTTAAAATTGATTCTAATATAACAATAGAATTGTTAAAAGAATTAAGAAGTAATCCAATAGGTGATGGAGTTAGTTCTAAAGATAGTCATTATGACTTAGCAAGTGCAATGATAAAATCAATTAGAGGATCTGATGTGGATGCAGCCTTATATTACTTAGCAAGACTAATAGATGGTGGAGAGAGTGTTGAGTTTATAACAAGAAGGTTAGTAATACATGCCAGCGAAGATATTGGAAATGCAAATCCAAATGCACTAAATATTGCAGTTAATACAATGCTGGCAACTTCAAAAATAGGATATCCTGAAAGTCGTATAATATTAGCACAATGTATTATATTCCTAACTTCATGTCCAAAATCAAATGCATCATATATGGGAATTGCTAAAGCACTTAATGAAGTACAAAATGGTAAAATTTTAGAAATACCAAAACATCTAAGAGATCAACATATTGGATACAAATATCCACATGATTATGGCGGTTGGGTAGAACAAGAGTATTTAAAAGAAGATTTGAAGTTATATGAATCAAATGATATTGGATACGAAAAAACTTTAAATGACTGGGTAAAAAAAATAAAAGGTGAATCTCACTAATTTGAGGAAAGAAGAGTAAAATGCTAGATTATTATTTATGGATTGTTGTTTTTCACGTAATGGCAGTGATGTCATGGATGGCAATGTTATTTTATCAACCAAGACTATATGTTTATCATACTGAACATAAAGATAAAAAAGAGTTTGTTGAAGTAGTAAAAATACAAGAATACAAAATGTACAAATATATAGGGCTTCCAGCAATGTGGGCAACAATTGTAAGTGGTATATTAATGCTGTATTTAAGACCTGATTTGCTTAAAGGTGATGGTTGGATGCATGCTAAAATATTTTTTGTAGTATTGTTAGTTGCATATTCATTCTCTTTAGAGTATTTTAGAAAGCAGTTAGAAAAAGAAAACTATACAAAAAGTGGAAAATTTTTTAGAGCTTACAATGAAGTACCAACATTCTTATCAATACTTATTGTTGGATATGTGATTACAAAAACATTTTCATTAGCTTTTACACTTATAACAATCGCCCTATCAGCATTTGTAATCTACAAAGTATTTAAACAAAAAGAGAAAACAAAATAATGAATTTTGAAAAAGTATATGTATTAGATACAAATATATTATTAGAAGATGCCTCAAATATATTTAAAATAAGTGATGACAATAAAAATTTAATAGTATTACCTGAAACAGTATTAGATGAGATAGATACAAAAAAAGGTGGATTTGATGAAATCAATTTCCAAGCAAGAGAATTTGCGAGAATACTAGAAAACTCTGAAATATTAGTCTCAGAAAAAGTTGGTTCATATAAAATTATTAGACTTGAAGTTTATGGAACAAAAGGTGCTATTATTGACGTAATCTCAAAAGAAGAGTACACCATAAATATAAAAAATGTAGCACCAAACATAATAAATGATAGGAAAATACTAGAAATAGCTTCATTTTGTGATGAATACTACAAAAATAGTGAAACTACATTTCTTTCACTAGATATCATGGCTAGAACAAGAGCTGTAAGTTTAGATATAAAAACAGATTCACTTATAGGTTCAAATAAAGATGAATTTAATTATGAATTTATCAAAACTGTTGAAGTAGCTTTTGAAGATACAGAGTTTTTAGAAGATTCACTTATTACAGATTTTGATGAAGAGTATACGCCTTATAATTTTTCATATTGTTTCAAAGTTAAAAGTTCAGATCAGATTATATTAGCAGCAGTAAAAAACAAAAGAATTATCTTATTAAATGAAGCCGAAGTTAGAGATCAAGTTATAACACCTCTAAATAAAGAACAACTATTTTTCTCAAATGCTATTTTATCGCACTTCTTCAATGTTCTGATTGTAGAAGCAAAGGCTGGTTCAGGAAAAACTTTATTAGCATTAAGTGGAGCATTAAAGCTAGTTAGACAAAAACATTATCAAAAAATAATTTATATTAGAAACTCTGTAGAATCATTAGATAAAGGCGAAGATGTAGGTTATCTACCAGGTTTAGAAGAGAAATTCAAAATTTATAATCATCCTTTAATGGATAGTTTGGATTATATTATTAGAAGCGAATACAAGAAAAAAAGAGCAAATAAAAAAAATATAGAAAACATTCCAGAACTTGATGACCAAGAGGTAAACCAAAGAGTAGAACAAATGATTCAAAACTATGGAATAGAAACAATGTGGGTAGGTGAAATGAGAGGGAGAACCTTGTCAAACTCATTTGTTATAATAGATGAAGCTCAAAATATGTCAAATAAAACTATGCAAATGGTACTTTCTAGGATAGATAGTACCTGTAAAGTTGTAGTATTAGGAAGTAATAAGCAAATAGATAACTTCTATGTAAATAAACACACCAACTCCTTAACAACTTTACTAAAATCAACTAAAAAAAGTAGTGAATTGGTAAATATCTTTGCAATCAAGCTACAAAAAGTTCTTAGAGGTCCAATAACTGAATGGGCTGAACAAATCTTCTCAAGTAAAAACAAATAATTAAGAATTTATAAGAGTTCTGCTACCTTTACGTATTAAAATATGTAAAGGTATGCAAAATGAAAATAGTATTTTTAGACAGAAAAACTTTAGGCCAAGATATAAATCTTGATAAGTTTAATACACTTGGTCAAGTCCAAATTTATGAAACTACACTACCAACTCAAACACTAACTAGAGTTAAAGATGCAGATATCGTAATTACAAACAAAGTTGTGATTGACAAAGAAATAATGGAAAATTCAAATATTAAACTAATTTGTATATCTGCAACAGGAACAAACAATGTAGACCTAGAATACGCTAAGGATAAAGGGATACAAGTTAAAAATGTTGCAGGATATTCAACAGCAAGTGTTGCGCAAGTAACAATATCTTTAGTTTTACACTTTATGCAAAAATTAAATTCATATATAAAATATGTAGAAAATAAAGAATGGGAGAACTCTGATATTTTCACATATATAGATGTACCATTTTACGAATTAAAAAACAAAAAGTGGGGAATAATAGGTTTAGGAACCATTGGAACAAAAGTTGCACAAATAGCAGAAAGTTTTGATTGTGATGTTGACTATTATTCAACTTCAGGAAAGAATAATAATACAAAATATAATCAAATGAATTTGGAAGAATTAATGAAAGAATCAGATATTATATCTATACACTCACCATTAAATGATACGACATATAATATGATAAATAAAACATATCTAGATATGATGAAAGAAGATGCAATATTAATAAATGTTGGTAGAGGTGGAATTATAAATGAAGCTGACCTTGCAAACAAAATTAATAGTAATAAAAGCCTTTATTGTGGGATTGATGTATTAGAGAAAGAACCTATTGAAAAGAGTAATCCACTAAATAAAGTTAAAAATAAAGATAGAATTATAGTTACACCTCATATTGGATGGGGTTCAGTTGAATCTAGAAATAAATTAGTAGAGTTAGTATTTGACAATGTAAAAGAATACATAGTATAATACGTATAAAAATACAAACTGGAGTTAAAATGAATCCTTTACAGTATACATCTAAAGAGATGTTTTCGTCAACTGAGCTAATTAGAAAAAATAAAATGATCTTTGACAAGTTATCTAAAGATGAGATTGACAAGGCAATTATCTTAAGGGATGGGAAACCAAGTTTTATGTTATTAGAGTTTTCAAAATATGAAGAATTGATGAATGAATATATAAACTTAAAAAAATCAATTCAAAACAAAAATGTAAAAACTAATAAAATAGAAAAAGTATATGAATATGAAGATAATATTAAAATTATTGAATCAGAACCAATATCAAAAGAGATTGATGATGAAGATTTAGCAAGTGCACTAAAAGAGATTGAAAATTTAGAGATTGAAGAGTTTTCTAATGAAAATATTGAAGATAAAAAAGAAAAAGATGAAAAAGAACCTTTAAAGGAGTTTTGGGAATAAATGATTGATGTATTAATAATTGGCTCAGGTGGAGCAGGATTAAGTGCTGCTTTAGAAGCAAAAAAAAATAATTCAAATGTTTTAGTAGTATCTAAAACTTACCCTACTCATTCACAAACCTGTCAAGCACAAGGTGGAATAAATGCTGTACTTGAAACTACAGAAAATGATTCAGTAGATAATTATATAAATGATACCTACAAAGCTTCACATAAATTAGCAAATAAAAGCCACATAGAGTACTTATGCAGTGAGTCAAAAAATACAATCGATTGGTTAGCCTCAATTGGTGTTCCTTTTAGTAAAGATATTAAAAACAATATAGCCCAAAGAAAATTTGGAGGAACAAAAGCAAAAAGAACTTGCTATAGCTCTGATTACACTGGATTAAAAATTTTACATACTTTATATGACCAATGCGTAAAAGAAGAAATAAAATTTTTAAACGAGTATTTTTTACTAAAACTAATTGTTGATGAAAACTGTGTAAAAACAGCTTTGTTTTTAGATATGGTAAAAGGTGAAGTTGTAGAAATAGAAGCTAAAACCATAATCTTAGCTACTGGTGGATATGCAGGAATATATCACCAATCAACGACAAATTCATTTGCTTCTACAGGAGATGGTATTGCAACGGCCTTCAAAGCAGGAGCATTATTGTCAAATATGGAATTTGTACAATTTCACCCTACTTCCCTTGAAAGTAAAAATATCTTAGTCAGTGAAAGTGCAAGGGGTGAAGGTGGATATTTAGTAGATAAAGATGGAAATAGATTTATTGATGAGTTAAAGCCAAGAGATGAAGTTGCAAGAGCAATATTTGAAAGAACCCACAAACATGAAAAAGTTTATTTAGATCTAAGACATTTAGGGAAAGAAAAAATAGAAGAAGTTATGCCTCAAGAAAGAAGGCTTATATTAGATTTTATGAAATTGAAAATGGAAGAGGAATTAATACCAATAAATCCATCAGCCCACTATACAATGGGTGGAATTCTAACTAATGATAAAACCCAAACTTCAATAGAAAATCTATATGCTTGTGGAGAATGTGCCCAAAGTGGAATACATGGAGCAAATAGATTAGGAGGTAACTCTTTATTAGAGATAGTTACTTTGGGAAGATTATCAGGTAAAATTGCAGCAAAAAATGCAAAAGAGATTGAATACAAGTATCAATCAGACAATAAACATTGTGAAAATGAAATACAAAGATTAGAAGATATATTAAGTAGAGAAAATAAAAAAGATTTATATAAAACAAAAAAAGAGTTAGGAAAACTACTTTTTAATAATTTAGGACTTTTTAGAGAAGAAAAAAGAGTAAAAAAAGTTTTAGACTATCTTGAAGAATTAGAGAATCAAATCCCTACAATAGGTATTGAAGATAAAAGTAAAGTTTATAATCGAAATCTAATTGATTATTTAGAGTATGAAAATATGTATCTTCTTAGTAAAACCATTGCAAAAAGTGCCTACGAAAGGAAAGAAAGTAGAGGTGCTCACTATAGAATAGATTTTGATGAAGAAAATAACACTTATGAAAAAATATCAATATCTAAATTAGAAAACAACAATTTAAAATTCTGTTTTGAGGATTTAAAATGAAAATAAAAATTCAAAGAAAAAAAACATCAAATGAAGAAAACTACATAGAAGAATATGATGTAAAACATGAAGAAACAATTTTAAACTCATTAATAGAAGTAAAAACAAAACATGATAACTCTTTAGCCTTTAGATGTGGTTGTAAAACAGGGGTTTGTGGTAGTTGTGCCATAAGAGTAAATGGAATTGAAAAATTAGCCTGTAAAACCCACCTAAATGAAAATGATATTATCGAACCAATAAAAAATACGCAAGTTATAAAAGATTTAATTGTAAATCTAGATTATGAAGAGAAAGTATTAAAAAACAGTAACTCTTTTTTAAATCAATTAAGTACATTAGAGATTACAGCAAAAGATGAAAAACTAATTGATAGACAAAGTAATTGTATTTTATGTCAAAGCTGTTTTAGCTCATGCCCTGTATTTGAAGTAAATGAAAATTTCTTAGGACCTTATGCTCTTACAAGAGCTTTAAGGTATGTAGAAGACAAAAAAGAAGCAAATCCTAGCCCTACTCTTGAAAAAATACAAAATAATGGAATATGGGATTGTACCCTATGTGGTAACTGCACAATGGTATGCCCACAATTTATTGATCCAAAAACAGATATTATGAATCTTAGAATGAAATCTGTGCAAAATGGATATGAAGATAAATCAATAAGTGCATTTAATAGTGGTTTTGATGCAGGTTTTGATAATTTTGGAGGGTTTAATCCTAACGGATTCTAAGAATCTCCAAAAGGAGAATTCTTAGATATTATCTTTTAAATAAAGATAATCAGACATTTGGGTCCAAGGTCTAACTTTTTTCATATAAGCATCTTGACTTTCAAAAATCTCTTTTAATTCAGAATTTTTTGCCGCCATCTCATCTCTAAGCTCTTGATTAACTTTTTTTAAGGCATTCATAACATCTTGTGGAAAAGTTTTAACTTGAATATTTGGATACTCTTTTGTCATCTCTTGCCAAGCACTTGCATTCATATCATAATTTTGAATATACATATCATATGCAGCTAATCTAAAAGAAGTAACAAGAACTTTTTGTAAATGTTTTGGAAGTTTATTAAATGTTCTTTCATTTACAAGAAATTGAATCTCTGAAGCTGGTTCATGCCAAGCAGTATAATAATATGGTGCAACCCTATGAAATCCCATTTTTATATCCATTGATGGCCCTACCCACTCTAAAGCATCAATAGTATTTCTCTCTAAAGAAGTATAAAGTTCACCACCAGGAATATTTACAACAAGTACACCAAGTTTAGCTAAAATCTCTCCAGCAAAACCAGGGATTCTCATCTTTAGACCCTTTAAGTCATCAAGTGATTTAATCTCTTTTCTAAACCATCCACCCATTTGCATACCAGTGTTACCACCAGGAAATGAAAGCATATGGTGTTTTTTGTAAACTTTTTGCATAAGTTCTAATCCACCACCATGGTAAAACCAACTGTACAGTTCAGGTGCAGTAAAACTAAATGGCAAAGAAGTAAAAGGCATAACAGCAGCATCAGAACCTTTCCAATAATAAGAAGCTGTATGTCCTAAATCATATTGTCCAGATTTAACCATATCAGATACTGCAAAAGGTGCCTTATGCTTATTTGCAGCATCAACTCTAATTTTTAATTCTCCATTTGATAACTCTTCGGCTAATTCAGCCATATGTTTTGTAGTATCAATTAAAGGAGAAAGTGTAGGCCCCCAAGAAGCAGCCATCTTTAATCTATAAACTTTTTTTGCATAAGAGAAACTAAAAAGTAAAGAAAAAAGTAATACAATTTTTAATAGTTGACTCATAACTATCCTTTAAATATTAAGTAGTTTGAAAAAAAATGTGTAAGAAATACATCTCAATCAAAGAGGAAATAATTTTATCATAATTTTTTTTAAGATATTTTTTAACAGAAGTTAATCAAAGACGTAAGAAAGAAAATATAAATATTTATCTAAGAATCTCAAAAAGAGAAACTTAGATATTATCTTTTAAATAAAGAAAATCAGACATTTTAGACCATTCTCTTACTTTTTTCATATAAGCATCTTGGGAATCTAAAACCTCTTTTAGCAATTGCGACCTAGAAGACATCTCATCTCTAAGTTCTTGATTAGCCTTTTTCATAGCATCCATAACAGGTTTTGGAAAAGTTTTAACCTGTATATCTGGATAATCTTTTTTCATTTTACTCCAAGCCGTAGCATTCATATCATAATTTTGAATATACATATCATAAGCTGCTAATCTCATCGATACAGTTAATACTTTTTGCAAATGTTCTGGTAACTTATCAAAAATTCTTTTATTTACTATAAAATGCATCTCTGATGCAGGTTCGTGCCAACCTGTATAATAATATTTAGCAATTTTTTGAAATCCCATATTTATATCCATAGATGGGCCTACCCACTCTAAAGCATCAATATTATTTCTTTCTAAAGAAGTATAAAGTTCTCCCGGGGCAATATTTATAACTTGAACACCTAATTTAGACATAATTTCTCCAGCAAATCCAGGAATTCGCATTTTTAAACCCTTTAAATCCTCTAAAGATTTAATCTCTTTTCTAAACCAGCCACCCATTTGTACACCAGTACTTCCCCCAGGAAATGATAAAACCCCATGATTAGCATAAACTTTTTGCATAAGCTCTAAACCACCACCTTCATAAAACCAAGCATATTGCTCAGGTGCAGTTAAGCCAAAAGGCATAGAAGTAAAAGGCAATGTAGCAATATCTTTACCTTTCCAATAATAAGAAGCAGAATGACCTAAATCATACTGTCCACCTTTTACCATATCTAATACACCAAATGGTGATTTATGCTTAGTAGAAGCATCAACTCTAATCTGAATTTCTCCATTTGATAACTCTTCCGCAAGTTTAGCCATATTTTGTGCAGCATCAAAAAGTGGAGATAAAGTAGGTCCCCAAGTAGTTGCCATTTTTAATCTGTAAACTTTTTTTGCATTAGAGAAAGTAAATAAGAGTGAAATAAGTAATATAACTTTGAGAAATAATCTCATCACTGTCCTTTAGGATGTTATTTTTTGATAAAAAAGAGTAAGAAGAATCGTTTTATCAAGATTGAAAGATTTTATCATAATTATTTTTAAAATAATTTTTAGTAAATATAATTTTAAGTTATAAAAAGAAAAGTAAGAAAAGAAAAATTTAAAGTAAATGCGATGGTGGTCGTAACTGGATTTGAACCAGTGACCAACACCATGTCAAGGTGCCACTCTACCACTGAGTTATACGACCAAAAGATTATACGTTTAAGTCGTGTAATTCTTTAAAAAGGAAAGCTTCAACGATTTCGTCGATACTTCTTTGAGTAGGAGCAACTAATACAGCAATATTTTCTTCAATAAATTGCCACACATATTCTTGTTCATTTATAACAACAACTGTTTCAACCCATGCTTCGATGTCATTTCTATCTTTATAAAATTTACAATTAGAGATTTGTCCATCATCAAGCTCAATAAATGCCCAATACTTTGATGCATCTAAAGTTGTTAAAAGTGCTTCATGTCTACTATTACAATCAACAGGGATTATTAAGTTCATTTTATTCCTTCATTTCACTTTTAAAAATATTATCAATTTTGACTTTGATAATCTTTAAAATGAAAAATTATTATATATTTTTACAGCTTATTAAAATATTACAAATAAAAAATATTTATAAATAAATTTTATCATACCATTTAGAAAAAACAAACAGTGACCACAGATGTTGTTTAAATTTCCTTTTTTTAGACAAATCATATATTTGTTTTAAATACTCATCATTAAAAAAATTAGTATTTTTATTTACTTTTAAAATCAAGTCTAAAATAGAATCTTTATACTCTTCATGAATCCATTCATTAAAAGGGGAGTTAAATCCCTTTTTTGTTCTATTTATTATCTCAGAAGGGATATATTTTGAAGCAATTTTTTTTAGTAAATATTTGTTTGTGTCCCCTACTTTTATGTTTGAATCTACACTAAACATAAAGTTAACTAATCTATAGTCTAAAAACGGCGTTCTAACCTCTAAAGAGTTCCTCATAGATATTCTATCAACTTTACTTAATAAAGCCTCTCCTAGCCATATTTTAAGATCAATATAGCTCATCCAGTCAACTGGATCCTTTTTAGGAGAATCTGATTTAAATGTTGGAACTTTTTTAAAGAGTTTTTTCTTTTGAATATCTGTAAAAATCTCACCAAAAGAGTTATATAGATTTTGTTTTTTGATTATTCTTCTTAAATATTCACTCTCTTTAGTATTATTTTGCAAAGCGCCGATTATTGAATCTAAAAAAACATTTTGCTCTTTACTCAAAGTTTTTTCAAACTCATAATACTTTAAAAACTTTGCATAATTGTCATAACCTAAAAACAGCTCATCACTTCCCTCACCACTTAAAACAGTTTTTATACCCATATTATGTATTTTTTTAGTAAGTATATTCAAAGGGATTGCCGCACTATCTCCATGGGGCTGTTCTAAAGCTTCAATAGTATCTTCAAGATTATTTATAAAATCATCTTTCCCTATTTCAACAGGAGTGTGTATAGAGTTAATGTGTTTTGAGGTAATCTTTGCATAATCCAATTCACAATAGTTTTTATACTCTTTATAACCAATAGAAAAGGTATTAATTCTTTTATTTGTGATTTTAGAATATAAAGCAGATATCAACGAACTATCAATACCTCCACTAAGTAATGACCCAACCTCCACATCAGAAACAAGTCTTGATTCAACACTTTTAAAAAGTAAATCTTCAATACCTGTTAAAGCTTCATTTTCATCTTTTATTCTCTTATATGTATTTATTTTATAAAAACGTTTTTTTGTAATTGTTTTTCCATCAAAAATCATATAATAGGAAGCATCTAAAGCAGTTATATCTTTATAAAAAGTATTTTCCTCTAAAGGCACAAAATATTGCATATATTGAGATAATGCTACTTTATTTATATTTGGAGTTGTTCCTAGTATTTTTATAATAGAATTAATTGAGCTAGAAAAGATAAATTTATTATCTTTAAAATAGTAAAAAAAAGGTTTCTTACCGTATCTATCCCTAGCACAAAAGAAAGTCTTCTTTTTCATATCATATATACAAAAAGAAAACATACCATTTAATTTATTTAAAAAATCCTCTTTATATTTTTGATATAGTCTTATTATAACTTCTGTATCTGAAGAGGTTTTACAAAGTAGATTTTCTTCTTTTATCAATTCTTTGTAATTATATATTTCTCCATTGAAAACTATTAAAACATCATCAAAAACCATTGGCTGATTTGCTTCTTTATCTAAATCAATAATTGATAACCTAGTATGACCAAAGATAGCATCCCCTACTTCTAAATGGGAATTAAAATCAGGGCCTCTATTATTTAAGTTTTCTAATGCTTGTTTAAAATTGCTAGAATAAAAATTTGTACCTAAGATACCACACATACTAAATTCCAAAAAAATTATGAATAATCAAAATATAAAAATAAACTAAAATAATAAAAGCAATACTACTAACCAAAATAGCAAAAGTTGTATCGACAGGTTTACAGTTATATAAAGAGGCTAAGTTTACATTATTTACAGCTAAAGGAACAATCAATTCTAAGAAAATTATTGAGCCAATAAATGGGTCTATATTAAAAAATAAGATTACGAAAAGTCCTACTATAGGCAATATTATATGCTTAAATAATACTACATTTATAGATAAGCTCCAATTTGCAGTTTTTATTTTAACTTGTGACATAAATATCCCAAATACAACCAACTGCATAACTATAGCTGCATATGCTCCCATAGTAAATAATTTGTCAAAATCCCCATTTAATGAAAACCCAAAATAGTTGTAGGCTATTGCTATAACGGTTACATGAATTGCTGGTATTTTTATAATCTCTTTAAGAGCATTAACAAATTTAAATTTATCTCCTGCAAAAAAGTAGACGGAAAAAATATAGATAAAAAAAACATTTGCAATATTTAAAATAGAGGTATAAGGAACACTAGCTTCTCCAAATAAAGCTATACCTAAAGGAATACCTAAATTTCCAGTATTTCCCACTAAAGAAGATGCCAAAAATACAGATTTATCTTGGGGCTCTTGTTTAAATATTTTTTTTGCATAGATAAAGGCTATAGCTAAAGTTATAAATATAGCTACAAAATAAATAAGTGGAGATATTAAAAAGTTCTCGTTTATTTTAGCTCTTGTTAATCCCCAAAATATAAGTATTGGTTGAAGAAAATATAGATTAAGTAAAACAAAACTTCTTTCATTTACTTGGCTTTGAAATACTTTTTTATAAATAAATCCGATTATAATAAAAAGATAGATTGTTGCGACAGATAATAATGCTTCGATAAAATATTCCTTTAAAAAGGAGTATTTTATCAAATAAAAGTAGTAATTTAGCTTTTAAGAAACCATAAACCCTTTAATCATAAAGAACACACAAGCAGAAAGGAAAGCAGCAGCAGGAACAGTGATTATCCATGCAGCAATGATTTTTTTAACAGCATCTCTTTTTACATATTTAACTCTTTTTGCTGTTTTAAATTCTCTTTTATCTTCTTTTACTTGGTCGATTTTTGCATCAATTGCTTTATATAATTCAGCAATTCTTACATAATCAGCTTTACTTTTTTTCTCTAGTTTTTCTAATTTAGTTAGTTCATCTTCATAAGAATCTAAAGTTTTTTTATGTCTTTTAAACTTTTTTCTTGTATCACTAAGAAATTTTGCTTCACTAGAATCAAGCCACTCTCTTAGGAAACCAACACCAAATACTCCACCTACAGCAATATGAGTAGAAGAAACAGGAAGTCCTAATTGACTTGCAAAAATTACAGTAATAGCAGCAGCCATAGCAATAGAGAAAGCTCTTACTTGGTCAAGTTCAGTAATCTCAGAACCAACTGTTTTAATAAGTTTAGGTCCATATAAAGCCAAACCAATAGCTAAACCAATAGCACCAACAGCCATAACCCAAAAAGGAATACCAACTTTAGATGAAATAGCATGACTTGTTACTGCATCATTAATAGCAGCTAAAGGTCCAATTGCATTTGCAACATCATTTGCACCATGTGCAAAAGATAATAGGGCTGCTGAAAAAATTAAAGGGATAGTAAATAGTGTATTAACACCTTCTCTATCATTTTTTATTTTTTGAGAAGCTTTATAGATAATTGGTTTAACTAAAATATATACGATAACTGCAAAAATTAAACCTAAAATAGCAGCTGTAAAGAAATCTAGTTTAATTATATGCTTTATACCTTTTAAAATAATATAAGTTGAAAAAGCCCAACTCATAACAGATACTAAGATAGGAACAAATTTTTGTGCAGAAGTGATTAAATCTTTTTTAAACATAATTTTCTTTTTGATAAAGAAAAGAAAACCTGCTGCAATGATACCACCTAATAAAGGTGAAATAACCCAAGATGCAGCAATTTTACCCATTGTTCCCCATGAAACAATTGAAAATCCAGCAGCAGCAATACCAGCTCCCATTACCCCACCAACAATTGAGTGAGTCGTTGATACAGGTGCTCCAATAGAAGTAGCAAAATTTAACCATAAGGCAGCAGATAAAAGTGCAGCAGTCATAGCCCAAATAAATACTTCAGGATTAGAAATTAATGCAGGATCAATAATCCCTTTTTTAATAGTCTTAACAACATCACCACCAGCAATAAAAGCTCCAGCAGCTTCAAAAATTGCGGCTATGATAATTGCCCACATTAAAGTCATAGCTTTAGAACCAACTGCTGGTCCCACATTGTTAGCAACATCATTTGCACCTATATTCATAGCCATATAAGCACCAAATACTGCTCCAATAACTAAAAACATATTGTTATGCATTGCTCCATGTGATGCATAACTCCAAATAAAAACTATTACAACAAAAAGTAGTGCCAATGAAAATTTAGCAAATGAGGGTAAGGTTTTTTCCGTAGCCCTATCTATTGTGTCTAAAGTTTGAATATCCAAGTTTTTCCTTTTGTAACCATTGTGTAACGAAAATATTTTAGGATTATATTGGTTTTTTATTTACTTAGACTTTAAGTAAACTTAAAATATTTATGACTAAAATATTTAAATTATCAGTAATCTCTATAAAATATTCCAAAAAAATATCCAAATTTCTAAAATTTTTATATAATATTAATAAAATTCTTGACAAAAAAAACTTTTTTCTATACAATAGTCATAAAATATAGAGTTTATAAATAAAAAAGGAGTTAAAAATGAGTATTACAATACTTACTGACGAAAGTTCTCCAAAAATCTCTAAAGTAAAAAAAGAGTTCGATATTTTCAGAGTAATAGCTATGAAAAAAGGAAATCTAAATATTATTGAGTTTTTCAATAAGGATGGTGCTTTTAGAGGTTTTGGTAGAGATACTAAAGCAGCGTATAAAAGAGCTAAAAAAGCTTTAAAAAATTACTACAAATAGTAAAAGAGGGATTACCCTCTTCTACTTCTTGAAGATGTTCTTCTACTATCAGAAGATGAATTTCTTCTTCTATTGTTATTTCTACCCCTAGAGTTAGAATAACCCCCTCTTCTATTTCTATTACCTCTATCACCCTTGTCATTTTTAAGTCTTTCAATAAGTCTTTCAATATCATTTTGTGATTTACCGATGTAATTATTTCCTTTAACATATGTGTCATTAGTTAAAATAGAAGCTAATTTATGAGCTATAGTAGTTAAATCATAATCCTCTTTTAATGATTCAACGATATTAATACCAGAATCATAAATTTTTTGATCTATAATTTTACTTCTCAATGAATCAGTTTTTTTCTCTTTTACTGAATTGATGTTAGGGATAACTTTTGCTTCTAATTTTCCACCTGTATCTTTTTGAATTTTTTGTAACATTTTAAATTCATGTGGAGTTACAATAGAAACAGCCATTCCGTCTTTTCCTGCTCTACCTGTTCTACCAATTCTGTGTACATAAGACTCAGAATCAAAAGGTAAATGGTAGTTAAATACGTGAGAAACATCATTTACATCAAGCCCTCTTGCTGCAACATCTGTAGCAATTAAAATCTCTAATTTACCCTTTTTAAAAGAGTTCATAGCTTCTTCTCTTTGTCTTTGCTCCATATCTCCATGAAGTCCCTTAGCAGAAAAGCCTTGTGATACTAAAAATGTAGATAATCTATCAACCTCTTTTTTAGTTCGACAGAAGATAATTGATTTTTCTGGATTTTTAAAATCATATAATCTAATTAAAGCATCATCTCTTTCATGTTCATCTACAACATAATATGTTTGAGTAATTTTAGAGTTTGTAATCTCTGATTTTGTAATTGTAATAAACTCAGGCTCAACTAAAATTGATTTAGCCAATGCTTTAATTGCAGGTGGCATTGTTGCAGAAAAAAGTAGAGTTTGTCTATTTGATGGCATATAAGTAAATATCTCTTTGATATCATCTAAAAATCCCATATCTAACATCTCATCAGCTTCATCTAAAACAACAAATGATGGATTTATTTCTATCTTTTTATCTCTTAAAAGATCTAAAAATCTACCTGGTGTTGCTACAACTATTCCTGCATTTTCAATATGTTTTAATTGTCTTGAGTATGATTGTCCACCATATACTGTAGCTGTGTTGATTGATAAATGTTTACCAAATCTGAAAAGTTCATCTGAAACTTGCATTGCAAGTTCTCTTGTTGGTACAATAACTACTGCTTCAACATCTCTATTTACTTCCATCATGTTTATGATTGGAAGTCCAAATGCTGCGGTTTTTCCCGTACCTGTATGTGCTTGTCCAACTATATCTTTTCCCGATAGAACAACTGGAATCGCATCTCTTTGAATAGGACTTGGTTCTTTAAACCCTGCATCTAAAATCGCCTTTTGTAATTTCTCTTTGAAATTGAAATCATTAAAAGTCATTATTTTCCTTAATATTAAATATAAAACATACACTAATAAGCTGGTGTTTTAAAAAGTAGAAAATTAAAAACTGATTTTAAATTGCTAAAACAAGGCCTTGAAATTCGATACTCAAAGTATTTACAGTATATTTGTGTATAGTTTCGCGGATTATATCCAATTTTAGATAAATTTAAGCTTTCATAAAATAAGGGCGAGAGCCCCTACTTTTTAGATACTATCAAGACCTTTGTAGTCTTCTAAGTATTTTGTATCATAATTGTTTGAAATGAAATCTTCGTTTTCCATCATTTTTTTATGGAAAGGTATTGTAGTTTTAATACCCTCTACCTCAAACTCATTTAAGGCTCTTTTCATAATATTAATAGCTTTATTTCTATCTCTTCCCCAAACAATCAATTTTCCAATCATTGAATCATAATATGGTGGTACAACATAACCAGCATAAACGTGTGAATCAACTCTTACATTTCTTCCACCTGGAACAAACCATTGGTCAACTTTTCCTGGACAAGGTAAAAATGTATTTGAATCCTCTGCTGTAATTCTAACTTCAATAGCATGTCCATTGAATTGAATCTCTTCTTGTGCAGGTAACTTTTCACCCTCTGCTACTTTAATCATCCATTCAATAATATCCAAACCTGATACCATTTCAGATACTGGATGTTCAACTTGAAGTCTTGTGTTCATCTCCATAAAGTAGATGTTTTGTTTATCATCTGCCAAAAATTCAAAAGTACCAGCACCCTCATATTTTAAATATTTAGTTGCTTTTACTGCTACGCCATGAAGTTTAGCTCTTGTTTCATCATTTAATAAAATAGCAGGTGATTCTTCAATAACTTTTTGGTGTCTTCTTTGTAAAGAACAATCTCTTTCACCAACATGGATTGCATTTCCATGAGAGTCCCCAATAACTTGTACTTCAATATGTCTTGGATTAGAAATAAATCTTTCTAGATACATAGTTCCATCACCAAATGCAGCCAATGCTTCAGAAGAAGCTGCCATAAATAGTTGTTCAAAATCTGCAGGGTCTTTAATAAGTCTCATACCTCTACCACCACCACCGGCAGCAGCTTTTGCCATAATTGGATATCCAATCTCTTCAGCAACTTTTTTACCCTCTTCTACAGAATGAACTGCACCATCAGAACCAGGTACAACAGGCACACCTGCTTTAATCATCTCATCTTTTGCTTTAGATTTATCAGCCATTTTTTCCATTACTTCAACAGATGGTCCAATAAATTTAATATTGTGTAATCTACAAATCTCTACAAAATCTTGATTTTCAGAAAGGAAACCATATCCTGGGAAAATTGCATCACAACCAGTGATTTCAGCTGCTGTAATAATTGCAGGAATATTCAAGTATGAATCGATTGATTTAACATCACCAATACATATAGCTTCATCAGCATGTTTTAAATAAGCAGCATTTTTATCACCAATAGAATAAATAGCAACAGATTTTTTACCCATCTCTCTAATAGTCCTTATAGCTCTTTGAACTATCTCACCCCTATTAGCAATTAGAATTTTTTTAATTTCTGCCATAATTTATTCTTCTTATAATTTTTCTACAACGAACATTGGCATATCATATTCAACTGGAGATGCATTTTCAATTAATACTTTTACTATCTTACAATCAAACTCAGCTTCAACTTCATTCATGATTTTCATAGCTTCTAAGATACATAAAGTTTGACCTTTTTTAACTGTATCACCCTCTTTTACGAATGCTTGAGCTTCTGGTGATGGTGATGAATAAAAAGTTCCAACCATAGGTGAGTTAATTGTATCTCCACTAATTGCAGCTGGTGCATCTGCAACTGGAGCAGCTACAGGTGCAGTGGCAGCTGGTGCAGCAGCTACTTGTGCAACTGGAGCAGAAGTTGTTACAACAGTACCACCCTCAAAACCTTTTTGCATTGCAACTTCAAATTCACCCTCTTTAACTTTTAATTTATTTAATTCACTTTTATCAAAAACTCTTATTAATTCTTTTATCTCTTTAAAATCCATCTTTTACCTCTTTTTGTAAATTTGTTCGAATATTACCATATTTTTTGTTATAAAATCTTTTATCAAATTTAAAAAAAAAACGTTTTCAGTCGATTTTTTATCAAAAATTACTAATTATTAGAGTAAAATTGAAGAAAATTTAACAAAATCTAGAATTTTTATTTTTTGTAACTTTTATATAACTTATATGAAATTAATATGAATTCTAAGAGGAACCATAATGATAAGTGATTTAAACTTTATAAATATTGCACATGAAATAGCAAGTGCTTCAAAATGTGTATCAAAACAAGTTGGTGCTGTAATAGTAAAAGATGGAAGAATATTATCAACTGGATACAATGGTACACCAGCAGGTTATATTAATTGTAGTGAACATTGGGATGATAAATACACAAAAGATCACCATGACTGGTCAAAAACATATGAGATACATGCAGAGATGAATGCACTAATTTGGGCAGCAAGAAAAGGGATATCTATTGAAGATGGAACAATTTATGTAACCTTAGAGCCTTGTAGTGAGTGTTCAAAAAATCTAATTGCAGCAGGTATAAAAAGAATTGTTTATGATAAAGCCTATGAACATACAAACTCTGAAGTTGTATCTAAATTTATAAAAGACAATGGAGTAACCATAGAGCAATTACAAAGATAATGGATACTTTAAATCATAAATTCTATTATAACTCTTATTTAAAACATGGAATAAGTGCAAAAGGTGTACACTGGCAATCAGAATACAACCAATATTTAAGATTTAAGATGATAACTATATATTTAGAAAATATTGAAGATTCAACTTTAATTGATTTAGGTTGTGGATTTGCAGAATATTTAAATTTTTTAGAAAAATATGATTTAAAGCTTAAAAAGTATATTGGTGTGGATTGTGAAAGTTTTATGATTGAAAACTCAAAAAAGAGGTTTCCAAAAGATATTTTTTTAAAAGCAAATATACTAAATGATAAATTTGATGATGTAGATTATGTAATTTGTAGTGGAGGATTAAATATTATGAATCAAGAAGATTTTTTAGAAGCTATAGAAAAATCTTTTAAAATTGCTAAAAAAGCTTTTATATTTAATTTTCTAACGAAAAACTCTTTGCATTTGATGAAAAAAAGAGATGTAATAAGATTTGTACACACACTTACAAATAGAGTTGAAATATCTTCAAATTATCTAAAAAATGATGCAACAATATGTTTAAAAAAATAAATATCATAACTTTTTCATATATTCGTAATAAAATAATAAACTAAAATAATACCTAAGGAAAACAGATGAAAGTTGGACTATTTATTCCCTGTTTCATGAATGAACTTTACCCAAATAGCTGTATGGCAACTTTAAAACTACTAAAAAAATTTGATTTAGATGTTGATTATCCAATGGAGCAAACATGCTGTGGACAACCTATGGCAAACTCTGGATGCTCAAAAGATATGAAAAGCTTAGCTTACAAATTTGTAGAAACTTTTAAAGATTATGATTATATTGTAGCTCCATCGGGTTCTTGTGTAACAATGGTAAAAGAGCACTATGAGCCTTTTTTTGATGATGATGAAGATTACAATAAAGTAAAAACATCAATATATGAAATCTGTGAATTTTTACATGATGTTTTAAAAATTGAAGAGATTGATACTACTTTTCCATATAAAGTTGGAATTCACAACTCATGTCACGGACATAGAGCTTTAGGTTTAGGTAGTGCAAGTGAATTAAATATTCCATACAATAATAAGTTAAAAAATCTTTTATCTCTTGTAAAAGATATTGAAATTGTTGAACTAAAAAGAGATGATGAGTGCTGTGGATTTGGTGGAACTTTTTGTGTAACAGAAGAAGATATCTCTGTTGCTATGGGAAAAGATAGAATAAAAGACCATCTTGATTCAAATGCACAAATAATCACAGGGGCAGATATGTCATGTCTTATGCATATGGAAGGGATTATAAATAGAGATAAAAAACCTCTAAAAGTTATGCATATAACTGAAATACTAGCAGGAGAATTCTAATGAGTATTCATAACCACCCACTAAAAGCCAAAGAGTTTGTAAAAAATGACGAAAGAATGCATTGGCACGACAAAGCTTTATGGTTTGTAAGAGAAAAAAGAGATTTAGCTTCTAAATCTATTCCAGAATGGGAAACTTTAAGAGCTTATGCAGACCAAATAAAAAGCCATACAATGGCAAATTTAGATAAATATCTTTTAGAATTTGAAGAGAATGCAAGTAAAAAAGGTATTAAAGTTCATTTTGCAAAAGATGCCCAAGAACACAACGAAATAGTATATAAAATATTAAAAGAAAACAGTGTAAAAAAAGTAGTTAAATCAAAATCGATGTTAACGGAAGAGTGTCACCTGAATCCATTTTTAGAAGAAAAAGGTTTAGAGGTTGTTGATACAGATTTAGGTGAAAGAATTGTTCAATTTAGACAAGAGCCACCTTCACATATTGTTTTACCTGCAATTCACCTGAAAAAAGAGGATGTTGCAAGAACTTTCCATGAAAAAATAGGAACAGATGAAAATAACTCTGACCCAACATATTTAACAAGAGCAGCAAGAGGTCACTTAAGAGAAAAGTTTTTAAATGCTGATGCTGGTATTACTGGTGTAAACTTTGCAATTGCCCAAACAGGTGGAGTTGTAGTTTGTACAAATGAAGGAAATGCAGATATGGGAGCTAGTGTTCCTAATCTTCATATTGCTTGTATGGGGATAGAAAAAGTTATCCCTAGACTTGAAGACTTAAGTGTATTTACAAGACTTCTTGCAAGAAGTGCAACAGGACAACCTATTACTTCATATACTTCACATTTTCATGGTCCAATTGAAGGTGGACAAATGCATATTGTAATAGTTGATAATAAAAGAACACCATTTTTACAATCAGAATCATATAAAAAAGCCCTAAACTGTATTAGATGTGGTGCTTGTATGAATACTTGTCCTATATATAGAAGAAGTGGTGGTCACTCTTACGATTATGTTATTCCTGGACCAATTGGTTCAACACTAAGTACATTTAGAGATCCTAAAAAACACAAAACCCTTTCTTTTGCTTGTTCATTATGTGGTTCATGCTCAAATGTATGTCCAGTAAAAATTGATTTGGACTCACAACTATATACACACAGACAAGATTTAAGAGAGCAAAATATAATCTCAAATCAAAAAAGATTAGGTATGCAAGCTGCTGTTTGGCTTATGAATAAACCAACATTATTCTCATTATTAGGAAAAGTTGCTAGAAAAATTGTACCAATCCTTCCAAAAGCATTAGTTTATAGTAAACTAAATGTATGGGGAAAACAAAGAGATATTCCAAATATGCCAGCAAAAAGTTTTAAAGAATTATATAAAGAGGAGTTTCAAAATGACAAGTAAAGAACAAATTCTTGCAAATATAAGAAACAACAATAAAGTAAAAGATAGTGAGCTTCCAAGTTATACAAATTTTGGAATTAAATATGATGACCCTTATGAAAAATTTTCTACAATGTTAGAGAGTGTAGGGGGTAATGCACTATTTATAAAAAAAGAGGAACTTGAAAAAACAATCTCTACTTTATATCCAGATGAAGAAGTGATTGCTTCAAACAGTGAATACTTTACAAATGATAACTTTAAAGCAAATGAAGAATCTGACCCACACAATCTAAAAGATATAGATTTAGCTATAATAAAAGGTGAATTCGCAGTTGCAGAAAATGGTGCTGTTTGGGTTAGTAATAAAGATAACAGACATAGAAGTTTATATTTTATTGCACAAAATATAATTATAGTTGTAGAAAAAAACAATATTGTTCATAATATGCATGAAGCTTATGAAAAAATCAGTTTTGTAAACTCTACATATGGAGCATTTATAAGTGGACCTTCTAAAACTGCAGATATTGAACAATCGTTAGTTATTGGAGCACACGGACCTAAGTCGGGATATGTTATATTTGTAGATTAATATATACCTAACCGAGGTAAGCATGAAAAAACTTTTTATTATAGTTTTTATTTTTATCAACTTCCTTTATGCCCAAAGTAAAGAGGTACTATTTTTAAACTCTTATCACAAAGGGTATAAATGGAGTGATGATATAATAAATGAAGTTGAAAAAAAATTCAAAGATATAGAAGATATTGAGCTAACTGTCCTTTATATGGATACAAAAAGGGTAGGTAGTTCAAGTTATATCGACAAACTTTATGCTTTATATAAAGAACAATTAGCTAATAGAAAGTTCGATTTAGTAATAGCTAGTGATAATAATGCTTTTGATTTTGCAGTAAAATATTATCAAGAACTTTTTAAGGACACCCCACTTCTTTTTTGTGGAATCAATAATTTCAAAAAAGATGAACTTCCAAAGGATGCAAACTTATTAAATAATATAAGTGGTGTAGTAGAACAAGTAGATTTAGAAAAAAACTTCAAACTTATTTTAAACCTTCAACCAAATATAAAAAATTTAATTATCATAAATGACCAATCGAAAACTGGTCTTGCCATGAAAAAAGACTTAATTCCTATAATGGATAAATATTCAAAAAAAGTTAATATAGAATATATTGATAATATGGATATTGAACATCTTAAAACAAAAATTACAAATTTAAATGTTAAAGATACTGCCATACTTTTAGTTTTATTATTTAAAGATAGTACAGGGAAGTTCTTTACATATAAACAAAGTGTAATGCAGATTAGAAAAGCAAGTAATGTACCTATTTATGGTCTTTGGGATTTTTATTTAGATTATGGAGTAGTTGGAGGGCTAATGACTTCTGCAATTGCTCAAGGAGATGCTGTATCAAATATGGCTCTTAGAATTTTAAATGGAACAGATATAAAAGATATTCCTATTTTAGAAAAATCACCCAATAGATACCTTTTTGATTATGATGAAACAAATAGATTTGATTTAGATATTAAAAATGTAGTTAAAGACTATGAAATTATAAATGAACCTCACAGTTTTATAAAAAAATATACAAAACTTGTAGTTCTTACAATAACAATTATTACGGTGCTTTTAATTATGGTTTTTTCTATGAGAGCAAATATTCAAAGAAGGAAAATTGTAGAAAAAGCCTTACAAAATAGAATAAAATTTGATAAAGTACTTGTTGACACCCTACCAAACCCAATATATTACAAAAATAAAGAGGGTAAGTTTATAGGTTGTAACAAAGCCTTTTCAGAATTAGTAAATATGTCAAAAAGTGAAGTTATTGGAAAAACAGCTAAAGATTTTTTCCCACCAGATATTGCCTTTAAAAATGCACTGATTGATGAAGAGATTATGGCAACACTTGGAACAAACACTTCTGAAATGACTCTGCATACTCCAAGTAATCATATGAAACATATAATTATAAATAAAGCCGTATATTTAAATAATGATGGTTCAATTGGTGGTATTGTTTGTGTTATGGATGATATTACAGATAGAATCCAACAAAAACAGTTTATTATCCAACAAGCTAAATTAGCAGAGATGGGTGATATGGTTGCTGCAATTGCCCATCAATGGAATGAACCTTTAGTAGAGTTGTCAGCCCAAGTTCAAGATATACAAACTTCGTTTTTATTAAATGAGTTAAAAGACACCCAAGTTGAAGAGTTTGTTAATGATTCAATGATTCAATTAAAGTATATGTCAAAAACTTTAACTGATTTTAGGAATTTTTTAAAACCATCAACAACAAAAACTCTTTTTTCAATTACTGAGTCATTTAATGAAATCTTTGAGATATTAGGGAAACAAATCTACTATTCAAATATTAACTTACAACTAAATTATGATCATGAAGAATCTGAACTTCTTATATATGGTTATGAAAATGAATTTAAGCAAGTTTTATTAAACCTTATTAATAATGCGAAAAATAAAATTATTGAAAAAAACTCTGAAAGTAAATATAATCTAATCATTAATATTTCAAGTTGTGAAAACTTTACAACTATTGAGATAATGGATGATGGTGGAAATATTGATGAAAAAATAGTAGACAAAATCTTTGAGCCATATTTTACAACAAAAAGTGATGGTACAGGTTTTGGTCTTTATATGGCAAAAGTTATTATTGAAGATAAAATGGGTGGATTAATTACAGCCCAAAATAGAGGTAAGTATGTTGTATTTACCCTTAAATTGCATCATAACAAAGGATAAGCAGTGAAAATACTCCTTCTAGAAGATAATAAAAAACTAAATACTACAATAAAAAAAAGATTAGAATTAAAAGGTTACAAAGTATTTAATTTTGAAGATGGGCAAGAAGCATATGACAACATCACAGAAGGTTTTTCTTGTTTTATTCTTGATATAAATGTACCAAATGTAGATGGGATAAAAATACTAAAAAAAATACGAGAATTTTATAAAGATGTACCAGTTATAATCATAAGTGCATCTGTTGAACTTGATATTATTAAAGAATCTTACGATTTTGGATGTAACGATTATCTAAAAAAACCTTTTTTTATTGATGAACTGGAGATAAAAATAGAAAGGCTTTGTCAAATAAAAGATGAAAGAGTTAAATTTGATGAGAACTCATATTTTGACTATAAGTCTTCAACTTTGATTATTGATGATACCTCTACAAGGTTAACAAAAAAAGAAAGACTTCTTATGAACCTATTTTTAACACAAAAAAATCAAGTTTTATCATATGAAATGATTGAAAATTATGTGTGGGAAGGATCATTTGCTTCTATTGATTCAATTAGAAGTCTAGTAAGACGCCTAAGGAAGAGCCTTCCAAAAGAATATATTCAAACTGTTGTTGATACTGGGTATATTTTCAACAGTTAATTAAAGCATCCTTTTATTTATAAATTATGTCAAAATTATCATACTTTTTTCATTTGGTGTCGTTACAATTTAAATCGAGAGACACAAAAAAACTAAGGAGATCACAATGAAAATGTTTGGTAATTCTACTAAACTGCTAGTTGCTGCAGCACTTGTTGCTGGATTAGGGACATCAGCATTAGCAAAAAAAGTTTATAAATGGAAATTGGCTACAACTTGGGGACCAACACTACACCCATTTATTGATGCACCTACAAAAATGGCAAAAATGGTTGAAGAGATGTCTGATGGAAGACTAATCATCAGAGTTGATGCTGCTAATAAACACAAAGCACCACTTGGTGTTTTAGATATGGTAAAAGGTGGTCAATATGACATGGGTCACTCTGCATCATATTACTGGAAAGGTAAAGATATTAATACATTACCATTCTCAACAATGCCTTTTGGTATGACTACACCTGAACAATATTCTTGGTTCTACTATGGTGGTGGAATGGAATTAATGGAAAAAGTTTATAAAAAACATAAAGTATTATCATTCCCTGGTGGAAGTTCAGGAAACCAAATGGGTGGATGGTTTAGAAAAGAGATTAATAGTGTTGATGACTTAAAAGGTCTTAAAATGAGAATTCCAGGATTTGCTGGGGAAATCATGTCAAAACTAGGATTAACAGTTACAAATATTGCTCCAGGTGAATTATATACTTCACTTGAAAGAGGAACAATTGATGCTTTAGAATGGGTTGGACCTGGTATGGATATCAACATGGGATTCAATAAAATTGCACCATTCTACTATACAGGATGGCATGAACCAGGATTAGATTTACAATTCTTAATCAACGAAAGAGCGTATAAAAAATTACCAAAAGATTTACAAGAGATTTTAGTTGTTGCAATGAAAGCAAGTGCTTTTGATATGTATCTTCAAAACTACCATATGAGTGCTGAAGCTTGGGCTTCTATTGAGAAAGATTATCCAAATATCAAAATCAAAACATTCCCAAAACCAGTTATGGATGCTATGAAAAAAGCAAATGCTGAATTAAGACAAGAGATGACTGCAAATAATCCTTTATTAAAAGAGATTTTAGATTCACAAGAAGCTTATCAGAAAAAAGTTAGAAAATGGACAGAGATGTCTGACTATATCTACTTAAAAGATAATTTATAAAAACAATAACTCCCTTTTTTAAGGGGGTTTGCTATATACTAATAAGCAATGTAAATATAATAAATTATGTTTATCTTACTTATTAAAAAATACCCAAAGGAAATTTAATGTTGTTAAAGTTAGAACGTGGCTTTGATAAATTCGCAGATTTTATCGGAACTATAACTGCTATAGCAATGGTACTAATGATTTTAAATGTGTTTTATGATGTAGTTATGAGATACTTCTTTAAAACCGGTTCAATTGCTATGCAAGAGATGGAATGGCACCTATTCTCTGTAATTATTTTAATTGGTATTGCTTATACTCTAAAAGAGGATGGGCATGTAAGAGTTGACCTTGTATATGATAAATTATCTCCAAGAAAAAAAGCCTTAATCAATATGGTAGGTACTGTATTATTCATATTACCTATTTCACTACTAGTTGGTTTAAGCTCAATAGATACAGTAGTTGAATCGTATACAATGATGGAACAAAGTGGTGACCCAGGTGGTTTGCCTTATAGATGGATAGTAAAAGCTTTAATTCCTTTATCTTTTTTACTTTTAATTATTACATCAATTGGGTTTTTTATTAAAAATCTAAATGTATTTAAAGGTATTAGTAAAGAATACAGTAATTACAACTTAAAAGAAGATATGCATCAAGTTCAATGTGAATTAGAAGAACATAAATTTCATGTTGTAGATATTGATGGTAAAGATGAAAATACAAAAAAAGAGGATACAAGTAAATGATTGGTATAGTGATGTTTTTTACAGCATTATTTATGCTGATTATTGGTTTTCCTGTTGCTTTTACATTTGCGGCAGTTTCGGTATTCTTTGGTATTCTTGCAGGTTTTATTGAAATATTTTCTTATGCAGAAGAGGGACAAGCTTTAATCTCTTTATTGCAAGAGGGATGGGTAGAAGGTATATCAATGTTTGATTATATGCCATTTAGAATCTATTCAATTCAACAAAGTACTATTCTTATGGCAATTCCTATGTTTATTTTTATGGGAATTATTCTACAAAAAACAGGTCTTGCTGAAAAACTTTTAGAATCTATGGGATTCTTATTTGGTGAGATAAGAGGTGGTGTTGCTATCTCAACTGTGTTAGTTGGTACATTACTTGCTGCTTCTACGGGAGTGGTTGGAGCATCAGTTGTAGCTATGGGAGTTATTTCTCTTCCTGTTATGATGAAATACAAATACAACACAGAACTTGCCACCGGAACTATCTGTGCTTCAGGAACTCTTGGGCAAATTATTCCTCCTTCAATTGTACTAATCATTTTAGGTGATGTTTTTCAAGTTCCAGTAGGTGACCTTTTCAAAGCTGCACTAGTACCTGGTCTGGCACTTGTTGGTGCGTATATTTTATTTATATTAGTAGTATCTTTTATAAAAAAAGATATGGCTCCTGCAATTCCAGCTGATCCAGCAAGAGGAAATAAGAAAAAACAAGTTATAAAAGCATTAATAGATATTATCCCTTCATTAACACTAATAATTTTAGTATTAGGTTCAATATTTGAAGGTGTAGCAACACCAACTGAATCTGCAGCTGTAGGTTGTATTGGTGCAATATTATTAGCTGTTGTTTATAAAACATTTTCATTAAATATTGTTAAAGAAGCAGCTTTAGAAGCTGTTAAAATTACATCTATGGTATTTGGTATCCTAATAGGAGCAACTGCATTCTCTATGGTATTTTCATATACAGGTGGAGATGAGATTGTTGAACATGTTATGCTAAGTCTACCAGGTGATGACAAATGGGGATTCATAATTTTTACAATGTTAGCAATATTAATCCTTGGATTCTTTATTGACTTTATTGAAATTTCATATATTATTGTTCCTATTTTAATACCAGTAGCTGATACCTTAGGGATAAATCCTATCTGGTTTGCAATTTTAATTGCCATGAATTTACAAACATCGTTTTTAACTCCGCCATTTGGTTTCTCTTTATTTTACCTAAAAGGTTGTGCCCCTGCAGGTGTAACTACAGGTCATATTTATAGAGGGGTTTTACCTTTTATTGCCATCCAAATAGTTGTTTTAGGAATAGTTGCTTTCTATCCAGAATTTTTTGGAATGTCAGCAGATATGTAGGTATAAAATGTCACACTGTATTAAACTTATTTCAAACATTATATTAAAACAGTGTGACAAAATGTTTTCATTTATAAACGATCCACAACAAAGAATCTATACAGTCCCACGTCTTGAGTGATACCATATTTTAAATTCAGAATAAAAAATATATAAAGGATTTAAAATGTTAGAGGGTAAATACCAAGATTTTTATAACGAAATATCAAAACAAATTGATACAAAAAAGATTTTTACAGATAAATTACACACATTAGCTTATGGAACAGATGCTTCTTTTTATAGACTTATTCCAAAAATAGTTATTAAAACTGATACTTCTAAAGAGGTTGAAGATATATTAAAACTATCAAACGAGATGGAACTAAGTGTTACATTTAGAGCAGCAGGAACTTCACTTTCAGGACAAGCGATTAGTGACTCAATTTTAATTGTTACATCAAGAAACTTTAGAGACTTTAGAGTTTCAGAAGATAAATCACTTATTTCACTTCAACCTGCACTTACAGGACAAGAAGCAAACAATATTTTAGCACCATTTTCTAAAAAAATTGGTCCCGATCCAGCTTCTATAAATGCAGCTATGATAGGTGGAATTGCAGCAAACAATGCATCTGGTATGTGTTGTGGAATCTCTCAAAACTCATATAAAACAGTTGATTCTATGAAATTAATCTTTGCAGATGGAACTAAGCTTGATACAGCAGATGAACAAAGTAAAAATAGTTTTAGACAGACACATAAAGAGTTTTTAGAAAGTTTAAATGCAATTGCAACAGAAACAAAAAATGATAAAGAATTAAAAGAAAAAATTGAAAGAAAATTCAAAATCAAAAATACTTGCGGTTACTCACTAAATGCCCTAACAGATTTTGATGATGAATTTGAAATCCTACAACACTTAATTATTGGAAGTGAAGGAACTTTAGCTTTTATTGAAGAGATTACTTATAAAACAGTTGAGGATTTAAAAGATAAAGCAAGTGCACTAATCTACTTTAAAAATGTAGAAGAAGCCTGTAGTGCTGTTACAAAATTGAAACTTGCTAGGGATTCAAAAACAATAGTTGTTGATGCAGTTGAGCTTATGGATAGAGCAGGGCTTAGAAGTATAGAAAACGACCCAGCAATGCCAGAATTTATAAAAGATTTTGATGAAGAGGTAACAGCTCTTTTAATCGAAACTAGAGCAGTAAGCGACGAAGCATTAAAAGTACAAATTAAAGAGATTGAAGAGCTTTTAGAAGAGTTTAAAGTTGTTAGAGATTTCTATTTTACAACTGATGTAAAAGAGTACACTATGTACTGGAAAATAAGAAAAGGTTTATTTCCAGCAGTAGGAGCTGTAAGAGATATAGGAACAACAGTAATTATTGAAGATGTTGCATATCCAATTGAAAGCCTTGCACAAGCTACTCTTGAACTTCAAGAGATATTTAAAAAACACAACTATAACGAAGCTTTAATTTTTGGTCATGCCTTAGAAGGGAACTTCCACTTTGTATTTACACAAGATTTCTCAACAGATGAAGAGGTTAAAAGATATGATGCCTTTATGAATGATGTTGTAAATCAAGTTGCAGTTAAATATGAAGGTAGCTTAAAAGCAGAGCATGGTACAGGAAGAAACATGGCTGCATTTATTGAAGTAGAGTGGGGTAAAACTGCATACTCAATGATGAAAAGAATAAAAGAGCTATTTGACCCTAAAGGGCTTTTAAATCCTGGTGTAATCATAAATGATGATGCTGAAGCTCATATAAAAAACCTAAAAGCTATGCCAGCAACTAATAATCTAGTTGATACATGTATAGAGTGTGGATTTTGTGAACCAACATGTCCATCAAATGATATTACTCTAACACCAAGACAAAGAATTGTAGTAAATAGAGAGATCTCAAGATTAGAATCTATAGGGGAAAATGAAGAAGCAAAAGAGTATATGGATGCATATCAATATGATGGATTAGAAACTTGTGCTGCATGTTCTTTATGCTCAACAGCCTGTCCTGTAAAAATTGATACAGGAAGTTTAACAAAATACTTAAGAGCTGAACAAATAAGTGATACGGCAAATAATATAGCTTCAAAAATTGCAAATAATTATTCAACTACCTTAAAAGGTATGAGAGTTGGTTTATCAGGAGCAAATTTAGTTCATAAAATACTTGGAACATCAAGTATGGAATCAATCACATCTACATTTAGAGATTGGTCAAATGGGAAAATACCAAAATGGAGCCCATATCTTCCAAAATCTATAAAGATAAATACAAATTTTGAGCAACAACAACTAGATAAAAAAGTTGTATATTTCCCTTCTTGTATAAATAGAAGTATGGGAAGAAATTCAAAAACTACAGTTGATGAAGAGTTATTTGATGTAACAATCAAACTTCTAAAAAAAGCTGGTTTTCAAATACTTTTCCCTAATAATATGGAAAACTTATGTTGTGGGATGCCTTTTTCATCAAAAGGTTTTAAAGAGCAAGCACAAATAAAATCTGATGAATTAGAAAAAGAGTTAAATGAGATAAGCAATTTTGGTCAATATCCAGTTTTATGTGATACAAGTCCATGTACTAAAACGATGATTGGAAACTTTAAATCAGATATAAAACTATATGAACCTATAGAATTTGCATTAGAACTTTTATCACCTGAATTAGATTTTGAGAAGATTGATGAAGCAATTACTATTCACACAACTTGTAGTTCAAGAAAAATGGGATTACATGAAAAATTTATTGAACTTGCTAATATGTGTTCAACAAATGTAATTGTTCCTGATAATGTAAAATGTTGTGGATTTGCAGGAGATAGAGGATTTAATTTCCCAGAATTAAACGATTCTGCACTTAGATTTTTAAAAGAAGATACAAAAAATGCAAAATATGCATTTAGTACTTCTAAAACTTGTGAAATTGGATTAAGTGAACACTCAGACTTAGATTATAACTCAATTTTCTACTTAATTGATAAGGTAACAAAAGCAAAAAACTGTTAATCTTTTTTTTATAAAACAGATATTTACCATTTTTTTGGTAAAATATCTGTCTTTATGTGAAAGGATTAAAATGAGAAAAATTATACTAGCCCTTTTTATGGCTGCTACTGTATCATTTGCAGAGTTAATTAATGGAGTTGCTCTAACTGTAAATGATGAACCAATTACATTATATGATATTGAAAAAACAAAACAACAATATAATATTCCAAGAGAAGATGCTGTAGCTCAATTAATAGATGAAACACTTTTTAATCAATTAATAAAAGAACATAATATCACAGTAGATCTATTTGATGTGAATAATTATTTGGAAAAAATAGCCGCATCTAATGGTATGGACTTATATCAATTTAAATCTGTTATAAAACAAAAATATAAAGATTATGATGCTTATGAAAAGCAAACTAAAAATATGATTTTAAGACAAAAACTTACAGATAAACTTGTAAGAGGAAATATAAAAATTGCAACAGAAGAAGATCTTAAAATATATTATGAAAACAACTCAAATATGTTTACAATGGCTACAAATGTTAAAGCTGTACAATATAGCTCAACAAATAGACAAAGTCTTGAAAGTGCTATGAGAAATCCAATGGTAGCTCTTCCTGATGTAAATAGTTCACCAATAGATTTAGATCAAAGAAATTTAAATCCACAACTTAGATATATGATTAATGAAACAAATAACAATCAATTTACTCCTATTTTTACAGCTGGAGATCAATATGTGACACTTATGATTTTACAAAAACAAAATCTACAAACTATTGCTTTTGAAGATGTAAGAGATAGAATTTTTAATATTATTATGCAAGATAGAGAACAAAAATATTTAAAAGATTATTTTGAAAAATTAAAACTATCTGCAGATATAAGAATAGTAAGATAATAAAGGAAATAGATGTTTGAAATAATTATTGGTCTTGAAGTCCATGTACAGTTAAATACTAAATCTAAACTTTTTTGTTCGTGTGCAACAAGTTTTGGAGAAGAGCCAAATACAAATGTATGTCCAACTTGTTTAGGTTTACCTGGAGCATTACCAGTTTTAAATAAAGAAGCAGTGCATAAAGCGATTATGTTAGGAACTGCACTTAAATCACAAATCAATACAAAATCGATATTTAATAGAAAAAACTATTTTTATCCAGACTTACCAAATGGATACCAAATTTCACAATTTGAAGTACCTGTTGTAGGTTTAGGTGAACTTGTAATCGATTTTGAAGATGGCACTAATAAAAAAATCGGTGTAACAAGAGCACACTTAGAAAATGATGCAGGGAAAAATATCCATGCAGGTTCAGTTTCTCACGTGGATTTAAATAGAGCAGGGACTCCACTTTTAGAGATTGTTTCAGAACCTGATATGAGAAATGCAGAAGAAGCAATTCTTTATCTTAAAAAACTTCACTCAATAGTTAGATACTTAGGTATCTCTGATGCAAATATGCAAGAGGGAAGTTTCAGATGTGATGTTAATGTATCTATTAGACCAAAAGGTGATACAAACCTTTATACTAGATGTGAAATTAAAAATATGAACTCATTTAAGTTTATTGAAAAAGCAATCAAATATGAAGTAAATAGACATATTGAAGCTTGGGAAGATGGAGTTCACGATAAAGAGATTGTTCAAGAAACAAGACTATTTGACCCAGATTCTGGAGAAACAAGATCAATGAGAGGTAAAGAGGACGCTGCTGATTATAGATATTTCCCAGATCCAGACCTTTTACCACTTATCATTACAGATGAGATGATGGAAAAATATACAAAAATCCCAGAACTTCCTGATGAAAAGAAAGAGAGATTTGTAAAAGAGTATAAAATCAAAGAGTATGATGCTTCAGTTATAACAGCTTCTGTTGAGATGGCAAACTACTTTGATGAGATGATGAAAGAGGGTATTTCAGGTAAAAATGGTGTTACTTGGCTTACTGTTGAACTATTAGGAAGACTTGATGGTTCAGGAATCGAAGATTCATTTATTGATGCAAAAACTCTAGCTACAATAGTAAAAAGAATAGAAGATAATACAATCTCTGGGAAAGCAGCTAAAGAGGTTTTAGATTATTTAATTGAAAATGAAACTTTAGATGTAGATTCATCAATTGATAAATTGGGATTAAAGCAAGTATCTGATGATGGAGCTTTATTAGAAATCATTGATGGAATATTAGCAGCAAACGAAGATAAAGTTGCAGAATATAAAGCTGGTAAAGAGAAACTAATTGGATTCTTCGTAGGTCAAACTATGAAAGCATCTAAAGGTAGTGCAAATCCACAAAAAGTAAATGAACTTTTAAAACAAAGATTATCATAACAAAGTAGAGATAACTCTACTTTGTAACTACACTATTTAACTTTCTTCATAATAGTTATCTATATTATTTGAAATTTTATCTAAAAGCTTAAACATAATATCAACCTCATCTTCAGATAGATCCTCAATCATTGCTTCTCTAAAGTTTTCAATTACTATTTTAGTTTTATCCAATACCCTTTGTCCTTCAGATGTAAGGTTTATAGTTTTTACTCTTTTATCCTCTTGTGTAGGTATTCTAACAATATAAGATTTTTTTTCTAAAGCATCAAGTGTTCTTGATATAGTTGTTTTATCTTTACCTAAATTTTTACTCAATTCATTTTGTGAAAGGGTATTATCTTGATCTATAAAATCCAATATAGCTCTTTGTTCAGGTGCAACATCAAAATCTTTTAATACTTTTGTCAAAGATTGATTTATTTTATTTGCAGTTTGAGCTACTCTATAAGGTACAGAAAAATCTTTTAATTTTTTCATTATAAACTCCTTTTCATATAGTTGCATATACAACTTTATAAATTACTTAAGCAACTATAGAAATCTTTTACAAAATTGTAATTAAAAAAACATCTGAAAAAACTTAAAAGCAAGATTTAGATAATATCACATATCAAATTAATCATAAAAAGGTTACTTATGGCAAAAATTGCAGTTATTGGTGCAGGTAAATGGGGACAAGCTCTACAATTTGCACTTAGCCAAAATCAAGAGTGTTTAATCACATCAAGAACAAAAAGAGATATTAAAAACTTTGTAAGCTTAGAAGAAGCCTTGGAGTGTCAATATCTTGTAATTGCAATACCAGCTCAACAAATAAGAGAATGGTTAGAAGAAAACTTTAAATATAAAAAAGGTCAAAAGGTATTAGTAGCTTCAAAAGGTATAGAAGCTAGTACAGGTGAATTTTTAAATGAGATTTATTCTGAGTATGTACCTGAAAACTCAATTGGTTTCATCTCTGGTCCCTCATTTGCAGCAGAAGTTATAAAAGGCCTACCTTGCGCTTTAGTTTTAAACTCTACATCTAAAAAGGTATATGATAAGTTTAAACCATTTTTCCCAGATTTTATAAAAGTGTATTATAGTGCAGATGTAATAGGTGCAGAAATAGCAGGTGCATACAAAAATGTATTAGCTATTGCCAGTGGTATTTGTGAAGGTTTACACTTAGGAAACAATGCTAGAGCATCTTTAATATCAAGAGGTTTAGTAGAGATGCAAAGGTTTGGGAAAAAATTTGGAGCAAAGAAATCTTCTTTTATAGGTTTAAGTGGAGCAGGGGATTTGTTTTTAACTGCTAGTAGTACCCTTAGTAGAAACTATAGAGTAGGTTTAGGTTTAGCCCAAGGTAAAACCCTAGAAGATATCCTAGAAGAGCTAGGAGAAGTAGCAGAGGGTGTAAAAACAGCAGAAGCTATATTTAAACTCTCAGAAGAGTATACAATATATTCTCCCATTGCAAAAGAGGTAAAACTAATACTTGATGGTAAAAACCCTAAAGACAGTTTAAAAGACCTACTTAGAGGATAAAATGCAAAATATCTCTTTTGTCAATCTATTATTCACACTTGTACCATTGATATTTGTGTGGTACTACTACAAAAAATGGACAAAAGACTCAAGTGAAATTATAATTTCCACAATTAGAATGTTAATCCAATTACTTGCAATTGGTTATCTTCTAATATTTATATTTGAATCAAAAAATATATTTTTGGGATTATTTATAATCTGCTTTATGATAGCAGTTTCAACTTTTATAGCACTAAGAAATACAATTGATAAATCTTTAAAACATTATTTTCATATACTTATTTCAATACTAATATCTGGTGTAATAAACTTATTTGTAGTAATCTTAGTATTAAATCTTGAATATACTTATGAACCAAGATATATCATTCCACTTGCTGGTATGATATTTGCCAATACAATGAATGCTTTATCTTTAGCAATTGAAAGGTATGAAAAAGAAACCCAAAGAGGCATAGAGTTTGAACAAGCAAGAGAGATAGCTTTTAAAGCATGTATGATACCCCAAATAAACTCTTTACTAGCAGTTGGGCTAGTTTCCCTTCCTGGTATGATGACAGGGCAGATATTAAGTGGTGTTGATCCTTTAATAGCTGTAAGATATCAAATAATGATTATGACAATGATATTATCAAGTGCAGGAATTAGTGCCATAATCTATTTTCTATTAAAGAAGAAGTTTATTTATTAAACTTTTCCTTATGAACTTCTCCCCATAAATACAACTGTTTTATAATAGGTTTTAAGGTTTTTCCATATTCAGTCAAAGAGTATTCAACTTTTGGTGGGACTACAGGGTAAACTTCTCTATGAACTAAACCATCCTCTTCTAACTCTCTTAATTTCTGAATTAACATCTTTTGTGTAGTTCGCGGTAACAGTTTTTTTAATTCACTAAATCTTTTTATATCTCTTCTTAAATACCATAAAATTAATATTTTCCACTTCCCAGCTAATACATCTATTGCTGTTTCTACGGGACATTTGTCATAATCTTCAATTTTATCTATATCTATTTTCTTAGTCATAATCTTTCCTATAGTATCTTTTTAGATAGTACCTTTCTTTTTAGTAAGTTCTTGTTCTTTTGATATATTTTAGCTAAAGTTATACTATAAAAAAATAAAAGGATAAATATGAAAGCATTTATTGTAGAAAAGAGTGGAGACAAAGAGTTTACAGCCGGTTTACAAGATATTGAAATTCCAGTTATTGAAGAGAATGAAGTATTAATAAAAGCAACTTACTCTTCATTAAACTATAAAGATGCACTAAGCTCTGTTGGAAATCCAGGAGTTACAAGAGTATTTCCTCATATTACAGGAATTGATGTAGCAGGAGTAATTGAAGAATCAAAAAGTGATTTATTTAAAGTAGGTGATAAAGTTTTGGTTACAGGTTATGATTTAGGTATGAATACTAATGGTGGACATAGTGAATATGTAAAAGTGCCTGCATCATGGGTAATAAAAATTCCTAATGGTTTAAGTGATAAAGAGATTATGACTTATGGTACTGCTGGTTTAACAGCTGCACTTAGTGTAAATGAGTTACTAAACAATGGAATAAATACAGGTGAAGTATTAGTTACTGGTGCAACAGGTGGAGTAGGAAGTTTAGCTGTTGCTATATTAAGTAAATTAGGTTTTAATGTAACTGCCATATCAGGGAAAGAGGAAAAAATTGACTTTTTAAAATCTTTAGGTGCAAAAGAGGTAATTCTTAGAAAAGATTTTGATATAGAAAATAAAAGACCAATGGGAAGTGAAAAGTATGATGCAGTAGTAGACACAGTTGGTGGAAATATCTTAGCAGAAGCTCTAAAAGTGATAAAATACGATGGAGTAGCAACTTGTTGTGGTTTAACCTCATCATTTGAATTAAATACAAATGTTTTTCCATTTATACTTAGAGGAGTAAGACTTATAGGTATAGATTCTGTTGAGTGTAAATTAGATAAAAAAGCTGCTGCTTGGGAAAAACTTGCAAATGAATTCAATGTAGATGTATTAGAGGATTTAACAACTCAAATAAGCCTTGAAGAGATACAAGAAGCATATAATAATCTTTTATCAGGAAAAGCTGTAGGAAGATATTTAGTAAAGTTATAGAGTAAATCTACTCTATAACACAATTTGCATCTTTTATAATATCTATTTTATTATCTTTGGCATACTCTTTGCCCCAATCGTGTAATTGCTCCAATATGGGAATAAGTTTTTCACCACTTTTTGTTAGTTTGTATTCAACCTTTGGTGGGATAACAGGATATACAATTCTATCAACAACACCCGCTTCTTCCAATTCTCTTAATTGTTGAGTTAACATTTTCTGACTAATATTTGGAATAATTTTTCTTAATTCGCCATTTCTTTTTACATCTTTTTTTAATGCCCAAAGAACAATAGACTTCCACTTTCCACCTATAATATCTGTAGCTAATTGAAAAAAACAATTGTATTCTTTAGTTTCCATAATAAAGTCCTACTTTTTATTTAATTTTAGTAAATATAGTTTTAATAGTAACTTAAAAGTAACTATAAAACTTTTTAGTATATACTTGACATTTGTAAAATATTAGGATAAAATTTTTCCACTTAAAAAATAATAAAGGACTTTTATGGCGAATTATATTGAATTAACAACTGAAAATTTTGAATCAACTGTAGGTGAGGGTGTATCACTAGTAGACTTTTGGGCTCCTTGGTGTGGACCGTGTAGAATGCTTTCTCCAGTTATAGATGAATTAGCAACAGATTTTGAAGGAAAAGCAAACATTTGTAAAGTAAACACTGATGAACAACAAGACTTAGCAGTTAAATTTGGAGTAAGATCAGTACCAACTATTTTAATTATGAAAAATGGAGAGATTGTTGACCAAGTTATTGGTGCACAACCAAAACAAGCTCTTGCTGATAAAATTAGCGCACAATTATAATATAATACGATTTTATGGTAGTAGAACTCTTCTACTACCAAGATAATATTACTTACAATACTATCCTTCTAGTTTAAAAAAAGAAAATTTTAGATAAAATTATCAAAATTGTAATCAACTAGGACAAAAAATGCAACAATTTTTAGAAGAAACAAAAAAAATTAGTAGAGAAATAGCTACCTTAAGTGGGGAAGTTAAAAATAGAGTTTTAAATGAGATGGCTGATGCTTTAATGGAGCATTGCGATTTTATTGTTAGTGCAAATGCAAAAGATATGAGTAAAGGTGAATTAGGTGGCTTATCTGAAGCCCTTTTAGATAGATTACAACTTACGGGTGAAAGAGTTGAAGCGATGGCCAATGCAATTAGAGAAATAGCTTCATTAAAAGAACCTGTAGGAAGAACTCTTGATGGATGGGTTACTGAAAATGGATTAAATATTCAAAAAGTTTCTATACCAATTGGAGTTATTGGTATAATCTATGAGAGTAGACCAAATGTAACTTCTGATACAGCAGCCTTATGTTTTAAAAGTGGAAATGCCTGCGTATTAAAAGGTGGTAAAGAAGCTGAAAACTCAAACCATGCTATAGCAAATGTATTAAGACATGTATTAGCAAAAAACAAGTTACCAGAACAAGCTATATCACTCTTACCTGATTCAAGTAGAGAGGGTGTTGCAAATCTAATTAAACAAGACAAATATGTTGATTTAATTGTACCAAGAGGTGGAGAAGCACTTATAAAATATATTAGTGAAAACTCAACTATACCTGTTGTAAAACATGATAAAGGATTATGTCACGTTTATATTGATAAAGATGCAAACCATGATAAAGCAATAAATATTGCTATAAATGCAAAGGTTCAAAGACCAGGTGTTTGTAATTCTATGGAAACATTACTTGTGCATCAAGATGTAGCAAGATATATATTACCACCTTTACATGAAGCTTTTGTTGCTGAAAACACAGTTTTAAAAGGGTGTGAGCTTACAAGGGAATATATAGATATTCAATGTGCAACACATGAAGATTATGATACTGAATATTTAGCAAATATCTTAAATATTAAAATAGTTAAAAATGTAGATGAAGCTATTTTTCATATAGGTAAATATGGTTCAGGGCACTCTGAATCAATTATAAGTGAAAACTACTCAATAGTAAATAAATTTTTAAATGAAGTAGATGCAGCTTGTGTATATGCTAATGCAAGTACAAGATTTACTGATGGTGGAGCCTTTGGATTAGGAGCAGAAGTTGGTATCTCAACAAATAAACTTCACTCAAGAGGCCCTATGGGAATAAACGATTTAACAACATTTAAATATAAAGTTTATGGAAATGGTCAAATAAGATAGGAAATCCTATCTTATTGATTATTAAACATCTTCATATTTTGCATCATTTGCTCCATCATTTTTTTCTCTTCTGGAGTCATATTTTCCATCTCTTTTTGAAATTCACTTTTTACACTATCCATGGTTTTGATAGGGTAATTAGGAAGTGAAAACTCATTATCATCTATAGCTATATTAAAATCAACTTTTTTTGCAATTTGTGTTTGAGAATATCCCATCATATTTGTTTCAATCTTAAGAGGAATACCTTTATATAAACAAAGTTTCATATCATCTAATTTCCAAACATCACAGCTAACTTTTAATATAGTTTCAGTTCCTACTTTTTTAGCACCAATACTTTTAAGTCCAGATTCTCCCATTAAAGCTGCAGTTTGAGAATTATCTAATTTTGAAACATCTTGCTTATAAATAAGTTTTTCTTCATAATCAACACTATAAACCAGACCATCTTCATACTTTAAAAACTCTTGCACAGTTTGAGTTTGTCCCATAACATTTTCAGTTAAAGATTCTTTTTCCACTTCAACTAAACCATAATCCTTAAATAAAAGTTTGGCATTACCTTTTAAAGAAGAACTAACTCCCATAATTTTTCCTTGCCCTGCAATAGAATATTCAACAATTCCTGATTGTATATCATATCTTTTAGAACTTCCAAATAAACACATTGCAAAGACAACTAAAGTGATAAATATTTTTTTTAAAAACATAATCTCTCCTCCCTATTTTTATATTTATTATAGTCCTGAAAGATTAAATATATAATTAAATAATTTATCTTGATGATATTGCAAGTTTTATAGCTAAACTTCCTAATACAAATGAGGTTAATATATTCATATATTTAACTATATTTGGATTTTTTGTAAGCTTTGAACTTAATATATTACCTGCAATACCAACTACTGAAAAAACTATTATTGTTAAAAGCATAAATATTAAACCTAAAATAATCATTTGCAAAGGAACATTACCATTTTGTGTACTTACAAATTGTGGGAGGAAAGCCAAGAAAAATATAGAAACTTTCGGATTTAAAACATTCATAAAAAAACCTTTTAGATACAATTTTTTTAATTCTGTTTTACTATTTTGTACACTTAGATCAAGGGGTTCATTTCTATGTTTAAATGCTTGATATGCAATATAAAGAAGATATGCTGCACCAACATATTTAACAAGATTAAAAGCAATCTCTGAAGTTTTAAAAATAACAGAGATACCAAAGGCTGCGGCACTTGTATGAATAATAAGTCCAGTACAAAGTCCAAGAGTAGTAACTATAGCTGCTTTTTTACTTTTTGTCATACCTTGGGTTAGAACATAAATATTATCAGGTCCCGGAGCCAAACATAAAAGAAATGAAGCCAAAATAAACATATACAAGTTTGTTAATTCAATCATATAAAATCCTTTGAAAAAAATAATTATATCTTAGTTATAATTTCAAAGATATAAGGATTTAAATGAGAAGTTACAAATCAGATAAAAAAAACATCTTAGCTACTACAGTTATTAAAACACCTTTAGGGGATATGTTTGCCGTATCAACCCAAAAAGGTATTTGTATGTTAAATTATTATAATCAAAATGAAGAAACCATACAAAAAGACTTAAATAAAATGAAAAAATTTTTTAATGCAGACGTAATACCTGCACATAATAAATTTTTTGAATGTCTACAAAAAGAGTTAGATGAATATTTTGAAGGTAAAAGAAAAGAGTTTACTGTACCCCTACAACTTGTTGGAACAACTTTTCAACAAAGTGTTTGGAAGATACTTCAATTAATTCCTTATGGAGAAACTGTTTCATATCTTGAAGAAGCACAACTTTTAAAAAATCCAAAAGCAGTAAGAGCAGTAGCAAATGCAAATGGTAGAAATCCAATTTCTATAATTATCCCTTGCCATAGAGTTATTGCAAGTGGTGGTAAAATAGGAGGATATACCTCAGGTGTGGATAAAAAAATCAAACTTTTAAAACTAGAAAATAGTTATGATTATGATATAATTCCATAAAATATAAATTTATATCAATAGAAAAAATATACAATTTAAATAAGAGTAGAAAAAGATGAAATTAATAGCGTTACAAACTAAAACAACAGATGATTTTAAAACAAATTACAAACATTTAAAAGAGTTAATTCAATCATGTGATGACAACTCATTTATACTTGCTCCTGAACTTTGTCTAACAGGGTTTTGTTATGATAGAATGGACGAAGCAGACGAGTTTACACAAAAAGTAAAAAAGAAAATAAAAAAACTTTCAGAGAATAAAACTATTGCAATAACTTTTCTTCAAAAAGAGGATATAGATTACTATAACACTTTATATATTTTCCATAAAGGTAAAGTTATACATAGACAATCAAAACATAAACTTTTCCCTCTAGGAGATGAACATGAATATTTTATTCCAGGGAAAGAAGAAAATATCAAAATTATTGATATTGATGGATTTAAAGTAGCCTCTCTAATCTGTTTTGAGATTAGATTTCCCCAATTATGGTTAAAAGTTTTAGGAGCTGATCTTATTTTAAACCCTTCTATGTGGGGTCTAAAAAGAAAAAATCATTTTGAGTCTATGTCAAAAGCTTTAGCAATAGCAAACCAATGTTATGTTTTAACTGCAAATAGTGCAAATGAGGATATGGCAAAAGGAAGTGGAATAATAACTCCTTGGGGCGAAGAGATAAGAGATGATAAAAAAGAGCTTATTTCTCACACCTTAGAAAAAGAAGAGATAAAAAAAGTTAGAAAATATATTGATATTGGATTAAAGAAAAAATGAAAGTAAACTCAATACTGTTTGTTTGTCTTGGAAATATATGTCGCTCTCCCCTTGCAGAAGGTATAGCAAAAGAGTATATAAAACAAAAAAATTTAAATATTAAAATTGAAAGTGCAGGAACAGGAAGTTGGCATATAGGAGAAGCTCCCTGTGAGAATTCCATAAAAGTTGCAAAACAAAATGGAATTGATATCTCAAATCAAAAGGCTAGACAAGTAAATAAAAATGATTTTGAAGAATTTGACTTAATTGTTGGTCTTGATGATAGCAATATTTCAAATTTAAAAAATTTAGGTTGTAAAAGCCCTTTAAAACTTGGAGATTTTGGTTTTGAGGGAGAGGATGTTCCAGATCCTTACTTTTTCAATGGATTTGAAGGGTTTGATAAAGTTTACAATATGATTGAAACTTGTGTCAAAACCCTAATAAATAGCAAGACTAAATAACTTTAGATAGTTTTTTAGCTTGTTCTACCCATTTTGCTTCTTTGATTTGATCATCCTCTAAGGTGAAATACTCTTCTACCCAATGGCAATTTTTAGAATTCCATTTTGCGATTTGATCAAAATGATAAATTCCCAGTTCATTAAGTCTAGATTCTAATTGCTCATCTATACCTTCTATCTCTTCTAAGTTATCTTTACCAGTTGGTCTTGGAGAACTTCTAATCAAAGGTTTATTATAAATATTCCCAGCAGCAGCTCCTCCATGAGAAGTTACACTGTTATAAACAGGTGTTCTATCTCCACCAAAAGCTTTTCCAACTAAGAAACCAATTAGGAAACCTAAAAATGCGGCAATTACTAAACATAAAACTATCTGAGATGCTATTTCTATCACTTCTTATTCCTCAACTATATTGAATTCTACTCTTCTATTCTCTTTTGAATACCCATTTGGACTATTTGGTACTAAAGGGATATCTTCACCATAACCTCTTGCAATCAATCTATCTTTATCTACACCAAAAAATATTAATCTATTTTTAACAGTTACAGCTCTTGCAAAAGATATCTCTTGGTTCACTTTTGCTTCACCTGCAGCATCTGTATGACCTGCAATCTCCATTTTAATATTTGGATTATCCTCTAAAAATTGAGCAATCCTTTTGATTGTTTTATCACTTTTTTTAGTTGTTTTATATCCTGCTCTTTTAAAAATAACTGGATTTTGTTTTACATAATCATTAATCTCAATTTGAAGTTTTTGTGTAGCAATAGATAAGTCTTCTATATTTTTCTCATCATTTTCTCTAATATATTTTGATGCCGTAGTTAAAAGGGGTTCAACAACTTCCTTAACAACATCTACAGATTCTTGAACAAAATCATTTTCAGCTTTTTCTTCAATATTAGCTTCAACTTCAAACACTTTTGGTTCTTGTTCAGTTTTATTATATAAATTATTATCTTCTTTTTGAATTTTATTATTTTCTTCAATAATTTTATCGGTTGAGGAGTTAATTATGGGTTCAACTTCTAATTGTGTTGGTTCAAAAGAAACATCGGCTTCACTATCTTTTACTAATTTTGGCGCATGTATATATACACACGAAACAATTAGAGTAAGCAACAATAATAATAAAAAAATCACTTTTTTTTCTGAACTCATATTATTCTCTTTAGTTTTTTCAGTACATTTTATCTTATTAATTATCAAAAATGTATAAATAAATAAGAAAATAAGTATTTTTATTTAGTTTTTGATTATAAGTTATAAATATTTTCTTTATTTTATAATTAAATATATTGCAAAAAGGAGTTGTCATGAAAGTTTTAATTATGTTGTTGGTTTTCATAAATCTTTTATTCGCTCTACCTGATGAGTTCGATAGAGACAGATATAACATTGGTGAAAAGATATTTGATAATAAATGTAGTGAATGTCATAGAAAATCTATGCCTATACCTTTATTAATGAAAAACTTTATAGAAGAGGATAATAAATTATTAAATTTAAAAGCTCCCACAGGAAATGAGATATCTTTTAGATTAAAACAGCAAATTGGTCACAGAGGTGATATTGAGTTTCATCTGATGGAAACTACTGATTTTGTAAAAGATTATCTATATAATCCTGATAAAGCAAAAACAATCTGTCTTGAAGGGGTTATAAGACACTTTGATACTATGCCAAGTATGAAGGGCAAAATAACAGAAGAAGAGATTGAAGATGTTACATTTTTTCTTTATTTCTTAGAAGGTTTTAATGATGTAAATGAGTTTTACCATGATGAAACAAAATTTTAAGTTATTCTTAAAAATTATTTAAGAGTTAGAAATACTTTTTTATACTTATTTAAAAAATTATTTTTTATTTTATAATTATAAGATATAATAAAAAAAGGAAAAAAAATGAGTGATAAAATTGATATTGTAAGCCTTCAACTATTCTCTTTAATTACAGTAGGGGTACTTACAAATGGTATGTTAATCTATACTTTTTTTACTATGGATTAATTCTTCTCAAGTAAGAAACTTCTTACTGTATAAAAAACCTATACTTTCAGTAAATTTAAAATCTTAATAAACTGCTATATAAAATAGAAATCCACTTAGATAATAAAAAAAAGTCATTGAAGAAAATAAAATAGTATTTTCATATTTTTCTATTAACATAATTCTCTCCTTGTTTTAATTGAAAGAATTTTATTAATAAATAATTTCAACTTGGTAACAATTTGTTATTTAACTAAATACTGAAATATATAAAACAAATGCTGCACCAAAATGTGCAATTGTTAATGCTGAATAAAATAGATTATCTTCGTATCTTTTTGCTAAAACTTTCATCTAAAATCCTTTGATAAAAAATTGTTATAACAATTATTACAAAATTATAAAAATCTTTTTTATATTTTTGTAATTAGGAAGATTATTTAATCTAGAATTAATTTTTAATAATAAATATCTATATAAACTCAAATATATTGAATAGGAAGATAATAAGTAGCTTCACCTTTTAATATCCTTATGGCTTTTTTACTTGTTGCTTCAATTATACCTTTTATATTTGATTAATATATAGCTAGATAAACTTCAAATATGGAAAATATAAATTTAGAATATACAGATATATTTGATGATAACAAAGTAAAAAAATTAAGCTTCTCAAAGCATTTAATTACTAAAGAGTTTAAAGAGGAGTCTCTTTTTGCTCTTCTTGTAGATGGAGAATCTATGCAACCTGTTATAAATGACAGGGCAGTTATAGTTGCAGACATTTCCCAAAAAGAGTTAGTAAAAGATGCCATTTATATAGTTTATCATGAAAATAAAATGTGGGTAAAAAAGTATAATATAAACTCAAATACTTTTATCTCCATAAACCCAGATTTTTCACATCTAGTTTATAAAAAAGAAAATACCCATATAGTAGGTAGAGTTTTACTCACCTTTACAAATTTGTAAATAATTATTCTTTCTCGTAAATTATCGTAAAAAGCCAAAATAACTACTAGATATTAATTTATATAGAGTTATTTTTAGATAAAATACAAAAAATCAATTAGGTAAGAAAGTGAATAAATTTGTATTAGTATTTATTTTATTTTGTTCAACACTATTTGCACAGGATAATATACTAATAAACAATGAAACAAAAATTGATAATTTTAATGTTTTAGTATATGAAGATAAGAACTCAAAACTAACATTAGATGAGATAACAAAAATAGACAATTTTAAAACTGTAAATAACCATATTAGCAATGGATTTACAAACTCTACTTATTGGTATAAATTTAAAATAAAAAACCAAAGCAATGAAGATATTAAAAGATATATTAAAATGTCTGAAAATATCTTAGATAAAGTAGATTTATACTTGTTAACAGAAGATAATAAACTAATAAAACACAAAAAAAGTGGACCTGGATACTTTATTGATGGACAAAAAAACAAACTTGAAAGAGCTCATTTAGAATTCACTATAGAAAAAGATGAAAGTATAACTATTTATATAAAAACTAGCTCTTTATATCCTATGTTTAACTCTTTTCATATATATGATAAAACCCAATTAGAAAGTTTTGAATACAACTATACAACAGTATATGCATTTTTGATAGGTTCTTTACTCTCTCTTGCTTTATATAATCTAATGATTTTCTTTTATACAAAAGATACAACATATCTATTTTACGTTTTATACTCTATATGTTTAATATCATGGCAAACATCTATGAGTGGAATTTTTCCTTTTGATATATTTTTTAGCAAAGAATCTTACTATCTAATAGGAACGGCTATCCCACTTTTAATAGTTTTTTTAAGTCTTTTTACAAATTCCCTTTTAGATATAAAACAGCAGTCAAAAAAATATTATAATATCATAAATGCAATTGCAATTTTTTATTTTATTTTAGCTCTTTGGAGTATATTTAATTTTAAACCAGCAATTACACTTATGAATGCAACAGCATCACTTGTTTTACCTTTTCTTTTATATATTGGATTTCTAAGCTATAAAAAGGGAAATAGAATAGCTATATTCTACCTATTTGCCCAAGGATTTTTCTTATCCCTTGCAACACTATTTTCCCTTTCTTCTTTTGGATTTTTAGAATATAACCATTTATCAAGACATGGAATAATGGTAGGTTCTTTTTTAGAGATGATTCTTTTTTCACTTGCTTTAGCATATAAAATAAAACTATTAGAAGAGGAAAAACTTATAATTATACAAAAAGCTAAAAACAGTTTAGAACTAAGGGTTCAGGAAAGAACAAAAGAGCTTGAAGAATCAAAGAAAAAACTTGAAATACTAGCAAATAAAGATCACCTATCAGATTTATATAATAGAAGACCTCTATTTGAAATAAGTAATAAACTAATAAGTCTTGCAAAAAGAGACAATAGTGATATTAGTGTTTTACTTTTTGATATAGATAAGTTTAAAGTTATAAATGATATTTATGGACATAAAGCAGGAGATGAAGTTATCAAAAGCTTTGCAAAACTTCTTAAAAGAGATAGAAGATCTTCAGATATTGTTGCAAGAGTTGGAGGGGAAGAGTTTGTTATCTTACAACCAGCTACAAAAAAAGAAGATGCCTACAAAGTAGCCCAAGAGATTAGAAAAAAAGTAGAAAATTTAGAAGTTATAAGTGATGACAAAACAATAAAATTTACAGTTTCTTGTGGTGTTGATTCTTTAATAAAAGAGGATACTAGACTAGATGAATTAATAGCAAGGGCTGATAAAAAACTATACGAAGCTAAAAATACAGGAAGAAATAAAGTTATAGCATAAACTATGCACTTATAGAAGTTTGCTCTTCCTCATCATCTTGAGTGCCGCTATTTTGTTCATATTGCTCTTTGGCATTTTCTGTATAGCCACTACTTTCTGATACTTTTTCTTGTATCTCTTGGGCTAATTCTTGCTGAGCTTGCATCATCATCACTCTAGCCCTTGAAGCTATAGATAAATCTTGTGGACTAGGATCCGCAGGTGCTAAAGCTGTAGCAATTACCCCTTGTAGATTTGTAATACTCTCTTGGGGAGTTGAACCTGTTTCAATACTAACAGGAACTTCACCAGCTACAGCATACATAACCCCATCTGGTCCTTTAGTATATGTAAAATTAGCCCCACCTACAGCAGCAGGACCACTTTGGTGAGCAGCTTCATGGGCTCTTACTTTACTATCTATTCCTCTAAGCTCAGATAAATACGCTTTTTCTTCATTTGTTAATTGGGTAGGATCATTACTTGTTTGCTCTTGCTCATTGTTATTAGACTCATTAGAGGCTTCATTTTTTTCAAGACCTCTTGAATCTTGCTGCACCCCTTGTTCGTCCGTTACAGCTTGTTGTTGAGCAGTTGCTCTTGAAAAATAGTCGACATTGTAGCCGAAGGTAGATGTGTTGTTTCCTATTTCCATAATACTAATTTTAGTATAAGGGAAATTAAAAGTTTTAATAGTCGGAGAATTTAATTTTAGAATTTAAAGTTATTTATGTATTTTAGATAAAAGCTGTGTTGGGGATGAGGAGTTGGACACTCCTCTTTTGTCTCTTGTACTCACAGGGGTGAGTACGCTTTCATACTTTTTAGTTGTAAAAAAGTATGGCAAAAAGCAACCAGACACGTTGTTGAAGCTAAAGTTCCCTACAGGTTTGTAATTATTTTCTGCCTTGCGAAACTCAATAAAAACGTGACATTCAGTCACCTTTTTCTCTCAGACATTCTCAGGCTTTTCCGAAAATAATTAAAAACCTTCCGGCTTCAACAAAGTCGGGGAGTTAACGCCGTATTTAATATCATTTTGGTAAAATATTTCATTATTTTTATGGAGATATTATGAAAGATATTATCAACTCTTTTAAAGCTCATTTATATGAAAGAACTTCAAGCCCACTAATTGGTGCATTTATTTTTTATTGGTTAATTTTTAATTACAAAATGATAGTTATACTATTTGATAATAAATTAAATTCAAAAACAAAATTTTTAGAAATTGACAATCTTTATAAAGAAGACATAATTACTATTCTAAATGTTGATGTACCAATACAAGGATTTTTAATTCCTTCAGGTATTACTCTTTTATATATTTTAGCTTTTCCATTCTTTAGTAATTTAATTCATAAAGCTTGGATTTGGCATCAAAATAAATTAAAAGAAATAAGTAATGGTAAAGTACTTACAAAAAAAGAGTTTGGAGAATTACAGCAAAAATTTATAGAACTTGAGTTAAGTTTTGATAATAAATTTCAGAAGAAAGATAGTGAAATATTAAAACTTAAATCTTTTATTGAAAAAAAAGACACTTTAATGCTTGAGTATCAATCAAAAATTGAATCATTTGAAAAGACAATTATTTCTAAAGATAATCAAATAGATGGATTAAGATATGACTCAGATAACTATTTTAATGAATTAAATCATAAAAAAGAAGAGATTACACAATTAAAACAACAAATAAATAATTTAAAACCTAATATTGATCTACTAGAAGAGCAAGTAATGAAACTATATGTCCCAAATTACAAAGAATTGTTTTCATTAGAAGAAATTAAAGAAAGACTAAATATAAATGAATTAAAGACAAAATATATAATAAAACAATTAAGTGGTAATGGATATATTAATTCTGTAAGTAAACAAATTTCTGCTAATAGAACTAAATTTGGATATATATTAACAGATAAAGGTGAAAATTTTTTAGTTGAAAATAATTATATTGAATAAAAGAGATTTTATAATGTTTATTTTTGTTAAGGTCAAGGCGGTGATTGAATTTTATGGAGGAGCTTACTAGAAGTAAGTGAGTCCATAAAATTTAAGCGCCAACGTAGAGATTGGCAAAAAGAGACTTTAGAAAATCTCTTTTAGAAGTCGTCGAAGTCGATACTACCTTTACTATAGTTAACTACGTTTCCTTCGAAGAAATTCGTTCTTTGGTCATTAAATGAAGCATAACCATCAACCCAAGGAATAGGGTGCTTCACATTGTACATTGGAGCGTATCCAACTGCTTCTAGTCTTCTATCTGCTAGATACTCGATATATTGTCTTATAATTGCGTCCGTGAACCCTAGGATTTGTCCTTGAGTTACGTATGCTCCCCATGATGCTTCTAGGTCTACTGCTTTTCTGAACATTGCTCTTACTGTTTGCTCTAACTCAGGTGTGAATAAGTCAGGTCTTTCTTTTCTTGTTGAGTTAATCATGTTTTGGAAAAGTAATAGGTGTGTTACTTCATCTCTTTGGATGAATCTAATCATTTGTGATGAACCTAACATTTTTCCTGATTTACCAAGTGCATAGATAGCTGCGAAACCTGCGTAGAAGTATAATCCTTCTAGGATTTGGTTAGCAAACATTGCTAAAACGATTTTTTCATCTGTGATATCACCTGCTAAGTTTTTATAAACTGCTGCAATATAATCATTTTTTTCTTTTAGCTTCTCATCATTTTTCCACATATCATAAATTTCATCTGTATTGTCAGAAATAGATTCAACCATTACTGCATAAGATTTTGAGTGGTTAGCTTCTTCATATGATTGTCTTGAAAGACAAGCATTTATCTCTGGTACTGTAATATATGGATTGATATTATCCATTAGGTTATTTGTTTGTAATGAGTCCATAAAAATAAGTTGAGAAAGTACTAAATCATACATTCTTTTTTCAGGCTTTGTTAGATATTTGTAATCCTTTGCATCACCTGTCATTTGAACTTCTCTTGGGAACCAAGTATTTGCTTCCATCATATCCCAAAGATTTAAAGCCCATTGGTATTTCATTCTTGTAAAGTTGATCATACCATCTGGATTTCCACCAAATATTCTTCTTTCAGTTAAAGTCTCTCTTGACTCTGGATTGTATATCGTTTTTCTTGACATCGGCTAAACCTCTTAATTTATTAATATATCATATGTTTTTATAGGTGAAGTAGGAAGAGGTTATCTTATTGACAACCTGCACACTCCATACTTCTATCTTCTACATCATTTACAGCTTCAGGAGACTGACTTCTTAGGTAGTATGTAGATTTTAATCCTAGCTTCCAAGCTAGAGTATAGATTTCGTGTAAGTATCTACCACTTGCTTTATCTAAAGACATAAAGATATTTGTACTTTGACCTTGATCTATCCATTTTTGTCTAACAGCAGCAGCTCTTACAATATCTAATTGGTCAACTTCATAAGCTGGAGTATAATAAGTCCATGTTTCAGGAGATAAGTTTGGTACAACTACAGGGATAAGTCCTGATAAGTTTTCCTCAAACCATTTTCTTTTGTATACAGGCTCAATAGCTTGTGTAGTTCCAACAAGAATAGAAATAGATGATGTTGGAGCAATAGCCATTAAGTAACCATTTCTCATACCATCTTTTTTAACTTGCTCTCTTAGTGCATCCCAATCATATCCACCATCAAATAAGTCTTTTTCAACTAAAGCATTAACTGCTTGTGGTGTATGGTCATGTGGCATAATCCCTTTTGACCAATTAGACCCTTCAAATGTTGGGTAAACACCTTTTTCAGTAGCTAACTCTGATGAAGATTTAATCGCATTATAAGAGATAGTTTCCATAACAGAATCAATCTTCTTAAGGTGGTCATTGCTTCCCCATACAAGTTTGCTTTCTGCAACCATTTGAGACTCACCCATTACACCAAGACCTATTGATCTTGATTTTAAGTTAGTTGCTTTTACTTTTCTAAGTGGATAGAAGTTAAGGTCGATAACATTATCAAGCATTCTAATTGCAGTTGGTACAACTCTTTCAATATCCTCTTTAGTGTTTACTCTTCCTAAGTTAATTGATGCTAAGTTACAAACTGCCGTATCTCCATCGTATTTCTCTTTTTCTACAATAAATACTCTTTTACCATTTATTGAATCAAGAGCTGTAATTTTATTTGCTTTTTTCTTTTGTCCACCATCAACTTCGATGATATCTGTTTCATCATAAGTTTCAATTGTACCATCTACATACTCTAACTTGATTTTGTAGTAGTTAGGATTTGTATTTTGGAAAATCTCTGTACAAAGGTTTGAACTTCTAATATGCCCAACATGAGAGTTAGGGTTTGCTCTGTTTGCATTATCTTTAAAACAAAGGAAAGGTGAACCAGATTCAAAATATGAAGTTAAAATTTTTTTCCATAAATCTTTTGCTTTCATTCTCTCTTTTGTAGTATTTTCATCGTGCTCATACTCTTCATATCTTTTTTTGAACTCTTCTCCGTGAAGTTCAGATAAATCTTTTACTTCATAAGGGTCAAATAAAGTCCAGTAACCATCTTCTAAAACTCTTTCCATAAATAAATCTGGAATCCAAAGTGCAGGGAATAAGTCGTGTGTTCTTCTTCTCTCTTCACCTGAGTTTTTCTTTAATACAATAAAGTCTTCAACATCCATGTGCCATGGCTCAATATAAGTTGCAATTGCACCTTTTCTTGTACCTAATTGGTCAACTGCAATAGCAATATCATTTGTGATTTTTAAGAATGGAATTACACCACCAGCAGCACTTTTGTGGTCATCAATAACTCCACCTAAAGCTCTGATTTGGTTCCAGTCCCAACCAATACCACCACCATATTTAGATAATAGTGCCATCTCTTTATAACCATCAAAGATACCTTCAATATTATCTGGAGATGAACCAATATAACAAGATGATAATTGGTGTCTGTTTGTTCTAGCATTTGATAAAGTAGGAGTTGCTAACATAACTTCAAATTTTGAAACTACATCATAAAACTCTTTTGCTTTTTCTTGTTTGTCTTCTTCATCTTGAGCTAAAAACATTGCAATAGCCATGAACATTTGTTGTGGAAGTTCAATTGGGTCTGCATTTTTATTTTTGATTAAATATCTATCATATAGTGTTTTTACACCTAAATAATTAAATAGTAAGTCTCTACTTGGATCAATATGGTTATTTAAATCGTCTAAGTCGTAACCTTCACCTAAGTTAGGAATTAATCTTCCTGCTTCTTTTCCATATTTTAAATAATCTTTTAAATGGCAATAAGGCTCACCTTTAATACCATGTGTTGCTTTTCCAACTCTATGATAAAGGTCAAATAAAAATAATCTAGCTGCTACAAAAGTCCAATTTGGAACATCTATATCAATTTTTTCAACTGCTGTTTTAATTAATGCATCTTGAATATCTGAAGAACTCATTCCATCAATAAATTTAATTTGTGCATCAAGTTCAAGCTCACTTTGAGATACCCCAACTAAACCTTGAGTTGCTTCAATAGTCATTTTCTGAATTTTAGTAATATCTAAAACTTCTTTTCTTCCGTTTCTTTTTTGAATCATTAGTGCCATATTATTGCCTTATAATCTAAATTCGTTTGTTTTTATTTAAATACTCTTTTAAAAATCGCATCCACATTTTTTGTATAATAATCGTAGTTAAAACACTCTCTAATTTGTTCTTCACTTAATTTAGCTCTTAAATCTTCATCAGATAATAAGTGTCCTAAGTATAAAGATTCTCCATTTTCGTTTGTTGTAGGTTTACCTTGTTGGATCTCTTCCCAAACTTTCATAGCATTTCTTTGAACAATTTTATAAGCGTCTTCTCTACTTACTCCTGCTTTTGGTAATTCTAGTAAAACTCTCTGAGAGAAAACTAAACCACCAGTTAAGTTTAAATTTTTCATCATATTTTCAGGCATAACAGTTAAGTTTGCAATTACATTGTTCATTCTGTGTAACATAAAATCAGTTGTAATAAATGCATCTGGTAACCAAAATCTTTCATTTGATGAGTGTGAAATATCTCTTTCGTGCCATAATGCAACGTTTTCCATAGCTGGCGCTGCATAAGCTCTAATTGTTCTTGCAAGTCCAGTGATATTTTCTGTTAAAATTGGATTTCTTTTATGAGGCATTGCAGATGAACCTTTTTGTCCTTTTGCAAAATATTCCTCAGCTTCATAAACTTCTGTTCTTTGTAAGTGTCTTACTTGAACAGCAAACTTTTCAACCGATGAAGCTAAAAGTGCTAAAGCAGTTGCAAGTCTTGCATATCTGTCTCTATGGATAACTTGGTTTGAACAAGGCTCAGGTTTAAGACCTAATTCTGCCATCGCATACTCTTCTAGTTCAAGTGGTGCGTGAGCAAAGTTACCCATAGCTCCAGAGATTTGACCTACAGAGATAACTTCCATAGTCTCTTCTAAGTTTTTAAGATGACGTGCTACCTCATCATACCATACAGCAAGTGTAAGTCCAAATGTAATAGGCTCACCATGGATACCGTGGCTTCTTCCTACCATAAGTGTAAACTTATGTTCTTCAGCTCTTTTTTTAATTGATTCCATTAACATCTTAACATCTTCAATTATGATTTTTAAAGAGTCTCTCATTTGAAGAGCAACACCTGTATCAACTGCATCTGAAGAAGTCATTCCATAATGGAACCATCTTGACTCTTCCCCAAGTGATTCAGAAACACTTGTGTTAAATGCGATTAAGTCATGTTTTGTAACTGCTTCGATTTCTTCTATTCTTTCTACTGAGAAAGTAGCGTTTTCAACTATTTTTTTACAATCTTCATCAGGGATAAGTCCAATTTTATTCCAAGCTTTTACAGCTGCTTTTTCAACTTCAAGCCATGCTGCATATCTTGCTTCTTGTGTCCACTTTGAGCTCATCTCTTCTCTGGCGTATCTTTCAACCATCTAGTAATCCCTTGTTATCTATATTTGAGTAATTTTTATCTAAGTTTTTCTAATTTTTAAGTATGATATCCTATCAAAATTAGCCAAAGATTTTGTTTAATCTTTGTTTACTTTTTACTTAAATTTTAGGAATTAATTTGCCATTTGTTTTAAAAAAATTTTCTGTTAAAAAAGGTAAAAAAATACAAATTGCATTGATGCAAGAAGTAGCTTTAAAACCCCGAAATGCCAGCCGTTTACTAGCAAGAGCAAGAGTCTTTGACATGGAAGAAAAACCATATTTACTATCAGAAGAGATTAGAGATGATTTTATCTATATTGCACTATTTGAGGGGCATTCTAGGGGTCTAAAACCTTTAGCTGTTTTTGAAGATTTTGCTATATTTGATAAGCCTTCAAATTTAATGATTCATCCAATTTCAAAAAAAACTGAATATTCACTTTTAGATGAAGTAAGATACCACTTTGGAGATAAAGCAAACCAAGCACACAGAATAGATGCAGAAACTTCAGGACTCGTATTAGTAGGTCTTACAGAAAAAGTTACAAATGCACTAGCTACCATGTTTGAGAAAAAAGAGTACAAAAAATCTTATTTGGCAATTGTTGAAGGTAAAGTTGAAAAAGAATTAACTATTGATAAAAACTTAAAAAAAGAGGGTAAATTAATAGGTGTCAGAATGACCACCTGTGAACAAGATGAAGGTAAAAGTTCAATAACCCATGTTAAACCTCTAAAATATAATAAAGACAAAGATATATCTTTAGTAGAGCTTGTACCAATAACAGGTAGACAACACCAAATAAGAGTACATCTTTATTCAATAGGGCATAGAATAGTTGGTGACCCTATTTATGGAATTGATGATAACACAGCAGAGGCTTATTTAAATAAAACCCTAGATTCCCAAGAACGAATAAATAGTACTGGCTCTTACAGATTATGGCTACAAGCTAACTATTTAGAATTTGTATATAAAGGTGTTATATACAAAATATATTCAAAAAATAAAGACATCTATAAAGAGTTTAATGATTAAACTCTTATGATGCCAATGAACACTGAAAACAGTTAGTTATATCTTTACATGTTGCACATGCAGGTGCAGTTTTACCAATACAATCATAAATAAACTTTTTCCATCTAATCTCTTTTGGTTTAACAGATGCTAAAGCTGTGAAGTTATTTGTCATAAGTCTTCCCATCTCTTTTCTACTAATTAAACCTAAATCTGAATATAGGTGTCCCATTCTAAGTGAAGTTTTTGCTATCCAAGGTGCTAAAGTATTTTTAGCATAATCATCATTTGCATTTGTTTGAAGAAGTTCTAATACTTCTATCTCCATAGTCTCATTATTACTCATTTTCTTCTCCTTTTCTCAATCTACATCACAAAATTCTAAATCAAGCCCTTGAGGTTTCTTTAAGTCCTTATTATTATCTATATAAAGATTTTTTAAAGACTTTAGATTACTAAGTGACTGAGGTAAAATTTCAATCTCATTATCTTCTATATCTAACTCTTCAAGATTTTGAAGAGCACCTAAATTTTCAGGTAAATCAACTAAAGAGTTTGAACTAACACTTAGATTGGTTAATTTTGTAAGACTACAAATCTCATCTGGAAGTGTACTTAAAAAATTATTATCTAAAATAAAAATTTTCAAATCCTCTAATTTACTTACATTAAAATCCAAAGAATTAAGTGAGTTATCACTTAAATCAAGTTTTATTAACATATCATGGGACTCTAAAGAGGGAAGATTTTTAAGATGATTCCCTTCTAAAAGAAGTGTTTCTAACTCTTCTATTTTAGATATAGAGCTTGGAAGATAAGTTAACTTATTAAAAGATAAGTCTAAATAGTAAAGAGATTGCATATTAGTAAATGAATCTGGCAACTCTTCAAGCTCATTTGTGTCCAATGACAAATATAAAAGTCTAGTTAAATTTCCTAAACCTTCAGACAACTCTTTAATCTTATTTGCAGCAAGAGTAAGTCTAGTTAAAGCCTTTAAGCTATAAAGCTCTTCTGGTAAAACTTCTAAACGATTACCATTTAGATTTAAAATCATCAATTTTGATAAATTGCCAATCGAAGATGGTAACTCTTCTATTAGATTGTTTTCACATTGAAGATTTTTAAGTTTTTCTAATTTTCCTATTGAGTCAGGAAGTTTTTTTAATCTATTATTTGAAAGTTTTAAAACAGTTAAGTTTTTTAAAACTCCAAAAGATTCTGGTAACTCTCTAATCTTCTTTTTTGACAAATCAAGATGTGTCATCATATTAATATCATCTATATGAGTTGAAATAGTAGCAGTTAACCCACTTGATTTAACCCATCTAATAAAATCATCAATATCAGTTCTCATCTTAACCCTTTAATCTATCATTCATAGCATCTATTAAAAAAGATATCTCTTCATAATCAACAAAACCAAAATCAACCATATTATACAAAGCCATCAAAGGCTTCCTACAACAAGTTTTACTACAACCTGTTACAAGCTTCTTAGCCTTCTTATAAGGAAGATCTGTTCCTTTAAAAATCTCAATGGCTTCTTCAATAGTTTTTTCACCACATTCACAGATTCTTTTATTTTTTAAATCTTCCATGTATAACTTCTATTTTAAATATGGATGTTGCTCTTTAAAATCATTAACATCTTTCATAGCAACAGCAATTTTTTCACTAAGATCAGGTAGTTTATCATAATCTGTCCAGATAGTATCTTCTACTATATCATGAACAACACCTGCAAGTTCAACAACTTTTCTTTTATACTTTGCTAACTCTTTCTTTTTCTCTTTTTGTTCGTCAGTCAATCCAGCCATAATTCCTCCTTTTTTAGATTAAATTGCATATAAATTTTCAAGTTTTAAATCTGGTTTTTCACCTAAATACATAAGTGAAAAAGTTAAATCTTTTTTAAATTTATAACTCTCATAAAGGTCTGTAATCTCTTTTACATCTTTTGGAGCATATCCAAAAATTTTCTTTAAACCTCTATAATATAAAACTCCTCTAAGAAGTTTTTCTGCATCTAAATAAGATTCACTTTGCATAAGCCATGGTGAGATTCTTATATGTCTTTTATTTACCACATATGAGTGTAAAAAACCTGTTTGTGTAGAAAGTTTTAATGAGTTTGAGAAAGTACAGTCATTTTTTATATACTCTTCTCTGTTATCCATAAAAACTTCTTTATCAATTCTTTTTGCCACATTTTCATAATCATCTCCACTAACTTGTTTAGCTATAGAGTTTGAAAAATTAAACGGCACAGCCTCTCCACTATGAAGAAATCTTACAAATAAAGAATGCTCTTGAAAATTAAAAGCTTCCACATAATGTTTTTGCTTATTTTCAATTAAAACAAAAATATTCATACTACTTGTATTTTGAATAAGTAGTTTTAATAATCTTGTTAAAACATCTTCATGCTCTTTTACAGCTTTTATAACATTTATAAAAATATGTTTATGAAACTCATAGGCACTTATAACACCTACAATCTTTCCATCTTCATATGCTGCAAAACAATACTGAGGATAAGCTTCATAAGTTTGTTTTAGAAGTTCAAACTCAAAAAGTTTATCACTTTCAAGTATCCCTTGAATATCCTCTTCAAAATCGTTTCTTAAATAACCGACGAACATAGGTATAACTCTTTTAATTCTTGAGCATCTAGTACTCTTTTTCTATTAGTTACAATTTCCCTAACCAGAGGTAAGATTGCTTCTAAAACTTCTTTTTCAGGTTCAATTCCCACAGATCTTAAATGGTAAAGTAAAGTAGAAGTACCCGAATGTTTACCTATAGGAAAACATCTCTCTAAGCCAACTTCTTTTGGAGTAAATGGTTCATATGAAGATTTTGATTTCATCATCCCATTTACATGAATACCAGATTCATGTGAAAATATATACTCACCTATAATAGGTAAATTAGTATCTACTCTTCTATTTGATGCACTGCTTACTGTTCTAACTAATGATTTTAAGCTCTCAGAGTTTATTGATACATCTTTGTTAAATAATCTAGCAAGACTCATTAATACTTGCTCAAAAGAAGCATTTCCTGCCCTTTCACCAAGACCAATAACAGTTGTGTTACAACTATAAGCTCCAGCTTCAAACCCAGCAATGGCATTAGCAGTTGCCATTCCAAAGTCATTATGAGTATGCATCTCAATATCTAAAAGATTTGAAGATGACAACTCCTTTATATTTTCATAAGTTTTGTGAGGTGTCAAAATACCAACAGTATCACAATATCTAAATCTGTTTGCACCTAAACTCTTACCTAAACTCATAAGCTCTTTTAAAAAACTTATGTCAGCTCGGCTTGAATCTTCTCCCCCGATGCATACAAACAGCCCTTCTTTTTTTGCTTCTAATACAACAGTTTCAAGCTGTCTTAAAAGTCTTTCTTTGTCACCTTTAAATTTAACATCAATTAAGATATCAGATACAGGAATTGATAAATCAACTGCCTTTAATCCACATTTTAATGATGCTTCTAAATCATTTAAAGTTGCTCTGTTCCAACTCATTATTCTTATAGGTAAATTTAGACCTAAAATCTCTTTTAAATCATCTTGTTCTTTTTGACCCATTGCTGGGATTCCAACTTCAAGTTCATCTGCACCAGCAGCATAAAGCTTTTGGGCAATATCTAGTTTTTCTTGAGTATTAAATGCTACGTATGGAGCTTGCTCTCCATCCCTTAAAGTTGTATCGTTTATAAGTAACATCAATTTACCTTTTGTTGAATTAAAGATAAATATGCAAAAACTATTCCATTTATTTTAAATTTAATTTTTCTGGTGAGTGAATTTTCTTTAAATCTTCCTCATCTAACTCTTCATATGAGTATAAAAAGCAGCAAGGTTTATCTTTGATTGTTTTTTCTATTTCCCAAAACTCATCTATCTTTCTAACAAAATATATTTTATCAGCTCTTAAAGATTTTAGAGGGAAACCAATTGCACCATGGCAAGTAGTAACAGGATAAAGTTCCAATAATTCATTGTTTATAGAAACTGGTCCATTACCTTTTAGTAAGATTATTTTTGGATTTTTCATAATAAAGAATTAGGGTTTACCCTAATTCTTGTTCAGATTCTTTTTCAGCAAAGAAATATTTTTTTGCTGCATCAAATACTGATTTTTCTATTGGTTGAAGTGCATAAGAATCATCACTTATTAAGTTGATTGATTGTAATTCACCTTGAGGACAATCCCCAATTTTTTCTGTAAGAAGTAAATCAATATCTTTTAGTGTATCTTTAATCTCTTCAATTGGATAAGAACCATCACAATCTTCAGGTCCTTTACAGTAAGCATTTTCAACTTTTCTATGCATTACAAATTTGATAGCTTTATCTCCAACTTCATAAATCAAGAACTCAGTTGCACTACCAAAGTGTAAGTTAATTGTACCTTCACCAGCAGTTGTAACAGCTACAAGTTTAGTCTCACCAGTTGAGCTTAACTCTTCTTTAGAAGCTTGTTCAATTTTGATTCTATCATTTGCTTGCTCTAAAGCAGCTCTCCAGTTTTCAATAACTTCATGTTTTTTCTTTCTAGCTTCAATATCATATTGATCTTCTAAAGCTTCCCATGTCATATCTTGGAATACATCTGGATTAAACTCTTCACCTCTATCTTCACCAATTAGACCAACAGCATCAGCTCTACATTGTCTACAATGGCTCATAAGTTTCATATCCATACCACATGCTTCTTGTGCAGCCATAACCTCTTGGTCAGTTGCACTTCTTTGTCCATTTAATCCATAATAAGTACCATACTCTTCTTTTGAAAGTAGAGGCATAATATTATGTAAAAATACACCAAGTTCTTTTAGTTTTTTAGCAACATTTGGTAATTCTTGGTCATTTACACCAGGAATAAGTACAGAGTTTGCTTTTACTAAAATTCCATTTTCAACTAACATCTTAATACCTTTAAGTTGTTGTTCTAAAAGAATTTTTGCACCCTCAGCCCCAAATACTTTTTTATGGTTCCAGTGAACCCATGGATAAATTTTTGCACCAATTTCACCAGTTTCATCAACAGAATTGATTGTAACTGTAACGTGGTCAACATTATATTTAATCATCTCATCAACATAATCTGGAAGTCTAAGTCCATTTGTTGATAAACAAAGTTTTTGGTCAGGTGCTTTTTCGTGTAACATTCTAAATGTATCAAATGTTTTTTTAGGATTTGCAAGAGCATCTCCTGGTCCAGCAATTCCCACAACTGACAGTTGTTGAATATCACCACCAACATATAATACCTTTTTAACAGCATCTTCTGGACTTAATTTGTTTGAAGTAACCCCTGGTCTAGATTCGTTTGAACAGTCAAACTTTCTATTACAGTAATTACATTGTATATTACATGCAGGAGCAACCGCAACGTGAATTCTCGCGTAATGTTGGTGTGCACCTTCACTATAACATGGATGGTTATTGATTTTATCCATCACCTCTTGCTCTAAACTATCTTGTGTACTACTTGATGTACAAGAACAACTCATAGTATCTCCTTTATACAAGCCATGCTTTTTTATTTGCTTTAACTTATGCACATAGTGTTCCTTTGAAAAAAGATTAAAAATATAGGAATAGAAAATGCATATCAATGGTAAATAAAAAAGGATTTTAAATGACTATTCAAGAACAAATAAAAGAGCAATTATTAAAAGAAGTTTTATCAAATATAGACAATATCTACGATTTTATGGACACAAGATACAACTTAGATAAGCACTGTAACGATGCTATTGTTAAAAAATTAAATGAATTAAAAGATGTAGTATATAAAGTATCAGGGCTTAGTGATTTAAATTAATTTATTCCACAAGCACTATTACACTCTTTTTCAATAGTTGATTTACAAGTGGATACTTCAAAATAATCATTTTTATCAATAGTATTTGTTACATTTTTATAAATTATCAAATAAAAAGGGGTTTTTATATATTGAATGATTGTATGTTTTTCAATATCATCACTAGAAATATGTAAAAGTATATAATTCTCTTTTACATTAAGTTTATAAATAAATCTATCTTCTTCTTTTCCCAAAAATTTTTTATCCATAACTTTTATTTTTCTCAAGACATGCCTCCTTCGCATCATCAATGACTATTATATAAGTCATCACATCTCGAATTATAAGTAAAATATATAATATCAAATAATCATTTAAATTATGTAATTAATTAAAATAAAGTGTTTGAAACTTCTTATTTTTTGTAAAGTAGAAACATATTTTGTAAGATTAAGATTTTATTTAGAAAAAAATTATAGATATTTTTTTAGTTTTAATAAGGTTTGAATAAGATAAAATTTTAAGATAAAGAGCCAATTGGTGATGAGTATAATAATTTTTAGTTTTAGTCAAAGATACTGCAATTTTATACCCATCACGAATTAGCTCTTAATTCATGGTCATCTCAATCATTTTTCCATTTATTACTTCAGAAATTTCAACTCCAAAATTGTAGCAATCTTTTAGTTCTTCTTTTGTAGGTATTAGTTTTATTTTCATAGGTTCTAAGGGTGGAACTCTAAAATTAAGTGATTTTAACCTGTGAGTAATCATATCAACAGCTTCACCACTCCAACCATAACTTCCAAAAGCTCCACCAACTTTTCCTCTTTTTTCAAGAAGCATCATACAAGACAATAAATCCCATACAGGTTTTGGTGCATCAGCGTTAATTGTAGGTGTACCTATTAAGATACCATCACTCTCTTCTAAAATATTTATCATATTTGATTCTTCAATTGAAGCCAAGTCATATACATTTGCAATTATTCCATCTACACTTTCAGCACCTTCATATATAGCTTCTGCCATATCTTGAGTATTTTTATAACTTGTTAGATAAAAAATTGAAAGTATTTTTTCACCGTTTGAGATAACTTTATAGTCATCTTGACTCCATTTTCTATAGTAATCAATATATTTTTTTGGATTATCCCTTAAAATTGGTCCATGTAAAGTTGCAATAATATCTATTTCAAATCTGTCATACAATTTTATTGCATTTAAAGCATAAGATTTAAAAGGTCTCATAATATGATCATAATAATATTTAAAGGCATAAAAGAAATCACCCACTAAATCATCAAAAAGTCTTTTATCATAATAGTGACTTCCAAATACATCTCCTGAAAATAATAGTTTATCTTCTTCAACATATGAACTCATAGTTTCAGGCCAGTGTAAATAAGGAGTTGTTAAAAACTTAATTGTTTTATCCCCTAATTTTATACTTTTATTTGTCCAAACTGTCTCAAAATCTATATTATCTTTATGTGTTATTGCTTTTAACATAGCAGTTGCTTGAGGTGAAATTAGAACTTTAGCTTGAGGAGCTTTTTCTATTAATTCTGGAATTGCACCCGCATGGTCTGGTTCTAAATGGTGTGAAATCACATATTTAATCTCATCATAAGAACAAAGTTTTTCTATTTTTTCAAAAAAATCTTTTTTAAACTCTTCTTTTACAGTATCAACAATAACGACACCTTCATCAGTTTTGATTAAATATGCATTGTATGATGACCCATTTGCTGTTTTCATAATAATATCAAATGTTCTAATATCTGGGTCAAAAGCACCTATAAAATATATATTTGGTGCTATTTCTATTGGTTCGTTTTGTGTATTTCTCATCTTATTGTGCTATTAACCTTCTCATCCATATTGGAGGATTATCTTGCATTTGAATTAATTTATTTAAGACATCCTCAATCTTTTCATTCTCTTTTGATGCTTGCATAGGGAAAACTTTCGCAGACTTTACCATCATTGAAGCTTTTGGACCTATTTGCTGAACATATAAAATATCACTATTTTCAATACATTCAATTTTGTAAGTTAATTTATCAATCTCATCATCAATCTCAATCGAAGAATCAACAGATTTTATAAAAGTGTAAGAGTCACCTTTTATTTCATAAATATAAAACTCTTTACACCATCCAAAATGTTCATTTACATGGATATTATCTTTAGAAGCAAATGCAATTTTCATAGTATAAAAATCCTAACTCTTGGGTCAATAATTTTTTGCATAGTATCGGCAATCATTCCATATGTACCAGTTGAAGCTATTGAGCATCCAACACAGGCACCTTGATATGCAAGTCTTAACTCTAATTCTGGTTCATTGACATAATCAACTAAGATAATATTTCCACCATCTTTTAATAAAATTGGTCTAATAAATCTATCTAAAGCATCATTGATAACTTCTAATTGTTTCTCTTTTGTTTGAGCTCTAAAATCTTCATTTAATTCAGCTTCTGCAGGTAACTCTTTATCTATACCTGTTAATTGGATGCTTGCCATTGCATGACCATTTGAGGCTGCTTTAATCATACAATCAAATCCCTCTTTTACACCCTCAACATTTTGTCTATCTTGTAATAAAATCAAGGCTAGTCTAAAAGCTGCTTGAGTATGGTTTTTCTTAACTGCTCGTCTAAAATAATCTTTTGCTTTTTCAATATCCTCTTCAACACCTATTTTTGTTTGATACATAAGTGCCAAATTGAAATTTGCTGAATCATTGTTATATTTACTTGCTTCATCAAACCACTCTTTTGCTTTAGTGTAATCTTTCTCTACACCTTCACCTTTTAGGTACATTAAACCTAAATTTGCCATTGCTTGATCATTTTTAACTTTTGCTTCTTCTACCCAAATTTTAAAAGCTGTTTCAAAATCTTTTTGTTTGTATGCAGCTAATGCTTCTCTATGTTTCATAAATCCCATTCCTTCACCTGGATTTGGAAGTTCTCTTCCAGCTTCTAATTCTCTAATTATATGTTTTATTAAATACTCATGGGCAAGCTCTACAGCTTCCTCATAATCTTCACTTGCAGCTTTTATATCAAAATCTAGAAATTGAACAAGATACGCATCACCTAATTCATTCTCACCACTATAACACTCAAAAGGGTATTCAAGTGATGAGTAATACTCCAAATCTTTTTTCATATTCTAGAATTCCAAAGCCTTATGTTCTACTCTGTCTTCCATTGCAATTGATTCTCTAAAAGGTTTTGGTTGATTAGAAGGGGAGAATACACCTTTTTTCTTATGTACTCTAATCTTATAAATCCCTTCTTCATTCCTTTGTAGATAATAATCATCATACTCTTGCGTATATGGCATATCCCATGCAATAGCACCTGGTGTTGGACATACATCAAAACACTTTGGAACTGAACAATCCACACACTCAATACATTTCTCAGGCTTTACATAAGTAAACTCCGGATCATCTAATGGTGAATCATCTGCACTAACTATTGCAGTAGCAGGACACTCTTCTACACAAGTATCACAATTGATACATTCATCAGTTATTATTACAGCCATTTTAAATACCTACTTATTTTCGCACTCACATGAACAACTAGTAGTACCAGAATCAAGTAAAGACTCACAGTTATCTTTAGTTACCACTTTACATGTATTATCTAAAATACTTCTATATATATCTTCTATAGTTAAGTACATTTTAGTTGCAGAAAATACTTTCACTCCATTTTCATAAAGGTTTTTAAATACACCCTCTCCCATATGATAGAAGATTGTACTTGTAGCTCCCACATCTTTTACAAATTTTGCTGTATCAAGACCATTTCCACAACCTGAATTTTCTTCAACAGTAAAAGAACCAGTTTTTGAATCTAATAATGCAAAGTATGGTGCATTTCCATATAAATCTGATATAGTAGTATCGTCATCTTTGTTTAATGGTATAGCGATCATCTCTTCTCCTCGCTTATGTTAATTATAAATAAATACATGCAAAAAGTGTTCCGCAGACACAAGGGAACAAATCTTGCATAAATACTAGTAAAATTAAAGATAAAGAGTCTAAGATGGTAAACAAGAAACTAATTAGAGATCTACTAAATGAGAGTGCATGTTCTCATAATAAAACAAAAAAAGCCTCATGTGATAAACCAAAACCAGGGGCAACTTCTGGAGGATGTGCTTTTGAAGGTTCACAAATTGCACTTTTCCCATATGCTGATGCTGTACACTTAGTACACTCACCTGCAACATGTATTGGAGCTTCTTGGGAAACAAGAGCTACATTAACTTCACACAATGGAGAGAATAATACTGTTACAGGGTACACAACTGATGTAAATACAAATGATGTAATTTTTGGTGGAAATAAAAAACTTGAAGATTCAATCAATTATATAGTTGAACATAAAAATCCTAAAGCAATCTTTGTTTATGAAACTTGTGTAACAGCAATGATTGGTGATGATATGGATAATGTTTGCGCTAGAATGGAAGAGAAACATAAAATTCCTATCGTAGTTATCCACTCTCCTGGATTTGTAGGTGGTAAAAACCTTGGTTCAAGGTTAGGGGCTGAATCAGTTCTTCATCAACTAATAGGAACAAGAGAACCTAAAGAGGTTCATAAATATGGAATAAATCTTATTGGTGAATATAATGTTACAGGTGATATGTGGCAATACACTCCTATTTTAGAAAAATTGGTATTAAAGTTGTTTCAACTTTAGCTGGGGATGGAAGAATTGAAAATATCCAAATGGCCCATACAGCAAAACTAAATGTAATAGTTTGTGCTAAATCACTAATCACTCTTTGCAGAAAAATGCAAGAAACATATGAAATCCCATATATCTCAATTTCATTTTATGGGAAAAGAGACACAAGTAACGCAATTAGAAGTATTGTAAATGCCTTTGGAGATAAAGAATTACTAGAAAAAGCAGAACAAGTAATTGCCGAAGAAGAAGCAAAACTTGAAGAAGCTTTAGCTCCATATAGAAAAATACTTGAGGGTAAAAAAGCTATTTTAAATACAGGTGGAAATAAATCTTGGTCAATAGCTAGTGCATTACAAGATATTGGACTTGAAGTTGTTGCTACAAGTGTTAGAAAAGCTACTTTAGAAGATAAAGAAATAGCAGCAAAATATGTTGATATTTTGATGACTAACCCAGGGACAGAACAAGCTAAACTTATTGATGAACACAATGTAGATATTCTACTAGCGGGTGGAAGAAGTTTATATACAGCTATTAAGAAAAAAGTTGCTTTTGTTGATGTAAACCAAGAGAAAAAGATAAGTTATGGAGCTTATGGGGGACTTGTAAATTTAGCAAAAGATGTTTGTCATGCTGTAAATAATAGAGTATTTAAAGTTGTAGGAACACCTGAACCTTGGGAGCAAGTTTAAAGTTTTAAAACATATAGGTTCTTGATTTTATACAAAAAGTAGTTATAATTAATTTTTTATAAAAGAGGGAACTTTATGGATGCGAAAAGAATAAGAAACTACTTTTTTTACCTTACTTGTTTAGTAGTTATACTAGCTGGACTTAAAGCTGCGAGTGAGATTGTTATAATTCTGTTTTTAGCAATTTTTATAGCTTCAATTGTTTCAACTATAATCAATTTTTTAGAACAAAAACGTATCCCTAAAATATTATCTTATCTAGTGGTTATTGGTATTTTTTCACTAATTACCCTTCTTCTATCTTATATAGTCAATATCTCATTAAAAGATTTTTTAACAAATTTGCCACAATATGAAAAACAACTTCAAGGATTAGTTGTAAATACTATAGCTCTTGGGGAATCATATGGTATAGAGGTTGACAAAAAAACAATCATGGAAGCCCTAAGTTTTAGTTCATTTTTTGGTATCACAACAAATGTAATAGGAAGTATTGGAACATTTCTTTCAAAATTTTTACTGCTTATTATTGGTATTGCTTTTATACTAGCAGAATCAAAATCTTTTGAAAAAAAATTAAAAATCATATTTGAAAAAGAAAAAGATAAACTAGAACACTTCAATCTTTTTTCGCACAATATTAAAAACTATTTTTTAGTTAAAACCTTTACTAGTTTTTTAACAGGTTTCTTAATAGCTATTATATTAATATTCTTTGATATAAACTACCCAATTTTGTGGGGTGTTATTGCAATGTTGTTTAATTTTATTCCTGTTGTGGGTTCTATTATTGCAGCGATCCCTGCGGTACTACTATCTTTAGTTGGAGCAGATATTAATACAACCATTATCTTAATAATTTTATATGTAGCTATAAATATCTCTATAAGTAATATTATTGAACCAAAATTTATGGGCAAAGAGTTAGGATTATCTCCACTTATTATATTTTTCTCATTAATCTTATGGGGTTGGGTTCTAGGAATTGTGGGAATGTTCTTAGCTGTACCAATTACAATGACTCTAAAAATTGCGTTTAATTCAAACAGCTCAACAAAATGGATATCTTTATTAATGTCTGATGTAGGTGGAAAAAAATAAAAATATTAACTATCTAGTAAAGCTTTCATAATATTTGCACTATTTTGAATAGAGCTTGTTCTTTGTCTTTCTAATTGAATAGCTTCAGTAGTTAAATCTTCATTTAAATTATCTTGCTCTTTAGCTATTTCATTTAGATCTTCAACTTTAAATTGATTACTAAATAAAGCTGTAGATAAATAATCACTTGAACTAATAGTTTCAATATTTTGACTACTTTGTGCATTTGAAAGCCCATCAATAGTTTGTAAGGTATTGCTATTTATTAAATTCATAATTAACCTCTTTGCATATACTAAAATTGTACAACCCATAAACTTGATTTTCAATTAATAGTAATTAAAATAATTAAAAATAACTTTCATATATGCACCTATAAATAATACTTTTATTAATATATTTGAGTTTATATAATAAAAAAATAATTAAATAAATATCTTTTAAATTACTGAATTGTAATTTATTTTTCTTTTGGAACACTTTTTGCATAAAAATAAAAAAGATAGAGGAAAAAACATGGAAGCAATTAGCTCAAAACCCTTACAATTAAATCCAATAAAATTATCTCAACCAATGGGTGCTATGTTATGTTTTTTAGGTATTAAAAACTGTATGCCTCTAATGCATGGGGCACAAGGTTGTGCTTCTTTCTCAAAAGTATTTTTCACAAGACACTTTAATGATCCAATAGCAGTACAAACTACAGCAGTAAATGATATTACAGCAGTTATTGATGGTGGAGACTATTCAATATCTGAATCAATAAAAAATATTACAAGCAAAGTAAAACCTGATTTAGTAGGACTTTTTACAACTGGACTAACTGAAACAAAAGGTGATGATATAAAAGGAGCAACTATTTTGCTTCAAGACCAACAAACAATTTGTTATGTAAATACACCAGACTTTGAAGGTTCTATAGAGAGTGGTTTTGCAAAATCTGTTGAAGCAATTATTGATCAATTAGTAACATCATCCGATGCAGTTGATACTCAAAAAGCAGTGATAATTCCAAATGTAAATATAAAACCAATAGAGATAGAAAAAATCAAAGACACAGTTGCTTTATTTGGATATGAAGTTGTAGCTTTACCAGATTTAAGTGATTCTTTAGATGGGCACTTAGGATTAAAACAAGGAGCTCTTAGTTCAGGAGGTATTTCTCTTGAAGAGATAAAAGAATTAGCAACAGCATCTTTAGTTATAACAGTTGGAAGTAGTGTAAAAAAAGCTGGACAAAAACTAAAAGAGAAAAATGAAAAAATAAATCTTTTCCATTATGATTCATTGGGTGGATTAGAAAATAGTGATAGATTCTTTAAAGACCTATGTGCAGTAAAAGATGTATCAAAACCACATCCAAGCATTGTTAGATGGAGAAAAAGACTGCAGGATGCTCTTTTAGATACACACTTTGCATTGGGAAGTTCATCTGTAGTTTTAGCTTTAGAGCCTGACCAATGTATATCTATAGCAAATACGATTATAGAAGCAGGGGCAAATATTAAAGCTATTATCACTACGCATAAAAATGACCTTTTAGATGAGATAGAGTGTGAGAACCTTCTAATTGGAGACTTTGAAGATGTTGAGAAGTATTTAGAAGATAGTGAAATACTAATATCAAGTTTTCATGGAGAAAGATACACAATGAAACATAAAAAAGCATTGATGTTAAGAGGCTTCCCTGATTATGAAGGAGTTGGGAATCAACTTAAAAACGACATTCTTTATGAGGGAAGTGCCTATTTACTTTTTGAGATGGCTAACATCATAAATAATCACAGACATGAGGTAAATCATGATGAGCATTAATTTACAAAGACCTATTGTTCCTGCCATAGGCTTACAAATGATAAATGGAAAAACAAGGCTATTGGGAATTCCAAAAGATAAAGTTCAAGTTGTAATGACTCTACCAAATATTGAAGAGTTTAATGAACAACTACATGAAGCTATAGAATTTTTTAAAGATAGAGCAGATTCTTTTATTATAACATCAAGCTCAATTGAAGAGTGTGAAAAAACAATAGAAGATTTTGATTTAAACCAGAATCTTATCTCGAGGGAGTTTAAAGATTTTTCAAAAGTATTTAAAGTACTTGATGAAAATAGAAAATTAAAAAAATCATTAATGATAATTGATACAAACTGTCAAATTACACATAAGGATATTTTATAAAATGGAAGTTAAATACAAAAAAGAAGTATACACACTAGGTAGAAAAGAAAGAAAACTTGAAAGTGAAGCACCAGCAGTTAGAGTAAAAATGGTAGGTGGAGAAACAAAAGTTATAGGAATGATGGCACCAAAAATACAAGTTATGATTACTCTACCTTGTATAAAAGCATATAACAACGGTTTACACAATGTTATTCAAGAATATTCGTCAAAAGCTATAGTTTATATTATTACAAAAAGTAGTGATGATAATTTAGAAAAAGTGAAAGCTGCATATTCTATAGATGAAAACTTTATCTCAAATGATTTCAAAGATTTTTCACTTAAATTTGGAGTTAATATGAGTGAAGAGCTTATTGCTAAATCTTTATTTGTAATAGATAAAGAGGGTGTTATTAAATATAAACAAATACCAACAAATATTGAAACAAGTTTTGATTTAGATGAATTTAAAAATGCACTTGATGAAGTAGTTAACTTCAAACAAAAAGGTCATACTCATGAAAACTGGATGGGTGTATAATGTCTTTTACTGATAACTTAAGAGTCTGGCTTAGAGAAAATGACTACGATATAAACGACCTAAATAAACAAGGTCGGCATGGAAACTCAGCTGTAATGAAAGCAGCAAGAGAAGCAAATATTGATGTGGTAAAAGAGCTTATAGGAAGAGGTGCAAATTTAGATATAAAAAATGTCGATGGAAACACTGCTTTATGGAATGCTTGTTTTGGTTCATCATATGAATGTTTTTATGCACTTATTGATGCAGGTATAGATGTAGACTCTATGAATGACAATGGAGTTACAGCATTAATGTATTGTGCAAGTGCAGGAAAAGATGATTTTGTAAAACTATTAATTGAAAACAATGCTGATGTGACTTTAGAAAACTTGGATGGATTTAAAGCAATTGACCTAGCTGTAACTCCAAAAATATTTAAAATGCTGAAGAATGCAACAGCTCCACAAGCAAACTGACATAACACTAAAAAACTCCTTTGAGCAAACCCAATTTATAGATTGGAGAACTCAAGCAAGGAGTTATAAACTCTATCCCAATTTTTTTCGAAGATACAATATTGATGAATATGAAGAATTAAGATTTATAAAGAATTTTGGAAAAATCACTACAACAAAAAAATATGGAAAAGAAGAAGTAAATTTAAGAGCAAATCCAAGTGCAGGAGGTCTTTATCCTTGTGAAGTTTATATTCAAATAAGAGGGATAAAAGGTTTTTTATCTGGAATTTACCATTATGAACCATTAAATAATAATTTAACCCTAATCCATGAATTAAGCAATGATGGACTTGAATATTACTTTAATACAGATTCTAAAAAATTCATTTTTCTTATTAGCAATGTTTATTTTAGAAGCTCATGGAAATATGATAAAAGGGCAAATAGATATTTACTTTTAGACACAGGACATCAGTTAGCATCCATTTATACTTCTCTAAAAAATGAAAATATAAGTTTTGACTTTGAATTTAATTTTGACAAAAAAAATCTAAATAAAGAGTTTGGCTTTGATACACAAGAGTTTTTTCAATGTGCAATCTTAGTAGATAATGAAAAAGATACAAAACCTAAACAGTTAAGAGAAACTCTTGTAAGTGTAGCTCCAACTGATTATTTTATAAAGAATATATTTTTAGAAGAGTTTATAAAAAGAATAGAAGATGAAAAAATAGAAGAGAAAATAGATTCTAGGATTTTTGAAAATTTAGAGATAAAAAATATTCAAAACTCAATTGATAAAAGAAGATCTATTAGAGGTTTTAAAAAAGAGTCAATATCAAAAAATGAGTTTGAAGAGCTTACTAAAGATATTTTTGAAATAGCACAAAAAATTAATATAGAACTTTATTTTATAAATAACAATATAAAAGATATGAAACAAGGTGTTTACAAAAATGTAACATTAGTAGAAGAGGGCGATTTTAAGCCTACTGCAGCCAAGTTAGCCTTTAATCAAAAGCTTGGAGGAGATAGTTGCTTTACACTTTTTTTTACGGCAAATGAGAATTCTAACTATCTTGTTAGCTATATTTTTTCTGCTTTTTTAGCACACATAATAAATCTTAGATGTACAAACTTAGATATTGGATGTAGTGGAATAGGTGCTTATTTTGATGATGAATCAAAAAAAGTTTTAAACACAACAAACAATATACTTTATCTACAAGCCATAGGAAAATAATATGAGTAAAGAGACCTATTTAAATATTTATAAAAAATATGACTTATATAGAAGTGATATCTATATGTTAACAGAAGAGAAACCAGCAGAAATATTTTTTCTATTTGAAGAGGTATGTGAAGAGCTTGTGGAACAAAGGGCTATAAATAGGCAGCTTCCTCCTGAGTTTATAAAAAATGCCCAACTTTTTTTAGGTCAAAATACTTTTATAAATGTATATTTCTCTTTTATAGATAATAGAGCTTTTTTTCTTAGTGACTTAATCGATTTTCTAGCCTTAATAAGATCTGCAAAAAAAATTTAAAAAATCTATTTTTATTGTGGAACACTTCTTGCATATATCCTAATAAATTAAAGGATGATGCCATGAGTAATATTAAAATAACTTCAAACACGTCAGGTGAGGGTATGATCAAAGTAGCTTTCGCTACTAAAGATTTAGAAAACATAGATTCACACTTTGGAAGTGCAAAGCAATTTGCAATTTATGAGATAAGTAAAACTTCTACAAATATGAGTGAAATAAAAAAAGTTGATGAAAAAGATACAGATAAAACTGTAGCTTTATTAGATGGTATTGATATTGTATATTTTACAAATGTTGGAGCTATTGCTGCAGCTAAACTGATTAATAGTGGTATTTTTACAATTAAATATAAAGAGGTAGTTGGAATTGAACAAGAGGTTAAAAAACTTCAAGATATGTTAAATGGCAATCCACCACCTTTTATCAAAAAAATTATTGAAAAAAAGGTTGCATAATGGATGCTAAAAAACTTTTTGTTGAAACTTTAATTGGTCAAATCAGAGCATTAGACCAGTTTGGAACTTGGGCAAATAAATCTGATGAAGAGTTACTGCAAGAAAAATATGTAAAATCAAAAGAGGAATTAAAAAATATTCCTATTATTGCAGATATTGATGAGATGCAAACTCAAGATATCAGACTTATATATCAAGCAGTAGCTCTTGCATTTGAGAAAATGACTACAGTTATGTGCTCAGTTGTAATGGAGATGAGTCATGAAGGTTTTGGTAGAGTTGTAGTATTTGCAAATGATATTGTGTTATGTGATAAAGGGTTTAAAGATGCCCATAGATTTTCATTTAGAACTTTAGAAAAACTTGAAGAAGAGGGTGAAAAACTACTTATCAAAGCTGAAGAAAAATACAAAAAATATAAAAGTTAATAAAAAGAAGAAGGAGAAGAATAATGGCAAAGATGGGAATTTTCTGTGGAACTGCTGGTGGAACGTCAATGGCTGTGGCGGATGCATTAGCTGAGGCTTTTGGAATTGAAGAAGATGATGTAATCAATATGGAAGAAGATTTTGATGATATCGAGCAATTTGAAGACTATGATGTATTATTTATAGGAAGTTCAACTTGGGGACAAGGTGATGTTCACTTCTCATGGGTTGACCCTCAACTTGAAATGGAAGATGAAGAGATGGATTTATTTGGAAAAACTGTAGCATTTTTTGGTGCAGGGGACAGTGTAAAACATGGTGAGCATTTTTGTTCAGCATTAGGAAAACTACATAAAACATTTACATCTTTAGGAGCTAAGGCTGTTGGTTCTGTTGAAAAAGATGGTTATAAATATGAGTTTTCTTTAGCTGAGATGGATGGGAAACTTTGTGGTTTAGCAATTGATAATCACAATGAAGAAGATAAAACAGAAGAAAGAATTGAAAGCTGGATTTCAAACTTAAAGGGACAAATTCCTGCATAAGTGAATTTTTAATCTTTTTTCTAGATTAAATAAATAAGTAAAAGGGCTATATATAAATTGTAGCATGAAAAGGAGTTAATTATGGCAACTGTAGAAGATTTTTATAAACTAAGAGATACAGAAGATTATTTCAGATTTTTTAATATCGATTTTGATCAATCATTAATCAATGTAAAAAGATTTCATATGATGAAAGAGTATGGAACTTTAATCAAAAAAGGTATTGGAACTATTACTGATGAAAATAAACTTCTTGAATTTTTAAAGTTTTCACTTTTAAGAGTTTATGGTGATTATAAAAATGGTCATGCTCCAAGCGCAGCTGATGTTTGGAATATGTATGAAACAGGAAAATTAGAAGGTTGTTCTTCATGTGGTACAACAGGAACTTCAACGGGAGGTTCATGTGGCTGCTAAAGGAATAAACCATGATGAAATAGTTAACCCAAATACTTATCTTCACGACAGTGTAACTGCAAGTAGATCAGGAAAAGATGAAGACACAGCAAAATTTGGTGTTGGACAAAAAGTTAAACTTATCAAAGAGATAGTAAATGATGGAACTTATCCACACTCTCCAATAGGTACACTTATGATGCCTGCTGGATCGATTGGTTATATTAAATCAATTGGAGAATTTCTTCAAGTTATTCGTGTATATGAAGTTCATTTTCTAGGTGTAGAAGAAGCACCTGTAGAAGTAGTTGGCTGTAGAGAAAATGAACTTGAAGCTATGGAGAACTATAGAAACGAAGTTGACGAAGAACTTGAGTTTATGAGAAAACATAGAGAGAAGTATTACAGCAAAGAGGATTAATACTTCCAATACCAAGTCAAATGAAAGAGTTTAAAGAACTTTTTCGTATGGCTTGGTATAAAAACCAATCTAAGGAAAGGAGAAGAGATATGGCAAAAGTTATTTTTATGCATTTTGATACTAAAACTGATGGTGTTTATGATGCAAAAATCGGTGAACCAATTGTAAGATTAGCAAAAGAGAAAGGTGTTCCAGTACCTTCTGATACTAAAGATTATTCTAAATGTTTAATCACTGTTGAGAATCTTGCAGATGAAGAACCAACAAGTTATATGGAGGATGAAGAGTTAGATCTTCTAGTACAATTTGGGGCTATTTCAGCTGAAGAAGCAGAACAATGTCAACAATTTACAATTAGCCCAAAAGTTAGAATAGCGCCTATGATGCTTGTTAAAGGTGACATTCTAGTAAAACCATTTAAAAAATAGTAAGGAAACAAAATGACAACAAGAGTAGAAATTATTAATGACTTTTTAGCAATTAATGTTAAACCAGGAAGTACAATTCAAGATGTAGTTGAAGCTTCAGGTTCAGCTTTACCATTCGGATGTAGAGATGGTGAATGTGGTACTTGTGTAGTAGAAGTTGAGCAAGGTATGGAATTTTTATCTGAAATCAATGAAAAAGAAGTAAAAGTTATTAAAGAAGCTTGCGCTGGAACTTGTACTGATAACACTAGACTTTCATGTCAAATGAAAGTTGTTAAACCAAATGGTGTAGTTAGAATTAAATACTAATTACAAATTTAGTCAAAAAATAAACAGAGAATTGCCTAAATCCTTTGTGGGTTTGGGCATAATACTTTAATGGCACCTACACTATCGACCTCAGTTGCTCAAAAGCAAAATCTTAATTTATCTTTGAAGATGTGGCTACCAATGCTACAAACTTCACTACAAGACCTAGAGAAACACCTAAAAAATGTCTCTTATGAAAACCCTTTTTTAGAGATTAAAAAACCAAAAGAGTTTTATAATAATTTTATGCCTCAAGGAACAAGTGGAGAGTTTATAGAATCTCTTGCTTTATATAGTGAATCGTTAAATGATAAAATAAGTGAACAAATTTGTGCACCAAACTTCCCAACTCCAAATTCACAAAAAGTTGCATTGGAAATACTTTGTGATATAAATGAAGATGGTTATTTTGAAGGGGATATAGAAAAAATAGCTATTACCTGTAATGTATTTAAAGAGTATGTAGAGTCTATAAGACAAAGATTTTCAAGACTAGAACCAGCTGGAATAGGAGCAATAGATTTATCAGAGTCATTTTTATTTCAATTAGATGCTTTTGATAAAGATATTGATGATGAATTATATAATTTTATAAAGAAAATTATAAAAGATATAGCTCACTTAGATAAATATGCAGCACACCATAGATTTGAAGATGCAAAAAACATAATTAAATATTTTAATAATCCACCAGCAGTAGATTATATAAATACAAATGTACAAATAATCCCAGATTTTTATGTGGATATTGGCGAAGATATAAATGTAAGAATCAATCATGCTTATTATCCAGATATAGAAGTAAAAGATCCTTTCTCATCAAAAAATGAAACTATAAAAGAGAAACTAAAAGAAGCAAGAGATTTAGTAAACCTATTAAATTTACGAAAATCAACTCTTTATAAAATTGTTTTACTAATAGTTGAAAAACAAATAGGTTTTTTTGTAGGGGGTGAGCTTAAACCCTTTTCAATGCAAGAGTTAGCAAAAGAGTTAGGATTTGCAGAATCAACAATAAGTAGAGCAGTTGCAAATAAATATATAGAGTGTAGTTTAGGAATTTTTCCTTTAAAACACTTTTTTACAAATGCAGTAAACAACAAAGATTTATCTTCATCACAAATAAAAAGTTATATAAAATCCCTTGTGGAATATGAAGATAAAGAAAGCCCATTAACAGATCAACATATCCTAGAGATGATATTTGAAAAATTTGATCTAAAAATGGTTAGACGTACAATCACAAAATATCGAAAAATGTTAGACATACCCTCTTCAAAAGAGAGAAAGAAACTCTACAAGGTAGAAAATCTATAAGAAAAGAGTTTCAAGCGAAACTTGCAAAGCAATGTTGAGAAAGAAACTCTACAAGGTAGAAAATTTATAAAAAAATTTTTTTTATATTTAACTCAAAGATTATCAACTCAACAGCTATGAATTATTTTCGCCAAGTTTTTTGATAAAATCTTTTTTATAAGATTTTGCAATAGAATCAAGATTTAAAATATCTTCAATAATATTTCTATCACTTGGAACAGATTTTAGATATTTTGATAAATCTTTTATTGTAAGATTTGATACTCTTTTTTCCAGAACCATTTTATCACTTGTTTTTATTGTTCCCTCGTTTAAAACTCTAACATACCAACCTGTAGCAAAATTTTTAACTATATATCGATTAATCTCTTTTCCAAAAATAACACCGATTTTCCAGCACGGTTGTCTTGGCTGTGTAACTTCAAGTCTTACCTCACCAACTTTATAAATATCTCCAGCGCAAACACTATCTTCTGTTAACTCATCAACTATAATATTGCATCCCATAAATAGTTTATCAAATGTTGGATTTTCATCTAAATGAACATATGATCCAATATGAATAGCTTTATCTTCACCACCATGAAATCTTTTATCAACTTGAATATCACCAGCAATGCCTAAGCTATCAACTTTTATAGAATCTACAAAATTGTCTTTTTTGTAAGCACTTTCAAACTCTTCATGTTTTTTAAGATACTTTTTTGCTTTTCCAGTTGCGATAGTTCTTATTTTCATTTTTTTCCTTTATAATTGTGGAGCAATAACTCTCATAAGATTCTCAGAGATAACTCTTACTCCTGAAGCTTTATTTATCCCTATTACTGAATTATCAATAAGTTCTTTCATCCAGTTTTCTACAGTTGATACAGTTTCATATGAAGAAACAAAAGTTGAAACTTCATAATTTAAAAATAAACTTCTGTTATCTAAATTTACACTTCCAATCATTGCCCACTTATTATCAAACAATATAGCTTTTGCATGTAACATAGGACCTCTGTAAAGCAAGATATCAATCTCATTTTCTTGTAACTCCCGTAAAAAAGAGTTTCTAGCAAGATCGGCAACAAGATGATTAGATTTACTAGGAGTGATAAGTTTAATATCAAGCCCCTTATGTTTGGCAATAATCAAAGCTTTACTTAGAGTCTCATTTGGTATAAAATATGGTGTAACTATCCATATTCTTTCTTTTGCGGAAAATATTTTATTTAAAATTGTTTCATACAAAATATCGGTTTTTACATCTGGACCACTTGGAAGGACTCTAATTTTATCATTACCATCTTCATACATAGGTATTAAATCAAAAGTTAATCTCTCTTTTGTAGCATAAAACCAATCTGATGCAAAAATTGTAAAAAAATCTTCAACACATCTTCCTTTACAAGAAAAAAGTATATCTTCCCATCTATTTCGAATATATTCTTTTCCAAAATACTCTTTTGAAAGATTAATCCCTCCACTTAATACCTTTTGATTATCAAAAATATAGATTTTTCTATGATTTCTCAAATTTATATAATTTCTAAAAGGTATTTTAAATATTGGCATAAAAAATTCAATCTCTACACCCAACTCTTTTAAACCAGTTAATCTTCTTTGAAAAAAATATGTAGATAAAGAACCTAAAGAATCAATCAAAATTTTTATCTTAACTTGCTCTTTAGCTTTTTGCTCAAGTAGTTCTATAATCTCTTTAGTAACATCATCATATTTAAAAACATAGGTGCAAATATATATACTCTTTTTAGATTCAAGTATAGATTTTTTGAATTCATTATATGATTCTATATAATCAAAATAAAGTTCAATCTTTCCATTTGAAGCATTGTTATATATTTCAAACTCTTTATTATCTTGAGAAGAACCTTCTTTTTCAATACTTATATTTTCCTCTTTATATTTAGTTCTTACTTTTCTTGTACCAAATATAAAATATAAAATAACTGCTAAATAAGGTACTAATATCATAAAAAGTATCCAAGCTATCATAGAGCTTGGTTCTCTTCTTTTATATATCATATGTATTAATACTAATATAATGGTAAATTCTCTAAGTAAAACTAATCCATATAAAATAAAATTTGAAAATTCCAATTGTGTTTTGTCCTTCAATAACTCTAAATTGATTTTACACAAAATAACTTTTATATGTTTCATTAAATTGTAAAAATTCAAAAAAAGTATCAAAAAATTTTAAAATTTACAAAATTTACATCACTTTTGCAGAAGTGTAAACAAGACAAAAAAACTCCTATTTATGGTATCTAGAGAATATTTTATTTTTTAAATCCCGATTTATTGGGCGTTGTAAATAAATTTGAAAATTTTTTTCAAAAAAAATATCTCTGTGGAACACTAAGTGCAATATTCATTTTCGTAAATATGAAAATCAAAGGAGATAAAATGTCAGATTTAAGACAAATAGCGTTTTACGGAAAAGGTGGGATTGGTAAATCAACTACATCTCAAAATACTTTAGCAGCAATGTGTCACTACTATAGTAAGAAAATTTTAATTGTTGGGTGTGACCCAAAAGCGGATTCAACAAGATTAATCTTACACGAAAAAGCACAGTCTACAATTATGCAATTAGCTTCTGAAGCTGGTACAGTTGAAGATTTAGAATTAGAAGATGTATGTAAACCAGGTGCGGATGAGTTCCACCCAGATAATGAAGAGATTACTGAAGGTTACATTATGTGTACTGAGTCTGGTGGACCAGAGCCAGGTGTTGGATGTGCAGGTAGAGGGGTTATTACTGCAATTAACTTCTTAGAAGAAGAGGGTGCATATGATGACGAACTAGATTTCGTTTCTTATGACGTACTTGGAGACGTTGTTTGTGGTGGATTTGCTATGCCAATTAGAGAAGGTAAAGCTCAAGAGATTTATATTGTAATGTCTGGTGAGATGATGGCTATGTATGCAGCTAACAACATTTCTAAAGGTATTTTAAAATATGCAAACACTGGTGGAGTTAGACTTGCTGGTTTAATCTGTAATGCAAGAATGACAGATAGAGAGTATGACCTAGCTAAACACTTAGCACAACAAATTGGTACTCAAATGATTCACTTCGTTCCAAGATCTAACCACGTTCAAAGAGCTGAGTTAAGAAGAATGACAGTTGTTGAGTTCTCACCATCATCTGACCAAGCTATGGAATATAAAGAATTAGCTAGAAAAATCATTGAAAATGATATGAAAGTTATTCCTGCTCCATTAGAAATGGATGACCTAGAAAACCTATTAATGGAATTTGGTTTAGAAGAAGAAGTAGAAGAAGGTGCAATTGGACAAAAAGAAGCGTAAGCCTCTTTCCCAATTGGACAATAACAAGAAATAAAATATATATAAAAAGAAAAAATAAGGAGAAGAAAATGTTTATATGTGGATACCACTTCCCAGCTGATATGGGTAACGATGTAAGTTTTGATAAAGTAATTGAAAAAGTTGAAGATGGATTAGATGCAGCAGGTAAATCTGTTACTATAACTGCAGAAACTAGAGAGGGAACTCTTTTAGAAACTATTGAAGTAGCAGAGGGTACTTTTGCTCATAAAGCATTAGTTGACTATTACAACAACACTGAGTGTGCTGAAAAAGATGGTTTCAAAATGATTTATTATACAAATAAATACCAAATTTCTGAAATCTCTAAATCAGTAGATGGTGCATCAACTAAAGATTTATGTAAAAAATTAGATGACATGAATCTATACAGAGTAAAAGTAGCGTAAGCTTCTTTTCTCACTTAAAGAAGGAGAAAATATGGGACCAGAAACATTAGAGAGTCTACAAAAAGAAGCTATTGAGGAAGTACTATCTGCTTATCCTGCAAAAGCTGCTAAAAACAGAGCTAAGCACTTAGGTGTTGATTCACCAGAAGGTGTTAAAGGTGCTTGTGATAAAACAAGATCAAACAAACAAACTGTACCAGGTGTTATGTCGCAAAGAGGTTGTGCTTATGCGGGATCTAAAGGGGTTGTTTGGGGACCAATCAAAGATATGATTCATATCTCTCATGGACCTATCGGATGTGGTCAATACTCAAGAGGTGGTAGAAGAAACTACTACATCGGGACAACAGGTATTGATACATTTGTAACAATGAACTTCTCTACAGACTTCAACGAAAAAGACATCGTATTTGGTGGAGATAAAAAACTTAAAAAAGCTTTAGAAGAGATTGATGAATTATTCCCATTAAACAATGGTGTATCAATTCAATCTGAGTGTCCAATTGGTCTTATCGGTGACGATATCCAAGCGGTAGCTAAAGTACATAAAAAAGAAACTGGTAATCAAACAATTGCAGTATCATGTGAAGGATTTAGAGGGGTTTCTCAATCTCTTGGTCACCACATTGCAAATGATATGATTAGAGACCACGTTATGCCAGATGCATCTCATAGAAAAGATTATGAAGCAACTGATTATGATGTATCAATTATTGGGGACTACAACATCGGTGGTGATGCTTGGTCAACAAGAATTTTATTAGAAGAAATGGGATTAAGAGTTATTTCTCAATGGTCAGGTGATGCTACTTATAAAGAGATTGCAAACGGACCTAAAGCAAAATTAAACTTACTTCACTGTTATAGATCTATGAACTATATTTCTAGACACATGGAACAAGAGTTTGGTATACCTTGGATGGAATATAACTTCTTCGGACCTTCAAAAACAACTGAGTCTTTAAGAAAAATTGCTTCATTCTTTGATGAATCAATTCAAGAGAAAACAGAAGCTGTTATCGCTAAATATACTGCAATGACTGATGCTGTTATCGCTAAATATAGACCTATGTTAGAAGGTAAAAAAGTAATGCTTTATGTTGGTGGATTAAGACCAAGACACGTTATTGGAGCTTACGAAGATTTAGGAATGGAAGTAATCGGTACTGGTTATGAGTTCGCTCACGGTGATGATTATAAAAGAACTAAACACGATATCGAAAGATCTACTCTAATCTATGATGATGCAAATGAGTATGAATTAGAAGAATTCGTTAAGAAGTTAAGACCTGACTTAGTTGCTGCTGGTGTTAAAGAGAAATATGTATTCCAAAAAATGGGATTACCATTTAGACAAATGCACTCTTGGGATTACAGTGGTCCATACCATGGGTATGATGCTTTTGCTATTTTTGCAAGAGATATGGATTTAGCTATGAACTCTCCTGTATGGGATCATACTACAGCTCCATGGGATAAAGAAGCGTAAGGAGAAGTAGGATGCAAGACGTAGAAAACATAGTAAACGGACAAAAATTATTTTTAAAACCTGAATATCAAGAAGTTTTAAAAAACAAAAAACAATTCGAAGGTTCAGCTGGTGCAGTTGCTCCTGAAAAAGTAGCAGAAATTGCTGAGTGGACAAAATCTTGGGAATATAGAGAAAAGAACTTGAGCCGAGAAGCAATCACTGTTAACCCAGCTAAAGCTTGTCAACCTTTAGGTGCTGTTATGGTAGGTTTAGGTTTTGAAAACACTATGCCTTACGTTCATGGTTCTCATGGATGTGTTGCATACTTTAGAACATATTTTACTAGACACTTTAAAGAGCCAACTCCTTGTGTATCTGACTCAATGTCTGAATCTGCAGCTGTTTTTGGTGGTTTAGCAAATATGAAAGATGGTTTAAGAAACTGTAACGCTTTATATAAACCTGAAATGATTGCTGTATCTACTACATGTATGGCAGAAGTAATCGGTGATGACTTAAACGCATTCATTACTGGTGCTAGAGAAGAAGCTGAAGGTGAATTAGATAATATCGAAATCCCTTATGCTCATACTCCATCATTCGTAGGATCTCATATTACTGGTTATGATAATATGATGAAATCTACTTTAGAGCAATTAAACCCATCTAGATCTGAAGCAGTTTTAGATGAAGAAAGAATTAACATCATCCCTGGTTTTGAACCATATTTAGGGTCTTTAAGAGAGATCAAAAATATTTCTAAGCTATTCGGTGACAAAATCATTATGATTGGTGACCATGAAGAGCAATGGGATACTGGAGCTGGTGAATATAAATTATATGCTGGTGGTACTAAAATCGCTGATGCTAAAACAGCTATCAACGCTAAAGCTACTATCTCATTACAAAAATATTCTACAGTTTCAACTGCTAAGACTATTAAAAACAAATGGAAACAAACTTACGAAACTTGTAATCCAATTGGTTTAAGTGGTACTGATGCATTTGTTATGAAATTAGCTGAATTAACTGGTAAAGAAGTTCCTGCTGAACTTAAAAACCAAAGAGCTAGACTTGTTGATGCTATGCAAGATTCTTATCCATATATGCATGGTAAGAAATTTGCAATCTGGGGAGATCCTGACTTCTTATTAGGTCTTGTTTCTTTCTTAGTTGAAATGGGTTCTATCCCAACTCACATTGTATGTCACAATGCTCCTAGAAAAGGTTGGCAAGAAGATATGCAAGCTATCTTAGAGAAATCTAATAGAGCTGATGAGTGTAATATTTGGCCAAACAAAGACTTATGGGCATTAAGATCATTATTATTTACTGAACCAGTAGATTTCATGATCGGTAATGTTTATGGTAAAGAGCTTTATAGAGATACTAAAACTCCATTAATCAGAATTGGTTTCCCAATTTTTGATAGACATCACTTACATAGATACTCTATGAGTGGTTATGAAGGTGGTATCAACTTATTAACTTGGATTACTAATGGTATCTTAGACCAATTAGATGAAGAGACTAAAGATATTGCTGAAACAGATTATTTCTTCGATGCAGTAAGATAATAATTTTTGAAAAACTAGAGGAAAACCTCTAGTTTTTTTTAAGTTATCGTTATATACTAAGGAACATAATGCTATGATGTTCTTTAGATTTTTTTTAAATACCGTTATATACTTAAATATATAACAAAAGGATAGAAAGTGGAAATATCGTCAAGTTTAACTCTAGAATTACTTAACCAACCTTTTTTACTAGAAAAAAGAATAGATCTTTTATTTGCTATTAAAAAGTGTGGTTCTATAAGTAAAGCAGCAAAAGAAGTACCAATGAGTTATAAAAAAGCTTGGGAAGCAATCAATACGATGAACAACCTATCAACTAGTCCTGTAGTTCATACAGAAACTGGTGGAAAAGGTGGAGGAGGAACAAGTTTAACTCAATATGGAGAAAATATACTTAAAACATACCTTGTATTAAAAGAGGAACATAACAAGTTTCTAAACAACTTAAAAAATATGGCTGATATTGATACAGGTACCTTAAAAAATATTGGGAGATTAGCAATGCAAATAAGTGCAAGAAACCAAATAAGTGGAATGGTCGAATATATAAATGAAGGAAGGGTAAATGCAGAAGTTTTTATAAAACTTAAAAGTGGATATACCCTAGTTTCAAATATAACAAAAGGGGCTGTAACTAACTTGGGTCTTTGTGTAGAAGATGAAGTAACAGCAATTTTTAAATCAAGTACAGTACTTTTAACAACAGATTTTACACTTAATATTAGTGCTAGAAATAAATTCCAAGGTGTAGTAGAGAGTATTCATGAAGGTGAAGTTAATTCGGAAGTTATTATTGATATTGGAGGAAGTGATAAAATTGCATCAGTTATAACATCTAGTTCAATAAAAACTTTAGGCTTAAAAGAGGGAAGCAAAGTTAGTGCCGTAATAAAAGCTAGTGATATTATGGTTGGTAAATAATTTAATAGGAGAATAAAATGATAAAAAAGATTTCGTTAGTATTAGTTTTTTTAGTAAGTAGTGTGTTTGCAGATAAAATAAATCTTGCGGTAGCAGCAAATGTTAGTTATGCAATTGGTGAATTAAAAGCAGAGTTTAATAAAATTTATCCAGATATTGAAGTTACTGAAACACTTACAAGTAGTGGTAAATTAACTGCACAAATTAAAAATGGTGCACCATATGATCTATTTATGGCAGCAAATATGAAATACCCAAATGCTTTATATAAAGATGGTTTAGCAGTTACAAGACCACTTATTTATGCTCAAGGTTCTTTAGCATATTTAAGTAACTCACAATTAGATTATTCTAAAGGAATAAATCTTGTAAAAGAATCAAATATAAAGAAGATTGCAATTGCAAATCCAAAAACAGCCCCATATGGAAAAGCAGCAGTTGAAGCTATGACAAATGGTGGAGTTTATGATGAAGTTAAAGGTAATTTAGTATTTGCAGAATCAATTTCTCAAACAGTTACATATGCATTAACAGCAACAGATGTTGGTTTTATAGCTAAATCAACACTTTATAGTGATAAAATGAAACAATACAAAAAAGGTGTTAACTGGGAAGATGTTGATTCTAAACTTTATACACCAATTAATCAAGGAATTGTTTTATTAAAAAGAGCAGAAAACAATCCTAGTGCTGCAGCATTTTATACATTTATGTTAAGTGCGAAAGCTAAAAAAATATTAAATGATTACGGATATTTAGTACCATGAATAAAATAGTTGCAACTATTTCTCAAATTCACAATATTGATAACCTCAATATTGTGGAGTTTGATTTTTCTAATTTAAAATTAAAGATGATGAGTCTTGATTTAAGTGATAAAATAAAAACAGGTCAAAAAGTTATATTAACAGTTAAACCAACAAATATAGCTATGGCAAAAAATTTACAAGGGGATTTGAGTTACTCAAATCAGCTTCCTGCAAAAATTATAAAAATTGAAGAGGGAAAACTTTTAACAGTTGTAAACACAAGAGTAAATGATACAGATTTACAATCTATATTCACAAGCTCATCTTTAAATAGAATGAAAATAAAAGAAAATGATAATGTTACACTTTTGTTTAAAGCAAGTGACTTATCTATATTGGACGTAGTAAATGATTGATATATTAAAAACATTAGAGTTTGAACCTTTTTTACTCTCTTTTAAGTTAGCAGGAATTACAACTTTGATTTTGTTTGTAATAGCAATGCCACTTAGCTGGTATTTATCACAAACAAAGTCAAAACTAAAACCAGTATATGAAGCAATAACTGCTTTACCAATTGTACTACCACCATCTGTTTTAGGTTTTTATCTTCTTTGGGCTTTATCTCATAACTCGCCACTTGGAGTTTTTTTTGAAGAGTTGTTTGGAGTAAAATTGGTTTTTAACTTCTATGGTTTGGTTATAGCTAGTTGTTTTTACTCACTTCCATTTATGGTACAACCTTTACAAAGTGGATTTGAAAGTGTAAATAAAAATATGCTTGAAGCTAGTTTTATTGCAGGAAAAGGGAAAATACAAACACTACTAAAAGTAGCCTTGCCAAATATAAAACCCTCACTTATGACTGCTATTATTGTAACTTTTGCCCATACAGTAGGTGAATTTGGAGTTGTACTAATGGTAGGGGGAAGTATTCCAGGAGAAACAAAAGTAGCTTCTGTTGCAATCTATGAATTTGTTGAGATTATGGATTACAAAGCTGCTCATATTTATAGTGCACTAATGGTTTTAATAAGTTTTCTTGTTCTTCTTAGTGTATATATCTTTAACCATAAACAAAATAGAAAATTTAGTGGAATTCACAAATGATAAAAATTGATATAAAAAAAGAGCTTCATGGCTCTACTGGAAAAATGGATTTAAATGTAAATCTTGAAATAGAAAGTGGTGATTTTCTAGCTTTAGCAGGTGTTAGTGGAAGTGGAAAAACAACTCTACTTAGAATACTTGCAGGTTTAGAAGAAGCAAAAGGAACACTAAAAGTTGATGATGAGATTTGGTTAAATGAAAAGTTTTGTTTGCCACCACAAAAAAGAAAAATTGGTTTTGTTTTTCAAGATTATGCCCTTTTTCCTAATATGACAGTTTTAGATAATCTTTTATATGTAACAAAAGATAAAGAGTTAGCAAACTATTTACTTGAAATTACAGAATTGAAAGAACTTTCTAAAAGATTACCAAATAGTTTAAGTGGTGGACAAAAGCAAAGGGTAAGTCTTTGTAGGGCTATGATGAATAAACCTAAACTTTTACTTATGGATGAACCTTTGTCTGCATTAGACCCAAATATGAGAACAAAGCTTCAAAATGAGATTTTACAGCTTCATAAAGAGTTTAATACCACAACAATAATGGTAAGTCATGACCCAAGTGAAATATATAGACTAAGTAATAGAGTAATTGTTTTAAATCAAGGATTAGTTACAAAAGATGGAAAAGCAAAAGATATACTACTTCAAACAACAGGAAGTGCAAAATTTTCTTTAGAAGGTGAGCTTTTAGCAATAACAAAAGTTGATGTAATCTATGTGGCTATTGTAGCAATTGGTCAACAAATTGTTGAGATTGTTATAAGTAGTGAAGAAGCCCAAGATTTAAAAATCGGAGAAAAAGTAAATGTTAGTACAAAAGCTTTTGCTCCAATGATAAAACAAAATTAAAAAGGATAAAAATGTTTAATAGAATATTGATACTAACACTTATATCAACTCTTTTTTTAAATGCAGATGATTTAAAAATAGCTGCAGGAGCTGGTTATAAAAAAGTTGTTCTTAAAGTAATAAAAGAGTATGAAAAAGATGGAAAAAACATAGATGGTTTTTTTGGAAATATGAGACAAGTTTCTACTCAAGTAAAACAAACTGACATTGCTTTAATCATAGGTGATAAAAACTTTTTATTAAACAAAAGTGGACTTGATATAAAAGAGTATTCAAGTGTTGGAAAAGGTAAGGTTGTAATTGCTTATCCAAAAGGAAAAACGCTTACTTCATCAAAAGATTTATTAAAAAAAGAGATAAAAAAAATTGCAATGCCCCAACCTAAAAAGGCTATTTATGGTATTGCCGGATTGGAATTTCTTAAAAATGAAGAACTTTACAAAAATGTAGAAGATAAATTATATGTGGTTGCAACAGTACCTCAATCTTTAACATATGTACTTACTAAAGAGGTTGATGCAAGTATTATAAACCTAACAGCTGCATTAGAAAATAAAGATAAAATAGGTGGATATATTGAAGTTAATCCAAATAGTTATTCACCTATAGAGATTATAGCAGCAAAAACCTCTTCATGTGAAAAAGAGTGTGAAGAGTTTTTAGAGTTCTTACAAACACCAAAAGCAAAAGAGATTTTTAAAGCATACGGACTATAAGATGGAAGCTATAGCCTTAGAACAAATTTCCAATCCCCTTTGGCTAAGCTTTAAAACTCTTCTTATAACACTAATTCTTTTTTTACTTTTAGGTGTACCTATCTCTTATCTTTTATCTAAAAAAGAGCTTCCTTTAAGGTGGCTTTTGGATACTTTAGTTACTTTACCTTTAGTATTTCCTCCCATAGCAGTAGGCTTCTTTTTACTTCTATTTTTAGGGAAAGAGAGTTTTATAGGACAAATACTTTTAAAAGCAAATATTGAGATAATCTTTAGTTTCACAGGGATTATAATTGCAGCATTTATTGCAGGACTTCCACTTATGGTTAAACCCTTGCAAGCAAGTATAGAACAATTTCCAAAAGAGATAAAAGAAGCCTCTTACTTAAGTGGTAAATCAAAGATATATACATTTTTGTTTATTATTCTTCCAACTATTAAAAATGCCTTGATTGTTGCATTATTAATTGCATCTGCAAGAGCTTTAGGTGAAGTTGGTATTACACTTATGTTAGGTGGAAATATAATTGGTAAAACCGATACCATATCTTTAGCCATATACAATGCAGTATTTGATGGAGAATACGATTTAGCAATGATATTAAGTGGAATATTAGTATTTATATCACTTTTATTCTTTTTGGCACTTAACTTTTTTGAAAAAAGGAAAAAAATATTATAATAAAATATATGAAAAAAGAGGATATATGTTTAACCTATCAATAACAGAACTAGAAAAATATATACAAGATGACATCCCATACGATGATTTAACTACAAGTTTACAAAATTGTAAGGATGAAAAAGCACAATTAGAAGTTTACACAAGAGAGGATATAGTGGTGTCTTGCACTGAGGAAGCTTCAAAAATTGCACAAATGTTAAACTGCGATGTTGAATATTTTGTAAAAAGTGGAGAAAGTATATCAAAAGGGGATATTCTTTTAAAATATACAGGTTTTTATGCAGATATACACAAAGCTTGGAGACTAACTCAAATTCTTTTAGAGTATAGTTGTAAAATCTCTACACAAGCCAAAAAGATGAAAAAACTAATTGATGAAGTAAATGATTCATGTGAACTTTTAACCACAAGAAAAACTTTTCCTTTCTCAAAAAGATTTTGTATAAAAGCAGCTATTGCTGGTGGAGCAATCCCACATAGGCTAGGGCTTTCAGAATCAATCTTATTTTTTGATGGGCATAGACTTTTATATAAAGATTCAAATGAGTTTTATGATGATATAAAAAGGATTAAAAAAAGCTCATCAGAAAAGAAAATTGCCGTGGAAAGTGAAGAGTATGAAGATAGTATTATGCTAATGAAAGCAGGAGTTGATACTTTACAATTAGATAAAATAGATTTTGACACTTTAAAAAAACTTGTTATGTACAAAAATGAACACTTTCCAAATATAAAAATCTTAGCAGCTGGAGGGATTAATCTCTCAAATGTACAAGAGTATGCTTCTTGTAAAATAGATGGGGTAGTTACTAGCTCAGTTTATGTAAGTGGTATGGCAAATTTAAGTAGCAATATCAAAATTATTCACTAGAGGAATATATCTTGCAATAACTCTAAAAAAATATGGAGTTTACCCATGGATATAGAAAAAGTAATATTTCCTCTAGTTTTAATTGCTTATATTACCCTTGCAATTTTATATGCAAACTATAAGCATAAGAAGAATTAAAATCAACGGAACACTTCTTGCATATAAATTAATACCTTTTGTAAATTAGATTTAAAGAGTAAGGAATTCAATGCCCCTTACTCTTTTATTTTTTACAAAAAAAATAAAGACGGGATAGATTCTTATGCAAGTGGCAACTACAGAAGCAACAGTAAATTATGCTAAAAAATTTTCCAACTACAAAGATTTTTATATAAAACATAATGATTTAATTTTTTCAAAACTTGGACTTGGAACATTTAATAAAGAACCTTATAAAGAGGAAAACTATGTTTTTCACTATATTGAAGGGGTTAAAGAATCAATCAAAAAAGGTATTAATCTAATTGATACTGCAAGTAATTATAGATATGGACAAAGTGAAAAAGAGATAGGTATTGCACTAAAAGAATTAATAGAAGAAGATGCTGTAAAAAGAGAAGAATTAATAATATGCTCAAAGGGTGGGTTTATCCAACTTGATTACCCATTTCCTGAAAATCCATATGAATGGATAAATGAAAATATAATAAAAGCTAAATTAGCAACACTAGATGATATAGAGTTAGATCAGCACTGTCTTAGTGCCGACTTTATAGAGTGGTCATGTAAAAAATCTTTAGAAAATGTAGGTATTGATACTTTTGATATATATTATCTGCATAATCCAGAGATGCAACTACTAAAATTAGGAAATGATAAATTTTTAAAAAAGATAGAATCTATATTTAAACGATTTGAAAAAATGGTTAATATGGGACTTATAAAATATTATGGTGTTGCAGTATGGAATGGTTTTATTAGTGAGATAAGTGGAGAGAATATAAACTTAGAAGATTTAGTAAAGATTGCACAAAAAGTTGGTGGAGATAAGCATCACTTTAAATATATTCAAACACCATTTAATATAGGAAAAACATCAATATATACTTTACCATCACAAACTGTAAATGGTGAAGAGTGTACACTATTACAAGCTGCACATAGACTTAAAATTGGAGTAATATCAAGTTCATCATTACTTCAAATGAATCTATTCAAAAAATCATTTAAACCAGAGACTGGTTACCTATTAGATCCTAAAATGATTTTAAAAAATGATATTCAACTAGCACTACAATTTGTTAGATCAACACCAGGAATTATAAGCTCACTTTTTGCATCAAAAGCACCTATTCACATAAGAGAGAATTTAGAGATAACAAAAATCAAAGCAACTCCTAGAGCAAACTACGACTTAATGTATAGAGTATAAAAGGTTATTATATGATATATGATGTATTAGTTGTAGGTGGTGGTGTAGCTGGACTTATGGCAGCAATTGAGGCTAAAACAGATACAAATAGAGTAGCAATTATCACTAAAGGTAATATTTTTAAATCCAACTCAGCAATGGCAAGTGGTGGAATAAATGCTGTTTTAGACCCCGAAGATAAACAAGCTATAGAATCTCATATTGAAGATACTTTTAAATCCTCAAAAGGCTTAGGAGATAGAAAAAGTATCACATATATGTGTAAAAGATCATCTGAAATAATTTCAAAATTAGTTACTTACGGGGTACCTTTTCAAAGGGATGAAAAAGGTGATATTGCTCAAAGACCATTTGGAGGAGCAGGTGTAAATAGAACTTGTTATGTAGGTGATAAAACAGGTGGCGCAATCACTCAAGCTTTGATAAAAAAAGCAAAAGAGTTAGGTATAAAATTTCTTGTAAATACATATGTAATGAATGTTATAAAAGATTCAAATAGAGTATGTGGAGTGATATCTTTAAGAAGACTTGATTCTACAGTTTTAGTTTATCCAGCAAAAGCTGTTGTTTTAGCAGGTGGAGGATATGCAGGAATATACAGAGGAAACTCTACAAATGCCCAAGATTATACAGGAGACCTTTTAGCTGTAGCTCTTAGAGCAGGACTTACTCTTACAGATATGGAGTTTGTACAATTTCATCCAACAGGTATTGCAAAAACAAACTACCTTGTGACTGAAGCAGCAAGGGGTGAGGGTGGATATCTTGTAAATAGCGATGGGGAAAGATTTGTAAATGAGCTTGATACCAGAGATAAAATTGCAAAAGCTATTTTAGAACAACAAAATAAGGGACAAAAAGTTTATCTTGACCTAAGACACGTAGGATTAGAAAAAATTCAAAAAAAATTACCCTCTTTATATACTGTGTCTTTTAATCAAGTTGGAGTTGATATAAGTAGTGAACTATTAGAGATAAAACCTGTTGCCCACTATACAATGGGTGGTGTTTTATGTGATATGACCCAAACAAAAATAGATGGACTTTTTGTTTGTGGAGAGATGGCAGCAAATAAAATACATGGAGCAAATAGATTAGGTGGAAATTCACTTCTTGAGGGAACTGTATTTGGAGAACTTGCAGGACAAAAAGCCTTAGAGTTTTCCAAAAAACATGATTTTTCAACTATTGATTATAACCTTGTAATCAAAGATATTCTAAATGTAGATAAAATTTTTGCAGGAGAAACATCAAAAAATTTTAATGCAATTAGAGTTTCATTAGGAAATACCATGTTTAAACATGTAGGTATTTTAAGAACTAAAGAGAGTTTAGTTAAAGCCTTTGATTATATAAAATATCTAAGAAATCAATCTTATTCTCTACACTGTATAAATAAAGAAAGAAGAAATAATGTTGAACTTATCTCAATTTTAGAGTTAAGAAATGCACTTGAAGTTTCTGAAGCTGTAATTTTAGCAGCTAAAAAAAGAAAAGAGAGCCGAGGAGCTCATCACAGAAGTGATTATGAAGAAACAAAAGAAAAATATGCAAAACATATTTTAATAAAAGAGATAAAAAAAGGTTTCTTTAAATTAGAATTAGAAGAAAAAGATCTCTTAAATAGAATAAGAGAGCTTATTATCAATAAACACTAAAGTGTAATTTAACTTAAAAAAAGGAGAAGATATGGCAAAAGTAATGCTTAGAGAAGATAGCGGTGTAATATATTTTTATGTTGCAAAAAAAGATATGGAAGAAACAATAGAAGCACTAGAGTTTGATACTGAAGAAAACTGGGGTGGAGAAGTTGAACTTTCAAATGGTGAAACTTGGTGGATACAACCAGGGCCTAAAAACTTACCTAAAGAGGAAGTTTGCAAAAAGATAGCTGACTAATCATTCATTGGGTATTTTATAGACATGAAAATACTATAAATACCCTAATTTTTATACTATAATATAATAACTATACAATCTAATGTTTATACTGCAAAAGGAGTTCAATAATGGCATTAATGGATAAATCTGCATGTGAGAGCTGTTTAACAACAAGAGAATTAACAACACTTTATGATATAGCTTCAATGATGGCAAACAATTATGATTTGAAAACATCTTTGGAAAAATCAATGAAGATTTTAAAAAACTCACTAAATCTTACAAACTGTACTATTCACCTTTTAGAAGAGGATGAAATGCTTAATGTTTTTGCCTCAGTTGAACTTTCATCAATACAAAAAAAACTTTCATGTTATAAGCTTGGAGAGGGTGTTACTGGTATGGCAGCAGAAGCCAAAGAACCTGTTGTAGTAGAAAATATACATAATGATTCACTATTTTTAAATAAATCTGGGAAAAAAGATTTTAATAACCTATCTTATGTTGCAGTACCTTTAGTTATAGAAGATATGACAATTGGAGTATTAGGAGCAGCACTTACAAAAAGTACAGAAATAGGTTTTGAGGACTGTGTTAGAATATTGACAATTATCGCTTCAATATTTGCACAATCAATTTACTCTTATCAACTAAATAATAGAGAGAAAGAGAGATTAAAAGAGTTGAAACTTTATTATAAAATGGAATGGGATTCAAAAGTTCACAACTTTGGAGATATTATTGGAGATAGCCCTAAAATGCAACAGGTATTCCAAGTAATACAAAGAATCGCTCAATCTGATGTTACAGTATTAGTTAGAGGAGAAACTGGTACAGGAAAAGAGTTAGTAGCAGCTGCAATACATAAAAGAAGTAAAAGAAAAGATGAGCCATTTATTAAACTTAACTGTGCTGCTATTACTGATACATTATTAGAGAGTGAACTATTTGGACACGAAAAAGGTGCATTTACAGATGCAAGAGAAACAAGAAAAGGTAGATTTGAATTAGCTGATGGGGGAACTTTATTTTTAGATGAGATTGGGGATATCTCAGCATCAGCCCAAGTAAAACTTCTAAGGGTTTTACAAGAAAGAGAATTTGAAAGAGTTGGTGGAAGCAAAACAATAAAAGTAAATGTTAGACTTGTTGCAGCAACAAATCGAAATCTTGAGAAGATGGTTGAAGATGGTGAGTTTAGAGAGGATTTATATTATAGATTAAATGTAATTCCAATAGATTTACCACCTGTTAGAGAAAGGGGAGATGATATTAGACAATTAGTTGAATTTTTCCTTGAAAGAGCCATTAAAAACCATAAAAAAGTTGTAAAAATCACTGATGAAGCTATGGAGATTCTTATGCATTATCCATGGCCAGGAAATGTAAGAGAACTTGAAAATACTTTAGAAAGAATAGTTTTAATGGGTAATGAAGATGGAATAAATAAATTTGATATGTTATTACTTCTTCCTGCACTTAATGATGCTAATCTTAAAAAAGAGTATAAAACTATCCCTATGGAAAATAAAACTTTAGAAGAGATAGAAAAAGAAGCAATAGAAACAGCTTTAGAAAATAATAACTTTAATCAATCCCATGCGGCAAAAGAGTTAGGTATTACTCTTAGACAAATTGGTTATAAAATCAAAAAATATGGGATATCAAATGATTTATAAAAATGAAGAGTTTAAAATTACAGATGAGATAATTGATATTGGTTATATGGCAGAAGATGTTGATGTAGAAAATATTGAAGGACAAGAATTCACTATAAAAAAAGCAAGTCCAGATAGAACTATTCAAATATTTATATCATTTCCAAATTTTGAAGATTTCAAAGAGGAAATAGAATCTTTTGATAACTTTATGAATGATTCAAAAGTAGAAATAAATACTTATCTATTTTTTAATAAAGAGATAGAATTACCCAAATTAAAGAGAATAATTCCAGTTTTTGATGTAAATGATGAGTTTGGAGAGATGTACGGAACGAAAATTGTAAGTGGGTCTATGGAAAACAAATTAACAAAGGCTTTATTTATAATTGGAAAAGATGGAGCCATTTATCATATTGATATACCTGAAGATTTAGAAAAGCCTCTTGATATGGAAAGAGTACGAGTTGAACTTAATAAGGTATATCAATCCTACACAGGAGTTGGATGTCATGGATGATATTATTGAAAAATTAAAAAATGGTACCTTAATTCCATTTTTAGGAATGGGTGTATTTGAAGGTACAATAGCATCTGATGGTACACAATTACCATTTGATAGCGACTCAATGATTTTAGCACTAAATAACGGTAGAGCTATGAGTCCAAGGCTAATGTATGAGTATAGCCGTGCTGCAATGAGTTTAGAACAAAGAAAAGGTAGAGAGTTTGTTGTTCAAATGACAAATCATATCTTTAGTTCAAAAGAGTATGAAGTACCAAAAGTTTACCAATGGTTATCAAAATTTAAACCAAAATATGTAATCGATACTACTGTTGATGACTCATTACAAAAAGTATATAGTGATTGTGATCACTTCTTAATCACAGGAATCTCTAGAATTACAGCAGATTATGACAGATTTATTATTTATAAATATGAAGTATCAACAAGTGAATATAAACAAGTAGAAAAAGAGGCCTTATCTTTAGATCTACCAATTCTATTTAAACCAATGGGTTCAACAAAGCCAGAAATGAATTTTATCATTTCAGATGCAGACTTTGTTGATTGGTTAACTGAAGCTATGGGTGGATATGCAATTCCTCCTGTACTAAAAGAGTACAGAAAAGATAAAGAATATCTTTTTATGGGAGTTGATTTTTCAAGAGATACCTTTAGAATGGTAGCAAATGAAGTAACAATTGGTCTTAAAGGTGGACTTACACTTTTAAATAAAGAAGAACTAACAAAAAAAGAGGATAAATTTATTAAAACTCATTCATTAGAAAATATTAAAATGAGTATTGATGAATTTATAGATAGCCATGGCGAATAAAACAAGTACCTGTGACTTCTGCGGGAAAGAGATAAAAGAAGTAAAAAAAATATTTAGTAGTGAAACTTCACATATTTGTGATGAGTGTATCACTATGTGTTCATCTGTTTTAGAAAAAGAAGCTGTACAAACTTCAAAAAAAGAGTTTCAAAAAGGTCTAAATGTACCTATTAAGATAAAAGAACATCTAGATGAATATGTAATAGGTCAAGATGACGCTAAAAAAGTTTTAGCTGTTGCTTTATATAACCATTATAAAAGAATTGATAAACCTATTATTAAAAATGTAGAGATTGAAAAATCAAATATTATGTTAGTTGGACCTACTGGTTCAGGTAAAACACTTTTAGCAAAATCCTTAGCAAAAATCATGGATGTACCTTTTGCAGTTGCAGACGCAACAGCATTAACAGAAGCTGGTTATGTGGGTGAAGATGTAGAATCTATCCTTTCAAGACTTTTAGCTGCTGCAGATTTTGACCTTGAAAAGGCAAAAAGAGGTATAGTTTATATTGATGAGATTGATAAAATTGCAAACAAAAGTGAAAGTGCTACAAGTGGTAGAGATGTGAGTGGAGAGGGTGTACAACAAGGACTTCTAAAAATATTAGAAGGTGCTGATGTTTATGTTCCAGTAAAAGGAAGTAGAAAAAACTCAACTGCTGAAACTGTATTATTTGATACAACTCATGTTTTATTTATCTGTGGGGGAGCTTTTGTAGGCTTACGAAAAGATAAAGAGAAAGAAAAAGCTTCAGTGATGGGATTTGTTAATGGTAAAGATGAAGAAGAGATAAAAAAAGAGATAGAGCCAAAAGAGCTTATCAATTTTGGACTTATTCCTGAGTTTATGGGAAGAATTCCTGTTATTGCTGAACTTGATAAACTATCAAGGGAAGATTTAATAAGAGTTTTAAAAGAGCCTAAAAATGCCATTACAAAACAATATGAAATCCTTTTTGAATTGGATGGAGTTGAACTTAACTTTAGTGATAGTGCACTAGAAGAGATTGCAGAGATTGCAGTTGAAAAAGATGTTGGAGCTAGAGGACTAAGAGGTATCATTGAAAAGATAATGCTTCCATTACAATATACAATACCTTCAGAAGAGAATTTAGGTTCATGTACAATCACAAAAGAGTATATAAATAAAGAAGAAGAGATAGAGCTAATTTATAAAAAGCCTGGAGATGAAAAACTTACAGACAAAAAAGAGATAAGCTACAGTGATATTAAAAAATAATCTACAAATATGTAATGCGGGGATTGAGGATATAGACTCATTAATCCCCCTTCTTAAACAACTATTTACCATAGAAAAAGATTTTCACTTTGACAAAGCAAAACATGAAGAGGGATTAAAACTTTTATTAAAAAGGAAAGAATCACTTGTTGTAATTGCAAAATTTGAGGAAGAAGTTGTTGCAATGGTTACCATGCAAACAATTATCTCTACAGCAGTTGGAGCTAAAACTGGACTTATTGAAGATTTTATCGTAAGTGATGATTATAGAGATATGGGAATAGGAACTTACCTTTTTGAGTATCTAAAAAAATATGCAAATAAACACCATATAAAAAGAGTGCAATTAGTGTGTGACAATGATAACACTAATGCAAAAGAGTTTTATCTAAAAAAATCCTTTAAAAGAAGTAACCTATCAGCTTGGTATAACCATTTAGATTAATAATGGAATAGTTATTGCATCTTTAGTTTTATATTTTAAAGCGAAGGATGAAAAAATGGCAGTTAGAATTACAGAAGAATGTATTAGTTGTGAAGCATGTGCACCAGAGTGTCCAGTTGCAGCAATCTTAGAAGAGGGTCATGAAAAGAATCCATATGAAGATTACTTTTATGTTAAACCAGAATCATGTGTAGAGTGTGTAGATCACGCTGACGCTCCAAGATGTGCTGAAGCATGTCCAACTGAAGGTGCTATTGTTTGGGATATGCCTTATACTGCAGAATTCAATGAATATTATGCAGAAAAAAATGAAGAGGGTGTATATAAAATTAGAGAGCACAAGAAAAAAGGTCTTATGTTACCTGAAGTAAAAGAACAAAAATTTATTGCTGATATCTCAATGGCTGATAGAGAAGAAGCGGCAAACGTTCAAAATTTCTAATAAAAAAAGGGGTTAATTCCCCTTTCTCTCAATCAAATTTTAAAAATTATTAAAAAATAACTATTTCGCTATATTCATGCTATAAATATATAATAATATTATCTTATAAAATTATTAGGAGATAATATGAGCCATTATAAAGTTAATATAGAAGAACATCATAATGAAATTCATCAAGCCTTAAATTCAACTGATTTAAAACTTTTAAAGAAACTATCAAACTCAAAAAGTATTGGTGTTAGAAGATCTTTAGCACAAAATAGTGCTTTAAATACAGAAATCGCAAACAGTTTAGCTTATGATCCAGTATTAAACGTATCATATATGGCTACCTTACATGAAAACTGTACTGTAACAAGAGAGTTTAGAGAAAGTGACCTTGCTCATAAATGTATTGTATGTACAGTAGATGAAAGACACCTTGATTGTTCAAAGTGTGATATATAAATTTATAATTGTATATTCTTACTTATAAGTTTGTATCCCACACCTCTTATATTTGCAATCATACCACTTTTTAGTTTTTTTTGAAGTTTATGAATCATACTTCTCATACTAACTGCTTCCATCTCTTTGTTGTCCCATACATATTCATGTATCATCTCAGAGGTAACAGTTTTATCAAGATTATTGATAAATAGAGTTAATAGAAGTTTCTCTTTTTGGGTTAATACAATCTCATGACCATGTTTATATAAAGATTGATCTTTTAAATCAAAACTAAAGCCTGAACCTAAATCAATTATATCCTTATCCACATCACTATTTAAAATTGTTTTTATATGGTATTTAATATGAAGCATCAACTCTTCAAGCTCAAAGGGCTTTTTTAAATAATCATTACATCCTAAATCATATGCTTTTGAGATATTATCTATATCAAGTTGTGCACTTACAATTATAACTGGCAAACTCTCATGTACTTTTCTTATTTGCTCTAAAACTTCATGTCCTGAAAAGCCTGGTACATTTATATCTAAAATATATAAATCATATTTATTGTTTAATACATGAGTCATAGCATCATAGCCATCATCTACACTTGTAACAAAAAACCCTCTATCCTCTAAGGCACTACAAATAAGTCTGTTAAGAGAGAAATCATCTTCTAATAAAAATATCTTCATATACTACTCTTTACAACAGAATCAATATTAAATATAAATTTAGTTCCAATATTTTTAGTACTTTCTACCTCAACTTCAATCTCATATTTATCGCAGATCTCTTTTACTATATTTAAACCCAAACCTAATCCTAGTTTTTTAGTTGATTGTTGATAATAAGCATCAAACACTTTACTTGTATCTTCAATACCAATACCAAAATCTTCTATTATAATAAGGTGTTTACCATTTTCTTTTCCAAAAAATAGATTAATTTCACCAGATTCTTTACTATACTTTATGGCATTACTCAAAGTATTATCAATAACTCTTTCAAACTCATATTTATTCATAAATATCTCTAACTCTTCATTGTATCCCAAATCAATATGAATATCTTTAGTATTTGCTAACTCATCAAAAAACTGAACTCTTGAACTTATAAAATGTAAAAGATTTATTTTAGATACTTTATACTCTCTACTCTCTTTTTTTATCTTATAAGAAAGATCGCCATAAATAGAAGATAAGGTTTTAACTGAAGCCTTTATAGCTTCAACTTGTTTTGATGGTCCATATTGTTGCTCTATTAAATCACTATTTAAAGAGATAATAGAAACCGGAGTATTCATCTCATGCATAATCTTTTTAACAAATAAATCTTGTTGTTCTAAAAGTCTAGCAATCATAATTTTACTTTTGTGAATCTCTAATTGGGTTTTTATTCTAGCTTGTATCTCTTTTGGTTCAAAGGGCTTTGTAATATAATCAACTCCACCCTCTTCAAAAGCTTTTACTTTATCCTCTACACTATCAAGAGCTGAAATAAATATGATAGGTATCTCTTTTAGATTTTCCTCTTTTTTTATAAGTCGGCAAAGCTCATATCCATCTATATTTGGCATCTTTATATCTAAAAGGATTAAATCAGGAGTATTTAGTTTAGCAGCTTCTAAAGCCATCATTCCATCAGGTGTAGCTCTGATATCATAATCTTCATCTTGAAGTACTTTATTTAAGTATTGTAGGTTTTCTAACTTATCATCAACAATCAATATAGTATATTTTTTAGTCATATAACCTCTAATTTCTTCTGTGATTTTAGTTATTATAACTTAAAAAAAGAGAAAGAAAATAAACAACCTGTATGAAACTTAAACAACTATTTATACTTTTACTTATAATAAACAGTAGTGCACTTATAAGTGTTGTATTTATATTAAGTGAGTATCAAAGAGCAGTAGACCAACTTGAAAATGCTTATAAGATGCAACATCGTTCCCTTGTCCTAGCTGATGAATTAAGACAAAGTAGTGATGATTTAACAAGGATGGCAAGAACTCATGTAATAACAGGTAAAGAGATGTTTAAAGAGCAGTTTCATACTGTACTTGATATTAGAAATGGCAAAAAAGAAAGACCAAAATATTATAATAGAATTTTTTGGGACTTTTATACCTTAGATGGAAGTAAACCTGAACTTGATGGAGCTAAAATCCCTTTAAAGGTGTTAATGAAACAAGCAGGTTTCCCAGAAGAGGAATTAGCACTTTTATATAAATCTCAACAAGAATCTGATGACTTAACAAATCTTGAAACAAAAGCTATGAATGCCATAAAAGGTATATTTCAAGATGAAAATGGAAACTACACAATAAAAAAAGAGCCTGATTTTAAACTCGCTAGAGAGATTATGCACTCAGATGAATACCATAGGGCAAAAATAGCTATTATGAAACCTTTAAATGAGTTTTATAAAGCCTTTGAAGCAAGAACACAGTTAAGAGTAGATGAAGCCCATGAAACTGTTAAAAAAATGGAAACATACCTTTCAATAGCTGTACTATTTTTAATTGTTCTTTTTGTATTTTCATTTATATTTATTGTTTTACATAGAATTATACATCCGGTTGAGATGTTAAATAAAGGGATGTTAAAACTAGCAAAAAATGATATGGATATAGACTTACCACAAAAAGTGTTTATGGATGAGGTGAGTGAGATGATTGGAGCAGTTGAAGTATTTAAAGACAATGCCATTCAACTAATAGAATCACAAAAACAAAATAAAAGACTTCTTGATCTTGCTGGGGAAGGGATTTTTGGACTTGATTCAAAGGGAAGATTTATATTTGTTAATCCAACAGCTTCAAACCTTTTAGGATATGATTCTGAAGAATTGATAGGTAAATACCTAAATAAAACAATTGCAAAACATCTTTTTTCTAAAACAGCACAACAAAAAGAGAGATTAATGTTGGTTCAAAAAGAGGAACAAACATTTATCTCAAAAGATAATAAAGAGTTTCCAATAGATTATATAAGTACTCCTATTTATTCAAATAATTCTAGTGTTTTAGAGGGTTCAGTTGTTGTTTTTTCAGATATTACAAAAAGAAAAGAGTATGAGAATCAACTAAAAAAAGCTACTATTGAAGCACAAAAAGCGAATAGGTCAAAATCTATATTTCTTACAAATATGTCCCATGAGTTAAGAACACCTCTAAATGCAATCTTAGGATTTACCTCTTTATTAAAAAAATCAAACCAAATAGAAAACTCTGAAAAACAAAATATAAATACAATATACAGTAGTGGGCAACACCTATTATCTTTAATAAATGAGATATTAGAGTTTGCAAAAATAGAAGCAGGAAAAATAAATATAAATCCAAATGATTTCAATCTATTTAGACTTTTAGAAGAGATAGAATCAATGTTTACTTCTAGATGTGAAGCAAAGGGTTTAAACTTTAGTCTAAATATTGATAAATCTGTTCCAAAATATATAAGATGTGATGAAAAAAGATTAAGACAAATTCTAATTAATATATTAGGAAACTCTTTAAAATTTACAAATGAAGGATTTATAAAAGCAAATATCAAAGCAGAAGGTTTAAAACTATTAGTTGATATTAGTGATTCAGGTATTGGTATGTCTGAAGAAGCCCTAAAGATTGTATTTAAACCCTTTGAACAAATAGAAGAAAAAACCCACAAACATGAAGGTACAGGATTAGGACTTGCTATTACAAAAGAGCTTATAGAAAAAATGGGTGGTAAAATTGAGGCACAAAGTGAACTTGAAAAAGGTAGTACTTTTAGTTTCAACCTTATAATAGAAGAGATTGATTTTGTACTAGAAGAAGAAAATACAAAAAACAATATTATAAAAGTAAAATCTACAGAGAATATAAATATACTAGTTGCAGATGATACAAAAGCAAATAGAGATTTATTGGTTCAACTTCTAAACTCTTATAATATAAATACTATAGAAGCCAATGATGGAAAAGAAGTATTAACTCATATTGAAAAATCAAATTTTGATTTAATATTTATGGATATTCTTATGCCAAATTTAGATGGGATAGAAACAACAAAAATATTAAAAGGAAAAGAACAAACAAAGGATATCCCTATTATTGCAATATCTGCAAATGTATTTGAAGATGATAAACAAAAAGCCTTAAACAGTGGAGCAGACTTTTTTGTACCTAAACCTTTTGAAGAAAAAGATATAGCAAATGCCCTACAAAAGTTTTTAAAGATTGATTTTGAATATGAAAATGAAACAACTACACAAAAAACAATTGTTTTAGAAGAAGATATAGCAAGAAAAATAGCTGATTTAGCAACAAAACTTGATGGAAACTCAATCCTTAAAACTCTTGAAGAAAATAAAGTAGATAGCTTTACAAAGACCACTATAACTACATTTGTAAACAAGTTTCAATTTAGTGAAATCTCTAAACTATGTTCTAGCTTGTATAAATAATATACCACAATTTTAAAATGTTTTAAAAAAAACAACACTAAGACAACACAACTTTTTTATACTTCCACCATAGAATATCAAAATGATATTTAATCACAAAGGAGTACAAATGAAGAAAATGTTTGCAAAAGCAATTGTAACATCTGCCCTTGTAGGTGGAATGTTAGTTCACGCTGCTGATACTATCAAAGTTGGTGTATTACACTCACTGTCTGGAACAATGGCAATTTCAGAGACTACATTAAAAGATACAGTTTTAATGTTAATTGATGAACAAAATAAAAAAGGTGGGGTTTTAGGGAAGAAACTTGAGCCTGTAGTAGTTGACCCAGCTTCAAACTGGCCACTATTTGCTGAAAAAATGAGAGGATTATTAACTCAAGATAAAGTTGATGTAACATTTGGTTGTTGGACATCAGTTTCTAGAAAATCAGTTCTTCCAGTTGTTGAAGAGTTAAATGGACTATTATTCTACCCTGTACAATATGAGGGTGAAGAGTCTTCTAAAAATGTATTTTATACAGGTGCTGCGCCAAACCAACAAGCGATTCCTGCAGTTGATTACTTAATGAATGAAATCGGTGTTAAAAGATGGGTTTTAGCTGGTACTGACTACGTTTATCCAAGAACAACAAATAAAATCTTAGAGGCTTATTTAAAAGCTAAAGGTGTTCCAGCTTCTGATATTATGATTAACTATACTCCATTTGGTCACTCTGATTGGCAAAGTATTGTAAGTGATATCAAAAAATTTGGTAATGCAGGTAAGAAAACAGCAGTTGTTTCTACAATCAATGGTGATGCAAACGTTCCTTTCTATAAAGAATTAGGTAACCAAGGTATTTCTGCTGAAGATATTCCAGTTGTAGCTTTCTCAGTTGGTGAAGAAGAGTTATCAGGTTTAGATACAAAACCTCTAGTTGGTCACTTAGCTGCGTGGAACTACTTCCAAAGTGCAGAATCTGACTTAAATGATGAGTTTATCAAAACTTGGAAAAAATTCATTAAAGATGACAAAAGAGTTACAAATGACCCTATGGAAGCTACATATATTGGTTTCAACCTTTGGGTAAAAGCTGTTGAAAAAGCTGGTACTACTGATGTTGATGCTGTAAGTAAAGCTATTATTGGTCTTGAAGTTCCTAACTTAACAGGTGGAACAGCAAAAATGCTTAAAAACCATCACTTAACAAAACCAGTACTTATTGGTGAGATTCAAGAAGATGGTCAATTTGAAACTGTATTCTCAACAGAAGAGGTTCCAGGTGATGCTTGGTCAGATTTCTTACCATCTTCAAAAGATGTAATTGCTGACTGGACTGCACCAATTAATTGTGGTAACTACAACACTGTAACTAAAAAGTGTTCAGGTCAAAACTACTAAAAATCTAAAAAAAGAGAGGGGTTTATCTCCTACTAATTTCTCCTCTCTTTTTTACAAAAGGCACTTATATGAAAATCAATTTTTTAAAAATAATCTTTCTTAATTTATTTTTCTTAAGCTCACTATTTGCAAATTTTGAAACTGATATCGAAAAATTAAAAACACAATCTTTTAAAACAAAAGCAAAAGTTGTTAAAGAATTAGTTGAAAAATATGCAGAAGATGACAGAACAGAGATTTTACTTAAAAAGATGGTAGAGGGTGACCTTCTTTATACAAAAAAAGAGGGAATATTTGTACTTCTAGAAAAAAAAGAGGGAAGTACTTATCACACAAAAACTTTTTTAGAGGGTAAAACGCTTAAACCACAAAATAGAAGAGAGTTTAAAAAAGTAAAAACAAATAATAGATTAAGAAGTATTATTAAATCAAATCTAGCAGAGATGAATCTTTTCTCAAAAAAGAAAGAGATAAGGCTTAAATCAGCAAAAAATATCTTATCAAATGTAGATGAAGACTCAAAAGAGTTAATAGAAAAAGCTTTATCAAAAGAGAAAGATAGTGAAGTAAAAGAGGTATTACTTGAAGCTAAGACAATTATTTTAGCAAAATATTCAAGTGGTGAAGAGCAAATCAAAGCAGTTAAAGACTTAAGTGATTTTATCTCTTCAGATACTCTAGCAACACTAAAAACAATTGCAAATAAAGAGGGTATTAGTAAAGAGTTACAAAAAGCTGCAAATAGCTCAATTTCATCTGTTGAAACAATCAGATCATATTATGGTGTTTTAGAAAAAGCATTTTTTGGTCTTAGTATGGGTTCTGTTTTACTTCTTGCAGCTATTGGACTTGCAATTACATTTGGTGTAATGAAAGTTATTAATATGGCCCATGGTGAGATGATGATGATTGGAGCATATACTACATATACTCTTCAACAAATTATGCCAAACTTAATAGAATACTCAATTATTGTAGCTATTCCTGCTGCATTTATTGTAAGTGGTATAGTTGGTATTATTATTGAAAGACTTGTAATTAAACACTTATATGGAAGACCACTTGAGACTTTACTTGCTACATTTGGGATTAGTTTAATATTACAACAAATAGTAAGAACAATCTATTCTCCACTAAATCAAGAGGTTAAAACTCCTGATTGGATGAGTGGAGCATTGGAGATAAACAGTGCACTTTCACTTACATACAATAGATTATATATCATTATCTTTGCTATTTTGGTATTTATTGGAATCTTAATGGTTTTAAATAAAACTTCATTAGGTTTAAAAGTTAGAGCTGTTACACAAAATAGACAAATGGCTCAGGCAATGGGGATAAAAACTTCATGGATAGATGCTATGACATTTGGTATTGGTTCAGGTATTGCTGGTATTGCAGGGGTTGCATTATCTCAACTTACAAATGTGGGACCAAATCTAGGACAAGCATATATTGTAGATAGTTTTATGGTTGTTGTATTTGGTGGAGTTGGTAACCTATGGGGAACACTAATTGGTGCAATTACACTTGGAGAAATCAACAAATTTATAGAACCAGTTGCAGGGGCAGTTTTAGCAAAAGTTATTATCCTTGTATTTATTATCCTATTTATTCAAAAAAGACCTAGAGGGCTTTTCCCTCAAAAAGGTCGAGATGCTCAAGACTAAGGTGGAAAAGATGAAACGAAAACCAATATTTTTACAAATTTTAGAAAATGATAAAGGTGGTAAAATAGTATTAGGAATACTTGCATTAGTAGTTATTTATGTTGCTTTTGCAAACCTTCTTTTACCACAAGATTCGGCACTTTATGTTTCAACATATACAGTTACTCTTCTTGGTAAATATTTAGCTTTTGCTCTTTTAGCACTTGCTCTTGATTTAGTTTGGGGATATATAGGAATACTTAGTCTTGGTCATGGTGCATTTTTTGCCCTTGGTGGATATGCAATGGGTATGTATCTTATGAGACAAATAGGTGATAGAGGTGTTTATGGAAATCCTGAATTACCTGACTTTATGGTATTTATGAACCTTAAAGAGTTACCTTGGTTTTGGTATGGTTTTGATAATCCTATTTTTACACTTATTATGATTATGTTTGTTCCTGGATTATTAGCTTTTGTATTTGGATACTTAGCATTTAGATCAAGAGTTACAGGAGTTTATTTATCAATCATCACTCAAGCTATGACTTATGCTCTTATGTTAGCATTTTTTAGAAATGACATGGGATTTGGTGGAAACAATGGACTTACAGACTTTAAAGATATTTTAGGTTTCGATTTACAAGCTGATAGTACAAGAATAGTTTTACTTATAATCTCTTTCCTTGCTCTTTTTGCAGGGTATTTAATAGCAAGATTTATTATAAACTCAAGACTAGGACGTGTTTGTATAGCTATTAGGGATGCCGAGAGTAGAACAAGATTTATAGGATATAAAGTTGAGCAATATAAACTTTTTATTTTTATAGTAAGTGCCGCTATGGCTGGTGTTGCTGGGGCTTTATATGTACCACAAGTGGGAATTATAAATCCAAATGTATTCTCACCATTATTTTCAATCGAACTTGTTATCTGGGTTGCAATCGGTGGAAGAGGAACTTTATATGGTGCAATAGTTGGAGCATTTATCGTAAATTATGCAAGTACATATTTTACCTCTGCTCTTCCAGAAGTTTGGTTATATGCTTTAGGTGGTTTATTTGTTGTAGTAACTCTATTCTTACCAAAAGGTGTAGTTGGACTTATTTCAAAATTAAATTTGAGAAAAGATAAAAAGGAGCTTTCTAATGCTACTGCTTAAACATGATAATGAACAAAATGTAGGTGATTTAAAAAAAGGTGATAGAATCCTTTATTTAGATGATGTTACAGTTAGTTTTGATGGATTTAAAGCTTTAAACTCTTTATCTTTATCAATAGAATATGAAGAATTAAGATGTATCATTGGGGCAAATGGTGCAGGAAAATCTACTATGATGGATGTAATTACAGGAAAAACAAAACCAGATAAAGGGGATGTTATTTTTGGACAAGCAGCAAATCTATTAGAAATGGATGAGCCAACAATTGCCGAAATTGGTATTGGAAGAAAGTTTCAAAAACCAACAGTATTTGAAGGTCACTCAATTTTTGAAAACCTTGAACTTGCTATGAAAGATGATAAAAGATTTTTCAAAACTTTATTTGCAAAACTTAGTGGAGAGCAAAAAGATAAAATAGAAGAGACTATGGAACTAATTGGTCTAAAAGAGCACTATAACAATCCAGCTTCTATCCTTTCACATGGACAAAAACAGTGGCTTGAAATAGGAATGCTTCTTATGCAAAGTCCAAAGCTTTTATTAGTTGATGAACCAGTTGCTGGTATGACTCCAGGTGAAGTTGAAAAAACAGGTCAAATCTTAACTGAGCTTTCAAAAAATCATTCTGTTGTGGTTGTTGAACATGATATGGAGTTTATTAGAAGTATTGCAAAAAAGGTTACAGTACTTCATGAGGGTTCTGTTTTGGCAGAGGGTTCTATGAAAGATGTTCAGAACAATGAGAAAGTTAGAAAAGTATATCTAGGAGAGTAAGATGATAAATATAAAGAATTTAAACCAATTTTATGGACAAAGTCATACTCTTTGGGATTTAAACTTAGAGATTGAACCTGCGAAATGTACTTGTCTTATGGGAAGAAATGGAGTTGGTAAAACAACTTTAGCAAAAGCTATTATGGGATTACTTCCTATTAAAAGTGGTCAAATTATTTATGAAGACAAAGATATTAGTAAATTAGGAAGTGAAAAAAGAGCAGGACTTGGTATAGGTTATGTTCCACAAGGAAGAGAGATATTCTCACAACTAACTGTTAAAGAGAATTTAGAAATTGGATTATTAGGAAACAGAAATGGCTTAAAACAAGTTCCTGAAAAGATATATGAGCTATTTCCAGTTTTAAAAGATATGTTAAAAAGAAAAGGTGGAGACCTTAGTGGAGGACAACAACAACAATTAGCAATAGGAAGAGCTCTTTGTTTAGAACCAAAACTTTTAATCCTAGATGAGCCAAGTGAAGGTATTCAGCCAAATATAGTTCAACAAATTGGAGGAGTTATTGATTACCTTACAAAAGAGGAAAAGATAACTGTTATTTTAGTTGAACAAAAACTACCATTTGCAAGAAGACATGGAGATGATTTTTATCTACTAGATAGAGGAAATGTTGTTGCAAAAGGTGAGATAGAACACTTAAGTGATGAGATAGTAGAACAATATCTATCAGTATAATAAAAAAAGGGATTTACTAAAAAAGTAACCGTCCCTTATATATAAATCAACTAGAACCATTTTAATATTATTATGGATATGAAATATATGCAATTTACTCAGAATATATCAATTATTTATAACATAGATTTAATTGTTTCTAATCAATTTCCTGTATATACTCCACCTTTAACCATTTTTTTATTTGATAAGTATAATTTGGGAATTAAAAAATGAAATACCTCCATTCTTATGGAAAAGTATTTCAAAGATGGCTGTAGGGTAATTGACAATAATTTAAATTAGATGTATAATTAAATCTTAAAAAAAGTACTTAAAAAGGTATTAAAATGAATACAATATTAGCAAACTATACAGCAAGTATTACAGAACTTAAAAAATCTCCAACAGAATTACTAAAAAATGCAGGAGATGAAGCAATAGCTATTTTAAATCATAACAGCCCAAGTGCATACTTAATTCCATCAGAAACATATGAAAAACTTATGGAGATAGTAGAAGAATATCACTTATCTAAAAAAGTAGAAGAAAGATTATCTGATATAGAAAAACCTATCAAAGTTAATATTGATGAGTTATAACCTAGAGTTTAACCAAAAAGCTTTAAAAGAGTGGAATAAACTAAATAGTACTATAAAAGAACAGTTTAAAAAGAAACTAAAAGAGAGACTTGAAAATCCAAGAATTCCAAAGGATAAGTTAAGTGGTTTTGAAAATGTTTATAAAATCAAATTAAAAACTATTGGTTATAGACTAGCTTATGAAGTAAAAGATGAACAGGTCGTTGTTTTAGTTCTAACTGTTGGTAGAAGAGAAAACAACGAAGTTTATAAAAATTTAAAAAAATAAAATAGGCTAATCCCTTTATCAAAATGGTTTTAAACTAAAACCATTTTGATCCCAACACATAATAAGAATATAGCAAAAGCAAGTTTTAACTGTTTTACATTTAATTTATATGCTAGTTTTACACCATATGGTGCGAAAAACATTGTCATTGGAACTAGTACTATAAATGCTAACCAATTAACATAACCTGTAGAGGCTAATGGTAGGTTTTCTACATTCCATCCCACAATAATATATCCAATAGTTGCAGGCACACTAATAATCAAACCAAACAATGAAGCTGTACTAACAGCTCTATGAATTGGAAAAGAGAATAAAGATAATAAAGGAACCATCAAAGTTCCCCCACCAATTCCTAGTAAAGAAGCAAAGCCACCAAGAAGTGTAGCAAAAATAGATTGCCCAAATCTTCCTGGAAGAGATTCTGCTATTACTAGACTTTTAAAACTACTAATAATCATATTAAGAGATACAAGTAAAAGTAGAATACCAAACATAAATTTTAAATTTGTTCCATCTATAAATTTAGATGAAAATGCTCCAATTAAAACTCCAAGAATCACAAATGGAATCCATTTTTTAGATAAATCCCAATCAATCCCACCTTTTTTATGGTGAGATCTAGCTGATATTATTGAAGTTACAACAATAGTTGATAAAGATGTTCCAATAGATAATGGCATAGCAATTGAGATATCAATATTCATATAAATAAAAATATGATAAAGCATAGGAACAATCACAATTCCTCCACCAACACCAAGTAATCCTGCAAGCAAACCAGCAACTACCCCACTTGCAAGTAAAATTGGAACTAAAACTAATAATTCATTCATAAAAATTTGTCCTTATTTAAAAACTTGATGCTTTACCATCACTTCTTGGGTCAAATGCCCCTTTAATTGTTTTAGATGTATCATAAACTAAAGCCCCTGCATGTCCAACAGCAGAATCTAGTTCACCTAAAATCTCAACATCATGACCTTTTTCTTTTAGTTCATTTATTAACTTCTCATCAAATCTAGATTCAAGTTTTAAACTTTGAGATGAGTTACCCCAAGTTCTTCCTAGTAGCCATCTTGGATTGTTTATACATGTTTGCAAATCCTCTTCATAATAAGCATATCTTGAGAATACTGCTGCTTGAGTTTGAGGTTGTCCATCTCCACCCATAGTTCCATAAGCCATTACTCTTCCATCATCAAACAATGCAATTGCAGGGTTCAATGTATGAAATGGCTTTTTATGTGGCTCTAAAGCTTGAATATGAGTTGAATTAAGAGCAAAGCTACAACCTCTATTTTGCCAAACAATACCAGTTTTAGGAAGAGTTAATCCACTTCCAAATTCGTGGTAAATACTTTGAATAGCACTTACAACTCTACCTTCACTATCTACAACTCCAAACCAAGTTGTATCACCAGGAGCTGCATTTTCTCCCCAAGGCATTGCTTTTTCTAAATCAATATCTTCACTTAATTTATCAAGATATTCAGGTTCAAGCCAAGCTTGTAACTCTTCAGGACTTGCTGCTGTATTCATTTTATCTCTATGTTTAAAAGCAATTTTTGTTGCTTCTACTAATAGATGTACATGATTTGTTGAATCTTTTTGTGGCAGTTTTTCTACCCATCTATCAAATAAACCTAAAATCATAAGTGAAGCAACACCTTGAGTTGGAGCTGAAGCATTAAAAAGTTTTGCATTGCTTGTTTTCATCTCTAAAGCTTTATTCCAAGAAGCATTATGCTCACTTAAATCTTTTTTTGATAATAAAGCATCTCTTTGCTTTAAATCATTTGCAATATTTTCTGATAAACTTCCTCTATAAAAATCGTCATATCCATTTTGACCTAGTGTTTCTAAAGTTTTTCCAAGTTTTTCTTGAACAAGCTTTTCACCTTTTTGTGGTACATTCGAATTTGGATAATAGATATCAGCAAAATATGGGTCTACTATTAACTCATCTTTTTTCTCTTCAAGTGTTTGAGATAAAGATTCAGTAACTACAATACCATTTTTAGCAGAAGTAACTGCTTCTTCTACAAGTTTTGAAGTTGAAAGTTTTCCATTCCAATCTTTTATACTTTTTTTGTATGCTAAGTCCCATGCTGAAACAGCACCAGCCACACTATTTGCAGCTAACCTTCCTCTAAAAGGGATTGTCTCTATCCCTTTATATTGACTCATATTTACATCAAAACCTGAGTATCCAGACGCTTCAATAAAACTAACACCCTCTTTAGGGTCATATATTAACCAAAAAGCATCTCCACCAATCCCAGTCATATGTGGGTAGTGAACTGCTAAAGATGAGGCAACTGCAATTGTAGCTTCAATTGCATTTCCCCCTTGTTTTAAAATTTCAAGTCCAGCATCTGATGCTTTATGGTGTGGTGAAACCACCATCCCATTATTTGAAACTTGTGTTAAAGGTAAGTTATTCATATTACATCCATCCTATTGCTTTGGGTAACCAAAGTGCTATTTCTGGGAATATCATCACAAGTGCAATTACTATAACTTGAATCACAATAAATGGTAATACCCCTTTGTAAATTTCCATTGTTTTAATCTCTTTTGGCGCTACACCTTTTAGGAAAAATAGTGACCATCCAAAAGGTGGGGTTAAAAATGAGGATTGTAAGTTTAAAGCAACTAAAATTCCTAGCCAAATCATATCCACATCTAAAGCATGAAATATTGGTAAAACAAGAGGTAAAACTATATATGAGATCTCTATCCATTCTAAGAAAAAACCTAAAACAAATAATACAACCATCATAAATAATATTGCACCCCACATACCACCAGGTATTGCTGCAAATAAATCTTCAACTAAATAATCCCCGTCTAATCCCCTAAAGCTTAATCCAAAAACTTGAGAAGCAATTAAAACGAACATAATCATACCAGTCACTTTCATAGTTTCATATAAAGTTTCTTTCAAAATTTCTAAACTTAGTCTTTTACTTAAAAAAACTATTAAAAGTGCACCTATTGCTCCCATTGAAGCAGCCTCAGTAGGAGCTGCAAGTCCACCAATGATTGAACCTAATACCGCAAAGATTAGTAAAAAAGGTGGTGCAACTGATTTAAAAAATTCTATCCATAACTCTTTTTTAGAGTATTGTCCTCTTTCCTCTTCATCAATTGGAGGCACATGATGGGGTGCAAATTTACTTAATAAAATTATATAAACAATATAACAAGTAGCTAATAATAATCCCGGCATTAATGCAGCAGCAAATAAAGGTCCTATAGCTTCTCCACTAATATCAGCTAATAAAATTAAAACTAAACTAGGAGGTAATATTTGTCCTAATGTTCCAGATGCGCAAATAGTACCACAAGATACACTATGACTATAATTTCTTTTTAATAGTGTTGGTAAAGCAATCATTGTTAAGGTAACAACTGTAGCACCAACAATACCTGTTGAAGCACCCATTAATATACCAACTACAATAATTGCAATTGCCATCCCACCAGGTTTTTTCCCTGATAATAAGCCTAAAACATCAAGCATCTTTTCTGCTAAACGGGATTTTTCCAGTAAAATACCCATAAAAACAAAAAGAGGAATAGCCAATAATGTATAGTTTGTTAATACACCAAAAATTCTTGAAGGTAAAAGATTAAATAGATTTAAATCAACTCCAATAACCCCAAAAAGTAAACCAGCACCTGCAATTGCAAAAGCAACAGGAACTCCTAATAAAATTAATGCAAAAAGAGAGACAACCATCATAATTGCTAATATTTGTGGATCCATTGATTATTTTTCCTCTTTTATTTTAGATACAGCTTTTAATAAAACTGCCAACCCTTGTATTAAGATAAGTGTAAATCCAATTGGTATTAAAGATTTAACCAAATATCTATAAGGTAAACCTCCTGGGTCTGGAGAGACTTCCCCTGTGTGATATGATTGCATTACATATTCACTTGATAAATATATTATAAATAACGAAAATGGAATGATTATTAATAAAGGAATTAAAACATCCATATATAGTTTTACTTTTTCACTATAATGATGATAAAAAAGATCCACTCTTACGTGCTCACCTTGTTGAAAAGTAAATGCTGAACCAAACATTGCGATTGCTGCTAATATATGCCATTGTAACTCTTGTTCTGCAATTGAACTTATATGAAAGAAATACCTAAAAAGAACATCACCTGAAACCATTAAAACCAGAATAAAAATCAACCATGAAGTTATTTGACCAGTGCGTTCTATGAACGCATCAAGTCTATTTGAAATACTTAATATCATGATGACAACTTAGTCATCACTACTTCTTCACTTTTATTTTGCCAATCATCGTGCATTGCTTTAAAAGCAAAGTAGCTGTCGTGAACTTTTTTTACTAATGGATCTTTTGCTGTTAATTTGTCATATGTAGCAAAAGTCACTTCTTTTAATTTTTCAATAACAGAATCTGGTAAAGTTTTAGCTTGTACCCCTTCATTTTTAACTAAGTCTTCTAAAGCTTCTGAGTTATTTGCTTCAGACCAAGATAATCCCATAAGATTACACTCTGCCGCAACTGTTTTTACGATTGCTTGTAAATCTTTTGGTAATGTCGCCCAAGCATCTTTGTTTATTAAACATTCAGTTGTATTACTTGGTTCTCCCCAACCTGTTGTATAGTAGAATTTAGCTGCTTTATGTAATCCCATTCTTCTATCTTGGAAAGGACCAACAAATTCTGCTGCATCAATTACACCTCTTTCTAATGCTGGGAAAATTTCACCACCTGGAAGAAGTTTAACTCCAACACCAAGTTGCTCTAAAACTTTACCTGCAAGCCCTGGAACTCTCATTCTAAGACCATCTAAATCTTTTACAGAATTAATCTCTTTTTTGAACCAACCTGTCATTTGAACACCAGTATTACCAGCTGCTAATCCTATTACATTAAATGGTTTATAAACTTCATCCCAAAGCTCTTGTCCTCCACCAAATTGTAACCAAGCATTTGTTCCTTGGAAGTTCATACCAAAAGGTACTGCTGTAAAGTATTGAGCTGCAAATGTTTTACCTGCCCAGAAAAATGAGTTACCCCAGTTCATTTGAATAGTTCCTTTTGAAACTGCATCAAAACCTTCCATAGCAGGAATAAGTTCACCCGCTGGATAATGTTTAATTCTTAATCTACCATCAGATAACTCTTCTATTCTTTTACAAAAGTATTCAGCACTTCCAGGTCCTGTTGAATAAAATGGAGCACCTGCACCATAGCAGTTTGTCATTTTCCATCTAAATGTTTTTTTTGAGTCTGCACTTGCAATTGAAGGTATTGCTACTGCTGCACCAATTCCAGCTAAACCTGTTTTTTTAATGAAATCTCTTCTATTTTTAGTCATGTTATTCCTTAGTTTTATATTTAGATTCAATTTGAATCAACTTAATGACATCACTCTTGTAAGATAAGAGTTAATATATTTAAAACATCAAAGAGATACTTATTAGTAGGATTAGTACCTCATATATGTTTTCTAATCGTATTTTATAACTTGGTGACATTTTTGTAAAGATATTTTTTATCAATAATTGTACACAGCCAATGTTTATTTTTTATACAGGCCATGTTTAAATTTTATATATAGTTAGAAAGTATGAAAAAATAGTCTACTTGTAATTGTATTTATGATAATATTACGCTTATTAAACCTATATACTCAAGGTATTTACTAGGGTTTTATTATTGAAAATGTGTTAAAGGTATAAGATGAAAATAGAGATAAAACCAAAACCTCTAACAAAAGAAGCTTTTAAGAAGTTTGGAGAAGTTATCGAAAAAGAGGGAAGAGATTCTATGATGATAAATAGAGGCTCTGCTGAAAAGTTTTATGAAATTTGTAATATGGATACAAATGAAAAAGGTGGAATCACCACTTTACATATATATGTGGGAAATAAAAGAAAATTTCCATTACTAATTGATATGTTAGAAAAACATCCTTTATTTTCCCAAACATTTATACCAAGAAGCAAAGAACCTTTCTACTGTGCAGTTGCATTAGGAGGAAGAGAACCAGACTTATCAACACTAGAAATTTTTGAAACAAATGGAGACCAAGGTGTTCACTACAATAAAGGTGTTTGGCACTTCCCATTAATTTGTATAAAAGATAAAGAAGAATTTTTTGTTTTAGATAGAGCAGAAACAAATAAAGAAGATAAATTAATAGTAGAACAAATAGAATATAATATGAAAGATGAAGAGATCTATTTAGTAAGAGATTAGTTTTTATACAATAATTAAATAAGCAGAAAAAGAGAATATGAGCATATCAATAGATTTTAAAAATGAAGTGTTTTCACTAAACAAACTACAACTACCAACAAGATACTATTATTTTAGTGAAACAGAAAACTATGTAAAACTTCTTAGCATAGGTGAGGGAATTTTTCCAAACGATAAAATAAAAACAAATATCTTACTTGAAAGTTCAAATGCAATTCTTACTACAGAATCCGCTACAAAAGTTTATCCTTCAAAAAAAGATTTTGGTATCAACTATATAAATATAAAACTAAAAGATTCAAATTTAGAGTTTTTAAATGATGAACTAATATTATATAAAAATTCAAAACTTCTACAAATCCTTAGAATAGATGCAGATGAAAACTCTACATTCTTTTATAGTGATATTTTAACTCAAGGTAGAAGTTATGAGCATTTTGATTTTGATTCAATGCTAGTTAGAAATAAATTCTTCTGTAATAAAAAGTTAGAGTATTACGAAAACTTTGAAGTATTAGGAAAAGATTTAAAAGATTATATAAAAAGACATGAAAACAAAAACTATATTTATCTAAAACTTTATATCAAAACAAAAAACAATGAAGAGTTTTTAAAGACTTTACATAAAGAGGGTTTTGATTCTTTTACTTTTTCAAAATCAAAAAATATGATTTTAGGTTCAATATCAGCAAATGACATGATAAAAATAAAAAAGCTTCAAAAAGAGATTTGGAATATATATAGAAAAAATATTGATAAAAAAGAGTTTAACTTAGGGAAACAGTAACATAGTTAAAAAACTATGCTAACTGTCTAATAATAGTTTATCGTCATCCAACTCTTCGCCATCTTCTCTAGCAAGAGCAAATAAGTTAAGTAGATCTTTTACCTCATATTTAGATCTTTCTTTACCTTCTAAATCAAAGATAATTTTACCTTCATGTAGCATGATAGTTCTACTACCATGGTCTAAAGCTTGTCTCATAGAGTGAGTTACCATCATTACTGTTAATGATTTCTCTTCAATAATTTGTGAAGTAATATCCATAATAAGAGCTGCCGTTTTAGGGTCTAATGCTGCTGTATGTTCATCTAGTAATAAAATACTACTTGGTTGTAAAGCAGACATTAAAAGACTAACTGATTGTCGCTGACCTCCTGATAAAAGTCCCATTTGAGAGTTTAATCTATCTTCCAAACCTAGATTTAGTCTACTTAATTGTTCTTGGAAAAGTTTTCTAAGTTTACTATTTAATGCAAAAGATAAAGTACCTCTTTTTCCTCTACCATAAGCTAAAGCCATATTCTCTTCAACTGTTAAATCACCACAAGTTCCAGCAAGAGGATCTTGAAATACTCTTGCAATATCTTTTGTACGACCAGTTGCCGGTAAAGCTGTTACATCTCTGTCATTAAAAAATATTTGTCCATGTGTTGCTTCAATATCACCTGCAATTGTATTAAGTAAAGTTGATTTTCCTGCACCATTAGAACCAATAACAGTTACAAATTGACCTGCAGGTATAGTTAAATCAACACCTCTTAAAGCTAACTTTTCAGTTGCTAAGCCATGATTAAAAGTAACATGTAAATCCTTACAACAAATCATGCTTTTTTCCTTTTTGCTTTTTTCGCTTTATATTCACTACGTAATTTTGGGAATATTAATGATAAGGTAACAAGCACAGCTGTAAGCAAGTTTAAATCAGAAGCTTGGAAACCTAAAAAGTCTGCGTTAAGTGCCATTGAAACTGCAATTCTATAAAGAAGAGAACCAATAATACAACTTAATACAACAACTAACATAGATTTTGTTCCAAATAAAGATTCACCTATAATAACTGCAGCAAGCCCTACAACAATAGTTCCAATCCCCATTGTTGAATCAGCAAAACCACTTGTTTGAGCAAATAAAGCCCCTGCAAGTCCTACTAAACCATTTGATAAAGCTAGTCCCACATAAACTTTTTCTTTTACAACAATACCATTTGCTTGAGCCATTCTTTTATTAGAACCAACTGCTCTCATTGCTAAACCATATTGAGTATATAAAAACCATGCTAATAATAAGCCCCCAATAAGAGCACACACAGCTACAAATATAACTTTTAAATACATAGCTGGAATTCCTAAATCCTCAAATGGAGTTAAAACTGTAGGCTCCATAATTAAAGCAAGATTTGGTTTTCCCATTACACGAAGATTTATCGTATATAAAGCTGTCATTGTAAGAATACTTGCAAGTAGATGAAGAATATTAAAACGTAAATTTAACCAAGCTGTAACAATACCTGCACTTGCTGCTGCAAGTGTACCTAATAAAGTTGATAAATAAGGATTAACTCCAGAAACTATAAGAGCAGCTGTTGCAGCTGCTCCTAGTGTAAAACTTCCATCAACAGTTAAATCTGGAAAATCTAAAATACGAAAAGTAAGATAGACTCCCATAGCAACTAACCCATAAATAAACCCTATCTCAAGGGTTCCTAAAAAAGCATATAGTGACAAATTAACAACTTTTTATTATTTTACAACTTTAGTAGCTTTTTCAAGTACCGCTTTTGGAACTTCAATTCCCATTTTTTTAGCCATTTTTGGGTTAACATAAAGATCTGTTCCCTTTGCCATTTTCACATCAATTGAACCTGGTTTTTCACCTTTTAAAATTCTTAAAACGATATCTCCTGTTTGACGACCTAAATCAAAATAGTTATATCCAACAGCTGCAATTGCACCTCTTTCAACTGTACTTGTATCACCTGCAAATACTGGAACTTGTGCATCAATACCAACTTTTATAACTGATTCAACAGCTGAGATAATTGTATTATCAATTGGGCAATAAATAGCATCTGCTTTTCCAACTAATTGTTTTGCTGCAATCATTACATCTGAAGATTTTGGAGCTGCTGCTTCTACAATTTTAATACCCATTTCTTCTGCTACAACTTTTGCACTGTCAAGCATCGAAACTGCATTTGCTTCACCTGGATTATATGGAATACCAATCACTTTAAGATTAGGTACAAACTCTTTAATTAAAGAAAAATGTTCTTTAATATTAGCCATATCAGATAATCCTGTAACATTTCCACCTGGTTTTTCTAAACTTGGAACAAGTTTTGCTGCTAATGGATCTGTAACTGCTGAGAATACAACTGGAATTGTTTTTGTAGCAGTAACTGCTGCTTGAGCTGATGGTGTTGCAATTGCAACAATAATATCAGGTTTTTCACCTACCATTTTTCTAGCAATTTGTGAAGCAATATCAGGTTTTCCCTGAGCACTTTCATAAGTAAATTTAAGATTATCACCACTATAACCATTGTCATTTAATGTTTTCTTAACTCCATCTCTTACAGCATCTAGTGCTGGATGTTCCACAATTGCAGTTGTTGCAATATAAACAGATTTTGCTTGTAAAGCAGAAGATACTAAAAGTGTTGACATAAGAGCACTTTTAAAAATTGAACTTAATCTCATATTTAATTCCTTAGAATGATTTGTTATTTATTTTAAACTTAAAAAGATTTTTTAAGAAAGTTATGAAATATTGTATATCTTTACAACTAAATGGTTACTTAGGTGAAGAGATAAAAACTGTATAAATAATGTATATAAATGATTTGTGGAGATAATAGCCATATAAAATGGCTATTATAATACTGAAGATAAAAAGTTTTTTAATTCATCTGTTGAGGATTGGCAAAAACCTCTTCACTTTCACCTGTTTCCCAAATTTTACCATTATGCATAAAAATAACTCTATCTCCAATGTCTCTTGCAAAGTTCATCTCATGAGTAACTAATATCAAAGTAATTCCCTCTTTAGCTAAGGATTCTAAAACCTTTAAAACTTCCCCAACCAATTCAGGGTCAAGAGCAGATGTAATCTCATCACAAAGTAATACTTTTGGAGACATTGCTAAAGATCTTGCAATAGCAACTCTTTGTTTTTGTCCACCTGATAAACTTTCTGGATATTGGTCAAAAAATTGATCCATTCCAACTTTTTTTAGACATTGCATTGCTAGTTCTTTTGCTTCTTCTTTACTTTTTCCAAGTATTAATCTTGGAGATAACATCACATTCAAGGTTTCTCTCAAATTGGAAAAGGTATGTGGGCAATGCCAGATGAGATGGCAAAAATGATGGTTGAAAAAATATCTCATCCTAAATCTGGAGCAAATACTGCTTGGGTACCATCTCCTACAGCTGCAACTTTACACTCGATGCATTATCATAAAGTTGATGTATTAAGTATCCAAAATGAGTTAAAAGGGAAAAGAAGAGCAAGTATTGATGAACTTTTAACTATTCCATTACTAAAAGAAGATTTATCAGAAGAGACTATCAAAAATGAAGTAGATAACAACTGCCAAAGTATCTTAGGATATGTTGTTAGATGGATTGATGCAGGTATTGGGTGTTCTAAAGTTCCAGACATAAACAATGTGGCACTTATGGAAGATAGAGCAACACTTAGAATCTCTTCTCAACATCTTGCAAACTGGATTGAGCATGGAGTTTGTACAAAAGAGGAAGTTTTAGAGTCTTTAAAACAGATGGCAAAAGTTGTTGATAAACAAAATAAAAAAGATGCAAGTTATATAAATATGGCACCAACTTATGATGGATATGCATTTAAAGCAGCTTATGCTTTAATATTTGAAGGTAAAGAGCAACCAGCAGGTTACACAGAACCACTTTTACATAGATATAGAAGAGAATATAAAGAAAGTATTATATAATTAGTGAATATTAAGTATACAGCTGGAAAAATAATAAGCTTTTAATTTTAGATAATATAAGAAAGAAAAATAAAGGGAGGCATCTGATGTTTTTAACAAACCGTGAGCAGGAAAAACTGCTTATTTATACAGCTTCTAAGCTAGCTTGGGAAAGAAAAGAAAGAGGACTTAAACTTAACTTTCCCGAAGCTTCTGCTATTATCAGTTCTTTTATACTTGAAGGGGCTAGAGATGGTAAAAGTGTTGCACAACTTATGGTTGATGCAACAAAAGTTTTAAAAGCAGAAGATGTTATGCCAGGTGTTGCATCTATGATGCATATGGTTCAAACAGAAGCTACTTTTGATGATGGAACAAAACTAGTAACTGTTCATAATCCAATTCCTGAAACAAAAACAGATGTAACTCCAGGGGAATACTTCATAGATGAGGGTGAGATTGAACTAAATGAAAATGCACCTGTAACTACAATAGAAGTAGAAAATGTGGGAGATAGACCAATTCAAGTTGGTTCACACTACCACTTCTTTGAAACAAATGCTTTTTTAGAGTTTGATAGAGAAAAAGCTTATGGTCAAAGACTAAATATCCCAAGTGGTACTTCTGTTAGATTTGAGCCAGGGTCTAAAAAAGAGATTGAAGTAGTTCCATATAAAGGTAAAAGATATATTGCAGGATTTAATGGGCTGACAAATGGTTACCTAGATGAAAAGGAAACTAAAGAAAAAGCTATGAAAAACTTAGCAGATTTTATAGGGAGTAGAGTATGAAAATTTCTAAAGCAAAATATGCATCAATGTATGGACCAACAACTGGTGATAGATTTAGATTAGCTGATACTTCTTTAGTAGCAAAGATTGAAAAAGATTATACAACTTATGGTGAAGAATCAAAATTTGGTGGTGGTAAAACTATTAGAGATGGGATGAGCCAATCTCCACTAGCAGTTGAAACTGCTGATGTTATCATCACAAATGCTGTAATTATTGATTATACTGGTATTTACAAAGCTGATATTGGCATCAAAGATGGAAAGATTTCTGCTATTGGAAAATCTGGAAATCCATACAACTGCGATGGGATAACTGAAGGTTTAGAGATTGGTGCAAACACTGAGATTCTTTCAGCAGAGGGTAAAATCATCACTGCTGGTGGAATTGACTCACATATTCACTTTATAAGCCCAGGTCAAATAGATGAAGCACTAGCAAGTGGTGTTACAACTATGATTGGAGGTGGTACAGGGCCTAATACAGGAACAAATGCTACAACTTGTACTCCAGGTGAATTTAACATCCACAAAATGATTGAAGCAGTTGATGACTTACCATTAAACTTTGGTTTTATGGGTAAAGGAAACAGCTCAAATTATGAAGCTCTAAAAGTGCAAATTGAAGCTGGGGCTATGGGATTAAAACTTCACGAAGACTGGGGAACAACTCCAAATGCTATTGATACTTGTTTAAAAGTTGCAGATGATTTTGATGTTCAAGTTGCAATTCACACAGATACTTTAAATGAATCAGGTTTTGTAGATAACACTGTAAATGCTTTTGGTGGAAGAACTATCCATACATTCCACTCTGAAGGAGCTGGAGGTGGTCACGCACCTGATATTATGAAAGTTGCAGGACTTGCTAATATCTTACCATCAAGTACAAACCCAACTTTACCATATACAAGAAACACAATAGAAGAACACCTTGATATGCTTATGGTTTGTCACCACTTAAGTTCAAAGATTCCAGAAGATGTAAGTTTTGCAGAATCTAGAATCAGAGGTAAAACTATTGCAGCTGAAGATGTACTACACGATATTGGAGCAATCTCAATTACAAGTTCAGATTCACAAGCTATGGGAAGAGTAGGTGAAGTAGTAACAAGAACTTGGCAAGTAGCAGACTCTATGAAAAAACAAAGAGGTGCACTTGAAGGTGATGATGAACTAAGTGATAACGAAAGAATCAAAAGATTTGTTGCAAAATACACTATAAACCCTGCTATTGCTTGTGGTATTGATGAGCATGTAGGAAGTGTAGAAGTTGGTAAAATGGCTGACTTAGTACTTTGGACTCCGGCATTTTTTGGTGTTAAACCAGAGATTATCATAAAAGGTGGATTTATAGCTTTAGCAATGATGGGTGATAGTAATGCATCTATTCCAACACCAGAACCAAATATGTATAGACCAATGTTTGGAAGCTTAGGTAAAGCAGCAGCTAATACAAGTGCAATTTTTGTATCTCACTTAGCTTTAGATAAAGGTTTAGAAGAGCATCTTGATACTAAAAAAGTGATGTTGCCAGTTAAAAACACTAGAAATATTGGTAAAAAAGATATGAAGCTAAATGACTTTATTGGAGATATTGAAGTTGATCCAGAAACTTATGATGTAAAAGTTAATGGTGAGATTATAGAATCATCTTTCCAAGAAGAGTTACCAATGGCTAAGAAATATTTCTTATTCTAGGAGTTTATTAAAATGATTTGTAAAGTAACTGAAATTAGAAGAGATGAAGAGGCAAATGATAGTGTACTTTTAGACTGGTTTGATATGCAAAAACCAAACTTATGTGCAATATCAAAAGAGGGTAGAGAGTTTATTGTAAAAGCAAAATACACTCACCTTCATGAAAATGATATTCTAGTTTGTGAAGATGGATATAAAATCAAAGTTTCTAAATCTGAGGATGAAATCTATACACTAACTTTTAGTGACCATATCACATTTGCTAAAATTGCTTATGAAATAGGAAATAGACACCAACCTATTTGTATAGAAGATTACAAAATAACTATTTTAGAAGATATCTCAACAGCTGATATTATAAAAGCTTGTGAGTCTATTGATAAAGTAGAAGTTCAAAAAAGCAGAGGTATTTTCAAACCAAATGGAAATGCACATCACTCCCACTAAAGCCTTAAGTAGGTTTATACAACTTCTTGATGGAGTTTTTCCATCAGGAGCTTTTGTACACTCTTTTGGGCTAGAACCACATATTGTTTTAGGTTTTGTAAATGACAAAGAAAGCCTAAAAAACTTCCTTGAAAATATAATTGAGGACCAATACCAAAAGATGGAGTTTACTATAGTAAAAAAGGTATTTACTCTACTTAAAGAGGAAAAACTAAACCATCTTCTAAAAGAGGATAAAAAGTTTGCTTCAATGCTAAGTTACGAGTGGGCAAAAGCTTCTAAAGATTTAGGTGAAAACTACCTAAAACATATAGATTTTGATATAAAAACCTCTATAGTAAAAAGCTACTTTGAAAAAGTAAAAAATAAAGAATCTTACGGAAATGAACTATTTATTTTAAGCTCTTATGCTTATGAATTAGGACTTGATGAAGATATATTTTTACTTCTTTGGGCGAAAAAAAGTTTAATAAATATAGCAAGTGCAAGTTTAAAAATCTCAAGAATAAAACCAAGTGAGATACAACAAATACTTTTTAGTTTTGATGAGATTTTAGAAGAAAAGATACAACAAAGTTCTAGAAAAGTAAGTAACTTCAACCCTCTATTTGAAGAGGTTATTTTCAGCCATCTTAATCTAGAACCAAAAATGTTTACAACATAAAAAGGATTATAAAATATGAGTATAAAAATAGGAATAGCAGGACCAGTTGGAAGTGGTAAAACATCTATTATTGAAAAACTAACAAATATTTTAAAAGATGAATACTCTCTTGGTATTGTTACAAACGATATCTATACAACAGAAGATGCAAACTACTTAAAAGAGAAACTTGATATCAATAGTGAGCAAATCATAGGTGTAGAAACTGGTGGTTGCCCACACACAGCAATTAGAGATGATATTTCGATGAATCAAAAAGCAGTAGAAGAGCTTGAAGAAAAGTTCAATCCAGATATTATCTTTGTAGAAAGTGGTGGAGACAATCTAAGTGCTACATTCTCTTATGAACTAATTGATTATTATCTTTATGTTATTGATGTTGCTCAAGGTGCAGATATTCCTAGAAAAAAAGGTGCAGGACTACTTTTTTCTGACCTTTTAGTAGTAAACAAAACTGACCTTTGTCCTTTTGTAAACGTTGATTTAGAAAGCTATCAAGAGGATGTAAAAAACAGTAGAAAAAACAAACCAAGTATATTTCTAACAAACAAAGATGATAATAGTTTTGATAAGCTAAAAGAGTGGATTAAAGCTTTAATATAAAGTGATTAGTGCTAAAAATAAGTATCTAGAAAACTTAGAAATAGCAACCAAAATCAAAAACTTTTTAAAATCGTATTTTAAAATCCCAGCAATAAAAGTAAGTGGGTCTCCAATAATTGGGGCCCAAGCTAAAAGAAGTGTAACTCCCCCATATTTTGAGAAAAACTTTATATACTTATCTATCTTTTCCCTTTTAAGCAAGTTTTTTCTTTCTAAAAACTCTTCTCCCTTGTATCCTAAAACATAGTTTACAATTGAACCTAAGGTATTTCCTATGGTTGCAAATAAAAGAAGATAATAAATATTGTAGCCTTGTAAAATATCATAAATAAGTACGGCTTCACTTCCAAAAGGGAAAAATGTGGCTGAAAGAAAAGCTGAAAAAAACAGAGTTAAATAGACCATTTATTACCTTTTTTTAATTAGCTATTCTATTTATAAAAACTTTAAGTTTCTTTAAGATAAAATTACAACCTTTTAAAGAGTAGCACAAAGAGTATTTAGGTACTTTTTATGCTCTTCTTTAGCCCCTTACAATCATTTTTAGAGACAACGCCCCAGGATGGGAACATAGCAAGGCACCTCTATCTTTGGTGTGTTTGGGTACCTGGAGAAGAGTGCTTTTAGCACTTTTCCTTTTTAAATCAAATCAGAAAAATCTTCATTTAAAATCAAAAGTTTTTTATCTTTTTTATTATAAATAAATCTATAATCTTTATCTTTAATAGCTTTTAATATAATATTTTTTATATCTTCTGATGTTTTATTGTTTTTTTTCATTAATACTGAAAAATCTTGTAAAGTAATAAATCTATCTTTCTGTATATTTTGTTTGTAAGCATTTTGGGCTTGTTGTTGATTAAATTCTAGTTGGGGCTTATAGATTGATCTCATTTCATTAAAAGCACTTTGTAGTAGCTCTATTTCCCTATTAAATACACCTATAATTCTTTTTTGATTCTTTTCAAGTCTAATTATCTCTGAACCATATTGTTTTTTCATCCATTTAATAGATTTTTTTAAAATATCAATTTGTTCATCTTTTGCTTTAACTATCTCTTTTATAGTTTCATTAGGAACAAACTCTTTAAGTTCAATAGTTGGTTCTTCTTTTGGTTTAGGTTCTTGAGTCTCGTTAATATAAACGTAGGTTTTACCAGATTTTTTTAAAGATTTTAGTTGTTTTTTTCTTATTCTATAGTGTACACCTTGGAGAGATAATCCAAGTATTTCAGCAGCTTGTGCAGTAGTTACCAATCTCTCCAAAGAAAATCCTTACATTTTGTCGCTATCTATTTCAATTACAGTATGCACATTCCCACGTGGTTTAAAGTCAGCTATAACTTTCATATATCTAGGTTTTAATTTATCATAAAGAGTATCAAATATCTCATTTGCAACATTTTCATGAGAAACCTCTCTATACATAAATGTATTAATGTATATTTTAAGTGCTTTTAACTCAATTACAAGCTTTTCTGGAACATATTCTAATTTAATAGTTGCAAAATCAGGGTATCCACTTCTTGGACATTTTGCCATAAATTCTGGAAGCTCTATATTGATAGTATAGTTTTTTTCATTTGTATTTGGCCAAAAATTTTCTTCATTGTTAATATCAAAGTCAACAATCTCTTTTTCACCATATTTCATTATTGTAAATCCTCATCGTGTTATTTTTTCATTAAAGATATTATTTTATCCAAAATTCACTTACAGATTTTATTATACTATTTTTATACCAATTAAGTATTATTATAAAACTTATTTGAGTATAAGTATTATTTATAGTATACTCATAAAATTTTAATTGGGAGTTTTTACATGCAAACTGTTTATGATTTAGTAATAGTTGGTGGAGGACCAGGGGGAATAGGTACAGCAGTTGAGGCTGCCGTACATGGAATTGAAAATATCTTACTAATTGACAAAGCTGATAATCATTCAAGTACTATAAGAAAATTTTATAAAGATAATAAGCGTGTTGATAAAGATTGGAAAGGTCAAACTATTAATATAGAAGGAAATATTCCTTTTATGGATGGGACAAAAGAAACTACACTTGATTTTTTTGACAAACTATTAGATGAAGAGAAAATTGATACTGCTTTCAATACTGAAGTTGAAAATATTATAAAAAGTGAAGAAGATGGTTTATTTATGGTAACCACTGCAACTAAAGGTTTTAAAGCTAAAGCAGTTGTTATTACTATTGGGAAAATGGGAAAGCCAAATAAACCTGCATATAAAATCCCACCATCTATAAAAGAGTTTGTAAATTTTAATTTAGACAAATGTAATGAGGGTGAAAAAATACTTGTTGTTGGTGGTGGAAATAGTGCTGCTGAATATGCATATGAATTAGCAGATGAAGGAAACACAGTAACTTTAGTTTATAGAAAAGATGAATTTACAAGATTAAATCCAGAAAATGAAGATATTCTATACCAATATAATGGTCAAGAGAAACTAAGACTTAGAATGGATACAGATATTTTATCTTTAGAAAATGAACATGGTAAAGTAAAAGTAAATTTTAATGATGGCTACTATACTATTTATGATAGAATTGTTTATGCAATAGGTGGAACTGCTCCTATTGATTTTCTAAAAAAAGTAGGAATAGAAGTGGACGAAAAAGGTAAGCCTATATATAATGAACATTATGAAACAAATATTTCAAGTATGCACGTAGCAGGAGATATTGCTTTTAATACTGGTGGTTCTATTGCTGCGGCACTTAATCATGGTTATCATATTGTAAACTCTTATTTACAAAAAAGTGGGAAAATATATTCACATACTCAAAAAGTTGAAGAATTTTTTGAAAACAACCCACAATTCAAAGCATAAATAATGGAAAAAAAGCTTTCAACAATAAAGCTTTTTTTCTTAATAATTCTTACACTCTTTTTCTTTTCAACAAGCTCTTTATTAGCTAGAGCTGCTTTACTAGATAACAATATAGATGCTTATAGCTTTACATTTTTTAGATTATTATTTGGAACTATAACTTTATTTATCATCTTTTTTTTTAAAAATAAAACTATAGATTTAAAACTAAAAAACAATTGGTTTAGTTCTAGTTTTTTATTTATTTATGCTATGACTTTTTCATATGCATATATAAATTTAGATGCAGGAATAGGAACATTAATACTTTTTGCAGTGGTACAACTACTTATTATGCTTGTAGCCCTTATAAAAAAAGAAACTATAACAAAACAAAAACTTCTAGGACTTTGTTTTGCTTTTGTAGGTTTAATCTATTTACTATTACCAGATGAAAAACTAAATATTTCAATTTTTCACTCTATGTTGATGATTATATCTGGTTTAGCATGGGCACTTTATACAATACTTGGAAAAAATACAAAAACTGCCCTAATACATACAAGTGATAATTTTTTAAAAGCTACATTTATTAGTATTGTTTTTTATCTTATATTTATTGATAATATAAACTTTAATTTTTATGGAGTTTTTTTAGCATTTCTTTCAGGAGGAATCACATCTTCCATAGGTTATTTGATGTGGTATTATATTTTACCTAAAATTACCATGGTTACATCAGGTATTGTTCAACTAATAGTTCCACCCTTATCAATTTTTTTAAGTGTTTTAATTTTGGATGAACTATTTACTTTTAAATTATTTTTATCTACAGATTTAATATTGTTTGGTATAGCTATTGCTATACTAAACTCAAAAAGAAAGAGATGAATTAGTTAATTTTTCGCATCCTGTGCAAACCAAACCTCTTTCATCTTCCATACACTCTACACATGCACTGATAATAGAAGGACAAAAATCTCTTTTTGTTTCACATTTTGGATGTTTTGCTGCTATGTAACTTACATTTAACACTGGATCCATTGCAAGATTATTCGCTATTTTTGAGTCAATATTTATATTTTTTGCCACTGCTCTTCTAACATTCATTAATGGAGATTTATGCAATATCCATAATTCTCTTAAGTCATTACTCTCTGTTGCTCTTTCAAGTTGATGATCTATTGTATTTTCAGGCATTGTCATCTTTTTTCCTTAAAATTTAATAATTAATTTTATTCCTTCTGAACTTACGTTCAGTTTAAAAATGAGTCATTTATGAGATATTTCATAAAATTACCTTAAATTTAAATATTAGTATTAAAATATAAAATATTTTAATCTATATAGATATAGTATTAATAAAAAGGATAAACAATGCCTCACTTACAATTTGAGATTAACAAAAAAATTGAAAATAATATAAAAGAGCAATTTATTGCAGATATTCAAAATACTTTTGCCCAAGTTATGGAGACAAAAACTGACCATATAGCTATTTCAATTAGAGAATATGATAAATACTCAATATCTATAGGACGAGCAAATAGTTTAGATGATATATGTCTAATGAATCTCGATATCAGAGAAGGAAGAACTATAGAACAAAGAAGAGAATTAGCTTTAAGATTTATGGATATTGTTTACACATTATTTAAAGTAGATAACAAAAATCAATATATTACATTTACAGAACACAAAGGTGAAGACTTTCATTTAGTAGAAAAGTACTTATCAGAGTGGAAAATAGGAGAAGATCCATTGGTATAAGAAAATTGTTTTTTGTAACTTTATCCTAAAATAATAAAAAAATTTATCTAATTATCATATTTTAAAATAAACTTTAATAATATTTCTAATATGATTATAAAACATATTTTAAAGGTAATCAATGAAAAAATCAGTTAATCTTATGTTATATAATGCTTTTAACACTAAGATTGATAAATTTATAAAAAACCCTACAAAATATACTTTTGATTTAAAGTCACGGTTACTAAGACAGGCCTATAATGAGAAAAATTGTTTTATAATCTGGTTTTTAGTATCTTTTTTTATTAATCTACTATTTTTTTTAATATTTTTCAAATCCTCAGATAAAATTGATACAGCATCATTATTTGCAATCACTTCTTTATTAATAACAATACTAGCAAGAAATCATACTGTGAACTCTATATTATTTGAAATAATAGGTGCAAAAGGGAAATATTATGTATTTCACCAATTATCAAATTCAATTGGTTATTTACATAAAATGATGGCTATTTCTGCACTAGTCTGGTTTTCTGTTCATCTAAGTTATGCCCTTGAAAAAGTACCAGCTGCATATCTTTCAATTGGAGTTAATCTTTTAATCTTATTTATAATAATAATTGGAACATCTTTAGCATATTTTAGAAGAAAGTATCATAATACCTTTGAAAATATTCATAGATATTTTGGTTATATTGCTATATTTTTACTTACAATCTATTATTTACAAATAAACTTTGTTTTAGGATTCAACCTTCTTGACACTTTACATAAGCCTCAATTTATTTTAATATGTATAATTGTTTTGTTATTAATAACACCTTGGATAGGTACAAAAAGAATATATCCAAAAATAGTTCATACTGCACCACATGTAATTGGAATAGAGATTTCTGGAAAACCTTCTTTTGGTACTTATTCAAAAATTACCTTAGCAAATGGATATTATCATCCCTTTGGTGACTCTATGATAAATTTTAATGATTTAAAAAATAGAACACTATATATCACCCCTGCAGGAGATAGAACAAAAAAAATAGTTAAAGATTTAAATAAAGGCAATCACACTTTAAGTAAGTGTAGTATAAAAAAACAAAGAAACAAAGGCTTTATGTATAATCACAGTGTTTATGACCATGTTCTAATAATAGTTACAGGAGGAGGAATTGCTCCAATAATTCCTTGTATGGTATTAAATAAAAAAACAAAAATGGATGTGATTTGGATTGGAAGAGCACAAGATAAAGAGTTTTCAACTGAATTATTATCAAAACTTACTCAAAGTATATCTAATCAGGAGATTGGCTTACATATTTTAGATACAACAAGTGATGAGTTAAAAGGGTTTAAAACTGATAACTATATAAATTTAGCACTCAAAGCAGTAAAACATTATAATCCTGAAGCAGTATTTGTAATGTCTAATCAAAAGTTTACCATAGATATGACCTATGCATTAAAAAAAATAGGAATAAAAACCTATGGAGCTAATTTTGACTCTTAAGATTTTCTATCACCTTTATATTCCATAATAGGAACAGTTAAACCACAATTAGATTCTATATTTTGGATTTTAAACTCAAAAATATCTCTTACTTTTTGATTTTCTAAAGTGAAGTATTTTAAATATTCTTGAAATTTGTCACTATCTTTATCTATTATATTTGCCTTACAAAATATTCTTAAAAGATAAGGATCTCCCTCAAAAGCATTAAATAAGAGTGTAATTTTACCATCATTTAAAACATCTTTTTGTGTTCTATTAGTACTTCCTGGATAACTTAAAAAAAGTATAGTATCTTCTGCTGCAATTGCAATACTATCATAAGCTTTTGGTGATAGATTTACTTCTGCATCACTACAAGAAGCGATATAAAATAACTTTTGCTTTTTTATAAAATCTATATCTTCTTTTGTTAATTGTTTATATTGTTTACCCATTTTTTTCTCTTTTTATGCAAAAAATGCATATTTAATTCCATTCAATAAATTTAAGTAAAAAATATTTTACTTTTTTTGTAATTATTACTTATATAAACATATAAAAAGCTTATTCCTTTCTAAAACATAAATAAATCATAAAATGATTATAATTATATATGAAAGAAAAAATATTCACTAAAATTTTTACAGATGAAAACTTACCATATTTGGAACTTCGATATTCAAACAATACAAAACATTATAAAAAACATTTACATGATACCTTGTCTATTGGAATAAATATAAAAGGTGAAACTATATATACAAATAAAGATAAAATCTATAATTTTGATATTGGAATGTTAGCATTAGTAAATCCAAATGAGATTCACTCATGTAACCCTATAGATAAAACTCCAAATCTTTATTATATGCTCTATTTAGATGAAAATTGGTGTTATGGTATTCAAAAAACTATTTGTGAAGATATAAAGGAGTTTATACCCTTTGATAAAGACTTTTTAGATGATAAAAATATATATGAAGAGTTTAAAAGCTTGTGTGAAACAATGTTTACTAATATAACCTATGAAGAAAAAGAGGAAGATTTAATACTGTTTTTTACAAAATTATTTAAAACCTACATAAATGATTTCCATAAAACTCCAAGTAATGAAGATGATTTAAAATTTTCGCAAGTACAAAAATATATTCAAAAAAACTATAAAGAGAATATCTCTTTAAATCACTTAGCAAACAAATTTGATTTAAATCCATTTTATATAATTAGACTATTTAAAAATAAACTAAATATGACTCCCCATGCTTATTTAATAAATGAAAAAATAAATAAAGCAAAAGAGTATCTAAAAAAAGGAAACTCTTTAGTAGATACAGCTTTAGAGTGTGGATTTGCAGATCAAAGTCATTTTCACAGAAATTTTTTAAAAATAGTTGCAACTACACCCAATCAATATAAACTCAATTTTGTACAAGACTAAATAAAATCAATAACTTATAATTTCTTTTTTAAAAGGAATTAGATGGAAATTTATTTAATGGGTTTTTTAGCCCTAGCTCTAGCACATTTTATGGCACTTTTAAGTCCTGGAGTAGACTTTTTTATAATACTCTCAAACTCTTCAAAATATGGAAAACTTAGTGGAGTAATCACTTCTACTGGTATTGCTATTGCAAACTTAGTATATATTTTGCTTGCACTATTTGGAATAACTCTTATAAAAAACAATGAGTTTATTTTTACTATTATAAAAATTCTTGGTTCTGTTTATCTTTTATATATTGGTTTTTTATTATTAAAATCTCAAAAAAGAGATCTTTTTGGAGAAAAAATTGAGAAAAAGAAAAATAAACAAGATATTCTAAAATATTTTTCAATGGGATTTTTTTCAGCTATTTTAAATCCAAAAAACTCAATATTTTATTTTACAATGTTTTCAATATCTATTCAAAATAGTACCCCATTTTTTGTTCAATCATTTTATGCCGCTTGGATGTTTTTTGCTGTACTTTTTTGGGATATATTTATTGTTTATTTAGTTACAAATAAAAAAAGCAAAAACTTTTTAGATAAGCATTCTAATCATATTGAAAACATATCTGGATTTATTCTATTTTGTATTGGTAGTTCAATACTTTTAAATACAATTATTACTTAGAATGGGGACAATTAGCACAATCTAATTTTAATTCATCTACATCACATTTTACACATTGAGTTAAGATTTTTTCATCAAAAACTCTTTTTTGTGTTGTATTTGGATTTAATGAAGCTTGATATGATACATTTAGCACTGGATCAAAAAGTAATTTATTTCCAATAAATTCATCAATATTTTTGTTTTTAGCCAAAGCTCTACGAACATTCATATCTGCAGAGTCACAAAGCTTTCTAAGTATCTTTATATTATCGCTTGTAATAGCTATTTTAATTTGTTCAAAAATAGTTTTTTCATTTATACTCATTATAAACTCCTCAAAAAAAATATATGCATATATTATTCCAAAGAGTAAAAATTTTAATTTAATAATTTTTTTCTTATATGTTCTAAATAAGATTTATAATAAATTTAACTATAATTCTAAAAAAAGAAAGGAAGATTATGAGTGTAGGATTTATAGGTTTAGGAAATTTAGGAACTGCTATTGCAAAAAGACTTACAGATATGGGTGAAGAGTTAACTGTATATAATAGAACAAAATCGAAAGTTGAACATTTAGGTTACCCAATTGTTGATTCACCAAAAGAATTAATTGAAAAATGTGATATTGTATTTATGTGTTTATTTGAATCAAGTGCTGTTGAAAATATATTTAAAATGGAAAATGGTTTATTAAGTGCTGATTTAACAGGAAAAACAATTATAGATTTAACAACAAATCACTATGAAAAAGTATTAGAGTTTCACAAACTTGTAGATGAAAAAGAGGGTGAATATTTAGAATCACCAATTTTTGGAAGTGTAGCACCAGCTTTACAAGGTTTAGTTACTATTGTAACAGCTGGTAAAAAAGAGACTTTTGATGCTTGCAAACCTTTATTAGAAAAAATTGGTAAAGAGATATTTTATTTAAAAGATGAAGGAAAAGCTTCAAAAATGAAACTTATCAATAACCTATGTTTAGGTTCATTTATGGCTACAATTGCAGAATGTACTGCTTTAGGTGAAGCTTGTGATATTGAAAAAAGTTCATTATTAGAGATTCTTGGAGTTGGTGGTGGGCAATCACTAGTTTTAAAAGCTAAAACTCAAAAACTATTAGAAGAGGATTTTTCTGCACACTTCTCAAATAATGCTATTTATAAAGATTTACATACATTACAAGATTTAGCATATAGTTTAAATCAGCCACTATTTACAGCTTCCGTTCCAAAAGAGTTATTTGGAAAAATGAAAAAAGATGGTAAAGGTGAAGAGGACTTTTGTTCAATTTACCAACTGTTTAAAGACTAATATTTATGTTAAAAGGTTTGATAACACTACTAATCTTCCAATTTCTTGGAGGATGTGTAGTGAGATTTTTTGATTTGATAGTTCCTGGTCCTGTTATTGGTATGGTTCTACTTTTATTTTTTCTTATTATTAAAAAAAGTAGTTTTCAATCCCTTGATAATGCAGCGTTTTTACATTTAAGATATTTACCACTTTTATTTATACCTGCTGCAATGGGAATTATCACACAAGTAGACACTATTTCAAAAGAGTTTTGGGCTATTGTTATTTCTCTATTTTTTGGAACATTAATTGCTCTTGCATTTAGTGCAAAATTAATAGATATTATGACAACAAAGAAGGAGAAAAAAAATGAATTATGATGCATTAGTAGAATATATTACATCAACTCCTCTAACTTGGTTGATTTTTACATTAGGCTCATACAAATTAGGAATTATAATTTATGAGAAAGCCAATAAACACACTTTGCTACAACCAATTGTAATTGCATATATTTTTATTATGAGCGCGATTTTAATAACAGGAACCTCATACAAAGAGTATTTTAAATCTGTTGAGATAATACACTTCTTTTTAGGACCTGCAACGGTTGCTTTGGCTTTACCTTTATATAAAAATTTAAAATATATCAAGTCTTTGTTTCTTCCAATTGTTATAACACTTTTTGTTGCTGGAACATTTTCAGTATTCATTGCACTTTTACTGCTTTGGTCTTTAGATGCAAGTATAAGTACAATGTTATCAATGACTACAAAATCTATTACTGCACCAATTGCAATTATAACTTCTGAACAAATTGGAGCAATTCCATCTTTAGCAGTTGGATTTGTGATTATTACAGGAATTATTGGGGCACTTTTTGGAAGTTTGGTATTTAAAGTTATGAAAATAAAACATGATACTTCAAAAGGTTTTGCTCTTGGATTAATCTCTCACGGAATTGGTACAGCAAGAGCTGTAGAAATGGGAGAAAAAGCAGCAGCATTTGGAGCACTTGCAATGGGACTTTGTGGTATATTTACTGCTATTTTATTACCTATTGTTATAGGATTTCTAAACTAATATATTTTTATATTAGTTTAGTTATATTTTATAAATATAGTTAGAAACCTCTATTAGGTTTCCATCTGGGTCTCTTAGATAAATAGAGTTTATCTCACCCATTGCTCCAGTTCTTTTTATAGGTCCTTCAATAACTTCTATTTTATTATCTTCAATATGCTTTTTAAACTCTTCTACACTAGTTTCGCTAATAAAACACAAATCAGAACTTCCCTCTTTTACATTTTTTGCTTTTGGCTCAAACTCATTTCCTAGTTGGTGTAGATTTATTTTTTGATGTCCAAATTTTAAAGCAATTCTTGTTTCTTTAAAAATCTCTTTTTCCATACCTAAAATATTTGTATAAAACTCTACTGTTTTATCGATATCTTTTACAGTTAGAACCAAATGGTCTAAAGATTTAATTTTGAACATAAAAATCCTTTTATTTTCTAATTACATCATAAATATCTGTTCTTCTATCTTTTAGATTATTTACACTTCCTATATTATGAAGTTCATTTAAAAGTTCTAAATCCACATCAGCTATTAAAATCATCTCTGTATTTGGTGTTGATTCTGCTTTTATTCCATTTGCAGGAAATGCAAAATCACAAGGTGTAAATACAGCTGATTGTGCATATTGAATATCCATATTGGCAACTTTTGGTAAGTTTCCAACACAACCTGCAATTGCAACATAACACTCATTTTCAACTGCCCTTGCTTGGGCACAAAGTCTAACTCTTGAGTATCCATTTTGAGTATCAGTTAAAAATGGTACAAATAAAATATTCATTCCATCTTTAGCAAGAAGTCTACTTAACTCTGGAAACTCTGAATCATAACAGATTAAAACTCCAATTTTTCCACAATCTGTGTCAAAGGTTCTAATCTCATTTGAACCTTTTAAGCCCCAAACTTTTTCTTCATCTGGGGTTACATGTATTTTTGAATATTTTTCAACGGTACCATCTCTTTTACATAAAAACCCAACATTGTATAAAACCCCATCAACAAGTTGAGGCATACTTCCTGTTATAATATTTATATTATAAGAGATTGCAAGTTTTGAAAACTCCTCTTCAAACTGAGGAGTATATTTTGCAAGTTCTCTAATTGCATCTGCTTCACTTAAATGATTGTATTTTGCCATAAGTGGAGCATTGAAAAACTCAGGAAATAGGGCAAAATCACTTCTATATGAAGAGATAGAGTTTACAAAATATTCGGCTTGTTCTAATACCTCTTCAATATTGTTATAGGGTCTTACTTGCCATTGGATAAGTCCAAGTCTTATAACTCTTTTTTCAGACATAGGCTCTTTTGTTGGTTTTGAATAATAGATATTGTCCCATCTTAAAAGACAAGCATAATCTTTACTATGGATATCCCCTTCAAGATAGTTTTTAATAACCCTTTTTACATAAAAATCATTTGATAATTGAAAATTTAATACTGGATCATAAATCTCTCTTGATTTAACCTTTTGAATGTACTCTTTAGGTGAAATTTTATCTGCATATTTTGAATAGTTTGGAATCCTTCCACCAAAAATAATACCTTTTAAATTTTTCTCTTCACAAAGCTCTTTTCTAAACTCATAAAGCCTTCTTCCAAGCCTTAAACCTCTAAATTTTTTATTTATAAAAATATCAACCCCATAAAGTAAGTCTCCATTATCATCATGGGTATCAAAGGAGTAATTCCCTGTAATCTCTTTATAACTATGTGTATCATCATACTTATTATAATCAACAATAATACTTAAAGCAAAGCCAGCCAATTCATCATTTATTTTAATCCCTGCTTGTCCATCAGGAAATTTTTCTATAAGTGAATAAAACTCTTCTTGAGTCCATACAGAATCGTCAAGATATCTATACTCATCTTCCATAAGTCTTACGATATCTTCATGATCATCTTTTGTTAAATATACTAATTCAATTTTATCTATTGATTCTTGCTCATTCATAAAATCCCTTTTATTGCGAGTTAGAATATTATAGCTATTTTATCTATATTAAAAAATAATATATTTAAGCTAAATATATTTTATAATTGAGAATATGCAGTTAAAAAAGCTTGTTCTTGGTATTTCATCAACTTTTCTGGAAATTCTATAATATTCTTTTTTTCAAAAGCTGAGATAGTTTGAGCTGAAACTAATTCAACTTCACATAAAGGATTTAGTTGAATTAATCCTTCCATTTTAAAAGTAACTGCACCACCCGCAAAATTACCTTTTTTTGCTCTTTTTTTAATATACACTTTTTCTATATTATTTTGTTCTAAAAAAAGTAAGAATTGGTTACAAAATTCTCTTATACTTAATTGATTTTCATCATCTTCTAATACTATTTTTTTTGTTTTTAAATCTATATATTCATTTTCGTTGAATGTTGCTATTAATAATTGGTTACTTTTTAATTCAATTCCACATATATTCACTATATTTTCCTTTTATTATTTGTGAAAGTATAGTTAAAAAAAAGAATCTTATTTAATTTAATTACAAAATGTAAGAGATTTATTTTTTATTTTTTTGTTTTAAAGGTAAGATGATTTTAAAATGGGCACCAATAAACTCTTTTTCTTCATAAATAAATTTTTTATTTTGAAGTTTAAGTTTACCATCCATATGCTTTTCTATAATTTCTCTAGACATATATAAACCTATACCTGTACCTTTCTCTTTACCTTTAGTTGTAAAGTATGGTTCAAATATTTTATCCATAATATGTGAAGGGATTCCTCCTCCACTATCTTTTACTGAAAAAATTGCATTGTTTCCATCTCTATAAATAGAAACAAACATTAGTCTATTTTCTTTATTTTTTTCAACAAGAACATCTTTTGTATTATTTAAAAGATTCATAATAACTTGTGTAAACTCATTTTCATAACCTAATACATTTACATCCTCAAGCCTTTGTATTACTTTGATATTTAATACACTAAATTTAGTATTTAAAAGTTTTAGTGTTTTTTCATAACACTCTTTTAAATTAAATAACTCTTTATTTCTATTTGGATTAAAATAGTTTCTAAAATCTTCAATTGTTTGAGATAAATATTTAACTGTATCTCCTATTTTTTCTAAATCTGCAACTTCATCCTCTTTTGGTATCTCCATACCCATATCTTTTCTCAATAAAAGCCCACTTGATGTTGTAGAGATGATAGATAAAGGTTGCCTCCATTGATGGGCTATATTCTCAAGCATTTGCCCCATAGAAGCCATTTTTGATTTTTGTATTAATAATTCTTCTTTTAGCTTTAACTCTGCCTCTGCTTTTTTCTGTAAGGTTATATCACTAAATGAACTTACATAATATAAAACTTCATTGTTATCATCTAATATTGAGTGGATAATTAATAACTCATTTACAACCGTTCCATCTTTATGTTTATTATTGATTTCTCCCATCCAGAAATGATTTATTTGTAAAGATTTATACATTTTCTTGTAAAATTCTTCACCATGAATACCTGATTTTAATATACTTGGAGTTTTACCTTCAGCCTCTTGGGCTGTATATCCGGTGATATTTGTAAATGCTTTATTAACCTTTAAAATCTTTTGATACTTATCTGTAATAACCATACCATTTTGTGTATCAAATGCTGCAGCTGCTATTTGAAGTTCTAATTTAGCTTTCTCAAGCCTATCTAACATAATATTTACTTCATTATATAATTTACCATATTCATTATTTTCTTTTGTATGGATCTCTTTATTTAAAGAGTGTGAGAAATCAACATTTTCCAAAAATGTAACAAGTTTTAAAATAGGTTTTGTAAATCTTCTTGATGAAATAGTTGCTAGAATATAAGAAAAAATCAACATAATAAATAAAATAGTTAAGATAGAATAGATATCTTTTTTTATTACATCATAAATAGATTGAATTGAAAATTTAAATTGAATATATCCTAAATGATTATTTTGGTACTTTGCGTCTACATACAGTTTTAAAAATTGAGTATCAATAGTAGTTTGTCTGTTTTTTTCATCAGGTAATTTATCAGCTACAAAACTTTTTTCATTTTTAGAATATTGTAAAATAGGAGTATTATCTAATTTATATAAAACCATTGAATCTAAAGTTTTAAAAGATTTTAATTTTGTAGTTATATCTGCTGCAACTGAAATATCATTTAATAATACTAGTTTTGCAATATCTTGCCCTAAAACTAAAGCTACTGATTTTGAAAGTTTTAATACATTGTTATATTGATTAGTCATATACCAATATACAAAACTACTATAACCTATTAACGCAGTTAAAATTGTAACTGAAACAATTATTGCTGTTAATCGCTTTTTAATAGAGCCTTTATATTGCATCTTTTAAACTACTTTGATGGATTTTCTATGGGAACTTCTTTATCATTCCCCCATTCAAGCCAAGAACCATCATAAACAGATACATTGTAACCCAATTCTTGAAGTACAATATAATTTAATGCTGCTTCTGCTCCACCGTCACAATAAAGAATTATCTCTTTATCTTTTGATACGTCTTTATAAACCTCTTTTAATTGATTTAAATCTTTCATTATATTGCCATTTTCAGACACTTGATAGTTTTGTGTGCAAGCATAATTTTTAGCTGTTGGAATATGACCAAACCTTTTAGCTAAAGATTCTTTCCCTTCATAATGTGATTTTTTTCTACCATCTATTATAGTTTTTTTACCAATTGCTAAAAGTGTACTAAGTTTAGTTTGGATTTTTTCATTATCAACTCTTGGTATAAACTCTTTTTTTTCTGGTTTATATTCTTCAGTAGAAATAGTGAATGATTTTTCTACAAGTGGTCCATATGCCACTTTTAAAATTCCTACATCATCATGCCCTAAGGTTTCTAAAATCCAATAAAATCTTGCAGCCCAAATAAAATCACCATTATCATAAGCTACAACTTTACTAGTACTGTCAATGCCAGCATTACTCATTAAATTTCTTAGAAAATCAAGTTTAGGCATCATAAATTTTTCATCAAATAAAGATTTTAAACCTGGTATATTTACTGCATTTTTTATATGTCCATTAAGATACTCTTGTGTATCTCTTAAATCAACTATTACTAAATTTGGATTATTATAATTTGTTTTTAACCAATCTATACTAACAATTGCAGGAATATCTTCATCATTTTTTAAATCTGAAGAAAATAATTGCACAAAAAGTAGTGACAAAACTAAAAAATATTTTAAAAAATTCATTTAATTTCCTTAATATAATAAAATTTTATCATAAAAAATATTTTATTATATTAAATATATAATTATTTTTTCATCATTTTTTTTCTAATTACTCTTTCTATCTCTTTTTTAATATTTAAAGATGATCTTGAAACATTGTTACTATAGGGAATTGATGTTACTACCTTATTACATTTATCACAAATAAAATCTAATTTTTGTAGTTTTAAATTATTGTCATTATATAAACTTTCATAATAAAGCTCTTCACCACAAGTTGGGCAAAAACATTGTAAATTTACAATATCATTTCTTGACCATTCCCATTTCCATTTTACATTATAAATAATATCTTCTTTATAATCTGATCGATTTTTTCTTATTTGTGATATTAATATATATATTATTACAGGTGAAATAAGTACTAGCATATCTATCCATAAAGGATATTTATCTAAATATTTATAATAAAGATTTTTTAAATTATCTTCATAAGAAAAAAGATAATCAGAGATACTAAAAGGCAATAATACAAAAGAAATAACTAATATTATGGCCAAAATTATCTTTGCTTCATAAGATAAAAATTTTTTATTTTTCATAAGTCTCCAAATATATTGAGAATATTTGATAGGAAAGTAAAAAAGAGGAAAGACCTCTTTTTTAATTATACATCTAAGTGTTCTACGTCTTTTGCGTGTTCTTCAATGTAGTTTCTTCTAGGTTCAACTTCATCACCCATAAATAAAGTAAATGTATCACTTGCAGCTTCAGCATCTTCAATATTTACTCTTAAAAGTCTTCTATCTTCAGGAGTCATAGTTGTTTCCCAAAGTTGCTCAGGGTTCATCTCACCAAGACCTTTATATCTTTGGATATATGCACCTTTTTTAGCTAAACCTTCAATCTCTTCTAAAACTTCAACTAAATCTCTACCCTCAAACATTGAGATATCTCTCTCAACAAGTTTTGAGTAAATATATGTAGCTTCACTAAAATATGGTGATGCAAATAATTCATCATCTATTACTAATTCTTCTAAACCTTCATTTGTTTGTACGAATAATTGAATATACTCTTCTGTAATCGTTTTAGTTAAGATATTATAACCCTTGTCTTCAATAAAGTTTTTAACCACTTCATAAAGCTCTTTTTGTTCCAATTTAACTAAATCTGGATTTTCAACAAGATGTTTTAATACTTCAATTAAAGAATATCTTTTTTCAAGTTGACTTAACATACCTCTATATCTTGAAACTGTTTTAAATAAGTCAATTAAATCGTTTACACCTAATCCATTAAATTCAAAACTCTCTGCACCATTTTCGATTAAGAAATTTGATAATGCTGTTTCATCTTTTAGATAAGTTTCATTTTTACCTTTTTTATATCTAAATAATGGTGGCTGCGCAATATATAAATAACCTTTTTCAACAATAGGTCTTAAAAATCTAAAGAAAAATGTTAATAAAAGTGTTTGAATGTGGCTTCCATCAACGTCGGCATCGGTCATAATAATTACTTTGTGATATCTAATTTTCTCTTCATCAAAATCTTCACCAATACCACAACCAAGAGCTGTAATCATATTTCTAATCTCATCAGATTTTAAAATTTTATCAAGTCTTGATTTCTCAACATTTAGAATTTTACCTTTTAGAGGTAAAATTGCTTGGTAAACTCTATCTCTACCTTGTTTTGCTGAACCACCTGCAGAATCCCCTTCCACCAGGTATAACTCTCTAACTGCTGGGTCTTTACTTTGACACTCTGCTAGTTTTCCTGGAAGTGTTCCAACTGTCATAGCATCTTTTTTTCTAGTTAAATCTCTAGCTTTTTTAGCTGCTTCTCTACCACGTGCAGCCATTAAAGCTTTATCCATAATAGCTTTAGCTTGTACAGGATTCTCTTCAAAATATTTATCTAATACTTCTGAAGTTAATTTTTGACAAATTGGTTTTACATATGATGAACCTAATTTACCTTTTGTTTGACCCTCAAATTGTGGCTCTGGTACTTTTACAGATACAACTGCAATAAGACCTTCTCTTACATCATCACCTGTAATTTTAGTATCTTTTTCCCTTGCATTTGCATTATTATTAACATATTTAACAATACTTCTAGTAAGACCTGCTTTAAAACCAGCTTCGTGAGTACCACCATCGATAGTACGGATATTATTTACAAATGATAGAGTTTTTTCTGTATATGTAGAGTTATACATAACAGCGATGTCTACTTCTACATCTTCAACTCTTTCTGAGAAAGCAACTGCATCTGATACAGCAGTTTCTTTATTTATATCTTCAACAAACTGTTTAATACCACCTTCAAAATGATAAACCTCTTTTGTTTTTCTAATTTCATCTTCTAAAGTAATAGAGATAAATGAGTTTAAGTATGCAACTTCTCTAAATCTTTTTGCTAATGTAGCAAATTCATATTGAGTTACTTCAAAAATTGAATCATCAGCCAAAAATTCAATTGTAGTACCTGTTTTTCTTGGGCTATCACCTATTACTTCTAAAGGTGCTTTTGGAATACCTTTTGAAAACTCTTGATAATGAATTTTACCTTCTCTGTAAATTGTCATTTTAAGATCTTTAGAAAGTGCATTTACAACAGATACACCAACCCCGTGAAGACCACCAGATACTTTATATGTATCTTTATCAAATTTACCACCAGCGTGAAGTACAGTTAAAACAACTGTAGCTGCACTCATATTTTCTGTTGGGTGCATCGATGTAGGAATACCTCTACCATCATCTTCAACTCTAATCCAATGATCTTTTGTCATAGTAATTTTAATATTTTTACAGAAACCTGCCATAGCCTCATCAATAGAGTTATCTACAACTTCATAAACCATATGATGTAAACCATTGATGTTTGTATCACCAATATACATCCCTGGTCTTTTTCTTACAGCTTCTAAACCTTTTAAGACTTTAATATTACTAGCGCCGTATTCTTGTTGACTCATTATAAATTTCCTTCTTTAAATTTATTTTTCTAAAACGATTGGCATTACAATTGTAAAGAATTTTTCATCTTCTAAATAGAATGGTAAATTTGATTCATTAAATCCAATCTTAACATCTTCGTTGTTTGTTTGACTTAAAAAGTCAAGCATATATTTTGCATTTACTGCAAGATAAAACTCTTGATCAATATTTAATTCAATATCAATTTGAGTTTTTGATTCTGTATCTTCATCTAAAGATTCAAATACAATAGAGTGTGGTCTAAAAGTAATTTTAATATTTGAGAATAATGAAGTTACTAATTTAATAGATTCCACTAACATACTTTTTGGAATTGTCATATTGTATTTTAAACTTTGAGGAATGATTCTCTCATAATCTGGGAATCTACCATTTATTAGTTTAGTAAAAAATTTCATATTTGAATTAGAAACAATTAGATTGTTTTCATCATACATAATATTTGCATCATCTAAAAATAGTTTTTGAATTTCAATAATTGCTTTTTTAGGAATAATAAATTGAGCTTCAGCATTTGAGATATTTTGTAAATGAGAAATAGCTAATCTTCTAGTATCAGTAGATACAAAATTTATTTTTGAACTTTTAATATCAATTAAAGCACCATTTAATTCAAATTTAGGATTATTGTTATCAATTGCAGGAGTAATTTTTCTAATAGAATTAATTAAATTAATAGTAGAAATTTCTAAATTTTTTAAATCATTTTGTAACATTAGTGATGGATATTCATCAGCATCATACATTGGTAATTTAAATGTTGATTTGTTTTGTTTGATAATTAGATTATTATCAGCAGTTTCAATTATGATATCTGCATCTTTTAATCTTTTAATAATACCTAATAGATTAGAACCATTTACTGTTGCTTTTCCATATATAGCTTCAGTAATAGATTCAATAGAACATTCTAATCCTATTTCGTAATCTGTTGCTTTTAATGTTAATTTAGAATCATTTACTTCTAAGTATATGTGAGAAGTAATAGAACTTGCATCTTTTTTTTCTAAAAAAGGTTGCATTGATGAAACAATATTTTCAAATATGCTTTTTGTTATTATGAACTTCATTTATTAGCTCCTATTTATTTATATTAATTAGTGGAAGTAGTAGACAATGTGAAAAGATGAAAACTTTATTTAAACAATCTGTTTTAGGCACTTTGTGTATGTGAATAAACATCATTAATAGTTCACACCTTTTCACACTTTAACTTTAAACTTTTTTTTCCACTCCTTAATGTATGATCTTATTTTTTAGATTTTGGATGATTAATTTGAAGTTTTCATCCGTTTCTATTAACTCATTTGTTTTTTGAATATTTTTAGATATTGAACTATGATCTTTCATACCTAAAAATTTTGCAATATCTGGCATAGAGTTATGAGTTAATTCTCTAGCAAGATATATTACTACTCTTCTGGCATTAGCCACTGTAGCGGTTCTTTTCTTAGATTTTATATCACTTGGTTTAATATTTAATTCATTTGCAACAAGGGATATTATATCAGGTAATTTTATATTTTCTTTTTTCTCTTTAATTTGTTCTTTTAAAAGATTTTGTGCAAGTTCTAAATTAATCTCTTGATTAAGTAGTGATGCACTGGCATTTAATTTAATTAAAACACCCTCAATCTCTCTAATAGAGTTATCTAAGTTAGTTGCAATATAGTTTACAATTTCTCTACTTAGATTAATTCCATTTAATTCACTTTTCTTTTCAATAATAGCAATTTTTGTTTCAAGCCCCGGAATTTGGATATCTGCTGTTAATCCCCATTCAAATCTTGATTTTAATCTATCAACTAAACCTGCAATTTGAGATGGAAGTCTATCTGAAGTCATTACAATTTGTTTTTTAGCATTATGAAGTTCATTAAATGTATGGAAAAACTCCTCTTGAGTTTGCTCTTTTCCACTTAAAAACTGGATATCATCTATTAGTAAAACATCGCATTTTCTATATTTACTTCTAAAATGTTCCATATTTTTATTTTTAATAGAAAATGTAAAATCATTCATAAACTGTTCAATTGTTACATAGATTACTGTTTTACCTTTTTCAATTGCATCATTACCAATTGATTGTAAAAGGTGAGTTTTACCAAGTCCAGTTCCACCATAGATAAATAGGGGATTATACTGAATACCTGGTTTTTCTGAAACTGCCAAAGATGCGTTATATGCCATTTGGTTAGAGCTTCCTAAAACAAAAGAATCAAAGGTATATGAAGGGTTTAATATAGTACTTTCAGTAGCTTCACTTTTTGCTTTTTCTGAAATAATCTCTTTTTTACTTTTCTTTTCACCTGTTATTTTTATCTCAATGTCTGGTTTTGTTCCATCATAGATTTCGAAACAGTGCTGAATTAAAGGCTTGTATTTACTTTTTATCCAAGATGCTAAATATCTGTTTGAAACTTCAAATACTGCTAGTTTGTCATCAGAAGAAATTTTTTTGTAGCTTAATTGTTTTAGATATCTTTTGTAATCTGTTGGATTAGCTTCTTTTTTAATAATAGTTAAAAACTCTTTGCTTGTCATTAAATACTTACTCTTTATATATAAATTGATAGATTATATCTAAATAAACTTTAAAAGTTTTTCACAGGTGAATAAAAAAATTTTATAATGTGAAGAACTTTTTGAACTTAAGTGAATATTTATGTAAAATGTACCATTATAAAGCACTTACATAATGTGAAAAGTTTAAATCTAAGGAAATGTGAAAAGTTGAAAATATTAGGAATTGACCCGGGAACAAGAAACTGTGGATATGCAGTTATTGAAAAAGTGGGAAATAATGTGAAATTAATAGAAGCTGGGTTGATTAAAATAAAAACAAAAATTCTTCAAGAGCAGATAGTAGAGATGTGTGAAGGACTTGATATGATTTTTAAAAAATATGAAATTAATGAAGTTGCCATAGAAGATATGTTTTATGCTTTTAATCCAAAAACAGTAATAAAACTAGCACAATTTAGAGGGGCAATCTCTTTAAAAGTTTTACAAGAGTTTGGTAATTTTGCAGAATATACACCTTTACAGGTAAAACAAGCAGTAACAGGAAATGGAAAAGCTCAAAAAGAGCAAGTGGCTTTTATGGTAAAAAGATTACTTGGAATAAAAAAAGAGATAAAACCACTAGATATAACAGATGCAATAGCAATAGCCTTAACTCACTCTCAAAGATTAAAATAGAGTTTTGGGATTTAAAAAAATGTTGTTATAATTCGCCTCATAAATTTATAGGGAAAAAAATGAAAAGAATTGGGATTTTAGCCTCACACAATGGAAGTGGCTTTGAAACTATACAAAAAGCGTGTGAAGAAAAAATTTTAGATGGACAAGTTGTACTTGTAATATCAAATAATAGTGATGCAAATGTATTAAAAAAAGCAGAAAATAAAAATATACCAAATTTTATAATAAATGCAAAAAAATTTCCAGATGAAAACTTAGATGAGAAGATTACAAATCTTATGCTTGAGTTTAAAGTTGATTTTATTTTTTTATCAGGATTTATGAAAAAATTAGAGAAAAATCTTATTTGTGCTTATGAAAATAAAATCATAAATTCACATCCAGCACTTTTACCAAAATTTGGTGGAAAAGGTATGTATGGCTCAAATGTACATAAAGCAGTAATTGAAAATAAAGAAACAGAGTCTGGTTGTACTATTCATTTTGTAAATGAAAACTATGATGAGGGTGAATATATTTTGCAAAAAAAGCTAGATATTTCTAATAATGAAACTGCCCAATCACTAGAAGATAAAATCAAATCTTTAGAATCAAAAGCTATTGTAGAAGCACTACAAAAAGTTATAAAATAGATGTGATTACTAATGTTTGATATAGCGATTCAAAATCAACATTATGTATTTATATTTATAATTTTTGCTTTGGCTTTAGTTTTTTTTATAATCTCAAAAATCAGTTATAATAAAAAACTAGAAAAAGAGGTAAATAAACAACTAAATGAATTAAGAGATAAAGATAAACTTTTAATTGCCCAATCAAAACTTGCGGCAGTTGGAGAAACTTTAGCTCATATAGCTCATCAATGGAAACAACCCCTATCACAAATAAACTCAGTAGTAGCAAATATAGAAGCAGATTTTGAAGATAAAAAATTAGATAGTGAAAAACTTGAAGAGCATCTAAATGAGATAGAAAAACTTACCTTTTATATGTCAGATACTATTGAAAGTTTTAATAACTATTTACAACCAAATGATGAAAAAGAGGTATTTTTTATAAAAGAGGCTTTTGATATAGCTTTTGGTCTTGTTTATAAACTTTTTGAATCAAAACAAATTGAGTGTAAATTTGAGATTCAAGAGGACTCAAAAATTGTAGGTATAAAAAAAGAGTTTATCCAAGCAATTTTAGTGATACTTAATAACGCAAAAGATGTATTAGTAGATAATAAAATAGAAAATCCAAAAATCAAAATTTTTATAGGAACAGTTGATAACAAGGCTTATTTAGAAATAAGCGACAATGGTGGAGGGATTCCAAAAGAGTTTTTTGAAAAAATTTTTGATCCTTATTTTACAACAAAACCGCATTCACAAGGAACTGGACATGGTCTTTGTATGGCAAAAATGATTGTTGAAAAATCTATGCATGGGGAATTAAAAGTTGAAAATGAAAATTTAGGAGCTAAATTTTCTATTATTTTATCAAAGGAAGAGAATGAATAGTTTAACTCTTTTGTATGCTGAAGATGAATTAGAAACAAGGGAAAACTATGGCAGATATCTAAAAAGATATTTTAAAGAGGTTTATGTTGTTTCAAATGGAAAAGAGGCTTTAGAATCTTACAAAAAATATAAACCAAATATTATGTTACTAGATATAAATATGCCCATACTAAATGGACTTGAATTAACAAAACAAATAAGAGAAGAGGATACTTTAACAAGAGTTATAATCCTAACGGCTCACTTAGAACAAGATAAATTATTGTTTGCAGCAGAATTAAATCTAACAAAATATCTTCCTAAACCAATTTCAAGAATGGAATTAAAAGAGGCTTTAAATGAAGCTACAAAGCAGTTTAAACAATTAAACAATCAAAATGAATACCTAAGTTTGAAAAATGGTTTAAAATGGAATAAAAGTGCAAAAACGCTCTTTTTTGAAAACAATGAAATAAAACTCACAAAACATGAAACACTTTTAATAGAACTACTTAGTTCAAAAAAAGATAAAGTTTTTTCAAGTGATGAGATTGCACTTTACTTATGGGATGATATTATTGATTTAGAAAACAGTACAAAATTAAAAGATATAATCAAACGTCTTAGAAAGAAACTTCCTAAAGACTCAATTGAAAATATTTATGGTGCAGGGTATAAATTAAATAAATAAAAATAGGAGTGAATATGAAAAAATTATTTGCAATTTTAACTTTAAGTTCTAGTTTATTACTAGCAGAGGGTTTTACTTTAAAAAGTGAAACTGTATCAGGACAATTTGGAAAAAAACAAGAGTTCAATGGCTTTGGATGTAGTGGAGAGAATATATCTCCTGATTTATCTTGGGAAAATGCACCAAAAGGAACTAAATCATTTGCATTAACTGTTTATGATCCTGATGCACCAACAGGTTCAGGATTTTGGCATTGGGTTGTTTTTAATATTCCTAAAAGTGTTTCAAAGCTTGAAGAGGGATTTGGAAATAAACCTCATAAAGATATTATTCAAAGTTTAAATAACTATGGAACAAACAGTTTTGGTGGGGCTTGTCCTCCTGTAGGAGATAAAGCTCATAGATATGAGTTTACAATTCACGCTCTTGATGTTGATAAACTTGAATTAGATGAAAAAACAAATCCTGCAGTTGTTGGGTTTTATCTTAACAGTCATACAATTGAGAAGTCAACTTTAACAGCTTATTACAAAAGATAATATTTGTAGCCTAACAGTTGCGGTCTGTAAATTTTAGTTAGTAACAAGTTAATTTATGACCGCAAGTATTAAGCTAAAAGAGAAAAACCTATTTTAGGTTTTTCTCATATTTGATAGAGGAGATTTTGTTTTCCTTTAGTTCTATAATTGTTAAGTTATTTTCATCTTTTTTAGGAAAACTTTCAGCTACTTTTTCATCTCTTATTAGTCCAATAGAATAATCGTATTTTTTAAATTTTGGAACCATAAATAAATTTGTAACAAATCCTGGTGCATCACTAACATCTGCAAAATATAAAGCATTGTTTATTTTCAAATAGTTTGGATTTGTTTCTAAAAAACTTTTTATCTCATCCCCTTTATCTTTTGAAAAAACTATTATTATTTTTTTAATATTTTTATTTATTTCTAGTATTTTATCAAATTGATCTTCAACTTTTAGACTTGATAAATCATCACCAATTTTTAAACTTGATGAAAAAGCTAAATTAATAAATAAAAATAGGCTTATTAAAATTTTCATATTTACTCCATTTAAAAAAGGTTAGTAAAAACTAACCTTTTTTTATGACATAATCTCTTCAACAGTGATATAATCACCAACTCTACCTGTCATTTGCTCTACATCAGTGTTAACTGGAAGTGTTTTCTTACCAGGTACCCATCCAGCAGGACAAACCTCACCAGTTTTTTCAGCATGTTGCCAAGCTCTTACTTGTCTTAAGAACTCATTTACATTTCTTCCAACCATTGGAGCTTGAACCTCTTGAGCTACTACTGTTCCTTCTGGATTGATTAAGAATCTTCCTCTTAATGCAATACCCTCTTCTTCAATCATAACACCAAATGCTCTACTTACTGCACCTGTAGAGTCTGCACCAATTGTAAGTTTTAATCCTTTTAATAAAGGTTCAGTTTCAACAAATCTTTTGTGAGAAAATTTTGTATCAGTTGATACAGCTAAAATCTCTACACCTAACTCTTGAAATTCATTATATTTTGCATTCATTGCTGCAATCTCTGTTGGGCAAACAAATGTAAAGTCTGCTGGATAAAAACAAACTACATGCCATTTACCCTTATAGTCTTCACTACTTACTTCTGTGTAGTGTCCTGATTTTGCATCGTATGCTTCCATTTTAAATTCTGGTACTTTTCTTAATACTAAACTTGAACTCATATTTTCTTCCTTTTTATTTTCTATAATATTTTGATTTTCACTTGATTCTTCTTTTTTTTCTATTGGTTTTGCACCTGTATCGCAAGCCATAATCACTCCTTGTAATTTATATCAAAAGATAATTTTTTTCCTTTAGATGATGAAAGTATACATTTTGATATCTTATATTAAACTTAATTTATCATTAGATTTACTTATAATTATACTATAAATAAAACTAATAATATTTTAATTATTTATTTATCAAATATTGATATCTGTATAAATGCTAAACAGTAAAATTTTGAATGCTTCCTCTTTTGATACTTTTTTGCCCCTTTTGTCTTTTAAAATATAATCATAAAAACTTTTAAGCTTTATTCTTAAAGCTCTTTAGGTTTGCTTCTTTAAAGATAACTTGCTTATCTTGCTAAAAGAAGTTTAAAAATAAAGGTTCCCTTGAAATTGGAACAATTTAAAAGGATAGTAATGGAAGGCTTATTAAGAACTGCACTTTATGAAAAACAGCTTGAAACAAAGTGTAAGATGGTTCCTTTTGCTGGATGGGAGATGCCTATACAGTTTGATGGAATCATAGCTGAACATGGTTATTGTAGAAACGATGTGGCACTTTTTGATACTTCACATATGGGAGAGTTTTTCTTTAAAGGTGATATTCAAACTTCAGGTATAAATGAAGCAACTTCTATAAATATAGACGCTCTTAAAATAGGAAAATGCAAATATGGCTTTTTGTTAAATGAAGAGGGTGGAGTTATAGATGACCTTATTATTTATAGAATAAGCGAAGATGAACTTATGATTGTAGTAAATGCTTCAAGAGCTGCACTTGATTTTAAAACTATTACAAGTAGACTTAAAACTGGTTCTTTAGATGACAGATCTAAAGAGGTTTCTAAACTGGATGTTCAAGGTCCAAACTCTAAAAAAATTTTACAAAAATATTTTGATGTAAATCTAGATGATATGGGTTTCTTCTCTTTTGTTCAAACAAAAATATTTGGTGAAGATTGTTTGTTAAGTCGAACGGGATATACAGGGGAACTTGGATTTGAACTTTATGTAGATGCCACTACAGCTGTAAAGATTTGGGATGCACTATTAGCTGATGGCGTTAAACCAGCAGGTTTAGGAGCTAGAGATGCTTTAAGACTTGAGATGGGTTACAGTCTTTATGGAAACGATTTAACAGAAGAGATTACACCACTTGAAGCAAATCTATCAATGTTTGTAAATTTACAAAGAGAGTATGTAGGGAAAAGTGCTTTAGCAAAACAGAAAGAGCAGGGTGTAAAAAGATTATTAATCCCTTTTAAAACAACTTCAAGAAGAAGTGCAAGAAAAGATTTTGAAGCTTACCAAGATGATAAAAAAATTGGTTTTGTAACTTCTGCAGCTTTTTCTCCAACACTAAATGTTGGAATAGGTTTGGTTATGGTTGATGTTGAAAATTTTGATGAAAATAGAAGTTTTGAATTAAGAGATGCAAGGGGAGCAATAGAGGCAAATAAAGCTTCGTTGCCATTTATAACAAAATAGAAGATTAGGAGAAAAAAATGAAAAAATTTAGTCAAGAGCATGAGTGGGTTGAAGTTGATGGTGAAAATGGTGTTGTTGGTATTTCTGCATATGCAATCGAGCAATTAGGTGATATTACATTTTTAGAGTTACCAGAAGTAGATGATGAAGTTAGTGCTGAAGATAGTGTTGCCTTTATTGAATCAGTTAAAGCAGCAAGTGATATTTATACTCCAGTATCAGGGACTATTACAGAAGTAAATGAGGCACTACTTGATACACCTGAATTATTAAATCAAGATGCAAATGCAAACTGGATTTATAAATTAACAATTTCAGATGAGAGTGAACTAGAAAGCCTTATGGATGAAGAGGCTTACAACGAATACACTGAATCATTATAGGAGATAAGTATGCCATATACTCCCCATACACAAACAGAAATAAAACAGATGCTTGAAACTATTGGTTTAGAAGAAGAGCATCAGCTTTTTGATTCTGTACCAAGTAATCTTAGAATTGACTCACTTGATATTGAAGATGGTTTAGATGAGTTTACAACTTTTGAGAAGTTTAAAACACTTGCTTCAAAAAATGCAACTGATAAAACTATCTTTTTAGGTGGTGGTTACTATGACCATATTGTTCCAAGTGCTGTTGATGCATTAAGTGGAAGAGCAGAATTTTATACAGCTTATACTCCATACCAAGCAGAAGCATCTCAAGGAACTTTACAAGTATTATATGAATATCAAAGTTTAGTTTGTAAACTAACTGGGATGGATGTTTCAAATGCCTCTATGTACGATGGTGCAACTGCCTTGGCTGAAGCTGCACTTATGGCTGTTAGAATCTCTAAAAGAAATAAAATCTTAGTAGATGGTGGAGTAAATCCAACATATATCAAAGTAGTGCAAACTTATTTAAAATTTAGAGATATAGAAGTTGAAATTATACCTTTAGATGGTGACCACAGTGATTATGAGACAATTGAAGCAAAAATAGATGATAGTGTTGGTGGATTTTTATTTCAAAACCCAAATTTCTTAGGTTCTATAAACTCATATGAAAAGATAATAGAGAAACTACATGAAAATAAAGCAATTGCTGTAATGTCAGCATATGCAGTATCTTTAGGAGTTTTAAAAGACCCTGCTTCTATGGGTGTTGATATAGTTACAGCTGATGGACAATGCTTAGGAAACTACCTTTCTTTTGGGGGACCATCATTTGGACTTGTAGCTACAAGAGAGAAATATATTAGAGATTTACCAGGAAGAATTATTGGTAAAACTTTAGATAAAGATGGCAAAGAGATATTTGTATTAACAATGCAAGCAAGGGAGCAACATATTAGAAGACATAGAGCAACTTCAAATATCTGTTCAAACCAAAATCTTTTAGCTTTAAGAAGTACAATCTTTCTATCTCTTTTAGGAAAAGAGGGCTTTGAAGAGCTTGCAACTACTTGTTATAGTAAAAGTGAATATCTAAAAGGTAAATTAGCTTTAGTTGAGGGTGTAGAGATTTTTAATAGTGGAGAAACTTTTAATGAGTTTGTTATTAAAACACTTTGCGATGCAACTGATTTATTAGAAGAGATGAGTAAAAAAGGTTTTTATGCAGGGATAAATCTTGGTAACCTATATGATGGGTTTGAAAACTCTATTTTAGTAACAGTAACTGAAAAAAGAACAAAAGAGCAAATGGATATGTTCGTTGAAGCTCTAGCACAAACTTTAGGAGTACAAGCATGAGTAAGGTATTAACAATATTTGAAAAATCTCAAGGGGGAAGAAAAGGTATATCTCTTCCTAAATTAGATGTTCCTAAAAGTGAAATCAAAAAAGAGTTTACTAGAGAAAATAAAGCGCAGCTTCCAGAACTTAGTGAGTTTGATGTGGTTAGACACTTTACAAATTTGTCAACTAAAAACTTTGCCATTGATAAAAACTTCTACCCACTTGGTTCTTGTACTATGAAATACAATCCAAAAATAGCTGAAAGAGTAGCAGCTCTTGAAGGCTTTGCTGGAATTCATCCACACTTAGTTACAAATAATATGAGTGAAGATGTTCAAGGTGCCCTTGAAGTTGTAGATATGTTAGAACAAAAACTTTGTGCAGTAACTGGAATGAGTGCTTTTACAACTACTCCACAAGCTGGAGCTCACGGTGAGATGCTAGGAATTATGATGATTCATAAGTACCATGAAAGCAAAGGAAACAAAAGAAAATATGTAATTGTTCCAGATTCTTCACACGGAACAAATCCAGCAACAGCAGCAATGGTTGGATATGAGGTTATCACTATCAAATCAGATGAAAATGGTGCTATGGATTTTGAAGCTTTCAAAGCGAAAATGTCTGATGAAGTAGCAGCTGTAATGCTTACAGTTCCAAACACTTTGGGTATATATAATAAAAAGATAAAAGAGATTTGCGATTTAGCCCATGAGTATGATGCAATGATGTATTATGATGGAGCAAATATGAATGCAATTATGGGTGTGGCAAGACCAGGAGATATTGGTTTTGATGTTATTCATATCAATGTTCATAAAACATTTGCAACTCCTCACGGTGGTGGAGGTCCAGGTTCAGGTCCTGTTGGGGTAAATGAAAAACTAAAACCATTTTTACCAGACCTTGGAATAAAAAAAGTTGATGGAGAGTATCAATTTTCAAATGGCGGGAGTGATTCTATTGGAAAAATATCACCATTTTTTGGAAACTATGGAATCTCATTAAGAGCAATTGTTTATATGACAATCTTAGGTGGAAATGGGATGAAAAATGCCAGTTCAAAAGCAGTACTAAATGCCAATTACATAAGAGTAAGACTAAGAGAGTATTTTGATATGCCTTATGATACTTTATGTATGCATGAGTGTGTATTCTCTGCAAAAACACTTGCTAAAGAGTATAAAGTAACAGCTATGGATATAGCAAAATATCTTTTAGATTTTGGTCTTCATGCACCAACTGTTTATTTCCCATTGATTGTAAAAGAAGCAATTATGATAGAGCCAACTGAAACAGAAAACAAGCAAACTATTGATGAGTTTTGTGACAGGATGATAGAAGCTGTAAAACTAGCAAAAGAGGATGCAGCAGCTTTCCAAGAATATCCAAAAACATTAGGTGTATGTAGACCTGATGATACAAGAGCTATTAAAGAGCTTGATGTTTGTTTTGACTGTTAAGAGATAAGATTTAAAAGGATTAGAAATGACTAAAAAAATGAATATTAGGGAAACAATAAAAAACAGTGACAATGGTAGAAAACCAGAGTGGCTAAGAAAAAAACTTCAATTTGGTGCACAAAAAGAGATGGACCAACTTTTAAACAATGTTGGTATCCATACAATCTGCCAAGAGGCAAAATGCCCAAATATAAGCGAATGTTTCTCTAAAAAAAATGCAACCTTTCTAATCCTTGGGGCAATTTGTACAAGAAGATGTAGCTATTGTAATGTAGCTACTGGAAAACCTCTTGAAGTAAACAAAAAAGAGATTGAGCAAGTAACAACTTCTGTTAAATTACTTGACCTTAAATATGTGGTTATCACAAGTCCAGCTAGGGATGATTTAAAAGATGGGGGAGCAAGACAGTTTTATGAAGTAACTCAAAATATCTTAAAAGAGTTACCAGATACAAAAGTTGAGCTTTTAATCCCTGATTTTCAAGGAGATATGGACTCTTTAAAACTTGTGGCAAATAGTGGAGCAGTAGTTTTGGGGCATAATATGGAAACAGTACCAAGTCTATATAAGATAAGAAAAGCTGCAAACTATAAAAGATCACTTCAAGTTCTAAAAAAATTAAAAGCTTTGGCTCCTAAAACTGCTAAAACAAAAACAGCACTTATGGTAGGGCTTGGTGAAACCGAAGATGAGATGATTCAAGTGATGAAAGACTTAAGAGATGTTGGGTGTGATTACTTAAGTATTGGTCAATATTTGGCACCATCAAATGAGTTTCAAAGAGTTGTTGAGTATGTTAGACCTTCACAATTTGAAAAATATAAACAGATAGCTTTAGATTTAGGCTTTGAGTATGTTCATTCAAGTCCATATACAAGAAGTTCATATTTAGCACATGAGTATGTAGGAGAGTAATATGTATGATGTAGTAGTAATAGGAGCAGGACCGGCAGGATATGAGATAGCTTCCCTATTAGGTGAGGGTGGAAAATCTGTATGTTTAATAGAAAAAGATGAGGAACACTTAGGTGGAACTTGTCTAAACTGGGGATGTGTTCCTGCAAAAAACTTTTTAGAAAGTGCAATATATACAAAAAAAGCCTCATATTTCAAAGAGTGTGGAGTTGATTTTACTTTAAATGGTTTTGATATAGACAAGCTTAAAAGTAATACATGCAGACTAATTTGTGATACTAAAACAGGAATTTTCAAAAAGCTTAAAAAAGCAAAAGCTGAGATTAAATATGGAACAGCCTCATTTGTAGATGAAAACTCTATAAAAGTAAATGATGAGATTATAGAAGCTTCTGAGTTTATTATAGCAACTGGTTCTAATCATAGGGAACATCCATTGATGAAAATAGATAAAGGTAAAATCATCTCCTCTAAAGAGGTTTTTACCCTTGATAAACTACCAGAATCTATTTTAATAGTTGGTGGTGGAGCTATTGGGTGTGAGTTTGCTACATTTTTTCACTCACTAGGAGTTAAAACACATATTGCAGAGTTTACACCAAAGCTTCTTCCTATAGAAGATGATGATATGGGAAAAACCATCAAAAGAGAGTTTGAGAGAAGTGGAATAAAAGTTGATGTAAAAGCAAATATTATTGAATATGAGGTTTTAGAAGATGGGGTTCAAGTTACACTTGATTTAGGGAAAAAACAAGAGGTGTTAAAATTTGATAAGGTTTTAATCTCTATTGGAAGAGTTCCAAATACAAGTGAGCTAAATCTGGAAAAAGCAAATATAGCAAGTGACAATGGTTTTGTAGAGGTGGACTCAAATTTACAATCAGAAACTAACAAAAAAATATATGCAATAGGTGATGTTATAAGATCTCCTGCTTTAGCCCATGTGGCTTATTATGAAGCAAAAAGGGTTGCAAACAAAATTTTAAACCATGAAGCCTTACCTCAAAAAGCTATTTTCCCATCTGTTACTTTTTGCTCTCCACAAGTTGCATCAATAGGGGAAAGTGAATACTCTTTAAAAGAGCAAGGTGTAAAATTTAAAACAAAAAAAGTGTTTTTTAAAACAAGTGCAAAAGCTAAAATAAAAGGTGATGATAGTGGGTTTATAAAAATCATCTATGATGAAGAGTCTGAAACTATTTTAGGAGCTGGTATTGTAGGAAATGAAGCAACTGAGTTGATACATCAATTTTTAGTTGCCATAAATGCAAAACTTACTTTAAAAGATTTATCAAAAATGATTTTTGCCCATCCAACACTTAGTGAATCAACTTTGGAGGTTTTTGGGCATTAAAGTAATCTTCTTAGGATAAAGTTGGTAGATGCCATCTTTTTTTGTAAGCAATTAATCTTAATATTACACCAAATATAAATATGGAAAGAAGGGTGATTTTGTTTATCTCATAGAAAGAATCAGCGGCAATTATTATAAAAGAGATGATTATGGCAATTGCACCATAAAAATCACTCATAAGTACAGCGGGAATTCTATTTATTACTACATCTCTAAGTGTTCCTCCACCAATTGCTGTTAAAAGTGAAAGTAGAACAATACCAATCATATTGAAATCTGATTTCATAGCTATTAAAGCTCCTGAAATAGCAAAAGAGACTAAGCCTATTGTATCTGTTAATACAAAAGCTAATTTCCCTTCTAAATCGGGTATTTTATGAAGTTTAAAAACTATTGCAATAATAAGTGTAGATAAAACTAATATTATAGGTAGATTGTTTGTAAATATATATGGGGTTTTATTGGCAATAACATCTCTAACCATTCCTCCACCAAAGGCAGTTAAAAAAGAGGAAATAAATATTCCTAAAATGTCTAATTTCATATGTACAGCAATTAAAAAACCACTAATTGCAAAAGATATTATTCCTACGATATCTGCTATTTCTAATGCAGTCATCTAAACCTTTCTTTTTTGTTGTGATTATACTTTATCTTTAGTAAGTACTTTCTGATGAATATCAATAAAATATTCAAAGCTTTTAAGGATATCGTATCTGTGTTTTTTCTTTTTAGAAGCTTTTGAGAGTTTTTTTCTAAATTGCTTTTTTTCGTATAGTTTTGTTATAGCTTTTTTCCATTTTTCTTTATCAATTTTTTTTACAATTCCACTTTTTGGTTCTTTTTTTATAATCTCTTTTGGACCACCAATATTTGAAACAATGGCAGGTAATCCTGAGATTTGAGCTTCTATTACAACTTGCCCTAAAGTATCAGTTATTGAAGGGAAAAGAAAAACATCACTTATGGTATAAACACTTAAAAGTTCCTCTTTTTGCATTTCACCAAAATAGTAAGCATTTTTAAGGGGATAATTTAAGTATTTGCCAGCACCTACCATTATAAGTGCAGCATCTAATCTCTTTTCTTCTATTAACTCATTCCAAGTATCTATTAAAAATTTAATATTTTTTTCATCAGTTAATCTTCCCACATAAAGAAATTTTACTTTCTCTTTTATTTTATATTTTTCTATTAGGTATTTTCCATGATTTATATTGTTAAATTTTTGAAGATTTATACCTATAGGGATTTTTTTTATTTTAGATGAGTCAATTTTTATATCATTTATCATCAACTTTTTATTCTCTTTTGAGCGGGTGAAAACAAGGGAAAAGTCCTTATAAAAATTGATTAATACCCTTTTTGAAATATTTTCTAAAAACTTTGAGTGAGTATTTTCATAAATATATGAGGGGTGATTTGTATGATATGTTCCTACAATAGGGATAGCAAGTTTTTTTGCAACTCTCTGGGCGCAAAAACCTAAAGGACCTGGCGTGGAGATATGAATAATATCAGGCTTTTCTTCCCTTAATAGTTTTTTTATTTGAAAATAACTTGGAAAAATAAGTGAAAATTGGGGATAAAAAGGCATCTTAAACTTAGCAATTTTTTTTACACTCGTTACATTTTTGTAAAAAGAAGAGGGTGTTTTTTGATTTGAAAAAAAGACTTTTAAATTTATATTATGAAGCTGGCTCATCCTTGCAATATCTTCAATAAAAGTTGAAGTACCATTTGTATCATAAAATGTATCAGTAAATAGATATATTTTCATATTTTAACCTTATACAAATAAAATAGAATGCTTATAAATATTATCATCGCAATTAAGATAGCATCTTTTATAATCACTTTTTTATCTATAATCATTGCAGCAATAATTTGTGAAACTCTTTTGAAAATTGTAATAAATTCAACTGCAATCAAGGAAGCTGCAATAAAGTACAAAAAATATATAAATGGCCAAACTGTATAAAGTAGAATCTTTTTAAGAGTAATTGTTTTTGATTCCTTTCTACTTAGAATAAAAAAATTTATAGCAATAAGAAATTGAATAAATGAATAAACCAAAAAGCCATTGTAAGTTTGTACAATTTTAACAGAAAAATACATGGTATTAAGTAGTGTAAACAATAAAAGTAAAAGCAAGGGGAGATTTTTTATCTTTTTATTTTTAATTTTATCAACATAATAAAAAAGGGTTAAAGCAAATAAAATAAAACTAAAAACTGTAGCTTCAAAAAAAGAATCATATTGTATATCAAGATTTTTATTAAATATAAATATTGAATTATAGAAAAAAGCAAGTATAGGCATAAGATAAATTGTTGAAAATACAAACATATTTATCATAGTGTAGTTGCCACTATTTTGATGATAGTTTTCTCTATATAGATAAAATACAAAAAGTTCTAATAGGTTTAGAAGATAAAATTTCCATTCATAAATAAATGAAAAATCTTCTTTATTAAAATCATACATGAAAGAATAGATTATCAAAAGTATAATTGATGAGATTAAAAACATCAAAAATGACTGAAAATTTCTATTTTCATAACTATTAATTTTTTTGTATAAAAAATTTTCTAAAAAGGCTGATAAAAACATATATATAAAACTCATAATTGTATTATGACAAAAAAAGTGGATTAGTTGATTACAATATTAATTATTTTATATGTATAGTAAAGATATTTTCTTTATTTTTATATGAATATTCCAATTCAAATTTATGTTTAACCAGGATTTTATTAACAATGCTTAGACCAAGACCAAACCCATCTCTTTGGGAAGATTCTTGAATAAAAGGTTTTAAATAATGCTCAATATCTTTTGAAAGTTTATCTGCACTATTTTTTACGATAATTTTATTTTCAACAGCTTCAATTTTTATTGGATAATTAGTAGTATATTTTAAAGCATTGTCAATTAGATTTTTCAAAGCAATACTTAAATACTCTAAATCAGCATAAATCTTAAAATCATCAGAAATATGTAATTTTACTTTTGATTCATCTTTTATATACAATTTATTTAATGCTTCTAAAATTAGTGTTTCAGCACTAAATTTTGTGAAATTTAGATTTGAAGAGTTTAATTTTTCCAATTGAATTAGTTCATTAGTAAGAGTTTCCAAATCTAAAAAGATTCTTTTTAAAAGCTCTTTATTTTGGGAAGGATTAAATTTTTCAATAACAAACTTCCCTTTTGCTATAGGGGTTCTAAGTTCATGCCCTATATCTCTTAATAGGTCTTCTCTTGTTTTAATTAATTCTTCCAAGTTTTTTGCCATTGAATTAAAAGTATTAGCTAATGTACCAATCTCATCATTTGAATTTATATCTATTCTACAAGAGAAATCTCCATTTGAAAAGTGATCAATCTCTTTTGTGATTTTTTTAAGTGGTGATAGAAGTTTTAGTATATATAAAAATATGATTATCAGAACAAATATATCTAAAAATACTAAGATATTTAGAGTTAGTTTTTCATTTATGTTTCTTTCATCTTGGCTTTTTAATATATATTCATCATCTAAATATTTTATGTGAATTATAAATTCATCTTCAAAGGGTATTTGTGAAATAGATATAAATCCAAAGGTATGTTTTTTATAATATATTCTACTAAGTGTATTATCAGATTTTTCTAATTGTTTAAGTCCATATTTTTTTATAATCTCATCAATTTTATTTTTATCATCAATATTTAGAAATATCTCATTTGATATTTTTAGATATTTGTCAGTTGCTAAATCTTCAATCCTTTGAGAATTGATTTTATCTATCCATAATCCTATTATTATCATTAAAATAAGACTAATTATAAATAAAATTGATATTTTTTTTCTAATACTCATTTTATCCTACAAATTTGTAACCAATGCCCCAAACAGATTTGATATATTTTGATTCCTTAGGATCATCTCCTATTTTATATCTTATATTTGAGATGTGCATGTCAATGGTTCTATTTTTTGTATTTTCATCTAAAGAAGTAGCATGAAGAATTTGCTCCCTTGATGAAACTTTATTTAGGTTTTCAATTAAAAAAATAAAAATATCAAATTCTATTTTTGTAAACTCTATAGGGTAGTTGTTTAAACTTACTTCATAATTTAATTTATCTATTATAAATTCATTAATTTTAATTTTGGAAGAGTGGCTCTTTTTTAGTATGGAGTTAATTCTAAGTACTAATTCTCTGGGTTCATAAGGTTTGGCTAAATAATCATCAACTCCCAACTCAAAGCCATGGATTTTATTTCCAATATCTCCCCTTGCGGAAGATATAATTACAGGAATATCTCTTATTTTTTTAAGTTTTTTAAAAAGGTCAAACCCATCCATATTAGGAAGCATTAAATCTAAAATAACAATATCAAAATTTAGAGAATTTTTTTCAAACTCTTTTAATGCTTCTTTTGGATCATGAAAACTTGTACAGTTAAAATCATAATCTTCTAAATACTCACATATAAAACTCTCCATTTGTTTGTCATCTTCTACTAAAAGAACATTTTTATTCAACTCTCCACTCCTTTAGATAAAAAGAAAATTTTTCCCTTTGTTCAGGTGTTAAAATAGAATGAATTTTTTTTAATACTTTTATTTCTAATTCTATTTCATCTTCTAATATATCTTCTAATATATCTTCATATTTTTCTTCATTAAAGTTGTCTGCTTTGAAAAGTTCTTTTAGTCTTAACTCTTTAGAAGCTCTTTTTTTAGTATATTTTGCATATTTCTTTCTATATTTGATTAGAGTCTTTTTTATTTTTTCAAGTTGATTCTCATTTAGATTTAAATAATCGAGATTTTTATGAATATGCTCTTTTTTGTATTCGTGAAAATCAAAATCGTGTTTACTAGCATATAAAGAGGTAAACAAAAATAAACTACATAAAACTGTTAATATCTTTAATTTTATCATCTTCAATTAAACCCTTTTCTATATCCATGTGACAAGCACTGCAGTTTGCTTTAGTTTTTACTTCACTATTTTTAAAAATCTCTTTTGGAATATTTTTATGTTCTTTTTTCCAAAAAGATGTTTGTGTTATAGCTATTATATCTTTATTTTTAATAGAGTTCAAAACCTTTACACTTGCCTCTTTTGTACTTTTTTCAGCACTATTTTCCAGCAAAAAGTTAAGTATATTTTGAGTATCTTCTTCATCTAAAGAAGCATCATCTCCAAAATGATTTTTTAAATCTGACATTAATATTTTCCAAGATTTTTCAGGCAAGATATTTGGAGGGATACAGAGTGTGGCACGATGCACACTCACTTACAAAAAGCTCATTTTTCTTTTCATAATTTATGGGTTCATATTTTGAAACTAGAAGTAAATTCCCTTGATTTGTAAAACTAAAAACTAAAAATAAAATAAAAATAATCAAAAATAAAAACCCTAAGGCTTTTTGAAAAATATTTAATTTTACATTTTTTACTATATTTAAAGTTTTATAACCTGTAAAAATTGAATTTAGTGTTTGTGTCTCAGGCTTGAGTAATCTATCGCTTAAAACTCCTCCAATATGGGCAACAATTAATATAATTAAAAGGGTTGAACAAAATTCATGTATCTCTTCAAATATCTCCATCTCTTTATAATAAGAATTATTTAGAAAAGATAATAAACCTTTTCCTTCTTGAATACCAAATGTTAAAACACCACTTATAATAGTTAAAGCAGTTACTACAAACATTGCAATCATTACATATGAAGCAGCAGGATTATGTCCTGCATACTCTTTATGTGAAAAAATATTTGATAAAAATTCTTTTAAAGCTTTTATACTTAATGGAAAATCACTAAATCTAGAATATTTAGGTCCAGCAATTCCCCAAAAGAATCGAAAACCTAAAAGAATAAAAATCGAATAACCAATTATTGCATGATAGGTTAAAAGATTGTCATCATCAGTTAAGAAAGCCAATAAAATAGATGTTGCAAATAACCAATGAAACACTCTTGTTGGAAGTGTCCAAATATAAGATTTCATAGAACTCTCCTTAATCATCCCATTTACCATAATTTGGGATTAAAATATCCTTTTCTGAATAAATCCCTTTTTGTGCAGTTGTATGACAAGCTGTACAATTAAAAAGCCCTTTTACCTCTTTTTGATTAATAAATCTTTTTGGAATCTCTCTATGCTCTTTTATAAAATAGGGTGTTTTGCTAATGGCAATAACACTTCCATCATTTCTCATTGTTCTAGCTATTTTTTTACTTCTTTTATAAGCTAAAGCTTTTTGGGCACTATTATCATCTAAATATTTAGATATAGCTTTAAAATCTTCATCAAGTAGTGTTGCATCAACACCAAAGTGATTATCTAAACCAGCCATCATTTTTTTCCAAGAATTACTTGGCAAAAGTCCTGGCTGGTATGCAAAGTGACAAGCTGCACATTCATTTATATAAAGTTTATTTTGAACAGGAGCAACTCCAGGTTTTTTATAACTATACCAATCTGCAAAAAGAGTTGATATAAAAATGGTAAATAAAAATATTAATCTCATTTTATCCTCCTTTATTTTGACATGATGTAAGTAAGTACATCACCTTTTTCTTTTGCTGTACCTTCTCTATTGTAGACATCATTAAAATTTCTTTTGAGCCATTTTCTTATTTTTTTCTCTTTAGTCAGTCTTTTAGGGTTTGTTTTTGGTGATAGTGGTTCAATAATCTTTGCAGTAAAAAAGTTTTCATGGGATTTTGTTAAATCTATTCCATGACACGATGTACATGAAACCTCTTTACCTTTTTTCCCCATATGTGTAGAGGTAAATATCTCTTCACCTCTTTTTAGATCAAAGCCTTTAAAGTTTGGTTCTACTTTTATAACTTCATTTTTTAGATTAGTTAAGTAGTTATCTATCACACTACTAAATGAAAGAGTTGCAATAAGTGCAGGAATAATTATCTTTTTCATCTCTTCTCCTTTTTATTTCTATTGAAATTATAAAAGAAGAGTATAAAGTGTAAGTGGGAATGTTCTTGACAATTTCTTTACAAATTGTCTTTAAAAGTTTCTCGTATTTTTAAAAATTCGTCTAAATGTTCAAAAAAGATATCTATAAGTTTTGGATCAAAATGTTTTCCACGCTCCTCTTTAAAAAGATTAAAGATTCTTTCATCATCCCAAGCTTTTTTATAACATCTATCACTACCTAAAGCATCAAATACATCGGCTAATGCAGTAATTCTTCCATATATATGAATATCTTCCCCCTTTAGTTTTCTAGGATATCCTGTTCCATCCCACTTCTCATGGTGTTCATAGGCTACAGTGGCAGCACATTTAAGAAGAGGTCTATTTGAATGCTTTAACATCTCAAATCCTAATTTCGCATGGGTATCCATAACTTTTCTTTCTTTTTCATCAAAACGCCCAGGTTTATTTAAAATGGCATCAGGGATAGCCACTTTCCCAATATCATGCATAGGACTTGCTTGTTTTAACATCTCTGCTTCATCTTTTGGAAGACCAACATATAAAGCAAGAAGTTTTGAATACTCAGCAACTCTTTTTACATGATTTCCTGTTTCTTTACTTCTAGTTTCACCAATAGCACCCATAGTAAAAACAACTTCTCTTTGGGTCTCTTCAATCTCCTTATTTAGGTTTTTTATTGTACTTAATCCCTCTTGTACTTTATTTTCAACTTCATTAAAACTTAGGGCTACATTTTTATTTACTTTTATTGATAGAAAAATAATTATTAAAATAGTAATTAAAAGTAGTATTATCATAAAAGTGAAATTATTAGCGATAAATTCTGAGGTTATGCTTTCTATCTCTTCTTCAATTTTTAGATTTAACTCTTTATTTCTATTTACAATTTCATATATAGTTTTTTGTAAAGATTTTTCATTTAGTTCTAAAATATTAAGTCTTATTACATAATCACCTATAATTTTAACTATTTCTAAATAATCTTTTATTTTTCTATTTTCATAAGAGTTGCTAAGGGATTCAATTTTTTCAATCCAAGTATCTAAATACTCTTTTTCTTTATATTGAAAAAGAACCTCTTTACTGTAATATTTTATGTCAGAAAAACTTTTTATTAATCTTATATTTTTAGTTTTTAGAATATCTTGTTCTAGGTTTGTTCTTAAAATATTTTCTTTTGGATAATTTTCTGAAAAAAGATTTTTTAATTCTATTTGTTCTAATTGTAAATTATATATATTGTCAAAATTCTTTTCTATCTCTTTTTCAGATTTTGAGAGTAATGCTAAGTGATTTAAAATTTTTGAATTTTTATGAATATCTTTTATAAAAAAATCTAAAAAATCATCTTTATCTTTTATTATTAACTTGTTTTTTAACTCTTCAAACATTTTTTCATATTTATGAAACTCTTTTTTTGTATCATATAATTCTTTTTTATTAGTTGTTGTAGTCGCATCTTTAACAAGTATATTCATATTCTCTTGCATCAAAACAAGTTTAGATATCTCTTTTCTTGATTGGTTATTTTCTTCCAATTTAGTAAGTAAAACACCATTTAGGAAAAATATTGCCAAAATAAGAAGAACAATTACAACAAATGTAAGTGTTACTATTTTTTTTATGTTCACAGTGATCCTAGGTATATAATTATTTATTGGATTATATTTAAATATAAATCGTATTTTAACAAAAAATGATCATTTTAACAACAATATAGTACAATTCTGTTTTTTTTTAATCAAATCAAACAACTTTAAGGAAATTAAATTGAATAAAATTAAAGATATTATTGATAGTTATACCCATACTACTGTATTCCTTTTAATTGTTGGACTTTTAGCTGCAATATTTTTTACAGCTACCTTTTTAATAAATAGAGCAATCTCTTTAGATGGGGGACATTGGTATTTTTCTGGTTCTTTAAGGCTTGTTTATCTTATCTTATTTTTTAGTATAGGTTTTATTATTTTTAGAGGAGTTTCATATTTCAAAGCTGTTTTAAAAGAGTATATTGATAATTTTAGATTTTGGACAATTGCTGGAACTATTGGTTTTGGATGTTTTTATTCTCTTCTATGTTATGCAGCAGATTTTTCTCCTGCTTGGGTTGTGGCAACAACTTGGCAGATTACACTTATCTCTTCACTTTTTGTTTTATCTTTTTTTGGTAAAAAATTATCAAAAAAAATATGGATTTTTACTTTAATAATATTTGTAGGCATCACTTTAGTAAATGTTAGTCACTTTGATATAAATAATATTGAGCCACTTCTTTTAGGTTTTTTACCCGTTTTAGTGGCATCTTTTTGTTACCCTTTTGGTAATCAATTGGTTTGGGAAGAGAAAAAGAAAAGAATAGATAAAAATAAAGACTATAAGGTTTTAAATAACACTTTTGTAAAAGTGTTTTTGCTAACTCTAGGAAGTTTTCCTTTATGGATAGTTTTATATTTTACTACAGATGCAACTGTACCTTCAACATCACAATATATCAATGTAGCTATTGTAACTTTATTATCAGGAGTTATAGCTACTTCACTTTTTTTATATGCAAGGAATCATGCAGATACTTCAAGCAAACTAATGCTTGTAGATGCTACACAGTCAGGGGAAGTATTTTTTGCTTTAGTTGGAGAGCTTTTATTTTTAAATGCAGCCCTACCAAACGCTACAGGTTTTGTAGGTTTAATAGTTACAGTTACAGGACTTATTTTATTAACAAAATCAAAAGAGTAGATTAATAGATAAAAGGGTTTGTTTTATCTACTATTAAATATATTAAAAAACTAAAAAATATAATTAAAAATAAAAAAGCATAAAGTTTTTGAAAAATATTTAATCTTACTTCTATTTTTTCTTTGCCATACTTAAAACCATTTATTATAGATTTTAAAGTTTGGTTCTCTTTATGTAGTAATCTATCCATTGCAATTCCACTAAGATGTAAGAAAATAAGAAGGTAAAGAAAATTTGCAAAAAACTCATGGATATGTTTATAGGTTTTGATTTTTTCTAAGAAGCCAAAAAAACCTTTTGCTTCTTGGGAACCATAAGTTAAACTTCCTGTAAATATTATTATAGTAACTACTATTAACATACTTATCATTACATAAGAAGCTAAAGGGTTATGTCCATTATAAAACTCTTTTGGACTAAAGATATTTTTTGCAAACTCTTTTGCTTTTTTTGTATCTAAGGCAAAATCTTTAAACTTTGAATATTTTGGACCAAAAAATCCCCATCCAAATCTAAAAAATAGAGTAACAAGTAAAAGATAACCTGAAATAGCATGGATTAAAATTGTATCATCATCTCCTGTTAAATAACAAATAACTATAAGTAGTACAAAACTTGAGTGAAATACTCGTGTGGGTAGTGTCCAGATATAGTTTTTATTCATCTATATTTCCTTTAAAAATAAACTTTACAGTAGTTCCTTTTTTCTCTTCACTAGATAATTCTATTTTTGCATTATGAAGTTTTGTAATTTTTTCCACAATAGACATTCCAAGACCAGTACCACCTGACTCTTTATTTCTACTTTTATCTGTTCTATAAAATTTTTCAAAAATCTTTTTTTGTTCATCTTTTGGTATTCCTATACCTTTATCACTTATGGTAATAACATAGTTGCCATTTTCAATAGAATTCTTTATCTCCACTGAGGATTCTTTGTAGCTGTAAGTTATTGCATTTTTTAGAATATTTTTTATAGCTATTTTTAGTAACTTACTATAACCTTTAACTTGAAAAACGTCATTGATCTGAGTTTTTAAATCAATTGCTCTAATATTGGCAAAGGGTTTTAACTCTTTAACTGCTTCAAATGTAATCTCATCAATATATACATCTTCAAGATTGTTTGAAGTGTTTTCCTTTTTTGCTAAAAATAGTAAATCATCTATTGTTTGTTGGATAATCATCACTTCATTTAAACAGGTTTGAAGACTCTTTTTATATTCACTTGAATCTCTATCTTTTCTAAGTGTTATCTCTATTTCCCCTCTAATAATAGTAAGGGGAGTTTTAAGTTCATGGGATGCATCAGAGCTAAATTGATTTATTTTTTCAAATGAGATTTCAAGCCTTTCTAAAAGGGAATTAATCTCAATTGCCAGCATATTTATCTCATCTTGTTTCTGACTAGTTGTAAGTCTTTTTGATAGGGTTGTTGAGTTGATATTTTTTAGATTATTTAAAATCTCTTCAATAGGTTTAAATGATTTGTAAACTAAAAAATATCCCCCTGTAATGGAAAAAATTAAAATTATAGGGATAATAAATATTAAAATATAAAAAAGATTTTGCATGGTTTCATTTAATATTTTATAATCAGTAGCAACTTGAAGTACATAATCATCTTTTAACATTGAGAATTTGATTTCACTAAGGATATAATTATCAAATTTTTTAAAATTAATAATATCTTTTGAAAGTTTTCGAAAGTTCTTATGAATTTCATCAGGGAAATAGGTAGATTTTAATATTTTCTGATTTTTATCTATTAATCTTATATAAAGTGGTTTAAATTTATATTCTTTCTCTTCATTGAAATCAACAATTAAGTAATTGTCTTGGTGTTTTATTAAATCATCTACAATATCTAAAACAATAACTTTTAAAGAGGTTTCTATTTTATCCAAGGTAGAAATTTGAAGGGTCTTATATATTGATAAGGCTAATATTATTAATATAAATGTTTGGATAATTATATTATAAATTAACAGTTTTCTTTTGATACTTAAATTATTCATCACTTATTCTAAACCCCATTCCTCTAACTGTTTTTATAAGCTTTTTTTCATATGGTTTATCTATTTTGTTTCTTAATCTGTAAATATAAACATTAACTACATTACTTATATTTATCTCATCCATATTGTTTAACATAGAACCTAAAACTGTTTCTGAAAGAACTTTGTTTTTATTTTTTATTAAATACTCCAAAAGTGCAAACTCTTTTGCTGTAAGAGTTATATTATCTTCTCCTCTTTTTGCAGTTTTTGAAAGTAAATCAAGTTCTAAATCAGCTATTTTAAGTTTTGTTTGTTGTTGATTATTTGATCTTAGTTGAACTCTCATTCTTGCAAGAAGTTCTGAAAAAGAGAAAGGTTTAGGAAGGTAATCATTTGCTCCTATATCCAAACCTTTTATGGTGTCTTCTACACTATCTTTTGCCGTTAACATGATAATTGGAGTAGTAATATTTGATGTTCTAAGTCTTTTGCAAACTTCTATTCCATCAATTAAAGGTAACATAATATCAAGTAGTATCAAATCATAAGTATTTACACTAGCTAAGTATAAGCCTTCTTCTCCATTTTTAGAAAAATCTACACTATAAGATTCTTCCTCAAGTCCTCTTTTTAAAAAGTTTATAATTTTTTCGTCATCTTCTATAATTAATATTTTCATAAAATTATTTTACCTTAATTTTAGTAAACTAATTTCATTATTAGCTTTAAACCTAAAATCAATTCCCCAATTTCCTATCCCTTTACTAACATAAATTGCAGTATCTTTTTTATAAATAAGACCATTAAGAAAGGGTTGAAAAAGTTTTACTACATAGTGAAAAGGGTATATTTGTCCCCCATGGGTATGCCCACATAAAAAAAGTTTACTATTTGATTTGAGTGCATAGATATAATCTTTTGGTTGATGTGCTAAAAAAATTGAGTTTTCATATCTACTTAGAATTTTCACTATTTTATCCTCTTCTCTTTTTACCCTAAAAAATTTTGAAAATCTATCACTTAATCCACCTATAGCTATAGTTTTATCCTTTATCTGTAAAATCTCATAGTTATTGTCTAAACAGATTAAATTTGTCAAAATATTTTTCAATTCTTTAAATCCATAAAACAAATCATGGTTACCACTTATATAATAGGTTTTTTTCTCTATCTTATTTAGTAATTCCAATCTCTCTTTTATAAACTTTACTTTACAGTCAATAATATCCCCTGTAATAACTATAAAATCAGCCTCACTTCTATTACAAAGTTTTACTAATTGATTTATACTATTAGTAGAGGTTTTTTTATTTATATGCAAATCACTTAAATGAAGAATTGATAACTCTTTTATTTTAGAATTAACAACAACTTCATTTATTTGTGGTAGTTTCATCTTATTTAAAAACCTCTTCTAAGTTATCTTTGGTGATATAGGAAATAGATTTTATAACACCATTTTCAAGTTTATAAAGAGTTGACTTTTCCTCTTTATTTACAAATCTATTATCTGCATCATCATAGATTAAAAGTATAGAGTGTTTATAATCTCTCATTTTTGGCATAGCAAAAAGCTTTGTAATAATTGATGGCATACCTGAAATATTGGCTATGAAAACAGCATGGTGTTTATCTAAAAAATCTGCTTTTTTTGAAGCAAGAAATGTATTTATATCTTTTCCCGTATCTTTCTCAAAAGAGACAATAATAGTTTGAATCTTAGAATCCACATCTTTCTTTTCATCAAACTGATTGGGTAATGAAAAATGTCCTATATCATCTCCAACTTTAAAACTATTAGCAAAAAGATATATTGATGAAATAAGGGTTAAAACTAGTATGTTTTTTAACATTAGTTATCCTTGAAGTTAAAATCATATTTTATATCTATTTGATCTCTTACCGTTAAAAAGAACATTGTAGGAGGTTCCATACCAAAATCAGTTAACTTAATTGAAAAATCACCATTTAGGTTTATATTTTTTTCAACTTCTTTTATTGTAGCTTTAGAGGTGATAGGTTTACTGATATTATTTAAAATCAATATTCCTGAAAGTAGATAACTATCTTCTTGTTTTGAAATAGAGTTTAAAATAAAAACAATTTTGGGAGAGTTTTTTACATTTAAAACCTCATACATATGTTTATCTCTATCTTTATTATCACTAATTAAAGAGATAGCTTCTATTTCAAACTTACCTTTTATTGATTCTAAAGAATCACTTTTTTCTAATTCTGTAACAATATCTTCTGTTTGGGGATTAATAGTACTATCTCCAAAAACTTCCGTATGAGCTTGAATCTTCCCCATAACTAAACTAAGACTATTTGCATTTGCAAAAACTACAGTAAATAATAAAACAAACACTAATTTATACATTTTTTCTCCTTTATAAGTAGGTTTTTTTGTGAATTTATTATCTTGATAAATGCTATTAAAAAAATAAATGGAACAAAAATTGTCAAGTTTTCTAAAGCTATAAATAATCCCATCCCTGAAGCAATCCAACCTATAAATACCATATATAAGGCTATTTTCTTTAGAGGTTTTTTTACTAAGCTTCTTAAAATATTTACATTGTAATAAGAGATTACAAAAGGGTATATAACTGATAATGCAAGGGGTTCTTGTAAAAAATAAAAAAGATAACTTAGTGCAAAAAGTATCATTATAAATAACTCATTTTCCATTCTTTGAATATTTAATTTAAGTGCTGCAATAACTCCAATTATGTGAAAAACTATAATCTCAGAAGTGAAGCCATCTCTCCAGATAGATACACTTAAATCTCTTGATAAAGTTTCAAATAAAGCAGAATCTAAAAATATCCATAAAACCATCACAAAGATGGGATATGGAGTAAAATTTTTAATCTCTTTATTTGTTTTAATTTTTTGCAAAAAATATGAGCAGATTAAAACTATAACTGTAAATATAATTGCAATAAACTCTCTTTTTGCAGGATCATAATTAAAAAGTAAAGTTCCTACACTATAAGAGATAGCAAGAGCTAATCCTAAATCTACAGTTGAAGCTTTCTTTAATTCATTAATTAAAAGAGGAGCTAATGCTCCAACACTTATCCCAAGAATAAAAAGTGTAATAGGTGAATAATTAGGATAGAAGAAAGTTAATACTAATTGCATCATTAGAAAAATTTTGATTTTTTTATCATTTGATAAAGAGATTTTATAACACAAAATTGAACCAATAATTCCACCTATTGGCAGAGGAGCTATATAATAGATATTTGAGGCAAAATATTCAACAATACCTGTTTGTGCTATAAGTAAGTAGTAACATAATTCAAATGCAATAAAAAATATAAGTGCTATTTTTGGCATAATAATTCCTTTTTGAAAATAAATAAAAATGTAGAAGCAAATAAAACATCAAATAAAGATATTAATAAAGCTTCTACACCTAAAGTTTTGTTATAAAAAAGAGCAAAAAAAACTGAACTTATAAAAACTCTTGTAATAACTGTAAGTTTTGTTAAGATGATCTCATGCACTTTATTTGTGAGAGCTAAGTAATGAATTACCCCTGTAATACTTACAAAAGCAAATACAATATATTCGTAACTTCCAGCAAATTTAAAACCAATAAGTGGATATAGAAAACTACTTAATAAAAGTAAAAAAATACCACCTACTCCATCAGCTAATACCCCTAAGAGATTATATTTTTGAAGTAAAGTAAATTTGAATTTAAAAGTAATAAAACTAAATAGTGATATAAGTGCAATAACTCCAAAAATACTTCTTGCTATCCATAAATTATAAATATCTGCTTGAAATATTTCTGCTTGAATAAACCCTGAGATACTTAAAACTAAAAAAATACCTAATAACCCAACTAAATAAAGAGTATAAAAAATAGTTTTCTTAAGCTCTTTAATATAGTTAACAAACATTGCAATTACCATAAAAAATACACCAATTCCCATAGCTACATGAGCATGGGCAATAATTAAATCATTTCTATGAAAAAGCCATCTAAGTTCAGGTATAAATAAAATATTCCCTTCAATATCTACAAAAAGAAAAGCAAGTATTGATATAAGAAGTGCTTTTTTAGCAAATTTTTCTATGTTTGAATCCTTATACCATCTATATAATATCGGTACATAAAGAAAAGTTAGCCATTGGAAAAACCACTCTTGCTCATAACTTAAGTGTCCTATAAAACTTCTATATAAAACAGAAAAAGCATAAAATATAGTTGGAATAATCCAAAGAACATTCCATCTAGCTTTAAATTCACCTTTGTTTAGCAGTTTTATAATAAGGTAATAAATAGGGATTAAAGCTAAACTCATACCTAAAGTGTTATCTCCATGGGGTCCTGAAATTGTACTTTCAACTTGTCCAATTGTAGGATTCATTAATATAAGTAAAGCAATGGGTGCAATAATGGTGATTCTTAGACAAACTTTTATCCATAGGGGAATGGTCTCATAGGCTTTTATATATTTAATAAGGGCAATAATATAAAAAACTCCAGATATGGCAAGTATGAAATTTAACTCATATGGAAAGTCATAAAAGGCAAGTCCTCTAGTATTTCCAAAAAGGATTGAACTAATCATAAAAACTAAAAATATATACCAAAATATTGTATAAAGGTTTAGATATTGTAATCCCACTTCACTTTTTACACCCTCTTTATTTATCAATAAAAAAGGAAGATATGAAAGCATTAATGGAACAAAACCATAAAGCATTAAACTAATATGTAGTGATCTCATACTTGCTGGGATTAGTGTTTGAGAATCAATATAAAATCCTAATAAATTTAATGAATAGGAAATTCCAAAAACCATCCCTAAAAATAAAAATATTAATGAAATCTTGAAATGTTTATTAATAAAAAAACTAAAGTTATCTAATTTGTCCATCTTTTACCTCGTAAATTGTATCTGCTGTTTTAGCAAGCTCTTTGTTATGTGTTGCAACAATAATTGTAGTTCCATTTTTTGACAACTCTTTAAATAGTTCAAAAACTTTTTGTGCATTTTTAGAATCTAAATTACCCGTTGGTTCATCAGCAAAAAGTATTTTTGGATTGTTTATTAAAGCTCTTGCTATTGCAGCTCTTTGTCTTTGTCCTCCAGAAATCTCTGTTGGAAACTTGTTTTTTAATGTTTCAATATTTAAGATTGAAAGTATTTTTAAAATCTCATCATCACTAGCTTTAGGGTTTGCAAGTTTTATATTTTCAAATAGGTTTAAATAGTTTATTAGGTAATGAAATTGAAAAATAAAACCTATGTTTTTTTGTCTAAATTCATCTATGTTTTTTATAGTTGAATAACTACTACCTTCAAAAAATAGTGTTCCCTCTTTTGGTTTAAGTAGGGTAGATAACACAGATAATAAAGTTGTTTTACCACTACCACTCTCACCTATTAAGCACACAAACTCGGCTTCTTTTATCTCAAGAGAGACTTTGTTTAAAGCTTTGTCACCATTATAATCATGGGAAATATTAGCTGCTTTTAGTATCATATTTTATCCCCTTGCATAAGAATAATAGGGTCAATTCTTGAAGCATTTATTGCAGGAATAATTGAACCTAAAATAGCCATTGATAGTGAACAAATAAATAGATATATTGCAAGGGTAGAAGATATTTCTCCATTTACATATCCATGAAAAAGTGAAGAGTTTTTTATTAGTGCTAGTGCAATATAAGAGATAAAAAAAGAACTAATAAAACTTAGTATTCCTAAAATTGAACTTTCTAAGATTATTTGTGAAACAATTTTTTTAGTTGAGATTCCAATTGCTCTTTTTATACCAAATTCAGTTTTTCTTTGATTTATTGTGATACTCATGATACTTACAATCCCTAAAAGACCCATACAAAAAGAGATTAGACCAATAAGGTTTGATGAGGTTTTGATAATTTTAAATTGATTATAATTATCCACAAAATTTTGAGTAGATTTTACTTCTATATCTTTACTCAGGTTTTCTATATCTTTTACTAGATTTTCAATATTTGAATCTATCTTACTGTTTACCATCAACATAGAAGCACTTTTGTTAAAAATTTTACTTGCATCTTCAAGTTTCAAAACAACTCCACCATTTTCAAATCCAATATCACTTTTAAAAACACCAGAAACATTAAAAGTTTTGTCTGCTATTTGAATACTGTTTTTGTTTTTTAAAGATTCATAAATAGAGTTACCAACTAATACTTCATTTAGTTTTGGGTAAGTGCCTTTTATAAGTTTATAGTTTTCAAATCTATTATCAGACATACCATAAACAGCCACAATTGGAAGTTTTTCTACAGGGCTTGCTCCAACAATTATGGCAGAAGCTTTTTTTACATTATCTAATTTTTTTATTTCATCTAATAATTTTACATCTACATTTGAAAAAAATGTATCAGAGATTTTTGCTTGGGTTATTATAATATCTCCATCACTTTTTAACATATTTGAATACATAGATATAACTCCATTTGAAATAGAGCTAATCAAAAATATTGATGTTATTGAGAAGATAAGACTTATAAATATTAATATTGTTTTTAATTTGTTAGCTTTTAAAGCTTTAATTGCAAGTGTAAACAATAAAATCCTTTCATCCGATTTTTGTAAATTTATAAGAAATGGATGAAAAGATTATGAATTTAATATGAAAAAAAATTCATATTTGTTTAAAATATAGAAAGATTTGTTTTAGTTGTAAATAGTTCTAAAGCTTTTGTTCCAACTAGTGAGTTTCCTTGTTTATTTAACCTTGGTGAATAAACACAAATAGCCATTTTCTGAGGTACAATGGCAACTATCCCACCACCAACACCACTTTTTCCTGGAAGTCCCACATGAAAAGCAAAATCCCCAGAAGCATCATAATGACCACAAGTTAACATCAAAGAGTTAATTCTTTTTGCTTGTGGTTCTGTTACTACTGCTTCATTTGTATTCGGTATTGTTCCATGGTTTGCTAAAAAAAGCATAGATTTTGCTAACTGTTTTGTGTTCATCATTATAGAGCATTGTTTAAAATAGCTTTCAATAACATCATTTGTATTATTTTCAATATTATTAAAACTTTTCATCATATTTATTAAAGCAAGATTTCTATACCCATGCTTAAGTTCAGATTTATAAATATCTTGGTCAAAATTAATAGTTTGGCATCCTGAGACTTTTTTTATAAACTCTAAAATAGTAGGAAATGTATTTTGTTTATATTTTGAAACTAAAGTATCTGTTGTAACTATTGCTCCTGCATTTATAAAAGGATTTCTTGGTATCCCTTTTTCGTATTCAAGTTGTACAAGGGAGTTAAAAGGGTTTCCTGAAGGCTCATGCCCAACTCTTTTATATAACTCTTTTCCATATAAATCAAGTGATAAAGTAAAGCTAAAAACCTTTGAAATACTTTGAATAGAAAAAAGCTTTTCACTTGAACCTATGTTGTATTGAGTTCCATCAAGTTTGATAATACTCATAGCAAAATCATCAACTTCAACTTTGGCTAATGCTGGAATATAATCAGCTACTTTGCCTTTTTTTAAAAAAGGTTTTATCTCCTCTTTTATCTCTTCAAGAACTTTTTGATAATTCATAAAACACCTTTATTGATATTTATAAAATAGTAACAAAATTTAGAGTTTAAAAAGTGTCTTTTAACTGAAACTTATTTATTTAGATCTTTTAATGCTGCTTCAATATTTTGTCTTAAAATTAATTCTTTGGTATCAAATGTGATACCTAATTTATGAAATTTTCTTAATATTCTATTGTTTACACCAGTGATTATTAGTTTTTTTTCATTTTTTTGAAAGTTATCTATAATAGATTTAAAAGCAACAAGAGCAGTCATATCCATCATAGAAACGTTTTCCAAGTTTACTATTACTGTTTTAATCTCTTCTTCTGTATCTAATAAAGTTTTTAATGCTTGTTGGGCTGCTCCAAAAAACATAGGACCATTTATATTATATATTAAAGTATCTTCAGGAATATGTATCTCTTTTGAATTATGTTCATTATTAACTAAGTTTATTGAATATAAATCTATAGTTCTTTTAATAAATAAAATAGAAGCCAATCCCATACCAACTCCAACTGCAATCTGCATATCTAAAAGAATAGTTAAAATAAAACATGTCAATAAAACATAAACATCGTATTTAGGAGCAACTTTTATAATATTAATAAAATGTTTAAATTCAGACATGTTCCAAGCTACTACCAAAAGTAAAGCAGATAAAGAAGCCATTGGTAAATAAGATAAATAAGGAGCGAAAAAAGCAATAGATAAAAAGATAAAAATAGCATGAATTATTGAAGATATTTTTGAATTAGCTTTTGATTTGATATTTACTACTGTTCTTGCAATAGCTGCTGTTGCAGGAATACCTCCAAAAAAAGGAACGGCTATATTAGCTAAACCTTGACCTATTAACTCTTTATTTGGATCTGTTTTATGTCCTGTCATACCATCTGAAATTACTGCACAAAGTAGTGATTCTAATGCCCCTAAAATTGCAATTGCAACACTATGAGGAAGAAGTTTATAAAACATATCCAAATTTAAGTCCTCTATGGTATAACCTTCCCAAGGAAGTGAAAATTGTAAAGGTATGGGAGGTATTCCATTTCCTTTTATGTCTCCTATTTGGTAATGAAAGCTTGAATATATTGTAGAGATTTGGAATTGTGGGTAATAATTATTGAATAAAACAACAGCTATTGTAACAATACCTAATGCTACCAATGGTGCAGGGATTTTACTTTTTGTTTTTGGCCAAAAAATTAAAATAAGTAATGTGCTTAATGCAACTATAAATTCATTTGGATTGAATGTGTGAAAAGATTCAAATATTGTGATTACTTTTTGATGAAAATGTCCTGTAAAATCATTTATCTCTAAACCAAAAAAATCTTTTATTTGAAATGTTGCAATAACAACTGCAATACCAGAAGTAAACCCAACAGTTACAGGATATGGAATAAGCTCAATCAAATTTCCAAGTTTTAAAACTCCCATTAATAAAAGAAAAAAACCTGATAATAATCCACATACTAATAAACCTTTTAATCCAAAATCTTGAACAATAGGTATTAAAATGACAACAAACGCTGCCGTTGGACCTGAGATATTAATTTTGCTACTACCAAAATAAGCAGCAATGATACCTGCAATAATTGCAGTATAAAGGCCATTTTGTGGTGGTACACCAATTGCAATAGCTAAAGCCATTGATAAAGGTAAAGCTATAATCCCTACAATAATTCCTGATAAAAGGTTTAATTTAAAAGTTTTCATTTTTTTCTTTTAGATTTTGATCTAATAAGTTTTTTTGATTTAGCATTTTTTAGTTTACTAATTACTTCGGATGATATTTTATACATAAATCTTATACTCTCTTTTAGATCATCTTTTGAATTATTATTTCTTACATTTTCAAAATAGCTTAAGAGTTTTAAGTAGTCAATCTCAAGTAAAAAAGGGTACCTTCTGACTGATTTTTTCTCTTCATATATCCATTCACTAAGTAGGGCAAATATTATTTGTTCAGGAATCCAAAATTCTCCTGTTTTAAAATTTTTGTCAAACTGTAATACAATAATATTATAATAGTTTAATAAAGCTTCATATTGAGGAGGAAGGTTTTTTTTCTTTGTTTCTTTCATATATGAATCAATAAAAGTTTTAAGTTCATATGCATCAAAAATAGATTCTTTTAACTTATCTCTTAAAAAAAATATTGTTTTTGTAATATCTTCATTGTAAGAATCCTTTCCTAAATTAACTTTGTACTCTCCTTTATCTATTTTTTTAATATAGTCGTTGCATAAAGTTTTTATATAAATAAGAAGTGCTTCTGTTTTAATATCTCTAAATATTTTCATGATTTTTCCTAAAATGGAATTTTATACCATAAATAATTAATAATGAATTAAGTTCAAATAAATATATATAATTCATTTATTATGCTTTTATATTAATATAGTTAAAATTTAAAAAAATAAAAATGGAATAAATTGAAAGCTATAGTTGATAAACAAATCAATAAAATAAAAAGAGATTTATATTTAAATGCAGCAGTAGAGTATATTGACAACAACGGATATAAACAATTAAAGATTTCACAATTGGCAAAAAATTTAGAGGTATCTATAGGTACTATATATAATCTGTTTGGATCAAAAGAGGAGTTATATTTAGAGTATCTAATTTTAAAATTTGAGAATTTCTTTAAACAATTAGTTGAAAATGAAACAGATAGTCCTATGAAAAATTTGGAACTCTATTTAAAAGCAAAGTATAAAATTTTTATTCAAATAGATAAAAAGAGTAATTATCCAATTATAGATGATCCTTTTTTCTTTCACAAATTAGATGTTATAAATCATCCCGTTGTTACAAAGATTTATCAGTTTTTAGAAAAACAGTTTGAAAAAATATTTAAGAATAAACAAAAAATAGATGCAATGCATCTTACTATACTTTTTAAAAAGCTCTCAGATGGCTATATTGAAAGTTATATGTTGAAAAAATTTGATACAACAAATATTGTTGAGGATACAATGGAACATTTTTTTCATGGTTTAAATCTATCAAAAGTATAAAGTTTTACTTAAGTAATAGTAACTTAATTGAAACTAATTGCTTGACTTAGCATATTTTTAAGTATATTTAAGATATAATCGCCAAAAATTATAGAAATTATCATAAAGAGTATAAATGAGAGACATTAGAAACATTGCCGTGATTGCACACGTTGACCATGGAAAAACAACTTTGGTTGATGAATTATTAAAGCAATCTGGAACTTTCGCAGCACACCAAGAGGTTGACGAAAGAGTTATGGATAGTAATGATATTGAAAAAGAAAGAGGAATTACTATCCTTTCTAAAAATACTGCAATTGACTATGAGGGTGTTAGAATTAATATTATTGACACTCCAGGACACGCCGATTTTGGTGGAGAAGTTGAAAGGGTTTTAAAAATGGTTGACTCAGTGCTTCTTTTAGTAGATGCACAAGAGGGAGTTATGCCTCAAACAAAATTCGTTGTTAAAAAAGCATTATCTTTAGGACATAGACCTATTGTTGTTGTTAACAAAATTGATAAACCTGCTGGTGAACCAGATAGAGTTGTTGATGAAGTATTCGACCTTTTTGACCAAATGGGTGCAGATGAAGAGCAACTTGAATTCCCAGTTATCTATGCAGCAGCTAGAGATGGTTATGCAATGCATGCGTTAGAAGATGAGAAAAAAGACTTACAACCATTATTTGAAACTATTTTAAATGAAGTTCCAAAACCAAAAGGTAGTGAAGAAGAGGGATTACAACTTCAAGTATTTACACTTGATTATGATAATTTCATTGGAAAAATTGGTATTGCAAGAATTTTTAATGGAACAATTTCACAAGGTGAAACGGTTTTATTATGTAAAGCAGATGGGGAAAAAGTAAAAGGTAGAGTTACTAAACTTATTGGATTTAAAGGTTTAGAAAGAATTGAAATTAAAACTGCTGGTGCAGGTGATATCTGTGCTGTCGCTGGTTTTGAAACAATTGATGTTGGAGATTCTTTATGTGATCCAGCAAATCCAATGCCACTTGACCCAATGCATATTGAAGAGCCAACTCTTTCAGTTACATTTGCTGTAAATGATTCTCCATTAGCTGGTACTGAAGGTAAGTTTGTAACTTCAAATAAAATTGATGAAAGACTTGCCGCTGAGATGAACACTAATATTGCTATGAATTATGAGCAAATTGGTGAGGGTAAATTTAAAGTTAACGGAAGAGGTGAACTTCAAATTACAATCTTAGCTGAAAATATGAGAAGAGAAGGTTTTGAGTTCTCTATTGGTAGACCAGAGGTTATTACAAAAGAAGAAAATGGTGTAACTATGGAGCCATTTGAACATTTAGTAATTGATACTCCTGATGAGTATTCTGGAACTATTATTGAAAAACTTGGTAAGAAAAAAGCTAATATGACAAATATGGTACCAATGGGTGCTGGATTTACAAGATTAGAGTTTGAAATTCCTGCAAGGGGACTTATCGGTATTAGAACAGAGTTCTTAACTGATACAAAAGGTGAGGGTGTAATGAACCACTCATTCTTAGATTTTAGACCATATTCTGGAACAGTTGAATCAAGAAAAAATGGTGCTTTAGTATCTATGGAAAATGGAGAAGCATTAGGATATTCAATTTTCAACCTTCAAGAAAGAGGAATTATGTATATTAAGCCTCAAGATAAGGTATACAACGGAATGGTTATTGGTGAGCACGCGAAATCTAATGACTTAGATGTTAACCCTATCAAAGGTAAGGCACTTACAAACGTTAGGGCATCTGGTTCAGACGACGCAATTAAGCTAGTTCCACCAAGAGTGATGTCCCTAGAGAATGCTTTAGAGTGGATTGAGGAAGATGAGTTAGTCGAGGTAACACCAAAGACTGTAAGAATAAGAAAAAGAGAGCTTGACCCAACTGCTAGGAAAAGAGCTGCTAAGAAGGCGAAATTCGCTGAATAGCATCTAACCTAGAAAGGTTAAAAGGGGAAGAGCTTCGGTTCTTCCCCTTTTTTTTTGATTAAAATTTAATATTGGAGATAAATATGAAAACTATTGTGAGAAAACAAACTATTAAAAATGAAGAAAAACTATTTTATAAACAGGAGAAAAAGAATATGAAAACTATTATTGTCAAGAAAATTATTGTACCCGCTAAGGAAGAGATTAAATCGATTAATAGTTGGAGTAATAATACTTCCTGGCAAGTAAAAAGATGCAATGAGGGTGTTATTAGGGCACTCTTAGAAATGGCCACAAGTAAGAAAAAAACCATGCAAATCTTATATGAGGATTTGGATTATTTTGAAGAGGAGTTAAATCTATACGTTGAATCAATTTAAAGGTTAATAAATGATTCATATAGATTTTAAAATTTATAAATAAAATAGGAGAAAACCACTTTTTCTCCTATGTATAAGGAGAAAAAGATGGAAATCAATACAACAAAAAAAGATTATTTAATAGTAGTAGCAATATATTTTTTAACTATAGCTACAACATTCATAGCAATAGCATAATTTATCACTTAATAAATTGTTTAACAAATGGAGATTTATCTCTTTTTGTTAAATATAAAAATCAATAAAATTTAATTTAAATTAGCACTTAAATATTAATATTGCTAAAAATATTAGCAAATACTATTGACAAGTGCTAAAATATTTGTTATAATTCTTTCAACTTGATAAATATTCTATCAAGAATAATTTTTTAGGAGGAAAAGATGTTATTAACAAGATTTGACCCTTTTAAACAATTTAAAGAGTTAGAAAAAAATTTTTATAATTATCCAAGTAATGAAGGTGTAAATGGTTTTGTACCAGTAGTAAATACAAGAGAATCTGATGGTGCATATCATATAGATGTTGATTTACCAGGTGTTAAAAAAGAAGATATTTCAGTAGATATAGATAAAAATGTTTTAACAATTTCAGGTGAAAGAAAAACAAAAGAGGAAGTAAAAGAAGAAGATTATTATAAAGTTGAAACCTCTTTTGGAAAATTCTCAAGAAGTTTTACAATGCCAGAAAATGTTGATATAGAAAATATAAATGCAAAAAGTAATGATGGTGTTTTAGAAGTAATTATTCCTAAAGTGGAACCTACTAAAACAAAAAAAACCATTGCAATAGAATAATATATTTTAAAGAGGAAGAACTTTCTTTCTCTTTAAGAAGATAGATATAAGAGGTATTAGTTATTTAACAATTGTGTATATTTTTTTCATTTCAATACCTCTTTTCTCTATTTTCTAAGATATTTTTATATTGGTCATATATTTTTTACTTTTTATGTACATTTTCAGTTTTTTTATCCTAATATTTTTCTTATATTCAAAATAAAGGTATATTATGAATTTAAGAGACTATTACTTTTTTAATTCATTAAATGATGCAGAGATTAAAAGATTAGAAGAGATTTCAGTATTAAAAAAATTTTCTCGAGATGAAATTTTATTTTATGAAAAAGATCAATCTAAATATTTGCATTTGTTAGTTAAGGGAATAGTAAAAATATATAAACATGACTACAAAGATAATGAATTAGTCATTCATAATATAAATGCCTTATCTTTTATAGCTGAGATTGCAAATTATGAAGAGAAACCTTTTCCTGCTAATTGCTCTTTTGAAACTAAAGGAGAAGTGATACTTATAGATTATGAAAAATTTAGAGATGAATTTTTATTTAAAAAAGATATAGCAATGCTTTTTATCAAGTCTTTAAGTCAAAAAATTAAATATCTAGAGGGTTTTATAAATAATAGTGTGAGCATTGATGTAAATGCAAAAGTAGCTAAATTTATTTATGATAATGAAAAAACTATCAATAGTATGAAACAAATAAAAATAGCTGAAATATTAAATATAAGAGAAGAGACTCTATCACGAAAAATTAGCTCTTTTGTAAAAAAAGGTATTATCCAAAAAGATAAAAGAAATATAATAATTCTAAATCATGAAAAACTCTTAGAAGAATTTATCTAAGAGATATTTAAAAGAGTGATTTCTGAACTAGCACCCAATCTCATAGGTGGTCCCCAAAATCCAGTTCCTTTATTTACATAAATTTGCGTATTTTCATTATGTTTATTTAAACCTTTTACATAAGGTTGTTGAAGTTTAACTAAAAAATTAAAAGGAAAAATCTGTCCTCCATGGGTGTGACCACTTAAGATTAAGTCAATTTTTTCATCTTTTATCTCTTCAATAAATTTAGGTTGATGGGCTAAAAGTATTTTAGGAGCCGAATCTGTACTTAACATAGCTCTTTTAAGATTAGGAGCATATGCATTGATTCTATTTCCCATAATATCATAAACCCCTAAAAGATTAAATCCTTCACCTCTTTTACCTATATAAACACTTTCATTTTCTAGAGTTTTTATACCAAGATTATTTACATAATCAATTATTGATTGTACTCCATGAAAGTATTCATGATTTCCTACTATAAAATAAGTACCATATTTAGATTTTAAATGCTTTAGTTCCTCTAAGGCCTCTTTTGCATACTTTATATCTGTATCTACTAAATCACCTGTAATTACAACAACATCAGCTTTTAGAAGATTAACTTGATTTACAACAGATGATATAAACTCTTTGTCTATCAAACCACCTATGTGAATATCACTTAGTTGAACAATTTTGTATGGCTTATTTAAATTTTTAATTTTAACATCAACAGTTTCAAGTTGTATATTTCTCGCATTGTACATAGCTTTTGCATTTACAGCACTTGCAAGGCTCAGTGCTGAGACATCAAGACTCTTTTTAAAAAAAGTTCGTCTATTTTCATTTAATGGAGCTACTTTTAATAAACTTGCAGAGATATCATAAATAACAGTTGCAATAAACAATAAAAATATTACTCCAATGGGTACAGATAGTAAAAAGTATACTAGATTTGGAACTACTGGATTATATCTAACTACCAAATAACCTAAAACACCAATAAGATTGATTATTAAAAATATATTTATATATCTTTTTATTTTATTAGAAAAATGAAGTTTACTTACAAGCCTTTTTGATATGTAAAAAGTTAATAAAGACATTACTGCTAAAACAATTGTTGCAAATATAATAAATTTCATGGGAAAATTATACACTCAGAGTTTTAACAAAAAATTAATGTTTAACAAAATTTTATATTGATTGCTTAATAGCTTTTATAAGTTTATCTATCTCTTCTTCTTTTTGAGAATAGTGTATAGATATCCTTAACCATCCTGGCTTCTCTTCAATCTCTTTTTTTGAGTTAAAACCTAAAAGGTCATGTCCATATGGACCAGCACAAGAACATCCAGCTCTTGTTTGAATACCACCATTTGAAGATAGTCTTCTACAAATATCATATGGATTTATATCTTTTATATTAAAAGATATAATACCTATATTTTTAGAAATTTTATTTCCATATATTGTGATATTTGGGATTTTTTCTAATTCATTTAGTAAGTACTTTAGCAAAATATCTTTTCTTTTAAAAATAAATTCAAAGCCTATTTCATTTCTTAGTTGATAAGCCAATGCACTTTTAATAAGTTGTAAGATTCCTGGAGTTCCAGCAGTTTCCCTTACACTTAGCTCTTTTTCATATTCTTGAATTTTAGAATTTACATAAGAAACTGTTCCTCCACCTGCAAAAGTTGGAGATAAACTCATATCTACAATAGATTTTCTAATAATTAAAAGTCCACAACTTCCAGGGCCACCTAGTAATTTATGAGGTGATAGATATAAAGCATCATAATAATTACAATCAACATTCATATATGGGGAACTAGCTGCTGCATCAAAACAAACTACAGCATTGTATTTTCTTAAGATATTTGAGATATCTTTATAGCAAGTGATTATCCCTGTAACATTTGAAGCTACACAAAAACTTCCAATTATTTCTCTGTGTTGATTCTCTTTTAACGTCTTTTCTAACTCTTCTAGGTCAATTAAACCATCTTGTGTTAAACCTATTCTTTTAACTTCACATAGAGCTTCTCTATGACTAACCTCATTTGAATGGTGTTCATAAGGTCCAACAATTACTAAAGGTAGATTCTCTTTAGGTATAGAAATATCGTATCTTTTTTTAGTTGCAGGGGGAATATATAGACCTAAAAGTTCTTGAAATTTTTTAATTGCAGCTGTTGACCCACAACCTGTTGGTATAACTGCAAACTCTTTTGTTAATTCAAGGCTTTTTTCAAGTGATAAGATAGCATTATTATAATATTCACTAGTAATATTAGCATTTGAAGACTCTTTTGAGTGTGTATTTGCATAGGTTTCAAGTACATCTCTAAGACGGTTTTCTATTTGCCTAAAAGCAAGCCCTGAAGCAGTATAATCAAAATACTCATTCTTACTTTTTCCAATAGTGTTATATCGTACAAAATCTAATATATTTGTATTTTTATCAAAAAATGGTCTATATAAATCTTTTTTCATAGAATAATTATATCTTATTTTTATTATATCTTTGGTTAATAAAAGAAATTAAATTTTTTATTTTTTTTGTTTAGAATTTATGAAAAAACTTTTCTATTTTATAAATAGTAAATTATAATAGTAGGCTAATAACTTTATAATAAATAATATGATATATTACTTATAAAATATATTAAGGAGAATTATGGAACCTTTAATTATAGTTACACTTGTTTCTATTGCAATATTAGCTTTTGTAATATATACAGTATTAGATGTTATAAAAAGTGATTTTAGAAATGATACAAATAAAACAATTTGGGTATTATTTATTTTACTTGTAGCTCCAATAGGGAGTATTTTCTATATGATTTTAGGTAGAAAACAAAAAATAAAATAAGAAGAGAAAAATTTCTCTTCTTTTTATTAATTAGCTTTTGTTAGAAGATAGTTTCTAAAGCTTGAGTGTTCAGAATTTTGATACTCAAGAATCATATTCTCAATATATTCTTTTGTATCCTCTTCTGCAAATTTTATCCCTGTTTTTTGTGCATATTCAGTCTCTTTACCATGTAAGAAACCTGCCACAACCATCTCATATCCAACTACTGGTTTTCCATCTTTTTTTACTTTTGTACCAATAAGTCCAATATCAGCAATATGTGAGTGTGCACAAGAGTTTGGACAACCATTTATTGAAATAGCAACTCTTTCACCAAATTCAGGGAATTTTTCTTCAAGATAGTCAACTACCTCTTTTGCTTTCCCTTTTGTTTCACTAATGGCAAATTTACAGAAGTTTAATCCTGTACAAGCTTGAACTCTTGCTTTAAAGTTTGAAGGAAACGGTGAAATACCAGCATCTTCTAACTCTTTAGCCATAGCTTCTGCATTTTTACTTGGAACAGAAGTTATAATAATATTTTGAGTAACAGTTGCTTTAAGTGCTGTTGCTTCATATTTTTCAAATAATTCAATTAATTTATTTAATCCATCAAGACCAATGTGACCAGAATTTAAAGCACAACCAATAAAGCTTTTACCTTTTTCAGTACTTTCATTTATACCAAAATGTTCTCTAAATTTAGAATGAACATACTCAATATCATTTTCATCTTTGATTTTAAAGTTTAAAGAGTCTTGTAAAACTTCTCTAAATCTTTCAATACCCCATTCTTCTATGATATGTCCAAGTCTAGCTTTTCTTCTATTTTCTCTGTTACCATTGTCTCTATAGATTTTAATAACAGCTTTTGTTAATGGTATTACTTGTGATGGTGTAATAAATCCTATATGGTCTGCAACTCTTCTATTAGAAGCTAGTCCTCCACCAACGCTAACTGCAAATTGGATTCTTCCATTATCTTGTTTTACAGCATTAAAGCTTAGGTCTTGCATCTCATGGTGCATACAGTTTTTAGAACAACCATTTACTCCAATTTTAAATTTTCTTGGAAGATTCGAGAATGCTTTATTCCCTTTTAGGGCTTCATTAATCTTTTCAACCACATCTCTTACATCAGAAATCTCATCTTTATCTATACCATTTACTGGACATGAAACAACATTTCTTGGAACATCTCCCGCTGCAAAAATTGTATTTAATCCTACTGTATCAAGAAGTCTAAAAACTTCAGGTAAATCAACAACTCTTATGTAATGAAATTGTAAATCTTGTCTTGTAGTAAAATCAGCAGTTCCTCTTGCATATTTTTCAGAAATCTCTGCAATCATTTTTAGCTGAGGAAGAGTTAATTCACCACTAATTAGTTTTACTCTTAACATAAAATATAAAGTTGGATCATCTTCTGCTTGAAGGTTTCTATTTTGAGTATATAGACCATACCATTTAAATCTGTCTATATCCTCTGGGTCTACCTCTTCGCCTGTTATTGCATAAAGATAGATGTCTTGAAGTACATCAAGACCATCTTTTTCTTTTTTTATCCGTTCAACTCTTTGAGCTTTACTCTCTTTTGCCATCTCTTGTCCTTAAAAATGTCCCATTTTTGTCTTCACTTCGTTCGTCACAAGACTACGCTATGAAGGAAGGGACCTATTCTTGATTTATTTTCTTTTAGCAGTGGAATAAAATTCCACTTAAAGAAACAAACCCTAAAGTGATAAACTAGTTTATCTTAGTAAATCTCTTTACAACCCCATTCAGGGTAGTTTCTTCTAATAAACTCATTAAGCTCAACTTCTGCTTTTGAGTACTCTTTTTTATCTTCTTCTAGTTTTGCAAACCCTTCTATATGGTTTACAATCATACCAGCTCCAACTGTAGAGTTTGTATATTTATCTATAATAATAAAACTTCCAGTATATCTATTCTCATGGTATGGATCTACTGCTATCTCTCTATCTAATGATAAAGTACATTTTGCTATATCATTTAATTCTAAAGTCTCTGCATCAATCTCTTCAAATGTATTAATATTTTTCTTAAATTGAATCTCATTAAATGTACCATTTATAACACTTGTTGCTCTTTTGATAATATAGTTTTGATTTAACTTTAATGGAGTCTCATCCATCCATACTACCATTGCAGATAAGTGATTTGATATTTTAGGAATATCTGTTGATTTTACAATCATATCTCCTCTTGAAATATCAATCTCATCTTCAAGTGTTATTGTTGTTGCCATTGGAGCAAATGCTTTTTGAATAGTTTCAACTTGTTCATCTTTTCCAATTGGTCTTAAATCTTTAATATCATTTGATACTATAGCTTTTACTTTTGAAGTTTTTAGTGATGGTAATACTGTAATCTCATCTCCAACTTCAATAGAACCACTTGTAATAGTCCCAGAAAAACCTCTAAAGTTTAAGTGTGGTCTTATTACATATTGAACTGGCAATCTAAAAGAGTTATTCTCTTTTTTATTTATCTCAATATTATCAAGAAGAGTCATTAAAGGCTCATCTTTATACCAAGGTGCTTTAGGAGAGTTTGTTAATATATTATCTCCATCTAAAGCAGATATTGGAATAAATCTAAAATCAATATCTTTATTATGAGGAAGGTATTCAATAATCTCTTCATAATCTTTTTTGATTGAGTTAAATACATCTTCACTAAAGTCAACTAAGTCCATTTTATTAATAGCAACGATTAGGTTTTTAATACCTAATAAAGATGCGATATAAGAGTGTCTTTTAGTTTGTGTTAAAACCCCTTGTCTAGCATCTATAAGAATAATTGCTAAATCTGCTGTTGAAGCTCCTGTTGCCATGTTTCTTGTATATTGCTCATGACCTGGAGTATCTGCAATAATAAATTTTCTTTTATCTGTTGAGAAAAATCTATAAGCAACATCAATAGTAATACCTTGTTCTCTTTCACTTGCTAGTCCATCAACTAAAAGTGCCAGGTCCATTTTATCACCAGTTGTACCACTTTTTTTACTATCTTTTTCAATAGCTGCTAATTGGTCTTCAAAAATCATTTTACTATCATATAAAAGTCTTCCGATTAGTGTTGATTTTCCATCATCTACTGAACCACAAGTTATAAATCTTAGGATATCTTTATTCTCATGTTCTTTTAAATATTGTTCAATATTTGTTGCAATTAAATCTGATTGGTGTGCCATCTTAAAAATACCCCTCTTGTTTCTTTTTCTCCATTGATGCGTCACCATCACTATCTATTAATCTTCCTTGTCTTTCACTTGTTGTACAAACAAGCATCTCTTGAATAATCTCTGGAAGAGTTGTTGCTGTTGAATTAACTGCTCCTGTTAAAGGATAACATCCAAGTGTTCTAAATCTAACATCTTCCATTTTTGCTGTAGCTCTTAACTCTTCTGGCATTCTTTCATCATCAACAAGAATTTTTGTTCCCATATATTCAACTACAGGTCTTTTTTTAGAGAAATATAAATCTGGAATAGGTATTTGCTCTAAATAGATATATTGCCAAATATCTAATTCTGTCCAGTTTGATAATGGGAATACTCTAATTGATTCACCTTGAGTGTGTCTACCATTATAGATATTCCACAGCTCTGGTCTTTGGTTTTTTGGATCCCATCTATGGTTTTTATCTCTAAAAGAGTAGATTCTCTCTTTCGCTCTAGATTTCTCTTCATCTCTTCTTGCTCCACCAAATACTGCATCAAACTTTTGGATATCAAGTGCTTGTTTTAGACCTTCTGTTTTCATAATATCTGTATGAAGTGCAGAACCATGTTCAAATGGAGAAATATTCATCTCTAAACCTTTTGGGTTTGAGTAAACGATTAATTCCATTCCTACTTCTTTTGCTCTTCTATCTCTGAACTCAATCATCTCTTTAAATTTCCATGTTGTATCAACATGCATTAAAGGTAATGGTGGTGGTGCTGGGTAAAATGCCTTTTGTAGTAAGTGTAACATTACTGAACTATCTTTCCCTACGCTATATAACATACCTGGGTTAGAAAACTCTGCTACTACTTCTTTCATTATATGCATACTCTCTGCTTCTAATTGTTTTAGATGCGTTAGTCGTTCGTTACTTATGTTAATTTTATTCATAATTACCATTCCATTAATTTATATTTTTATAAATTGAATCCTTCAAATTAAAAGTTTGATATCATCAAATTTTGATTATTTTACGTGCAATCCACACTCTTTGTGTTCTGGGTTTTCCCACCACCATCTTCCTGCTCTTACATCTTCACCATCCTTAATGGCTCTGGTACAGGGTGCACATCCAATACTAGGGAAACCTTTGTCATGAAGTTTATTGTATGGAACATTGTTTGTTTTTATATAGTCCCAAACCTCTTCTTCACTCCAATTAATCAAAGGATTAACCTTTATAACTTTAAAATTTTCATCCCACTCAACAATTGGTGTATCTGTTCTAGTTACACTTTGTGCTGCTCTTAATCCTGTAATCCAAACTTTTAGAGGTTTTAAAGCTCTTTTTAAAGGCTCTATTTTTCTAATATTACAGCATCTTTTTCTATTTTCAATACTTTCAAAGTGACCATTTACACCTTGAGTTTGATAAAGTTCTTCAACTTGAACAACTTCAGGGAAAAAAACATTTAGTTTTACACCATATTTCAAATTTGTTGCATCCATCACATCATAGGTTTCTGGATGTAATCTTCCCGTATCTAGTGTAAAAATATTTGCTTCTTTATTTGTTTTTAAAATCATGTCTGTTAAAACTTGATCTTCTGCACCTAAGCTACTTGATAAAGCAGCATCTCTTCCATACTCTTTTATAAAATATTCTATAATCTGTGTTGCCTCTGCTTTAGCAAACTTTTCGTTTAATTCATTAATTTCCATGCATATCTTCTTCTAAATTTGGTAATCTGGTTCTTTTACTTTTCCAAAAGAGATTTTGTTCCAAGCTCTTTCATGGAAGTAATAAAGTGCCATTTTTGTAAATAACTCTATTGAACCTATTGAGGCCGCCATTGTTAAGTTACCAGTTATAAAATATGAGATAATTACAGTATCAAGAGTTCCGACAGCTCGCCAAGAGACAGATTTAGCTACAGACCTGTAAGCTTTTTCTGCCATTTTCGCCTCTCATTTAATAAGGATTATGAGAGGATGAGTTTTTACTCATCGTCATATAATCCTGAACTTAGATATCTCTCACCTGTGTCACATAAAATTGTAACAATCGTTTTACCTTTGTTTTCTGCTTTTGATGCAATTTTTTCTGCAACAAATACATTAGCTCCAGCACTAATACCAACTAATAAACCTTCGTTTTTAGCTAGGTTTCTAGAAGTTTCAATTGCATCTTCATTGCTAACTGTAACAACTTCACTGAATAAATCAGTATTTAATACATCTGGAACAAATCCCGCACCAATACCTTGGATTCTATGAGGACCTGGTTTCCCACCACTTAATACAGGAGAAGCTTCTGGCTCAACTGCAATAATTTGGATATCAGGGTTATGCTCTTTTAATACTTCACCAATACCAGTGATTGAACCACCTGTACCAATAGCTGCAACTAAAATATCAACTTTTCCATCAGTATCTGCAAGAATCTCTTTTGCAGTTGTTTTTCTATGGATTTCTGGGTTTGCTTCATTTGCAAATTGTTGAGGAATAAAAGAGTTTGGAGTCTCTTTTGCTAACTCATCAGCTTTGTCAATAGCACCTTTCATACCCTTTTCTGGCTCAGTTAAAACTAGTTCAGCACCTAATGCTTTTAATAGTTTTCTTCTTTCAATACTCATAGAACTTGGCATTGTAAGGATAAGTTTGATTCCTAATCCTGCACAAACAGAAGCTAAAGCAATACCAGTGTTTCCACTTGTTGGCTCAATAACTGTAGTGTTTTCATTGATTAACCCTTGCTCTAAAGCAGCTTTAATCATGTTTGTTCCAATTCTATCTTTTACTGAGTGAGTAGGGTTCATAAACTCACATTTTCCAAGAATTGTAGCCTCTGTAGCATCACTCGCTTTTTGTAATCTAACAAGTGGTGTATTTCCAATTAATTCAGTAACGTTTTGTGCAAATTTCATTTCATATCCTTTCTATATACTGTAATGTAAAACTTCGTTATATTTATCTTGATACTCATCTAACTGAGTAAGACTTAAATCAAATATTTTTTTGGTATTGTCTTTAGCATCGGAAAAAAACATATTTAATATTGGATTTTCTGTCTTACTATCGATAACTTTTAAATCACCTTCTAGTGCAATCAGAATATCTTTTACTATTATGTTTTCTGGTTTATCAGCTAAGATATACCCACCTTTTGCTCCCCTGATACTCTTTACTAAGCCAGCATGTCTTAATTTGCTTAAAAGCTGTTCCAGATAATTTTGAGGAATCTTAGCATTTGAAGATATCTCCTTTATCTGTAGAGGTGTATCATTCTCATGCTTACTTAGTTCGTACATAGCTGTTAGACCATATACACCTTTTGTTGAAATCAGTGGCATCTTAATCCTTAACTTAATGCTTGTTCTAAATCTTCAATTAAATCTGCTGGATTTTCTAATCCAATTGATAATCTAATTGTTGTAGGATTTATTCCCGCTTCTTTTAACTCAGTCTCATTCATTTGAGAGTGAGTAGTAGATGCAGGGTGAACAATCAATGACTTACTATCACCAATATTTACAACAACACTAAATAGTTTTGTTGAATCAATAACTTTTTTTGCTGTCTCATAATCTTCTACCTCAAAAGAGATAAGCCCAGATGCTTTTCCATCTTTAAAATATTTTTGAGCTTTTTCATAATAAGCACTTGACTCTAATCCTGGATAATTTACAGCTTTTACTTTAGAATTAGATTCTAAGAATTTCGCAACCTCTAAAGCTGAGTTAGAGTGTTTTTCCATTCTAATATCTAAAGTCTCAATAGTTTGTAAAAGTAACCAAGAGTTATAAGGAGATTGTGTTGCTCCAATATCTCTTAAAAGATTTAGTCTGATTCTAAGACAAAAATTTGGTAAAGGTACATCTGTGTACACTAAACCATGATAAGATGGATCTGGTTGTGTAAAGTGATAATATCTTTCACTATTTTCTTTAAAGAAATCAGCTAATCCATCTCTTTCTACAACAATTCCACCAACACCGCTTCCTTGACCGTTTGTATATTTTGATGTTGAGTGAACTACCACATCAACTCCCCATTTAATAGGGTTAAATAAAGCTGCACTTGCAACTGTATTATCACAAACAGTTAAAACACCGTTTCTTTTTGCAATTTCTACAATTTTATCTATGTCAGCAATTGCAATTTGAGGATTTGATAATGACTCAAAGAAAATTGCTTTAGTTTTATCATCAATTTGTTCTTCTAAATCTGATGCATCAGCACTTTTAAATACTTTTGTAGAGATTCCAAATCTTTTCATAGTATAAGTTAAAAGTGTAACTGCTCCACCATATAGCTTGTCAGAGATAATTACATTGTCTCCAGCTTCAGCTACATTAGCAATAGCATAAAAAATTGCAGATTGACCACTTGCCGTACAAATAGCAGCAGCACCACCTTCAAGTTGTGCAAATCTTTGTTCTAATACATCAGTAGTTGGGTTTGTTAATCTAGTATAGATTGAACCTAACTCTTTTAGAGCAAAAAGATTAGCCGCATGCTCAGCATCTCTAAATGCATATGCAGTAGTTTGAGCAATAGGAACATTCATAGTTCCCCAACCTTCTTTGTTGTTGTAGCCACCATGTATTGCAATAGTCTCTTTTTGCATAAAAAATCCTTTTTATTAATTTCTACTTTTTTAATTTGTAGTGAAATTGTATAGTATTTTTTTTATAATGTCAAGTATTTTAATCATAATTTTATAAATTCCCTATTTATAGGGCTATAGATAATCTATATTAAATTAATCAAGATTAATAAAATTGTAATAAAATTTAATAAATTTAAGTTTTTAGTGAAAAAAATTTATTTAAAAATAAGGTTGTATATGCAATAGTTGTATATACAATAAAGGTTTTTAATGAAAACAGAATTAGAAAATTCAATTTTATTTAGAGTAAATCGTGTAGCAAATCTATTAAACACATCTTTTAATCATAAATTACAAGACTATGATATTGCAATAGAACAAAGAATTACACTGGAATTTATCAAAAATATGCAAAGTGTAAGCCAAACGAAAATTGCAGATGTTTTAGTTAAAGATAAAACAACTATAAGTAGAACTTTAAGAGCATTAGAATCAAAAGGTTATATTAAAAGAGATGAAAAGGTAGTTGATAAACGTACAAATCTTATAAAATTGACAAATCTTGGAGAAAAAGTTTTGGAAAATAGTTCTAAAACTGTGAAATCTTTTCGAAGCAAAATTTCATCAGAATTAACAAATGATGAAAAATTACAACTGTTTGAGCTTTTGGATAAAGTAATCAAACCAATAAAGGAATAAAATGAAAAAAGCAACCAATCATATTTATTTAATTATATTATTATCAATTCTTTCATCAGTTGCACCTATCGCAACAGATACTTATATCCCCTCTATTCCTGATATAGCAAATGATTTTAGTGTAAGTATCGAAAAAATAGAATTAACATTATCAATATTTTTAATAGGATTTTCTGTTGGACAAGTGTTTGGAGGTCCAGTTTCAGATAGAATAGGTAGAAAAAAAAGTTCAATTTTTGGACTTTTGGGTTTTGCCTTTTTTAGTTTTATAATAGTTTTTAGTACTACTGTTTATGAATTATGGGTTTATAGATTTTTTGAAGCTTTTTTTGGAGGAATGGTTGTAGTAAATGCTATGGCTGTTGTAAGGGATAAGTTTCATGGCAAAGAAGCAGCAAAAGTGTTTTCTTTAATAGGAACTATTAGAAGTATCGCTCCACTTATAGCTCCTGCAATTGGATCATTTATCATACACTTTTTTTCTTGGGAAGCTGTATTTTTATATTTAACTTTTTATGCATTATTTACAGCTTTTCTTATATATAAAGATTTGGATGAGAGTTATACCTATGTAAAACAAAGTATTTATCACTCTTATAAAATGGTACTTACCCATAAAGTTGCCATGAAAGCAATGCTTACATTAGCTTTAGGGTTTTCAGGATTTTTTATATTTATTGCAAAATCATCGTTTATTTTTATAGAGCATTATGGTGTATCAACAGATTATTTCCCACTATTTTTTGGATTTAATTTTGTGATATTAATCTTTATGATAAAAGTAAATATTCAATTATTAAAAAAATTTTCTCCAGTAGATTTAGTTAAATACGCGATTATTATACAAATTTTTGCTGGAATAGCATGGATATTAACTTTTGAAAATCAAACAATTGTAATCACTATGGCTCTAATGGCTGTGTATATGAGCATGATGGCATTTGTTTTTGGTAACTGTATGGCTTTATCTTTGGAACACTTTTCTAAAAATGCTGGGGTGGCTTCTGGAGTAGTTGGGGTTTTACAGTTTGGTTTAGGAGCAATTATTTCATCTGTAGCATTACTTTTTCATAGTGAAACTTTTTTACCAATTGGAATAAGTATTACAACTATCTCTATAGTTGCATTTTTGATATTTAGAAGTTATAAATAGGAGACTTAATGATTAAAATTTTATCTTTTTTAGGATTAGTAGCAAGTGCATGTTTTGCAAATGAACTTGAAAATCCTGATTTAACAACAACGTGGGTTGGTATAGCAACTTTGGTTATATTTGTAATAGGTTATTACTTTATTGCAAATGAGGAGAAATATCACATAGATAAATCTGTTCCAGCTCTTTTTATTGGGATATTTACATTTTTGATGATTTCAGCATATTATGCAATAAATGGCTTAAATATACATTTAGTTCACAATGAAGCAGAAGCTGTAATTTTAGAGATTGCGGAGATTGTATTCTTCCTTTTTGTTGCTATGACCTATATAGAATCACTTATTCATATGGGTGTTTTTGATAGATTAAAATATAATCTAATCTCAAAAGGTTACACATATAGAAAACTTTTTTGGGCTACTGGATTTTTAGCATTTTTTATCTCACCAATTGCTGATAACTTAACAACAGCACTTATCCTTTCAACTGTTTTAATCACTATTGAAAAGACTAAAAAAGAGTTTTTAGTTCCAGGTGCAATTAATATTGTAGTTGCTGCAAATGCAGGTGGAGCATGGTCTCCATTTGGAGATATCACAACTCTTATGGCTTGGACTGCTGGAAAAGCACATTTTATTGACTTTTTATATCTATTCCCATCTTCTGTATTAGGGTATTTGGTAACTGCATTTTTATTATCAAAAGTTGTTCCCACTACAAAACCAGCTTTTGATGCAAATACTGAGAAAAAACCAGAGATGAAAGAGGGTGCTAAAACTGTAATTGTATTAGGAGTTATTACTATCATTACAGCTGTAATCTCACATCAAGTGTTAGATTTCCCAGCTATGTGGGGTATGATGTTTGGTCTTGTATTACTTAAAATCTACTCATATAAACTTACTATTAAGTTTGGTAAAGAACATTTTGATGTATTTGAATCTATGTCAAAAATTGAAAACAATACCTTGATGTTTTTCTTTGGTATCTTAGCTGCAGTTGGTGCTTTATATTTTGTTGGTTGGTTAACACTGGCTTCTGTTGTATATCATCCTGATTATTTAGGTGCTACTTATGCAAATATAGCTGTTGGTTTCTTATCAGCTGTTGTTGATAATGTTCCAGTTATGTCTGCTATTTTAAAAGCAAATCCAGATATGGATCTTTCAAATTGGATGTTAGTGACTTTAACAGCTGGTATTGGTGGTTCTTTAATCTCTTTTGGTAGTGCCGCTGGTGTTGGTGTTATGGGAAAACTAAAAGGTGTTTATACTTTTAGTTCTCATATGAAATATGCTTGGACTATTTTGCTTGGATATTTTATATCTATAGGAATTTGGTATTTACAATTTGAGGTTTTAGGTTTTAACTAAAATATTACCAAAGACCTACCAAATGGGATTCTGTTTTTCTGATTAGACAGAGCCCATAAAACTTCATAAGAGGGTGGAATTTTAGGAAAAATTCCCTCTCCATCTGTAAAATATAAAAGCATAGAACTCATAGGCAAGTTTGCATCAACAAACTCAAACACTGGTCTATAATCAGTTCCCCCTCCACCTTTTAGTGCAAAATCCATATCTTCGCCACCTTGAAAAGAGTAGTGTGCATGAACTTTTGCATCTGCAATAAGAAGTTCAATAGCAACTGATGGAAAGTTTTGCATGATTGATTTAAACTCTTCAATAAAAGCTCCCAAAAGCTCCTCTCTAATACTTCCTGAGGTATCAATGGCAACCACTAAACTCAAAGTATCACTTGCTAAACTAGGAAGAGCTATCCCTCTATAGATATGCTTTTTATTTGGTGGCATAAAAGCGTAGTTGTTTCTCATATGTCTATTGATTGCATTGTATAGTTCAAATCTCCAATCAATATTTTTTGCAGTCATTTTTTTAGCAAATCTTTCAAAACCTGTTGGCATCAAAGATTTTCTTTGTGCTACTTCTTTTGCTAGTGTTGCTGCATATTCCCACTGTTCTTCATCATTTTCATCTTCTATCTCTTGGATTTTATCTATATTTGCAAAGATAGAATCTTTTTGCTCTTTTGCATCAACTAAAGTGTTGTTTGATTTGTCTGTTTTGTCATCAAAGGCGTTTGTCCCTTCAAAATCATTTTGCTCCAAAAGAACTTTGTAAATCTCCTCTGCATACATATTTTTGAAGTCTTTATGGTAGTTTGCCCCTTTTGGGATTTTCAAACCATTTTTTTTAAGCATTGAGTTTATTGCAAAATCTGTTGCTAGTTGCCAAAGCTTTCCTTTTCTGTTTAGTTTTCTTTGTTGGTGGGATAAGATATGGTGCATAACACAATTTGTAAGTATAAACATCAACTCATCTTTTGAGCATCTGTTTATAAACTCTGGATTGTATTTGAACCTTTTACCATTACTGGCATAAAATTTAATCTCTTCATCCTCTTCGTGCTTTAGTCTTGAAGCTAACATTCCAAAGTATGGATACTTTGATGTTAACTGACTTTTTGCTTTTATAAGCAGTGTATTTGCATCAATCATGATTAGTGTAACAATGAGTTAAAGTTTTTAATCCATAAAGGCCAACTTTTTAGATAATCAAGTTCAATATCTCTTTCTCTTAAATCTTGAACTATCATAACTGCAAACTCCCCAGGAAGGTTTAGAGTGTATTTTAGTAGGTTGTCTAAAGTTTCCCCTGCACTTTCATCATCAACTCTCATAGATAAAGAAGTACACAACATATGTAAAGCTGCTGTTTCTTCTGGAACTTCTTGGGTTTTTCCTTCAAGTATCTCTTCTATATTTGGCAGTTTGCTCTCTACATCTTTAAACCCTAAAAATGAAGCTGCTAACTCTAAACCAATAGCACCACCTATCATAGTAAGAAGTAAATCATCATCAGGTTTTGATTCTAAAATCTCATTTACATATTCCCAAGTTCTAGGAGTGGCAAATGACTTACTGTCATCTTGAGTGTTAAAAGCAAAAAGTGCATCTGGTCTATATGAAATAAAAGCGATGATTGTTTTGTTTATCTTTGCTTTAGTTGCCCAAGCTTTCCAATCTTCGATATTGGGTTCCATTTCTAAGTGAACAAATCTATTTGCCAAAGGACTTGCCATACGAAATACAACCCCTCTATCACTTTCTCTATTTCCTGCTGCAACTATTGACCAACCATCTGGAAGTGTATATTCCCCAATCTTTCTATCTAGGATTAGTTGATAGGCTGAAGCTTGTACCATAGGGGCTGCTGTATTTAACTCATCTAAAAAAAGTATCCCTTTTTCTTTACTTCTATCTGGTAAAAATGAAGCAGGAGCCCAAACTGCGCTACTATCTTCTTGGTTGAAAAAAGGTATTCCTCTTAAGTCTGTTGGGTCAAGAAGTGAAAGTCTTAAATCTATACACTCTATACCTTGCTCTTTTGCTATTTGTGAGACAATTGAAGATTTTCCAATCCCCGGAGGTCCCCATAAAAAAATAGGAACTTTTCTTTTTGTTAGGTGTTCGATTGCTCTTTTTGTATTTTGAGGATTCATAGATTGCCTTTTTGTTATTTGTCCTCTATTTGCAAATATCATACCAAATTGGATAAAATCTGTCTTATTAAATAAATGGATGGGTATGAAAGTAGCAATTATTGGAGCTGGAGCGGCTGGAATTATCGCTGGTATTACAGCAAAAAGAGAAAATAAAAATATAGAGATAGACCTTTTTGATATAAATAATGGCATAGGTAAAAAAATCCTGGCAAGTGGAAATGGAAGATGTAATATCTCAAATATAGATTGTAAAGTTTCAAATTATATAGGTGAAAACCCAAGTTTTGTAGAGTTTGCACTAAAGCAGTTTGATTTTAACTCTTTTAAAAAGTTTTGTAAATCTATTGGATTATTACTTGATATAAAAGAGGACGGAAAAGTTTATCCCCTATCAAATGAAGCAAAATCAGTAGTAAACTTACTAAATAGTGCAATAGAAAGTTTAAATATAAACACAATTCTAGAAACAAAAATAACAGATATAAAAAAACAAAATGACAAGTTTGTAGTTGTATCAGAAGATAAAGAGTTTAAAGACTACGACAAAGTTCTAATAAGCTCAGGACTAGCAGCAGCTCCACAACTAAATGCAACAGAAGACGGAATGAACATAGCATCAAACTTCGGACACTCTTTTAACCTAACTTATCCATCACTTGTAGGACTTCATACAGATTTTGAAAACTCTTCAAGAATACAAGGTGTAAAAAAAGTAGCACAAGTAAGTTTATATATAGATGGACAAAAAGAGAATGAAATCTTAGGAGATGTACTATTTACAAAATATGGAGTATCAGGATTTGCTATTTTGGATATCTCACAATATGCAGTTTATCCACTATCTTTATACCAAGATGTACAAATAGCAATAAACCTTTTTCCAAATCTTAGCAGAAACGAAGTTTTAGGTATGGTTGAAAGCCTATTTAAAACTCTACCAAACCAAGAAGCAGTAGAACTTCTAACAGGAATAGTATCAAACAAATTAGCACCAATATTACTAGAAATGTCAAAAATAGATAAACAAAGCAAAGCCAAAGATATAAATGCAAAACAAATAAGAGCAATAGTAAATACCCTTATAAACTGGAGATTCAAAATCACAGATACCCAAGGTTTCAAACACGCAGAAGCAAGTGGGGGTGGAATTAGAACTGATGAAGTAGATGAAAAAACTTATGAAAGTAAAAAGTGTAGTGGACTTTATTTTGCTGGAGAAGTGCTTGATATAGTAGGGAATAGGGGTGGATATAATCTGCAGTTTGCTTGGGCTAGTGGGTACCTAGCAGGAAAAGATATATCGAAGTAATTATAGTTCTTTATATTAATTGTATCATAATGTAAAATATTATATATTTGTTAATTAAAATATAATATTTAACTCAAATTAAGAGAAATTATATTATTATATTCACCTTAAGGGTGAAAATAGGAACTACATTGGAAATAGAGTTTAAGAGTAATAAACTAAAAAAACAATATGAAAATAGTAAAATTGCAGAAAAAGCATATGGAGCACAAGTAGCAAAGAAATATATAATGAGAATAAATACTTTGAAAGCTACAAAGTCATTTGATGAACTTTATAAAATTCCTACCTTAAAATTTCATCCTCTTTCGGGAAATAGAAAGGGTGAATATGCAATATCTTTAACTGGGTATTGGAGGTTAATTATCACTAATAATGGTGATACATTTGATATAGCAAAAATAGAGGAAGTGAGTGATCATTATGGGAACTAATATTTATCAGTCAGACTTAGCAATACATCCTGGAGAATATCTTGAAGAGATAATTGAAGATATTGGAATGAGTCAATCTGAACTAGCAAATAGGTTAGGAAGACCAATTCAAGCAATAAATGAAATTATAAAAGGAAAAAAGAGTATTACTTCTACAACTGCATTAGAACTTGAAGATGTTTTAGGTGTTCCTTCTCATATTTGGTTGGGATGGGATAGTGAATATCAAATTGTGATTGCCAAGCAAGAAGAATTAAAATTAATGGAAGAAGAAAGTGCTCTTGTAAAGAACTTTCCTTATTCAGATTTAGTAAAATTAGGTTTTGTAAAAGCAACAAGAAAAGCTGTGGAAAAAGTTGATGAATTAAAAAGTTTTTTTGGTGTAGCAAAGTTAGCTCAAATTTCACAAGTTAAAACTTATCAAGCAGCTTTTAGAGTTTCAAGTACAGAAAATGTTTTACATGAATCAATAGCTTCATGGATACAAGCAGTTAGAGTTAAAGCTAAACAAGTAGAAGTTGAATTGTTTGATGAAAATAAATTAAAAGAAAATTTACCTAAACTTAGATCTCTTGTAAATATAGAACTAAATCAAGCAATTAGAGAGATTCAAAGTATATTAAAAAGTTGTGGAATTGTACTAGTTATGCTACCACATTTTAAAAATACAAAAGTTCATGGAGCAACTTTTTGGTTGGATAAAAATAAGGCAGTAATTGCAATGACTTTAAGAGGGAGTTACAGTGATGTTTTTTGGTTTAGTTTCTTTCATGAAATTGGACACCTTTTACTTCATCCTAAAAGAGAAGTATTTTTAGAAAATGGCTATACAAACCCTAAGTTAGAGAAACAAGAAAAAGAAGCAGATAATTTTTCAAGTGAATTACTTATTCCAGAAAAAGAGTATAAAAAGTTTTTATCAATGAATAAAATGTCAAGAGAAGGAGTTATTCAATTTTCTGAAAAACTTAATATTAAACCTTTTATATTAGTTGGTCGATTAATGCATGATGGAATAATCGGTTATGATAATAATCAATTATCATCTCTGAGAGATAGGTATAAATGGAAATAAGAAATTAAAATTCTAAAATTTCTAAAACCTCTCTTTCAAAACAGTTAATTTCTTAATCATTTTAACTTCAAAATTTCCAACATCACAAGTGACTTTATTTTCAAAAATCTTCAAAGGCTTAACTCTCTTATATGATTTCCTTTCACAAGAAAAACAAACAAAATTTTTATCCTCAATAGCCTTTTGCAAAAATCTATATTCTATATTCATCTTATTACTTTATTAATAAACTTCATCATGAGTTCCTATATCTATAGGAATTATTTGATTATCTTTTATGATAAAATCAATAATCATTCTATATTCCATATTTATTGAGATTGAATAAAAATCTGTGAGTTTTCCTTTTAGTTTATGAAGTCTTAAACTAGGGTGATAAGGGTCTTTTTCTAAGATAAAAATAGATTTTGCGTATCTTTCAAACATATTGGGATGTTTTTTTAAAAACTTTTTTAATCTCTTTTTATATTCCTCTGTGATTATTAACTCATAGTTCATTTTTTAACTCTTCAATATGCTCTTTGGCACTTTGAGATTTAAAATTTCCTTTTTCTATATCTTGCATCGATTTTATATATGCTAAATCAAGCTCAACTTCTCGAAGTTCTTTATATCTTTCTATATCTAGAACTACATATTTGTTTTTACCTCGAACATTTATGATAAGTTCATCAACAGTTTCAAATAGTTTTGAAAACATTGATACACCTTTTGTTTTCACATCATTTGCATTGATTATCATAATAGTATCCTTAATAGTACTTTTAAAAGTATTATAGTTTAAAAAGAAAATTTTGTCAAAAAGTGTATCAAATAAGTTCTTAAGATAATTAATTAAATTATATTATTCTACAATCCCACTCATACAAGTAACTTCAAACCCAGCTTTTCTCCAAGCTTTTACAATCTCAAGTAAACCTATACTATCACTTGGCATATGTGGAGCTATGATTATATTTCCTATGTTTTGTTCTATCACTGCTTGTTGTACATCTTCTGGTACATGCATAGCAACTATAGTTCCTACACCTGCTTCAAAATAAGATTTATAAACATCAACTCCACCATTTGTTCCACCTGCCATAAGAACTTCTATTTTCCCTGCATAGTCGTTATCTGAACCAACTCTTATAAGAGGTTTGGCAACTTTGCCTTGGTAGTATTCCCATGAGTTTAACTCTTCTATTATATCTTTTAGAGTTGTTTTTGCTTTGTTATCAAAAGCTTTATCTAATCTTGTTTGAACTATCTCTTCTGTTATAAAATCTGCTGGAATATGGATATTTAGATATGGAAGATTCATAAGTCTTGCAGCTGAACTTACTTTGTCGTAGTTTGAAGCGTGTCTTCCCAAATCAATACTTGCTTGTCTTCCTCTTAGAGCTTTTTGAGCTTTGTTTATAGGAACTCCAGCTTTTACCATTCTATCTATTTGTACATCCATAACTTTTGCAAAATCAACCACACAAGAATCAGCTTTTGGGTGGTGACTTACTACGCAGTCATATCCTAACTCTTTTGCTAAAAGTAGTTCAGGAGTTTCCATATCTATACCAATAAGTACTTTTTTTATATTTTCACCTTCAACTATTATTCCTGAGTCATAAGGTATCTCATCTAGCTTTGCTAAATCTAAAGCTATATTCATCAAATCATTTGTATTCATCATTATTCTTTTTTAAATCATTATAACTTATTAGCAGTATTGAAAAAATGAAACTCTTGTTTAAAAAGTGGGATATTAGATATTTTTAAGTTATTTAAAATGCAACTAAGTTGCATTGTGATACTATTCCGCAAAAAAATCTAGGAAAATATTATGGCTAAAGAGCTAAATCAAAAACAGATAGATGAGATATATCAACTACTAATTAATAGTAAAGAAAAGATTGAAAACAATCTAAAAGGTATATCAAGTTCACAAGATGATTTAAGTAGTATGGATCTAAATGATGATGCAGATTTTGCAGCTGCAAGTAGAGATTATTACAATGATATTCACATAAAAAATCAGCAAGCTGAAGAGTTAGAATTGATTAATTATGCACTTATGAAAATCAATAAAGGGTTATTTACTGGAATTTGTGAAATGTGTGATTCTGAAATAGGTATGAAAAGACTAAGAGTAAAACCTTATGCAAAATATTGTATTGATTGTAGAAATCATATAGATAAAAGATAGGACAATAATTAAATTATAATATTGTAAACTAACTCAAATCGATTTAGGAATTATAATGTTAATGCTTCTTTATTTTTTTATTGCTGTAGGTGTTTCTTTTTTATGTTCAATATTAGAAGCAGTTTTATTGTCTATCTCAGCTTCTCATATTGAACTAACAAAAGAAAAAAACTTTAAATTAGGGACTTTAATGGAGTCTCAAAAGAAAAATGTTGATTTTTCAATAGCTGCAATTTTGACACTAAATACTTTTGCACATACATTAGGTGCAGCAGGAGTTGGAGCTGAAGCTGCAAAGCTTTTTGGTGAAGAATATATGTTTTATATCTCTGCCATACTTACTATTTTAATACTTGTATTCTCTGAGATTATACCAAAAACACTGGGTGCTTTTTATTGGAAAGAGTTAGCAGGATTTTCCACAAGAGTTATAAAAGGTTTGACTATAATCACTTATCCTTTATTAATAGTATTAAATAAAATCACTATTTTAATAGCTCCAAATAAAAGTGAAAAGATTACAAAAGAAGAGATCATAGCAACTGCAAATATTGCAGAAGAAGAGGGGATTCTAAGAGAAAAAGAGAGTTCTATTATTGAAAACCTTTTACAACTTCATAATATTAGAGTAAAAGATATTTTGACACCAAGAAGTGTTATGTTTTGTGTTCAAAAAGATGAATTCTTAGCTTCCTTTGAAAACTACTCTTCATTAAATATTGAAAAGTTCAAAGAATACTCAAGAGTACCTGTTTATGGTGAGAGCATAGATGACATAAAAGGTTTAGTTATATCAAAAGAACTATTTCATGAAATGATTGAAAATAAACTTGAAGATAAAAGTCAGATTATAAAAAAAGTAAATGGTGTAAATGAAAATGTACCTATTTCTAAACTTATTGATATGTTTTTAGAAAAAAAAGAACATCTTTTTATTGTATATGATAATTATGGTCAAACAGAAGGTGTAGTTACACTAGAAGATGCTATGGAAACATTACTTGGCATAGAAATTGTAGATGAATTAGATTCAAATGTAGATATGCGAGAAGTTGCTAGAAATAAAATGATAAATCATAGAACAAATAAATTAAAAGTATAAAAAGAGACCCTTCTTCTCTTTTTATACAAGAACTAACTATTTTTTACAGTGTTCTGCGTAAAAGTTACCAAATTTAAGACCAGTACCACTTTTGTCTTTTTTTACAGTATATTTTGTAACTACAGGATTACATTCATCTATCCATGAATATAAATCATAAATTTTAACTGTCTTAAATCCCATTTGTTTAAATATCTGTGCTTCTATTGAAGCTCTAGCAGCTGAATTACATACAACAATAAGATTTGGTTTTACAAAGTTTTCATCATCATCTAATGCAAATAGTTCAAGACCTTTTTCAGGTGCTTGTCTTCCAACTCTTACACTCCCTTTGATATGAGCTCCAGACCACTCTTCCATAGTTCTTACATCAGCAACTAACCAATCTTTTGCTGTTAATGCTTTTTTTACTTCATCTGTAGTTGCATAGTTTCCAGCTTTTTTCTCTTCAGCTTTTAACTTTTTAGACAAGTCATTATAATTTACAAAATCACTTGCTAATAATGAACTTGTTGCTCCTAATAAAAATGCTAATACAATACCCTTAATATTCATATAGTCTCCTTCAAAAATTGTCAGATTATTATAATTAAAACTTATTAGTAAAAACTTAATAATAACTTATAACTTAACTATATTAAACATAAGAAAATATTATATTTTGAAAAAATTATTCAAACTTTTTTCCTTCAGTATCTTATTTTTTAGCTTCTCTTTATCGATATTTATTATAATTACAAAATTAACTTTAATAGGATGAGTGATGGATAACAAAGAAATAGTGGAAACACCAAGTACTAAGTTTGGAAAAAAATTAGTTCAAGAAAAATATAATGTAAATGTAGCTTTTTATATCCATTTAAAAGAGTATCATAATGGAGTAAGGGAAGAATTAGAAGCTAGAATAGAAGAGGTTTTTTTCTATTCAAAAGGTGTAGACTGGAAGTTTGATAGTTTTGGAATAGAAAAAGCAGGTTCAAGAAGTAAAGATGTATTGGGATACTTTATTTTTAGAACAGCAAATATTACTGAACTTAAGAAACTATTTTTAGAGTATTTCAAAGATTATCAAAATGCTCACAAAATCACATGTTCAGTTGCCGAATACCAAAAAATAAATGAAAAATTCTTTGAACTAGAAGTAAAATAATTAAGGTAGAATCTCTACCTTAATTTTATAATTAGAAATTATAAAAAAAACTCAAAATATCTTTTATAATACAGCAATAATAAGATAAAATTTGTAATAAATATAAAAGGATTTATTATGAATCTCAAAAAGATAACTTCCCTTACAATGATGTTAGTAATGATAATAATGACCTATTCAGGAATAATGCTGTTTCTTGCACCTCCAGGAAGAATTGCAAATTGGGCAAATTGGCACTTATTAGGACTTTCTAAAGAACAATATGCAGCTATTCATAGTACTTTTATGGTTTTATTTATAGTTATGACACTACTGCATGTATTTTATAATTGGAAACCAATAACAAGCTATTTAAAAAACAAAACTAAGCAGATGGTATTTTTCACAAAAGATATGATTGTTGCTTCTATTTTAGTTTTTGTATTTTTACTTGGTACACTTTTTAGTTTTTCACCTTTTTCAAATTTTCTTGATTTTGGAGATGAGATAAAAAATTCTTGGGAAAAAGATTATGGTACTGCACCATATTCCCATGCAGAGCTTTCTTCTTTTGTAAATTTTACAAAAAAATTAGGTTTTGATTTACAAATGAGTGAGAAAATACTTAAATCAAATAATATCAAATATGAAACTTCTCAAAGTTTGGCTCAAATTGGAGAACAAAATGAAGTAAGTCCTCAATTTATCTATTTGTTATTAAAGAATAGTTTTAAAAAAGCTGGAGTTGAAACTATTGAATTAACAGGTTTGGGTAGAAAATCTGTTACAGAAGTAGCTTCAACTTTGAAACTTTCAACTAATGAATTTATTGAAAAACTTGATAGTTTAGGTATAAAAGCCCAAGCTGATGATAAATTTAAAAGTGTTTGTGAACAATATGATTTAAGTCCAATGGATGTTATGACAAAACTTGGATATAAGAAACCAGAGTAAGTTTTTACTTCAAAAGTTCTAAAATATCTTGAGGAGTTTTAACAATATAGTCTGCGCCATGTTCTATAAGTTCATCAACTCCTCTAAATCCCCAAGATACTCCCACAGCTATCATCCCTGCATTTTTAGCTGTGAGAATATCCACATCACTATCACCTACAAAAAGTATATCTTTACACTCTAAACCTAAATTTTCAGCAATTTTAATTGCTACTATAGGATCGGGTTTTTTAGGTATATTTTCTTTTTGCCCATGAACTTCACTCATATTATATTCAATGAAAAATTTTTCATAATATTTTACAGTCAATTTGTGAAGCTTATTTGATAAAATTCCCATTTTGATGTTTCTTTTTTGAAGAGCTTTTAGAAGTTCGTCAATCCCTTCATAGGGTTTAGTTTCATCTTTTACACTCATTTCATATACTTCAATAAATCTATTAAATAATTTATCAAGAGTCTCTTTTGAGATATCATCTGGGGTAGAATTCTCTAGTAATACCATTGCCCCACCACCTACAAAATCTTTATAATTTTCAAGTTTATGGGTTGGAAGGTTAAACTCCTCCAATACTATATTTGTACATATTCCAATATCTTTTAAAGAATCTAATAATGTACCATCCATATCAAAAATAACTGCTTTATTTGACATATTTTTTCCTAATGAATTTTTTTAATTGGCTGTTTTGAAAATATAATTGATAATATTGTAGCCAATAATGTAAAAGATGATGTTATCATAAATATTGTTGAGAAACTATTAGTTTTGTCATATATATAACCTGCCGCAACTGATCCTATGGCTTGGCATAAAGCAAAAATAATAGTGACTAAAGATAAGATTTGAGAAGTTCTTTTCACATCAAAATGTACAGAAGTTAATAATACAATAAGTGAAGGGATACTCCAAATAGAGATACCAAATACTATTGTAGATATCCAAATAGCATAACTACTTAAATCTTGAGTTAGAGTAAAGTGGGCAATGGTTTGAAGAAAGTATACAAAAATCAAAGTTTTATAAGGTCCAATTTTATCTGCTACCATTCCAAACAATAAGCCTGAGAATATACTAGCTAATCCTAAAATTGTCCAAAAATCACCAGATAAAGAGGTAGAAATATTATACTTCTCAATAACAGCTTTAACAAAATATGTTACAAAAATAGAATAAGTTAATCCAAATATCATATATAAAATCCCAATCTTCCAAAATGAAGGGATAAAGAAATATTTATTTGAGGAGAATTTCATCTCTGGCATCTCATGTTTTGTATGTTTTTTTATACCTGGTTGACATAAAAAAGCCAGTATTACTATCAAACTAGAAAAAATCAGCCATGAAGTTTTCCATGGAGTTTCTAAAGTTATAGTTTCTACAAAAGGAACTATTTGTCCTGACAAAACTATTGCAATACCACTTCCACTTACAACTATACCTAAAACTTTTCCTCTTATATTTTTAGGAACGATATTTGATATATGAGCCATAATTGATATATTTACAATAGCACAAAAAAATCCACTAAGGGAATATAATAAAGATAAAATCAAGTAGTTTGTAAAAAGTATCATTACACCCATTGAAAAGGCTTGTAATAGCATGGTATTAAAGATTAGTTTGTGAGTATTATATTTTGTATATAAAGAGTTTGCGAAAAAGATTCCAGCTAAATAACCAAGAAAATTTGCTGTACCTATAAAACCAATTTGAGTGGTATTTAAAAGTAGACTCTCTTGCATATTTGGAAGAACCATTCCAAAAGCAAATCTACCTAAGCCTAAACAACCTAAAATCACTAAAAATGAGGCAATTATAACCTTTATATATGTTCTCAATTTAAAGCTCTATTACTTCATTGCTTAATTCATTTTCATCATTTTCTTGGATTGGAAAGTTTTTGATCAATGTATCACTACACTCTTTAATTGCTTTTTTATAACCTTTTGAAAATTGATTATTTTTAACATCTTTGATAAATTCATTTACAATATCTTGCCAATAATTATCAGAGATTTTTGATTTAATTCCAGTATCTGTAATAATCTCAACATATTTTTCTTCAATTGATACATAAAACATAATTCCTTGTTTTGTTTTTGTATCTTTTATTCCTAAATTATAAAACTCTTTTTTTGCATTGATTGAGGCTTTTTCATATTTGTATTTTTTAGGAAGAAAAAGAAGAAGTATCTTTTTAAAATTACTTATACAAAAGTATAAAGCAAAAAAAGTTAATACTTGTATTTGAAAAAATTTGATTGTACTTGTATCTGTAAAAAGTAAAACAATAGATATAAGTGTAGAAATCAATAGTGAAAATACCAATATTTCAAATCTATATGAAGATGAATATTTAGTAATAACAGCTACAAGTTCTGCTGAACTTTTTTTCTCAAGATTTTTAATCTCTTCTTGAATTTGTTCTTTCTCATTTATATTTAAATACATTACCATCCTCCACTAGCTCCACCGCCACCAAAACTTCCACCGCCACCGCTGAATCCACCAGAAGAAAATCCTCCACCAAATCCACCTGTACTTCCTGTATAAAAACCACCTGAATTAGAATTATAAGAAGAGTTGGAATGGTTATCAAATGATACTTTTTTAGTGTTTATGAATATTATTATTGAGATTATTAGAAAAATGATGAAGGAGATAATAAAGCTGTTAAAAAATACAACTGAAAATGCCCCTGCAAATCCACCTAGCATTGATGAACGAAATATTTTAAGAAGTGTTTGGCTTTTAAGTGCTTTACTAAATGTTGCTAATATTGGTGACACAAATATCAGTGCAAAATATAGAAAAAACCAGTTTATATTATTTTCACTTGGGATATTGTAATTTTCAGCTTTATATTCACCTTTTGTGGCTTCAATTATAGAGTTTATGCCTTTATGAATCCCTTTGTAGAAGTTGGCCTTTCTAAACTCTGGTTTTATTATATATTCTATAATCTCATGGGAAATTTTATCAGTTAAAACCCCTTCTAAACCATAACCAACTTCAATTCGGAGTTTTTTTTCTGCCATTGAGACTATTAATAATACTCCGTTGTTTTTCTCTTTTTGTCCAATTTTCCAGTATCTTCCAAGTTGATATCCATAATCTGCAATATCATAACCATTTAAAGATTTTAGGATTACAACTACAATTTGATTTGAGGTTTGTTTTTCATTTTTTTCTAAAATATTTATAAGAGCTTCTTTTTTATCTGTAGATAAAATATTAGCCTCATCAACTATTCTTCCTGTTAATTGGGGAAATTCAATTTGTGCAAAAAGTATATTTTGCACAAATAGTATAGTTAATATTAGAAATAAAAATTTTTTCATATTAGAATTGAACTTTTGGTGCTTCTTGTTCTTGTTGTGTTGCTGTAAATGTTTCTTTTATTTTAGCTTCTGGATAAAAAATTGAAGCAATAATTTTCCCAGGAAAAGTTCTAAGTTCTAAGTTATACACTCTTACAGTTTCAATATAATCTTTTCTAGCAACTGCAATTCTATTTTCAGTTCCTTCAAGTTGAGATTGTAAGGCTATAAAATTTTTATTTGCTTTTAAATCAGGATATTTTTCAACAACTAACATAAGTCTTGATAGTGCAGAACTTAATGCTCCTTGAGCTTTCTCAAATTGATTAAATAAAGCTGGATTTGATAACATTTCAGGTGTTAGATTTAGTTTTCCTACATTTGCTCTTGCATTTGTTACTTCTGTTAAAGTTGATTTTTCATGCTCTGCGTAACCTTTTACTGTAGAAACTAAATTTGGTATTAAATCAGCTCTTCTTTTATATTGATTTTGTACTTGTGACCATTTTGCTTTTACATTTTCATCCAATGTTGGTACATTATTTATATTTGTAAATATTAGTGCTAAAAAAGCAAGGATTATAACTCCTATACCTATCAAAAAAGCTTTCATTTTAAACCTTTGTTTTTAAACTTATGGTATAGTATTGAAATTTTTATTAATAAATAATGAATAGAATTTTTTATTTAAGGTTAGCGATGAATTCATGGGATGAGATAATAGATGAACAGAGAAATAAAGAGTATTTTATTTCATTAAAAAAAGAGATAGATAAGAGATATTTAGAAGCAACTGTTTTCCCTCCAAAAGATTTGATATTTAATGCTTTTTCAAAAACCCCTTTAAAAGATTTAAAAGTTGTGATTTTAGGACAAGATCCATATCATGGAAAAGGTCAAGCCCAAGGTTTTTCTTTTTCTACTCCAAAAGAGATAAAAAATCCACCCTCTATGCAAAATATTTTAAAAGAGATTCAAAGTGATTTAGGTAAGCCCTCTTTGTGTCAAGATGGAGATTTGACACCTTGGGCAAAACAAGGAGTTTTACTTTTAAATGCTATTTTAACAGTTGAGGAGGGAAAGCCTAAGTCTCATCACAAGTTAGGGTGGGAAACATTTACAGACAATATTATTAAATATATCTCTAAAAACTGTGAAAATATTATATTCATACTTTGGGGTGGTCCGGCAATTGCAAAGACAAAACTTATTGATGAAAAGAAACATCATATTTTAACAGCACCACATCCAAGCCCTTTATCTTCATATAGGGGTTTCTTTGGTTGTAAACATTTTAGTGAGACAAATAAGATATTAGAAAGTATTGGCAAAGAACCAATAGTTTGGTAGGAGAAGATATGGAAGAAAAATGGTACCTAGAAAATACAGGAAATTTAAATCAAATGTTAAGAGTAAGAGATGATATAGATTTACCTCAAACAATGGATGAGTTTCCCCATTTAGTACTAATAAAACATGAATTTCATGCAGCTGATGATATTATGTTCCCTGATCCAGCTTGTATAGCTTTTTTTACAGTATTTGAAAACAATCATTTAGAAGCTTTAGAAGAGGAAAATAGTTCGGCTCTTTTAGCTGTAGATATATGTGAAGGGATGATGCAGTTTTATTTATATGCAAAGGATCCAGAGAAGACAATTTATGATTGTATAGATTTTCTAAAATCAAATCCCTTATATAAATGTGATTTTGAAGTTATAAAAAATGATAATGGAGATAGATTAAACGACTTAATCTAACTCTTCTCTTCTTTGCCAAATATATAGTTTAAAATACCAATATCTATGACCTTTTGATGGAAGTTTGTTTATATCTCCAAAAATAAATCCTATTATTTCTCTAGTTCTTTCATCTAAATGTGCACCTTTAGAAAGAAATTGTCCAAAACCGTTTCTAAGAGTTGTATATATTTGATTTTCTTTCTCTTTAAACTCTAAAAAACTTAGATTTTTTATTTTTCTTTTTTCTTGTTCTGTTATTGTAGAAGTATATGCTTGGAATTTTCTATATGCATCTGCTTTTTTTTCATTTCGACTATTAAAAAAACCTTTACTAGCTCTTCTAACATCATCTTTTGTATCTAATCCTATGGCAGTACATTCTTCAATAATTGAGTCTTCCTCTTTTGTTTTAACTTTTTTTGTAACTTGTTCATTTTCAATAACAAATGAAGAATCATTTTTTTTGGTTTCTTTCTCCACAATATTTTGTTTTTTAGTTTCTTCTTTATCTTCGTTAGTTTTTGTTTTTATCTTTTTTTTATCAACAAATTCTACTTTACTTTCTCTTTTCCCAAATATATCAAAAAGCATATCAGTCCTTTTCATTCTCATTTTTTAATTCTTTTAAAAAGTTAACAAAATTTCTTACATGGATTTTATTCACTTGTAAGTAGATATAAGCAACTACTATTACGTTTATATGTATCATTGCTTCTTGGAAAGATAAAAATGCAAGTAATACACCAGCAATAAGAATAAATATAGGATAAAATAATTTTAATCTATCTTCATCTCTTTGTAATAGTACTGAATAATCTTTGTAGTTTTTGTTTATAAACTCTTTATCCTCAAGTGTTAATTGATTTTTATTTTTTAAATCATCCAAAGCTTTTAGAACATCTAACTTTTTTTTATATTGATAATATCTAAAGAAAATCCCCAATAATATAAGAATTGATAAGATATTCGAAACTAGTTCTAAAGGGATATTTATACTATCCATCTTTAACCTTTTAAATTTTATACAAATTTTATAATAATTGTTATTAGAACTAAATAATAAAATTCTTTATAAATAAAGAATTGCTAAAGAATTTTGTAAATATTATTAATATATAATGTTATTTATTATTTTAAAAGGAGCGAATATGATTAAGAAACTTGTTTTAAGTATTTTGTTTTTGTCGACATTACTTTTTTCAGCAGTTGATTTTAATACTGCATCAAAAGAGGAATTAATGGCAATTAAGGGAATTGGAGAAAAAAAAGCAGAGGCTATTATTGAGTATAGAAAAAATACAAAAATTAATAGTATAGATGATCTATCTACAATTAAAGGTTTTGGTCCTAAATTAATATCTAAAATAAAAGAACAAAACAAAAATTAAAACTTTGATGATATTTAGTTTATTTAACTAAATATCATCTCTTATAAAACTTTTTGCTATAATAAAAGAAAAATCTAAATAGGTTGTAACTATGAAAATTTCTGGAAATTCATTTTGCCCATGTGGAAGTCAAAAAAAATATAAAAAATGTTGTAGAGTTTTTCATTTTGGAGAAAACCCAAATAATGCACTTGAATTAATGAAATCAAGATATAGTGCCTATGCTGCAAATGATTCAGAGTATATAATTAATACAACCCACAGAGACAATAAAGATTTTACAACTGATACTGAAGAATGGAAAAAGTCTATACATGATTTTTTTGATCATACTGAGTTTAAAGGTTTAGAAGTTTTAAATTTTGAAGAAACAGATGATTTAGCTTATGTTACTTTTAAAGCAACACTATTTCAAGGAGCGATAGATGTATCTTTTATAGAAAAAAGTAAATTTGTAAAGGTAAATAATCTTTGGCTATATCATAGTGGTGAGTTTGTTGAATAAAGAGTTAATCAAAAAAATTTTTAGTACAAAAGCTGGAGTAATTCTACTCATTTCTATTATTTTGATTTTAAGTACAAGTATATTTCTTATTATAATGTATTTTTTTGATTCTGCCACTTCTAGTAAACTTGCGACAATGATTTTTACTAACTTATTTATTGGAAGAGTTCCTGCAATCTCTTTTGGTTATGCTTCAAATCTATCCCATTTTCAAGTAATTGCATTTAATATTTTAGCTGAAATGATACTTGTAACTTTAATATATTCACTATTTGTATTTAGTTTTGATGGGGTATTAAAGATAAAAAGATTGGAAGATTTCTTTTCAAGGGTGCAAAAAAAGAAAGAAGAGCATAATGAAATATTTATAAAATATGGAAAACTTGGATTGTTTATTTTTGTTTTTATTCCTTTTTGGATGACTGGTCCAATTGTTGGGTCAATTATTGGTTTTTTAATTGGAATGAAGCATTTTACTGTTATATTTATCGTTTTCTTAGCAACTATTATTTCTATGACTTTATGGGGTTTATTTTTACAAGAGATTGTAAACTTTATAGGTCAATTTGATATTAGATTTATTTGGATTTTAATTGCAATAATGGTTGTAAGTGTACTTATTTTAAAATATAAAAAAAGAGGTTAATATGAAAATACTACTAGCTCCTGCTGAAACAAAAAATAGTGGAGGAGAAGAAGCTTCATTTTGTAAAGATAATTTTTGTTTCCCTGAACTATTTTCTAAAAGAGAAGATGTTTTTAATATATATGAAGATTTATTAGCTAACTCAAGTATTGAAGAGTTATCAAAATGGTTTGGATTAAAAAAGCTTGATGATGTTGAGAAATACAAAGAAAGCTTAAAACAAAAACCAACTATGAAAGCAATTAATAGATACAACGGTGTTGCTTTTGATGCTTTAGAATATAATAGTTTGTCAAATGTAGAACAAAAATATATAGATGAAAATGTAATACTATTTTCAAATCTATTTGGTCCTATATTAGCAAAAGATTTAATTCCTGATTATAAATATAAACAAGGTGCAAAGCTTCCAAATATCAATGTTGAAAAATTTTATATGGATAACTTTACTGAAAGCTTAGATGCTTTTATTGGTGAAGAAGTAATTGATTTAAGAGCAGGATTTTATGAAAAGTTTTATAAAGTAAAAAAAGCAAATGTACTTACATTTAAATTTGTAAAAGATGGAAAAGTGGTATCTCACTGGGCTAAATTTTATAGAGGAAAACTTTTACAAGAGATAGCTAAAAACAATATTCAAAACCATAGTGAGTTTATGGATATGCAAATTCCTGGATTAAAACTAAATGAGATTCAAGAGAAAAAAAATGTTAAATTATTAGTGATGAATATTGTTTAAATTAGTTTATTTTGATTATTAGCGGTTAAGTTTATATTGATAATATATTTTTTAAAATTATCTTTAAAGGCTTAATATGAAAAAAATCTTATCTTTACTAGCATTTATTTCAGGCTTTTTATTTGCCTCAGAACAGTTTGTTACATATGAAGTTGATGGGAAAAAATATGAAGGATATATCAGTTCTCCTTCTAAAAATGCCCCATTAGTATTTTTAGTTCATGATTGGGATGGTTTAACAGATTATGAAGTAAAAAGAGCAAAAATGTTAAATGAAATGGGTTATGCAACTTTTGCGGTTGATTTATATGGAAAAGGCATAAGACCTGAGAAAATAGATGATAAAAAAAGATTAACATCTGAACTTTATAAAGATAGAGTTAAAATGAGAACTTTACTTGATGCTGGATTTAATGAAGCTAAAAAACAAGGTTTAAATGTATCTAATGCAGTGGGAATAGGGTATTGTTTTGGTGGAGCAGCTATTTTAGAAATGGCTAGATCAGGAGCACAGCTTAAAAAATTTATCCCTTTTCATGGTGGACTTCAAACTCCTAAAGGGCAAGATTATTCAAAAACAAAAGGTGATATCGTAGTTTTCCATGGAACAGCTGATAAAGTTGTTAGTATGCAAGAGTTTGCAAATTTAGCTGTTGAATTGGAGAATACAGGAATTAAACATGAGATGTTAACTTATAGTGGAGCACCACATGCCTTTACTGTAATTGGTTCAAAAAAATATCATGAAGAGGCAGATAAAGCTTCTTGGAAAAGATTTTCTGAAATACTAGAAGATACTTTTTAAAATTAAAAAGGGTAGATTCCCTTTTTAGTTGCCCTGCTGAAGCGCAAGTTTTTTATTAGATATAAATATAAAAGCCAAAAGAGTAAATATAGCACAATACAAAAATAGATACTCACCATATAACCATCCTGCAAGTAAAGCTCCCATAAAACCACCTAGTCCATAAGCAACTCCATACATAAACTGTTGAGCAAGCTTTTTATTTGCATATAAAGTATATAAGAACATAATTGTAGCACTATGATATAAGCCAAATGAAAAGGCATGAATACTTTGCGTTAAAAAAGCAAGTGTTACATTATCCGGATAGGCATAAAGTAAAAACCATCTAAGAACTGTAATAGCTAAACAAAATTTTATTATATTTAGCAGATTTCTTTTTAATAATGGTGCTTGATAATAAAATAAAACAATTTCACAAATAACACCAAAAGACCACATATATGAAGTCATCTCTAAAGATATTCCATTATCTGTTTCATAGATTGTAAAGAAGTTATAAAAACCACCAAAACTTAATTGCATAAAAAAGATACTAATCCAAAAAGGCCAATATTTGAAAAACGAAAAAGGTTCATCTGATACACTTTCATCATGCTTAACATCATCATATCTTAAAAGTAAGAAAGCAAATAATACAGTTAATACATTTACTGTAAGATAGTAGTGTAAAGCTACATATGGGTGTGTTAAAAATTGTCCTAGCATTAATGATATTATTGTAAAACCTATTGAACCAAATAGTCTTGATTTACCATATTTGTCTTTTCCTAATATTTTTATTGCCGTAACTTCTAAGTATGGTAATATTAGAGATAAGGAAGCTCCAAGTATGGCGTTGTTTATCATAAAGGCATAAAAGTTATTAATAGTAATATAAAAGGATATAGAACAAACAACAGATAAAATCAAAGCTGTTTTAAAAACTGTTTGATTTAATTTTATTTGCTTTAAAAATAAAAAAGGTGTAAGAAATCGCATTAATGGAGCAAGTGCAAAAACAAATCCAATCTCTAATGCATTGTATCCTAAATCATGAAGTACTTTTGGTAAAAAAATAACATAAACACCAACAGCAGCAAAATAAAAAAAATAAAAGGCTGATAGTTTAAAAAAAAGCATTTACTTTGCTTCTACTACAGTACTATTGCTCAATATATCTTGTATGGTTTTTTTATCTTTTCTAAAAAAGGGGATAAAGGCTAGTATAATTGTAGTTGCCGAGAATAAAAATAAAAAGTATCTAAGAATTGCTTTACCTAAAGATACTTTCTCTTTTGTATTATTATCTATAAGTTTCATTGAATATGCTTTTAGTCCTGGAGTTTGACCCTTTGCTATCCAAAAAATTATAATGATTAATCCAAAAACACCAGCTGTAATCCATCTAGCTTCTTGGCTTGATTGAAAATCATCTTTTCCATCCATAATTAAATATGTTGTTACATACATAATAGGCATCATAATCATAAACATATCAACTAAAAATGCTTTAATTCTTGATGGAATAGAAGCAGATGTTAAAGAGTCATCTTTAGGTATCTCAGAAGTTTTTTCCTCTTTTATATTCCCTTGTTTAATATCTCTCCATCTGCTCATAGTAGATTAGTTTCCTCTACTTCCTGGTTTATAAGCTACGCTACCATCTTTACATAAAGGACAATCTTCTGGAGAATACATTTCAAAAGTAAAGTCTTCTAAAGCAAATAATGGTTTATCTAATGGTAGTTTACAATTATCTTTTGCTTGGATATCACTACCAACTCTTGAACAGAAACCTCTGTTTGCTAACGCAGCGTATGCTACGATATTCCCACCAGTAGCTTCAACTTGTTTTGCAGCTTCAAGTGCAGAACCACCTGTTGTGATAATATCTTCACAAATAACGTAGTTCTCACCTTCTTGAACCTCAAAACCTCTTCTAATCGTCATCTCACCATCAACTCTTTCTGCAAAAATAAATCTTACATCAAGTGCAGTTGCTAATGCAAACCCTGCAATAAGTCCACCAAGTGCAGGAGAACAAACAGCATCAATTTTAATATCTGATTCTTTGATTTGTTTTGCAAGCTCTTCTGCTAATAGCTTCGCAGTTTTTGGATCTTCTAAAACTTTTGCTGACTGTAAATAAAATTGTGAATGATTCCCTGAACTAAGCTTGAAGTGACCTTCAAGTAAAGCATCAGCATCTTTATATATTTGTTCTACGTTCATAATTATACCGTTAAAATTTCTTTTTCTTTTGTTTTTAGTGTTTCATCTGCTTTTGCAACATATGAGTCAGTGATTTTTTGGATTTCATCTAATGCTTTTTTATTTTCATCATCAGTAATCTCTTTATCTTTGTGAAGTTTTTTTACTTTATCATTTGAGTGTTTTCTCACATTTCTGATTGCAACTTTTGCATCATCAGTCATACCTTTTGCTTGTTTAGCACTCTCTTCTCTTTGCTCAACAGTCATAGGTGGAAAAAATAGTTTTATAACTTCACCATCATTATTTGGATTTACACCAATATTTGCAGCATTAATTGCCTGCTCAACATCACCTAAAAGATTTTTTTCCCAAGGGTTTACAACAATAGTAGTTGCATCTGAAGCTAATACAGAACCAACTTGATTTAAATCAGTAGGTGTTCCATAATAATTAACTTTAATACCATCTAAAATAGTAGTACTTACTTTCCCTGTTCTTAATGTTTTATAATCTCTTTTTAATGCTTCAAGAGATTTTTCCATATGGTCTTTTGTTTCTGAATAGATTTCTTCTAACATGTATTCTCCTTGTTTATTTTTAGTAGCTTTTATTTTGAAAAATTATACCATTATTAACATTTATGATATAGTTTAAAAGTGAAGTTTTACTTGTGATATAAAAATTTTCTATATCACAAGTATAAGTTTTTGAAAGAAGTATTGATAAATACTTCATAATTTATTACTTACTTGTAGGTTCAGCTGGAACAACAGGTGCTGTGGGTGCAGCAGGGGCTGTAGTCTCTTTTGGTGTAGCTGGAATTAATGTATCAGTCTTTACATTGTCAATAGCACTTTCTAATTTGTTTTGATTGTACAGGTATCCCAATGTAATAGTATTTATAACAAATAGTAGGCCTAAAACCATAGTTGCTTTAGTTAAAAAGTTACCTGGTCCTTTTGCTCCAAATAAAGAGTCATTAGTTCCACTATATGCTCCCAAACCAATACTTGAGCTCTTTTGTAATAGAATAGTTATAGTAATTATAATTGCTAAAACAAATTGTACTATTAATAGTGTAGATGTCATTATAGTTTTCCTTTTAAAAAAATGGTACATATTTTATCTAAAATTTATTAAAATAAAGTTAAAATGCGCGCATGTCTGTAGAAACACAATTCTCACAATATGCAAATGATTATAATAACTTTAATATAATCCAACAAATTGCAGCAAAAGCTCTAGTAAGAGATATAAAAAACAATCCTAAAAATATATTAGAAGTAGGCTGTGGTTCAGGTCAAATATTTAAATATATAAATTGGAAGTTTGATTCTTATACTGCAATAGATTTTTCTAAATCTATGTGTGAACTTCATCCAAAACAAGATAACCTTGAAGTTTTTTGTTATGATTTTGATTCGCAAGAATTTTTTGATTTTTTAGATGGCAAGAAGTTTGATAATATTGTTTCCTCTTCAGCTATGCAGTGGTCTAAAAATTTATCTAAACTTGTAAAAAAGCTTAGTGACACAACAGAAAAAATTGATGCTGTACTATTTACATCTAACACTTTTAAAACAATTCAGCAAATTACAAATCAAAAATCTCCTATCTTATCATTAGAGGAGATTAAAAACTCTTTCTCTAAATATTTTGAATGTGAATTTGAAGTATTTACTTATAATTTAGAGTTTGATAATAAAAAAGATTTATTTGATTATATAAAAAAATCTGGAGTTAGTGGTGGAAGTGAGAGCTTAGATTTTAAAAGCGCAAAGAAATTATATAAAGAATATACTTTAAATTATTTAGAGTTTGAAGTTATTTTTGTTAAGACTATTTCTAAATTATAAAGTTCATATCTTATATATTTAAAGTTTTCACTATCTTTTATAGATATTAGTTTACAAAACTCTTCAAGCACTCTTGCACTCTCTTGAGCTCTTTTAAAATTAGCAATTAAGATAGAGTATAAATCACTTCTATTTTGTTCACTTTTAATAGATTCTCTTAAAACATCATTTTGAATATCTCTAGTTTCAAGTATCTCAGTATAGTTTTCAAGTCTAGATAAGTGTCTTAATTCTTTTAGTTTAGAGGATACATCTTTGTTGTCATAAACATATCTAAATATATCTTCAACAACACGAATTCCTTCCCTAAGGCGATTTAAATTTGCGTCAATAAGTCTGAGAGTTTTTTTGTCAGTCATTTTAAAAGTAAAATAGCTTCCTTTTGGAAGCTATTTATTAATCATCACTATTTAATATACCAAAAATTTGTAATAGTGAAACAAAAAGGTTAAAGAAATCTAAATATAAAGCAATTGCTGCTTCAATTGGAGTTTCAAAACCACCTTTTATAATTTGTTGTGTATCGTAAAGGATAAACGCTGAGAATAACAACGCACCAACACCTGCAATTCCTAATTGTAATAGTGGTGATTGGAAAAAGATGTTTGAAATTGAACCTACAATAAGGATAATTAGTGCTATAAAAAGCATTTTACCCATTGAAGAAAAATCTCTTTTTGTAGTCATTGCAAACATTGAAATCCCACCAAATGCAACTGAAGTCATTAAAAATGCTTGAGCAACAATTGATGCACCTGCAGGCATCGCTAAGATTGTACTTAATAATGGAGTAATTGTTAAACCACTCATAAAAGTAAATCCAAATAATACTGCTAAGTTAATTCCTGGTTTATTTTTTACTGCAAATAATGCAAATAATAAAACAAATTCTAAAATTACTAGTCCCCAATACCAACTTGCAATTGTTGAAACCATATCAAGACCGATATAAGCTCCAGCGGTAGCTGCTAACAGTGAACCTGCGAATAATTGATATGTCGCTTTTAAGAAGCTCATTAAACCTGCTCTTGATGAATCAACAGAAGTTTTGTACTGAGATGTTTCTTGTGAAAGATAATCTCTGTTATACATTTTCGTCCTTTCTCTATATTTTTGTAGCATTTTATAATGTTAGACTTAATATTTACTTTAAAATTATAAATTAGATAGTTCTTATAAACATATGCCTATATATATTAATGTTAAAAATAAAGTTAACCTTACAAAAATGTAAAATAGGACAAAAAATGACTTTTTTCAAAATTTAGCTAAATTTAAGGTAAAAACCCTTGACAAGTTTAAAAAAATCTATTATAATTCCCGTCCAATTTCAGAGGAACGACACAAAGTTTTGAAGAGATGGATGATCTTTAAAAACGAAGGTTTGTTAAGAGAATATAATCTTTATAAACCGAATATGATAAACAAAAATATAACAACAAGAATATAAGTAAATTATATCCTTGTCTATTTTAGAAACATAAAGCTAAGCTTTACAAATGAGATTTAATATTTGTTACATAAGTAATAAAATATAAGTCAGAGAATCAAATTTTTTATTATGGAGAGTTTGATCCTGGCTCAGAGTGAACGCTGGCGGCGTGCCTAACACATGCAAGTCGAACGAGAACGGACTTAAGCTTGCTTAAGTTGTCAGCTAAGTGGCGCACGGGTGAGTAATGTATAGTTAACCTGCCCTCTAGAAAGGAATAACAGATGGAAACGTCTGCTAATGCCCTATATGCCCATAATACAAAAGTATGCTGGGGAAACGCTTTAGTGCTAGAGGATGGGACTGTATGGTATCAGATAGTTGGTGAGGTAATGGCTCACCAAGTCAATGACGCCTAACTGGTTTGAGAGGATGATCAGTCACACTGGAACTGAGACACGGTCCAGACTCCTACGGGAGGCAGCAGTGGGGAATATTGCACAATGGAGGAAACTCTGATGCAGCAACGCCGCGTGGAGGATGACACTTTTCGGAGCGTAAACTCCTTTTATATAGGAAGATAATGACGGTACTATATGAATAAGCACCGGCTAACTCCGTGCCAGCAGCCGCGGTAATACGGAGGGTGCAAGCGTTACTCGGAATCACTGGGCGTAAAGAGCGTGTAGGCGGATAGATAAGTCAGAAGTGAAATCCTATGGCTCAACCATAGAACTGCTTTTGAAACTGTCTATCTAGAATATGGGAGAGGTAGATGGAATTTCTGGTGTAGGGGTAAAATCCGTAGAGATCAGAAGGAATACCGATTGCGAAGGCGATCTACTGGAACATTATTGACGCTGAGACGCGAAAGCGTGGGGAGCAAACAGGATTAGATACCCTGGTAGTCCACGCCCTAAACGATGTACACTAGTTGTTGCGATGCTAGACATTGCAGTAATGCAGTTAACACATTAAGTGTACCGCCTGGGGAGTACGGTCGCAAGATTAAAACTCAAAGGAATAGACGGGGACCCGCACAAGCGGTGGAGCATGTGGTTTAATTCGACGATACGCGAAGAACCTTACCTGGACTTGACATTTACAGAACTTTCTAGAGATAGATTGGTGTCTGCTTGCAGAAACTGTAGGACAGGTGCTGCACGGCTGTCGTCAGCTCGTGTCGTGAGATGTTGGGTTAAGTCCCGCAACGAGCGCAACCCACGTCGTTAGTTGCTAACAGTTCGGCTGAGAACTCTAACGAGACTGCCTACGCAAGTAGGAGGAAGGTGTGGACGACGTCAAGTCATCATGGCCCTTACGTCCAGGGCTACACACGTGCTACAATGGGGCATACAAAGAGCAGCGATACCGCGAGGTGGAGCAAATCTCAAAAATGCCTCCCAGTTCGGATAGTAGTCTGCAACTCGACTACTTGAAGTTGGAATCGCTAGTAATCGTAGATCAGCAATGCTACGGTGAATACGTTCCCGGGTCTTGTACTCACCGCCCGTCACACCATGGGAGTTGAACTCATTCGAAGCGGGGATGCTAAAGTAGCTACCCTCCACAGTGGATTCAGCGACTGGGGTGAAGTCGTAACAAGGTAACCGTAGGAGAACCTGCGGTTGGATCACCTCCTTTCAGAGAAGAGAAGTTGGATTCGTTTCTAACTTCCAAAGCTATCAAAGATAGCAAGTTTATCATGTTCGGTTTATAAAGATTATTTCAATAATAGGTGAAGAAAGGGCCTATAGCTCAGCTGGCTAGAGCGCTCGACTGATAATCGTGAGGTCCCAGGTTCAAGTCCTGGTAGGCCCACCATATAATAATCTGATTAGTATGTGGGGATATAGCTCAGCTGGGAGAGCGCCTGCCTTGCACGCAGGAGGTCAGCGGTTCGATCCCGCTTATCTCCACCATCTATTAAGAACAGATCAAGTTAAAAAGTTTGATAAAAAAATCAAATATAAGTTCAATAAAAGAATTGAATTTATATTTGACTTTTAAAGTCAAAATGATATTTAAAAACATAATGTTAAAGTCTTTAATTTTTTCGTTTAATAATCTTTCGTATGAAGATTGTTAAAAAAACAAAAAAATTTCATATCTAAAAATGATTATGTTAATAAAGAGATTTATTAATATAAAAAGTATAGATAGACACAACTATGTTATTGAAGTAAATTCAATAAGATAGTAGCCAAGGAATAATTATTCAAAAAAGGTAGAATAACGAAAGTTATTTTATTCTCAGAATTGGTCCCTTTAAAAATGCAAATTTTTAAAGGAGATTAAAAAGCTATAAAGGGCTAATGGTGGATGCCTAGACTGTAAGAGGCGATGAAGGACGTACTAGACTGCGATAAGCATCGGGGAGCCGTCAAGAGGCTTTGATCCGGTGATTTCCGAATGGGACAACCCAGCATGTTAAGCATGTTATCCTTTCGAGGAGGCGAACCTGGTGAAGTGAAACATCTCAGTAACCAGAGGAAGAGAAATCAATTGAGATTCCCAAAGTAGCGGCGAGCGAAATGGGATTAGGGCATTAAGTGATAGCATTTTAAATAGGTGAATTACCTGGAAAGGTAAAGCATAGAAGGTGAAACTCCTGTAACCGAAATTTTTAATGTGGTACTAGGCTTAAGAACGAGTAGGACGGAACACGTGATATTTTGTCTGAATATGGGAGGACCACCTTCCAACCCTAAATACTACTTACAGATCGATAGTGAACAAGTACCGTGAGGGAAAGGTGAAAAGTACCCCAGTGAGGGGAGTGAAATAGAACCTGAAACCATTAGCTTACAATCATTCGGAGCCCTATGATTTATCAGGGTGACGGACTGCCTTTTGCATAATGAGCCTGCGAGTTGTGGTATCTGGCAAGGTTAAGCCAAGTGTGAAGCCGTAGCGAAAGCGAGTCTTAATAGGGCGAATTAGTCAGATGCTGCAGACCCGAAACGAAGTGATCTATCCATGAGCAGGTTGAAGCTGGTGTAAGAGCTAGTGGAGGACCGAACCGGTAGGCGTTGAAAAGTCTTCGGATGACTTGTGGATAGGGGTGAAAGGCCAATCAAACTTCGTGATAGCTGGTTCTCTCCGAAATATATTTAGGTATAGCCTTATGTAGTAACATATAGGGGTAGAGCACTGAATGGGCTAGGGCTGCTTACCGCGGTACCAAACCCTATCAAACTTCGAATACTATATGCGTAATCATAGGAGTCAGGCGTAGGGTGATAAAATCCTATGTCGAGAGGGGAACAACCCAGACTAACAGCTAAGGTCCCTAAGTTACATCTAAGTGGAAAACGATGTGGAGTTACTGTGACAACCAGGAGGTTGGCTTAGAAGCAGCCACCCTTTAAAGAAAGCGTAACAGCTCACTGGTCTAGTGATTCTGCGCGGAAAATATAACGGGGCTAAGATGTACACCGAAGCTTTAGACTTGTACTTGTACAAGTGGTAGGAGAGCGTTCTATTCAGCGTTGAAGATGTACCGGTAAGGAGCGTTGGAGCGGATAGAAGTGAGCATGCAGGCATGAGTAGCGAGAATTAAGGTGAGAATCCTTAACGCCGAAAACCCAAGGTTTCCTACGCGATGCTCGTCATCGTAGGGTTAGTCGGGTCCTAAGTCGAGTCCGAAAGGGGTAGACGATGGCAAATTGGTTAATATTCCAATACCAACAAATAAGCGCGATGTGGGGACGCATAGAGTTAATCGAGGTCACTGATGGAAGTGTGGCTCGAAGGACGTAGGTTGTTACTTAGGCAAATCCGGGTAACGTTAGACCGAGATCTTACAGGCTCTTGACACTCTTCGGAGGAGATAGAGAATCGATGATACTGTCGTGCCAAGAAAAGCCACTAAGTATATTATTTGTTGCCCGTACCGTAAACCGACACAGGTGGGTGGGATGAGTATTCTAAGGCGCGTGGAAGAACCCTGGTTAAGGAACTCTGCAAACTAGCACCGTATCTTCGGTATAAGGTGTGCCTACCTCTGTATAGAGACTTGCTCTCGAAAGCGGAGAAGGTTGCAACAAAGAGTCCCTCCCGACTGTTTACCAAAAACACAGCACTTTGCTAACACGTAAGTGGATGTATAAGGTGTGACGCCTGCCCGGTGCTCGAAGGTTAACTGATGGAGTTAGCATTAGCGAAGCTCTTGATTGAAGCCCGAGTAAACGGCGGCCGTAACTATAACGGTCCTAAGGTAGCGAAATTCCTTGTCGGTTAAATACCGACCTGCATGAATGGCGTAACGAGATGGGAGCTGTCTCAACCAGGGATCCAGTGAAATTGTAGTGGAGGTGAAAATTCCTCCTACCCGCGGAAAGACGGAAAGACCCCGTGCACCTTTACTACAGCTTGACACTGTAGCTTGGATATTCATGTGCAGGATAGGTGGGAGGCTTTGAAACTTGGACGCCAGTACAAGTGGAGCCAACCTTGAGATACCACCCTTGAATATTTGAGTTACTAACTGCGAGAAGTTATCCTTCTTCAGGACAATGTCTGGTGGGTAGTTTGACTGGGGCGGTCGCCTCCTAAAAAGTAACGGAGGCTTACAAAGGTTAGTTCATGGCGGATGGAAATCGCCAGTTGAGTATAATGGCAAAAACTAGCTTGACTGTGAGACATACAAGTCGAACAGAGACGAAAGTCGGTCATAGTGATCCGGTGGTTCTGTGTGGAAGGGCCATCGCTCAAAGGATAAAAGGTACGCCGGGGATAACAGGCTGATCTCCCCCAAGAGCTCACATCGACGGGGAGGTTTGGCACCTCGATGTCGGCTCATCGCATCCTGGGGCTGGAGCAGGTCCCAAGGGTATGGCTGTTCGCCATTTAAAGCGGTACGCGAGCTGGGTTCAGAACGTCGTGAGACAGTTCGGTCCCTATCTTCCGTGGGCGTAGGAAAGTTGAAGAGATTTGTCCCTAGTACGAGAGGACCGGGATGAACGTACCACTAGTGTACCAATTGTTCTGCCAAGGGCATCGTTGGGTAGCTACGTACGGATGTGATAAGAGCTGAAAGCATCTAAGCTCGAAGCCAACTCTAAGATGAACTTTCCCTGAAGATCCCAGCAAGACTAGCTGGTTGATAGGCTAGATGTGTAAGCGTTGAAAGACGTTTAGCTGACTAGTACTAATAGATCGTTTGGCTTTTTTATATAATTTCTTGGTTTACTATCTTATTGAGTTTAACTCAGTATTGTGTTCAAGACGTTAGAGATAACGCAAAGACTTAACATTAATTTTTATAACTCATAAATGTGAGTAAAGAGATATATTTTTAAAATACTTTCTTTACTCATATTGCTGGTGGTTATAGCGAGGTGGAAATACCCGGCTCCATTCCGAACCCGGAAGTCAAGCACCTCTGCGCTGATAATACTGCAGGTTTCACTTGTGGAAACGTAGGCCGCTGCCAGCTCTTGAGTATTTAACAAGCTTCATTCAATTCAACATCGGTTGTATTTGATGAAGCTTTTTTTTTAGCCTCTTCTTTTACTCTGAATTCTTCGCTTATTATTTATCTTATTTTATTTTATTAATTTTTTATTTATTCTTATAGTTATGTTTATTTACTCTTTAAGCTTTATATATTTGTTTTAGGTGCTTTTTAATAGTTCTTCTTACTTTGTTACTAGCTTCTATTTCTTTAGGTGTTTTTTTACTTGTATTTTTATGTTCTTGAGGCTTTCTTTTATATTCTTAATCATTTATTGCCTTTTTTACTTACTTACCTCTCTTTGCTTTTTATAGCTATCTAATTGGCTTCTTATTCCTCTTAGCTCTTTTTTATTATATCTTTATGTGTTTCTTCTTTCTTTTTTAGCTCTTTATTGAATCTAGATTGTAAATGGTAATAATTGTTTGAGGTAGAAGGGGTAAAACTAACATGTAATACACAAGAATAATAGGACAGATATCATATGGAGTAGAAGGGAGAGTGTATTCAAAATTAAGTAATAAAGAAGATGAAGAAGAGGAATATGAGATAAAAGAAAGATGTAAAATAGAGATAAAAACAAAAGAAAATGAGAGAAGAGAGATAATAATAGAAGGAAGAAGTGGATATGTATATAAAGAGGAAAGACCATAAAAAGGGGGAAGTTGGAAAAAAGAAGAAAGAAAAGAAACAAAAAGAGGAAAGAATTTAAAAATTTAAGCCAGAAATAAGAATAAACCCTTGACAAGTTTAAGAAAATCTATTATAATTCCCGTCCAATTTCAGAGGAACGACACAAAGTTTTGAAGAGATGGATGATCTTTAAAAACGAAGGTTTGTTAAGAGAATATAATCTTTATAAACCGAATATGATAAACAAAAATATAACAACAAGAATATAAGTAAATTATATCCTTGTCTATTTAGAAACATAAAGCTAAGCTTTACAAATGAGATTTAATATTTGTTACATAAGTAATAAAATATAAGTCAGAGAATCAAATTTTTTATTATGGAGAGTTTGATCCTGGCTCAGAGTGAACGCTGGCGGCGTGCCTAACACATGCAAGTCGAACGAGAACGGACTTAAGCTTGCTTAAGTTGTCAGCTAAGTGGCGCACGGGTGAGTAATGTATAGTTAACCTGCCCTCTAGAAAGGAATAACAGATGGAAACGTCTGCTAATGCCCTATATGCCCATAATACATAAGTATGCTGGGGAAACGCTTTAGTGCTAGAGGATGGGACTGTATGGTATCAGATAGTTGGTGAGGTAATGGCTCACCAAGTCAATGACGCCTAACTGGTTTGAGAGGATGATCAGTCACACTGGAACTGAGACACGGTCCAGACTCCTACGGGAGGCAGCAGTGGGGAATATTGCACAATGGAGGAAACTCTGATGCAGCAACGCCGCGTGGAGGATGACACTTTTCGGAGCGTAAACTCCTTTTATATAGGAAGATAATGACGGTACTATATGAATAAGCACCGGCTAACTCCGTGCCAGCAGCCGCGGTAATACGGAGGGTGCAAGCGTTACTCGGAATCACTGGGCGTAAAGAGCGTGTAGGCGGATAGATAAGTCAGAAGTGAAATCCTATGGCTCAACCATAGAACTGCTTTTGAAACTGTCTATCTAGAATATGGGAGAGGTAGATGGAATTTCTGGTGTAGGGGTAAAATCCGTAGAGATCAGAAGGAATACCGATTGCGAAGGCGATCTACTGGAACATTATTGACGCTGAGACGCGAAAGCGTGGGGAGCAAACAGGATTAGATACCCTGGTAGTCCACGCCCTAAACGATGTACACTAGTTGTTGCGATGCTAGACATTGCAGTAATGCAGTTAACACATTAAGTGTACCGCCTGGGGAGTACGGTCGCAAGATTAAAACTCAAAGGAATAGACGGGGACCCGCACAAGCGGTGGAGCATGTGGTTTAATTCGACGATACGCGAAGAACCTTACCTGGACTTGACATTTACAGAACTTTCTAGAGATAGATTGGTGTCTGCTTGCAGAAACTGTAGGACAGGTGCTGCACGGCTGTCGTCAGCTCGTGTCGTGAGATGTTGGGTTAAGTCCCGCAACGAGCGCAACCCACGTCGTTAGTTGCTAACAGTTCGGCTGAGAACTCTAACGAGACTGCCTACGCAAGTAGGAGGAAGGTGTGGACGACGTCAAGTCATCATGGCCCTTACGTCCAGGGCTACACACGTGCTACAATGGGGCATACAAAGAGCAGCGATACCGCGAGGTGGAGCAAATCTCAAAAATGCCTCCCAGTTCGGATAGTAGTCTGCAACTCGACTACTTGAAGTTGGAATCGCTAGTAATCGTAGATCAGCAATGCTACGGTGAATACGTTCCCGGGTCTTGTACTCACCGCCCGTCACACCATGGGAGTTGAACTCATTCGAAGCGGGGATGCTAAAGTAGCTACCCTCCACAGTGGATTCAGCGACTGGGGTGAAGTCGTAACAAGGTAACCGTAGGAGAACCTGCGGTTGGATCACCTCCTTTCAGAGAAGAGAAGAGTTATTCGATTAACTCTTCCAAAGCTATCAAAGATAGCAAGTTTATCATGTTCGGTTTATAAAGATTATTTCAATAATAGGTGAAGAAAGGGCCTATAGCTCAGCTGGCTAGAGCGCTCGACTGATAATCGTGAGGTCCCAGGTTCAAGTCCTGGTAGGCCCACCATATAATAATCTGATTAGTATGTGGGGATATAGCTCAGCTGGGAGAGCGCCTGCCTTGCACGCAGGAGGTCAGCGGTTCGATCCCGCTTATCTCCACCATCTATTAAGAACAGATCAAGTTAAAAAGTTTGATAAAAAAATCAAATATAAGTTCAATAAAAGAATTGAATTTATATTTGACTTTTAAAGTCAAAATGATATTTAAAAACATAATGTTAAAGTCTTTAATTTTTTCGTTTAATAATCTTTCGTATGAAGATTGTTAAAAAAACAAAAAAATTTCATATCTAAAAATGATTATGTTAATAAAGAGATTTATTAATATAAAAAGTATAGATAGACACAGCTATGTTATTGAAGTAAATTCAATAAGATAGTAGCCAAGGAATAATTATTCAAAAAAGGTAGAATAACGAAAGTTATTTTATTCTCAAGAATTGGTCCCTTTAAAAATGCGAATTTTTAAAGGAGATTAAAAAGCTATAAAGGGCTAATGGTGGATGCCTAGACTGTAAGAGGCGATGAAGGACGTACTAGACTGCGATAAGCATCGGGGAGCCGTCAAGAGGCTTTGATCCGGTGATTTCCGAATGGGACAACCCAGCATGTTAAGCATGTTATCCTTTCGAGGAGGCGAACCTGGTGAAGTGAAACATCTCAGTAACCAGAGGAAGAGAAATCAATTGAGATTCCCAAAGTAGCGGCGAGCGAAATGGGATTAGGGCATTAAGTGATAGCATTTTAAATAGGTGAATTACCTGGAAAGGTAAAGCATAGAAGGTGAAACTCCTGTAACCGAAATTTTTAATGTGGTACTAGGCTTAAGAACGAGTAGGACGGAACACGTGATATTTTGTCTGAATATGGGAGGACCACCTTCCAACCCTAAATACTACTTACAGATCGATAGTGAACAAGTACCGTGAGGGAAAGGTGAAAAGTACCCCAGTGAGGGGAGTGAAATAGAACCTGAAACCATTAGCTTACAATCATTCGGAGCCCTATGATTTATCAGGGTGACGGACTGCCTTTTGCATAATGAGCCTGCGAGTTGTGGTATCTGGCAAGGTTAAGTCAAGTACGAAGCCGTAGCGAAAGCGAGTCTTAATAGGGCGAATTAGTCAGATGCTGCAGACCCGAAACGAAGTGATCTATCCATGAGCAGGTTGAAGCTGGTGTAAGAGCTAGTGGAGGACCGAACCGGTAGGCGTTGAAAAGTCTTCGGATGACTTGTGGATAGGGGTGAAAGGCCAATCAAACTTCGTGATAGCTGGTTCTCTCCGAAATATATTTAGGTATAGCCTTATGTAGTAACATATAGGGGTAGAGCACTGAATGGGCTAGGGCTGCTTACCGCGGTACCAAACCCTATCAAACTTCGAATACTATATGCGTAATCATAGGAGTCAGGCGTAGGGTGATAAAATCCTATGTCGAGAGGGGAACAACCCAGACTAACAGCTAAGGTCCCTAAGTTACATCTAAGTGGAAAACGATGTGGAGTTACTGTGACAACCAGGAGGTTGGCTTAGAAGCAGCCACCCTTTAAAGAAAGCGTAACAGCTCACTGGTCTAGTGATTCTGCGCGGAAAATATAACGGGGCTAAGATGTACACCGAAGCTTTAGACTCAGTTTACTGAGTGGTAGGAGAGCGTTCTATTCAGCGTTGAAGATGTACCGGTAAGGAGCGTTGGAGCGGATAGAAGTGAGCATGCAGGCATGAGTAGCGAGAATTAAGGTGAGAATCCTTAACGCCGAAAACCCAAGGTTTCCTACGCGATGCTCGTCATCGTAGGGTTAGTCGGGTCCTAAGTCGAGTCCGAAAGGGGTAGACGATGGCAAATTGGTTAATATTCCAATACCAACAAATAAGCGCGATGTGGGGACGCATAGAGTTAATCGAGGTCACTGATGGAAGTGTGGCTCGAAGGACGTAGGTTGTTACTTAGGCAAATCCGGGTAACGTTAGACCGAGATCTTACAGGCTCTTGACACTCTTCGGAGGAGATAGAGAATCGATGATACTGTCGTGCCAAGAAAAGCCACTAAGTATATTATTTGTTGCCCGTACCGTAAACCGACACAGGTGGGTGGGATGAGTATTCTAAGGCGCGTGGAAGAACCCTGGTTAAGGAACTCTGCAAACTAGCACCGTATCTTCGGTATAAGGTGTGCCTACCTCTGTATAGAGACTTGCTCTCGAAAGCGGAGAAGGTTGCAACAAAGAGTCCCTCCCGACTGTTTACCAAAAACACAGCACTTTGCTAACACGTAAGTGGATGTATAAGGTGTGACGCCTGCCCGGTGCTCGAAGGTTAACTGATGGAGTTAGCATTAGCGAAGCTCTTGATTGAAGCCCGAGTAAACGGCGGCCGTAACTATAACGGTCCTAAGGTAGCGAAATTCCTTGTCGGTTAAATACCGACCTGCATGAATGGCGTAACGAGATGGGAGCTGTCTCAACCAGGGATCCAGTGAAATTGTAGTGGAGGTGAAAATTCCTCCTACCCGCGGAAAGACGGAAAGACCCCGTGCACCTTTACTACAGCTTGACACTGTAGCTTGGATATTCATGTGCAGGATAGGTGGGAGGCTTTGAAACTTGGACGCCAGTACAAGTGGAGCCAACCTTGAGATACCACCCTTGAATATTTGAGTTACTAACTGCGAGAAGTTATCCTTCTTCAGGACAATGTCTGGTGGGTAGTTTGACTGGGGCGGTCGCCTCCTAAAAAGTAACGGAGGCTTACAAAGGTTAGTTCATGGCGGATGGAAATCGCCAGTTGAGTATAATGGCAAAAACTAGCTTGACTGTGAGACATACAAGTCGAACAGAGACGAAAGTCGGTCATAGTGATCCGGTGGTTCTGTGTGGAAGGGCCATCGCTCAAAGGATAAAAGGTACGCCGGGGATAACAGGCTGATCTCCCCCAAGAGCTCACATCGACGGGGAGGTTTGGCACCTCGATGTCGGCTCATCGCATCCTGGGGCTGGAGCAGGTCCCAAGGGTATGGCTGTTCGCCATTTAAAGCGGTACGCGAGCTGGGTTCAGAACGTCGTGAGACAGTTCGGTCCCTATCTTCCGTGGGCGTAGGAAAGTTGAAGAGATTTGTCCCTAGTACGAGAGGACCGGGATGAACGTACCACTAGTGTACCAATTGTTCTGCCAAGGGCATCGTTGGGTAGCTACGTACGGATGTGATAAGAGCTGAAAGCATCTAAGCTCGAAGCCAACTCTAAGATGAACTTTCCCTGAAGATCCCAGCAAGACTAGCTGGTTGATAGGCTAGATGTGTAAGCGTTGAAAGACGTTTAGCTGACTAGTACTAATAGATCGTTTGGCTTTTTTATATAATTTCTTGGTTTACTATCTTATTGAGTTTAACTCAGTATTGTGTTCAAGACGTTAGAGATAACGCAAAGACTTAACATTAATTTTTATAACTCATAAATGTGAGTAAAGAGATATATTTTTAAAATACTTTCTTTACTCATATTGCTGGTGGTTATAGCGAGGTGGAAATACCCGGCTCCATTCCGAACCCGGAAGTCAAGCACCTCTGCGCTGATAATACTGCAGGTTTCACTTGTGGAAACGTAGGCCGCTGCCAGCTCTTGAGTATTTAACAAGCTTCATTCAATTCAACATCGGTTGTATTTGATGAAGCTTTTTTTTTAGCCTCTTCTTTTTCTCTGAATCCTTCGCTTATTATTACCTTCTATTTACTTGTTTCATATTTTAGCATTTTAATAATATAATATATTTTTAAAGATAAAAGGTAATTAATGCTTGACAGTCGTTTTCATTTACGTAAAATTATACATGGTAAACTTAAGTTCTCAATTAAACATTCTGTTAGTAGATTTTTTTTCTCTCTTCTTATAGCTTTTTTTATTGCAATAGTTCCAGAATATTCAAGTTTATCTTATGAGGCTAGTTTAATGTTATTTATTTTGTCTTTCTCGGCTTTATTATGGATGACAGAAGCAATTCCAGCCTTTGCTGTATCCTTTTTGTTAATATCCTTAGAAATACTTCTATTAGGCTTTAATAACTTTGATTTTGATTCAAACTCAAAAGAGTGGATATATTTTTTAAAACCTTGGTCAAATCCTTTGATATTTTTGTTTATGGCAGGATTTATTTTAGCTATTGCTGCTTCCAAAACAAAATTAGATCTATGGCTTGCAAAAAGGGTTATCTTTTATTTTGGTAATAAACCTCATAATATATTAACAGGACTTATGTTAACAACTTTTATTTTATCAATGTTTGTATCTAATACGGCAACAACAGCTATGATGATGACTCTATTAATACCAATGTTAAAAAATATGAATGAACATAATCCTTTTCAAAAAGGTATTCTTTTAGGAGTTGTGATTGCTGCAAATATAGGGGGAATGGGAACTATAATAGGTACGCCTCCAAATGCAATTGCTGTAGGTATTTTAGGAAATAATGCACCATCTTTTTTAGAATGGATGGCTATAGCCTTACCTCCTGCCATATTAATAGTAGTATTTTTTAGATGGTTAATATTAAAAATATATAAATCAACAGAAGATGAAATAAATATAAATAAAGTAAGAAAAATTCCACATTATGATGATTCTACTACTACATTTACTAAAATTCCTACAATACCTAGTTGGAAAAAAGCTTTGGTTATTTTGGTGTTTACTATAACAGTGTTATTGTGGTTATCTGGTCCCTTACACCATATACCTACTCCTGTTGTTTCACTATTTCCAATAGTTGTTTTTACTATATTTGGTATTATTGATAATGAAGATATTAAAGAGATTAGATGGGATGTAATTATTTTAATAATAGGTGGACTCTCATTAGGTGCTGGTGTATCAAAAACTGGTTTAGATGAGTGGATCGGTACACAGTTTAATCTAGAGGGGCTAAATATATTTATTATTGTTTCTATATTTGCTTTTATTGTTATTTTAGTTTCTAACTTTATGAGTAATACTGCTGCAACAAATATTATGTTACCTTTAATTGTTGCACTAGTAAGTGGTTTGGGTGATTCTATAGTAGCTTATATGGTAATTAGTATAGCTTTATGTGCATCTTGTGCTATGGTTCTACCTGTATCTACCCCACCAAATGCTATAGCTTTTGCATCTGGAAAATTAAATTCTAAAGATTTTATGCTTATTGGTTTAGTTGCAGCTTTTGTGGGACCTATATTTATATTAAGCTTATTAAATATATATATGTAAAAATTAGACATAAAAAAAGGCCAGTTAAAAACTGACCTTTTTTATTGGAAAATAACGAATTATTACAGCCTAGATTCGTATCTTCTAAGTTATATATTTTATCAAGTTTCTTAAAGTTAATAAAAACTTCAATCAAACCCCTTTACAGTAGTATTTTATTTTAGTATAATAAAAATATATTTAAATCAAGTTTATTCAATTATATTAAAATTAAGCGGACTAAGGGCGGACTTTATGAGTAAAGAATTAAAACCACAATTAAAGACTTTATCAAAAAAAATAGCTACAAGTAAAACAGGTGTTTTTTATAAAAGTATTGTTAATGAAAAAGGAAAAGAAGTTGATAGAGTCTTTTTAATTAGATACAAAAATAAAAATAAAGATGAACTACTTACTATTGGTAAAAGGAGTGATAATCCATCTGTAACAGTTGAATATGCACATCTAAAAAGAATGGAAATAGTTACAAGATTAAGGTTAGGAGAAGATTTACCAACCGTTTATAGAAATAAAAAAACTAATATTAAAACTAAAATAACTACTTACAATGATTTAGCACAAATATATTTTAAAGATAAAAAAGTACATCAACATAGAATTAATAAATACAATTCTTATATAAAGCCACTAATTGGAAATAAGAATATTGAGAACATTACTAAGCAAATGATAAAAAAGATTTTAGATGATATTTCAAGTGATGGTAAAGCCCCTCAAACTGTAAATGGTATAAGGGAGCTTATAGGTGCAATATTTAATCATAATATAAAAGAACATAACTTAAAACTTGTAAATCCTTGTATTGGTATTCCAAGATTAAAAGTTGATAATGATAGAGAACGATATTTATCTTTAGAGGAAATTAATCAATTAAAAGAAGTATTAAAAGAAAACTTTTTAATAAAACTATTTATTGAACTATCTTTACAAACTGGTGGAAGATTTGAAACTATTTTGCATATACAAAAAAAAGATATTAATCTATCAAATAGAACAGTAACATTGAAAAATTTAAAAACGGGGAATACTTACACGGGATATTTGCAAACAGATTTAATTAATATTTTGAAAGAGTATCTATCTAATTTAAAAGTCAATGATTATGTAGTAAGTTTTAAAGATGAACACGAAAAGAAACTAACACAAAAGCAAATACAAAACAGATTAAAACCAATACTTGATAAGTTATTTAATGAGGGCTTAGATAGTGATGATAGAAAGCATAGAGTAGTTATACATACTTTAAGGCATACTTTTGCCTCACATCTTGCTATTAATGGAATACCTATTTTTACAATTCAAAAGTTAATGGACCATAAGAAAATTGAACAGACTTTGAGATATGCAAAACTAAGTCCTGAAAATGGTAAAAATGCAGTAGAGGGGCTTTATAGATGAATTATAAATTAAAATGTGGGACAGTTATAAGAGATGATTTTGGAAGTGATTTAATAAAAGATGTTGATGCAGTTTTAAATCATTATAATTATGATTTTACAAATGATGAAAAAAAAGATTTTAAAGAGTATATAAATGAAAATGTAATAATTTCAAAAGGTCTTAATTTTGTTAGAGGTATTGAAATTATAATGTTTAGAATAAATATAATAAATTTACAAATTGAGAAGTTACATAATAATGAAGGAAATACTAATCTTCATAGAACAAGTAAACTAAATAGTGAAATTCATTTGTTAACTAAAATGATTGACTATGTAAAGAATTATTCTGATTGTAAAAGCAAAGAGTCCCAAAATTTAATAAAAGGTTTAAATAGATGTTTATCAGAATTAGGATACATCAAAAGAAATATTAAAACTAGAAAATTAAATAGTACGGGATTAAACCAAAATATTCATTATTCACATGGTTTTAACATAAGTATATTAAATAAAAGAGTAGAATATTTTAAAACTTCAGAAAAGTATTATACAGAAATGATGAACAATGAAATTATTCATTTATGTAAAGATTTAGAAAATCTAAAAATTGACTACAATAAAAATAATCTTATTCAATTTATAGATGATTTTTTCTTTTAAAGTCAATTATTCAAAAGCCATTTTTTTGGCTTTTCAACTTTTTACAACCACTCAATAAGACCTTATAATTAACTCACGTTTAAACAAATACAATAAAGAAATAGCTATTTCATAAAAGGTTATTTATGAAATTAACAGAAGAGCAAAAAGAATTATACTCTTTAATGTTACCCGTATATGGTGCAATGGTTACACAAAAAACATATTGTGAAATTTTAAATATCTCTTTAGCAACAGCTTATAGACAAAGGGAACAAGGAATAGGAGCCTCATATAAAAAGTTAGATTCTAAAAGTAAAAACGGCACAGTGGTGTATCCATTAAATGCGATTGTAAAGTATATTACTGAATCAAATGTACAAACGGCGTAAGGTGGATAATATGAAAAAGCCTGCATATATATCACACTATTTAGTCTTAAAAGATTTGATAGAGGGTAAAGATGTGAGAATGTATAGTGATACAATTTTCTATCTTACTTCAAGAATCGAAAATGTAAAATGTGATTTGGTAAAAGAGGGTATAGAGTTTATAGAGGATATTTCAAAAGAAACGACATATTCTTACTATAAACCTTATATTCTTGTACCAAGTGAATCAAATATTACTAAAGCAAAAAAACTTTTAGAAATTTATTCAACAAAAAAAGTTTTAAACTTTATTGAGTATGGAAGAGTATCAAAAAATAATCACAAACAAAATCCGACAAAAACGGTAGATACAAAGTGATTTATGATGATGGTATAAAAGCAACTCATAGAGCCTTATTCTAAGGCTTTGTGAGTGATTGAATAAAAGCAAATTTGTACTTGTTTCTTAATATGTGTTTCTAATAGCAATTAAACACCAAGAAATAACTATTTTTCTTAATAGTGTAGGAATAGATACGATTCGCTTTATTATACCATCTTCAACACTTGAAAAGTTTGTGATTAAACATAATTTAGTAATAGCAGATAAATGTGAGAATTACATTATCAATAATTTCATAGACAAAAATGAGATTAAGAAGAATAGCGACTATGTAGTCAAGTTCATTAAAATATCAAATGTTAAAAATGTAAGTGCATACATACTTATAAAATACAATTATGAAAGTGTTGGCACATCAAAGAGCAGAAAAAAAGCTAAAAACTTTTATTGTGAAATTGTGTTTACTGGTCTTAGACAGCCCACAAAAAATATTAGTATTGATACATATAAAATCTTATGCTTATTTGTGAATAGATTTAAAATTAGTGATATGGATATTTGTTTTGATGGAGAGAATGAAGCTCCAATTAATAAAGAGAATATCAATCAATTTTATTATCTATTTCAAGAGTACATAAATAGTTTTAGTGATACTAATTTGTTTTATACATCTTTTTATATAAATGCTCCTGCAAATGTGGAAGAAGATGCAGACAAGTTTAAAAAAATTCTTCTTTATGATAAATACTTCAAAGAGAGTAAACATAAAAAACTTGATGATGAATTGAAGAACTGGAAAAGGTTAGAGGTTACAATCAATGTTAAGTTTAAATATAAAGGTTTTAACCTTGATGATTATTTAAAGGATATTGAGAGAATGGCTATACGATACTTTAATAGTTCAAGTTTTAGTTATGAATATTTGAAGTTACAAAATGAACTTTTAACAGATAGAAGAACTCATAAAAGTTATGAAATACTTAGAGGGTAGTTTACCCTTTGAGTATTAATCATAATCTTTTATTACTTTATATGTAATATCAAAATTAGTAACTTTAAGAACTTTTATTCTTAATCCTTTAAATCCAATTAATGCAGTACCATCTTTATCTAATTCATATTCTATATCTTGAGTAAATGCAGGTCGAGCCATATTATTTTTAAATTCTCTAAAAGAAATTTTTATAATATTGTTTTTTTTACCTTGATATAATGCTATATATTTGAAAGAATCTTCTTGAAAAGATGTTGATTGTGTAATCTCATATTTTACTGGACTATTTAGTTTCCCATAGTCTGGAGTGCCAAATGCACTAAAATGAGTAAATTCTTTATCATTGTTTAAATCAGTTAAACAAATCCAAGTTGTGTAGCACATTGCATTAAATTTATTATCAACTTTTCTTAATTTTTTTATATATTTTTGTTCAAATTGATTTTTTATTCCTGCACTTGTTTTTGTAGATGCAGAACTATCAACCCATATGCTTCCTTCTTTACCTATTGCTATATCTTTTAGTTTTATATCGTAAGTATCGTCATAATACAAATATGATTTAGAATACATATTTTGACCAATTTCAGTAGTTGTGATTATATTTAAATTAGGTTCATTAATATTTACATATTTTTTTTTGAGATTTGAATCTGAATGTATATAGAGAGGGAAAGAACCTGCACAGCCAGTAAAGATAGAAACAATTATTGCAATTAATATTGTTAACTTCATAATTTAAATCCTTTTTATATAAAGAAAGTTTTATAGTCTTTTTAAAATAATAATAGTATAGATTAATTTAACTTTATTGTAGATATTTGTTTTATGGTATAATATAACTAAATTATACTATAAAAAGGCTATTTATGATTATAGATATTGATGAAGAACTTTTAAAAGAAATTAAAAAGATTGTAAAGGATAGTAACTTATCTATCTATGAACAATTAGAACAAATAAAACCACTTACAACAGATAACACTCTTCAACAAGCAAGAAAGATAAAAACTCAAAGAGTTAAGCAATCAATCCAAGAAACAATTAAAAGCCTTTTAGATGAAGATATGAAGCCTACAAAGTATCAAATACATAAAAGAACTGGTATTGCTTATGTTACTATAAATAAATACTATGATGTGATTATTGATGAGGTGCTAAATGGAAATGACTGATAAACATAGAGATTTTATAATCCTTAGAGCAGAGGGAATAAGCTTTGATAAAATTGCAACTAAATTAAAAGCTTCAAAACCTACATTAATACAATGGAGTAAATACTATGAAGATGAGATTAAAGACTTACAGTTTCAAGCCTTTATCGAAATAAAAGAGGCATACAGTTGGAATAAAAAGAATAGGTATGAGACACTACTTAAACAACTTGATAAAATAGATGATAGTATTTTAAATGCAGATTTAAAAAATGTATCTATTAAAGACTTATATACAATAAGAAATGATATTTTATTTCAAATAGATAGAATTGAAAAAACAGTTAATGCAGATACAAAGATAACTCTTACCAATGAATTTGGAACAAAAGAAAAGTTAGATATTAAATTAAATGAGATTTAACAACAATATACAACAACTAAAAAGATTAAAACCTTTAAATAGATTAGAGACTAATCCAAGAGGTAGAAAAAGTGAATATATAAACCAAGTGGAACTTTTAAACTATTCATCAAGTTTATGCTTATTTTGTGCAAGACTTTTAAGAAATGAAATATCAATCCCTAACAAAGAATTTAACTTATCATTAGTTGGTAATGAGATTATAAAACTAAATAAACTATTTTCAGAAGATGATTATTACTCTTATAGTGAATATACCAAGAAAAACACAAAAGAGTTTTTTAAAAAAGTAGGATTAAAACCCAAACATATAAAAAACTAAATAAAACCAATACTTTACCAAAAATCTATCTTGTTATAAAATGTTGATAAATGTTAAGTTTTTGTTAGATTTTGTAAAAATGATGTTATTTTTTGTATAAAAGAAATTCTTAAATATCTTAATAAAAAAGTGATAAATTAATTTGAAGTTATAAATAGGTTAGAAATGGAGTTTCAAAATGTAGCTTAAACAGAGGCGTAAGCCCCTATTTAATGGAAATAACGAATTATTACAGCCTAGATTCGTATCTACAAAAAAACGTTATTTTTAAATCTCATCATAACTAATCAAAACTTCTCTATAGCCCTTAAAACCTTTATTTCTATGTTATACTTCTATTATCAGATTTAAGCATATTTTATTATATTTTTGCTTTTATGGATAGAAATAGGCTAGAAAAAGAGGAGATTAGTTTGATTAAATCTAAGCGATACACTGGAGTATATTATAACGAATTATCAAAAGGAGATAAAGCTTTTTATTTTACATATAGAAAACCTGATGAAAGAAAAATGATTTGGGTTAAAGTTGGTAAGTATTCAGAAGGTATGAGAGAGAATATAGCTTTTACTTTAAGAAGTGAACAACTAAGTAAAATAAAACATGGTGAGGATATTACAATAGTTGCTAAAAAGAAAAAAGTTGAATCGATTACATATGATAAAATAGCTCAATTGTACTTCAAAGATAAAGAGACTAAAAAAGAAAGAATATCTAGATATGAAAAATATATAAAACCTATTTTTGGTGATATGGATATTAATAGTATTGATAAAATTAAAATTAGAGCTTTTCTAAAAAATATTGTATCAATGGGAAGAACACCTCAAACAGTAAATGGTATTAGAGAACTTTTTTCAGCTATTATAAATCACAATATAAAAGAAAGAGGATTGAAATATATTAATCCTTGTCTTGGAATTCCTAGATTTAAAGTAGATAATGGTAGAGAAAGATATTTAACACTAGATGAAATTAATTTATTAAAAGAGCAATTAGATAAGAGGTATGATTCTTTTTTAGTAAATCTATTTTTAGATATATCATTACAAACAGGTGGAAGACTTGAAACTATATTACATATCCAAAAGAAAGATGTAAATTTAGATAATGGAACTATTACATTAAAAAATCTAAAAACAGATAATACATATACAGGTTTTTTGCAAGAAGATTTAGTAAATAGATTAAAACCATATTTATTAGAGTTAAGAATGAATGATTATGTAATAAGTTTTACAAATGAACACGAGAGAAAATTAACATCTAAAAATATTCAAAGTAGAATAAAACCAATACTAGATAAGTTATTCAATGAGGGATTAGATAGTAAAGATACTAGAAATAGAGTTGTTTTACATACTTTTAGACATACTTTTGCTTCACATTTAGCTATAAATGGAGTTCCTATATTTACTATTCAAAAATTAATGGATCATAAGAAAATAGAGCAAACAATGAGATATGCAAAACTAAGTCCTGAGAATGGTAAAAATGCTGTTGTTGGATTGTATAAATAAAACTTTATCAAAATTAAGTTAATTTGAACTAAATAATATGATAAATGTATATTATGGTGTTCAATATAGCTTAACTTAAGTTTAAATTATATATAGTTGTTTTATGAATATATTTGATATAAAAAAAGAATTAACTCTAAACACTTTTTCAGTAGATATGATAAAGAGTATTTTAGAAAAAGAGTACTCTCAACCTATTCAAAAAATTAATACAATGGTTAAAAAGGGTGAATTAATTCAATTAAAAAAAGGTATTTATACTTTTTCGCAGGATTATAGAAGTCATACTTTAAATTTAATAGCAACTGCTAATATGTTATATAAACCATCTTATGTATCATTTGAATATGCTTTATCTTTTTATGGCTTAATACCTGAAAGAGTATATACAATTACATCAGCTAGTGTTTCTCGTAATAAAGATTACGAAACACCATTAGGAAGATTCTCATATAAAAAAGTACCATTAAGAGCATATCCTTTAGGTATTGAATGGAAATTTGATGAAAATGATGGAGGATATATGATTGCAACAGTAGAAAAAGCACTTTGCGATAAAATATATTCTGATAAAAGAGTCTCAAATATTAAAAAAGATGAAATATTAAGTTATTTAGAAGATGATTTGAGAATTGATATAGATGATTTAAAAAATTTAGATAGTAAGCTTATATGGAAAATTTCTATGGCGTATTCATCAAAAATTTTACAATCTCTAGCTTCAATAATAAAAAGGAGTTAAATTGGCAACAACACATCCACATATAGAATCAATGTTAAGTAAATATGATTTAAAAAAAGATGACCTATTTGAAGCATTAAGAGAAATTTTACAAGAGATTGTATTATCAGCTTTAGCGGATGCAGGTTTTTTTAAACACGCAGTATTTTATGGAGGAACAGCATTAAGAATTCTTTACAATTTACCTCGATTTTCTGAGGATTTAGATTTTTCATTAATAAAGCCTGATTCCTTATTTGACCTTTCAAAGTACGAAAAAGCAGTACTAGATAAACTTCAAGTTTATGGATTTGAAGCAGAAGTACAAACGAAAATAAAAGATACAAGTGCTGTACAATCTGCTTTTTTAAAAGGTAATACTCTTAAACATTTAATAGCTATTAATGCTCCTGAGGATATTGTAAATAAAATTCATTCAGGAAAAGTATTAAAAATTAAATTTGAAGTTGATACTAACCCTCCCGTTAATTTTAATGATGAAGAAAAACTACATTTATTACCAAGTCCTTTTATGATTAGGACTATGACACCATCATCTTTATTTGCAGGAAAAATGCACGCTCTTCTTTGTAGAGGTTGGCAAACTAGACCAAAAGGTAGAGATTGGTATGATTTAGTTTGGTATGTTCAAAATGGATATGAATTAGATTTATTTCATCTTGCTACAAGATTAACTCAAGGATGTAAAGCATTAGAAAGTATTGATGAAGAATTACCAAATTCTATTGAAGAATATTCAGAAGAGATTATCAAAAATTTATTACAGAAGAGAATTGAAACTCTTGATATAGAATTAGCAAAAGATGATGTAAGAAGATTTATTTCTGATGAAAATGAACTAAATATTTGGAGTAAAGAGTTTTTTCGTGCTATTGCTAATATGGTTAAATTTGCAAAGTAACTAAATATTAATAGATAGATGATTCGTAATAAGTAAAGTTAAATCTCGTATTACAAGTGGTGAAAATTCGTAATGGTGTTTTTATGATTTTAGAATATAAGTAAATTTATTATACATAAACTTGATTTTTTAAAATATATAAATATAGTCATATGTGACATATTTTATAATATTAAGAGGATTCTATTATGATAAGACAAGAGCTAATTGAAAAAGTTAAATCAAGGAAAAAAGAAGTAAAAATCACAATTGAAGATTTAGCAGAAGTATCAGAGCTTGGAACAAAAACACTATCAAGATTTTTTGCAGGACATGATGTAAAATTAAGCACTATTGAAAAACTTACACAAACTTTAGGATTAGACCTTGCTGGAAATGAAATAGTAGATATTGAGACTTTAAAAGAAAGAAGAGCAGAATTAAAAGCTTTACAAATAGTTTCATTAGTTCAAGATACAAGTTCTTTAGAAGAACAAGGATTAGAGCAGGAAAATATTAAAGACTTATTAAAAGAGACTAAAGAACTGTTTTTAACTGGAAAGTATAAAATTAATTTGTGGAAATAATAAATAATAACTCATAACTTGTATGCCAAACTTTGAAGAGTGTAAGGATGAGTATAAAAAACTTTATCCTGATTATTCAGAAAGTGAATTAAAAATATTATTTAATTTAAGGGTAGAATTTTGGGAGTGATTAATTGAAAATTATGATTTATTTTTTAAATAAAAAATATGAAAGCTATAATTTATTATAGAAAATCAACTGATAGGGATGATAAACAAGCAAACTCATTAGAACATCAGCTATGAAATTGTAGAAGTATTGCAAAACTTAGAAATTTAGAAGTGATTAAAGAAATTTGAGAAAGCAAATCAGCAAAAACTGAATTCACAAGAGATTGATTTAATGAACTTATAAAGATATGTAAAACTTGAAAAGTTGATTACATTATTATTGATGAACCTAAAAGGTTATCAAGAAATAATATTGATACTTCAAGAATAATAGATTTATTAGATAAAAATCTACTAATAGGAATTTTATGAACTTCAAGAGAATATAAATCAGATAGTTCAAGAGATAAGTTTTTATTACAACTAGATTTATCTTTATCAAAAATGGATAATGAAGATAGGGCAAAAGATATCAAAGATAAAATGAATAGCTGTATTGAGCGTACTGGAAGATTTTTATGAAAAGCCCCATATTGATATAAAAATATCACAATAAAGAAATGACATAAAGAAATTGTTATAGATAAGTTAGAAGCTAAAATTGTAAAAGAAATATACTCATTAAGAATTGAAAAAAAAGCATATAGTACAATTTGAAATATTTTAAAAAAGAAGTATTGAAAAAAGACAAATTTATTATTTGAACCAAGTAGATTACAAAAGCTAGTAAGAAAAAGTTTTTATTATTGAGTTTTTACATGGAAATGAAAAGATATTATTTGAAGTCATAAGCCGATAATCTCAAAAGAGATTTATGATTTAGCTAATTGAATATGAAAATGAACATATAATGAAAAACAAACTTTAATAAAAAGAGAGTATAAGGGTTATACTCTTAAATGATTTGTAAAAGATTCATCATGAAGATATTTAACAAGCACCGTAAATAAATGAAAAACATATTATTGTTCACAAACTAAAAGTGAAGTTAGAGTAAATATTAATGAAGATTTACTTTTTTATAAAATATGAGAACTTATAAAGAAAATTGAATGAGTTTCTAGACCTTTGCAAGATATAGATAAAAAGATTATCTTAGAAAAAATCAAAAAAGAAAAATTAAACAATTTTAATGATATTTGAGTCCTTGATTTAAAAATTGATGAATTAAGAAAAAAGAAAGACAAAATTCTTGATTTAAAAATTGAAAACATAATAGATAACGAAACTTTTTTGAGAAAAAGTAATGAAATTGAAAATCAAATTAAAGATTTTTTAGATGAAAAAAATAGTTTAAAAAAAGATGATTTTGAAGAAAAGACCAAAATAGAAATTGAACTAGCTGGAAGCCTATATCTAGGCTATTTTAGAGCTAATTATGAATGAAAAGCATACATTATCAAAAAATTAGGGATTGAACTTTTAGTAGGTACTAAAAAAGAGCTTCAAATAGCGGAAAGTCCGTTATTAAAAAGCTCAAAAATTCTCAATTTCTCTTTTGGTACTTCTGAGAGCTTTGACTATAAAGAATATTTTAAAGAATTAGCTAAAGTTGATTCAGATGAGTTAAAAGAATTTTATGAATTTATGAAGAAAATTAATTAAAAATAGACACAAAATTTGTGTCTATTTTTTATAATATGTCAGTCAATAAATTTTAAATTTATATTTAAACTACGACTAACTTTTTATTTTTTTGTTACAACAATTATCTGAGGGATTTTTCGATAATCTGGGCCAGTACCTTTTGAGCCGTAAACCTTTGTATTACCAAAAGCTAATTGACTTGAGCCAGAACCATCCAACATTACCATAGCATCATCGTATATACCAAGGTCATTCATTATGCTACGCATTTCAGATTGTCTTGCTTGCGTGCCATGAACGATATACATAATTGGGTTACTAGAATTGGAGTGATCGACACCAATAAAAGTTCTTCCTATTGATGCCCAGCCTGATTTACCTTCTGCATAGGCATCTAGTCCTACAATTACATTTTGATAGGAGTTTGAGTTAAAGCGACTATCGGAGTAATTCATCACCAAAGCACACTTATAACCACTCGCACACTTATCTTTAAAGGCAACCATTTTACGGTCATTTTGATAACCATTCGATGCGCCTGTAGTTAACACTGTACCATTTGCTTTCAATGGAAATGATAACTTGGTCGTTGAGCCTGACAAGCTTTCAAAAAAAGCTCCATTGCTAACAGAAAGTGCATTAATTCCTCCACTGAGAATATTCCAGTAGGAACTCAGTAGAGCTTTCCCAAAATATTCACCTGATTTATTGCCATTCATCAGCTTGACATCAACATGTTTCATATTAATACGCTGTACGTAAATTTCCCCCAATCCTAGACCATAATCATTATCTTTCTTATAGATACCTAAACCAGCTTGGTTTGATACTAAATCATACTCATGCAAGTTATTTGCATTTGCTTGAGTAGTGAATAAAGTTGTTGCGACTAAAGCAGATAGAATTATCTTCTTTATCATTTTTTCTTCTCCTGAAAAAATTGAGTAGGATTAAATTGTTATACTTAACAAATGTAAGCCATAAATTTTATTGATTTTTTAATCATTGTCAATATTATCTTTAATAATTATTATATAATTATTAATTATGGATTTTTTAAAGCAATGAATATTGTTATGTGAGGTATGAAATACAGACTTATGATTACTATGAGTTACATGTAACTTTATATTTGAAAACATATGATATTTTTTTATTTTTTGAACTATTACAAATAATTCAATATTTTTAACTATTATACATTTTATATTATTATGATTATTCTTTTATGTTGCATATAAATATATAAACAATAAAAAAATTGATTATTTTTTTATGCTTTTATTTTTATTTTCTTTATTCTTTTTGAATGCTAAATATATAATTTTTGTTATTATATTAGATATTATACTATATTTTGTTGGATATATTTTTAAAAAATATAATAATTTGAAAAAACTATCAAATAAACAACTTCGTTATTATTTTATGTATGGTAAATTTATTCCTATTTTAGGTTACTTATATAGTTTTAGGATATGACTTACAAATAAGCTTTCGGTAAGACAATTATTTACAGGAGTTATTATTTGAAGTATGAACTTAATTTTTTCTTTCATTATAATTTGATGATTTTTAAATAATTTTGACTGGTTTTATCGTTCAGAGATTTTAAATGATAATTTATGGTGGCAGAACGAAAGGTTACTATATACTGAAATTTGACCTTTTTTAATAATATATTTTATTTGAATAATTTTGTATTTCACTAAATTTAGAAAAATATAAATAAAAACTACAAAGAATTTTCTTTGTAGTTTTTTGTATTGCAAAAATTTCTTAATAATCAGTTTTGGTACTTCTGAGGACTTTGACTATAAAGAATATTTAAAAGAATTAGTTAAAGTTGATTTAGATGAGTTAAAAGAATTTTATGAATTTATGAAGAAAATTAATTAAAAATAGACACAAAACTTGTGTCTATTTTTTATAATATGTTAGTCAATAAATTTTAAATTTATATTTAAACTACAACTAACTTTTTATTTCTTTATTACAACAATTACCTGAGGAATTTTTCTATAATCTGGCCCTGTACCTCTTGAACCATAAACTTTAGTGTTTCCAAAAGCTAATTGACTTGATCCTGAACCATCAAGCATTACTATTGCATCATCATAAATATTTAGGTCATACATTACTTCACGCATTTGTGATTGCGTTGCATTAGTGCCGTGAACTATATACAAAATTGGTGTACCAGTATTAGAATGGTCAACGCCAATGAAAGTTCTCCCTAAAGGGAATGAACTAGACTTATCAGCATAAGGACTTAACCCAACAATTATGTTTGAATAAGAACTTGAATTTAGAATGCTAGTTGAATAGTTCATAACTAATGCACATTTATATCCATTTGCGCAGGTATCTTTAAAGACAAGCATTTTTCTTTCATTTGGAAAATCATTTGATGCCCCTGTTGTTAATGTATTACCATTAATCTTTATAGGGAATGATAATTGAGTTGAAGTGTTAGATAAGTCTTCAAAAAATGCACCATTGCTAACCGATAGAGCATTTATATTATCTTTTAGAATTGTCCAATATGAGCTTAATGTTGCTTTGCCAAAAAAATCTCCTGATTTATTACCATGCATAAGTTTAACATCAACATGCTTCATGTTAATGCGTTGTACATATATTTCGCCAATTCCATAGCTACCATCCTTTTTATAAATTCCGAGACCTGCTTGGCTGGATAATAGTTCATATTCATCCAAGTTATTTGCATATGCATTGTTGATAAACATTACACCAGCTACTAATGATGATAAAATCATTTTCTTAATCATTCTATTTCTCCTAAATGAATTTTGATTTTGTACTTACAAAAGGTAAGCTATAAACTTTTATTGATTTTTTTATTAAAGTCAATATTCTTTTTTTATATTATTATTTAATTTTAAAATGATGAATTTATTAGAACAATGAATATTAATGTGTAGTATTTGAAATACTAGTTTATGATTACTAGGAGTATCATGTGATTTTATATTTGATAGTTTAAAATACTTTTCTTTTTTCTCAATCATTATAAATAACTCAATATTTTTAATAATTATTCATTTTTTAGTTTTATTATTATTCTTTTATTTACAATATTTATTATTTAATAAAGCTAAGAGTAAGTATTTTTATATTTTATTATTTATTTGTTCTTTATTTTTTATAAATATAAAATATTTAGCTTTTGTAATTTTATTAGATTTAGTTCTATATTATATAGCTATTCTTTTTAGTAATTATTCTAATTTTAAAAAACTATCTATCAAGAAATTAAATTTTATATTTATGTATTGAAAATTTATACCTTTTCTATGATATTTATATAGTTTTAGAATTTGACTTACAAATAAACTAAAATTTAAAGACTTAATTATGTGAATAATAACAGCAAATATTAATTTATTATTTTCTTTTATTTTAATTTTTTCTTTTTTAAATTATTTTGATTGGTTTTATCGTTCAGAGTTTTTAAATGATAATATCTTGTGGCAAAATGAGAGATTATTATATACTGAAATTTGACCTTTTATAATAATATATTTTATTTGAATAATTTTATATTTCACTAAATTTAGAAAAATATAAATAAAAATCTCTTAATTTTCAAGATTGGTATTTCTGAGAGCTTTGACTATAAAGAATTAGCTAAAGTTGATTTAGATGAGTTAAAAGATTTTTATGAATTTATTAAAATATAAGATTTAAACTTCTTACCATGAAATTGATTTTAGTAACAAAAAAGATATAATGTAAAAAATAATTTTAGGAATAGCATTATGAAAAACTTATTAGTATCTTTTGAAAATTGTTATGGAATAAAAAGGCTAAATGAAACTTTTGATTTTACAGAAACAAATACTTATGCAATTTATGCTCCAAATGGTATGATGAAATCATCATTTGAAAAGACATTTTATGATTTAAGTAAAGGTAAAGATACAAGTGATTTAGTATTTCCAAGAAGAACTACAATTAGAAATATACAAGATGAAGATGGAAATGATATATTAAATAATGAAGTTTTTACAATAAAACCATATAATGAAACTTTTGAAACTGAAAAGTTATCTACTCTTCTTGTAAAACAAGATTTAAAAAAGCAATATGATGAAATATATACTGAGTTAGATAAGGAGCAATCAAATTTTATTAAAAAGCTTAAAAAAACTTCTTTAAGTAATGATTGTGAAGAAGAAGTACTTGATACATTTAGGGAAAATGATAAAGAAACTTTTTTAGATATTATAGAAAAAATTTCACCTATTTTATCAAAAGTTACAAAAAATACTCATACCTTTAGATACAACGATGTATTCGATAAGGGTGGCAAAGTTAAAGCATTTTTAGATAAAAATATTAAAATTCTTGATAAATATATAGAACAATATGATAACCTAGTAGCTCATTCAAACTTTTTTAGTCAATCAGATAATTCATTTGGAACATTTCAGGCTAAAACAATTATGAAATCAGTTGAAGATGATTCATTTTTTCAGGCAGGTCATAATTTACAATTAAATGATAAAAGTACTATAAAGTCATCAAATGAGTTTAATTCATATTTAGAGAGTGAAATTGAAAAAGTTGTAAATGACCCTGAACTAAAAAAACTTTTTGATAAAGTTGATAAAGCAATTACAGGTAATGTTGATTTAAGGAAATTTAAACAAGTTTTAGAAAATGATAATTTATTATTGATAAAATTAAAGGATTATGAGTCTTTTAAAAAAGAAACATGGTTAAATTTTTTATTGGATCATACGACTGATATAGAAAGTTTAATTGAATTATATAATGATAAAAAAGAAGAAATTAAAAGAATTATTGATGAGGCTAAAGATACACAAACTGAATGGAAAAAAGCAACAGATGAATTTAATGAAAGATTTAAAGGTTTACCTTTTACATTAAATATCAAAAATAAAGAAGATGTTATTTTAAAAACAAATACACCATCTTTAGAGTTTATTTTTAATGATAGTGAAGAAAGTACAAATATTGATAAAGATAAATTACTTAATGTATTAAGCCAAGGAGAAAAAAGGGCTTTATATCTTTTGAATATTATTTTTGAAATTAAAGCTAGACAGAAATTAGATTCAAAAACTATTTTTATTATTGATGATATAGCAGATTCATTTGATTATAAAAATAAATATGCAATTATAGAATATTTAAAAGATATTTCTAAAACAGCTAAGTTTTATCAATTAATTTTAACGCATAATTTTGATTTTTTCAGAACACTTGAAAGTAGATTCATAGGTCGTAAATTTGCTAGAATGGTAAATAAAACAAGTGATGGGATTGAGATTGTTAATGCAAGTTATTTAAAACCTTTTGATTATTTTAAAAGTAATTTACATAGTGATGAAAAAATACTTTTAGCTTCAATTCCATTTGTTAGAAATTTAGCTGAATATATTGGTAAAAAAGATGAATTTAATACTTTAACATCACTATTACATATTAAAAGTGACACTAATTCAATAACAATGAAAGATTTGGAAGATATTTACAAATCTATTTTAGCCGATAAATCTAGTTTAGTTTTAAATAATCATACAGATAGTGTATTTTCACATATATATGATTGTGCTGATACTATTTTAAGTGAAACATCTAATGCAATCGAACTAGAAAGTAAAATTGTTTTGTCTATTGCAATTAGATTAAAAGCTGAAGAATTTATGATTTATACTATTAATGATACAACACTCACAGATGGGATTACTAGAAATCAAACTTTAGAATTGATAAAAATATTTAAAGATAAATTTCCAGATGATTTGGAAAATATTGAATTATTAGAACAAGTAAATCTTATGACACCTGAAAATATACATATAAACTCTTTTATGTATGAACCAATACTTGATATGGATAATCAAAGATTAAAAAATTTATATAATATTTTAAAAGATAAGGAAAATTAATAATGCCAATACTAGATTTTAAAGAAATACCACAAGCTAATATAGGTAGTGGTAGGCAAGATACTTTTGAATTATTTACGAGGGATTTCTTAGAATTTTTAGGTTATAAAATTATTAATGAACCTGATAGAGGTGCTGATGGAGGGAAGGACTTAATTGTAGAAGAAATTAGGATAGGTATAGGAGGGAAAACAAAAATTAGATGGCTTGTGAGTTGCAAACATAATGCTCATAGTGGTAGTTCAGTTTCTCCTAGTATTGAATCTAATATTAGAGATAGAGTTGAAACACATGGTTGTCAAGGTTTTATAGGTTTTTATTCTACATTAGCAAGTTCAGGGTTATCAACAAATTTAGAGGGGATGAAAAGCTTTTTTGAATGTCAAGTTTTTGATAATGAAAAAATTGAGCATAAATTATTATCATCTTCTGATGGATTAAAGCTTGCAAAAAGATATTTTTCCAAATCTTTTGAAACTTGGGAAGTAGAAAATCCTAAACCTGCAAAACTATTTTTAGAAAAGCCAAGTTTAAAGTGTATGGTATGTGAAAAAGAATTACTATTACATAATGATTATCGTGGTCTTATTTGTATGTGGTCTAAAACTGATGAAAATGGAAATGAATTTATAAAAGATTTTACTTGGTCTTGCAAAGGTCAATGTGATAACATATTAGAAAGTAAACATAGAAGTCTATATCCAAATTATGAATATCATAATTCTTGGGAAGATATATCAGATGTGATGATACCATCTGTATATTTAAAATGGATTATGACTATTATTAATCAACAAAAGTCAGGTACTATTTATGATGATGAGGCATTTGAAAATATGAAAGAATTTTTATTACAAGTTTTTCATCATGTTTCTAGACATCTCACTAAAAAAGAAAAAGAAAGACTTGAAACATTATATACTATTCCATCTTGGTTAGGTGGAATGGGAGATTAAATATTTTTATGTTGCTTATTATTTAAATTGATTTTGTTTAATATAAAGTTACAATATAAAAAATAATATAAGAAGTTTTAATGAATATAACAAAAATAAATTCATATTTTAAACCTAAAATATCTAATATGGAAACTGAAAAAAAAGAGTCTATGAATTTTCAATTTCTTACTCCTTCAAAAAATGCAGAAAAGGTTGAGGTGTATGTAAACTCATTAAATGAAGCATTAGAATGTAAAGATGTTACAAATATTGCAATTTCTGGTTCATATGGAGCTGGTAAAAGTAGCTTTTTAAAAACTTTTGAAAATGAAAATCCACAATATAATTTTTTAGATATATCATTAGCAACATTCAAAAAAGAAGATAAAGATTTATCTTTAATAGAAAAAAGTATACTTCAACAAATTTTTTATAAAGTTGAACAGGAGAAAGTGCCATTCTCAAGATTTAAAAGGATTAATAAGATAAATTATCTTAAGTCTAAATCATTCTTACTTTTAATAACTATAATTTCATTATTAATTTTTTTTGATACAAAATATATAAATTCTTTAGAATTTATTCAATTTTTAAATTCTGAAAAGTTAAAATTATTTGGTACTCCATTATTGAAATTTTTATCTTTTTTTATTTTACTTGGTGGAGGATTCTTCTTTATAAAAAGTATGATTCATAGTTTTACAGGAATAACTTTAGATAAGTTGAATCTAAATAATTTAGAAATAAGTACAAATAAACCTGATGAGAATTCTTTATTGAATAAATATTTAGATGAAATTCTATATTTTTTTAGTGCGACAGAATATAATATAGTTGTATTTCAAGATTTAGATAGATTTGAGAATATAGAGATATTCACAAAATTGAGAGAATTAAATAATTTTATTAATAATTCAGAACAAGTATCTAAAAAAATAGTTTTTTTATATGCTATTAAAGATGAAATGTTTACAGAGGGTGATTCAAGAACTAAGTTTTTTGATTTTATGATACCAATAATTCCTTATGTTAATTCATCAACATCATATGATAAATTATTAGAGTTTTTTGAAAATGATTTAAATAAATATGATGGAAATAAAAAAAATGATTTTATAGATTTTCTTCGTGATATCTCTTTATATATTAAAGATATGAGGTTATTAAAGAATATATATAATGAGTATAAAATTTATGATAAAAAAATTGGACGGAAGCTTGATAAAGTAAAATTATTAGCAGTAATGGTATATAAAAATTTTTATCCTGAAGATTTTAGTTTACTGCATAAAGATCAAGGAATAGTATTTAATGTATTTAAAAATAGAAATAAATATGTTAAAGAGATTGATAATAAATATATTAAAGATATAGAACTTTTAAAAAATAAAATAAAACAAATTGAAAAAGAGCAAGTAAGTAATATAGATGATTTAAGAAAAATATATGTATTTTCTTTGATAAAAAAAATTGGGAATAATCCATCTCAGTTAAGAGCTGATAATCATAATATACTCTTTAATGAAGCTATAAGTGATGAAAAATTTGAATTAATTAAGAATTCAAAAAATATTAGGAATCCAAATTATTCTTATAATGCTATTTCATTTGAAGATATAGAAAATGAAATAAATGACCTTAGTTATGATGAAAGAGAAAAACTTATTATTAATAAAAATAATACAACTATACAAAATCTAAATCAAGAAATAAAAGACTTAGAGAAGAAACAAAAATCATTAAATTCAAAAACAATATCAGAGTTATGTCTTTCCGAAAATATGGATAGTATTATTGGTAAAGATATTATAGATGATAAAGGACTGTTGAAATTCTTAATTCTTAATGGTTTTATTGATGAAAACTATTACATGTATTTATCATATTCTTTTGAAAAGAGTTTAACATCATCAGATACGGAGTATCTGAAATCAGTGATAAATAATATAGGTATCTCTTATGATTTTGCTTTAACAAATTTAAAAGAAATTGTTAATAAATTAAGAATAAATGAATTTAAAAAAAGCTCAGTACTTAATTTTAATTTATTAGATTATTTACTAGATAATAAGTCAATATACAAAAAACAATATGATTCAGTTATGTCACAACTTATTGAATTAAATGAAAAATCATTAGATTTTATTTTTCAATATCTTAAAATATTGCCAAAACATAATGTTTTTATAGTAGAAATTGTAAAAAAATGGAATGGTTTTTGGAAATATATTTATAATGGAAGTTTTACATCAGAAGAAAAAGAAGATTTTTTTTATCAAATATTAATGAATATTGCACCTAAAAATATAATATCTCTTAATATTGACGAGACTTTAAAAAACTATATTGAAAATTTATCTAAAATAAGAAGTTTAAGTGAAGAAGAAAATAATTCATTTAAAGAATTATTAAAGCTTTTAAATATTAAGTTTAAGAATTTAAATGAACCAATAGAAAATATTTCTATTTTCAATTATATTTATGATAATAATCATTATATTTTAAATAAATTAATGATTGAGCAAATAATTTTAACAAAAGTTGAAAACAAAAATGAAATTATCAATGGATTTAAAACTAAACATTTAACAACAATTTTAGCTTTTGATAAAGATAGAAAATTAATTCAGAGAATTGAAGACAATATTGAAAGTTATATTGTAGATGTATTTTTAAAGATTGAAACTAATAATAATGAAGATGAAGAGACTTTGATTACATTATTAAATAATGAAGATTTAGATAATGATATAAAGTCTAGAATAATTGATTCACAAAAACTGATTATTCTTGATGTATCTAAAATAAAACATATAGAGGTTTTAGAAGTCTTAATCAAGAAAAATAAAGTTGAAGCAACATGGGAAAATATAAATCAAATATATTTGAAATTTGGTAGTATAAATAGTATTACTATTGATTATTTAAATATTGTTTCTAATTCTGAAAAACTTTCCAAGGTAAGAATAAATAATAAATATTGTGAACAGAATAAAAATTTTAAAACAAAGTTATTAAAAAATATTTTAGAATCAAATGAAATTGAAGATTCTTCATATAGGTTACTAATTAAATCAAATGCTTATTGGTATGCTAGTTTTGATGTATGTAATATAGGTGAAGATAAGATTGATATATTATTAGAAAATCAGAAGTTACAACTTAGTAAAACAAATATTGAAAAATTAATTGAATGTTCTATATCAAAATATATTATATTAATAGAGAATAATTTTAATGATTTTATAAAAGATTTTGAAGAACTTAGTGATTTATTATCAGAAGAAGATTATATCAAATTATTAAAATCTTCTAAATTAAAAACTGAGCAAAAATTTTATTTAATTAATTTATTAGATATAGAGTCTTTTGATATTAAAGAAGATATTGCACTACTTTTAGGAAAATTATATTTAGAAAATAAAAAGTCTATGTCATTTAATTTATTAAAGAAAGTTATATCACATATCTCTGATGATGATAAATTAAAATATTTAATTTATCAACTTGAAATTAATAACTTTACAGCAGTTGAAATATCTAACTTATTAGGTACTTTTTCTTCTCCATACAATAGGTTATGTTCAAAAGTTGGATCGTATGAAAAGATTCAAAATTCAGAGCAAAATATTAGATTATTAAATGTTTTAAAAAATAGTAATTGCATATCTTCTTTTAGTATTAAAAGTAAGGATATTCGTGTTAATAGATTTAAAGGTTAGAATTCCTAAATAACTTATAACTTTGAAGTTATAAGTTATTTTTTACATAAATCATTGATTTCTTCTAAATTAATTAAGCTTTCAAACTTTAAAGCTTCAAGCTTAACATCATTATTATCAATCTTGATTTTTTCAGTAAGAAATTGAGGTTTAATATATGGATTATTAACTATATATCTTTTTAAAAACTCTTTTTTCGTAGAATCTTTTTCACAAATTGAAGTTAATCTAGATTTCATCTTATCTTTTTTCAAATCAGATAGATATTTGTTTTTTGATTTTTCTATATCATATACATAATAATAATCTGAATCAACTACTGGAACATAATATTTTTTTTGGTCTTTAATAAGTATTTTTGGATAACCTGAAAATCTAGTTATATATTCGTTTATTGCTAATTCATATCCAGATTTATTATAAAACTTGCTATATGGAAAAAAACTTGAAAGAATACTTTGTCCCATAATTGTTAAAAATAATAGAGAACAAAAAATACTAAAAAAACTCATTATATATAGAGAAGGTTTAATTATTAGTATAGGTAGTTTATTTAATAAATTAGGATAGTATTTCTTTAAATACCAAGTAGTGATTAGTAGTACTACAAGTTCAACCATACCTAAAATAAATAAATTATTAAAGCCTACATAGATATAGAGTAATAAAGGAATCAATAAAAAGATTATTAATATAGCAGAGAATGAAAAAAATATAGCTAAAAATAAAATTGAAAACATTTGTAATATAACTATTATATGGAAATCTGTTACTTTAATAATTGGTATTCCATATTCTGATAAAGCAAATATTGTAAAAAAAGTGAAACAAACACTAAAAAATCCACTTATAGGTAAATTTATTTTTGAAAAAATTGAAATGTAATTTTTGAAGTTTATTTTTAGTTTAATATTTTCACATACATTTAAGAAATTAATATATGCATTGTTTTTATGAGTAGTATCAAAAAAATAAATAATGATTTTTAAATTGTTTTTCTCATTTATATATGGGTCAAAAATTTTCAAATTGAACTTATCTAGTCTTTCATCATATTGCATTATGACTTTATTATCAGATATTAGAAATACTGTTATAAATTTTTTCTTTTGATTAGATTCATTTTTATATTCTTGAATCTGTTTTTTAATATCTAAAAATTTTATATTCTTAGTTTCATCATTAAGAATTTTATATTTTGAGAATTTTAATAATTTTAACTTTAGTTCTTCATAGTTATATATTAAATCAGTATCCATTTATTTCCTTAATTATAATTTTTGTAATTTTATCAAATGAGATTAGATTATTAAAAAATTATTTCATTTTGTAATATTAATAAGTATTAAATATAAAAACTTGAAAATCTAATACTTTTGTTTATTATTTAACTGCCAAAATATACCAATATGTTAAATTACAGAATCGTAAATATGAAAGGGCAACTTAGTTGCTCGCCTTTCTCGTTTATGATTTTGTAAGCAGAAGGTATGTTTTGGCGAACATTTTTAGAGCTTCTATGTTGCCCTTTTTTGTTCGCTAAAACATATTATTGGTATAGATACTTATTTAATTACCTTTTTATTATGGAAAATAAAGAATTGAAGATTTGTAAATATTGTGCTTCACAAATACCAATAAAAGCTTCTGTTTGTCCTAAATGTCAAAAAGATTTAAGAAATTGGTTTGTTAGACATTGGATAATAACTACTATTTTAGTTTTATTTGTAATATGACAACTTTCATATATCTCTACAGAATCACTTATGGAGTATGAAAATATAAAAAATGAAATTGAAGAAAAATATTCAAAAGCAGATAGTATGTTAAATACTGATGGAAGTAATATAGTTTTAACAAATATGATTAAAGATATGATGAATAATCCAAACTCATATAGTCATATAAATACTAAATATGAATTAGATTGAGAAAATTATGTATTTACAACTAAATATTATGATAATTGAGAAGAAAAAGTAATTACAGCGAAATTTGATGAAAACAATAACTTTATAGATTTTATAAATTAAACTTTATTTTCTAATATAAAAACATGAAAAAACTATTTTTAAATATATGAAAAGGTATATTGTATCTTTACGGGGGTATGTTTATATTTATGAGTATAATAAGCTTACTTGAATGAGGAAATATCATTGTATGATTAATCTCTATAATGTTTTGATTATTAATGTTACCTATAATATATTGAAAAGTTAGAGAATTTATTTTTAACAAATATTCTGATTTATCAAAAGCAAAGTTTGTCACACTTTATGTTGTGATAGTGTTCTTTTGATACATGATTAGCTATTGAATTTTAGAAGGTGGGACAATGAAAAATCAGCTAGAAGAAAAAAATGCAATAGAAAGAATAACTAAATTAAATGTCGAATATAATATAAATGACTCATACACAACAGAAGAAAAATTAGAAATTAAATTAACTCATGAAAATTTGGAAAGTTTAGAAGTAAATTGAAAAAAAATAGATTTAATTGAAAACAGTACTATATATAATTATCCTTTAGAACTTTGAGAAAATAAAATTCAAATAGTTTGAATTAATAAAATGGTAACTAGAGAAATTTCTAAAAATATTGAAAGAATTTCTCCTGAAAATTTACAAGCTAAAGTTGAACAAGAAGAACTTGAAAAACAAAGACAATTAGAAGAGCAAAAGAAAAAAGAAGAAGCAGCACAAAAGCAAAGAGAATTACAAGAACAAGAAAGAGTTAAAACTGCTATAGATAGACTTAATAAAGAAATTGAATCTATTAATAATTTTAATTGAGATACATATAAAGAATCTATTGATAATTTAACAATGGAAGTTGTACTTTTTGGAGCTTATGCAATAATAATAGATGATTATATTAATGATAAAAATGATGAAGTTAAAAAAATTGCAAAACAATTGGAAACAAAAGTTTCACAGCTACAATCTAAAGAATTTCCTAAGATGAGAAAAGCTTATGTTGATTTAGTGGATAGAAAAATGTGGGAACATAATATAGATGTCTATTCAAAATGAAGTTATAACTGAACTATAGAATTTGTTTGATGAACATTTGCAAATAATAAAAATAAATTAGATTTTTATGTGACAATTAAAGATATGTTAGTCTTGTTAAGATTTGATAGGGCAAATTTTAAATGGTATGAATATGATGATGAATATACTTATTGGACAATTGAGAGCAATGTAGATTCAAAAGTAGTAAGAATATCTGAGTAAATTTTAAAAAGATCTCCTTTTATAGGAGTCTTTTTATTTATATCTAATTAGCACATTTGCAGATTCTTAACAAATATGTTAATTTATACATAATAACTTATTTTTTAAATTAAAAATAATGAACTTTGATATATGGGATGATACTCCAAAAAAGAGAAGATACACTAAAAGAAAAAAAGCATATCGTAAATCTAAAAAAGCTACAAAAAAAGAGTTAGACTGAATTACTGCTTGAATTGTTTTGATATTTATATTTTTATATATGACTTATTTTTTATTTATAAAACCAAATATTGAAGCCATTAAATATTACTGAACTATTGTGTGAGTTATATTAGTTATTTTGTGAATAATATTTTTAATATATAAATATAAGAAAAGAAAAAAATCTAAATTACTAGAGCAGGAAAGAGTAGATAATATTCCAACTCTTATAAAAGATTTAGATAATAAAATATCTTCATATAAGCCTTTAAGGTATCATTCAAAAGAAGAACCATATCAAATGGAATTAGCATGATTTTTAAGAAATCATTTTGAAAACTTAGATATTGAAGTTTTTAAAAATGATTCAAGACCTGATATTGTTATAGATGAAATAGCAATTGAAATTAAATGACCTACTAATAAATGAGAATTAAGAACTATTCCAGACAAAATAATAAGATATTTAAAAGAGCGGGATTATCTGTTTATAGTTTTATTTAAAGTTGAGGTTGATGAAAACTATTATAAAGAATGGAAAGAAGATATATATAATACTTTTGAAAATAAGAAAGATAAAATATACATTATAGATTTATAAAAGGGGTAAAGACAACATATTATAAATAAAATATGAAGTCTTTTTTTATTTCTCTACCACTCACCGCGAAAGCTTACAATAAAATTGTAAGTCGTGGATGAGTCAACAACTGCAAAGGCGTTAGTAAATTGATATAAAATCTACTAGATTTTATAATAAAAAAACTCTTCTACTTTTAAATTTTTATTTCATAACAGAATGAAAAATATCATAAGATCTTCTTAAAATTGCAATAGTTAATCCATAAGACTTTTTAGTCGTTACATTCTAATATATTATTTACTTACTCTAAAATTAAATTTTCAATACTTCAAATTACAATTTTATACCAAGTAAAAATCTATTTCATATAACTTTGAAAAAAGCCCGATGAACTAACTAAAGAGGCAAAGCCTTAATAAGAATTAGAGATATTTTTTCTTTTCTTAAAATTTAAAAAGAAGAGTTAAAAACCCTCTGAATCTTCAAAAAAGGCAAAACAATTTTGAAGGATATAAGATGACAAAGTTAGAAATTGAAAATGAGTTTAAAAATGTAACTGGCATAAATGAAGCTAAAAAAGTTTATAAAACTTTAGCTAAGAAGCTTCATCCTGATGTTGGTGGAAGTGATGAAGAATTTAAAATCTTAAATTCTGTATATAATGATTTTATAGAGCATAAAATCTATTTTTCAAATGATAGTAAAATTGATATTGAATTAGAAAAAATCATTAGTAAGATATTACATTTTGAAAATATCACAATTGAACTTGTGGGTTCTTGGATATGGGTTAGTGGCGATACAAGAAATATAAAAGATAAGTTAAAAGAGCTAGGTTTTAAATGGGCTAGTAAAAAAAAGATGTGGTACTATGGAGAAATGAAATCAAAAAATCCAAATCCAAAATCAATGGATGAAATAAAATCTAAATACGGAAGTCAAACTTTTAAAGATAAAGAAAAAAATAAAATAGCAGGATAAAGCCTGCTATTTTATTTTGATAATATTTGAATTTTTAGAGTTTATCAATATTATAAACATACTTTAAATTGCCAAATTCAAAAGTACCATTTTATTTAATAATTATTTGTCTATGGTAAATAAAAAAATTGTAAATATAAAGAATAAAGAATTCCTTACTAGAAAAATTATATATTCTATAATAGTTGCAATATTTGCTTCAATTGTTGTAAGTTTTTCTTCTATATTTGTATTTTCTTTTACTGGATTTTTAATTTTATTTGCAGTTTATCTATTTTCAATATGGGAATTAGAAACTAAAGAATACATTTCATACTATTCAGTGAGAGCAATTAAAAATTTATTTTTCTTCTTACCTTTAGCTGCTATTTTTTATTCAATAGCTTTTACATCAACTATGGTTAGTTCAAGTGAAGATAGTTTGACTGCATGAGCTTCTGCAATATGAGGAGCAATTTGATGATTTATGATTATATTCTTATGTTTAATAATTTGAATAGTTTGAGGATTGATAATTTGAACTTTTGCTAAGAAACCAAAATCAGAACAAAATACTTGAAAGAGTATGTGAATATTATTTTTAGTAGTAATTATATTATCAATCTACTATTTAAATCAACCATCAGAACTAGAAAAAACTTTAAATTGAACTACATCAGAATTAAATAATGATTCAGGATTAGTTACTACATCATGAAGCGGGACTTTGTGAAATAAATCATCAGATGATAAAACTTTTACTAAGTTGCTAGATTTTAAGTTGACAAATTATGTTTTTGTAAATTGAGATTGGTTTGATAACTTTGAGTTTTCATATGACTTAACAAATAACTCATGAAAAGATATTTTGGGATACAAATGAAGTTTTGAAGTTTTTGATATGTTTGATGATAGATTGTCAAAATTTAGTATTGATAGAATATGAGATTTTGGTAGTTGAACAACTATAAGAGAAAAAGGAACTTATTCTTATAATGAATTTCTTAGTGATGATATTAAATTAGCAAAATCTAATTATGAAGATTTAAAATATAAACATACAATTACTGATATTGTATATAAAGATGAATATGATTTTACAAATAAGATTTTTTGAAATAATACATGAACAGATATAAATAAAATTAATTATGAAATCATAAATAAAACTTCAACAGAATGAACATTTCAAAATTATGTTGATTTTACCATTAAAATAACAAATAACTCAGAAAAAGATATAAAAGGTATTAAGTGAAGTTTTTATATATATAATATATTTTGAGAAAAGTTATGAAGTTATGAATTAAATCTTACAAAACAAATTAAAGTATGAAGTAGCTTATCGGAAAGTATGCAATATTCTATAAATGAATATATAAATACTGAATATGAGATTTTTGAGTTAGATTTCAATATGTTAAAATATAATTTTGACATTAAAAATGTAGTTTATATTGAAGAAACGGAATAAACTAGCTAAAATAATTTATTTAGAAAAAAGTTTTAAAATTTTATATACTATAATAACTAAAATTATTAAAAAGGAGTTATGAATGAGTCTTGATTGTAATAAAGTTGAAACTATTGAAGATGTAACAAGTGGATGGAGTTATTTAGATGCAATTGGATTAGGAGATAGAGATAATACTTTAGTAGCTTGTGGACAAGATACTGATAGTAATGGCTATAACGAGCTAAAAGATAAGTATAACAAATATTACTCACACTATCCAGAAAAAGATATAGCAAAAGCAATGTGTGAATGTTGTAAAGAAAAAAATAGTGGTGGAATAGCTAGATATTCATCTGGAACTCAATGGGAACAATTTTATAATTGTTTAGAATCAAAAGGTTTTAAAAAGAAATAGAAAAAATCTATTTCTTTTTTTAGTCATTTAAACCTTTTTCATAAATATTTTTATACTTGATTAGATAATTTTTAATCTCATCAATAGCATTTCTTGGGGCATATTTTAGTAAATCTAGAATTTCTCTAGCTTCTTTTGAATACTTATAATTATAGTCATTTGAATATTCAATTTCATTTGTAAAAAGTTCTTGTTCTCTAACATTTAAAGCTTCAGCAATATAGGGTATTAATTCAATCTTTATTTCTCTTTGATTATTTAAATATCTATAAAAAGTTTGGATAGAGGGTACTTCACCAGTTTGTTTAAGTTTTGGCTCTAGTGATAGAACTTTATCAACAAAATCTTTTTTTGATATGTCTTTTTCAATTAATAGATAATTTATTTTTTCCCAAACTTCCATGATTTTTCCTGATTCCATTTTGGTTAAAATTATCTATATTGTAATTTACTATTAAGTCTAAAATGGTTAATATAATCCAAAATAGATTATAGTTTTTCAAGGATTTTAATATGGGTGTATTAATTAGATTACCTTTTTATCTTTTAGCTATATTTATATGGACTTTTATAGGTGGATTTATATCTTTTGTAAATCTTTTAACTTTGCCTGTATCTGCAATTTTGATTTCTATATTTCCTTCATTTTTTAAAAATTCAATAAAAGACATACTTACTTTGAAGATTTTAAGAAGTGGATATAGGAAAATAAACAATTTTTTAAGATATGGATCTTGAAAGGAAAATAAATGTTATTAAAAAAATTAAACTTTTTAGTTTTAAAGTGGTTATGTAAATGTGGGAATAGTGTTCCTAATGATAGAAACTTTTGTCCTCAATGTGATAGAGAAAAACCATTATATTAAGGAGTTTTAAAATGAAGTATTATTTATCAATTTTAATTTTCATTAGTTCATTAAATGCAAGTAATTTAGATAATGAATTAAAAAAAGAAGTAATTTGTGATACAAGAAAATCTTGTAATAAATTATCTTTAGAAATACAAAAACAAATAGATGAAATAGAAAAAAAAGATAAACTCACAATTGAGGATAAAAGATCAAGATATTATTTGAAAAAAGAATTAATAGCAATTGAAAATCAAAAGCAAAAAAATGAATCCATAACTCTTATAGAACAAAATAAAACTATAGAGGATAATAAGAAGATAAAAGAAAAATTAGAGATAATAAAACAGTCTATGTAGGATAATAGATATTTTTTGATAAAAAAATGTTTATATGATAAAGTATATAATATATAAAGCTTTATAAATTATCTATGTGAGAAATACCTAATTGATTAAATGATTTAAATAATCAAGATACTCAAAAAAATACTAGTGAGATTGATATTCAAACTGCTGGAGAGAGTTTAGATTTATCAAATAAGTTATCTAAAATAAATGATATTTTAGATGATTTTTGAGTGAGTAAAGAAGATGAAGATAAATATAGAAATATATTATTAAAGCAAGATAAAATTTTTTTAGAAGAACTTCAAAGTAAACCAAAAGATGAAATATTAAAGTTTTTTATACAAGAGCAAATAAAAGAAATAGAAAGTAGTGATAATCCAGATTTTAACAGATTAGATGAACTGCAAGATAAACTTATATCTCTTGAAACAGATGAAACTATACAAAAAACAGAAGAAATTAATACCAATAATGAATTAATAGAAACTCAAAATCAAGAAATAAAAGAACAATTAAATTCTATCCAAAATTCACTAACATGATTAAGTAATAATAAAAATGCAGAAGAGATTTTAAACTTGATAAATCAAACTCAAAATTTACAAAATGAGCGTGAAGAATTAAGTTTAACTGGTACAAAAGAACTTAGTGAATTAATGCAAGGAAAATTAGATGAAATTCTAGAAATTCTTCATAATCCAGTAGCTTTAACTACAATAGTAAATGATTTAAAAGAGTATGATGAAAAAAACTCTACAAATAGATACGAAACTTTTAAAAATAGTATTATATGAATTGATAGTAGTTTAAAAGAAAAATTTGAAAGTATAGAATTAGATTCAATCTCAAATATAGCTCAACTAAAGTTATGAGTAAGTGATTTAAATGGGGTTAATTTATCAAATGATACTTTGATTAAACAAGATTGAGATTTTGAAATAAAGGCTAATTCTGATTCTAGAAGTTTAAGTTTACAAGGCAGTGATTATGAAATACAAAGTGATATAAATCCTAAAAATGAACTTGAATTAAGGCAAATTAATCAAGAAACAAACCAAGAGCTAAAACCATTAAATGAGTATTTAGATAATTTATTTTCAATTTTAAATTTTGTAGAAAAAGCAAAAGAAACTAATATAAAATTTAATGATTTTAAAGAGCAGTTAAAAAATGAAAATTCTATTTTATATAATGAATTAGGACTAGAAAATAAAAATTCATATGATGAGGTGATTTTTGTTATAAACAATAAAAAAACAGAACTTGAAAAATTAAAAGAAGAAAAGATTAAAAAATCAAAAGAAAGAGTAGCTCAATTAATAGCTCAAAATGAAAAAGAGATAAGAGAGCAAGATGAAAGAAAAAAACAAACATTGTTTTTTTTAAATTCAATAGGTTTTGATCTTTTATCAAAAGATAGAATTACAGATATTGTAATTGAATATATTAATAGAAATAAAGCTAGATTTGATTTAGCAGAAAAAATGGATTTACAAAATTGAGTTTTAGGATTCGATAAAGATTTCTGAAATAATGAGATTAATGCAGCTGAAAAATTAGCTTTTATTAGATTATTTAATAAAATGCTTTGAGAAGATATTATAGATGAAAATATTGCAAATGGTATAACTTCATTAAGTCTAAAAGCTATTTCAAGAATACAAGTCTTAAATAATAGAACAACTTGATTTTTTCTAGCTAACTTAGAGTCAAAGAGTTAGTTAGGAATTCAAATAAAAAAAGTAAATTATAAAAAACAAACTAAAAAAAAGCAAGGTAGTACAAGTCTCCACCTTGCTTTTTTTTAGTAATTGTTTTTTTCATTCTAATCACTTTTATTTTTTAATATTTATGATTATGAATGTAAATATACTTATGGATTTATCAAGAAATACTTTGTGAGCTTGATATTTAGATGTTAAGTTTCTTGTTGAGCTTATAGAAAAATATGAACTAGATGTTGATGATATATCTGAAAATATCGAGTTCAATTTTTGAAAAGGATTTAAAGCTGATATTAACTATTTTATATATGAAGCTTTAACTCAAATAGCTTCAAAATTTATTGAAGAAAATTCAGAATTATTTGAAACAGAAAGTAATGAATATGAAATATATACAAACTTTTTAGATAGTCATATTTACTTCACTTCTGAAATTGTTCAAAGTGAATTTGAGAGATTTTATTAAAAATCTCTCTTTTTAAATTAATTCTTGAATTTTAATGAATTTTTAATATCTTTTTTTTATAATCTGGCAATTTTTATGCAAAAAATCGGCATATAAAAAGAAAAAAATTGACAATATTAACCTTGTATTTTTAGCTATAACAAGCCAAAAAACAAGGTTGTTTTTTTGACAAAAATTAAAATTTTATGTTAGTGTTAATATGTCGCGACATTTTAAAAACTAAAAAAATCTTATGAATACTTTTGAAACATTACTTGAAATAAAAACTGCTAAAAAGAATTTATGACTTAGAGCTATTTATATAAAAAATCAAAAGAAAAAATGAAAGTGAACTTATTATATTTATTACTATGATGTTATGAGTCATTCTTTTTATATCAACTGAATCTCTAGAAATAAAGTAGTTACAAAAAAAGTTTTAGAAGAGATAATTAATAGAGCATATAAAAGAGATTTTTGAGTTAAAAATCTCAATTGATACACTAGAATATTAGTCAAAAGAGTTCCAAAAGTATTTTATTTTTATTCCTCTAAAGATGAGAATTTTATCTGTATTGACAAGATAGAGTTAAATATAATCAGGAACTCAAACCTTGAAATACAAGAGCTAAAAGTAAAATCAATGAAATCATATTCTTAAGAAATCTGTGGCTGAATATCTATTGCTTTTGGCAATAGAGCAAGTTTGCATATTTTCGGGAATTCTTAAGAATTCGAAAAAATGCCTAACTTGTTCAGGGAAATTAACTTTAAAAAGTTATCCCTAAAAACCCTTATCAAACAAATAAAAAACTTATTGAAATAAATTGAAAATTGATAGTTTTTTATTTAAGTAAAGTTGGCACTTTACTTAACAAGAGAGAGATAAAAGATCAAATTTATTTTATCTTTCTCTTGTAAAATCTTCTCTTATGGCTTCTACACCTCTATCAATAAAAAAGTGTAGTGTAGAAGTAAGAGTAGATTTATTCAAAAGCTTCTGCATTCTTTTAAACTCATCGTATTCACTTTGAGTAAAAGACATCATAACCTTTTTATCTCTTATCTGTTCTTTGTCCTCAATCTTAGGACGACCGACATTTCTATTTTTTCTTCTTTCTAATTCATCACTCATGATAGTATTCCTTTAGTAAAATTATATAATACTAAGTATTAATTATTTATTACTATATATCTATTCAAATCTCATCAAATCTATTTTTTATTATATTTTATTAATTAATACTAAGTATTTATTATATTTATTAAGTAAAAATACTTTAGAATTAGTCATATTAAATCAAAGGAGTTTACAATGAGTAGTGATGAAAAAGTGTTATTTGAAACTCTATATTCAAAATATAAAAAAATAGCGATTAGTAAAAAAGAGATGTCACTAGAAACAGGACAATCAATCTCAACTTTAGATAGATTAAGAAAAAGTGGCTTAGGATGTGCATACATCAAAAAAGGGAATGGAGATATATTTTATCCATTAACTGAATTAGCTAAATATTACACAAGAGTTGTGCAAACAATTTAATATAAAGATTTTACAATGAATGCAAAAGATTATCAAAGCAGTTATAAAAAATCATATAACAAGAAAAATAAAATAGTTACTTTTCCTCTATCAAATGCTTTTTTTGAAGAGCTTAAAAGAAGAGCAATTATTTTAGATATAAAAACAAATACTTATGCAAAAAATGTTGTCACATCTTTTTTAAATAATGAACCTTTGGTTCAACTAACACAAGAAAAAAAAGATTATATAAATGAGTATATTCGTATTTCAAGAGGTATAGCTAATAATATAAATCAAATAGCATATAAAACTAATATTGATGAAATGATAGATATTACAATCTTAATTAACTCTTTGAAAAACTATGAAGAAGAGTTTAGAAAATTTATCACTAAAGTTTAATAATGATAATAAAATCAATGAGTAGAAAAAGTAAATCTTTTTCTCAATTATATGATTATCTAAAAAGGGATAAAAATAGTTTTAGCTTTGTTAGAAATATGTATTCAAATCCTCAAAATAGAAAAGAACTTATTAAAGAATTTTATCAAAATGCAAAACATATTGAAAACTCAAGGGGAAAAGTTTTTATGTACCATGAACTTTTATCTCTTGAAAAAAATGATTTACCCTTAGAGAAACAAAAAGAGATATTATATGATCTTGCTATTAAGTATTTAGAATTAAGAGCTAGTGAACAATTATCTCTGGGAGTTATACATCAAGATAAAGAACATATACATATTCATCTTATGATTAGTGCTAATAAGTGCATGGATAATAAAAGAGTTAGACTATCAAAAAAAGAGTTTTCAAATATACAAAAAAATTTAGAACTATATAAAAATCAAAAATATCTAGAGCTTAATGAATCTAAATTATATCAATCAAAAAAAGACATCTCAAAATCTAAAAAGAATGAACAAGAGATAAAATATAAAAGAAAAGAAACTACAATGAAAGATAAACTAAAAGAGTTTTTTACTGAACTTTTTGAAAAATCTACATCTCGGCTACATTTTGAAAATCAACTAAAAAATCTTGGTTATGAACTTTATGAAAAAGGAAATACTATAGGTGTTAGTTACAAAAATAAAAATTATAGGTTAAAAACTTTGTCAGTTGAAAAGAAATTTAAAGATATGTTTAAAAGATTTGAAAAAACTAAAGAAAGAGAGATAAAACGGCAAAGAGTTAAAAAGGATAGGTCTTATTCAAAAGATTATTTTAGGTCTAGATGAAAAAATAAATTAAATCAACTTACTTGAAGAGATAAAACTTTAAGAAAATTATAATAAAATTGGTTACTAAAAAACTAGGTTGTATTTTGGAGTCTTTAGCCCCTTTAATTTTATTACTACTTTTTATTTTTATAATATTTCAATTTATGAAACCTTTTCTTCGTAAATTAGGAATTGAGTTTGCAAATCCATTATCTTTGATATTTTCATATTTAACACGACCACCATTAAAAGATGATGGAATGATGAATAAACAAGATGAAATTAAAATATTATCAAGATTTAATGATGGATTATTAATTGATGGAAAAAGTAAAAGATTATCTTCAAAAGAGAGTTTTAATCATTTAGCTTTAATTTCTAGAACTGGTGGAGGTAAAACAACTTCTTATGTTTTACCAAATATTTATAAACTAGCTAATCAAAAATGCTCAATGGTTATTACTGATTTAAGTGGAGAGATATTTTATAAGACAAGTGGTTACCTAAAACAGCAAGGTTTTAATATATATGTTTTAGACCCAAAGAGTTTAGAAGAATCAATAAGATATAACCCTTTAGAATATGCAAAAGACTCTATGAGTATTGATATGGTAAGTGATATACTATTATCATCAGCAGGAGTTAAAAGTAATAGGGCAGAGGATAAAATTTGGACTGATGGAGCTAAAAATTTTATATCAATTTTGATAAAAGTTTTAAAAGCAACTGGTAACAAAAAATATATCAATTTAGCAAATGTAAGATATTTATTAAATAATTTTGGAAATGCAGGAGAATCACTTGATGAATTTGTAAAAAGATATGCAGATGATAAAACATTTAGTGAATACAATGGTTTTGTAACTGGAAATCCAAAAACAATACAAGGATTTATAGCAACTGCGAATATTGCATTAAGTCCTATTGGAATTAATGATAATTTAGAAAAATTAACTTACTCACATACTTTTGATTTTGAAAAACTAAGAAAAGAAAAATCAGTAGTTTTTATAAGAATAGAACAGCAATATCAAGAACAATATAGCTTTTTATTAAATCTATTTTATTCTCAACTTTTTAATATTATGATGGATAAATTACCTATAAAAAAAGATTTAGATATTTATTGTCTATTAGATGAGTTTGGAAATATGCAAATACCAAAATTTTCATCAATAATAACAACAATTAGAAAATATAAGGTATCAATTTCAATTATCTTACAAAATGTCTCTCAAATCGAAAGTAAATATTCAAAGCAAGAAGCAAATACTATATTAAATGGTGGAATAGCAACAAAGCTTATATATAGTGGTGTAGATTTAGAATTAGCTACAAACTTAGAAAGACTATTTGGACAAAAGAAAACTTTAGAAAAAGATTTTAATGGAAAATCATATTTTGAAAAAAATCATGTAATGAGTGCTAGTGAAATTAGAACAATGAAAGATAATGAAGCTATCTTTTTATATTCAAATAAAAAACCATTAAAAATTGATATTAGACCTTATTATAAAAGTTTTATGTATAGAAGTTTTGAAAAAATAGAACCTGTTAAATTAACAAATAATATCGTTGATGATATTGAATATATTGATTTAGAAAATGTGGAGTGGTAGATGGGTTTCTTTGAAAGATTGAGTAGTGAAATATCTAATATGGATTTTATAAATGCTTTTATAATATTTTTATTTTTCTATGTTCCATTTCACTTTTCTAAAAAAGTAGAAACTACAATATTTAAATTAATATTTTCAGGTGCAGGTTTATATCTACTAGCAACTATGGAAGACATTAGAATACTTTATGATAAGAATATGACAGTTGGATTAGGGCTTTTAATTCCTCAATGGAGATTTTTAGGAGAATTTTTTTTAATTGCTATTTCTCTTATATATTATGTATTTTCAAGTACATATAAAGCCGTAAGAAGTTTTATAAATTTAATAAAAGCTTTTGGTAAAAATAAGAATAGCCATAATGAGAATACAAAAGAATCAAAAAATGATAACTATTCTAAAAGTAATGAAAAACAAAAAAAATATGAACATACTAAAGAAAAACCAAAGAATAAAAAAGAAACTAAAGATAATAAATATTCTCAATTTTATTCTGAAAATGCTTATATCGTTTTGGGTATATCAGAAAATGCAACAAAAGATGAGATAAAAAAAGCATATAGAATACTTATGAAAAAGTATCATACTGATGTAACTCAAGAAAAGTATCCAGAGAAATTTGAATTATACACAGAAATAACAAAACATATTAATAATGCTTATAGTAAATTAAAATAAGAAAATAAGGACTAAAAATGTTTGGTAGAAAATTTAAACAAGATGATTATGAAGAGAGAAAGAGATACGAAGAATATCAAAAAAGAGTAAGAGAAGAAGCAATGGTAAAAGGACTAGGAAGTTTTTTCCTAAATTTTATTATCAAGTATCTTGTATTTATTGTAAGTATGATGTTTGTTGCATTAGCTTTAATGAAACTAACTGATTTTCATGAACTAGTTATAGTTATCATTTCTTTTATATGTGCAATACTTATTTTGAAAATTAAATATGTAAAAGTACATCCATTTAAAAGTTTAATTACTATGTGTTTTTTAATTTTTTTAGAATTATTAGTGTTAAAAGGTTAAAAAATATTTTGATTTGTTTGTAAATTTTGAAATTTCTTTTCTTGGATAGAAATAGGCTAGAAATTTTAAGTTGATAATTTTTAGAAATAAAAAAAGCCCCATAAAATGGGGCTCCAGCGATATGCTATAATACTACAGTCTAGACTCGTATCTTCTAAGCATGTACAATCTCTTAAGCATTTTCTTTCTAGCATTAATTTTTTGTTTCTTTCTCTTTTCAGTCATAGGCTCAAAAAATCTTCTAGCTCTAGTTTCAGTAACAATTAGATTTCTATCGCATTGTTTCTTGAATCTTCTATATGCTTCGTCAAATGATTCGGTATCTTTAACTTTAATGCCTGGCACTAAAATCACCCTCTTTCTTTTAAAATTTAGGGTTGCATTATATTTAAAGTTAACTTAATTTCAATTTAACTAAAGAGAGGATATAATTTACATACTAATATAGTAAAGGAAAAAACTTGAGCTTAACACACTTAGATGATAAAAATAGACCTAAGATGGTTGATGTATCTAATAAAGAAGATACAACTAGGGTTGCTATAGCATCTGGAAAAATTTCAATGAGTCAAGATGCTTTTGATGCAATTATAAGTAATAATACAAAAAAAGGTCCTGTTCTTCAGACTGCAGTTGTAGCTGCAATCATGGGTGTAAAGAAAACAAGTGACTTAATACCAATGTGTCATCCTTTACTTTTAAGTGGAATTAATTGTGATGTTGAAGAATTACCTGAACTTCCAGGTTTTAAACTATATGTTACTGCTAAACTGTCAGGTCAAACAGGAGTTGAAATGGAAGCTTTAACAGGAGTATCTGTAGGTCTATTAACTATTTATGATATGGTAAAAGCAATTGATAAATCTATGGTTATATCTGAAGTTCAACTTGAAAGTAAAAGTGGTGGGAAAAGTGGTGATTTTAATAGAAAAAATTTTAAAGGAGATAGTGTATGATTGATTTAAATAAACACAAATTAGAGCTTACCTATCCATGTTCGTGGAAATATAAAATAGTAATATTAGAAACAATGAATGTAAAATATATATCAAAAGATATTTTTGGAGATAGAGAACATAGTATCAAAGAATCGAATGTAAGTAAAAAAGGAAAATTCAAAAGTTATAATATTGAACTTATAGTGCATAATGATGATGATAGAACAGAATTACATAAATTATTAGGCGAACATAAAGATATAAAGATGGTACTTTAATATATATGCAACGTAGAGATTTCTTCAAAATAACTATACCTACAGTTCTTTTAACTAGTTCTGAACTATTTGCAAACGAAAATAAAGAAGATTTATTAGATTTCTTTATAAAAGTTTTTGGCTTAAATGAAAAAGAAAAAACTACTGTAGATAAAAAAGTGGCTGTAAAAAAAATAGAAGAGATTATTGAAGAAACTAAAAAAGAGCCAAAAATAGAAAATATTATTGAAGAGTCTGATACACAAATAAAAATTGTTGAAAATAAAGAGATCAAAAAAGAACAACATATTTCAAAAGATGTATATTTAAATCCAGAATATGTAAGTAGTTTTATTAATGTTAGAAGAAAACTTTTACAACTACAAAGATTTGTAGGATATGGAAATTTTAATATAATAAGTTTTGATGAGATTATTGAACTTTCAAAGAAAGTTCCTAGTTTAGAAACTTTTACAAAAGAAGATTTGGATTTTATGGAGTACATTTTTTACTACGATCCAAATGTTCATGGTTTCTATGGGAAAAGAATATCTAACAGTATTACAGAAAAAATAAATAAAAACGACGTAATAAAAATATCTGGGACGGGGCATTATCTTTTTAAAGGAAACCCCCATGATACATATTTTAAGATGTTGGATGATATAGGTGATAATTTGATTTTGACTTCAGGAGTGAGAAGTATCGTAAAGCAAATGAAACTTTTTTTAGATAAAGTAGCAAGTGTTGATACAAATCTATCTGTAGCTTCAAAATCATTAGCTCCTCCTGCATATACTTATCATACAATTGCAGATTTTGATGTAGGTAAAAAAGGCTTTGGTCATGCTAACTTTTCTCCAAGATTTGCCCTTACTGAAGAGTTTTTAAAAATGCGAAGTTTAAAATATATAGAGATGAGATATACAATTAATAATAAGGACGGGGTAAGATATGAACCATGGCATGTTAAAGTTATTTAGGATTTTTTTAATAGCTTTATTTATTCAAAATCTTTTTGCAAATTCATATGTAAATAATATGGAGTTTGATTTTATAAAAAAAGGGAAACAAGATGATAATACCCTTTTAATAATTGGTGGAATCCAAGGTGATGAACCAGGAGCTTTTATGGCTGCTTCTATTGTCACTACTCATTATGAGATAACTAAAGGTTCAGTTTGGGTTGTTCCAAATTTAAATTTTTATTCAATTATAAAGAGATCAAGAGGTCCTTATGGGGATATGAATAGAAAGTTTGCACAAATTTCTAAAGATGATCCTGATTATGAAGCAGTTCAAAGAATCAAAAAATATATCACATCAGATGAAGTAAAAGTTGTACTAAATTTGCATGATGGAAGTGGTTTTTATAGAAAAGATTATACAAATTGGACTTTTTCTCCTGATAGATGGGGACAAAGTTCAATCATAGATCAATCAAAATTAGATATTGAATATTATGGAAACCTAGAAGAGATATCTAAAGAGGTTTGCGAACATGTAAATGAAAACCTATTAAGAGATAGAGATCTTTATCATACAAAAAACACCCATACAAAAATGGGTGATAAAGAGATGGAAAAAAGCCTTACATATTTTGCAATAAACAATGGCAAAGCAGCTTTTGGAAATGAAGCTAGTAAAACATTACCTTTACATGAAAGAACTTATTATCATCTTTTAGCTTTAGAAAAATATATGGAAATTATGGGAATAGAGTTTAAACGTAAATTTGATTTAAACTCTTTAAATGTTAAAAGAGTTATTAATGACGATATTTATATTTCTTTTTATGATGAAACTATACAGTTACCTCTTAGTCAAATTAGAACTTTATTAAAATATTTTCCAATAAAGAAAGATGGAACATTAGAGTTTAGTCCATCAAATCCTCTTCTTACCGTTGTAAAAGATAATGGTCTTTTTGTAATCCATTATGGAAATAGAAAATTAGCAAATTTAAAACCTGATTATATGGATATTGATACTGAAACAAAAGTAGTAAACATGGTAATTGATGGGGTTAAAAAAGAGATTAAAATAGGTTCAATAGTTGATGTAAACGAAAGCTTTTTAGTGGAACCAATCAATGATATTAGAGTAAATGTAATTGGTTTTGTAAAAAAAGGTAGAATTGATGAGAGTGGTTTAGAGATTAGACAAAATAAATTTCTAAATGGTTTTTCTGTTGATACAAAAGGTAATTTATATAGAATAGAGTTTTACAAAGGTAAAAAGTTTGCAGGTATGATATTGGTAAATTTTGATAAATTAAAAACTTCAGAATCTGGAGTTTCAATGATTTCAGATTTTATTAGGAAAGCTACATTAAAGATGTAGCTTCTCTTTTATAGATTTACTAATTCTTTTTTTATTTTTTCTTGATTTAATTTTTTACAAGCAGCTTTATAAAGTTCTTCAACTCTTTCTTCTTCATCATTGATTAGTTGTGCAATCTCTTTTATATCTTTTTTGTCTTCCATTGCAACAAAAACTTTAAACTCTTTTTTTGTAAATTTTCTTTTTAGAACCTCTTTTAGTTCCTCTTCTGTTTTTAGTGTTCCCACTAGTTTATCTATATTAAATAGAAGTGATTTTGTTAAATTCAATTATTTTTCTCCTTTTTTTAACCAAATATCTAATTTATTCATCTCTTCGTAAGAGGTTAAGTCAAGCCTAACAGGTGTTATTGAAACATAGTTTTCTTTTATAGCTTCAAAATCACAGCTTTTGTCTTCACTTGCTTGCCAAATTAGAGGATGTAGTCCTATCCAATAAAACTCTTCTCCCCTTGGATTATAATGTCTATGTGTGTCGTTACCATATTCACGGTGACCAGCTTTTGTTATTTTTATTCCCTTGCAATCCTCTTCTTTTACAGGTGGTATATTTATATTTAAAAATCTTCTTTTTTCCAGTGGAAATTCATCTTGAAATATTTTTTCAACAATATTTGTAATTGTTTTTTTTGCCAAAGCAAAGTCCCAGCCATTTTTTATATCTTGACATCTGTCTTTACAAACTTGAGATATGGCAATTGCAGGTACCCCTTGAAGTACGGATTCCATAGCCCCTGCAGCAGTACCACTATAAGTGATGTCTTCACCCATATTTGCACCAATATTTATTCCGCTAACTATTAAATCAGGTTTATACCCTTCTTTAAAAAGATTATTTAGTGATATAAATACACAATCCGTTGGAGTTCCATCATCAATTTTATAGTAATCATCTTCCACACAATCTAATTTTAAAGGTCTATCTAGTGTCAAAGAGTGACCACAAGCAGATTTGTTTTTTGCAGGAGCAACAACTGTAATTTTAGCCAGTGGTGATAATGCCTCAACTAAAGCTTTTAAACCAATTGCATCAAAACCATCATCATTTGTTAGTAATATTTGTTTCATCATGCAACTACATATGCCCCTTGTATTTGTTTAATATATTCTTCCACATTTGAAGTAACACTAAAACCTGTTTCTAACTCTATGTCTGCAAGTTTAGTTTTTATGATAACTTTTAACTCTCTTTTTCCTTGATTATTTGCAATCAAATCAAAAAGTTTATACATAGAATCCTCTTTCTCTTCATAAGGAATTGCAATAGTTAAAGGTGGCTCTATTTTCTCTGCAAGTTTAGTTTTTACTTTATCTTTTTTTGCATCCTCTAAAGATTCTATTTTTAAGATGTTCATTCTTGTAAAATCACCATCTTTTGTAATTTTAACTTTAAATGCAATTGGCTCTGAATCCCAAGGGTTTGATAAATCAATCTTAAAGTCATCTGCTAATTCTTTTAATCTATTTTCAAAAAGCATAATCTCTAAGTTTCCGTGTAAATCCAGAACATTTGCAATTCCGAATTTATTTCCTTTTTTAGAGATTTTTTGAGTTATCTCTTCAATCTTACCAATAATCAATGCTTGTGAACCATCTGCAACTTCGTCTATTTCAGAACTTAGTGTATAGTTGATCTTATCAAGTTGTTCTCTATAACCATCAAGTGGGTGACCAGAAACATAAAACCCTAAAGAGGCTTTTTCAAACTCTAAAATCTCTTTTGGTTCAAATTCTGGGATGTGTTCAAGTTCAACATCAACTTTTAGCATCTCTTGGTCATCACCAAATAGTGAAGAGGTAGTTTGCTTTTTAAGTTGCATTGCTTTACCAACATATTCACCAATTAGTTCTATTTGTTCTAAAAGAGCTCTTCTTGAGTATTCAAAATCATCAAGTGCACCAGCTTTGATTAAAGCTTCAATTACTCTTTTGTTTACTTTACTACCATCAATTCTAGAGATAAAATCACCTAAATCTTTAAAATCTCCATTCTCTCTTCTCTCTTTTAAAATAGAGTTAATAGCAACATCTCCAGCACCTTTAATGGCACCCATACCAAACATTACTACCTCTTTACCATCTATTTCTCTTGCAGAGAAAACAAGGTCAGATTTATTAATATGTGGAGGGAAAAGCTCAATATCTAATCTTTTTACTTCATCAACATATCTTACAACTTTATCTGTATTATCTTTTTCAAGTGTAAGAAGTGCCGCCATAAACTCTGTTGGATAATATTTTTTCAAGAAACTTGTATAGAATGTTACTAGTCCATAGGCTGCTGAGTGAGATTTATTAAAACCATATCCGGCGAATTTTACAATCAGGTCGAAAAGCTCTTCACAATGCTCTTTTACATAACCTTTTTTCACTCCACCTTCGGCAAACTCGCCTTTAAGTCTATCCATCTCTTCTTTAATCTTTTTACCCATTGCCCGTCTAACTAAGTCGGCACCACCAAGGCTGAATCCACCAATTGTTTGTACAATCTGCATAACTTGCTCTTGGTAAACAATAACCCCATAAGTTGGTTCAAGAATAGGTCTTAAAGGTTCTTCAAATTCGTCATAGAAATATGAAATCTCTGCTCGTCCATGTTTTCTGTCGATAAAGTCATCAAGCATCCCTGACTCCATTGGACCTGGTCTATAAAGGGCAAGCATCGCAATGATATCTTCAAATCCTGAAGGTTTAAGTCTTTTTGCAAGGTCTTGCATACCTGCAGATTCTATCTGGAATAATCCAATTGTATTTCCTGATTGGATTAGGTCATAAACCCCTTGGTCATTTACATCTTCATGGATAAAGTCAATCTTTTTTCCATATCTTTTTTCAACTAGTTTATTTGCTTCATCAATAACTGTTAGGGTCTTTAGACCTAAGAAGTCGAATTTAATTAAGTCAACATCTTCTACATATTTACCATTGTATTGTGTTGCGATTGTATCCATACCTGAAGGTTTAAATAATGGAGTCTTTTTCCATAAAGGCTCATTTGAGATAACAACACCAGCCGCGTGAGTACCGGCATTTCTATTTAGACCTTCTAAAGCTAAAGCAAACTCCCATACTCTTTTTGCTTGTGGGTCAGCATCACAAAGCTCTTTAATCTTTGGTTCTTTTTCATATGAATCTGTAAGATTAATACCTAGTTCATCAGGAATAAGTTTTGCCATAGCATCTGCTTTTGAGTATGGCATATCAAGAACTCTGGCAACATCTCTAATAACCCCTTTTGCAAGAAGTTTACCAAATGTGATAATCTGGGCAACGTTTGAACGACCATATTGTTGAACAACATAATCGATAATTTCACCCCTTCTACTTTGACAGAAGTCCATATCGATATCGGGCATCGATACCCTTTCTGGATTTAGGAATCTCTCAAAAAGTAAACCATAAGGCATAGGGTCAATATCGGTAATAAAAAGGGAGTAGGCAACCAAGCTTCCTGCTGCTGAACCCCTTCCTGGACCAACTGGGATTTTCATCTGTTTTGCTACAATAACGAAGTCCCAAACGATTAGCATATATCCTGGGAATTTCATGTTATTGATAATATCAATCTCAACTTGGAGTCTGTCCCTATATTCTTGGTGTTTCTCTTCGGGTACAATTTCTAAACGAATCTCTAGCCCTTCCCAACATTTATGTTCAAATAGAGCAATATCGTTTTGCAGTGAGTATTCATTTTCTGGCTCTGGAATAGCAACATTTGCTTCTTCAAGTTTTTGTCTTGTAAATTTAAAGTTTGGTGGAGTAGGGTTTCCTAGTTTTATCTCTAAGTTACATTTGTCAGCAATCTCTTGAGTTGCTGCAATTGCTTCTGGAATATCTGCATATAGCTTTGAAACTTGCTCTGGAGTTTTTAAATAAAACTCATGAACCGAGTGTCTAAGTCTATTTGGATCATCATAAAGTTTATTCATGGCAATACACATAAATGCTTCGTGAGCTTCAGCATCTTTTTGTTCTAGGTAGTGAGTATCGTTTGTAGCAACAACTTTTATTCCAGTTTCTTTTGCTATTTTTAAAATCATATCATCAACAAATAACTGGTCACCAATACCATGTCTCATAATTTCTAAGTAAAAGTCATCACCAAAAATCTCTTTATACTCTAAAGCGATCTCTTTTGCTCTTTCATAACCTTTTGCACCAAACTTTACATTTCTTTCATTGTTTGTATTAAGATGCCAGTTTATCTCACCTTGTAAACAAGCGGCACTACAAACTAAACCTTCTGAGTTTTCTTTTAAAAGTTTTTTGTTTATTCTTGGGTAATAATAAAAGCCATGCATATAAGCTTGGCTACTTAGGAACATTAAGTTTTTATATCCTGTGTCATTTTTTGCATATAAACATAAGTGAAATCTTTGTCTTGTAGTTTTATCATCAATCTCTTCTGAGTTGTGAATATATGCTTCCATCCCAATGATTGGTTTAATACCTTGTGCTCTCATAGCATTGTAAAAGTCGATAGCTCCAAACATGTTACCATGGTCTGTCATAGCAACACTTTTCATCCCCATCTCTTTTACTTTTTTCGCTAAGGGTTTAATCTTATTCGCACCATCTAAAAGTGAATATTCTGTATGTAAATGTAAGTGTGTAAATTCTGGTGTTTGTGACATAATATTATCTTTTTTTATTTGTAAATTTTAAAGTGATTATACCCAATAGCATATAAAAATAGATGAAAAATTAAAGGGATAATTTTTATATTTAAGAATAGGTTTATTTAGATGATAAAAAATGTTTTTTTGCTTCTTGATATCCTAATTTAAAACAATCATCTAACTCTTTAAATGTAAACATTGAATAATCTCTAATCTCTAAAGATGCAAGGTATTGACTAGAGTTTTCTATAGTAAAAATATGGTTTTCATATAATTGTGTAAAAAGCTTCTTTTTGAGAGTTTTTAAGGGGTTTTTTCTTTTTTTCTCTAAACTATTGCTTTTAGGAAAAAGGTCAATTGATAAAGTGTCATAAATACTATTATCAAAGGGTTTGATAGGTACTGAATCAAAAAGTCCCCCATCTATTAAATACATATTTTTATATGAGATAGGTTTAAAAAGTGGAATCAAAGCACTTGAAGCCATACATAAAGTATGAGTATCTCCTTCATCAAAATAGTGAAGCTCTCTTTTTTTTAAATCATAGGCAGTTATATATATTTTTTTGGGAATATCTTCTAGATTTTTTATTGGTAAGATTTTATCTAAAACTTGATGGTTTCTTTCTATTCGAATCAAACCATTTTTAAAGTAGTTAAATTTCAAGGCGGTTTTGAGTTCACTAGAAGAAAATATTTTTAATTGTTCTTTTGCTTTTACCCCACTTGCATGGGATGCTGCAATTATTGCTCCTATAGAACTTCCTGCATAAGCATCAATTTGAATATTACTCTCTTCCATAAAATGAAGTGCACCTAAATGAAAAGCACCTCTAGCTGCCCCACCACCTAAGGCTAAGGCTAATTTTTTTTCACTCATTTATGTAACCAATTAATAACTTTAAATTCACCTTCATATGTTTCAACAATAGCTGTACATGACTCAACCCAATCACCGCAGTTGAGGTACTCAACTTGGTCTATCATTTTTGTTTCTGCTTTATGAATATGTCCACATATTATGCCATCATAACCTTTATATTTTGCATGATTTGCTAAGGTTGCCTCAAAATCAGTTATAAAAGAAACTGAAGATTTTACATTGTCTTTTACATATTTAGATAAAGACCATTTTGATTTAATACCTAATTTTGTTCTAATTACATTTAGGGTTTGATTTACATTTAAAAGTAGTTCATATCCATAGTCACCAAGTATTGCCAACCATTTTTTTGTCATTGTAATAGAATCAAAAAAATCTCCATGGGTTACTAGATATTTTTTTCCTATTATTGAGGTATAGATTAGTTCATTTTTTATTTCAAGGGAGTGCCCTAATATTAAAGGAACAAAAGGTCTTAAAAATTCATCATGGTTACCAGTTATAAAAGTTACATTGCAACCTTTTCTTGCTCTTTTTAAAATCTTTTGAATAACATCTGAATGTGATTGTGGCCATACAAATTTCCTTTTTATTGCCCAACCATCTATTATGTCTCCTACTAGAAATAGGTTATCACACTCATTGTTTTTTAAAAAATCTAATAATTGTTTTGTATTTGAAAATTTAGTTCCCAAATGAATATCTGATATAAATATACTCTTGTATTTCATCTGAAAATTCTATTACATGATGGTTACAAATTAATGACATGTAATACTCTTGTAATCTTGTTGTAATAGAATTTTCAAATGAAAAATTTAAATATATGCTTAGTTAGTGATACAGTTTTTGATGTTAATGGTGTTTCAAGATTTATTCAAGATTTTGCAAAAGAAGCAGTAACATATAATAAGGAGTTTACTGTAATTACCTCTACAAAAAAAGAAGCTGAAGAGAGTTTTGCAAATATTAAAAATATAAAACCTATATTTAGAATGAAAATGCCTTATTATCAATCTTTGGATTTGGTATTACCAAATTTTTTTAAAATAAAAGCAGAGATAAAAAAAATTAATCCTGATTTATTACATATCTCAACGCCAGGGACTGTAGGTTTATGCGCTTTAATAAGCGCAAAATTATTGAAAATACCAGTTGTTGGTATTTATCATACGGATTTTCCTGCTTATATGTATAAAAATACAAAAAATAGATTTTTTCGTTGGAGTACAATTAAATTTTTAAAATTTTTTTATGGTTCATATAAAGCTTTGTTTTCTAGATCTGACGAATATTTTAAAACTTTAAAAGAGCAACTAAGTTTTAAGGATGAAGATTTATATCTTTTAAAAGCAGGGATAAATATTGAAAGCTTTGATAAAGAGTTTAAAGATGATTCTATTTGGAGTAAATATCAAGTTGATAACAAAAAATTTAAAGTTTTATATGTGGGTAGAGTTTCTGTTGAAAAAAATGTACATAAGCTTTTAAACCTTTGGCAAGAAGCAAAGTTAGAAAATTGTCAGTTGATATTAGTTGGGGATAAAGAACTTAAAACAACAATTGAAGATGAATCAATTACTTATTTAGGTAGAAAAAGAGGTAAAGAACTATCTTCAATATATGCTTCAAGTGATTGTTTTATTTTCCCTTCTACAACTGATACTTTAGGTCAAGTTGTTATGGAAGCCATGTCTTCTTCTCTTCCTGTAATAGTTACCACTAAAGGTGGTCCTAAAACATTTGTAAAAAAAGATTTTGGATATATTGTTGATATAAATTCAAATAAAGAGGTTATTGAAGCCTTAAAAGAATTAGCAAAAAAAGATGAAGAGTATTTTTCTAAGAGAAATAAAGCATATGAGTTTATGAGAGATATGTCTATCTCTCATAGTTTTTTAGATTTTTGGGAAAAAAATGAAGAGATTTTGAAAAAATTAAGCTAAAAGTTCATTCTTTACTTGAGTTGAAATCTCTTCACCTTTTAATATCTTTACAAGTTCTAACGCAAAAGGCATTGCTGTAGCTGGTCCTTGTGAAGTTATTACTTTTTCATCTTGTACTATAATTTTATCTTCAACATAATTTGAAGAATCTATTCTTTGTTCAAAACTTGGGTAGCATGTGTATTCTTTATTTAAAACCTCTGCTTTATGTAAAGCATAAGGTGCTGCACAAATGGCACCAATATATTTATTTTCATTTTTAAATTTTTTTAATATAGTCTTTAATAACTCATCATCTGCAAGATTAAAGGCATTTGGAAGGCCTCCTGGTAAAACTATCATATCAAAATCATCTGGGTTTACGTCTTTTAAAAGTGAATCTGCATTAACACTTATATTATGAGCACCTGAAACTTTTAAATCTTCAATTGATGCTATAACAACTTCTATCTCTGCTCGTCTACAAATATCAGCTATAGTTAAAGCTTCAATCTCTTCAAAACCGTTTGATATTGGTAATAAAACTTTTGACATAATTCAACTCCTTAATTTATATTTTCGTATTTTATCATATTAACATGAAAATAGGTGTATTAGTGGACTTATAAGAAGAGTTTTCAAGAATTTATAAGCTATTTTTAAATAAAATCTTAGTAACTATCATAAGGGGAATTTATGTATAAAACTTTCGCTAAATCTTGCCTTGTAGCTGCAACTGTTTCATTATTTTTAGGGTGTTCTGTAAAATCACCACTTCTTCAAAGTTATTCAGATAACTCAGTTGATAAAGAAAATCAAAAAGTTCAAGTTACAAAACAACATATTGAAGTAGCAAATGATATGCAACAAAATGTTACTACGCAATATACACTTGAAGCAACTATTAACTCATTGGCAGCACAAATGATGCAAAACCAAAAAATGAGTACAAATAAACCAATTTTAATCACATCTTTTGTAAGACTGGATAATTTTAAAAAAACTACTGAGTTTGGAAGAATTGTAAGTGAAAGTTTAATTAATGAGATGTCTAATAGAGGTTTTAATATTATAGAATATAGAGGTCAAATGGCTGTATCTATAAATGAAAGAGGTGAGTATTTTATTAGTAGAAATCCACATAAATTAAAAGAAAAAATACCAAATACATATGTTGTAGTTGGTACTTATTCAAGACAATATGGAAAAATTATGTTAAATGCAAGAGTTATGGATAATATTACTGGTAAAATTATTTCAAGTGCAAGATCAACTTTCCAACACAATAGAAAAAATGATTGTATTCTTTTCAAAGATTGTAAACCAGCAAGAACTATTAATATAATCGAAGAAAAATAGTATAAATGAATAATTTTTTTGTAAAAGTATTGAAGTATAATCTACTTCCAATACTTTTAATTACTTTCTTTACCGGATGTGTTGATATGGTAAAAGAGGTTACTACAGGTAATATTGCTAAAAAGATAGCTAGTAAATCTCCTACATATCACAAAAACTTAACTGGTGCAAATGATTTTAATTCGCTTGTTGAAAATCTTATTCAAGACCAAGAATCAAAAGTAGCTAAATATATAACTTCTGAAGAGATTATATTAGTACCTGATTTTGTTAATATAAATAGATTACAAAATCGTTCAAAATTGGGCTTTCTTTTATCTGAACAAATGAAAAATTCATTATCTAACAGAGGTATTATCATAAAAGCTATTGAGCTTGGAAGAGATTTTCAGTATGGCAAGCATGGATTTAATCTCTTAACAAGAAACCAAAAAGATATAAAAGATAAAACAGTTGATAATAATTATGCTTTTGTAGGAACTTATAGTATCACTACACAAAGTTTAATAGTTTTTATAAAACTTATAGATATAAAAAATGGAACAATTTTGAGTTCTGCATATAGTGAAACTTTGATTGATGAAGAGATTTTAGATTTGGAAAGAAGTTCTTCCCATTCTCATATAATCACTCCAATGGTTTTATAAAATATCTTGGATTAGAAACTGAGGGCTTACTTCCCCTCTAAATTCATTTTTATTTATAGATACTACTAAACTTATATATTCATCTAATATTTTATTTTCTGTGTGAAATTGTAAAGCTTCGAATACAAAGCCATTATTATTTAGTGTTAGCTTTAAATGGTTTTTGTCTTTTCCAAAAAGTTGAGATTTCATAACTTTAGAATTTGATATTTTAAATATAGGTCTGTGATTATCTAATCCATATGGTTCAAACTTTTCAATAATATCTAAAAACTCTATATCAACACATGAAGCATCAAGCTCTCCTAAGACATCATGTTCTATATGTAGCTCTTCAGGTTCAATATTCAACAAAGAGTTAATTCTCTCTTTAAACTCTTCAAGATTTGATGCTTTCATAGATAAGCCAGCGGCATTTTTATGTCCACCGAAACCTATTAATAAATCAGATGTTTCAGAAATAATAGAGTGAAGATTTATATTAGCATTTGCTCTAGCACTTCCTTTTGCTATTCCATCTTTAATAGAAAAAATAAAAGCTGGTTTTTTATGTGAATTTGAAAGCTTAGATGCGACAATCCCAATAACACCTTCATGCCAATCATCTCCCCAAACAATTACTGCATTATCTTCTTCATTTGTTGCATTGTTTGCTTTTTGAGAGATTCTTTCTTGAAGAACTTTTCTATAACAATTTAATTCTTCTAAAAGTTGTAATGAATTATTTGCATCATATATATTTTCAGATAATAAAAAAGATAAGGCAACTGAAGCATCATCCATTCTTCCTGCACTATTGATTTTAGGTGCAATTGTAAAACCAATATCATCTGAAACATATAGGTTCTTTTGCATCATCTCATTTATTTTTATAAAAGCTGGTCTTTGAGATTGTTTTATTAACTTTAGCCCGTGTTTAACCATAGTATAGTTTAAACTTGTCATTGGCATGATATCAGCTATTATTGCAATACATAAAAGGTCAAAAAACTCTTGTAAGTTTACATCTGCATTGATCTCTTTTTTTATTGCTGCACATAAATACCAAGCAACTTGTGCTCCACATATATCTTTAAATGGAAAAGTACAATCTTCTTGTTTAGGATTTATGATTGCAAGTGCATCAGGAAGTTCATCTCCAACTGTATGATGGTCTGTGATAATCAAATCTATATTTTTTTCTTTTAGTTTTTTAGCAGCATTTACAGCAGAAATACCATTGTCTACTGTTATTACTAAACCAGAATCAATCATATCAACAATCTTAGGTGATAAACCATATCCATGTTTAAATCTGTTTGGAATAATATGATTTACTTCTACTCCAATTTTTTTGAAGAAGTCAACTATAATTGTAGTAGATACTACTCCATCAACATCATAATCTCCAACAATAGTGATTTGTTCATTTGTTTCTAAAGCTTTTTTGATTCTTTTTGTAGCTTTATCTATATCTTTAAAACTATCAGGTTTAGGTATTTGGGCAAGGCGAGTATATTGGTTATCCTCATGCCTTGCTTTTAAAAGATCGAAAAGTTTTTTTTTCGTAATTTTTGACATTACTTAGTGGCGTTCGCTTGTTTTACAAACTCTAAAATAATTGGATTTGGTGTTTCTAAGTGTGAAGTAAATTCTGGGTGGAATTGAACTCCTACAAACCATGGATGGTCTTTTATCTCTACAGCCTCAATAAGACCATTAGATTGACCAGTTATTTGCATACCTGCTTTTTCTAATTGTTCTTTATATGCTGGGTTTGCCTCATATCTATGTCTATGTCTTTCATAATATACTTTTTCTGTACCATAAGCTTTTTGAAGATTACTTCCTTTTAGTGGTTCAAATGGATATTCCCCAAGTCTCATTGTTCCTCCCATAGGAGATTTTTTAGTTCTAACTTGTTTGTTACCACTTTGGTCAATAAATTCATCAATTAAATATATAAATGGATTTGGTGTTTCTGTATCAAATTCAACTGAGTTAGCATCTTCAATCTCAAGTACATTTCTAGCATATTCTATAACTGCTAACTGCATACCTAAACAGATACCAAGATATGGAATTTTATTTTCTCTTGCATATTTAATAGCTTCAAGTTTCCCTAAAACACCTCTGTGCCCAAATCCACCTGCAACTAAGATACCATCAGCATTTCCGATAATTTCATATGCTCCACTATCTTCTATTCTCTGAGAATCACACCAAACAATATTTACTTTTGTATTTAGGTGAGCTCCAGCGTGAATTAGTGCTTCGATTAATGATTTATAAGACTCTTTTAAATCTAGATATTTACCAACAAATGCAATTGTAACTTCATCTTGAGGTACAAGAATATTTTTTACTAATGTATCCCATTTTTCCATATTTGGTTTTAGTTTTACATTGAAGTGCTCAGATAAAGGATTTAAAATACCCTCTTTGATAAAGTGAAGAGGCACTTGATAAATTGATTGTGCATCTCCTGCTTCAATAACTGCATTTCTATCAATATCACATGAAAGTGCAAGTTTATCTTTTAGATTTTTTGGAAGAGGTTTCTCTGTTCTACATACTAACATATGTGGAGTGATACCAATTCTTCTCAATTCTTGTACAGAGTGTTGTGTAGGTTTTGTTTTTAGTTCTCCTGCAGCTTTTATGTAAGGGATTAAACTTACATGAATATTCATTGTATTTGTTTTTGGTAACTCATGTTTCATAGCTCTAATTGCTTCCATAAAAGGTAAACCTTCTATATCCCCAACAGTTCCACCAAGCTCAATGATTAAAAAGTCATTATCTTCAGCTGCTGCATAAATTCTGTCTTTAATCTCATCTACAACATGTGGAATAACTTGAATAGTCTTACCTAAGTATCCACCTTTTCTTTCCCTTCTAATTACACTTTGGTAAACTTGACCTGTTGTAAAAGAGTTTTTTGCAGTAAGAGTTTTATCTATAAATCTTTCGTAGTTTCCTAAATCCAAGTCTGTTTCTGCACCATCAGCTGTAACGAAAACCTCTCCATGCTCTAGGGGACTCATAGTCCCTGGGTCAACATTTAAATATGGATCGATTTTAAGCATTGAAACTTGAAAACCTGATTGTTTTAAAATAGTTGCTATAGAAGCTGAGGTAATACCTTTTCCTAGTGAGCTTAAAACCCCACCTGTAACAAATATGAATTTAGTCATTGTATGAAACTCCGTAAAAATTGATTGAAAATTGTAAAATTATTTCGCGATTATAACTTAATAGAAGTAAATTTTGAGTTAAGTAGAAAGGAGTATTGAAACTCCTTTTACTTTATTTTTTTAGCTTGTCAGCTCTTGGATAGATAAATACTGCTTTTCTAAATACAGTTACTTTTTCAGGTTCATCAACCGCAAAAGCTCTGATTGTAACAGTGATTGGTGTATCTTTTGTAGCATCATTTACAAGTACTTTATCTGTTTGTAAAATAACTACTTTTTTAGCCATTTTTTTAGGGCTTAATTTAAATGGTTTAAATCTTGTAATTTTAATATCTGGATGATCAATTACTTCTAAATCATATGTATGAGTTTTAGAATCAGTGTTTTGGAAAAGGAATAAGAAGTTATTTGTTACAACATTTCCTTCTTTTACTTTATAAAGTTGTGTTGTTTTATTTACATTTAACAACATATGCTCTTTTTCTCCACCCATTACAAATAAAAGACCAATAATAACTACAAGTGCTACTGAGTACATAATTGTAGATTTCCTAAATATTTTAGTAGGTTCATTTTTTTCAATATCCCTTGTACTTGTCCATTGTACTAAAGATTCTTTTCCTAATTTACCCATAACTGTTGTACATGCATCAACACATTCTAAACAGTTGATACATTCAAGTTGCATACCTTTTCTAATATCAATATGAGTAGGGCATACAGTTACACAAGATTCACAGGCAGTACATTCATCTTGTTCATTTGGTAAATCTTTTTGCTTAAAGATAATTTTTTCTTTTGATTCATTATAGATATTACCACCTCTTTTTGTAGAGTATATTGCTTGGTAAGTATCATCATCATAAAGTACTGATTGAACTCTTGAATAAGGGCAAACATATACACAAAAGTTTTCTTTCATCCAAACCACATCATATACTAAAAATGCGGCAATGATTAAAACAAAACCTATTAAAAACCAGTGTTCAGTTGGGTTTTGAATATATGCAAAGAAATCCTCAGGTGGAACAAAGTACCACATAAAGTCAGCTGCTGCTATAATAGCTAGTAAAGACCAAAGTAATATAGCAATAACTCTTTTTGAAGCATTTTCTGCTTTTTTCCAATTTGGTTCTTTTTGTTTATTTTTTATTCTTCTTAGACCTAAAAGTTTTCCTTCGATTAAATCTCTATATACAACCCTAAAGATTGTTTGCGGACATGACCATCCACACCATGCTCTTCCTCCAATTGCAGTAACTGCAAAAATACCTAAGAATAATAACATAAGTAGAAATGGCATTAAATATAATTCTTGCATATCAAATGCAACACCCATTAAGTGAAGTTGCTTTTTATCAAATGATAATAAAAATATATGATTTCCATTAATTGTAATAAAAGGTACAATTAAAGCAACCATAGTGGCAACAATATAAGCATAATACCGTTTTATTCGGTATGGAGTCTTTTTTAAAGTCGCTGTTTGTGCTTCCATTTTTCTCATCCTAAACTTTTTCTTTAATTATATATAAAGCTAACTTATAATTAACATAAATAATTATAAGTTTAAGTTATAAGTTAAGCTTATATATTAAAATGTAAGTTTTCTATAAGTTTCTATCCTTACAGAAATACTGTTTATGATAGAGTCTATATCGTAGTTATGTGAATAATTAATTTTAGGGTAGTTTTTTATTATAGAATCAAATTTTTCAATTATCTCATCTAAAGTACTTCCTTTAATTGTTGGTAAATGTAACTCTTTTATTAAACTCTCATCATACTCTTTGTCGTCTCTTCTTAATAATACAGGTTTTCCCCCGCATTCTATAGCTTCAATACATGTATTAAGTGATCCTGATAAAAGATACTTAACCTTTTTTATTGAATCAATGTAATCCTCTTCTTCTAATATTTCACTGAAATAAGGGCTTAACTCTTTTTCATTTCCTAAAAAGAAATAGTGCCCCCAAAGTAGAGGTATATTTGTTTGTTTTGAATCTTTGCATAGATTAAGAAGTATATTGTTGTAATCATCATCTCCAAAAAAGAACATTTTTTCTATTGGATGATTTTTTTGCCTTTTATAAAGTTCTTTATCAATGATTTTAGAAGGTATATCATCAGGTATTTTATATAAAAGTGTACAAAACTCTTTCATATTTGTTTCCATAAATTCACTTGCTTCATCAGTATCATAGATTAGGATATCTCCTCTTTCCATGATATTTGGCAAATTTGATAGTATATCTACTGAGACATACTTTTTTATACCTAATTCCTCTTTAGCATAAGCACCAGCTCTAAAATCACAAGTGCATAAAATTGGATCGCAATTTTTTTCTTCTAAAAGTTTAGCAACAGCTGAACATCTTCTTGTGGCATCCAATCCAATGGCATGACCACTTTTTGCATAAAGATAAACTTTCATAATCTTTCCTAATCTTAATTTTTGATTACACCAATTTCGCGAATTCTATAATAATCTAGATTAAAGTTTATATTTTTTGTATTTGTATCTGATAAATTGTGTATAGTGTCAGTCGTAGAATAACAAAAAATAAAAGACAAAATTAATCTTAAAACTTATATTTCACTCTTATTTATAGAGATTGGTGCTTTTAAACATATTTATTAGAAGTATTATACAATTATTTCTATTTATATAATCTTAATTATTATTTAATGAATCTCTCAAACTCTTTTTAAATAGTTATTCCTTCACTTTATTTTCTATTATGTAATATCTTTTTTTTGCATAATCATTTCCAGATTTTATATACCAATATTTAGCTTTTTCTATGTTTTTTTCCACTCCTAAGCCTTCTTCATAAAGATATCCTATCCACGACATAGAATAATTATCATCTTTATTAGCTGCTTGCATAAATAAATCGAAAGCTTTTTTATAATCTTTTTCTACTCCAAAACCATTTGCATAAAGATAAGCTATTTTAGATAATCCATAAGCGTTATCTTTTTTTACTGTTTTTTCATACCAGTATTTAGCTTTTTTATAGTCTTTTTCTACTCCCCATCCTTGTTCAAAATAATACCCAAGTTGATTTTGAGATAAGGTATCTCCTTGAAAAGCAGCTTTTTGAAAATATTCAAATGCTTTCTTTAAATCTTTTTTTACACCTAAACCTCTATCATATAAATTTGCTAATTCTTTTTGTGCTTTCATGTCATTTGAGTCTGAGGCTTTTTGAAACCAGTAAAAAGCTTCTTTATATTCTTTATCATCTAAATAATTTATAGCTAATTCTCTTTGAGAATATGTATCTCCTGCTTTTGCTGCTTTTAAATACCACTTTGTAGCTTTTCTCTTATCTTCAGAAACTATTTTTCCTACATTATAATAGTACGCTATCCAGCTTTGAGCAAGGATATCTCCATCTTCTGCTTTTTCTTTATAACAATAAAATCTTCTCATATCTTCAGGATAGATTTTACAATCTTTAACATCTTTATAAATTTTTGATATATTTTTATTATCTATTGCACAACTTGCAAATAATAAAACTAATAATAAAGGTATAAATATCTTTTTTTTCATCTCTTCACCTTTTAATAGTTATATTTAGTCATCACTTTCTATTCCATCGTGTAATCTTCTAATAGTTTCATAATCATCTTTTCTAAAAAATGTTAAGAGTTCAATTACCTCTTCTCTTGTTCTTCCAAGGCTTAAAAGAGTCTCCGCTCCTAATCTTAGACTTCCTTCAGAAGATTCTGGCATTGCCCAAGAAGCACCATGTTTAAGTAGAGCATCTCTTGTTTTCATATTTTTTGTTCGAGATAAGATTCTAAGTGTTGGAAATCTATTTCTTATATGTGAAACTATTTTAGATGAGGTATGATGATTATCAACTGTTACAATCACTAAATTTGCTCTGTCTAAACCAATTTGTGATAAAAAGTCTAAATTGCTTAGTTCCCCAAAATAAACTGCACGCCCCTCTTTTTGTCCTAACTCAACTCTTTGTATATCTGCATCAAAGGCTACAAAAGGAACATTTGCATGATGAAGCATAGTTGCAACTAATCTTCCAACTCTACCATAACCAGCTATAATCACACCTTTCCATTGTTCTTCTGGTACATAAGCTGATTTTATCTCAATTGGAGTGTTATCAAATTTTTCTGCAATCTTTTCACTTAACCTTACAACTAAAGGTGTTAAAAGCATACTAAATGAGATAATAGTAACTGCTGCTACAAACATCTGGTCACTAATTACACCTAAAGCTTTTGCTGCTCCAAATAATACAAAACCAAACTCTCCACTTTGAGCTAAAAGAAAAGAGACAGATATTGCTGTTGAGCGTTTGTATCCCATATAAATCATAAGTAAAAATAGGGCAACTATTTTTATACTCATAATCACAACTAAATGTTGAACCAAAATCAAAGGATCATTCATCATAGCTTCTAAATCTACAGACATACCAACAGCTACAAAAAATAGTGTCATAAGAAGACCTTTATAAGGCTCAATATTTGCTTGAATTTGATAATGGTATTGAGAGCTTGATAAAATCATACCCATAATAAAAGCACCTAAAGCCATAGATAAACCAGCATGTTCCATAGCCCAAGCTGCAAATACTACAGATAAAATAACTGAGAAAAAGAAGGCATCCTTATTTTGATGTTTAGCTAAATAATCTAGCATTTTAGGAACAAGATATTTTCCAAAAGCAAGAACAAGTAATATTAATCCTATCGCTATAAGAACTTGTTGCCAAACAGGGTGACCATCTGTAAGATTACCTTTATCTGCTAAAATAGGAACTAATGCAAGGAGAGGTACAACTGCCAAATCCTGCATAAGTAAAATAGAAAAACTGCTTTTTCCTTTTGGCGTATAAAGTTCACCTTTTTCTTGTAATATTTGCATAACAAATGCTGTAGAAGATAGGGCAAAAGTTAAACCTACCAATAAAGCAACTTGCCAAGAACTTGAATAATATATTGAATATAAAAATATAAAAAAACCAGAAATAAGGATCTGACCACTTCCTAATCCAAAAACCTCTTTTCTCATACTCCAAAGTTTTTTAGGTTGCATCTCAAGCCCAATTACAAAAAGTAAAAGTACAACCCCAAACTCAGTGATATGACGAACAGCTTCAACCTCTTTTGTTAAAATTGGACCAGGAGAATAGGGACCTACAATAACTCCTGCAATAAGAAGTCCTAAAATACTACCTAATCCTAAACGTTTAGATAAAGTTACTAAAATAGTGGCAACTACAAATAGATAAAGTGTAGAGTTTAACAATTCGCCATTTGACATAAAAATCCTTATTATTGTTCTAATTTATGATTATTATAAGAAGTATATTTTACTAAATAAAATTGAAGAGAATATTATATTTTTATAAAAGTGAGTATTTTGTTTTAACTAGAAGATTAAATCCTTTTGATAAAGAATAATCTCTAGTTAAATAAGATATTTATTTTGAAGCTTTATTTTTCACATTTAAATACATATGAATAATATCAATAGCAGCTGGTGTTACTCCTGATATTTCACTTGCATTAAACAGCGTTGGTGGTCTAAATTTTTCTAGTTTTTCTACTACTTCATTTGATAAACCAGGTATTGCTTTATAATCAAAGCTTTCAGGGATTGTCATTTGAAGCATTTTTTTCATTTTTTCTATTTGTTTTTTTTGTTTTGCAACATATCTATAATATTTTGCTTCTATTATAATTTGCTCTTTTAGGTATTCATCTGTAGAAGATAATGTTTGTACAAGCTTATCAAATTTTGAAGCATCAACTGTATTTCTTCCTACTATATCAATAAGCAGTGATCTATCTTTGATTTTGTCTTCACCTAGACTTTCAAGTAGTTCAAGATTTTCTTTTTTTGAAGTGAACCATTCATTTGCCATAAATTCAACTGCATCATTTAGAGTTTTTCTTTTATGTTCTACAATATCCATTTGTTCATCAGAGATTAGTCCAAACTCGTGTCCATATTTGCTTAGTCTTAAATCAGCACTTTCTTCTCTAAGAAGAAGTCTATATTCTGCTCGGCTAGTGAACATTCTATATGGTTCATTTGTTCCTTTTGTAACTAAGTCATCAATTAAAACCCCGATATAGGCTTCATCACGTCTTAGGATAAAAGGTTCTTTTTCATCTATAGCTAAAGCTGCATTTATACCTGCAATTAAACCTTGAGATGCTGCTTCTTCATATCCTGTTGTTGCATTGATTTGACCTGCATGGTAAAGGTTATCAATCTTTTTAGTCTCAAGGGTATGTTTTAACTCTGTAGGGTCAACATAATCATACTCAATAGCGTAACCATATCTGATGATTTTTGCATTTTCTAATCCATTGATAGAGTGAATCATCTCTTTTTGAACATCAATAGGTAAAGATGTTGATAATCCATTTATATAGTATTCTGTACACATTTGTGTTTGTGGCTCTAGGAATAACTGATGTCTTTCCCTTTCAGAAAATCTATTTACTTTATCTTCTATACTAGGGCAATATCTTGGACCACTTCCTTGAATTTGTCCTGTAAATAGTGGAGCTCTGTGGAAGTTACCTGTAATAGTATCGTGTGTTCCTACATTTGTATATGTTATATAACATGGATATTGTTTTGGATTGAAGTTTGATTTATCTGTTCTAAATGAAAATGGTGTTGGTTTTTCATCTCCACCATGAGCTTCCATCACATCAAAATTTATAGAGTTAGAATCAATTCTTGCAGGTGTTCCTGTTTTTAGTCTTCCTACATTTAAACCTAATTCTTTTAATTGAATAGATAGTGTAGATGATGGCAATTCCCACGCTCTACCTGCGTCATATTTATTTTCACCTATATGAATAAGTCCTCTCATAAAAGTACCTGTTGTAAGGATAACTTTTTTTGCTTCGAACTCTTCACCAAGTTTTGTTTTTACACCATATACTTTATTATCTTCTATTAATAAAGAACTTACTTCATCTTGATAAACTTCAAGGTTAGGAGTGTTGTGACAAACTTTTCTCATGTAGTGTCTATACTCATCCATATCGATTTGAGCTCGACTTCCTTGAACTGCTGCTCCTTTTGAGGCATTTAAAATTCTAAATTGGATTCCTGCATAGTCTGTACAAAGACCCATCTCTCCACCAATAGCATCAAGTTCTCTTACTAAGTGTCCTTTAGCAAGACCACCAATAGCAGGGTTACAACTTGCAGCACCAATTTGCTCTACAAGCATAGTGATAAGTAGGGTTTTTTTACCCATTCTTGCAGCTACTAAAGAGGCTTCAATCCCTGCGTGACCCCCTCCAACTACGATTACATCATATTTCATGTTTTTCCTTCGAAAAAGCCTTTTAATCTATTTTGGCTTTTTAGTATTTTTATAGGAAATCTCTTAGATAAATGTTTTCTTCCACTTATCTAAAAAATTTCAATCTTAATAATTTTTCGGTATTATATCACATTGATATTAGTTAATACTTTATATTATAGATTAATAGATACTAAAAGAAGGATTTTTTTGTTTACTGGTTTGATACGTGAGATGGCTGAGGTTGTTAGTCTAAAAAATAGTTTTTTAACACTAAAAGCAAAATATAGACCAAAGATTGGAGACTCAATTGCTGTAAATGGAGCTTGTCTTACAGTTGTTAGATTTTCTAGTGATACTTTTACTGTAGAGTTATCTCCTGAAACTCAAAGTATATTAGCTATGGAAAACTACAGAGGAAAAGTACATATCGAACCAGCTATGATGATGGGTGATAGATTTGAAGGTCATATTGTTCAAGGTCATGTGGATTGTTTAGGTACAGTAAAAACTATAAAAAACAACGGAAATTCAACTGATTTTATCATCTCTTTGCCAAAAGAATATGCAAAATATATTATTCCAAAAGGAAGTATTACTATTGATGGTGTATCTTTAACAGTAAATGAAGTTTTAGAAGACTCTTTTAGACTTACAATTATTCCCCATACTATAAAAAATACACTTTTTGAAACTTATAAAGTTGGCTCAAAAGTAAATTTAGAAACAGATATGTTTGCTAGATATATTTACAATATGTTTCAAAATAAAAGTAGTGATAAAGATTTGACTTGGGATAAAGTTGATGGGATTATGGCTAGATATTAGATTTAAGTGTTTTTCTTAATTCTTTAATCTCTTTTGGTCCTGTTTGACAACATCCACCAATAATATTTGCACCCTCATTTTTCCATAAGTTTGCCATCTTTGCAAACTCTTTTTCATCAGTTGGTGAACTTTCCCATTGTTTTATTAGAGGATTATATTTTGCTCCTCCATTAGGATAAACAACTATATTTTTGTTTGATGATTTTTTTATTTTTTTAACTAAAGATTGGATATATTGTGGAGAGGTACAATTTATACCAATGGCACTAATATGCTCTTGTGTATCTAAATATTTAACACAAGTTTCTATATCATCTCCAGCATTTGTAAAGCTTGAATCTTTTGCACTAAAACTAATCCAAGAACAGATATCTTTAAAATCTTTTAAAAGTTCACATATGATTTTTGCCTCTTTTAGTGAAGGGATTGTTTCCACAGCAAAAATATCAGGGTTTGTTCTTGCAATAATTTCTAATCTATTTTTATGGAACTCTTTTAGCTCTTCATCTGAAATTTTATAGTTTCCACTATACTCTGAACCATCTGCTAAGTATGCTCCATAGGGACCAATTGAAGCTGCAACTAAGGGTTTTATTCTATTTTGTGATTTGTTTTCTTCCCAAAACTCATCTCTTGCATCTTTTGCTAATTGGATTGATAGGATTAGTAAGTTTTTTGCAGTTTTTTCATCAAAGCCTTTTTTTACAAAACCTTCAATAGAAGCTTGATATGAAGAAGTGATTATACAATCGGCACCGGCATTTAAATATTCAGTGTGTATGTCTTGTAGTGCTTTTGGGTTTTCATTTAGAAATTTAGCCGACCACAAAGAATCATTTATATCAAAACCTTTTTCTTGTAATCTAGTACCTAAAGCTCCATCAAGTATCAATAAAGCTTGTTTTTCTAGGATTTTATTTACTTGGTTCATCTTTTTTGATCTTCTCTTTTTTATATACTAAAAATGATTTTTGTTTAAGTACATTTGCATAGGGTATTATAGTTGCTTCTTGTATATCTTGCATCTTTTTTATTGATACTACACGACCAACTTTTAAACCCTCAAAAAAGATATTATCCATACCTGAAGTTATAACTTCATCTCCCTCTTTTATATCAAACCAGATGGGAACAAATTTTGCTATTAGTTCATGTCTATTTTGTGAACCATGGATGATACCTGGGGCTTTGTTTTTCCCTATGAAGATTGCATAATTACATTTTTCATTTCCATTTAGTAAAGCTTTTGCTCTACCTTGTAGATTTACAACAATACCAGCAGCATAGCCATTTGAGATAAGACCTAAAATAGAATTATCCTCTTTTTTCATATCAAGCCATACTTTTGTAAAATTATCAAAATCTATATATGACAATACATTTACAAATCTTATTTGGTCTGTTGTTCCTTTTGGATTGTTTACTGTTTTTAGTACAGAATCTAGCTCATTGTGAGCAGATTCATAAAGAACTTTGTAGGGTCTTAATTCTTTATTTTCTTCTTGAAGCTCTTCTATTGTAGATACTTGTTTAAAATATTTTTCTGTAGTTTCTTGAATTGATACGACAGTATTTATGTATGAACGTTTAATTGATTCGAAGGGATTGAAATTTCTAGCAACCATCTCATCTACCTCAAAAAGGTATCCAAGAGAGATTGCTAAAAAAAGAATAAAAAATATTAGTTTATTCATTAGAGATTAATTTTAATAATGCGTCCTGATCTAATACATTACTTGTTCCATAAGCAACAGCAAGTAATGGTTCATCTGCTACACTTACAGGAAGTTTGATAATATCTGCAAGATATTTATCTAAGCCTCTAATTAAAGCTCCACCACCTGTTAAAATAACACCATTATCAACAATATCACTTGCTAAATCAGGTGGCATCTCTTCAAGTACTGATCTTACAGCAGATACAATCTCTCTTAAAGGTTCTTTTATAGCAGTTCTAACACCTTCACTTCCTAATTCAATAGTTGAAAGAAGTCCCGAGTTATCTCTACCTTTTACTTTGATTTTTAATTCTTGGTCTTGTTTAATAGCTGAACCAATCTCTATTTTGATATTTTCAGCTGTTCTTTCACCAATATATAGGTTGTAGTTTTGTCTTACATATTCCATAATAGCTTTATCAAATCTATCACCAGCTACTTTAATTGATTTACATAATACAAGTCCACCAAGAGATGTTACACCAATCTCAGTAGTACCACCACCAATATCAACAACAACATAACCAGATGGGTCAGAAACTGGAATACCTGCACCAATTGCTGCTGCCATAGGTTCTTCTACAAGGAAAACCTCTCTAGCCCCAGCACTTAGAGCTGATTCTTTTACAGCTTTTCTTTCAACTTGAGTAATTCCATATGGGATACAAATAATAATTCTTGGTCTGATAAATGATTTTCTGGCATGAGCTTTTTCAATAAAATATCTAATCATTCTTTCTGTCATCTCAAAGTCAGCAATAACACCATCTTTCATTGGTCTAACAGCAGTGATATTTAATGGTGTTTTACCAATCATTTGCTTAGCTTCTTGACCTACAGCTAAGATTTTATCTTTTCCGTATCTATCATTTTGTACTGCTACAACAGATGGCTCATTTATAATAATACCTTTCCCTCTAATAGAAACAACAGTGTTTGCTGTTCCAAGGTCTATTGCCATATCATTTGAAAACATTCCAATTAACTTGTCTAATAACATTTATATCCCTTCTTTAAGCTATTTTTGGCTCTTTCTCTTTAGTTACAACTTCTTTTGTAATAATCACTTTTTTATCTTTGAACTTAGGTAAATCGTACATAATATCTAACATAATATCTTCTAAAATTGATCTTAACCCTCTAGCTCCCGTTTTTCTTTCAATTGCAAGTTTTGCAATCTCTTTTAATGCATCCTCTTCAAACTCAAGTTCAACATCATCCATTTTGAATAGTTTTACATATTGTTTGATTAAAGCATTTTTAGGTTCAGTTAAAATATGAACCATATCATCTTCAGTGATTTCATTTAGTGTAGCAATCATATGAAGTCTTCCGATTAATTCTGGAATAAGACCATATTTTACTAAATCATGAGCTTCTACTTCTGAGATAATAGTTTCATCATTTTTACTTTTTTTCTCTTGGTTGAAACCTAATACATTTCCACCTTTTTTCTTTTTAACAATCTCTTCAAGACCATCAAATGCTCCACCACAAACAAATAAAATATTTGTAGTATCTACTTGAATAGCATCTTGTCCAGGGTGTTTTCTTCCACCTTTTGGTGGAACATTTACAACTGAACCTTCAACTATTTTAAGAAGTGCTTGTTGTACACCTTCACCTGAAACATCTCTAGTGATAGATCTGTTTTCACTCATACGAGCAACTTTATCCACTTCATCAATAAAGATAATTCCTGTTTCAGCTCTTTTTACATCTCCATTTGCAGCTTGTAAAAGTCTTGTGATTACATTTTCAACATCATCTCCAACATACCCAGCTTCTGTAAGTGATGTTGCATCAGCTATTGCTAAAGGTACATCAAGATAGTTTGCAATAGTTTGAGCAAGTAGTGTTTTACCTGAACCTGTTGGTCCTATTAAAAGTACATTTGATTTATTGATTTCTGTATCATCTTCAATTTCATTTTTTCTAAAGATTCTTTTATAGTGATTATAAACTGCAACTGAAAGAACTTTTTTAGCTCTATTTTGACCAATTACATAATCATCTAAAATCTCTTTTAATTGTGCTGGAGTTTTAAGTTCTAAAGAAGAAGTTACATTATCGTTTTCCTCTTGTCCATCTTCATCAGAAGGCTCTTTTACTCCTGTCATTATTTCGTGTGCAGCATTTACACAAGCTTTACAAATACAAGCATTATCTCCTGATATGATTGGATTCTCAGCTGAATCAGGTGCTCCACAAAAATCACATTCTAGTTGACTCATATAAATATATTCTCCTATTTTCTATTAAAAGGTATTCCACGTTTTGTTGAAATAACAAAATTAGCAAGCTCTTGTACATAGATATTATTGTTCGTTTCAATAAGCTCTTTAGCTACATCAGCTATTGCATTTCCTGATTCAAAGATAGCTTTATAAGCTCTTTTAACTTCATCAATATCTTCTCTACTTTGAAATCTTCTTCTTAAACCTGTTAAGTTAAGACCTCTTAAAACTGCTCTATTTCCCTCTGCAAGGCAAAATGGTGGGATGTCTTGAGTTACAACTGAACCACCTGCAATCATCACATTTGAACCAATTTTACAAAATTGATGAATAGGTGTTAATCCACCTACAACTACATTATCATCAATCTCCACATGTCCTGCAAGTGTTGCTACATTTGCAAAAATACAATTGTTTTTTACAATTACATCATGGGCAACATGAGTATATCCCATGAAAAGGTTATTATCACCAATTTTAGTGATACCACCTCCACCTTCAGTTCCCGGGTTAAATAGTGTGTATTCTCTAATTTTGTTATTATTTCCAATTACTAGTTCAACATCTTCCCCGTTGAATTTTAAATCTTGAGGGATTGTTCCAATTGAAGCGTGAGAAAAAATTTGATTATCTTCTCCTATTGTAGTTTTACCTTCAATTAGTGTATGTGAACCAACTGTTGTGCCATTACCTATTTTTACATCTTTACCTATTATTGTATAGGCTCCAATTGTTATATTATCACCAAGTTGGGCACCATCTTCTATTATTGCTGTTTTGTGAATATTATTCATTTTTTACCTATTCTATTTATCAACAATCATAGCTTTTAGTTCTGCTTCTGCCACAAGTGCATCATCCACATAAGCTTTACCGTCAAGTACTATTAAGTTCCCTCTTAGTTTTTTAACTTCAATTTTATATTCAAGTTTATCTCCTGGTTTCACAGGTGTTCTAAATTTTGCTTTATCAATACTCATAAAATAGATAACTTTATTTGCTAACTCTTCATTTGATAAATCATTACTTTTTAGTGCTAATACTCCACCTGCTTGAGCCATACCTTCTAAGATTAATACTCCTGGATATATTGGGTGTCCTGGGAAGTGTCCCATAAATGCCGGCTCACTTATCGAGATATTTTTATACCCAATGATACTTTTACCTTTTTCCATCTCAGTAATTCTATCTACTAAAAGAATTGGGTATCTATGGGGTAAAATTTCTTGAATTTCCATTATATCTAACATTCTTGTATCCTATGTGTTTATATTTATAAATATTTATATTTTAAAAATCATATATTTTATCCAAAAATAAATTAGTTTTGGATTATTTTAGCTACATTTTCAGAACTACCATGTTTCAAATATTCCCTTAATATAGTAGAGTTTTTTAAGTATTTTTTTCTATCCATAGAGTTATACTCTTTTAAAAGATTTTCCACTGTTACATCTTCTTGTAAAAACTCTTTATGAATAGGTTTTTTACCCATTTTTTCAAAGAAAATATTAGCTAAACCTATATGGGGAAGTTTTACAAATTTCCTTCCTATAAAGTAATCCACTTTTTTAGCAATATAACTTAAAACGAAAGGTGTTCCTACAATTGAGGCTTCTAATGTTGCAGTACCTGAACAGATAAATCCAAACTCTGCTTCTTTTAAACTTTTTGGAGCATCATTTGATATTTCAAAATTTGAGATGTCTCCATAAATTTTTTCAATATACTCTTTATCAAATTTTGATGGGATAATTAGTATATGTTTTTTATCTTTTATTTGTTGACTTATTTCTCTAAAAACTGGCATATGATTTACTATTTCAGTTTTTCTACTTCCTGGCATATAAACTATTTTGTCAGTTTTTTCAAGGGTAGTTTTATACTCTGTAATCTCATCTAACAATGGGTGACCAACATAGGTAACTTTATCTTTATTTGTGTAGATATCTTTTTCAAAAGGTAAAATAGAACATAATTTATCACAATATTTTTGTAGTTTAAATACTCTTTTTTTCTTCCATGCCCAAGCTTGAGGAAGAATATAATAGATTATCTCTTTGTCTGGATAGTTTTCTTTTAGTTTTCTTGCTAGTGGGAGGTTAAAACCTGAACTGTCCATAAGTAGAACTTTGTCACAATCTTTAGCAGCAAGTACTAATTCATCCCTTAATTGAAAGAAAAATCTTAATTTTTTTATTGCATCAATAAAACCCATTATTGCAAGTTTTGTTAGGTCATACATTGGATTACCTAACTCTTTGTCAAATACCCCAACAAGCTCAATATCATCATTTAGATATTTTATTAACTCTTTTAAGTGAATATTTGATGAGGTTTCCATTGCACAGACTAGAAGCCTCATACAATAACCTCTTTCACATCTTCATAAATAACACTATCAAGTTCAATCTCATATTTTCCATCAATTACTTCATCAACTATAACAATAGTAGATAAACCATAAGGATTTTTTGTAACTTTATCTCTGATATTTAGTTCTGACTCAAATGTTGGTGGATTGAACATTAAGTCTTTAGTACATTTGTAAGAGCTGTTTCCTATCTCGTTAAAAATATCAAGACTTAAAACTTTTACTTCATCTCTACCTAGATAGTGAATCTCATCTTTTTCATATACGATTCTTCCATTCATCTTTTTATTATTTAAAGTTGAATAACAAAGAAAATATGATGGAACTATTTTTTTATCAATTTTAGTTAAGCCTTTTAATAATCTATAATTTAAAAATCTTTGTTTTATGATTTTAAAAGGGATACCTTTTTCTTCTAATTCATCTCTTTTTTTGTATATCTCTAATCTACTCTCAATCGATTCTGGTAAGATTTGATTAGAAATAGGTGAAAACATCTCATCCATAATTTTTTTCTGCTGCTCTCTTTGTGCAGTTAGTCCAAATAGACAACCACAATAGTTTTGCCGATACAAAGAGTTTTCTTTTACAAGTTCTCCTTGTTTTTGGGTACCACTTCCACTTCTGTAATCTTTAAAAATAAATTTACAATCGTATTTTTCTTCTAATTCATTCCCTATTCTTTCAAGTTTATCTTGAGATTTCTTAGGTGAGATTAAAAGTGTGGTTGTAAATTTATCATGGCCTAGTTCTTTTGCTTTTTTTACAGTTGTTTCAAGTCTATCATCAAAACATACTGTACATCTGTCACCTTTTTCAGGTTCATTTTCTAAACCTTTTACTTTCTTTAACCACTCTTCTAAGTTGTATGGACCCTCTATAAGCTTTATACCTAACTTTTTACAAGAATACTCAACATCATAATATCTAAGTCGGTATTCATTATATGGATGGATATTTGGATCATAAAAGAAACCAACTATCTCTTCATTTGGATACTCTTCTTGAATTCTCATTAAAAAATAGTGCGAATCTACGGCGCAACAAATATGAACTAGCAATTATAACCTTTAATTATATATTTTATCGTTTTTTAGTATTATAGTGAAATTTTTTGAAACAAAGGATAAGAGATAAAAAAATTACTCTTTTTTGTACCCATTATATTGTTTTTTACTTCTTGTTCTTTTAACCAACCTACGGTGGTTTCTAGTGCAACAATACTGATAAAAACACCAAAACTAAAATTTTATGATAAAGGTTTTATCTCTATATACAATAACTATACCCAAGTTGAAATTTTGACTGCTGGGACAACAATCTTAAAGCTAAAAATGTATGAAGACAAAATTTGCAAAGACTTTTATTCCTGCCAAAGTTTTAAAAGTTTTAACAAAGAGTTTTTAAATGAAAACTACAAAGAAACTTTTATAAAAGAGCTTTTTGAAAAAAATGAAAAAAATACTATTTTCAGAGATAAAGAAAATAATATTTTAATCAAAATTTTACGAGATTAGATTTTTCTTAGTTTTGAATACCCAGATTTTATAAGTTTAAGTAGAGGTGCTCTATACGATGTAAATACATATTTTTTAATCTCATAAGCTAATCTTCCTTTTACATGGAAAAGATTAAAAATATTCCCCGCTGCATATTGTCCACCTAAAGCGATTAAAATACCATCTAGCTTTGGTTGACATTTTACAAGTTTCTTTTTATTTATGATATTTAAAATATTTTTTCCTGCATTTGTACCACTGATTCTTGCAATTGTAACATTTGGAGGCATTATCTCTCCAGCAGCATTTTTAATCTCAGCAATATCTCCAATAGCAAAAATATTTTCATACTTATCTGTTTGCATATATTCATTTACTATTATTTGACCTTTTCTATTTTTAGCTACGTCTAATTCATCAGTTATTTTAGAAGCTTCAACTCCACCTGTAAAGATTAGAAAAGAATAATGAATTTTTGTGCCATTAGATAAAAATGCAAACTTATCTACACATTTTTGAAGTTTTGTATTTGTGATAACATTTATACCAAGCTCTTTTAATCTATCATGTGAGATTCTAATAAGTTCAGGAGTTAATCCAGGTAAAATAGTATCTGAACTACTTATTATAGAGATTTTCATATTATCACAAGAGAATTTACCCCTTTTAAAAAACTTTCTAGAGTTGTATGCCATCTCTGCTGCTATTTCAACTCCAGATAAACCAGCTCCAACAACTACAATATGTGTATCTGCACACTGTTTTGCTTCATCTCTAATTTTTTTAAACAGTTCATTTTCAAAACTTTGTTTAAAAAACATTGCTCTATGAAGTTTTTTTATATCATCAGCATTATTTAAACCAGAGATTGCTGTAGGAAAAAATGTTCTTGTCCCTGCTGCCATTATTAGATAATCAAAATCAACTATCTCTTTTTCTTCAGTAAATATCTTTTTTGTATTATGGTCTATTTGTCTAACTTTTAGGTTTTTATATTCCAAATATGGATGGTTTAATCCTGCACAAAGTGTTGTTAAATCTATAGTTACATCAGCAATATTTGATTTATTTGCAATCAAATCATAAACTTCTGGTTGTAAGTTGTGAAAAGTGTGTTTATCAATAAGTGTTATTTTTATATTTTTTGATTTAACTAATTCTCTTAGGGCATAAATACCCGCATATCCACCACCTATAATTACTACTTTATCCATAAAACATCCTTGCATATCTATATGGTATAGATATTTACATATATTGTGCCATTGAAAAATAACTCTTCGTAAATGTGTAAAATAATCAAAAATTTAAAAAATGTGTGTAGATTAATAACATTATGTAAAAGGAACTCTTAAAATTATCTACAGACTTTTTTAGTAAAATATAACAAAAAAAGAGGATATTTAATAATGAAATATGTAGGAGCACATGTAAGTGCAACAGGGGGAGTTTTTAATGCTCCATTAAACGCAAAAGAGTTAGGAGCAAAAGCTTTTGCTCTTTTTACAAAAAATCAAAAAAGATGGGATGCAAAACCATTTGATAACAAAACTTTAGACCTTTGGTTTAAAAATTTAGAAGAGAGTGGTATTCAACCAAAACATATTTTACCTCACGATTCTTATCTTATTAACTTAGGACACCCAGAAGAGGAAAAACTTATAAAAAGTAGAAATGCTTTTATAGATGAGATGCAAAGATGTGAAATACTTGGACTTGATAGACTTAACTTTCATCCAGGAAGCCACCTACAAAAATTTTCTAAAAGAGCAGCTGATTATGATGATTTGATTTATAGTGCAGAGTTGCAATGTCTTGAAGTAATAGCAGAATCTATAAATATAGCTTTAGATAAAACAAGTGGTGTTACAGCAGTTATCGAAAATACAGCAGGTCAAGGAACAAACCTAGGATATAAATTTGAACACCTAGCTTATATAATAGATAAAGTTGAAGATAAATCTAGAGTTGGAGTATGTATTGATACCTGTCATATGTTTACAGCTGGATATGACATAAGAACACGTGAAGCATACGATAAAACTTGGGGAGACTTTGATAAAATAGTTGGACGAGAGTTTTTAAAAGGGATGCATATAAATGACTCTAAACCACCTTTAGGAAGTAGAGTAGATAGACACCATTCTTTAGGTGAAGGTGAGATTGGTTGGGATGCCTTTAAATTTATCATGAATGACAGCAGAATGGATGATATTCCAATGGTTTTAGAAACTATTGATGAGACTATTTGGCCTGATGAAATTAAGGCTATGTATGAGTTGGTAGGGAAGTGATTCTTTTCGCAATTTAGCAATAAAAAATCAAAATCTTTCCTTTTGACAGTACTTGTGACATAAATACTTTATAATATAATTGTTTATTAAAAAAAGGTGTAATTAAACAATTTTTATAAAGGAATAGTTATGAGTCATTTAAAAAAAACAAGAGCAGGAAGTTGGCTACCTAGTAGTGTAGAGCAGATTGATGCTTGGATTAGGGATTTAAAAAAAGAGGTACAGAAACAAAATGCTCCTTTAATAAAACCTATACAAGATTTTAAACAGATGGTTGAAAGTGATGCTATTTTAAATGGTCTTGCTACTTCTATGTTCACAGAAGCTGTGATAATGAGAGAAAAAACTCCACTAGGAACTCCTGAGGTTAAAAATTTTGATGAGTTTTTATTTCTTTTAAATGGTATTATGACACAGGCTCCTCAGTTTACAGAATGCCCTGATAAAAGTGGTGATGATGAGCCTTGTGGGCTTATAGGTTTTCCTATAAATGCTTTGCTTGATTGGCCTATGGCTACAACTTTTGGCTATGAGTTTTTTTCAAATACTTTGGTAAATCAACAACTTAAAAAGATATTGGCTTATTGGAGTAAATATCTTGTGAGTAAAGGTTCAAGAAAAGTATTAGTCGAAAGTTTCCCTAAGAGAACTCCTAAAGTATTAGCTTGGCTTAGTGACGAAGCAAAAAGAGAGATGGTAAAAGTTGCTTGTGAAGCTGTAGTGGATAAAAAAGATTGTAAGAAACAAACTTTTGAAGATATTTTTGAGTGTAATCCAAAAGATAAGTATTATGGCTTTAAATCTTGGGATGATTTTTTTACAAGAAAATTTAGAGAGGGTGTAAGACCAATAGCAAAAGGTAAAGATATTATTGCTAATGCTTGCGAATCTGCACCTTTACAAGTTGTGGAAAATGTAAAAAAAGATGCAAAATTTTGGCTAAAAGGGCAACCATACTCTTTGGAAAATATGATGAACTTTGACCCATTAGCTAGCAAGTTTGAAGGTGGTACTGTTTATCAAGCCTTTTTAAGTGCTTTAAGTTATCACAAATGGAACTCTCCTGTAAGTGGAAAAGTTAAAAAAGCTTTTATAGTAAATGGAACATATTATTTAGAGAACAAATATCAAGGCTTTTCAAATAAAGATGGTGGAGATCCTAGTGCACCAAATGATTCACAATCTTTCTTAAGTGCAGTTGCCACAAGAGCAGTTATTTTTATAGAAGCAGATAATCCAAAAATAGGTTTAATGTGTTTTATTGCTATTGGTATGGCTGAGGTTTCATCTTGTGAGATAACTGTAAAAAAAGGACAACAAATCAAAAAAGGTGATGAGTTAGGGATGTTCCATTTTGGTGGCTCTACTCATTGTTTGATTTTTGGACCAGATGTAAAATTAGAATTTGATTTTCATAATAATAAAAAGCCAAGTATAAATGCAGTAAATATACCAGTACATTCAAAATTAGCAACTGTGAAATGAAAAAAGAAAAATAAATAATATAATTTATTTTTAGATATTATTTGATATTTAAATTTAATGAAATAGGCTTAAAAGGATTATTATTGAAATATTTTGAACTTAAATGCAAGGCATATATAAAACAAAACATAGAACTAAATGATAGCTTTGATATCTTATCTAGCTATATAAATTTTAGCTTTTTAGAAGATGAAAAGTTAAAAAAATCACATGGAGAAAAAGGCTTCAAAAACTACTGCTTTGGGAACTTTTACCCAATAGAAAAAGACAAAGTATATAAAGTGGGAAATACTTATGAGTTTATAATACGCTCACTAGATGAAGAGTTTATATATAAACTACAAAGAATTTTGAGAGAAAATATAAACAACAGTTATCTTCAAGTATTACAAGCAACAAAAAAAGTAGTAAAGCAGTTTTTTATCAGTGAACTATACACAGTAACACCAACAATAACAACAGTAAAAGACGAAAATGGTAAATCAATATTTTGGACTGTAGATAAAGATGGAGATATATTAAAACTTCAAAAGCAACTTCAAGATAACCTTCTAAAAAAATATGAAAACTTTTATAATGAAAAACTAGAACCAACACAAAACTTCATCCAACTACTAGAAATCAAAAATCAAAAACCTCAATCAATATTTTTTAATAAAAAAATAAATGATGAAAAGTATATAAAAGTAAGACTCTTTGGAAATAAATTTAAAATAGTACCTAATGAAGATGAAGTGAGTCAGAAGTTGGCGTTTGTTGCTTTGGGTTGTGGACTTGGGGAGAAACAATCGTATGGTGGAGGGTTTGTACTTGGGAAAGGGATAAAATGATTACCCCTAGGATCATCACTGTGCGAAGACAGGAGAGGAATTACCTAGGATCTGCACTGTTATTATACAGAAATTTTGAAAGGAGGTTGCTGAAATGATAAAAGAGATTGTGGAGTTTATGGATGCAAATGAAGGAATTGAAGAATATTTTATTGCAGATGAGCCATCTAAAACTTATGAACATTTTTATGTCAAAATTTTAGAAAAAGAAAATTCTTTTATTATAGATAGTGATAAAAGTACATTTTGGATTTATGAAAAACTAGATTATAAAGAAAAAGAGTTCATAAAATATATGACTTATTATCAAAAAGCTCTATTTAACAAAGCTTTAGACCGTATACATGGGTTGAAAGGTTCTAGTCCATATATTTTGACGATTAATATAGAATATGACGGCGTTAATTTTAAATCAGATATTAATGATTCAAAAAAACCGAAAAATAGAGAAGAATACTTTTTTAATAGAATTGAAAAGCATTTTAATGACGCTAAAACTTATAGAATTCAAAATGAGATACTAGATAAATTGAAAGAATGTTTGATGAATAGCTTAGAAGATGCTATTTATCAAAATCAATCTTTTTTACAATATATGGAACAAAAAAAAGCCAAGAAAGATAATGTATCAATCTCTTTGAGAATTTATATTGATTTTGAAAATTATGATACAAAACGAGTTAGAGAGTTTAATGCTGTTTATTTAAAAGATTCTGTATTTTTAAGTTCGGATAAAAAATATATTCAAAATGGGGTATGCTCAATCTGCGGAGTTCATGAAGATGTTTCTTTACCGTCTTTTTTAAATACTTTTGGTACGAAAACATTTGAAATGAAACCTACTATGCCTGTTGATTTGACAAACTTTGTATGTAAAAGTTGTTCTGTAAAACTTTATAAATTTAAAGTTATGACAGATAATAATCAGCTGACAAAACCATTTCCTTTATTCATTGATAATAAATCTCTTTTTGGACAACAAGTAGCAGTTTTACAAGATAACGAGAAAAAAAGAAGTTATAGAGAAATCATTAAGGCAGTTTGGGATGTAAACCCAAAAGATTTAAAAAACTTCTATCTTTTGAACTATTTTTCATCTTTTAATAAAGGTAATAAGACATATGATTTAAAAATAAGAGATATTGATTATATTGAAAATTTTGAATATATGGCACCATTTATAATTTTTAATTTTACAGATTTAAAAAATGGTTTCAAATTAGCAAATTTTTATGAGAAAGAATTATCTGTATTTCAATTTGAAAAAATTGTAAATGAATTGATTTTTGATAATAAGCTTCAATATAACTATTTTTCAGACTATAAGGATATTGATATTACTTATTCTAAAATAGATTCAAAGAACTCAAATAATTTACTTAAAAACTATCTTATTAAATACCGTCAAAATTTTTATGATTTTATCTATAAATCTTATCAAACAAGTTTAGAAGATATTGAGTTTAGAGAGATGCTATTGGATATTATAAAAGATAATATCAAACATGATGACAATAATAAAAACGGTTATTCAATTTATGAAAATGAGATAAAAGAAAAACTCAATTTGCTTTTTAGTATCAAGCATTATTTTAAAGATGGAGGTGAAAAAGTGGAACAAGGTGAATTTGTAGAACTAAAAACAAAATTGCATAATAGTTTAGGATATTGGCAAGATGAAAAAGACGAAAAAGACAACCAAATTTTAAAAGAGAATGGGAAACCAAAAAGAGAGTTTGTTGGTGGAGTTGACCATATAGAATATGATGATAAATTATTCGCATTTCTTTGCGGTCAGATGGCAAGGTTTTTAATTGATCAAAGTGAAAAAAAAGAAGAAAACAAAAATCATAGTGATTTTAATGCTTTTACTGATTGGCAAACAAGTAAACTTCTAAAAGAGTATATCTATGAAGTACATCGTAAATATGCCCATAAGTTAAAGTTTAAGAAACGATATGACAATGCAATGAGCATAATACAAACATATCAAGATACGCTTGATATGGATAGTGTCATGGAATATATGATTGCTGGATATTTTGCCGACAATCAAATCAAATACCAAAATAATCAAATGCAGGAGAAAGAAGATGAGTAGTACAGAATTTAAAAATAGAGTTTATGGGTGTGTAGTTGTTAAGGCAATCAACGCAAATTATAATGCTGATTTTAACGGTCTTCCAAGACGTTTGAAAAGTGATGGAAGTTTTTATGCGACGGATAAATCGTTTAAGTGGTTGGTCAGAAATTATATTAAAAAGAATCAAGAGAATGAAAAAATATTGTTTACAAAACAGTTGAATGAAAACTTTGAGGCAATTGATTTGGATAAAGCATTTGATAAATTAGAGCAAAAAGAAAATGTTTTATTTACTCTTTTGGAGTGTATAGATGTTCGATTGTTTGGTGCTACATTTACAGCAAAAGGTAAAAATTTATCATTACATGGAGTTGTACAAGTAAATCATGCAACCGATCTATTTGGGAAAGGAAAAGTTTATACAGATGAAATTTTAGCACCTTTTACAGCTATAGGAAGTATGAGTAAAGCTACAGAGGTTCACTACATACATAACTTTTCAATAAATCCCAAAAATTTATCTAATTGGAAAAGTGTTATCAAAAAAAAAGAAGCTAAAAAAGAAAAAACTTTACTTGATAATAATCAAGAAGATTCATTAAACTTATTATCTTCAAATGATATCATTGTTTTAAAAAATGCTTTTAATAATGCAGCAACATTTTATGATTCGCATTCAAAGAGTGGAGTTGAAAATGAACTATCAATATACGTGACTCTTAATGAAAATTCAATTTTAACACTTCCTAGTTTTACTCAATTCATTAAGTTTAAAAAAGGTGAAAATGGAGAAAAAAATAGTTTTGATTTAAGTGAATTAATAAGCTATTTAAACAAATACAATAATGAAATAGCATCTATTGAAATTTATGTAATAGAAGAGCTTATAGACTTAATTTATGATAGCCAAAATCTAAATATACAGATATTCGATTTATCTCAAACAGTTTAAAGTATTTAATTATGAAAAAACTAATTAGTTTTACCATTAAATCTGATTTTGGGATGTTTAAAAAGCCTGATATAAATGATAAGATTTTTATCACGTATAATATCATTCCCAAAACATATATTTTAGGTATGTTGGGTGCAATTATGGGATATGAAGGGTATGCACAAAACAAAGATCAGACTAAAATGCCTGAGTTTTATGAAAAGCTTAAAAATCTAAGAATTGCTGTTGTTCCAAGTGATAAAAATGGTGGGATTTATAAAAAAGAGTTTATTCTCTTTAACAATACAACCAATGGAGAAACAAAAAACATTACAGAGCAAACTTTAGTCAATCCAGCCTATGATATATATATTGAAATTGATGAAAATCATGAACTGATAAAAAGGTTAAAATCCAATCAATCAGAATATCTTCCCTATATGGGTAAAAATGAGTTTTCATTGTGGTGGGATAATTTTCATGAACATCAAAAATTTGAAAAAATTGAGCAAAAAGAGCAGTTTAGAGTCTTGACAATTATTCCAAAAAATGAGAACTTTGTGCTTAAAAATAGTGGTTATCAAGAGCGTACTACAAATTATTTTTATCTTTTTGAAAGATTGCCAATTGATTGGAATTCAAATCCAAGGCAATATAAGTACCAAGAGTTTGTATATACAAATGCAGTATTTAAATCAATTGAATATTTAAAATCTATTGAACATTTAGGTATTCTTTATGAATCTGACAATGGGGTAATATGTCTTTTCTAAAATTTAGTGAGTTAGATATTAAGTTAAATATAGAAGAGAAGTACAAAGCCCATTTATCAAAAAATTCTCACAAGAAAGAGACTTTAAAAAAACATATTGATTTAGTATATGACTATTTCATTGAGCTGACAAAACAAAATGATTTAGAAATTTATTTAGATGTTCTTTTTGAAAAAAGTGCTATTTTGTTAAATGATATAGAGCAAACAAAAGAGTTCTCTGATTTTATAAAATATCTTTTTTCAAAAGCTATCTATTGGCATGATATGGGAAAAATTAATCCAAATTTTCAAAAAGATATTATGCTAAATAATTTAAATATCAAATCTACATTATCAGATAGTCATCATTCTCCACTTGGTGCGTATCTCTTTATAAATCATTCTTTAGATGAAATGGATTCAAAGAACTGGAAAGGAGATGAGGCAGAAATTATTGAAACAATAATTTATATATTTGGATTTTTAGTCTCAAAACATCATGGAAAAGTTTATCAATATGAAGATCTGATTTTTCAAAAAGAGTTTTTAGAATTTTTAAATCATTTTGATTTACACGTTGAACATACAAAAAAAAATCAAGACAAAAATAGAAATTTTTCTTCTATTTTTGATTATATTGAAACAAATGAGGAAATACTGTTTCTTCTCTCCAAATCCCTTTTTTCTCTTCTTATTATTTCTGATTACTACGCTACTGCTCAATTTATGAACTTTGGGAATAATGCAGAGTTAAAATATACTGATTTTGGCTTGATAGATGAGAAGTTTAGAGAGCGTATTTATATGCAATTTTATGCAAATCAATTTGATAAAGAATTGGTTAATAAAACAAACAAAGATTTTCAAAAATTTAGTGATTTAGAAAATAAATCAAACGACAATTTAAATCACTTACGAAACAAGCTTTTTATAGAAGTAAGAGAAAACTTAAAAACTACTCTAAAAGAAAATCCTAATCAAAATTTATTTTATATTGAAGCTCCAACAGGTGCTGGAAAAACAAATTTATCACTTATGAGCGTGGTTGAAATACTACAAAAAGACCCTTCAATCAATAAAGTATTTTATGTATTTCCATTTACAACACTAATAACTCAAACATATGAATCTATAAAAAAGACACTAACTCTTAACAATTCACAAATAGTGCAACTCCACTCAAAAGCAAAATATAATCAAAAAAAAGAAGAGAGTGAAGATGGAGTGTATGGAGATGATAAAAAGAATTTTTTAGATAATCAGTTTATGAACTACCCTATAACACTTTTGAGTCATGTTAAATTTTTTGATATTTTGACGGGCATTAGCAAAGATGACAATTATATTTTTCATAGACTTGCAAACTCTGTAGTGATTATTGATGAGATACAGACATATAGCCCAAATTTATGGTCTCAAATTGTTTATTTGTTGGATATATTTGCAAAAAACTTTAATATGAAATTTATTGTTATGAGTGCAACATTACCAAAGATAGGAGATATTATTGATAGTGACTTTGCTTTTTTGGTATCCAATAAACAGCAATACTTTCAAAATCCAAATTTTGCACAAAGGGTTACAATAGATACAAATGTTATACAGATACAAAAACCTGAAGAGATTTATCAAAAATTAGAGGAAGAAAGTGTTTCGTATCAAAATTTAGGAACTACCAAATCAAAAAAAGTCAAAACTATCATAGAGTTTATAACCAAAAAAGGGGCTGATGAGTTTTATAAATATACTAAAAAGCATAATAAAATCTTTGATGAGATATTTATACTAAGCGGAACCATTTTAGAACCTCGTAGAAAAGAGATAATAGAATTTATAAAAAATACTCATGATAAAAATATTTTGCTTGTTACTACCCAAGTGGTTGAAGCTGGTGTGGATATAGATATGGATATAGGTTTTAAAGAAAAATCTCTTTTAGATAGTGATGAGCAATTAGCTGGGCGTATCAATCGAAACAGTTCCAAACAAGGCAACAAACTTTTCTTATTTAAGATTGGTCAAGGTAATGAAAACTTTGTATATAGAGATGATAAGCGAAAAAATGTTTCTGCAACGTATGAAGAGGACAGTAAAGTCAAGAATGTATTAGATACAAAAGATTTTGACAAGTTTTATAATCATGTTTTAAAAAATATTATTGAAAAAAATAAAAAAGAATTTATAAAAGGGCTGAGTGATTATAAGGCGGATATGAAAAATCTCCGTTTTGATAATGCTCATATTAAAATTATTGATATGCAATCTATTTCTGTATTTGTACCTATTAATAATGAAGCAATTAGTGTTTGGAATCAGTATGAAGAAGCAATACAAAATAAAGAACGAGATCTAATTGATAAAAAAATATCACTTAAAGAACTTGCCTCAAAAATTTCTCAATATACTTTTTCATTAGCTGATTATCACAATAGTGGTATCGAGTATTTAAAACCATATGGAGAAGAAAAGTGTGGATATTTATATCTTGAACAATGGAATGATATAAGTGATAACAAACAACTTTATTCCTATGAGGATGGTTTGGAAACAAGTGTCTTAAAAGGTGAATTCGTCTCTATGATAATTTAAACGGTGACAAATTGTCACCAGTCATAAATAAAATCAACTGACTACAAAGTGTAGCCAGTTGAAAATATACAAGAAAGATTAAGAAACAAATGAAAATAAACGGCACACTTATAAACTACTATTTCCATTGTCAAAGGCAGTGTTATCTTCACGCCAACCGTATAAACTTAGAAGACAATAGTGAAGATGTACGTATTGGTAAAATCTTACATGAGATAAATGAGGAAAAATCAAAAAAGGGTGAAGTTAGTATTGACAATATCAAGATTGATAAACTCACTCGTGATTATTTAGTTGAGATAAAAAAGAGTGATAGTGACCTAGAAGCTGTAAAATGGCAAGTTTTACTCTATCTATACAAACTAAAACAAAAAGGTGTGGAGAGAAAAGGGAAGATTGAGTTTATTGAAAAAAATAGACAAGACAAAAAAGTACATTATATAGAACTTGATGAGGTAAATGAAAAAGAGCTTTTGGATATATTAGAAAAGATTGAAACTCTTATCAATCAAGATACTCCACCACAAGCTAAGTTTGAAAACAAGTGTAAAAAGTGTGCTTATTATGAGTATTGTTTTATATAGGATTTAAAATGGCAAAAAATCATACTAGATATATATTTTCGATGGGTGAGTTAAAAAGAAAAGACAACTCCATAGCTTTTAGAAATGAAAAAGGAAATTTCTATATTCCCATACAAGACACTAGAGAGTTGTATTGTATGAATGAAGTTAGTTTTAATACTAAGTTTTTAGATTTTATCTCACGTGCTGGTATCACTCTTCATCTTTTTAATTATCATGGAAACTATAGCGGAAGTTTTTACCCTAAAGAACAACTTGTAAGTGGGGATTTGACTATTAAACAATCTTTGTCTTATATAGAAAAAAGATTGGTCATAGCAAAAGCGATAGTTTCAGCAATTGCAGCAAATATTTATGAGGTGTTGTATCACTATTTTAGGCATGGGAAAAAAGAGTTAAAACAAACACTTGATTGGTTGAAAAATGATGTGGAAAAGTTTTTAAATAAAGATTTGACTATAGAACAGATACTTTTTATAGAAGGACAGATTTGGAGTAGATTTTACGATAGTTTCAAATATTTTTTACCAGAAGATTTTGTGATGAATAAAAGAGTAAAAAGACCACCAGACAATCCTATAAATGCGCTTGTAAGTTTTGGGAATACTTTGCTTTATACAAAAACGATTTCAAGTATTTATGAAACACATCTAAATCAAACTATTAGTTTCTTACACTCTCCAAGAGAAGGTAGGTTTAGTCTAAGTCTTGATATTAGTGAAGCATTTAAACCTATTATTGTGTTTAAGACTATTTTTGATTTGGTTGGAAAAAAAAGGATTCAAGTTACAAAACATTTTGACAAAAGTTTAAACTATGCCCTTCTTAATGAAGAGGGTAAAAAGATATTTATAGATGCCTTTGAAACAAGAATAAATGAAACTTTTATGCATAAAAAACTAAAAAGAAAAACAAGTTTTAAAAACTGCATCAAACTAGATGGGTATAAACTTATAAAATATATAGTAGAAGATAAAGAATTTAAACCTTTTTTACTAAAAGAGAAGGTGTAAAATGGCAAAGAAAAAACAAACCTTTAATTACAACTATATATTTTTGTTTTATGATATAGCAGACGAGTTTAGTGATGCAGGTAAATATAGGGTTGCAAAAGTCTTTAAAATCTGCAAACAATATCTTAAACATCATCAAAAATCAATATTCAGAGGAAATATAACTCCATCAGATCAACTAATGCTAGAAAATAAACTAAAAAATGTAATAGATAAAAATTTGGATTTTATCTCTATAATAAAGGTTCAAAACTCAGGAAGTTTTGCAGAACTTACTATAGGAAATGATAAAAAAGAAGTAGAATCTATATTTATATAATTTTCCAACCAATTTAAATACAATATCATCTAAAAATAGCTATAATATCGTACTTTTTAAAAGTTCTTTTACAACTTATTGTTTAAAAAATAATTGGTTGGAAAAAACTACTTTGCATATCCTATTTATAAGAAATGGCATTTTAAGAATGCTTATTTTGCGTTACTTGAACCAAAACATATGATGTATTGAAATTGCTTATTTAGTGGTTCATCTGTATAAAAACATTTGCTTGAACCAAAACATATGATGTATTGAAATAATGACAATTAGAGGTGAAGCAGAGGAAGCTTTAGCTTGAACCAAAACATATGATGTATTGAAATAAAATATAAGAGAGAGTTAAAAGTCTTAAAGCTTCCTTGAACCAAAACATATGATGTATTGAAATGAACGATTTACAGAATTAACTTTCAATGAGTATAGCTTGAACCAAAACATATGATGTATTGAAATCGGATTGTATCCATAGACTGCGCCCTCTGTGCTTCTTGAACCAAAACATATGATGTATTGAAATGGTAATTGTGGTCTATACTTATTGGCAGTACCATCTTGAACCAAAACATATGATGTATTGAAATTAATCTACACCTTCTATCGCACCTTGCCAAACGCCTTGAACCAAAACATATGATGTATTGAAATTTATTAGATTTTCCAAGTCATCATCTTTTATCACTCCTTGAACCAAAACATATGATGTATTGAAATACAGATTCCGCCGTAGGAAGAATTGAAAACAAAACTTGAACCAAAACATATGATGTATTGAAATAAATGAAGAAGCAGCTACAGCACAAAAAGATTTCTTGAACCAAAACATATGATGTATTGAAATTAGGGGAACGAATGAAAACAAAACAAATTATTACAACTTGAACCAAAACATATGATGTATTGAAATACAATATCCCATTTTTTATTAGGAGCAAAGCCAATCTTGAACCAAAACATATGATGTATTGAAATATGGATGGTGTTACAACTAGAGAGTTTATCATTTCCTTGAACCAAAACATATGATGTATTGAAATTGGAAAAATAATAAAGAAATGCCAGTACACAGAATACTTGAACCAAAACATATGATGTATTGAAATACTATAGCAAAAGTGTATAAAAGAGTAATGAAAAGCTTGAACCAAAACATATGATGTATTGAAATGGAAGTATAAGTACAGCAAGTTATGATGGTTTTTTCTTGAACCAAAACATATGATGTATTGAAATAACAAGAGCTTTAAACAAGCTCTTTATTGAAATTACCTTGAACCAAAACATATGATGTATTGAAATATAATAAGTGGATATGAAAGTGAACTTTATAATGACCTTGAACCAAAACATATGATGTATTGAAATAACAAAGATTTTACTAGATCTAAATATGATTTTCTTGAACCAAAACATATGATGTATTGAAATGTAGGTTATAAAGGTTATATTCAATTAGGATATACTTGAACCAAAACATATGATGTATTGAAATAAATGTGCAGAAAATCCTTATAGTGCTACAACAAGCTTGAACCAAAACATATGATGTATTGAAATTAACTAGTTATTGCGCCGTTAGAATCTCTTCTAGATCTTGAACCAAAACATATGATGTATTGAAATTATTAATATAAGACTTTAAAGAAATCGAATCTAAATCTTGAACCAAAACATATGATGTATTGAAATTCAGACCATCTTAATGTATCTACTCTTGTACCTTTCTTGAACCAAAACATATGATGTATTGAAATAATAATAAATTAATAAAATCAAGAAATCTTTTAAATCTTGAACCAAAACATATGATGTATTGAAATTAGTTTATACTTAGAGTTTCAAATATTGGTGTTGCCTTGAACCAAAACATATGATGTATTGAAATACTTTTACGCTGTCTCTAGCATCTCCGGTAACTTCCTTGAACCAAAACATATGATGTATTGAAATTGGCTAATTTTTTAGTTAATAAAGGACTGACTAGCTTGAACCAAAACATATGATGTATTGAAATCAATATAATGAAATTGCAAAAAATCTTGAGAATATGCTTGAACCAAAACATATGATGTATTGAAATATGTGACCGCGCGCGGGTAAAGATAAAATTTTTTTCTTGAACCAAAACATATGATGTATTGAAATAATAAAAGATATAAAGGTAGAGTTCTAAAAGGTAATTCTTGAACCAAAACATATGATGTATTGAAATTTTTAAAAACTTTCTAAGAACAACTAATGCAAAAACTTGAACCAAAACATATGATGTATTGAAATGATATTAAATCTTCATTTGCAACAACAATATCTTCTTGAACCAAAACATATGATGTATTGAAATAGATACCCAAATATTAAAAACTGATTATGATGCTGCCTTGAACCAAAACATATGATGTATTGAAATACGCTAACAGAATTAATGGAAATACCTTTGTCATCCTTGAACCAAAACATATGATGTATTGAAATTCTAATAAAACTATTGTATTTAGTAGCACTTATATACTTGAACCAAAACATATGATGTATTGAAATTTAAACACAAAATACCCTTTTAATTTTTGTCTTACTTGAACCAAAACATATGATGTATTGAAATACAACATTAGTAACTTGTTGATTTAAGTCTTTTAACTTGAACCAAAACATATGATGTATTGAAATCTGCTAACAATGTAAAAGCTATAAAGAGTTACATCTTGAACCAAAACATATGATGTATTGAAATTGTTCAGATCATGACATTACTGTAACAGACTGGAACTTGAACCAAAACATATGATGTATTGAAATTGGCTTGGGCATATTAAAAGTGCTGATAGTTTTAATCCTTGAACCAAAACATATGATGTATTGAAATGATTATCTTCTCGGAAGAGAAGACCTTAAACTTGCAACTTGAACCAAAACATATGATGTATTGAAATTTGTTTCTTCTCCTTGCATTTTTCTTTACAAATTTACTTGAACCAAAACATATGATGTATTGAAATTTTGTAATCTTTTATGTTTAGCTGCTTGACCTTGTGCTTGAACCAAAACATATGATGTATTGAAATTTATTAAGTCTTGCACCAACTGCGATTGCCTGTTTTCTTGAACCAAAACATATGATGTATTGAAATCCTGATTTTTTGATTGCAAGAGTAATTGTAACGGTCTTGAACCAAAACATATGATGTATTGAAATTTCAATACATTAGAGACTAAAAAACTAATGGAACACTTGAACCAAAACATATGATGTATTGAAATGTTAATGATTGAACAATGTTTCCTCCTGCAAAAGCTTGAACCAAAACATATGATGTATTGAAATCATTTACAAAACTACTTATATTTAAATTGCCTTCTCTTGAACCAAAACATATGATGTATTGAAATGGAACTGACATACCTCTATATAAAACTGTATTTGATCTTGAACCAAAACATATGATGTATTGAAATTTTAAAGCCTTTTGCATTTCTGTTGCAGTAGATGACTTGAACCAAAACATATGATGTATTGAAATTGTTTTGAAAGCAAAGAGTTATGTTTAGAAGATGACTTGAACCAAAACATATGATGTATTGAAATTTAAAAAAGAAAAAGCAATAATAAAAAATTTTAACTTGAACCAAAACATATGATGTATTGAAATTTAGGGGATATCCCCTAATAAACAGAGTACAGAATCTTGAACCAAAACATATGATGTATTGAAATCACATAAATTCATACTCAGGCACATAACCAAATTCTTGAACCAAAACATATGATGTATTGAAATCCAATAGATAATAAATTACTCATACCACTAAAACCTTGAACCAAAACATATGATGTATTGAAATAAATCTGCTGTGTATTCATTTGCAAGAGAGTAAATACTTGAACCAAAACATATGATGTATTGAAATTACAAAATTGCTGTCAATCCCGATTGACACTGGAAAGCTTGAACCAAAACATATGATGTATTGAAATGAGGATGAATTTGAAAGAATTGAACAGCAATTTAACTTGAACCAAAACATATGATGTATTGAAATCTATCTGTTGATAAATCAACAAAATCAGATATATTTACTTGAACCAAAACATATGATGTATTGAAATTCACTTACATATCTGTAATTGTTAAAAAATCTATTTCTTGAACCAAAACATATGATGTATTGAAATTAAGTCAGGTGTGCCACATTTACACGCAATGTTATCTTGAACCAAAACATATGATGTATTGAAATGTTAAAGAAACTTCTAATTTTTTTGCAAGCATTAATCTTGAACCAAAACATATGATGTATTGAAATTGTGGACAACAACATTTTTTAGAGATATCTAATCCCCAACTTGAACCAAAACATATGATGTATTGAAATAATTGATGACCAATCTTACAAAGAACAAAGAGATAACTTGAACCAAAACATATGATGTATTGAAATATATTTATTGCTCTAAAACTAAAGTTTATACTTTCTTGAACCAAAACATATGATGTATTGAAATAAAGGGGAAATAGAAGGTATTGTTTTAGGATATCCTTGAACCAAAACATATGATGTATTGAAACAATACCATTTAAATCTTTCATTAGGGTGTATTAAAAGTTAAAAATAAGGTTAAAAGGTCAACTGGTTTAGTCTAGGCAATAAAGAAAAAATTAATTTTTATAAGATATTATATTCATTAAAATAAATTGTGATTTTTTAATTTAAATAATTTAATAATATTTATATATGGAGTCAATTAATGAAAACCTATGAAAAATATTTAGAAGCTTTAAAAACTTTTGAGGATTATGTGACTGTTTCAGAGTGGGCAGAAAAGGTTGCTTTGTTATATCCTAGTCTTTTAGAAAAAGCCAATAAAGAAGCTGATGGACAAAAAAATGATACAACTGGTTTAAGAGAGATTGCTGCAAGGATTGGGTCTAGGGTTTCTACTGGTGGATTTGAGGGTTTTATTAAAATCAATGAGATGGAAAGACCAAGAAAGGTTAAGTATATTTCAAAAGAGGAATTAGATGAAAATACTACCCAAGAGATTGAAGAGGATTTAGAACCTTTAAACAGAAAAGAGATTGAAAAAACAGCAGAAGATAAAATGGTACTAAAAGAGCTTTATCGATTGGATGAGTTTAGAAATATTCAAAAAGCATTTAAAACTTTTTTTAATCTAGATTTTGAACTTGATCATGCAAAAGCTTTATTAAATGAAAACGATGCGGGAGAACATCATCCTGATAACTTTCAATTAATACTGAAATATCATAATGGAAAAAAATCAAATAAAAACTGGGAAAGATTTAGTTTAGATGAGCAACTAAACTATATAAGAAAATGTTTTGAATTACACTCTTTAGTTGCAAATAGAATAGGTGTATCTGTAGATGAAAATATTCTAAACTCTTTAATGGAAAGGTTGAAAGAGGTTTATTAATTTAAACTATCTCATCAACCTCAAACTCATAATAGTCTGCTAATGATGCAGACATAAAGTCTTTATACTCTTTTGAAATGATTTCATAATTTCTTTTTGTAAGCTCTTCATTTAAACTTATCTCTTTATAGTTTAAAGTATAAAGCTCCTCAAATTTCGGTACTACATCTTTTACTGTTAATGTTGTAAAAAAATCATCTGGATTAAAAGCTTTAGGGGCTTTTTTCATTTAATCTCCTTTTAAAAAAATATATACAAGAATTATTCCTTGTAATTAGTAGTTATGGAATAAATTTAATATTCACATAAACTAAAAGTTATAAAATGCGGATTTTAATGAATTAAATATGAAGGATTGTTATGTCAAAAATAGGAATTTTAGTTGCAAGTTCAAACAATAATTTGAAACTTGGACAAAAGCTAGCACTACTTGCAAAAGAGCAAGGTGTAGAGACTGAACTTATTGATTTAGTAAGTCTTAACTTGCCACTTTATAATACAATTGAAGAGGAAAAAAATGGTATTCCAAAAGTAGCACAAGAGTTAGCCTCAAAAATATTATCTCTAAAAGCATTTATTGTTGTTGCACCTGAATATAACGGAGTTATGCCAGCAGTATTAAATAATGCGATGTCATGGACTTCAAGAGCAACAAAAGATTGGAGAGATGCTTTTAATGAAAAAATTGTTGGATTAGCAACTCACAGTGGTGGTGGAGGAACAAAAGTTCTTCAAGCTATGAGAATTCAGTTTCAACATTTAGGGGCTAATATTTTAGCAAGAGAGATTTTAACAAGTTATGATAAACCATTAAATGAAGAGAGTGCAAAAAATATGATTTCTCAACTTAATAAGCTTTCAGAGGTTTAAAACCCTTTGTAAGTTTAGTAAGTATTCAAAGAAGATTTTTACTTTCAAAAGAAATGAGATATAATATCACTAATAATTTATAAACAGAAGGTTCTATGGAACATATACTTACAGCATTAATCCCAATATTTTTATTGATTTTAACTGGATTTTCATTTAAGAAAATCAATTTCCCATCAGCAGAATTTTGGAAAAATGCAGACAAATTAACATACTTTGTTCTAATGCCCGCATTATTGATTTTCAAATTATCAACTGCAAACTTAGATAATCTAAATGCTATTGATTTTGTAATAACTGGAATATTAGGGATAGTGTTTGTTCTTGTAATAAGTATAATTATAAAGTTTAAGATGAATACTTCTGGAGCTTCTTTTACCTCAGTAGTTCAAGGGGCAATAAGATTTAATACTTATGTTTTTTTAGGTCTTATAGCAGCTATTTTAGGAGATGAAGGGATTGCTCTTTCAGCTTTACTAATAACTTTTGCAATACCTATTATAAATGTTATTTGTATCACAGTATTTGCAATATATGTAAATGATACAAAAGCAACATTTATGGGGATGATTAAATCAATTGTGAAAAATCCTTTGATTGTTGCTTGTGTTATTGGTGGGAGTATAAATTATTTTGACTTTTATATGCCAATTATTGCGGTTAAATTTTTAGAAATTTTAAGTGCATCTGCTCTTCCTTTAGGTCTTTTATCTATTGGATTTGCATTAGATTTAAATTCTATAAAAGAAGCAAAGCTTGAATTAGTTGTTTCATCAGTTTTAAAACTAGTTGTAATGCCTATTGCTATGTTTTTTATAGGAAAACTTTTTGCACTTGATTCGTTTTTATTAACTATATTAATAATATTTGCTGCAATGCCAACTGCTTCTTCCTCATTTATTTTGGCAAGACAGTTAGGTGGAGATACTAAATTAATGGCATCTATCATAACTTTTGAAACTCTATTTTCTTTATTTACTGTATCTTTTATTTTAGGTTTTCTTCAATATCTAAATTAAGATATTAATTGATTGCCTTTAACATAATTGTAGTAAGATATTAATAGTTTTATAGGGAGTAATAAATGATTTTTTTAGTTTTAGTAGGAATTGTAGCTGCAATTGTAATTGTTTTAAATATGATGGATAGTTCAAATTTAGAAAAAATAGAGAACAATTTCAAAGATAAAAATTGTAAGAACATAATCTATTCAAAAGGTAGTTACAAAGGTATTTGTGGTGATGAACTAGTTGAAATACCTAATAGTTTTGAAGTAAATATAAAAGAAGATAAAAAGAGTATAAAACTAAAAGATATAAAAAAATTAGATGATAAAACTTTAACAATTATTATCAATGATGACTATGAAATTGAATTTAAAGACAAAGAAAACAAAGAAAATTTTTATAAAAATTTAAAGGATCAGTTAGATAAATGAAAGAGATTATAGATTACATAAAAGCCAATAATGTTGAAAAAACAAACTTTTTCAAACATCTAAAGTGTTCAAAAGAGGAAGCGAAAATTCTACAATATATTACAAAAGAGTACATCACAGGTAGAGATACTCTTATAGTAATTGATATCTTAGCAGAGTTTTATGATGTAAAAAGCTATGAACATTTAAATCATATCCATGAGATAAAAGCATTGTTAGGTTTAGGATGGCTAGTACAAAATAGTTTTGAACATCTAAAATTAAGTGATATGTCTCAATTAGAGCTTTTAAACTCAGCTGTAACTTTATCTCCTGCTTATTTAAAGTTTTTGGAAAAAGGTTCATTGGAGTTTGTTCTTCCTGAAATAAAAAGTTATGCCGACCATTTGGAGTATTTACAAGATCAGTTTTTCAAAATAGATTTAGCTCAACAATTAAATTTAGTAAAAAGAAACTTTGATGAAAACTCGCCAAATATAAATAGACTAAGAACAAAACTAACACTTTTGGAAAATAGAATAAAAGACAGAGTAAAAGAAACAAATAGTGAAATTTTGCTTGAAGATTTTTTTAAATCGAATAATCTAAATGAACAAGAACAGATGTTGTTTTTAGCCCTATTAAAAGAGGAATATTCAGGTGGAGATGGGACAATTAGAGATATGAACTCTTTAATTGAATTAATCTCAAGTGATGATTATGAGAAGATTAAATTTAGAAGTTTATTAGAAGAGGGTTCAAATTTAGTTTCAAATGGTTTGGTTGATTATGATGAGGTCTTAACACCTTTTGGTGGGATAAATAGAAACTTTTATATCCCAGATGATATTCTTTATAAAATATCACACCCTACAAAAAAGAAAACATCTAACAGAAAAGTAAAACTAGATAGTCTAATTAAAGACCAAGATATGTTTGAATTGGTTACTACAAGTAAATCTTTAGATGATGTTGTATTAAATGAAAAAACAAGAGAGGTTTTAAACTCTTTATTAAAGCAAATGGATAAAGATGTATTTAATAGACTTAAAGAGTGGGGATTAAAAGATAGAAAAAGAGGAATTGAAGCTAGAATTATTTTTTATGGTTTTGCAGGAACAGGTAAAACATTAACAGCTTTAGCCTTTGCAAAGTCCTTAAAAAAGCAGATTTTGAGCTTTGATTGTTCAAAGATTTTATCAATGTATGTTGGTGAAAGTGAAAAAAATGTTAGGGCAATTTTTGATAAATATTATGATTTGAGAGATAAAAGTAAGTCTGAACCAATACTACTTTTAAATGAAGCAGATCAGTTTTTAAGTGCAAGAACAACTACTAGCGCAAGTGGTAGCGAAAAGATGCATAATCAGATGCAAAATATATTTTTAGAACAGATTGAAAGGTTCGACGGAATACTTATTGCAACGACAAACCTTTTAGAATCACTTGATAAAGCCTTTTCTAGAAGATTCAATTATAAAATTGAGTTTAAAAAACCAACTTTGAAACAAAGAGTTCAATTATGGGAAAAGCTACTACCTGAGAATCTTCCGTTGGAAGAGGGGTTTGATATTCAAAAACTTGCTACACATGAGTTAACTGGTGGTCAAATTGAGATGGTAATCAAAAATACTGCGTTTAAAATTGCAGTTGAAGATGAACCTCTTTTTACCGTTAAATCGTTTGAAGAACAAATAGAAAAAGAAAAACAAGGTAATTTTGATTCTGAAGCTAAAGTAGGATTTTTTAGCTAATATTTTACAAAAATTAATATTTACTTAATAATTTTTTTTATTTGATACTTTTAGTTATAAATGAAAAAAATAGTAAGTACATAACCTTCTCTTATAAGATGAGCTTTATATGAGATTGGATATTATCTTACATTAATGAGAAAATTTAAGAAGGATTAAAGATGACACATATGGAGTTTTCACATCCGTATTTTGGTGCATTCTTCATGTTTTTATTAACATTCGGTGCCTTTATCGCAACTGTTTTTTTAGCTAGATTAATAAGCCGAAAATTAGCTAGACTTGATACAGAAAAATTAAAGTCTACACTTTATGAATGTGGACCAGAAGTTACAAAACAGCCAAGTAGTATCTCTGTACAATTTTATTTGATGGCTCTTTTGTTTATACTTTTTGATATTGAAATTATATTTATGTTTCCATGGGCAATAGATTTTAAAGTTTTAGGATGGTTTGGATTTGTTGAAATGGTACTTTTCATTCTTTTACTTACTATTGGATTTATATATGCTTGGAAAAAAGGAGCGCTTGAATGGCACAGCATAAAGTAAACTATTTACAAGATGGTGGAGCTCCTATTGCTCTTACTACAGTTGACAAACTTGTAAACTGGGGTAGGTCAAACTCTATTTGGCCTATGACATATGGATTAGCATGTTGTGCTATTGAGATGATGGCAACAGGAGCATCAAGATACGACTTTGATAGATTTGGTACTATTTTTAGAGCAAGTCCAAGACAATCAGATTGTATTATTGTTGCTGGAACACTTACAAAAAAACATGCAGAGTTTATGAGAAGATTATATGATCAAATGCCAGATCCTAAATGGGTTATTTCAATGGGTTCATGTGCAAATACAGGTGGGATGTTTAATACTTACGCAACAGTTCAAGGTGTAGATAGAGTTATCCCTGTGGATATCTATCTTCCAGGATGTGCTCCAAGACCTGAAACTCTACAATATGCTCTTATGATGCTACAAAAGAAAATAAGAAGAGAAACTATTTTTAGAAGTATAAAGAAAAAGAGGTTAGTGTAATGAGAAAATATACACCTAAAAATGATGTACAAAATAAATCATACTTTAGTGACAGATTTTATGTAGCTCCTCAAACTCCAAAAAAAGACCCTTCTTCAGATGAAATATATGCTAAAGATGTGAACTCTTTAAAAAATAAATTTGAAATTTCAGAGTCATATATTGAGATTGATGAGTTAGTAATTTATATCAAAAATGAAGATAATGTAAAAGTATTAACATTTTTGAAAGAAGAGTTAGAATACGAGATGCTAATGGAATTATCAGCTATTGATTATATAGCCGATAAAGGTGGCTTTGAAATCTTTTATGAGATGCTTTCTTTAACAAAAAGAAAAAGAATGAGAGTTAAAACTTTTATTAGACAAAAACAACCTATTGAATCTGTTTATTCTGTATTTAAAATGGCAAACTGGGCAGAAAGAGAGATGTACGACATGTATGGGGTAAAAGTAGTAAACCATCCAAACATGAAAAGAATCCTTATGCCTGATGATTGGTATGACCATCCATTAAGAAAAACTTATCCTTTACATGGTGATGAAACTGCACAGTGGTATGAAGTTGATAAAATTTTTGGAAAAGAAGCTAGAGACGAAATTGGTCCAGAAATAAGAGATGGGGCAAATGTTGATAGATATGATACTGAGAGATTCTCAAGATTAGGACATGAAGTTCCATATGGTACTGATATCACAGATGGTAAAGAACCAGAACACACACCACTTGGTTACCAAGAAGAGGGTGGAGTTAGAATTATTAAAAAACTTCATGAAGATGATAGTGTTACATTAGAAGAGAGAAGGTAGATTATGAAACAAACACCAAATAGATTAAAACCTTTCTTTGAAAATATAAATTTTGAGAGAGAAGATAACACAATGATGATCAACTTTGGTCCTCAACATCCATCTTCTCACGGACAAATGAGACTTATGCTAGAACTTCAAGGGGAAGAGATAGTAAAAGCAAGACCAGGTGTGGGGTATCTTCATAGGGGTATGGAGAAAATGGGTGAGAATATGATTTATAATGAATTCTTACCAACTACAGACAGAATGGATTATATTGCATCAACTTCAAACAATTATGGTTATGCTTTAGCTGTTGAAAAACTATTAGGAATAGAAGTTCCTAGACGAGCAGAAGTTATTAGAACTATGCTTTTAGAACTAAATAGAATAACTTCTCATTTATTTTGGCTTGCAACTCATGCACTTGATGTTGGGGCAATGTCAGTTTTCCTTTATACATTTAGAGAAAGAGAATTTGCAATGGACCTTATTGAGGATTATTGTGGAGCAAGACTAACTCACAGTGCAGTTAGAATTGGAGGAGTTCCTTTAGATTTACCAGAAGACTGGTGTGATAATTTAGAAAAATTCCTAAAAATCTTAGATGTTGAAGTTGATAAGTATGAAGGGCTTTTAACAAAAAACAGAATCTGGAAGATGAGACTTGAAAATGTAGGTGTTATTCCTCCTGAGTTAGCAAAATCTTGGGCTTGTTCAGGTATTACACTTAGAGGTTCAGGTATTAAATGGGACTTAAGAAAAGAGATGCCATATGGACTATATCCTGAATTAGAATTCGATGTTCCTTTCTCAGATAAATGTGATAGTTATGGAAGATATCTTTGTTATATGCAAGAGATGAGAGAATCTGCAAAAATCTTAAGACAACTTATCCCTATGTATAAAGAGAGTGAATGTGAACTAATGGCACATGCACCAGAATATATCTCTGCTTCTAAAGAAGATATTATGACTCAAAACTACTCTTTAATGCAACACTTTGTTCTTGTAACACAAGGTATGAGACCACCAAAAGGTGAAGTTTATGTTGCAACAGAGTCACCAAAAGGTGAACTGGGATATATGATTGTAAGTGATGGAACTCCATATGCTTATAAAATGAAACTAAGAGCACCATCTTTTTGGCATACAGGTATTTTTGAAGATTTAATGCCAGGTCACCAGTTAGCTGACGTTGTAACTATTATTGGTAGTTTAAACGTAGTATTTGGTGAGATTGATAGATAAGAGGAGAAGTTATGAAAAGATTTGATTTAAGACCTTTAAAAGATAACTTCTACGACAGAATGTTAGAACTTATGGATAAAGAGGTTAGTTCTGGTGAAAATGCGATTTTTCTTTTTGAAATTGGAGATTTTAGTGGAGTACAAAAAAGTGCTGATGTAGTTTTTGAAGCTGGATATACACTTATGAATTCTATTAAATTCAATGAAGTTGATTGGACTATAGTTGTAAAAAAAGAGACTGATGTAGAGCTTATTGAAAAAAAGAAAAAAGAAGCAGAAGAGAAAGCAGCTGAAGAAGCAAAAAAAGCGCAACAAGCTGAAGATGATGATGACGATGACGACGATGATGAAGAGTAGAAATGGATATTAAAGAAATTATTGCAAAAAGTGATTATATTATCACATTTGGATCTTTCTTAGCGAGAGATAATGTAGAGATTCAAGAATCAATTATAGAAGCAATTGCAAAAAACAATGCAGAGTTTATATATTTACATCCTATTGATAATATTGATTTAAAAGTATATTACACACAATTTATAAAATATGAAGTTGGAAGTGAAGAGGGTATTACCTCTTTATTATTAGATACTTTTGTAAAACAATCGGATGAAAAGGTTCAAGCTTATATAGATGATTTAGATATTGGTTATATCTCTGCTGAAAGTTCAGCTGGGGAAGAAGAGTTTGAAGAGGCTTCAGAAAAAGCAGAAAATAAAAAACAAAAAACAATGATTATTGGAAGAGATGTGTTCTCACACGAAAGAGTAGAAAATATTGTAAAAATTCTTTCAGTAATAAGAAAATTTAGTGATTTAAATATTGTAGCTTTAGACCCTGAATATAATTCTATTTTAAATGAAGTTTTAGATGAAAATCTTGAAGAGCCTGAAGAGTTACACTCTTATAATGGAACAGTTATTTATAGAGTTTATGAAGAGGATGATATCTCAACTTTAATTGGAAGTGAATCTTTTGCAAAAATTGCAAAAATCTCTAACCACGATAAAATTTATATTAATTGTGGTGGTGAGAAGTTTCAAAGAGAATTTAAAGTAGATAAAAATTTATTTGGAACTGTAGCATTATGTCCTATGTCATATGGAGATACTACTAATCTATCTCAAGGATATCGGTACAAGCAAGTAAAGATTGAAAAGGTTGATGCATAATGAGTGATTTAATAACATTAACGATAAATGGTAAGAGTGTTCAAGCAAAAGAGGGTGAATATATATTAAATGTAGCTCGTGCAAATGATATATTTGTTCCTGCTGTTTGTTATCTAACAAGATGTTCACCAACATTGGCATGTAGACTGTGTCTTGTTGAAGCTGATGGTAAACAAGTTTACTCTTGTAATACTAAAATAAAAGAGGGGATGAATATTACAACTGATACTGCTAATATTGCAAAAGAAAGACGTGCAATAATGGAAGTATATGATGTAAATCACCCTTTGCAATGTGGAGTTTGTGATCAAAGTGGAGAGTGTGAACTACAAAACTACTCTTTATATATGAAAGTTGATTCTCAAAGCTACACTATAAAAGATGTGCCAAGACCAGCAGCAAACTGGGGAGTTATGAAATATGATCCAGGTTTATGTATTGTTTGTGAAAAATGTGTAACTGTATGTAAAGATATGATTGGATCAAACGCTTTAAGTACAGTTAAACGTGGTGCAGATGCAATTGAAAAAACATTTAAAGACACTATGCCAAAAGATGCTTACTCTATGTGGAATAAGCTTAATAAATCACTTATTGGCTTTGATGAAGACTCTTGTACAGATTGTGGTGAATGTATCTCTGTTTGTCCAGTTGGAGCATTAGTTTCTTCAGACTTCCAATACAAATCAAATGCTTGGGAATTAAATAAAATTCCAGCAGCAAACCCTCACTCATCAGATTGTGCATTTATGTATTATGAAACAAAACATGAATCTATAGAAAATGCAGAGCCTAAAATTTATAGAGTTACAAATGAACATCACTATTCAACACTAAATGGTGCTGCTAGATTTGGATATGACTTTGAAAACAAAGTTCAAGGAAAAGATGAAGAAAGTTTTGCAAAAGCTGTTGAAGCATTTAAAAAAGCAGATTCAATTCTTTTTAACTCATATATTACAAATGAAGAAGCATTTATCTTACAAAAAATAGCTAATAAAACAGGTGCAAAACTTGTAAATAAAGATGCATACAATTATAAAAATTTTTTAAGTGCATATAGTTCTACTTCTGGAACAGCTTTATACTCGTCAACACTAAAAGATGTACATGATTCAAACTTTGTAATCTCTGTTGGGTCATATTTAAAATCAGATTTACCAAATGCAAGATATGCACTAAATAATTCTGTTGTAATGAACAAAGGTGCAGCTTTATATTTCCATCCAATCTCTGATAAGGTTATGGAAAAAGTAGGAAAAAGGGGAAAAACAACGGAGTTTGTACAATATAACCCTTTATCTGAAGAGTCAGTTTTATATCTAATCTTAGATAAATTTGGAAAAGATTTACCTCAAGATATTCAATCTTTCATTGATTCTCAAAAAGAAACTAGAACAAAAACTATAGTTGAAACAGTAAAAGAAACAGTAGTAGAAGTTATAAAAGATGAAGAAACAGGTGAAGAGACTGAAAAGAAAAAAGTAGTAAGTAAAAAAGTTAATAAAGAAGTAGAGTTTGAATACACAAAACTTCTTGACAATCTAGGATTAGATGAAAAATTCCTTGATACTTTAGAAGCATTACTTGCTAAAAAAGATACTTACTCTTTAATTGTTGGGGAAGATTTATATACACACCCAAGAAGTGAGAACTTAGCAAAACTTTGTGGATTTATAGATAAGTATACTGATTTTAGTATTGTTATAATCCCTTCTCAAACTAATACTTTAGGGGTTAGTTTAATTTGTGACTTAAGTGATGAGGCTACTGGTTCAACTGTAGGTTACAATGAAAAAGCAGATTTTCAATTGAGTGCTTTAGGTGATGGTGATTTAGATATGCCAGCACTTAACCAACAAGAGGGAACATTTACAAACATTGACAAAAAAGTAATCCCTACAAATGTTGCAATAGATTATAAGGGTTATGTGTTAAATGATATTGCAAATGTAGTTCTAGAAGATGATGTAGAATATACAATAGAATATACAATTCAACTTCCAGAAGAGCTTGGTTTCAAAGCAGTTGATTTTGATAAACTTCCTAACTACTTTGGAAATGACAGAGTTGAGTTTAGAGGGTATGATTTAGTACCTCAAGAGATAGTTGTACCAAAAACATTAGAAGAGGGATTAAATGAACTTTCGGTTGAACAAGTTGATGAGGCATTAAGTGCTACATTAACATTGTCTGAAAATGAAACTCTTATTTACAGAGCAAATCCAATAAACCAATTTAATGAATTCACAGCTATTGCTCATGAGTTTGCAAAAGATTTACAATCGGGTGTTTTTGTTTCAGAAGAACTATTTGGAAAACTTGAACTGGAAAAGGGTGATAAAGTAAAAGTTAGTTCAAATGGAACTGAACTTGAACTAAACGTATATTGTGATGATCAAATATCTGGTGAGATTGCATATGTATCAACATTCCAAAAGGATTTAGATACTAAAGCACTTTTTGATGGATATAGATTTTCAAAAGCTGTAATTAAAAAGGCGTAATAATGGAAACAGGATTTATTATTGAGACTATTATAAAGGCTATTGTAGTATTAGCAGTTTTCTCAGCATTGGCTGGATTTACTACTTATATCGAAAGAAAAGTACTTGCATTTATGCAAAGAAGACTTGGCCCTATGAATGTTGGACCTCATGGGGTTTTACAATTAGCAGCAGATGGTATAAAACTATTTACAAAAGAGGATTTTATTCCACAAAATGCAGCTAAACCTGTATTTATGATTGCACCTATTATTACAGCAGCAACTGCATTTATTGCAATGACAGCCGTTCCATTTTTCCCAGAGTTTGAACTATTTGGTTATACAGTAAGACCTATTATCTCAGATGTAAATGTTGGGGTTTTATTTGTAATGGGTGTTGCATCAGTTGGACTTTATGGCCCACTTTTAGGTGGTATGAGTAGTGCAAATAAATGGTCACTTTTAGGGGGAGCTAGAACAGCTATACAACTTCTTTCTTATGAGGTTGTATCTGGACTTGCATTACTTGCTCCTCTTATGCTTGTTGGTTCATTATCTTTAATTGATATAAATGAGTATCAAGCAGGTGGATTTACACATTGGTTAGTTTGGTCTCAACCATTAGCATTTGTTCTTTTTGTAATTGCAGGTTTTGCTGAAACAAATAGAACACCATTTGATTTACTTGAGCATGAAGCTGAGATTGTTGCAGGGTATGCAACTGAGTATTCAGGTATGAGATGGGGGATGTTCTTTATTGGAGAATATGCGAACCTATTTACAATTTGTTTCTTAGTATCTTTAATCTTCCTTGGTGGATACAACGATTTATGGTTTATCCCTGGAGGACTTGCAATTATCCTTAAAGTTATGTTCTTAGTATTTTTCTTCTTATGGACAAGGGCAGCTTGGCCACATATTAGACCTGACCAATTGATGTGGTTATGTTGGAAAATTTTAATGCCATTAGCAGTAATCAATATCTTGATTACTGGTTTTGTGATGATGTTTTAGGAGTTAAGATGGGATTAGAAAAACTAAAAGATAGAAATATTAGCATGGGTGACTATGTTAATGTTTTAGAAGAGGAATATCCACAAACTTCTTGGGAACAATTTAAGCAAGTTGCGAAAAGATCTGTAAAAGGTGAACTTTTTGTGGGGCTTAAAATTGTATGGAATATGATGACAGGAGCTTTATTTAAAGGTGAAATGCATACTGTTCAATATCCAGCAGAAAAACTACCTATTGGTCCAAGATATAGAGCAGTTCATAAGCTTCTTGCACTTTTAGAATCAGGTGAAAACAGATGTATTGGTTGTGGTCTGTGTGAAAAAATCTGTATTGCTGATTGTATTAGAATGGACACTAAAATAGATGAAAACTCTAGAAAAGAAGTTATGGAGTATTCAATTAATTTAGGTCGTTGTATCTTTTGTGGATATTGTGCTGAGGTTTGTCCAGAACTTGCAATTGTTCATGGTGGAAGATATGAAAATGCAAGTGAGCAAAGAGCACACTTTGTTATCAAAGAGGATTTATTAACACCTCTTGATAAATTAAAACAACAAAAAGAGTATCCTGGTTTTGGTGCTGTATCTCCTGATGCAGATAAAAAAATCAAGAAAACTCCATTATCATATTAAGGAGGGGAGATGTTTGAAATAGTAGCTTTTTATCTATTTTCAATTTTAACAATTGTTATGTTTTCCATAACAGTTTTTACAAATAATTCACTATATGCCTTAAGTTCTTTGGCTGCGGGAATGATTTTTATTTCAGCTTTCTTCTTCTTGCTTGATGCTGATTTCTTAGGAGCTGTACAAATTGTAGTTTATACAGGGGCTGTAATGGCGCTTTATGCCTTTGGTATGATGTTCTTTGATGCCTTATCTGTAGTAAAAGAGAAAGTAAACAATCCAAAATTAGTATTTTTATTAAGTGGTGTTTCTGCTTTAATTATAGTGCTTATTTTCGTTGCTCCAATTGTAACATCAAATGTTGAAGCTCAATATCCAGTTCATCCAGAATGGGGTAATTCACAAGATGTTGGGGTTGTTTTATTTACAAAATATTTAATTCCATTTGAGGTTGCAGCTGTTATGTTATTAGTTGCAATGATAGGTGGAATTATCTTAGCAGGGAAAAAGATGGATACTTCATACTCTGAACTTAGTGAAGAAGAGATTGATTTATTAGAGTCTCAAGAAGCAGAAAAGGATAGCAAATGAGTTTAAACGCATATTTGATTTTATCTTCAGTTTTATTTTTAATAGGAACTGTTGGTGTAATTAGAAGAAAAAACTTACTTATGCTTTTCTTCTCAACTGAGATTATGTTAAATGCAGTAAATGTAGGTTTAGCTGCTATCTCAAAATTTCACGGAGATTTAACAGGGCAGATGTTTGCATTTTTTATTATTGCAATTGCAGCAAGTGAGGTTGCTATTGGATTAGGTTTACTGATTCTTTGGTACAAAAAAAGAGGATCAATTGATCTTGATACTATCCAAAGTATGAAGGGGTAATGATGGAAAAATATTTATATATAGCACTTTTTGCCCCACTTTTAGGTTCTTTAATAGCAGCATGCTTTTCAATGAGACCTAAGATGTTATTTACAGGAATAATAACTTCACTTTTATTAGCTGTATCAATGGTATCTTCACTAATACTTTTACAATATATATTCACAACTGAATCAATTGTTCATGTAAAACTTATAGATTGGATTTCAATAGGAAGTTTAGATATCCCATTTGGATTTGTTGTTGACCAAGTAAGTGTTGTGATGATGGTTGTTGTAACTATTGTATCAACTATGGTACATATCCACTCAATTGGATATATGGACCATGATAAATCATTTAATAGATTCTTTGCTTGGCTTTCAGCATTCGTTTTTTCAATGATGATTCTTGTTATGTCTGATAACTTTGCAGGATTATTTATTGGATGGGAAGGTGTTGGATTATGTTCATGGGGACTAATTGGTTTCTGGTATCATAAAGAAGACCAAGCTTTAACAAAAGATATTTATAAATCACCATTTTCAACACTATCACCATTTTCATCAATCTCTCCAGGTTATGCAGCTAATGAAGCATTTATAACAAATAGAGTTGCTGACCTTGGGATGTTAGTTGGATTATTCCTAATCTATTGGAATCTTGGAAGCTTACAATACGATGATGTATTTGCAAATATCTCAACACTTGACACCAGTCTTGTTGTAGCTATTGCAGTATTTTTATTTATTGGTGCGATGGGTAAATCAGCACAATTTCCATTTAACCAATGGCTTGCAAATGCAATGGAGGGTCCAACTCCAGTTTCTGCACTTATTCACGCAGCGACAATGGTAACAGCTGGGGTTTATTTAGTTATTCGTGCAAACGAAATCTTTACAACTGTTCCAGAAGTTGGATATTTTATTGCTTGTCTTGGTGCTTTTGTTGCAATAGGGGCCGCTTCTATGGCACTAGTTGCAACTAATATTAAAAAGATTATTGCATTTTCAACACTATCTCAATTAGGATATATGTTTGTTGCTGCTGGTCTTGGAGCATATTGGGTTGCTCTTTTCCACCTTGCAACTCATGCCTTCTTTAAATCGGTATTATTCTTAGGAGCTGGTAATGTTATGCACGCACTTAATGATGAGATAAATATCAAAAACATGGGTGGACTTCATAAGCACATGAAGGGAACATCTATTATCATGACAATTGCTTCAATAGCACTTGCAGGGATTTTCCCATTCTCTGGTTTCTTCTCAAAAGATTTAATCTTAGAGGTTGCTTTTGGACACCATTCATATATTTTATGGGCGATTCTTTGGATAACAGCTGGTTTAACTGCCTTTTATTCATTTAGACTTGTTATGTATGTATTCCATGGTGAAGAGAAGTTTAAAGAGAAAGGTTATCACCCTCATGAAGCTCAATCTTATGTGATTGCAGCTATGACACCACTAGCAATTTTAGCAATTATTGCTGGTATCTTTAAAGGTTCATATATAGAGATGGTAACAAAACTTCTACCTGAACTAGAAGTTCATGTTAGTGATGCAACTTTATGGATTTTAATTGTAATAACTCTAGGTATCGCACTTAGTGGTATTGCATTTGCTGTGTTTAAATTCAAAAAAGATGGTACATATTTTAGTGAGAAATTCAAAGATAGACTTTGTTATAAAGTATTGGCAAACCAATATTTTATGCCTCATCTAATAGAAAATGTAATAAATAAACCTTATTTGGCACTTTCTAAATTCTCATGGAAGAAAATTGATCTTAAGATTGTTGATGCAATTGTTGACTCAATTGCAAAAGTTGTTTACAAAAGTGGAGAACAAACAAGAGTTATGCAAAGTGGTAATTTATCAACATCGTTAAGATTGATGATTTTAGGTTTAACAGTGTTACTTGTGATTTTAGTAGCACTTGGAATAGCGAAGTAAGGGGTTAGATAGATGGAACATATTTTATCAATTTTAATATTTTTTCCAGCATTTGCTGCATTTATAGGATTTTTAGTTAAAAACGATTCTATTAGAATGTATGCAATTTTAGTAACTGCAATTGAGTTTGTATTAACAGTTTTATTATGGTCAAACTTTGATACAAATGTAGCGGATATGCAGTTTACTGAGATGATCCCTATTATTGAAAGTTATGGAATTAACTATTTAGTGGGAATAGATGGTATCTCTTTATTTTTAGTTATTATGACAACATTTATGACAATGATTGCTGTAATTGGATTAACAGAAAAGAGAAACTTAAAACACATGATTATCACTATTTTATTTTTAGAGATGACAATGGTTGGTGTGTTTGTTGCTTTAGATGCAATTATCTTTTACCTATTCTGGGAATTATCACTTGTACCTATGCTTTATATTATTGGAGCATGGGGTGGTCAGCTTAGAATCTATGCAGCAATCAAATTTTTCTTATATACATTCTTAGGTTCACTTGTAATGTTAGTTGGTATGTTATATCTTGGATATGTTTATTACCAAGCAACTGGACACTGGAGCTTTAGTATTATGGATTGGAATATGCTTGTATTGCCATTTAATTATATTACATATAATTTTTCAACCTATGACATTTACTTTATAAGAGAGTATTTGCCTTTTATAAATTATTCTTTTAGTTTTTCTACACCATTTTTTAGTATGCAAAGTTTACTTTTCATTGCTTTCTTTTGTGGTTTTGCAATCAAAGTTCCAATGTTTCCATTCCATACATGGCTTCCTTATGCTCACGGTCAAGCACCAACAATAGGTTCTGTAATCCTTGCAGCTGTATTACTTAAAATGGGTACATATGGGTTTGTTAGATTTTCATTACCACTTTTCCCTGATGCGTCAGTTTACTTTACAATACCAATGGCTATCTTAGCTTTAATTGCTATTGTTTATACTGCGATGGTTGCATATGCACAAGAGGATATGAAACAAGTAATTGCTTACTCATCAGTATCTCACATGGGTGTTATTATCCTTGGTATTTTTGCACTAAATGTTGAAGGTATTGGGGGGTCAATCTTCTTAATGATTTCACACGGGGTTGTATCAGGAGCACTGTTCATGTTAGTTGGGGTTATTTATGATAGACGTCATACTAAGATGATAAAAGAGTTTGGTGGATTAGCAAGTGTGATGCCAAAATATGCAACTATCTTTGGGATTATGCTTATGGCATCTGTAGGACTTCCTCTTACAATTGGATTTGTTGGGGAGTTTTTATCTTTATTAGGATTCTTTAAAGTATCTCCTGTATTAACAATTATTGCAGGTCTTACAATTATCCTTGGAGCTGTTTATATGCTTGTAATGTATAAAAAATCTTTCTTTGGACCACTTACAAATGAAGAGAATAAAAAACTAGAAGATATCAAAGGAAGAGAGATAGCTGCACTTGTACCTTTAGTTGCATTAGTTGTTATCTTAGGGGTTTATCCAAAACCTATTTTAAAACCTGTTGACAAATCAGTTTCTCAGCTTATAGAGATTATGCAAATAAAAGCAGTAAATCAAACAACAAAGACTAGACTCTTAGAGTCTAATAGCATTGGGGAGGTGAAAAATGACTAGTGTTATCCCACCAGTAGCAATTGATTTTGCTAGTTTAAATTTTACTACAATTGTACCAATGCTTATGGCTATAGTTGGTGCTTTAGTTATTCTTTGTGTTGATTTAGTAAATAAAAAACTTGATAAATCGCTTTATGTGATGTTAACTGTATTATTTCTTTTTGTAGATTTAGGTACTCTAATTGGTTATTCTGGAAATGTTAGAGGTTTCTTTGATCTATTATTAGTTGATGGTATTGCAATTTTATCTCAAGCAATAATAGTATTCGCCTCAATTTTATTTATCTTAACAGCTATGAATAAATTAAGATTCCAAGAACATAGATATCCAGAATATTTTGCTTTATATCTATTTGTTGTTGCAGGTTTCCAATTTATGGTAAGTTCAGATTCATTGATTCTTATTTTTGTTGGACTTGAAACATCTTCTATGGCTTTATATACATTAATTGCAATGCACAATAGAAAAAATGCCATTGAAGCAGCAATTAAATATTTTACTATGGGTGCATTAGCAACAGCATTTTTTGCATTTGGGTCTATGATATTTTATGCAGTTACAGGTACAGTTGAACTTGGGCAAATCTCTGAGGTATTAACTGAATCAAATTTTGAAAACTATCCTGTGATTTTACTTGGAGTTGTTTTCTTACTTGGTGCACTTGGATTTAAACTTTCATTAGTTCCTTATCATACTTGGGTTGCAGATGTTTATGAAGGGTCAACTGCTTCTTTAGCAGGATTCTTATCTGTAGTTCCAAAAATAGCTGGATTTGTTGTAGCTTTAAGATTCTTCGAAATCTTTGTTGCAAGTGGGGACATGTATGTTGAGATTATCCTTTATGCAACTGTAGTTTTAACTATGACTATTCCAAATATTATAGCTTTAGTTCAAACAGATATAAAAAGAATGTTAGCTTATTCATCTATCTCAAATGCAGGTTTTGCAATGGGAGCAATTTTAATAGGAACTACACAAGCTACAAATGCTTTATTCTTATATTGGATTATGTTCTTTATTACAAACCTTGGTGGATTTACAATGTTATGGTTAAATAGAAACAAAGACTATAGCTTTGCATCTGACCATTCTTTAGAAAAATATTCAGGGATTATTAAAACTTCACCTTTTACAGCTACTATGATGGGACTATTTTTCTTATCATTAGCAGGTGTTCCTCCATTTTCACTTTTCTGGGGAAAAATGTATTTAATAGGAAGTGCTGTAAATGCTGGGTATATTATCCTTGCACTTATTATGGCAATAAACTCTGCAATAGCAGCTTACTATTACTTAAAACCAATAGTATATATCTTCTTAAAAGAGCCAGCAGAAGATGGTATAAAATGTATGGTAAATGCAACAGGACCAGTTAAAACAGTTATTGGTTTTTGTGCAATTGTAACTATACTTTCAATCTTTTTAGTAGAACCACTACTTAACATAATCTCATATTATGTACAGATTTCAGGTTACTAGGAATTTTTCCTAGTAGCTAAATTTAAGAAGCTTTTTGATTAATTGAGGCTATAAGTCTATAAGCCATATGTTTTAATCTTGACTCATAATTTTCTAACAAATTCTCTTTTGGTGTTAATGCAACCCAATCTATAACTCTTGCCCCAATAGATGCAGAGGTGTGTTCCATATATAGTTTTGAAGTATAAAAACTATGATTCATAAAATATTTTGTAGTGTTTAGATTTATAAGAATAGAGTTTTTAGAAAAATATCCTCTTCTTGGTTTAGCTTCAACTTGACCGTAAGGCCAATAGTAGTATGCAACTAACCTTTCGGAAAACTTCTCATGTATTTTATTTCTTTCAAATAAGGAGTTTCTATCTGCTAAGATAACATAAGCATCAGATTTTTCTATTTTATCAATTAAATCACTCATCTCATCTTTTATGACACATTTAATTGGATTTTCACCCTTTTTTTGAGTACAACATCTACATTGAGTGCATTTTGCAATTTTGTATTGATTTATGGTTAAAATATTTGTATTTATTTTAATTGAATTAAAATATTGATTTAAATAATCAATAATTGAATTTATTTCACTATGGTACCGTTCTGAACAATCTATAAATGTGATATTCATGGGAAACTCCAATTAATAAATGAATATTCATATGTTAACATAAAAAAATTACATTTTGAAGACTTTTGCCCATAATGTGCCTAAAGGTATTACTTTTCTAAACACTTTTTATTTATAAATTTAAAATTTCGTAAAACAATTAAATCAAAAAGTAATCCACTTCTTGATACAATCCAAGTACAAAAAATTTTAAGGATATATTTTGAAGACTATTAGTGTTGCACACTCTCCTGATGCTGACGATATCTTTATGTATTATGCAATCAAGTTTGGATGGGTAACTCCAAAAGATGCTGTATTTGAAAATATTGCAGATGATATTGAAACTTTGAACCAAGCTACATTAAAAGGTGAGTATGATATTTGTGCTATCTCATTTGCACTTTATCCTTTTGTAAAAGAAGATTACGCTTTATTGAAAACAGCAGTCTCTTTTGGAGAGGGATATGGACCAAAACTTATAAAGAAAAAAGATACAAAATTAAAAAGAAATTTTAAAGTAGCCCTTAGTGGTGAATTTACAACAAATGCATTATTGTTTAGAATAGCTTATCCAGAAGCTAGAATTACTTATATGAATTTTCTTGATATTGAAAAAGCTGTATTAGACGGAGAAGTTGATGCGGGTGTATTAATTCATGAATCAATTTTAACTTATGATGAAGAGTTAGAAGTAGAGCGAGAGATTTGGGATATTTGGGTTGAACTTAGTGGAGGTGATTTACCTTTACCTTTAGGTGGAATGTGTATGAGAAGATCTCTTCCTTTACATAGTGCTATTGATTATGAAAATACTTTAATCAAAGCAGTAGATGTTGCAAATAAAAATAGAAAAGTTTTAGCGCCTATGCTTCTTGAAAAAGGTTTGATAAGAGTAGATGCAGACACACTTGATAATTATTTAGACCTTTATGCAAATGATAACTCGGTAATGCTTAGTGAGGTTCAATATAAGGCTTTAGACAAACTATATGAATTGGGTTACCAAAATGGTTTTTATGAAACTCTTATTAAAGCAGAAGATTTTTTAATCCCTAGTGAATATGAGGAATTAAGAGCAAAGTGAGTTTTAAACAAATAGATTTTTCTAGATACTCTTCAATAAAAATTGGTCCAAAAGTTGATGTAAAAGTGATTGAAGAGATAGGAGATTACAGCGAATATCAAATAATTGGTCGAGCTAATAATCTTTTAATATCAAATAATCCTCCAAAATTTGCAATTTTAGGTGAAACCTTTGATTATATAAAACAAGAGGATGATAAACTATATGTTGGTTGTGCCACAAGTTCAGGTAAGCTTTTAACATATGCAAGAAAGAATAATATTGCAAATTTAGAGTTTATAGCAAAACTTCCAGGAAACCTTGGTGGTTTAGTTAAAATGAATGCCGGATTAAAAACTTGGGAAATCTTTAATTATATAGATAAAATAAAAACTAAAGATGGATATATAAAAAAAGAGGATATAAACTATTCCTATAGAGATACAAAACTTGATACAATAGTTTATGAGGTTGTATTTAATATAGAGTATGGTTTTTGTAAAGATAAGTTAAAAGAGTTTAACAAAATGAGAGATAACCAACCACAAGTACCCAGTGCAGGTTCATGCTTTAAAAATCCTAAAGGGGATTTTGCTGGAAGGTTGATACAAGAGGTTGGATTAAAAGGTTTTAGAAAAGGTGATATGGCATTTAGTGAAGTTCACTCAAATTTCTTAGTAAATCTGGGAAATGGAAAATATGAAGATGCTATTTATCTTATAAATGAAGCAAAAAACAGAGTAAAGAAAAGTTTTAATATAGATTTAGAGGAAGAGATTATCATTTTTTAGTTTTAAAATATTTATGTTAGAATTCGAGATTTAAAAAAATTAAGGGTATGTATTAGTGAAAAATTTAGTAATAGTGGAGTCACCAGCAAAAGCAAAAACAATTTCAAAGTTTTTAGGAAAAGATTATAAAGTTATGGCCTCAATGGGACATGTAAGAGACTTACCTAAATCAAAGTTAGGGTTTGATCCTGAAAACAATTTTGAACCCAAATATCTTATCTCAACAGATAAGAAAAAAGTTATAAGTGATTTGAAAAAAGAGATTACTAAAGATACTACTATTTACCTAGCGGCCGATGAGGACCGAGAGGGTGAGGCTATTGCTTGGCACTTAATCCCTGCACTTAAAATTGAAAAAAACCCTATAAAAAGAATTGTATTTCACGAAATTACTAAAGGTGCAATCTTAGAAGCTATAAATAACCCAAGAGAGGTTGACCAACACTTAGTTGATGCTCAACAAGCAAGAAGAATCCTTGATAGAGCAGTTGGATATGAACTTTCACCTTTATTATGGAAAAAGGTTAGATATGGACTTAGTGCTGGAAGAGTTCAATCTGTTGCTGTAAAAATAATTGTTGATAGAGAAAATGAAATTAGAGAGTTTGTTCCTGAAGAGTTTTGGAAGATTAAAGCTGATTTTATAAATCCAGAATTAAAATCAGAATTGGCAAAAATTGATGGAAAAGCAAAGAAAGTAAAAAATGAGCAAGAAGCAAAAGAGATTGAAGCCTCTATAAATCAAGGAAATTTTGAACTTTTTGATATAGAAGAGAAAGATAGTAATAGAAACCCTGCTGCTCCTTTTACAACATCAACACTACAACAAGAAGCAAGTAGGAAACTTGGATTATCTGTTAGACAAACTATGGTTATAGCTCAACAACTTTATGAAGGTAATGTGGGTAATATACCAAACCATACTGGTGGTTTAATCACTTATATGAGAACAGATTCATTAAATCTTTCTACTGTTGCAACAAGTGCAGCTAAAGAGGTTATCGAAAATGAATATGGTAAAGAGTATAGTTTAGCTAAACCTAGAGTTTATCGTTCAAAAGCTAAAGGAGCACAAGAAGCTCACGAAGCAATTCGTCCAGTAAATATGGCACTTAAACCAAGTGATATTAAACCATTTGTTGAGCCAGCTCAATTTAAACTTTATAGCCTTATTTGGAAAAGAACACTAGCAACTCAAATGGCACCTGCAAAAATAGCTAATACTACATATAAAATAAGTGCCGGAAAAGATAAAGAGTATGAGTTTCAATCAAAGGGTCAAAGAATAATATTCCCAGGATTTATGAAAGCTTATACTGAAGGTAGTGATAATCCAGAAGCAGTTTTAGATAGTAGTGAAAAGATTTTACCAACTATAAAAGTAGGAACAGTTTTAGATTTAGAAAAACTAGACTTAGAACAAAACTTTACAAAACCACCTGCAAGATATACAGAAGCAAGCTTAGTTAAAAAATTAGAGAGTGAAGGGATAGGAAGACCATCTACTTATGCTCCAACAATCTCAACTATTCAACAAAGAGAATATGTTGTTAAAACAGAAGATAAAAAGTTAGCTCCAACTCCTACAGGAGAGATTGTAAATAGCTTTTTAGTTGACCATTTCCCTCATATTGTGGATTTAGGTTTTACTGCAAAAGTTGAAGAGGATTTTGATGAGATTGCAGAGGGTAAAATTGCATGGCAACAAGTTATGCAACACTTCTATGGAGATTTCAAAAAAACAATTAATGAAAAAGAAGAGAGTGTAAACAAAGAGGATTATTTACAAATAAGAGAGATAGGAACTGACCCTAAATCTGGAAAACCAATAAGTGCTAGAGTTGGTAGATTTGGTCCTTTTGTTCAAATAGGAACTAAAGATGACGAAGAGAAACCTCAATTTGTAGCTATTCCTGATCATCTAAATATGGATACTATTACACTTGATGAAGCGCTATTTTTATTTACTTTACCAAGGGTTGTTGGACAAACACCAGAGGGTGAAGATATAAAAGCAAATATTGGAAGATTTGGACCATACTTACAAGTTAAAACAAAATTTTATTCTTTAAAACAAGATGATCCATATACAATTGAACTTCCAAGGGCTTTAGAGGTTATAAAAGAGATTGATGAAGCAAAAGCAAAAGCATTGATTAAAGATTTCCCTGAAGAAAAAATACAGATTTTAACTGGACGATATGGTCCGTATATCAAACAAGGTAGAAAAAACTTTAAAATACCAAAAGGTGTTGAGGCTGAAGATTTAACTTTAGAGCAAACATTAGAGATAATTGCAAAAGATCCAAAGTCTAAAACAGGAGCTAAAAAAGCACCTGCTAAAAAAACAACAACAAAAAGAACGACAAGAAAAAAGTCTACAGCTAAAACAACTACAAAGAAATAGATGAAAGTAGGAATTTTATCAGATAGTCACTATAAAAGTGACTATACTAAAGAGGTTATAAACCTTTTAAAAGAGAACCAAGCAGAATACTTAATTCATGCTGGTGATTTATGTATGGAAGAAAATTTAAAACACTTAGAAGAATCAGGTTTAACTTATGTTAGCGTATTTGGGAACAACGATTTTTCTTTGATTGAATTATCTTCTAAATACAATATAAAGCAAGAACCCTATTATTTTAAGATTAAAGATATTAGTTTCAAACTTATGCATTTGCCTTTTTATTTAACAGGTGATAGCGATATCGTAATCTATGGACATACACATATTTTTGAAACCGATTATAAAAATGGAACACTATTCCTAAATCCTGGTGAAGTATGTGCTAGGGAGAAACCTTTAGTTGAATGTATCTTGCTAGATATTAATGAAAATGAGTATATAATCCACTATTACTCAAAAGATATAAATGAAAATAAATTTTTAAAAAAAGAGATTAAATATGAGCGTAAATGATAAAAATAAAGATATTTTTTTATGTGCCATTTGTAATATAGAGAGTGGTACATGTAATGAAGACTGCAAATTTTGTACTCAAAGTGTAAAGTACAAAGCAGATATTCAAAGATATAAACAAAAAGAGATAGAACAAATAGTTGAAGAGGCAAAAAGAGCAAGAGAGAACAATGCCAATGGTTTTTGCCTTGTAACAGCAGGAAAAGGCCTTACAGACAAAAGATTAGAGTTTGTTTGTGAAGCTGCACGTGCAGTAAAAAAAGAAAACTTAGGACTAATTTTAATTGCTTGTAATGGAACAGCAAGTGTTGAGCAACTTCAAACTTTAAAAGAAGCTGGAGTTGATGCTTATAATCATAATCTTGAAACAGCACAAGATTTTTATTCTGAAATCGTTACAACTCACTCTTGGGAAGAGAGATATCAAACATGTAAAAATGTAAAAGAGGTTGGATTAAGATTAGTTTGTGGAGGAATTTTTGGTTTAGGAGAAACACAAGAGCAAAGAGTTTCAATGCTTGAATCTATTGCTTCATTGGAGCCTATGAATGTGCCATTAAACTTTTATATTGATAATCCTGCTTTACCTATTAAAGCTAGTACAATTAGTAGAGAAGAAGCTTTTGATTTAATTAAACTAGCAAGAAAGATGGTTCCAAATGCAATGAAAATTATGGTTGCAGGTGGAAGAGAGCTTATGTTTGGTGAAGAACAGTATAAAATCTTTGAAAATGGAGCAAATGCTTTTGTTATTGGTGATTACTTAACTACAGCTGGAAAATCTCCTAAAGAAGATATGGAAGAGCTTGAAAGATTAGGCTTTAAAATTACAAGAGAAAAAAATTAAGGTAAATTAGATGGGAGAAGAGATACTAATAATTATATCAATATCATTGATTATTTTTCTTTCTCCACTTGTCTCTCGTGTATTAAAACTTCCTACTATTACAGTTGAGATAATGTTAGGTGCAATTGCTGCGTATTTCGCAATTATTGTAGAGCATTCAATTCTAGAGCTTGTGGCAGAATTAGGGTTTTTATACCTGATGTTTTTAGCAGGTCTAGAAGTTGATTTAAAAAAGCTTATAAATATATCTGGAAGTCTACTTCGTAAATCGATTTTTTATAATGTCATTCTATTTTCTTTAGCTACAGCTATTACTTTATATCTAGATTTAGGAAAAATATTTATTATTGTATTACCATTAATCTCTATAGGTTTACTAGCAGCATTAAAAAAAGAGTATGGTGATGTTGAGTGGATTAAACTATCAATTACAGTGGGACTAATTGGAGAGATTGTATCTATCTTTGCTCTTACTACTGTTGCTGCTGCTTTAGAGTTTGGTATCAACTCAGAGTTTTATAAAACTATGGTTTTATTTGTAATATTCTTAGTTGCAATGGTTCTTTTATATAAACTATTCCATAATCTTATTTGGTGGTATCCAGAAATAAAAGCATATCTTATGCCTGAAGATGATTATCAAGAACAAGATATTCGTGTATCTATGGCTATATTCTTCCTAATGATATCTGTGATGATTTATTTACATTTAGAAGTGGCATTTGGAGCATTTATTGCAGGTACTTTTATTACTACATTTTTTGAAGAACACAATAAACAACTTCCACATAAACTAGAACACTTTGGTTTTGGTTGGCTAGTTCCTATATTTTTTATATATATAGGTTCCTCTTTTGATTTAGCTTCATTAGCTGAAGATGGTTTAGTAAAAACTGCATTTTTGATTGCCATTGCTATGATTTTGATTAGATTTGTTGCTTCATTTTTATTTATCAAAGAGATGGGATGGAGTAAATTTCATATGATAGGACTTTCTCATTCTATGCCATTAACTCTTTTAATTGCAGTTGCTACAATCGCATATCATAATCACTCTATAACGCAATTTTATTATTATGCCTTTATTCTTTCTTCTATTATGGAAGTATTAATTGTAATGGTTGCTATTAGAATCTTATCAAGTCTTATTAAGCCAACAAATAAATCTGCTTAATTGGACTTATTATTAGGTAGTAATTGTTAAATAAAAGATAAAACTATATTTAGGTTTTATTGTAGAAGTTAAGGAAGAAGGGTATTTTTATATACCCTTATTTTTTTATTCGTAAAGTTTTATTATACTAACTTTTTTGTTGTCATAAGTTACTTCATAATCATCTGGAGTACTTGCAAGTTCAATTACAATTCTAAAAAAGTTTTCATTTTTATGGTTTCCTACAGCAATCTTAGGGAAATTTGTAGATTTTAATTCATCTCTTACTGTGTAGAAATTTTCTTTTGCATTAAAATCAAGAACAACTTTTTTCTCACCTGGAAGTGTTATTTTTTTACTAACAGAGTATTTAGAGAAGATATCAATTCTATCATTATCATATTCAACTTTTACAAAAGGAAGAAGTTGTTTTTCATTTACAACATCAAGTCGTGGTTTTACATAAACAACTTGTTCAACTTGTTTTGGTTGTTCAACTATAATTTCTTTTGCAATAGTTTTTGCTTTTTTCTCAGTTTCTTTTTGTGCCTTATTAATCATTTTTTGTACTTTTTCTTCTGTTAAAGCAGGTACTTTAGGTTTCTCTTCTTCAGGCTTATTCATTTTTTCGTACATCTCATTTACGTATTGTTGCTCTTGTTGAAACTCTACTGCATAATCCTCTTCAACTTCATTCATTTCAATGATTCTTGCTGCTTCTTCTTCATAAGCATTTGTTGCTTCAAAGGGATTTTCTCTCGCAATTAAACTAACAGATAATACTAATAATAGTGTAAATAAGTTTTTCATTCTTCAGGCTCCAAATTTTTAAGTTCAAAATACTCTTTTTGAAGATAGGCATTTTCTTCTTGCAATCTTTTTATTTCACTTTTAAGATATGCTTTTTTATGCTTTAGAGAACTATAAACCTCTAAAGAATTATCTCCAAAAAGAACATTAGAAACATGATAACCAAGAAAAATCGTTACAGCAATAGAAAATATTGCTAGTAACGAAAATTTCTTAATTGTATGTTTTTTTTCTTTCATAAATTATTTAGAAAAAGGTTGTTTCCCTAAATATTCAGCATAACCAATCTCTGCACCAATCTCTAGAAGTCTGTTATATTTTGCGATTCTATCACTTCTAGCAGTTGAACCAGTTTTGATTTGCCCACAATTTAATGCAACTGCAAAATCTGCAATAAATGCATCTTCAGATTCACCTGATCTGTGAGACATTACGCAGTTGTAGTTGTTTCTTTGTGCAAGTCTGATTGTAAGCATAGTTTCACTTACTGAACCAATTTGATTTGGTTTAATTAAGATTGAGTTTCCGATACCTTTTTGGATACCTTCTGCCAAAATATTTGCATTTGTAACAAATAAATCATCCCCAACTAATTGAACTTTTGAACCAAGTCTGTCAGTTAAGATTTTCCATCCATCCCAATCATCTTCAGAAAGTCCATCTTCGATTGAAACAATTGGATACTTAGCACATAAATCTTCATAATAAGAAACAAGTTCTTCAGAAGTGATAACTCTTCCTTCACCTTTTAATTCATATTTCCCATCTTCTGTAGTAAGTTCAGACGCAGCAACATCAAGTGCGATACAAATTTGTTCACCAGCTTTATATCCAGCTTTTTCTACAGCTTCTAAAATAACTTGAATAGGCTCTTCGTTTGATTTTAAGTTTGGAGCGAATCCACCCTCATCACCAACTGCAGTTGATTCACCCATACCATCAATAACTTTTTTAAGGTGTTGATATATTTCAGAAACAGCTCTTAAACCATCATTGAAATTATCAAATCCAACTGGCATAACCATATATTCTTGGAAATCAACAGAGTTGTTTGCATGCTCACCACCATTGATGATATTGAACATTGGAACAGGCATTGTCATTGCATTTGCTCCACCTAAATATCTGTATAAAGGTACATCTAAAGATGCCGCTGCAGCACGTGCAACTGCCATAGATACACCTAAAACTGCATTAGCACCTAAATTTGAATAATTGTGTGTACCATCAATATCTTTCATAGTCGCATCAATCTCAGCTTGATTGTATGGACTTAAACCTAATAATTCATCTGCAATAGTTGTGTTAACATTTTCAACAGCTTTTAGAACACCTTTACCTAAAAATCTATCATCACCATCTCTTAATTCTAAAGCTTCTCTTTTACCAGTACTTGCTCCACTAGGAACTATTGCACTTGCTTTTGTACCATCACTTAATATAACAGTTGCTCTAACTGTTGGATTACCTCTTGAATCTAATACTTCATCCGCGTAAACATTATCAATAAATACCATCACAGGTCTCCTATTTTTGATTAAATCACAATATTATACTTAATTTTTTATTTTTTGTTGCTTTATGAAGAATAATATAATTAAAGATTGTATTTTATAAAAAAATTTTGAAAATTTTAGCTTAAAATGGTAGAGTTAAGAAGTTAAAACATAGGGATGATTTATGGAAAGTATAGATAAAAGAACATTAGGTTTACAAATTGGATTTGCTCTTGAACTGTTTAAAACAGGCAAATATCAAGAATCTTTAATCCAATATGAATATATTATTAACAATTATGAATTTAACTTTCCTGAAATATTTATTGCATATGGAAATTGTTTATTTGCTTTAGGTAAATTAGATGAAGCAATTGCAAGTTTTAAAAAAGCTTTACGAATAAATGTTAAGCTAACAGATGCTTCTTTGGGCTTGGGAAAAGCTTATTTATATAAAAAAGAGTATCAAAAAGCAGAAAAAGTTTTTTCAAACTTAGTAGAAAATGATGCTTCTATAAATGCTGCAAATTATTTAGCATTTACTTATGAAAAACAAGAAAGATACAATGAAGCTGAATATTTGTATGCAACAATTTTACAAATAAATAGTGACCTTCATGAAGTGTGGAATAATTTTGCATTATTTTATAAAAGTTGTAGAAAAAATAAAGAAAAAGCTGTTGATGCCCATAAAAAATCTTTAGAACTTGAAGAAAAGTTAGAATATTTACAAAATTATGCTCTTACTCTTTTAGATTTTGAAGATGCAAAAGAAGCTTTAAAATTGATAAATAGATGTCTTGAAATAGAACCTGATAATCAAACTACAAAAGAGTATCTTGAAATAGCAAATAAAATGTTAGATAAATAAATTTAGTAAGTTGACGAAGGAAAGGAAAACTCCTAATCTTCATCTTCTTCTGGCTCACCTTGAATAATCTCATCGTTTACACCCATAGCTGTTAAGATTTTTTGTTCAATCTCATTTGCAACATCTGGATTATCTTTTAAGAATACTTTTGAGTTTTCTTTTCCTTGACCAATTTTGTTATCCCCATAACTAAACCATGCACCAGCTTTATCTACGATATCAAGTTTTACACCATAATCTATAAGCTCACCTGTTTTAGAGATACCTTCACCAAACATAATATCAAATTCTGCTTGCTTAAATGGAGCAGCAACTTTATTTTTTACAACTTTTACTTTTACTCTATTTCCTATAGAGTTTTCACCTTGTTTTAAAGTTGCGATTCTTCTAATATCAAGTCTAACTGAAGAGTAGAATTTAAGTGCATTTCCACCTGTTGTTGTTTCAGGACTTCCGTATCCAGTCATACCAATTTTCATTCTGATTTGGTTAATAAAGATAACTGTACAATTCATTTTGTTTAATAAACCAGTTACTTTTCTTAAAGCTTTACTCATAAGTCTAGCTTGAACACCAACTTGTTGATCGTCCATATCTCCATCTATCTCAACTTTTGGAGTTAAAGCAGCAACTGAATCCACTACTACTAGATTAACTGCACCACTTCTAATAACTGTTTCCAAAATCTCTAAAGCTTGCTCACCAAAGTCTGGTTGAGATACAAGTAAGTTATCTGTATCAACACCAAGATTTTTAGCATAAACTACATCTAAAGCATGCTCTGCATCAATAAAAGCACAAACACCCCCAGCTTTTTGACACTCTGCAATTGCATGAAGAGTAAGAGTTGTTTTACCTGATGATTCAGGACCATAAATCTCTATAACTCTACCTTTTGGTAAACCACCAACACCTAATGCTAAGTCAAGACCTAATGAACCTGTTGAAATTGATTCAACAGGAACTACTTCTTTGTCACCTAGTCTAATTAGAGTACCTTTTCCAAATGTTTTGTCAATTTGTTTAATAGCTAACTCTAAAGATTTTTTTTGATTATCATCCATTGTTTTTCCTAATCGCTTTTTATTTATGTTGGAATTTTAGCAAAAATTTTTTTAACTCAGTAGTAATATTGCAAATTGTAATAGTTTTTTATTCATCATTATTTGAATTCTTATTTTGAAGCTTTTCTACGTTTTCAATTGTCTTAATATGTGAGCTTACTCTTTTCTTCATACTAAATCGTTTAATATGTTTTGCTAGTATCTTAGTATATTTCTTATAATTTCTTGAACCTTTTTCATAAGAGGCCAGTTTTTTTTGAATTTTTAATATATCCTCTGGAATATTATCTGCCATAAATTAACCTAGTTTTGAAATTAATGTAAATTATTACATATAAACTCTTAAAATCAAAGTTAAATAAATTATTAGATACTATATTATAAATAAATCTTCTAAATTAGATAAAAAGGCATCAGATGTTTGATGGTAAAAATATTTTAATTACTGGTGGAACTGGAAGTTTTGGTAAAAAATATACTGAAATATTATTAAAAAAATATAAACCAAATAAAATAATTATATATTCAAGAGATGAATTAAAACAATATGAAATGTCGCAAGATTATGATAATAAGTGTATGAGATATTTTATAGGTGATGTAAGAGATGCGTCAAGATTAAAAAAAGCAATGAATGATGTTGATTATGTTATTCATGCCGCAGCATTAAAACATGTACCAATTGCTGAATATAATCCTATGGAGTGTATAAAAACTAATATTAATGGGGCTCAAAATGTTATTGATGCTGCAATGGAAAATGGTGTAAAAAAAATAATTGCATTATCTACTGATAAAGCAGCAAATCCTGTAAATCTATATGGAGCTACAAAGTTAGCTTCAGATAAATTATTTGTTGCAGCTAATAACTTAATAGGAAATCAAGATATCCAATTTTCAGTTGTAAGATATGGAAATGTAATAGGAAGTCGTGGTTCAGTTGTCCCTTTCTTCAAAAAATTGATAAAAAGTGGTAAAAAATCACTCCCTATAACAGATGCAAATATGACAAGGTTTTTAATTACTTTAGAAGAGGGTGTTGAGTTTGTATTAAAAAATTTTGAGAGAATGCAAGGTGGAGAGATATTTGTGCCTAAAATCCCTTCTATGAAGATTACAGATTTGGCAAAAGCTCTTGCCCCTGAATTACCCCATGAGATAATAGGTATAAGACCAGGAGAAAAACTTCATGAAATAATGTGTCCTAGTGATGACTCCCATTTAACTTTAGAGTTTGATGACCATTTTGTAATACAACCAACAATTACGTTTACCAAAAGTAGAGATTATAAAATAAATAAGTTAGGTGAAAATGGTGAAAAAGTTAAACAAGGTTTTGAGTATAACTCAGGGGATAATACTCAATGGTATAAAAAAGAGGATATTTTAGAAATAGTAAAAGATATGTAATGAATATTATTAACTATGGAAAACAAACTATTTTTAAAGATGATATAAGTGTAGTTGAAGAGGTTTTAAAATCAGACTTTTTAACTACAGGCCCTAAAGTAAAAGAGTTTGAGTCTGCTCTTTGTAAATATACAGGGGCTAAATATTGTGTTGCTGTATCAAATGGAACAGCAGCCCTTCATCTGTCTTCAATGGTTTTATTAAATAAAAACGATAAGGTTCTTACCACTCCAAACTCTTTTTTAGCAACATCTAATTCAATACTTTATGTGGATGCTAAGCCTGTCTTTATAGATATAAAAGAGGATGGAAATATTGATTTAGATCTTTGTGAAAAGAGATTAAAAGAGGATTCTTCTATAAAAGCTATTTATGCCGTACACTTTTCAGGTAATTCAGTAAATCAAAAAAAATTAGAGTATTTAAAAAAAACTTATAATATAAAGATACTAGAAGATTGTGCCCATAGTTTAGGTGCAAGCTTAGATAATATAAAAGCTGGAAGTTGTAAAAATAGTGATATCTCTATTTTTTCTTTTCACCCTGTAAAAAATATTACAACAGGTGAAGGTGGTGCAATTACAACAAACTCAAAAGAGATTTATGAAAAACTACTTAGCTTGAGAAATCATGGGATGATTAAGACAGATTCAATGAAACCTTGGGAATATGAGATGAGAGATTTGGGTCTCAATTATCGACTTACAGATATACAGTGTGCTTTAGGGATTTCTCAATTAAAAAAGTTAGATGGTTTTCTAGAAAAAAGATGGGCTATAGCAAAAAAATATGATGAAAATTTTGAAGCTTTAGAAAACATAAAACCTTTATACCCATTTACTAAAGAATCTGCATATCACCTCTATGTTATAAGAATTGATTTTAAAAATTTTTCAATTTCAAAAGAGGAACTTTTTAATAAATTAATGGATAAAAATATAAAAGTTCAGCTTCATTATATGCCAATAAATAAACAAGTTTTTTATAAAAATCTTGGATATGGAGAAGAGTTTACTCCTTTGATGGATAGATACTATGAAGAGGTATTATCTTTACCAATTTTTCCAAGCTTAAGTGAAGAGGAACAAAATTATGTAATACAATCTCTAAAAGGATTACTTTATGCCTAAAGCTATTGCTGTAATTCCTGCTAGAGGTGGAAGTAAAAGGATACCTAGAAAAAATATAAAATTCTTTCATGGGAAACCACTAATAGCTTATAGCATAGAAGCAGCAAAAAGATCAAATCTATTTGATAAAATAATTGTAAGTACTGATGATGAAGAGATTGCAAATATAGCAAAAGAGTATGGAGCTCAAATTCCTTTTTTAAGACCAAAAGAATTAAGTGATGATTTTACAGGTACAGCTGATGTTGTAAGTCATGCTATAAACTTTTTAAAAAAGCAAGGGGAAGAGTATGATTTTTGTTGTACTATTTATGCCACAGCACCATTTTTGGAAGAAAAATATCTAAAACTTGGTTTTAAAAAATTAATGTCAAGTGATGCTCACCAAGCTTTTAGTGTAACTTCAATGCCTTTTCCTATCTTTAGAACATTTAAAATCACTAAAGATAATAGGTGTGAAATGTTTTTTCCTGAGTATCATCAAACTAGAAGTCAGGACTTAGAAGAAGCATATCAAGATGCGGGGCAATTTTATTGGGAAAATCTACACAATAGCTTTACTCAAAGTGGTTTTGGAAAAGACTCAATACCAATTGTTCTTCCTCGATATTTAGTTCAAGATATTGATACTCTTGAAGATTGGGAAAGAGCCGAATATATGTATGAAGCAATAAAAAGGGGTAAATTTTGAAAATTGGGAATTTTAATTTAGAAAAAGATGGTACTTTTATTATTGCGGAGCTAAGTGCAAACCATAATGGAAGTCTACAAACAGCCCTTGATACAATAAAAGCAGCAAAAGAGTGTGGTGCAAATGCTATAAAACTTCAAACATATACAGCAGATACTTTAACTTTAGATTGTAAAAAAGATGATTTTATGATTGACGGTGGTACCTTATGGGATGGAAAAAGTTTATATGAACTTTATAAAGAAGCGTATACCCCTTGGGAATGGCATGAAGAGTTGTTTGCTTATGCAAGAGCTATTGATATAGATATTTTTTCTACTCCTTTTGATAAAAGTGCAGTTGATTTTTTGGAGCAGTTTAATCCAAGTGCTTATAAAATTGCATCATTTGAGATAACAGATTATGAGCTAGTTAGATACACAGCAAGTAAAGGTAAACCAATAATTATAAGTACAGGAATTGCTAAAATTGATGAGATACAAGATGTTGTAGAGATATGCAAACAAGAAGGAAATGAGAATATTGTTTTACTTAAGTGTACAAGTGCTTATCCCGCGCCTTTAGAAGAAGCAAATTTAGCAACTATACAAAATATGAAAGATTTATTTGGTGTAAAAATTGGATTCTCTGATCATACTTTAGGTATAACTGCTCCAATTGTGGCAACTACACTTGGCTCACAAGTTATTGAAAAACATTTTATACTTGATAAAAGTATAGGTGGACCAGATTGTGAATTTTCTTTAGATAAAAAAGAGTTTTCTTTAATGGTTGAGAAAATAAGAGAAACTGAAAAACTTATAGGAAAAGTTGATTATAGTTTAAATGAAAAAAGAAAAGGACAAAGAAGGTTTTCAAGAAGTTTATATGTAAGTAAAGATATAAAAAAAGGTGAAAAGTTTACAGAAGAGAACATAAAAAGTGTAAGACCTGGATATGGATTACATCCCAAATATTTAAATGAAATTTTAGGTAAAACAGCAAGAAAAGATTATAAGATGGGTGATAGACTTGAAAAAAATATTATTTAGATGTGACTCCTCTTCAACTATAGGATTAGGACATGTCAAAAGGTGTTTGGTCTTAGCAAAAAGATTAAAAGCACAAAATAAACAACTACAAATAATATTTTCAAGCTTGGATTTAAAAGGAAATATAAATAAAGAGATTTTAAAAAATGGTTTTATGGTTTATATTTTAAAAGACAATAAAACAAAATCTTTGAATGATTTAATTAAAAACTTAGAAGTTGACTTTCTTATTATTGATTCATATGATATTTATGAAGATTTTGAGAAAAAGATAAAAACAAAAAATAAGAACTTAAAAATATTAAGTTTTGATGATACTTTAAATTTTCATTGTTCAGACTTTATTTTAAATCATGGTATTCAAGCAGATAAAAAAAATTATAAAAAACTAGTTTCTAAAAATTGTAAAATATGGTGTGGTAGTAAATATACACTTTTAAGAGATGAGTTTTTTAACAAATATAAGAAAAAACCTGAAAAAAAATCAATAGCAATTATCTTAGGTGGAAATGATGTATTAAATCTTTCTTCAAAAATTTCTAAATACCTTTTGAAAATAGATAATAAATATAAAATATCTATAATAACTTCAAATGTAAATATACATTTAGAAGAATTGAAAAAAAATCTAAATGTAAAGGTTTTAGTAGATATAGATAATATTGCTGAAGTTTTAAGTTCAAAAGAGTTTGTAATAAGTGCAAGTGGTGGAACTCTTTTTGAAGTATTGGCTTTAAAGAAAAAGTTTATAAATATTGAAGTTGCCAATAATCAAAAAGTTGTAACAGATTTTTTGAAACAAAAAAATATAAAAACAACAATAAAGGCTGATGAACTATCTTTAGAAAAACTAAAAGAGAAAATAGAATATATAGAAAAAACAGATATTTATAAAAAAATTGATTTAAAATTCTCAAAAGATAGATTGATTAAAAAGATTTTGAAAGAGTTAGAGTGAAAAAAGTATTTATTTTAGGTGGAAGTAAACTTCAGTTTGATTTGATATTTGAAGCAAAAAAGCTATATTTTGAAGTTCATCTATTTGATGGTAACAATAATTGTGAAGGTAAAAAATATGCAGACTATTTTTATCATATAGATTTAAAAGATAAAGAGCAAATATTAGAAAAAGCTCAAGAATTAAGTCCTTTGATTATAACTACAATTGCATCTGAACTTGGAAATGTAACAGCATGTTATGTATCAGAAAAAATGGGAATAAAATCAAACACCTACCAAGTTGCATTAAATACAACAAATAAAAAAGAGATGAAAAATATCTCTATAAAAAATAATATAAATATAGCTAAATATAAAACAATAAAAACTCCAGAAGATTTAAAACAATGGGATTCTTTCCCTGCAATAATCAAACCTATAGACAGTTCAGCAGGAAGAGGAGTTAGTTTTATTACTAAAAAAGAGCAAATAGATTCTGCTATAGAAAAAGCTTTTAGATTTACTTCTGAAAAAGAGGTTTTAATAGAGGAGTATATAAAAGGGAAACAATTTAGCATAGAAACAATCTCTTCAGAAGGTAATCATAGTATAGTAAGTATTACTGAGGAGTATTTGACCCCTTTACCTAATATAATAGAGACACAACAATTAATCCCAGCAAGAGTAGAAAAAGAAGAGGAAACGAAGTTAAAAGAGTTTGCATTTGATGTTTTAAACTCTTTTAATATAAAGTTTGGAGCTTGCCATATTGAAGTTAGAGTGGATGATGATTGTGAGTTATATTTAGTAGAAATTGCTTCAAGAATGGGTGGATGGAGAAGTGAGTTAATTAACTTAGCTTTAGGGATTAGTTATTGTCAACTTTTACTTTTTTCTTTAGAAGGGAAAAAACTACAGTTTCAAGCATCAAGAGAAGAGTTTGCCATAGTAAAAATGATTTTATCTATGGAAGATTTTGAAGCTTATAAGCTATTTTGTAAAAACTATAATGATTTTGTAATCTCAACTTTAAATATTAAAGATGTAAAAGATTCAGAACATTTAGCTGATTCTAACGGATTTTATTTTTTACATATACAAGATAAAATAGATCTTATAAATTTTATTGGAGAGCATAGATGAAAGAATATATATGGATAATTGGAGGTTCTATTCATCAGCTTCCTGCAATCTATGAGGCAAAAAAATTAGGTCTAGGAATTGTTTGTAGTGATTATAATAGTTATTGTATAGCAAAAGATGAGGTTGATATTTTTATAAATATTAGTATTTATGATAAACAAGCTCATATAGAAAATATAAAACGATTAAAAAATGAGGGAATAGATTTAAAAGGAATTGTTTGTATTGCAGTAGATGCTGCTATTACTATGGGTGCTGTTAATGATTATTTTGGTTTTTGTGGGGTGAGTGAAAAAATAGCAACTATTTGTAAAGATAAAACACAATTTAGAAAAAGCTTGGAAAATTCAGTTATTCCAAATGCAAAATATAAAATATTAACTAAAGAGAATAAAACATTTGATTATGAGATAGAATTTCCTGTGATAATAAAACCTAATAATGGTTTTGGTAGTGTTGGAGCAAAAATATTTTATAATAAAGAGGGTATAGAAGAGCATATAAATAGATTATTTGATAGTTTTGAAAAAGTTTTAGTTGAAGAGTTTTATATTGGAGAAGAGCAAACTGTTCAAGCTATATTTGATTGTGATGGTGAGTTTATCCCTGAATATATAACAGATAGATTTTTTACAAGAGATATATACCCTGTAGAGATTGGATTGCAAAACCCTAGCTCTTTACCTAAGAAAATCCAAGAAGAGTTATTTGATTTAGCTAAAAAAACAGGGGAAGTTTTAGGTATAAAATCTGGTACTGTAAAACTAGATACAATTGTTACAGAAGCTGGAGCTAGGATAATCGAAGCAACAGTTAGAGTAGCAGGTGGCTTGGATCCATATTTTTTAGTACCTGCTGCAAGTGGTAAAAATATTATGCAAAACGCTATATTAACCGCATTGGGTAAGAAAACTAAAAAAGAAGCACTTAAAGATAAAAAAAATAAATATGCCTTAACAGGCTCACCTTTACCAAAATCTGGAGTAATCAAAAATATTAGTGGTATAGAAAAAGTAGAGAATATGGAAGGTGTAGAAAAAGTATTTCTTTTTGCTAAAAAGGGGGATACAATAAAAGAGTATAAAGATGGAACATCAAGAGTATGTTTTGTATTAGTATCCCATAAATCACTAAAAATAGCAGAAGATATTCTAAAACAAGCAATAGAAACTATAAAGATTGAGACAGAATGAAAGATATAAAATATTTAAAAAAGCCTACGTCAGAAGACAAAAAAAGTTTAGAACAATTGATTTATAATGATGTTGAGTGTAGTATTGACTTTAAAGATATTTTAGTAGAAAAACCTTGGGGAAGTGAATATCTTCTTTTTGAAAATGAACAGTGTGCCATCTGGATATTAAATATAAAATATATGCAAAATACATCGATGCATTGTCATGTTAAAAAACAAACCTCTTTAGTATGTTTAGATGGTGAGGTTATGTGTGGTACTTTAAACAAAACAAATTTATTAAAAAATTTAGATGGATTGTTTTTTGAAAAAAAGATTTTTCATCAAACACAAGCAATCAATGAAGAGGGAGCTTTTGTATTAGAGATAGAAACCCCTGTAAATAAGTTTGATTTAGCAAGGATAAATGACACTTATGGAAGACAAGGCAAAGAGTATGAGAATAAAGATTGTTATAAAAATGTAGATAATTTATCTTTATCTTTTCCAAATAATACTGTAAAAAAATTTGGAACGACAAAAGTTGAAATACTTAAAATAGATGATTTAGAACAATTAAATACTTATGATGAAAACTCTATAATTTCTATTTTGGATAATGATAAAAATATTGGTAAAATATTTAGATTAAAAGATATAAGTGATATGAAAGTAGGAAATACTGTTTTGTTGCTTTCAAAGGAGATATAAATGGGAAAAAGAGCTGTAATAATCATAGGAAAAGGGTTTGAAGATAGTGAGTTTACATACCCTTTTTATAGACTACAAGAAGAGAATATAAAAGTTGATGTAGCAATTGCCGGAGATAAAAGCGTAAATGGTAAGCTTGGGCAAGAGGCAAACCCAACTATAAAATGTAAAGAGTTAGATGAAAAAGATTTTGATATGGTTATCATTCCAGGAGGTCATGAAGGTCCAGATAGAGCAAGACAAGTACAAGAGATACTTGATTTTGTAAGAGCAATGGATGAGAAGAGAAAGCCAATTGCAACAATTTGTCATGGCTCTTGGGTTACAATCTCAGCAAAAATAATGAAAGGCAAAAAAGCAACTTGTTATAAAGGGATGAAAGATGACCTTATAAACTCTGGTTGTGAATATTTAGAAGAAGATGTTGTAGTTGATGGACATTTTGTATCATCGCCACATTTTAGAAATAATCATCAATGGATGAAGGCTTTGATTGAGCAGTTGTAAAAATCCTTTAGTAAGTATTATTGTCCCTATTTTTAATGCTGAAAACTATATAAATAAATGTTTAAATTCAATATTAAATCAAACAATGAAAAATATTGAAATTATTATTGTAGATGATGCTTCAACTGATAGAAGTTTATTTATAGTTGAAAATTATAAAAATAAAGATTCTCGAATAAAAATTATAGGTCTAAAATATAACAAAGGTCCAGGTAATGCAAGAAATAAAGGTATAATTTATGCATCTTCTAAATTTGTTATGTTTATAGATAGTGATGATTATATTCATCCTAAAATGGTTGAAATTCTTTATAATGAAGCTTTGTCAAAAAATTGTGATATTGTTAGTTGTCGATATCATAGAGTAAGTAATGACGAAGTCTTATCTACATCTCCTTTAGATATTTATTCTAATGATTCTATTTGTGATTTCATGAAAGGATGTATTTCACCAATGGTATGGAATAAAATATACTCGATAAGATTATTTATTGATAACGATATATTTTTTCCTGAAGAATTATATTTTGAAGACCAAATTGTTACATTTCAATTGTTTTTTTATGCAAAGAATATTAGTGTTTTAGAAAATATATTTTATAATTGGAATGTTACAGACAAATCTATTACTAATAGTATCTCTTTAAAACATATAAATGATTTATTCCGTGTGTTTAAATTAATTAAAAAGTTTCTTATAGATAAAAAAGTTTATAAACACTATGAGGACTATTTTTTATCAAAACTCTTATATATAACAACTACTCATTTATTAAGTCTTTTATTTAATCAAAAATTGAAGAATCAGATTTTTTTAGAAAATATTGAAAATAAATTATACTCTTTTAATAATAATATTTTAGAAATTGTTAAAACCAATAATAAGAGTTACTATATAAATTATATATATAATCTTTTTAAAATAACTAAAAATAATAATTTAAAATTAAGATATAATCAGATACAAATAAAAAGAAATATAATGATTGATTCTTATAATTTAGATTCGGATATACTTTTTAACTTGATAAAGCTAAAGTCCATAAAAGAATTAATAATATATGGTACCGGAGAAATTGCACATGAACTTATAAAAAAAATAAAAAACAAGAAAATAAAAATAATAATGATACTTGATTCAAATAATACTGCAAGTACATTTGATTATAATAATGTATATACTCTTGAATCTAGTCCTATAAATATTGATAATAAATATATTATTATTGCAAGTATTGCTTATGCAAATGAAATTATACAGAAAATTAAAAACTATTCTTTAACAAAAAAAATTTCCCCTAATATTATTAGTATAAATGATTTTATAGATTATATAGAAATAAAATGATTAAAGATTAAATATTATTATTAACTCTTTTCGTATATTATATGTGTTAATTAATTCATCTATAATTTCTTTTTCTCTTCCTAAAACAGATATAACAATCAATTCATTAGGACTATTTTTTAAAACAGTAATAGGTTTTATATATTGCTTTTTTAAGATATCATATTGTTGATCTATAACATATTTTATGTTATTCTTAAAATTAGAATAAATTATTTTACCAATATTTCCATAACCATAAAGAACAAAATTCTTTTTTTCTAGGTGAAAGTGATAGCATTGAGAAAGTAAATTATTAAATAGTCTATTAAAAAACATATTATGAGATGAATTCTCTAAACTTTTTAATGTATTGTACGCATTTGAATTAAAAATATTATCAACTTTATCTAAATATTTTGATTGAATAAATAAATCTTCAATTCTTGCTTTTATTACATTTTGTTCAGAAATACCTCCAGCTAAAAAATTTGCAATTGGAAAGTTTACAAATTGAAAATTATAATTTCTTAGAAAACAATTCAATACAAAATCATAATCAGCAGCAATTGAAAATTCTAAGGAAAAAGGTATATTTTTCATAATATATGTTTTTGTAAATAAAGTTTGATGGTAACAAAACATATTATCTAATGGATAATAAATTTCTTTATGTGATTTATATGATTTTTTATTATCTTCTGCTATGTAATATATATCTCCTGCTATTAAATCAGTTTCAGGTTCTAATTCATTCATTATTTTACAAATTGTATCTTCTTCTACAAAACTATCTCCTGCATTCATAAAGTTTATCCATTCTCCTGTTGATATAGATATTCCTTTGTTCATTGCATCATAAATTCCCTTGTCCGATTCACTTGTCCAGTATGATATATATTTTTCATATTTTTTAATTATTTCAACTGTTTTATCTGAACTATTACCATCTATGATTATATATTCAATATTTGGATATTTTTGTTTCAATATACTAAGAATTGTTTGCTCAAGAAAATGTTCGGCATTATATGTTACTGTAACAATTGAAATTTTTGGATAAGTAGTATTCATTTTTTTATTAATAAACCTATCCCTACTTCTAACATTAGTATTTTTTCTGGTTTATTTTTCAAAAAATCATCACAGGCTTTTTTTACCCCTGGTAATGCATCCCATCCATAGTCATGAATAATAACTTTTGCTCCAGGAGATAATTTAGAATATATTTTATCAAAACTATCAATTATAGAAGAATAAAAATCACCATCAAAAAATGCAAAAGAAATTTTTTTAGGAAAAGAAGATTCATCAATATTTTTAAACCAACCTTGACATACTATTGGTTTTTTTAAATTATAATTTTTAAACGTATTTGTAAAAAGATCTAAAGAAGTTTTGCATGAACCCTCTTTATATTGTATTGCTGTATTTGACATATCATGTGACAATTTAGCAGGAAGTCCTTCAAATGAATCATATACATAATACTCTTTTTTACTTTCTTTGAGATCTAATAGTTTTCTAATAAATATAGAGGTAGTACCAATATTACATCCAAGTTCAACAATTTCTCCTTCAATATTAGAATCTAGAGTACTTTCTAAATTAGATAAAATATGAATAATTTGTGTATCTGTAACCATTTGAGATATTATAGGTGTTGACTTTAAAATGTTATTTATGTTATTTGATGTTTTGTGTATAGAAATCATATGCTTTTTTTATTCCTTCTCTCAGTGTTATTTTATATTTCCAGCCCATATTTTCAAGTTTTGTAATATCAGTTTTTTTGAGTATAACACCATCTGGTTTATTTGTATTAAAATTAAAATTTCCTTGAAAGTTTACAATATCTTTAATAAGATATGCTAATTCTTTTATACTTATATCTTTTCCTGTTCCTATGTTAATATGAGTATTTTTAATTTCTCCACTTTTTGATAGAGATTGACTATTCACTATATCATTAAAACTCTTATTTTTAAGTAAGAATATACAGGCATCAGCCATATCTTCAGAATATAAAAATTCACGTTTAGGTTCTCCTGTCCCCCAAATTTCAACATTATTTTTTGTAATTCCATATTTTTTAAGATATTTTTTAGCTTTAAAAATATTATCAATTCCCAAATCTAACATTATTTCATCATATTTTTCTTCATTTAATAATTTAGCCAAATGAATTTTTCTAATTAGTGCAGGTAAAACATGAGAATTATCTAAATCAAAATTATCATTTGGACCATAAAGGTTTGTAGGCATTACTGAAATAAAATTGGTATTATACTGAATATTGTATGATTCACACATTTTTATACCAGCAAGTTTTGCAATTGCATATGGTTCATTTGTATATTCCAATGGCCCTGTTAATAATGAACTTTCTTTTATAGGTTGAGGGGCATCTTTTGGATATATACAAGTTGAACCCAAGAATAATAATTTTTTTACATTGTGCAGATAAGATTGATGTATAACGTTATTTTGAATAGAGATATTTTCATAAATAAAATCAGCTCTAAATAAATTATTTGCCATTATTCCACCTACTTTTGCAGCAGCTAAAATAACATATTCTGGTTTTTCTTTTTTAAAAAAATTTGCAACTAGAGATTGATTAGTTAAATCTAATTTATCATGAGTTCTTGTTATAATATTTGTATAATTTTTTTCTTTAAGCTTTTTTAAAATCGCGGAACCGACTAGTCCGGTATGACCGGCTATATAAATTTTTGAATTTTTATTTATTGACATTTATAAAGCTTTTTTATTCATAGTAGCTCATTGCTTGATATCCACCATCTTTAATGTATTGATCTCTTTTCATAAGTTTTATATCTGATTTCATCATATCATTAACTAAGTCTTGTAAATTGTATTCTCTATTCCACCCAAGTTTTTTTTCTGCTTTTGTTGGATTACCTAATAATAAATCGACTTCTGTTGGTCTAAAATATTTTTTGTCTATAGATACAACAATTTTATTTTCTAATTTATGGTCATATTTTTTTTGGGTAATTCTTTCATATTTTTTTATATTTATTTTATCTACAATTCCAACTTCATTTATTCCTGTACCTTCAAATCTTAACGTAATCCCAACATATTCAAATGATAATTTTACAAAATCTCTTACTGTAGTTGTTTGTCCTGTTGCAATAACCCAATCTTCAGCTTTTTCTGCTTGGAGAATCATCCACATCATTTTTACATAATCTTTTGCATGTCCCCAATCTCTTTTTGCATTAAGATTTCCTAAATATAATTTATTTTGTAGTCCTAATGCAATTTTGGATGTTGCTCTTGTTATTTTTCTTGTTACAAATGTTTCACCTCTTACAGGAGATTCATGATTAAATAAGATTCCATTACAAGCAAAAATTCCATAAGCTTCTCTATAATTTACAGTTATCCAATATGCATACATTTTTGCTACAGCATAAGGACTTCTTGGATAAAAAGGAGTGTTTTCATTTTGTGGAGTTTCTTGTACCTTTCCATATAGTTCAGATGTACTAGCTTGATAAATTTTTGTTTTTTTTATAAGTCCTAAAATTCTTACTGCTTCTAATATTCTAAGGGTTCCCATGCCATCGGCATTTGCCACATATTCTGGTGTTTCAAAAGATACTGCAACATGACTCATAGCTGCTAAATTATAAATTTCATCTGGTTGTATTTCTTGAATAACTCTTGTCAAATTCATAGAATCAGTCATGTCCCCATAATGCAAAATAAAATTTCTATTTTCTTCATGTGGGTCTTGATATAAATGATCTATTCTATCTGTATTAAATAGTGAAGTTCTTCTTTTTATACCATGAACAATATACCCTTTTTTAAGTAGAAATTCTGCAAGATATGAACCATCTTGTCCTGTAACACCAGTGATTAATGCAATTTTTTTATCTTTCATATATACTTTATTCTCCATTATATTTCTAATGTTATAATTCTATTTTTATTAATACCTATTTCTTTTGTTAAATATTCCACAATTTCATTTTCTCTTCCTAGAACTGATATAATTATTTTGTCATATTTCATATTAAGTAGTTTAATAGGATGATTGTTTTTTTCAGCTATATCTACATGTTCTATTTTTTCATCTAGTAATAATTTGATTGTTTTACCCAAAGTTCCATTGCCATAAATTATATATTTCTGGTTTTCTTTTTTTAATTTTTGAATTTGAATGAATAAACAATTAAATTTTTTAGAAAAATCAATTTTATTATAAGTTGTTGAAATATATTTTAATGAACCTATTAAATTTTTATTTTTAGATAAAGTCAAACTGGATTTTACATCTTTTTTCAAAGTACTTCTAAGTAAATTTAAAATGGTTGTTTCATAATTCTTAAAACTTAATTCTTTATTAAAAAAGTTAATACTATCTTGATGGAATTTAGAATTATGTTCATAGTTAGAAAGTATCATTTCTAGTTCAGAAACTTTATTTATTATATAACCAAAATGATATTTTTTATAATATTCTCGTAGTATCAGATTATCTGATGTAATAATAGGTAATCCATTTTGTAAATATGTAGAAATTTTTCCAGAAGACAAGCCTATATCTAAAATATTTTTTCCAGTAAATATTGATTTATAATCGGGACAATATAGTGCAAGACCTAAATCTGCTGAATGAAGAATTTTTTTCATATCATGGTTTGTACAAAGTGTAATATCTAAAAAATAAATATTAGAGGGTAAATTAGGCTCTATTGCAGTTAACTTTTCTTTTGAAGAACCATATCTATCATGAATAATAAATACCCAATCCTCTGGGATTAAATTTTCTTTAAATATACTATTAAAACAAGACCAATAATCTATGCTACCTATGTAAATAAGCATTTTTTTTGAACGGCTTATATTTAGTAAGTCATAAATAAAATAATTCTTTTTATAAGGATATTCCTTTGAACCAGCAACAGGAATATAAATCATTTTGTTGCTATCAATATTATTCTCTATTTGAAGATTGTGTGCTCTAATTCTATCTTGTACAATTACGAAATTAGTGTATTGACAAGAAATTTTTTCAATAAGTTTAAATTCTTTTGAAGATTCTTTTTCAAAAAATATTTCATATGAAATATATCCATAGTTTATATTGAACTTAGAATAAAGAATATATGCTAGATATATCCCTAGTCTATCAATTCCTATTGTAAATGTGTAAGTGTTTAAAGAATATCTTTCTATAAAGTCATTTAAAATATTGTCGTCTGCTAGTAGATTATATTCATTATAAATATTAGAATATTCAATAATCTTACATGGACTATTGTTTTGTTTATTATCTTGATTAATTTCTAATTTAGGAATTAAGACAGATGTTTGAAAATATTTATTTAAGAATATTAAAATTTCATATAAATTTGGATTATTAAAAATATTTCCTTCTGGATGTATTACTAAAATTTGCTGTTTCATAAATTATATATTTCTTAATTGTTCTGGTGTCGAAAATGAATGATTCTTTCTTAAATTTGAAGTTTCTTTAACAAAAACTATATCAACTTGTCCAAGAGCACCATCCAACGGCCTGTTCCATCCAAAAATTATATCATAAGCTACAAAATTAATACTTTTCATATATTGGATTACATCATAGAAGTCAGGAGAGTCTTTCATAAATCTAAACATAGAAACTTCTGTAATGATTACTTCAACATTATTTAAAATCTCACTACATCCTTTTAATGCTTTTAATTCAGAGCCTTGAGTATCTAATTTAATTAAAATTTTTTCATTAAGAAGTTGGTCTTTTAATAAATCATTTATTTTTAATGTTTTTATAATTCTTTCATTTCCATCAGCAACTTCCCCCATACTTTCTTTTAAGATTGAAGAACCTGATAAGTGGTCTGTATGTACATTTATTTTAATTTGACCTGTAAAATCACAAGCTGCAACTAAAAAATATTTACCTTTAATTTTCTGTAATATACTTTGCATATGTTCTTCAAATTCAATAAGAGGCTCAAATAAATAATAAAAACTATATGGATAAACATTATATAAATCAGGAGTTCCTTCTGCTACTCCTATATCTAATATAACTGAAGGTTCAAAACCATTTCTTTTCAATAATTCTAATGATTCTTTTAAATTTTTTCTTTGATTATACATATTATTCATTTTTTAAAATCCACATAACATTCCAACTATTAATATTGGGGGTTTTATTAGTTAACCATTCATATTTATTCTTTAATTTAAATCCTACTAGCTCACAAATAAATTCTAATTCTGGATCGAAAAAATATCTCATACTATGAAGTTCTTTTTTTTCAATTAAATTTTGTGTATTTTTATTTTTTATAAAAATATTATAATTAACATCTACAATATTTTTTTCTATATGTAAAACAGGTTCAGCAATTCTTGTTATTTCAATGTCTTTATTTTGTAACTTTTTTAACCGAGGCGTAGGTAGATTTGTTAATACAGCAGGACCATACCAAAAATCAAATATAAATATTCCACCCAATTTTAAATGTTTTTTTGCAACTTCAAATGTTTTAATAAGTTCTTCTTTCGAATTTTGATAACTAAGTACATGAAATAAAGATAATACAACATCGAATTCTTTGTTTAAGTTAAGATTTTTTATATCTGCATGAGTAAAGGATAAATTATTATTAGTATTTTTTTTTGCTATTTTTAACATGTCTTGACTTGAATCTATGCCATGAACAGAATAACCCTTTTCAGAAAATAATTTTGCATGTCTTCCCGTTCCACAACCTAATTCAAGGATAGAATTTGTATTTTGTAATTCAGTCTGAATTTCTTTTTGTAAGTATTCAACTTCATTTTCATAATTTTTATCTTTATAGAGTAAATCATAATATTCAGAGTAAATATTTCCAAATGAATTCATTTCAAAACCTTTTTCAATATATTTGATATTTCTTCTAAATCTTTAAAAGTAAGAGAAAGTCCACTTGGAAGATAGAATCCTCTTTCATATAAGTTTTCACTATTTATTAACTTTTCTTCTAAAAAAAGACCCATATTATTAAAAACAGGTTGTTTATGAATAGGGTAGAAGAAAGGTCTTGTACCTATACCTTTTTCTGCTAATCTTTTCATAATTTCTTTAGCATTATATTTATAATTACTCTTTAATGTAATTGTATTTACCCAATAAATATTTTCACAATATTCGGTATTTTGTATTGGTAGATTTATATCATCTATATTTTTTAATAAATTATGATAACTTTTTCCTATCCATCTTTTTTTTTCAATAATTTTATCTATTTGTTCTAATTGTGCAACTCCCAATGCTGCTTGCATATTTGTCATTCTATAATTATACCCAAGTTCATTATGTATAAACCTTTCTTTTGTAAAACAAAGGTTTCTTAAACTTTTGGCTCTTTCATCTAATAAGATGCTATTGGTTAAAACCATTCCTCCTTCACCAGTAGTGATATTTTTATTTGGATAAAAACTAAATATACTAATATCTCCAAAACTACCACATTTTTTACCTTTATATTCTTGTCCATGCATTTGTGCAGCATCTTCAATAATTTTAAGATTGTATTTTTTTGCAATTCTTAATATAGGGTCTACATCAACAGATAATCCATAGATATGAACAATCATAATAGCTTTTGTTTTTGATGTGATTTTAGATTCAATATCCTCGTTTTTCATATTGAAAGTTGAAAAATCACTATCAATCAAAATTGGTTTTATACCATTTGTAACAAGAGATTGAGCACAAGAAATAATTGTAAATGTAGGGATAATAACTTCATCACCTTTCTTTAATTCTAAGGCTTTAACTGCAATGTCTAATGCTGCACTTCCACTTGAGCACGCAGTAGCATATTTCCTATTAATATATTTAGCCATTTGTTCTTCGAATTTTTTTACAAATGGGCCTTCTGAACTAATCCAACCTGTATCAATACATTCATTAAGATATTTTTTTTCATTACCTTTAAATAAAGGTGTATTTACTGGTATCATTATTTTAAAATCACTTCATCACAGTTAATTGGTTGAAATCTAGTTTTATCTAGTTCTCCTGCATAAGGTCCTTGTTTTATTTCAATTATTTCGCTACTTTCTAACATCTTAAATCCATGGCCCCCCTGCGCTAAAAGAATTACATCTCCATCAAATAGAATTCTACTTTCAAAATATTTTTTATTATCATCATAAAAATCTATTCGAACTTTTCCACTTTTGATGATTAGTACTTCTTGTGTTAAATGTACATCTCTTTGAATAGGGTTATGTATGTGAGGAACAATTATGTAATTTTTAGGTCTATTCATATATGCTAATTGTTGAGAAAAATCACTAGGTGTAAAAAACTCAATACCTTCTTTTCTATAAGACGATCTTATTATTATTGATAATAATTTATCTTTGCATATAATATTTTCTATCATAATAACTTACCTCTAATTTAAAATCTTATAATCTTGTTTTCTTTTATTTGTATCTTTTAATAAAGAACTTAATAAAACTTCTAAATATTGATGACCATATTCTAAATCAGGTTCCATGTAGTTGCCTTCTGCCCACTCATTCCATGCTTTTAAAAATATAATTTTTTCTTCATCTTTACTATACTTTTGAGTAATTTTTTCTATAGCGTTATCAACAATTTCTTTAAATAATTTTGGTGTGGAACCATCTAGTACTATACCGCTAGAACCACATCTTGGAGTATTGTCCCAGTTTGGCATTACAAGTGGGTATTCATTTTCTCCTAATTTATAGTTTTTTGAATATTGAACAAGTGATTTATAAGAATAAACAGTAGGCTTTTGAATATTATTTATTTTCTGAACTTCTAATTCTTGTGCTTCCATTGTTGCAAATGGTGCCCCCTCAACACAACTTTGGCAACCATATTTTTCAGTTTTTTTTGAAAAATGTGCTATAAAATGAAAACCTTTTAAGCCTTCTTTTTTTGCAAGAGTTTGCCAATAATTAGTAAATTCTAATGCATTAGGTATATCTATTGGGTTATAAATAAGAAATACTAATTTTTCATTTATTTTCATATATCGTTTATCTTTAAATGCATCTAATAAAGAATAAAAATGTTCTTTATAGTCTTCTAACCCTGGATAAGTTTGTTCTATTAATATACGATTAGGAGAACCATGCCAAACACCTGACCAAGTTTGATTTGCCCATCCTAAACAAAATGATATATCTGGTTTTTTGACTTTTAATACTTCTTTAAAAGGCTTTTCTAATAATTGTTTGCCCTTTCCAAACCAATAATGCCAGTAGCAAAAAGCTTCAATTCCATATTGTTTCGCTAGTTCTGCTTGTTCTATTCTTGACTCATTTAATCGTAAATCATAGTATCCTAGGTCGGCAGGTACTTTGGGTTGTTTATGACCTTCATATAAAGGTTTAGCTTTACCTACATTTGTCCATTCTGTAAAACCTTTTCCCCACCATTGATTATTTTCTGGAATAGGATGAAACTGAGGTAAATAAAAAGCTATTACACGGGCTTTTAAATTATTTTTCTTCACTATTTACCTTATTGAACAAGCTGGTTAAGTTTCCTAAGTTTACAACAGGATCTAAAAAAATAGGGTCTTGTAATATTTTTTTTAGTTTTAGAAAGTTTTTATTTTTTTCTAAATGCACTGCTTTTTCAATATATTCTTCATGAGAAAATGTACCCCAATTCTGAAGTTCTGAAAAAACAACTTGGTCTACATTAAGTTTTTTCCCTAATTTGATAAAATCAGCCATTTGATTAAAATTATCATTTTGTACAATCATTCTAATGATAAAAATAAATTCTTTTTTATTTTTTAAACTAGAGATAAAATAAAGATTATCCATTAAAGTATTAAAGTTACCACCTCTTCGTATTAGAGAGTAAGTTTTTTCATTAGTTGCATCTATAGAAATTGCAATGACATTAATTATATTTTGAACTTTTTTAAGTGTTGTATTCCATGCTTTTTCATTGAATAAAACACCATTTGTATCAATACGAATTTTAATATTTGGAATCTGTAAAAAGTCATATGTAGTGAGAAGCTTTTTATATGTTCTTGATGCAAATAAATCTCCTGCTCCACACAACCAAATTTCTTCTAAATAGTTTTTACATTCATCGATGATTTGAAACTCTTTTGTTAATTTATTTTCACTTTGTTCTTTTGTCTCAATTATGAGAGTTTTTCTGCAAGAGGGGCAACTTAAATTACAAGTTTGATCATCATCAAAAGATATTATTTTAGGTAAATTTTGTTCTAGTTTAAAAGATGAAATATCTGTAATTTCGTCTTTTAAAATTAATTCATATGGTATTTGATAAGATTTGTTAGATAATTTTTTTTCTAATACTTTTTGCATTGAAGCACATCTTGAACTGTCACAATATGAAAAATCCCCATTTAAAATTGAACGTCTTAACTCTTTGAAATCATTATTGTTCCATATGTCTTTAATATTTTCTTTATTAATGTTTCCAAATTTATGGTTTATATAACAGCATGTATTTATATTACCATTTTCTTGTAATTCTACGTACATAAAGGGGTTTGGGCAAATATATTTTTTAAATATTTTAGAATTATTAAATTTAGTCATATATTTATAGTCCACTCAATTTTATTATTTTAAAAAATATTCGAATATTTCTAAGATACTATACACTAATAACATTAAGAAAGTGATAAAAAGTATATTTAGAAATGATGCATAAACTAAATTCATTTTTTTATTAGTTAAAAATTTAATGTCTAAATTTTTTATTTTATCTTTTGATATATTTAATTCACAAATTAATTGTTCAGTTATTTCTACATTATACATACTAGCAATAAATATATAATCAAAATCAATATTCTCTAATTCAATTGGATTGATTATTGATAAATTATAAATTTTATTTTTATATAAAGATTTATTATTATCTGAAAAGGCAATTATTTCATAATTTTTATTTAGATAATTATATGCATTCTTACCACCATTCCCACATCCAAAAATTATAATTTTCTTTTTTTTCATTATGTTACTTCCATGGTATATTGTTATTAATCATAATATTATTTAGTTCTTTTATTTGAATAAGTAATAATGTTATAGTCCAAAAACAAATTAAAAATGATAATACTAATGTATACTGAGCAGTATAAATATTATATGCAAGAGGTAATAAAATTAAATTATATTGTCCATGCATTATAAAAAATGTTCTATATATAATTAAATTATTTAAAAATGTATTAATTTTGATAATAATTTTTATCGTGAGATTAAATGAATTATTTGAAGAAACTGAATTAATTTTATTATATTTAATTAAAGCATTTTTTTGATGTATAACTTTATCTAGATAATCTACTGTAGAAAAAACTAAAAGATTTAAAGAAACTAGTATCCATATTATTTTAGTATCATAATATATTCCTATAAATAAAAAGAGACCCATAATTTTTAAAAAATCTGAAAAATGATCATAAAAACTTCCTGCAGCACTTGATGTTTTAGTTGCTCTTGCTACAATTCCATCACAAATATCTAAAATAAGACTAAAAGACCAAAAAAAGAAGAAAAAATAAAAATTATAAAAAATAGAAATATATGATATCATTGCACTAATATTTGATAAGGTAGTTATTGTATTTGCTTTAATATTAAATAATAAAAAAACTTGAGCCAATGGAGAGCTAAAAATATATAAAAGTTTGAGTAAAAAAACTTCTGAAACTTTTTTATTATGAAATTGATTAAGTAACATTATATTCTTTTTCTTCATAATTATTTAAATCTTCTATAGTATCAATTTCTAACCAGTGTCCATAAATCTCAATAGGATTAACTTCCATTAAATTGTCAATAATTAGTTGAATAAAAGTAGTCATATACATATTATATACTGATTGTCCATCATACAATATATTTGTTTCTAATGATTCATAAAATTTTAAAACTTTTGGTATGGCTTTTGCTGATATTTTTATAAGTCCAATATATTGAGCTTGAATATCATCCAAATTATCAGTTTTCTTGCCTATCTCTTTGATCTTACCAGATTCAATTTTTAAGGTTTCAGCATCACTTAAAATATTATCCATTCTCAATGACCATAGCTTTTCCCATTCTTTATCTATAACTACAGAAAAATCACTATTACTATTAATGATTTTTTTTAAAACATCACTATTATATATTATATCTGAATACGAAATAATGACATCCTCTGTCATATAACTTTTTGCTTTAAATAGACTATATACCATATTAGTTTTGTCAAAGATATCATTACTAAAGAATGTAATTTTTTCTTCTTTTAGATATTCCTCTAAGACTTCTTTTTTATAACCAGTTACAATAGAGATATCTGAAATACCATTTTCTTTCATTGCTTCAATTATATAAGAAATGATAGGCTTTTTATTATATTTTACCATGCACTTTGGTTTGTCTTTTGTTAATGGCATTAATCTTGTACCTTGTCCTGCAGCTAATATAATAGAACGCATTTTAATTCTTTTCCTCTGTAAAAAATTTTTTTATTATATCTAGTTCATTTTTGCAAAATGGTTTTGTTCTTTCACTATGCCACATTTGGGCAAAAATTTTATATTTTTCATGTTCAATAGCTTCAATTATACCATCATTACTTTTTGCAGATATAATTAACCCTTTTCCTAAAATATCAATTCCATATTTGTGAAAAGAATTAGTAGTTTCAATATTTTTTAAATATTTAAAATATTTGGATTCTTTATTAACAACAATTTTGTGATGACTATTAATATGATTAGGAATTAATTTTAGTTTGGAATCAAAATACTTTGCTATAATTTGCATCCCTCTACAAATACCATAAATAGGGATATTGTTATCTATTGCATATTTAATTAAATCATATTCAAATATATCTCTTTTTTGGGATAAAATACTTTGATTAAAAATATATAAATCATTTCCTCCTGTTAAAAAAATTCCATCAATCTTAAGTTCATTGAAGTAATTTTTGAAATTTACTTCTGTAGGTAAAATTATTGGTAAAAAACCACATTTTTCAATAAGTTTAGAATATTTTATGTCAAGACATTCTCTTATTTCATAATACTTATCATGTTGTATTAATCTTTGTGAAACAACGATTTTTTTCATAATATTGTCCTCATCATATGACATTTACAATCAATTTTTACAACTTTTGAATTAGAAATTTTTTTATATTCATCTTCTCCTATACCTATTACTGCAGGAATATTTAATTCTGAACAACGTATTGCCATATGAGAGTTTACTCCTCCATAACTTGTAATTAATCCACCTATTTTTTTTGTAAAAAGAAAGTCATATCCTGGATCTGCACTTTTTATACAAATAATTGCATTTTCTAATTTTTTATTAAAAATATCTTCTTCTTTAATAATGTTAGATTCTATTACATTTAGAGTGATAAAATTTGGTGAGTTCTTCGTTAATAAGAAATTATATATATCTTGTTCACAAGTAATTAAATCTGGTAATTTTATAGCTTTTGTTAATTCAAAAAAATCTTTATTTTGATTAATATTATGATTGAAAATTGTACTGACATCTTCATACCATAGAGAAGAATAGAGGTTAAGGATTTCTTTATAGTCTAAATAACATATATCATTTTTGTTAATAAAAAATTTCCCTCCTAGTTCCTCTATAAAAACTAAAATTTGACTTAGAGTTTTTGTAAAAGTAAATTTTGCAAACTCTCTTGCTTCAATAGCTTCTTTTATAAAGTCAATTAAAGATTCAGCAGATATTTTAAGACCATTATTTTTTAAATGGTAATCAATTAATAATAGTTGAGATTTATTAAAATTAAAGGTAACTTGAGTATTCTTTTCGTATCTGTACGATTCAAAATAAAAATCATATTTTTTATCATATCTATCTGACAAGATATCATATGTGCCAGGTCTTAAATGACCATATTTTTTTAAAAAATCTTTTTTAGTCATTGTTGATAAATCTTGGCTAAGATCTTTTGCTACTGTTTGTAAAGAATTTAAAAATCTATTGTATTCTTCTGATGTTATAATGTTTTGTGAAATAAAAGATTTTAGAAAGGACATAGCTATAAATCCTGCTCTAGCTAATCCTGCAAAAGGTAATGTTCCATATCTTTTACAGTATTCATTTAACCAATAAATTTTATCAATTAATTCTAAATTTGAATTAATAATATTTGAATGCTTTTTTTCTAATTTAGTGATTTTTTTTAAATCTTTTTTGTATAAAGTGAATATATTGTTAGTTAAATTAGTTAAAGAATTTTTAATATCAGCTATTTCATCTATATTGAAACCTTTTGTAAGTAAGTCATATAATTTATTATTTGTATTGAAATCTATACATGAAAATATTATTTCAAATTCTATTTTATCGTGATTATGAGGATTTTTTTCAAGTTCTTGCAAATAATAATTCACTAATTTTTTTGCTATTGTTTCATTAAGTGTTTTTGGTATAAAAGAATTAAAACTTACCCTTACATCAATATATGCTACACCTAAAAGAGATATTAATAAAGGGTGAGATCTGAGGTTTCTATATCCATAGTTATCTCTTTGGTATGCCCATGTACTATCAGTTATTAATTCTTTATATAAAGTCAATGCCAATGTTTTCGGTTTCTTCCCAATTATTTCTGCAGGATTCCAATCTGGCATAACACCAAATAAGGTTTTGTCTCCTAATAAATTTGGATGAGGAGCATTCAATTTTTTTATTTTTTTATGGAGCTTATATAGTGCTTTTTCTAATTTTTGTTTTGATATATATTTTTTATTCCCTTTCGTAATTGATCTTACTTGAAAAATATAGATTTCATATCCATCGTAAGCAAATTCAATATCTAAGAAAGAATTATTTAAGAGTATTTCTAATTCTTTAACTGCTTCAATAAGTTTATCAAGAACAATATTATTTCTTTGTATTTTTTTTGCAAATTTATATTCAATATATGTTTGAATATTTTTACCTTTACCACTTGTAACATTACTTGTATTTTCTGAAATATCATAATTTATAATATAGTAGGGACTTAAAGTGTTGATATCGCATGTAAATAAAACACCACTCAAAATGACATCTTTTAACATGGGTTGTATTAAAATTTCATTTTTATTAAGAGGTTCATCTTTATAAGAAGAAATAACTTTGTTAAGAGCATTTTTTATACTTTTATCATCATTTGTATTTATATTTAGAATAGATTCATAATATCCTGCATTTGAATTATTTTCAGTATCTTCATTTAAAGATGAAGATCGAATAATTATTTTACTTTTAAAGTGTTGCTTGATTTTTAAAACTATTAGTTCAATATTTGTATCTGCACTAAATATTAATAAGGGTAATATTTTTGATTTTGTTACTTTTTTCTCTAAGAAAAAAAGCATTTGAGCCTTTGATTTATTTATCATTTTTTCTTGACACTTAGTATTAATAAATTTGAAAATTGTTTGGGAAAGAAAGTATGTAAAAATTTATCAATTTGTTGTCCTATACAGTTTAATTTAAAACCTTCACTTCTTGCAGTAGACTCTAAAAAGTTTTCTTTTTTCATTTCTTTTGCTCTAAAAATATTGTATTTAAATAAAAATGATACATTTTTTGAATATTCAATATTGGTTATCAATAAATTGGATTTCTCAAGAATCCTTTTTGTAGTGTTTAAATCAAAATGCCATCTATGAAATTTGTTAAAGTTTTTGTTTTTATTTCTTTTCTTTGTGATTCCTTCAATTATATTATTTTCGAGAGAATCAAATCTTACTGAAAATACCAATTTCCCATTCACTTTTAATACTCGGGCTGTTTCAATAAATGCTGTTTCTATATCTTCCATTTTTTCAAGATTATGAAATAGCCCAAATGCTAAAATATAATCAAAACTACTATCTTCATATGGTAAATCTAATACATTTCCTTGAATTACATCTTCTTTATTTTCTAAAAGACACTGTATTTTTTTTACAGCAATTTTACTATATTCTATTCCTTTTATTTTGTAACCTTTATTTTTATAATGAAAAAAAACTCTTCCTGCACCACAACCTAATTCTAAAATCTTTTCATTAATTTTATAGTCATTTAAAATTTTTTCTGCTTGCTTTATTGGATAAAAGTTTAGGTTACTAAAAGAGTTTTTATCTATTCCACTATTTTCCCATCTATTGTCCCAATAGAGACTATTTTCTGTAAATCTAAAAATTTTTTTCATTTTTTAATACTTTTTCTTTTTTTATTAGAGCCAACTTTTTTAATACTGGATGAATTATATAATATTCTTTTATTTTACCTACTTGTTCTGTTGTTTTCGTCTCTGCATTAATTAAAATATCTATTAATAAGTAGCTTCTAATAAATGAATCATACAAGTAATCAAAGTCAATATCAATAATATCAAATTCCATTTGTTTTATAATCTTTCCTGCATCAATTTTTTTATCTAAAAAAAAAGCACTTGCAAAGCATTTTGATTCGTTTAACAAAGAATAATATATGGTAGTACTCCCTCTATATGAAGGTAGCTTACCTGGATGAATATGTAAAAACTTATTACAATATAAAATATGTTCTTTGACAATTTCTCCACTTTTCCCAGAAAATATAAAAAAATCTGTTTTAATTTTTTTTATTTCTTCCTTCATGTTATTTATAGAATTCTTTTTTATAATTTCTGCATTATAAAAATCTAATAAAGATTCTAATGATTCATATATATTGATATAATGATTTTTATATGAAATCTGTTTATTTAAGAATTTTGATATATCTAAATTTTTATAGTCATAAATAATAACATTTTGTAAAGAAATATTATTGTTTTTTAATGATTGCAAGTAAAAATAAGTTCTAAAATTGCAAGTGCCGATAAAAGATATATTATTCATTACATACTCTTTTAAATAGTTCTAATTCAATAGTAATTGATTTTTGAATCATAGTAATTTCAATTGGTGAAAAATCATTGATACCTAATGAAGTAAGAGTATCATTTACTTTTAAAAATGTACTAAATAAAGAAAAACAAAAATTAGTTTTTAAATAGGTTGCTAATTGAAAAGAAAATAAAGTCATGAAATTTATATTCTTTTTATAATCTTCAAAGAATGACTTTTTTACTTCAAACTTTTTTTGTAATTTATATATTTCATCAACATTTAATAATGAAATATTAGACAAAAATATTTTAAATGTATTATCTACTTTATTTTTAATTTTAAACAAAAAACTTTCACGTTGAATTATATAGTCATTTAGGAAATTATTATTTGAAACATCGCTAAATTGATATGTTGTAGGATGTTTTAAAAGATTTTGTTGTGTTATTTTATACACAAATATACTCTTTGATACTTTTTATCATGTAATTGATTTCAAAGTTGTTGTTAAAAATTATATTAGAATTAATAGGTTTTTCATAAGGTATATCAATTCCTACAACATTTGATATTTTCTTTTCTATAGCATCTTGATATATTTTTCTTCGTTTTTTTAATATAGATAATTCCACATCTAAAAATATCTCTAAATATGAGTTATATAAATATTTATTTTTATCTCTATGCTCTTGAAAAATTGACATAATTGAAACTACAACGATAAAGCCTTGTTTTTCAAATAATGCAGCTAATTTTTGAATTCTTGTAGAATTCTTTCTTCTATCTTTTGTAGAATAACCAATATCCGAACCCCAAATTTCTCGCATGTCATCTCCATCAATATGTAACATATTTGGAAATACTTTTTGAAGTTCTTTTGCTAAAGTTGTTTTCCCACTACCAGGAAGTCCAATAATCCATATCACCATTTGAAACTCATTTTGTATATTAATAATATATAAATATTATACTTAAGTTTTTTAAAAAAAAGCTTTTTCATATATTTAATAAACTTGAATTATTTTAAATCTTTTAAAAAAGAATAAAAATTATTATGAGAAGAACTAAATATATTTAAAAAATCTTTTCTTGCTTCTGTAACTTTTTTGTTATTCCACCAATTATAAGGGTTTGCAGCAATTTTATTTAAATGTATTGCCATTTTATACGAGGAGGTATGTAAAATACCAACTTCTTTTAATCTATTAAATATTGAAATATATTCTTTTTCTATAAAAGAAAAGTCTTTATCATAAAAACATATAACAGGTGCATTATGATATAACGTTTCAAAAAAAACAGTGCCTATATTACCAATAATGATTAATTTTGAAGAGTTAATATAGTGAAGATTACCATATCCTAATTCATTATTATTATCTAATATTTTACAGTTTCTAAATATTTTTGAAAATTTTTTAGATATATTACGTTTCTTACCTAAATATAAGGGGTATTCTTTATATAATATTTGTTTTTTTATTTTATGTGAAATATTTTTAAATAATTTCTTCATATTTTGATAATAGCTTTCTTGCGCATTATTATTTAAATTGTGACAAGCCAAAAAATCACTATCGAATAAATATGTATTCCCATAGCATACAAAAAGGATATCTTTCTTTTTTTTATTTTGTTTATATTTTTTTTCTGGATTTAATCTCCACATTCCAGTAGAAATTAGATTTTTTATTCTTTTGTCTTTCCATCCATATGATATATATTTATCAACCATATTATGAGCAAATAATGCATAATTATTTTTCAAATAATGTCCATGTCCATGTTCCAATGCATAGTGTAATACTCCTTGTTCTTTTGCCATAGCTAAAAGAATAGATAACTTATCATTTGCAATCCAGTTTTCGCATAATATATATTTTGCATTAGAAAAATCAATTTGATTATATGCTTCATAAATATATGAAAAAGCTTCTATATAACTTTTGGGTAATAAGTATTTTAGAGATTTAAAAAAGAATTTATCAAAATCATCTTTAAACAAAGAATGGGAAAAGTTAAGTTTTTCTCTTTTTTCTTTAGAATATGAAAAATTAGAAATATCTAATGAGGGTAAGTAAAAATATTTAGCATAATCTGAAATATTAAATTTTTCATAAGCATCTATGTGTGTATCTAAGATTGTAATTTCATTGAACTTTAATTTACTAAAATCATAAGTAGTGTTAGTATTTAATCCTTTTAAGATATCTATATTATATTCTGTATAGTTATATTTGATATTAGGATAAAATATTTTTATGTAAATAGAAAAAATTTGTTCTTGATAGAAATTACTATTGAGTAAGTTTAATAAACTATTAGGAGTATCTATTGGAATATAATACTGAGCTTCATTTATAATACTATATTTGTTTTTTTTAGGATTAAAGTTTTTAAATTTATTAAATCTAATCCATTGAGACATAATTAGTCTTAAAAAATATAAGTTAAGTGCTTTTGTCCAAAACATGTCTGAAAATTTTTTTTCATGAATTTCATTTAATTTAATTATTAAGTGACTCTTATAGTATTCATACTTTTCTAATATAAAATCAGTTTGTTCATCTAAAGTATTTTCATCTTTAATTAACTCTTCTGGAAATTCATATTTTTTCTTTTGAAAGTCTTTTTTTAAAGATTTTGAAGTTATAAAATAAGATGCTAAATTTTTATCATATTTAGTATATTCTGAAATTATAAAATTTGATTTCATTTATTGCCTTAAAAAATCAGATTTATTATCCATTAAAAAAGAGGCATATAAAAAATCTATTTTTGTATCGATATCTACAGACTTAATTTGTGACATTTCAAATGCAAATATATTATTTCTTAAAAACACACATTCTTCTTCTAAAAATTTCTCAATACTACAAATATAAATTGCTCCATTAAGTCTATAATATTTTTCAAGATCTTGACTTCTTGTTTGAAGAAATGAATTATTAAGGAAATTAGTCATATCTTTATTTCCTGGGATAGTTCCACTCCATTGAATAGGATGTTCAACTTCACATACAGATATTATAGCATCTGCATTTTTCTTACACATAAATTCAATAGCTTTGTCTATATCTATTTCATCTCTAAGTGGAGATGTAGGTTGTAAAAAAATTAAATAATCAAAGTGTTTTTTTTTAATATTTTTATAATAATTTATTGTATGATTGATTACTTGAGATCTTGTTGCATAGTCTGTAGCTAATTCTTTAGGTCTTTTAAATGGTACATTTGCACCACAGCTCTCAGATATTTGCATTATATTATCATCATCAGTAGTTACCATTACTTCATCAATATATTTGCTTTTTAATCCTGCTTCAATAGTCCATCCAATTAAAGGTTTATTATTTAATTTGAGTAAATTTTTATTTTGAAGTCTTTTACTCCCTGCTCTTGCTGGAATAATAGCTAAAAATTTTTTATTTTCATACATTTTTTTTCTCTAATTTAATGAAGCACCAAGGTGAAATTATATATTTGTTTACTTGATATCCATTTTGAATAGTTGTCAGGTCAAATGGTCTTTCACTCTTTTCGTAATTTGATTTACCAATATTTTTGGGATCAAAATTTGTATCTGGAATAATTTGAATTTTCAATGAATACTTTTCTGCTAGTTTATTAAAATAAGTTTTTGAATAAATATTAAAAAAATGAAAATTAATAGGTTCTCCTACTTCATTATACTCTTCTTCTTCCCTTATTTGTTTAATTCTAAAGGAACTATCTCCTACAAGTGTTCTAATTATAATAGTTTTTTTTGTTACTCTAACTAATTCAGCTAATGCTTTATCTATTTCAGGTAAATGTAAAAGAACATTGTTACATATAGTGATGTTAGAATATTCATCCTCTATATTTAATTCATAAATATCTGAGATAGAAAATTCTTTTTTTCTACAAGTATTTAAGTTAAAATTACTATATGCTTTATTTGCAAGTTTAATGTAGTAGTTTGTTGCATCAACTCCATGATAATTAAAAGGTTTTTTTAGTATGTTATCTAAAGATTTTAAATAATGTCCAGCGCCACAGCCTACATCCAATATTAAATCATCTTTTGATATAATTTCTTGTAGTAGATGTGCTAAAGATTTACTACTTTCCATTTCATTTTTTTCACCTGTTATTCGTGCATGGAAGTTATCACCATATTCTGGCATATTATCCCAAACTTTCCAATTATCATTCATCTTATTTCCTTTTCGATACTCTGAATAATCTTTTTAATTTTTTGTAAACTTTTTAGACTTTCATAAGTTGGCAAGTTTAACCCTAGCTTAGATAGTTTATGTGTAATGGGAGTTTTGTTTTTACAATAAGGCTTATATATTTTCATATCACTAAGTGGATAAAAAAATGGCCTTGCATCCATTCCTTTTTCTTTTAATTTTAATATATAGTTATTTTTATCTATATCTTCTTTTATCAATATACTTACAAGCCACGTAATTTTCTTTCTCCCTTCAATATCTTTTTGAAATACAAAATTATTTTTATCTAAAATTTTTTTATAATTATCTTCATATTTTTTTCTATTTTTATGTATCTCTTCTATTCTTTCAAGCTGAGCTAATCCAATTGCAGCTTGAAGATTTGTCATACGATAATTATAACCTACTATATGATGCCAGTATTTTTTAGTTTTGCTCATCCCATGATCTCGTAATAATCTTATTCTTTTATCGAGAAGTTTATTGTTAGTTATACACATACCCCCTTCTCCTGTAGTAATTACTTTATTACCAAAAAAAGAAAAACAACCTATATCTCCAAAGCTGCCAACTTTTTTATTATTGTATAATGCTCCATGGGCTTCTGCACAATCTTCAATAACTTTTAAATTATATTTTTTAGCTATATTCATAATATTTTTCATATCACACGCTTGTCCATAAATATGTACAGGTATTATTGCTTTTGTCTTAATTGTTATAGCTTTTTCTATTTCTTTTGGATCAATACACCAACTATCTTCCTCAACATCTACAATAACTGGGGTTGCATTTGCGTGTAGCACTGCATTTATTGTGGCAGCAAAAGTAAGGTCCGGAACTATTACTTCATCATCTTTCCCTATATTAAGAGCAATAAGAGCTAGATGTAGTGCAGCTGTACCATTAGAAACAGCGATACCATATTTGCAATTACAATAAGACGAAAATGATTCTTCAAAACGATTTATATAATGACCATTGCTTGATATCCATGTGCTTAAAAATGCATCAGTAAGATATTTAAATTCATTCCCGTTTAAATTAGGTATCGCAATTGGAAAATATATATCCTGTTTATACTCAAAATAATCAATTACATTCATTTGATTATTTACTAACGGAATAATTTTTATTTTATTATTTATTTTATTTTTTAAAGTATCATAATCATCAGTTATTAAAGCAAAAGAAAAACTTTTTGAAATAATATTTTGTACTTTTTCTTGTAGTCCTATGTCTCTTAATAAGGCTCTTCTTATATCACCATCAGTTATTGTCCCACAAAGTTTATTTTGATCATCTATTATGAAAGCTATTCCCATTGCATTTCTATTAATTATTTTCATTGCTTCTATAAGACTATTATTTTTATTACATAACATTTTTTCTATCATTGTATAACTTCTTGTAATATATTATATGCATCTTTAATAGTATGGAGTTTATCATATATTTCTAAAGTAAAAGTTTTATTTTTTAAGTTTTGCTTTTTTAATAGTTTCATAAGTTCAGAATTTTTTTTTATAGTATAGTTCAAATCATGTAGAGAATCATTGTCACTAATATGTATATAGTCAGACGATTGTAACAATTTTTTTAACTCAAATTCAAAATTTAATTCTAAAGTTCTAGTGCTAACTTTTAAATGGGCAATATCAAGGAGTAAATTAAAATCTATCAAACTTTTCAGTTCTTCATAATCATTTAAGCTCGTAAGCATAAAAATATTTTCTTTATTAAAGGTTTTATAATTTGTATATGAAAAAACATTATTTTCTATATAAAGATTTAAGTTATTAGTATTTTTTTCTAGTTTTTTGTAGCTATCACAAAATCTTTTTATTGCTTTATCTTTATCAAAAATATTTTCTTTAGATATCTTCTTACCTATATCTTTTACTTTAATATTAATAAAAAAACCAGCATGAAAACCAAATTTTTGTGCACCCAGTCTTTTTGACAAATTGATAGATTTTAATAAATGGTTAAAAGATTTTTGATATATCTCATCATTTAATGATGCAAGATTTAATACAAAATGCTCTTTTGGCGGAGGGAAATAGTTATGACAAATAAAATTTAAATCATATTTTTCTTTTAGTTCTAATAAATCATTTTCAAAACTATCATAATATTCTGTTCCACCAGATAATTCAATATTTTTGAAACCATTTTGTGCTAACTCTTCTACTGAGTTTTTGATTTTTTTATGTTTTACACAGGATGATGATACATAGATCATTTAATTTTCTTTACAGGGGTTCCAACATATGTACCTGGTTCTAAAATATCTTTTACAATAGTTGAACCTGCTCCAATAATTACATTATTACAAACAGAAATTTTATCAATGATAGTTGAACCTGCTCCAATAAAACAATTGTCTCCTATTGTAACACTTCCGCAAATTTTTGTACCTATTGAAATATGATTATGATTACCTATTTTTACATTATGTTCTAAAATAGAAGATGTATTTATAATATTGTTATTACCAATCTCTACATAGGAATTAATATATACATTTGCAAATATTTGATTTGCAATTCCCATTTTAATGTTTTTTTCTCGATATGTAGAAAAATGAATAATGTTTTCTTTTAAAAGAATATTTTCGAATAAATAAAAATATTCTTGTCTTCTTTTATTATCTCCAATTGATAAAAATACATTATGTGTTAAATTGTTTATATTTGTTGTTGTACCTACTACTTTTATTTCATGGATATATTCTTCAATTTTGTCATTATAGTTGTCATCAAAGATTAGAAGCATATCTTTATTAAAATATTGTCTTAGAATATTAATAGATGACTTTGTATGGCTTCCTGCTCCAATAATTGCTATAGTTTTCATATATATATAATCTCATTCTTTTTATAGTTTTTCATTGCTTGTTTTCCTATGATATCTTTCCAATATATAGGAGAAATTCCTTTTCCTCCTGTTCTTTTAGCAATAATATTATTTTCGTTAAAAATAACACCTTTTTTAATATCCATATTTGCAACTAAACATTTTTGAAGAGATGCCCTTGTTTTTATTTCATTTAAATTAGGTTTTTTAATATCACTTCCCATAAAAGAATCTACTTTATGAACTAATTGTATAAATTCAAATAATTCTTCGGGAGTTAAAGATGCTTGGTGATCTGGTCCAGATAAAGATTTATTAAGAGTAAAATGTTTTTCAATAACTTTTGCTCCCATAGGAATAGCAAAAGTAGCTGCCCCTATTCCAGTAGTATGATCACTGTATCCTATTAATATATCAAAATTATTTTTAAAAGTATTTATTACTGATAAATTGGCTTCTTCATCTTTAATTGGATAATTTGCAGTACATTGTAATAATACTACATCTTTATTAAATTCATAGATAGTTTCAAGTGCCATTTGAATTTCTGATAAATAAGACATTCCTGTAGAAAGGAATATAGGTTTACCTTTTTTTGCAACTTTTTTTAAAAAAGGTAAATTAGTTGTATCAGTAGAAGCAATTTTATAAGCTGGTAAATCTAATTCATCAGTTTCATTTAGACTAGTTTCATCAAATGGAGTTGTCAAGAATATAATATCTTTTTCTTGGGCATATTTTTTCAATTCGAGGTTTTGTTGTTTGGTTATTTCTAATTTTTTTAGCATTTCTTTTTGAGATTCATTTATATCTGTAGTATTTTGCTGATAAGGTGCTTTTTTAACATCATCAAGTATTAAATGTTCTGTTTTAAAAGTTTGAAACTTGACTGCATCAGCTCCAGCACTACTAGCAAGGTCTATTAGTTCTTTTGCAATATTTATATTTCCATTATGATTAACACCTGCTTCAGCAATTACAAAGGTTTTTGATTTTAATGAAATTTCTTTATCTTGTATTTTTAATATTTTATTAAAAACCATTTATATTTATCCTCTTTTTTGATAGTACTTAATTAATATTAGAATGATTATTTATGTAATAATTATTTATCTGAAATAATTTTTCTTTTAAATTAGAATAGTCTAAGATAAGTTTTATGTTTTCAAAATAATAAAAATCATAAAAATCAACATCTTCTTTAATACTAACATCTTTTTTTACAAATTGGAACAATTTATTTGTATACGCAATTTTAGGATTAAATTTAAAGTTTATTATTTCTTCTTCTGTGAATTCAAATAAAGGATTTTTAAAACCAAACCAACTTCTATTATTATTATAATCTATCCAAGATTTATTATTATCTTCAGAATTGAAAGTTAATGGAAAAATATTTTTACATCTTGATAAGATAGTTGAATAAATATTATTTATATCCTGAGAATCTAATGAAAATTTAATAAAAATTTCTATTTCTTTTATAACATCATTTAAATTATCTGGGATTATAAAATTAATTCTTTCTCTTTGATTACTAAAAGTATCTAATATTAATGGTTTGATTTCTTCATTTAAATAAAAAATTTTAAATTGGATATTTGAGAATTTAATTATTAAATCTTTAATAAATGACACAAAATCTTTATTTAGTAAATTGTCTTTTGTTACAAATAAACCTATACTATCTTTTAAATATAAGTTGTTATCTATTTCATTTAAATAGTGATAATAATACAAATTATTCATAAATACTGTATATTTTTTATTAGGTACATTATTATTCTGTATTTTCTCTCTTAATGACATATCTTTATTTAAGAGTTCTTTTAATTGTTTATTTTTTAAATAAAATTTCTCTAAAAAACTTATACAATAAATTTTACTATGTTTATGAAGTAATGTATTATTTATATCTTTCAAACTCGAAGTTTTATTCAAGTCTATATAAACTTCAATTTCACTAGCTATTGATTCAAGGTTTCTTGGTATTATAAACTCTATTTTATTTTTTATGTTTTTAAATATTTGTTGAGCTTTATTTTTTTGATACTCAAAAAGATAAAATATTTTTAGTCTACAATCATAGGTATTAACTATATTAGTAATATATTCTATTAAGTTTTTATTTTCTAGGTTTTCATTAATTGCAAACATGCCAATTGCATTTTCACTTGATATTTTTGAATCTTTTAATGGTGCTGTTTCTGAAAGTTCTTTGAAGATAGGTTCACAATATAAGGTTTTATCTATTTTATATTCTTTTATCTGTTTATTTAATTTTTTTGTTAATTGTGAAGATTCATCTTTTGAATATAAAACAGAGATTAGATAAGTATCAACTATTTTATTGAACTGTATTTTTAAAACTTTATTTAATTCATAAATAAAAGATAAATTCTTTTTTTCTGTATTTACATTAAATAAGTGAAATATAAAAGGTATAACATGTTGAGAATAATTAGTTAATACTGATTTTAAATCGGAATCTTTATTTTCATTGAAAAGTAATGTTTGCAATGTAATAATTAAATTATTTTGATAGTCTCCAAATTTTGTGTAGTTTTTTATTTTAAAAAAACTTTCTAATGCTTTTTTCATTTTCTTTGCATTACTTATTTTGAGATTTTTATTTTCCATATCTTCTGTAGAGTAGTTAACAGTAGATATTTTATTTAAGTCATTTATGATAACAGTTGAATCTATTTTCTTATCTTCTAAACTATTGATTTGTATATTTTCTATTTTAAGAGGTATAGTATCTAGTAGATATGCTCCATTTGATAAATTGTATATCTCTACATCTGCTTGTTTAAATTGCTCTGTAAAATAACTAAATGAGTCAATATTTGTTTTAAATGATGGTGTAGTTTTTACCGTATCTACAAAGTTTCCTTTTACTCTAATAGTATTTTTTCTATATGAATAATTTTCTTCAGATGAATCCTCTTCATCTTTTAAATTTGCAAAGGCATTTGCTCCACTATGCCCTTCAATATGTGTTTCTCCTGTTTGTGTATCAAAAGCTAAATCAAGCCCTATTAGATAAACTTTTTTTGCACCAAGTATAAGAAGTAGGGCATAAGTTAGTTCCCCAATACTTGGGCTAGTAAGAGTTCCAAATCCTTTTTTTAGATCAAACATTGCTTGGAAAATATAGATATTTTCTTTTCTAAAACTATTCATTAGCTTTGTATTTACATGAGATGAAAAAATAAATATAGTATTTTTGAAAAAATTAATATCTTCTATTTTTTCTAAGGTATTCAAAACAGCATGATTTTGTTCATCATATTGAGTTACTATATCAGGTTTTATATTGTGTTTTTCAAGTAAAGGAAGGGTTGCATAGATTGTTACAATAGTAAATTTATTTTGATTTTTCTTTACAAACTCAATATTTTTTTGCAGTGATGGACCTGCTGCTAGGTATAAAATAGGTTTTTTTGTAAAATCTAGATTATGTATTCTTGAAATATCTAATAATTTGTATTCTTCCATAATATAAGAGTGTGTTCTGTAAAGACTTAAAAATGTTCTATTATATGGGTATGTATAAAAATCCTGTGATACTAGTTTATTTTGAATAGTTTTTATATAAAAAGAAAAATTATTTGACAATTGGAAAAACTTAAAATAGTGATTAAAAACAAAACTTTCATTATAAAATTGATCAAAGCTATTCCTAAAGTTAAGTTCATCTTCTGCTATACTCAAAATAAGATTTGCTTCTTGTGCTAATTTTGCATAATTAGTAACAAACAATGAAAGTTTAAATAGTTCTAAATTAGGCTCAACGATTAGATAAGTTTTTGATTTTAATTTTTCATGAATCAAAGGTATATGTAAACCTAAACCAATACCAAAAATTATAAATTTATGTATACTGTTTAAATCTTCAGTTTGAGGTAAATTTTTATTTACAAAATTTATAATTGGTGCATCACCTGTTGTATATTCCCAAAGAAGTCCTTTTTCTAAAGCTATTTCTGAATCTTCATATTTATAATCATAAAATGCTTTAAAAGAGTTTTCCTTTGCTAATGTATTTATATTATTGTTAAGTAGTTCTTTACTTAATTCAGTTGAATTTTTACCATAAAATAATTGATTTGTTGAAAGGTTTATAATATCAAAATAACCATTTATAAAGTGCAAATCATAATTTGCTTTTAGCTCTCCTAAATCTATTGCAGTATCAAGTAAAGTGATTTTTTCAAAAAGTTGAGGATTATTTTGTTCTAAATATTTAATATTATCATTATAAGTATTTATTGCAAAATTTTGAGCTTCTTCTTCTGTCATATAGATTGATTCCTTGAGCTTTGTAAAGCATTTAATAAAGAAGATTCTACATAAAATACTCTTTATTAAATGTTAAAAATAGCAACCCAGAGGGTTACTATTTTATTGATTATTACTATTGTAATAATTTTAATACGTTTTGTTGAACTGTATTAGCTTGAGAAATTGCATAAGAACCAGCTTGTGCAATAATATTTTGTCTATTAAAGTTCGCAGACTCTTTTGCGTAGTCAACATCTCTAATAATAGATTCTGCTGCACTAACATTTGTTGATTGAGTCATTAAGTTTCTAACGGCTGATTCAACTTGTGTTTGAGTAGAACCTACGTCTGCTCTATATGCATTCAGAGTAGTAATAGCACTATCAACTACACCTTGGTATTGTGCTGCTTTATCAGCAGTTAATTCACCAGCAGATAAATTACCTAAAGATTGTAAAGATTGACCACCCATAAGTGCACCACTAGCTGCACCAGTTGTAGTGATTTTTAATTGGTTATTTGGTGTTGCAGATGTAGAATCATCACCGTTAAGTTTAATATCTTCTGTATTATTAATAACCATGTTACTAACTTCACCAGTTACTGTTAATTCACCACCAGCTGGATTCCCCGCAATTTCAATTTGCATAGAACCAATTTTGCCAAGGTCTTTCATAGTAAAATCAGCCCCATTTATTATAGTAAATTGGTTTTTATCTTTGTCATAAGTGATATCTGAAGAAGTAAACCCTGTTTCATTATCGTTAATTTTATCTCTGATTAATTGAGTAGTTTTGTCATCAAAAATCACATTTAAATTAGCATTTGTACCTGAGTCTGCAATTTTATCAATTTTATCAGCACTAATATTGATAATACCTATAGCAGATTGCGTTGGAGACGAACCAGTAGTTTGTGCTTCAATTGTAAAAGATGCAATATCAGCTGTATCAATTTTACCATCACCACTTGTATCAGCACCTTTGTTTGTACTAATAATTAAAGAAGAACCATCATCTACAAGGTTATTTTGGTTTGTAGCTCCAGAAGTTTGGATTAACTGTTCTGCCCCACCACCAAGACCAATAGTGTTTGATTTGATTGATTCAGTTGAAATAATATCTTGACTACCTTCACCAATTTGGAAAGATAAAGCTTCAGAACCATTTGTACTACCATCAGATTGTAATAGTGTTGTACCATTATAGTTTGTTTGCTCAGCAATGTTATTTAATTGCTCTAAAAGTTTACCAATATCTTTTCTAATAGATTCTCTACCATCAGCAGAAGTAGTAGAAGTATTAGCTTGGATTAGTTTAGCTTTAATAGTATCAAGAATATTTGATTGCTCAGCCATTGATTTATCTGCAATTTGTAATAAAGATACAGCAGAGTTACCATTATCTATACCTTGGTTGATAGATGTAGCTTGCGTTCTTAATTTATCTGCAATAGCAAGACCAGATGCATCATCTGACGCTTTGTTGATTCTTAAACCTGAACTTAATTTTTCTAATGAGCTTTTTAAAGCATTGTTTGTGTTAGTTGCCGACTCTTGAGCGTTAAGAGACGATACGTTTGTATTAATTCTCATAATAAATCCTTTCAATATTATGACACATTGTAAATGTAAAATTTACAGCCGGAAACATTCTTGTTAGACCAAGCATAGAGCTTTTAACTCTTCGGAAGCCATTGCTCCCTATGTTTATAATGAAATTATGACACACCAATTCTTAAAATTAGTTTAAATTGGTGTTTATTTTGAAATATTTGAAAGTTTTAAATTATCCCTTAAATGGAGAAGAAAAATTAGTGTATTTAAAGTTGTATTGAAAGAAGAATAAGATAGAAACCCAAGGGCTACTATCTTATCAGATACTATTACTATTGTAATAGTTTTAATACATTTTGCTGAACATTATTAGCTTGAGAAATAGCATAAGATCCAGCTTGTGAGATAATATTTTGTTTATTAAAGTTTGCAGATTCTTTTGCATAATCTACATCTCTAATAATAGATTCTGCTGCTGTTACATTTGTTGATTGAGTCATTAAGTTTCTAACGGCTGATTCAACTTGTGTTTGAGTAGAACCTATGTCAGCTCTATATGAGTTTAGTACAGAAATTGCATTATCAATTACACCTTGGTATTGAGCAGCTTTATCTGCTGTTAGTTCCCCTGTACCTAACTTAGTTAAAGATGCTAAAGCTTGACCACCCATAAGTGCACCACTAGCTGCACCAGTTGTAGTGATTTTTAGTTGGTTATTTGGTGTTGGAGATGTCGAAGGGTCTCCATTTAGCTGAATATCATCTGTGTTATGAATAACCATATTATTAACTTCACCAGTTACTGTTAATTGGCCACCAGCTGGATTCCCTACAATTTCAACTTGCATAGAACCAATTTTGCCAAGGTCTTTCATAGTAAAACCAGCCCCATCTATTATAGTAAATTGGTTTTTATCTTTGTCATAAGTGATGTCAGCAGAAGTAAACCCTGTTTCATTTTCATTGATTTTATCTCTAATTAATTGAGTAGTTTTATTATCAAAGATTACATTTAAATCAGCACCTGTACCTGAATCTGCAAGTTTATCAATCTTGTCGGCACTAATATTAATAATACCTACAGCAGCAGGGCTTGGAGAAGAACCTGTATCTTGACCCTCAATTGTAAATGATGCAACATCTGAAGTATCTATTTTACCATCATTATTTGTATCAGCACCTTTGTTTGTATTAATAATTATAGCTGTACCATCATCTACAAGGTTATTTTGGTTTGTAGAACCAGAAGTTTGGATTATCTTTTCAGAACCACCACCAAGACCTATTGTATTAGCTTTAATTGATTCTGTTGATATAAGATCTTCACTACTTTCTCCAATTTGAAAATATAGAGCTTCAGAACCATTTGTGCTACCATCAGCTTGAAGTAAGCTACTACTATTGTAATTAGTTTGTTGAGCAATATTATCTAATTGCTCTAAAAGTTTACCAATATCTTTTCTAATAGATTCTCTACCATCAGCAGAAGTAGTAGAAGTATTAGCTTGGATTAGTTTAGCTTTAATAGTATCAAGAATATTTGATTGCTCAGCCATTGATTTATCTGCAATTTGTAAAAGTGCAACAGCAGAGTTACCATTGTCTATCCCTTGGTTGATAGATGTAGCTTGTGTTCTTAGCTTATCTGCAATAGCAAGACCAGATGCATCATCTGATGCCTTATTGATTCTTAAACCTGAACTTAATTTTTCTAAAGAGGTTTTTAAAGCGTTATTTGTATTTGCTGCAGCTTCTTGTGCAGAAAGAGAAGAAACGTTAGTATTTATTCTCATGCTTGTTCCTTTTAATTGAATATCTTATAATATTATCTAAGCTAACTTTAAATTTTGTTTAAGAAAAGGCCAGATTCTATATGTTCTGTGTATGCAAACTGATCAAAAAGTGCGAAATTTGTTATTTTATGGGTTTTAGTTAATTCTTCTAAATCTCTATGTAAAGTTTCAGGGTTACATGATATATAAATTATTTGATCAAAATTTTTTACTAAATTTCTTGTTGTATCATCAAGTCCAGCCCTTGGAGGATCTACAAAAATTGTATCAAAGTTGTAGCTTTTTAAATCCACATCTTTTAATCTTCTAAATTCTCTTTTTTCTTCTAATGCTTCAACAAAATCTTCCGCACTCATACGGATAAAATCTATATTTTCTATATTATTTAATTCACAATTCTTAAGAGCTGATTTTATAGAGGTTTTTGAAATCTCTGTTGCTAATACTTTATTGAATTTTAGACTTAAAGGTATAGTAAAATTTCCACCTCCACAGTATAATTCACAAAGGTCATTTTTACTTTTTTGTAATTTGTCTAAAACCCATTCAATCATTTGTACATTAACTGCACTGTTAGGCTGTGTAAAGCCTCCTTCTTGGTATAAGAAGTTGAAATCTTTATTTGAGATATTTAGGGTTTCATTTATAAATTCATCACTGATGATTACTTTTTGTCCTCTGCTTCTTCCTATGATTTTTATATTTAATTTTTCTTCTATATCTTTTGCTTTTTCTTCCCAAACTTTATCAAGTTTTTTATGATAAATAAGTGTTACAAGCATATCATTTGTTGTAGAGTTTAAAAACTCTACAGCATATAGTTTAAATCTGAGTATTTCATCTTCTTGTAAAATCACTAATAATTTATCCATAATCTCTTGAATATGTTTTGTTACAATTTGACAAGAATCTATCTCAACTGAACTTTTTTCAAAGCTTGTCATGGCATAAGATATTGTTGGATTATCATTTTTATCAAAGTTTTTCCAGATTCTAAATTCTGCTCGATTTCTAAAGTTTTGCTCTTTGCTTTTTATAATATCAAAGTCAAAATTACCTAAATCAGAGAATCTTTCTTTTTCCCTTGAGATTTTATAATCTAATTGTTCCTCATAATTTTTATCAAATAAAGTACAGCTTCCACAAATACCAAAATATTTACATTCCATAAAAAGTCCTAATTAATATACGATTTAATCTAATATTATATTCTATTTACTATAATACCTTTATGAATGAAACTTTCCAACAACAGCTGCAGTCTTTATTACACTGCGATTTAAAATCACTTTTTCCACTAGCTAGAAGTATGAATAGAAAATTAAAATTTTTCGTAGGACCTACAAATTCCGGAAAAACTTACAACGCGATGAGTGAATTAAAAAACTCAAATAGTGGATTATATTTAGCTCCTTTGAGGCTTCTTGCCCTAGAGGGATATGAGGATTTAAAAGAAAACAATATTGATGCTACTTTAATAACAGGTGAAGAGCAAATTATCCATGATGAGGCAGCCCATGTTTGTTCAACTATTGAGATGCTTGATTTTAATTTGGATGTGGATTTAGCAGTTATAGATGAAGTTCAAATGTTAGAAGATGAAGATAGAGGTTGGGCTTGGGTAAATGCAATAATTGGTGTTCCAGCTAAAACAGTTATTATGACAGGAAGTGTAAATGCACTTGATGCTGTAAAGAAGATTGCTCAATATTTAGGCGAAGAGTTAGAAGTAGTTAAACATAAAAGAAAAACTCCATTAAAAACTATGGCTAGGCATACCTCTTTAGAAAATCTTGAAGAGGGTACAGCTCTTATAGCTTTTTCTAGGTCAGATGTTTTAAAGTTAAAACAAAGACTTCAAAAAAAATACAAAGTATCAGTTATCTATGGAAACTTATCTCCTGAAGTTAGACGTGATGAAGCAAGAAGATTTAGGGAAAAGCAAAGTGATATCCTAATTGCAACAGATGCAATTGCAATGGGACTTAATCTTCCTATTAAAAATCTACTTTTTACAACAGATACAAAGTTTGATGGTAAAAGCAGAAGAAAGCTAAGTGTTAATGAAATTGTACAAATTGCAGGACGTGCGGGAAGATATGGACACCATCAGGTGGGGTTTTTAGGGGCAACCAGAAGAGATGTCTTAAATTATATTAAAGAGGAGTTTGAACAACCAATTCGAACAATCAAACCTCCATATAGTGTAAAAATGAGCAACGATCAATTATTAGATTTGGCAAGACACATTAAAACAAATTCTATAACAAAAATTTTGAGTTATTTTAATAAAAATATGAAGTTTGATGGACCTTTTAAAGCTGCAAATATATCTTCTATGATAGAAGCTTCTAGTCTTGTAGATAAAAGAGATAAACTAAGTTTAGAAGAAAAATATCTTTTATCTCAGGCACCTATTACTATGAAATCAACTATTATTTTACAAGCCTTTGAAGCTTATGTAGCTGCAATAATAAAAAAAAGAGTATGTAGATATAAACCATCTATTACTTTACCTAAAAAAGCTGTAACGCAAAAAGATTTATTATTGGTTGAAGATGAAGTAAAAAAGATATCTTTATATTTATGGTTATCCTATAAATTCCCTGAAATATTCCCAGATTATAACAAAGCTGTTATTTTGAGAAATAGTTTCAATTCCTTTATAGAAAGGTCATTAAAGTTAAATTTAAAACTAGAAAGACCTAAACATAAACCTGATAATTATTTTAATGCAAAAAGAAGAAGGCGAAGAAGAGATTAATTAACATTTTTTTTGGTATAATCTTAGAATTGACTAGTTTTAGGGGTTTTTGATGTTAGGCATATTCAAAAGTGATGGAGCTGAAATGCTTCAAAAAGAGCTATTGAAAAATTATATAGATGAAAAAAAAATTCAAGCTCTTATTGACAGCGGAGTAAATATAAATAGAAAAGATGCAAAAGGTAGAACTCTTCTATTTGATTTAGCTGCAAAAAGAAGAATAGAATCCATTAAAATACTCATCAAAAACGGCATTAATATAAATGCTGAAGATAACTACGGAAAAACTGTTTTAACTGAGGCTGTTGATAAAATCGATGGTATGATGATTAGATTTTTATTGGAGAATGGTGCTTCAATAAATCATATAAACTCATCGGGTAGAACAGTTATGCATGATGCGGCTCTTGAAGAAAATGAAAAAGTTTTCAAAATACTAATGACCCAAAATCCAGATTTATCAATTACTGACCATTATGGAAGAACAGTACTTTTTGATGCTGTTGAGGGTGGTAATTTAGAGATTATTAAAGAGATAATAAATAACATAGATGATATTAATGTTGTTGATAATAATGGGCAATCAGCCTTGTTTTATGCTGTATTAAAAGAAGATCCAGATGTAGCAAAGTTTTTAATCTCAAATGGTATTGATGTAAATATATTAGATAAAAAAAGACAAAATGTTTTATTTAATGCGGTTGTTTTAGGGGCACAAAATCTAAGTATAATAGAGATTTTACTTGATAGAGGTGTAAAGCTAAATATAAAAGATTATGCAGAAAAAACTTTATTGGATGAGATATTAAAGATATTAGCAATTGTAAAAAATCCAGATGCAAAAGTAGATGGGAAATATAAATTAGTAAGAGAAGAGAGGAACTATTTAAAACTTACAGGAATTTTAATCGATTTAGGTCTAGCAATAGATAGAGTTGATGAAAATGGCAAAACTGTACTTTATAAAGAGGTTGAAAGGGAAAATTACGACACAATTGATTTTCTTATAGCTTCTGGTGCAGATATTAATGCCCAAGATAAAGAGGGAAAAACAGTACTTTTTGATGCGGTTTTAAAAGGTTCTCAAAATATGAATATGATTGACCACCTAATCTCTCATGGTGCAGATATTGATCATAGAGATTATACTGAAAGAACAGTGATTGATGATTTAGTTGAAGCTGTACTTATAACAAGAAATAATAAAAAGCCTAGTTCACGAAGATTTTTCGAGATGAATGAACTTGAAAATTATATTCCAATGCTTAAAAAGATGCTTTTATTTAAACCTAGAATCAATGATCCAAGAGCAGATGGAAAAACAATAATTTTTGATGCAGTGATTGAAAATAATTTGGAATTGATAAAAGTACTTGTAAATGCAGGGGCTGATTTAAATATTATTGACAATGATAATAATACCCCTTTGTCTTATATGGTTGATAAAGGTTTAGAGATAACAAATCAAAAAGAGAAAGATAGCTTTTTAGAAAGATTAGTATTTATACTTAAATATAGAGTTGATGTAAATACTATTGATAATGATGGACGAACAGTTATCCATAAAGCTGTTCTTGCAAATAATATTGATGTTGTAGAAAAACTTCTAACAAAAAAAGTTGATCTAAATATTAAAGATAAGCAAGGAAGAACTGCTTTACATCACACCCAATGGAAAGGTAATTATAAAATTGCTAGATTATTAATTTCAGCTGGTGCAGATATAAATGAACCAGATTATGCAGGATTTAGTATTTTAAATTATGCAGCAATTTTAGGACATACAAAACTTGTTGTTGTTTTAATTCTTTCAGGTGTATTGATGTATAACCATAGAAAAAAGAGTAAATCTGTAGCAAAATTCTTTAAAGAAAGAGAAGGTAATTTAGAAAAATTATTACATGCAAATATCACAGATGAGAAAATGAGAAGAGCTATAGAAGAGGTTATTGAAAACCTTAAAAAAGAGATAAATGAGGCATTGGAGAGTTAAATTTATATGTTAAATAAATCAATTATTATTTTAGCCGCAGGTGCAGGTACAAGAATGAAATCAACAACACCAAAAGTGCTACACAAGATTTCAGGTAAGCCTATGTTATATTTTTCAATAAAAGAGTCATTAAAACTTAGTGATGATATTACAGTAGTTTTATATCATCAAGCAAAAAGAGTAAAAGAAGAGATTGAAAAACTTTTTAAAGATGTAAAAATAAATTTTGTAATTCAAGATCATGAAAAGTTTCCAGGAACTGGTGGTGCAGTTATGGGAATCACTCCAAAATATGAAAAAACATTGGTATTAAATGGGGATATGCCTTTAATCCAATCAAGTGAATTAGAAAAATTTGATTTAGATGGAACAATTGTAATGTCTGTATTAGAGTTAAAAAATGCAGATGGTTATGGAAGAGTTGTAATTGAAGAAGGCAATGTAAAAAAAATTGTAGAACAAAAAGATGCAAGTGAAGAGGAATTGAAAATCAATACTGCAAACGCAGGTATATATCAATTTGAAACAAAATTTCTTTTAGAAAATTTACCTAAACTTTCAAATAACAATGCCCAAAAAGAGTATTACATCACAGATTTAATTGAGATGGCAATAGAGCAAGGAAAAGTTTTAAAGCCAATTGTTGTAAATGAGAAAAACTTTAAAGGGGTTAATTCAAAGGTTGAATTAGCAGATGCAGAAGTTATTCATCAAAACAGAATAAAAAGAGAGTTTTTAAAAGAGGGTGTTATTATGCGAATGCCTGAAACTATCTTTATAGAAGAGGGTGTTAAAATAGAGGGTGAATCTATTATTGAAAATGGAGTTTCTTTATTAGATGATGCTGTAATTATAAATTCTCATATAAAAACAAATTCAATTGTAGAAAACTCAATTCTAGAAGATTCTGATATTGGACCGATGGCTAGAGTTAGACCAGGAAGTAAACTAAAAAATACCCATTTAGGAAATTTTGTTGAAACAAAAAAAGCTATATTAACAGGGGTAAAAGCTGGACACTTGTCTTATCTTGGAGATTGCCAGATTGATGAGGGTACAAATGTAGGTGCTGGATGTATCACTTGTAATTATGATGGTGTAAATAAACATAAAACAATAATTGGAAAAAATGTATTTATTGGTTCAGATTGCCAGTTAGTTGCTCCAATTACAATTGAAGATGATGTTATTTTAGCAGCTGGTACTTGTGCTACAAAAAATATTTCAAAAGGAAGTCTAGCTATAAATAGAGCGCCTATGAAATTAATAAAAGATTTTTATTATAAATTCTTTGGAAAAAACTAATGCTTTTAAAAGATAAAAATATTCTTTTAGCAGTTACAAGCTCAATTGCCATATATAAAAGTTTAGAACTAATAAGACTTTATATAAAAGCAGGGGCAAATGTAAAAGTAATAATGACTGAGGCTTCTCAAAAATTTATTACCCCTCTAACTTTTGAGGCAATTTCTCAAAATAAAGTATTATGTGAAACTACAGAGAGTTGGGAAAAAAATCAAGATTATAATCATATAGATATTGGAAAGTGGGTAGATATATTTGTTATAGCTCCAGCAACTGCAAATACTATAAATAAACTTGCAAATGGAATATCTGATAATCTACTAACTCAAACAGCTTTAGCTTATCCAAGGGTTAAACTATTAGCACCTGCAGCTAATACAAATATGTTAAAAAATCCAATTACCCAAGCGAATTTAAAACTATTAAAATTGTGTAATTATGAGATGGTTTCTTCACAAGTAAAAGAGTTAGCTTGTAAAGATGTAGGTGATGGTGCTATGGCTGATCCTTCTGAGATTTTTTATGCAACTGCAAGAGAGCTTTTAAAAGATAACTATTGGACTGATAGAAAAGTTGTTTTAAGTGGTGGAGGTACAATTGAAAAAATAGATGAGGTAAGATATATTTCAAATTTCTCATCAGGTAAAATGGCTTCATCTTTAGCTTTAGCACTTTTTCTAAAAGGAGCTGATGTTTGTTTGGTAAGCACTAGAGGATATGATAATTTGCCAAAAGATATACATGTTATTCCGGTACAATCTTCCGCACAAATGTATGAATATTTAGTTGATTCTTTAAGAGTTGCAAAAAAAGGGAAAATGAGTAAGCCTACTTTAATGGATGATTCAAAGGCAACTTTGATTGAGAAAAAACCATTTTTATTTATGGTTGCTGCTGTAAGTGATTATCTTCCTAATTTTCCCCAAGAGGGCAAACTTAAAAAAGAGGTTTTAGGCTCTTCGTGGAATCTTGAACTAATTCAAAATATGGATATTTTGGCAGCTTTACCAAAAGATGGCATTTATACTGTGGGTTTTAAAGCAGAGATGGATGATACAGTAGCTTTTGATAATGCAAAAAATATGATTGAGAAAAAAAATATTGATGCAGTTTGTTTAAATATTTTAAATGATTCTTCCTCTTTTGGTTCAAACACAAATGAGATTGAACTTATTTTAGAAAATAATGATTATAGTTTAAAGGGTGAAAAACTTGATATTTCACTTGATATTTTAGACAAACTACAAATAGAGTTTAACTTAGATGATTGAACAAAGAAATCCTGAACATATAGCCATTATAATGGATGGTAATGGAAGATGGGCAAAAGAGAGAGGTCTAAAAAGAACTGCCGGACATGAAGAGGGTGCAAAAGCAGTAAGAGAGATAACAAAACATTGTGCAAAATTGGGTATCAAGTATTTAACTTTATATGCTTTTTCTACAGAAAATTGGAGTAGACCGAAACTTGAAGTGGAATATCTAATGAAGCTTTTAGATAAATATTTAAAAAGTGAACTTTCAACTTATTTAGAAAATGGAATTAGATTTAAATCAATTGGAGATATCTCTAAGTTTTCTAAGCCCTTACAAAAAACTATTTTAGATGTTGAAGAAAAAACTAAAAATGGTAAAAATTTAACACAAGTGTTAGCATTAAATTATGGTTCACAAGATGAGATTTTAAGAGCAATAAAAAAGCTAAATGAAAAAAATCTTGAGATAACAAAAGAAAATTTTGAATTATGCCTTGATACAGCAGGAATTCCAAATGTAGATATGCTAATAAGAACTAGTGGTGAGATACGATTATCTAATTATTTGTTGTGGCAAAATGCCTATGCTGAGTTGTTCTTTACAAATACTTATTGGCCAGAATTTTCAGCAAATGATTTAGATGATTTAATAAGTGATTTTAATCAAAGAGAGAGAAGATTTGGAGGTATTTAGTTTTATTTTTGGATGCTTAATTGGGTCTTTTTTAAATGTTCTAATTATAAGACTTCCTTTAGAGAAATCTGTAGTTTTACCAAGAAGTCAATGTCCTAAATGTAATCATTTAATATATTGGTATCACAATATTCCTATTATTTCATATTTTTTACTAAAAGGGAAATGTGCCTATTGTAAAGAAGAGATTTCAAAACAATATGTTACTGTGGAGTTAATAAGTGCTGTAATAACAGTTTTTTTATATATAAAACTTTCATTTACTCTTGAACTTTTATTTGCATTGATATTTTTTTACAATCTTATAGTTTTATCTTTTATAGATTTTAAATATAAGGCTGTACCCGATTATTTGTTATTAATAGCATTTATTATTTCATTTTTAGTAACACCTCTTCCTATATTAGAGGCTTTAAAAGCTGCATTGATGATTTCAGGAGCTTTTGTTTTATTAAATTTTATATTAAGTTTTTATATTCAAAATATAAAAGCTAGGGTTTTAAAAGATGATTCTTTAAAAACACAAGAAGCATTGGGTGAAGGGGATATTCCAATATTAGCTGCAATTGGTATTATACTTGGATTAAAAGCATCATTAATAGCTATTTTTTTATCTTCACTTTTTGCTATAATACCGTCACTTTATTTTAGTTATAAGAAAAAAGATATTCAAATACCTTATATTCCCTATTTAGCTTTAGGTTTAGTTACTGAGTATTTTTTAAATTTATCAAAGGTTTTTAGTTGAAATTAAAAGAGTATTTATTTAGTCAATTAGCACATACCCTTTTCCCAATATTTTTTGGATTGTATTTTATTACATCAATAATTTTTTTAGTTAAGATTGCTTCTTTAACGTCTGTTATAACAATTGATTTTTTTGAGTTATTAAAGCTTTATGGTTATGTTGTTCCAACAATTGTTTTTTATACATTGCCAATCACTTTTTTTATATCTATAGCAATAACCTTATCAAAGTTATCAAATGAATATGAACTTATTGTGGTAACTTCTTTTGGTTTAAATCCAGTTAATATATTAAAGATTTTTTTCCCTGTAACTTTACTGGTATCCATATCATTGCTTATTGTTTCTTTAGGGCTTATTCCTAAAGCTCAATTTGAAAATGAAACCTTTATGGAAAAGAAAAAAGGTGAAGCTAATTTTAATATCAAAGCATCGGAGTTTGGTCAAAATTTTGGTGAGTGGTTAATTTTCATTGATGAAAGAGATGATAAAATATATAACAGAGTAAAGCTTTTTCAAACACAAGAAGATGAAGACCAGTTTATAATTGCCAAAAAAGCTGTATTGGAAAATAAAGATGGTGAACTTAGTTTTAAACTTTTTGAGGGTAAATCTTTTAATATAAAAGATGAAGAGTTCAACCAAATAGATTATTCTAAAATGACTATTTTTAATAATATAAAAAATGAAGAAGCTTTATATGAGTTTTCAGATTCATACGCATATTGGAAATTTTATTTAACAAATAGTGATATTATAAGTGATGAATTTGCATATTATGTTCTTTTATCTTTATTCCCTTTATTATCACTTTTTTTAACTGTTATTTATGGGTATTATAACCCTAGGTATGAAAAAAGTAAAGTTGTTCAATGGTGTGCTTTTTATATAGTGATTTATTACTCTTTGATTAGTTTTTTAAGTAAAGAGTTATATTTACATTCTATTTATATTATACCTATCATTTGGGTATCTTGGACTTATTATTTATATACTAAGAGTGTAAAAAAGCAGTATTAAGATGAATGCAAAATTTACTATATCTTATGATGGAACTTATTATAAAGGGAGTCAAACTCAACCTGATGGTTCAAGTGTAGAAGATAGTATTCAAGAAACTTTCAAATCTTTAAATATTGATACAAAAATTGTTTTAAGTGGAAGAACTGATAAAGATGTTCATGCATCAGGGCAAGTATTTAATTGTATACTTCCCTCTTACTGGAGTGATTTAAAAAAACTAAAAGATGTTTTAAATCGTCATCTTCCTTTATCTATAAAAGTAAATCATATTAAGTTTGTAAATAAAGAGTTTCATTCAAGATTTCATGCTAAAAAAAGAGTTTATAGATATTTGCTTTCAAAAAAAGAACCTACAGTTTTTAATTCAAAATATATTTCACATATAAAAGAGTTTGATGAAGATAAAATAAAAGAGGCTATAAAGTATTTTATAGGGGTTCATGATTTTGAGTATTTTCACAAAAAAGGTAGTGATAAAGATAATACAGTTAGAGAAGTTTTTGATGCAAATTTTTATAAATATAAAGATGTGTATGTTTTTAAATTTACTGCAAATTCATATTTACGTTCACAAATAAGACTTATGGTTGGAGTTTTAATAAAAATAGGTGAAGGAAAACTATCAATTGAGGATTTAAAATCTCAATTAAATAGAGAAAAATTTATTCATAGAATACCTGCTTCCCCTTATGGCTTATATTTGGCCAAGGTTTTTTACTAATGTTTAAAAAAAGAAAATTTTACAATCTTTCTGATATAAAAAAACATTTAGTATTTACACCTTTAATATTTGTATTTATAAGTGCAATAGTTTCTGTTATTGTTACTACTTTTGTTTTAGAGTTTAAAAAGAATAATGATATTTCATTGATAAAACAAGAAGACACTTATCAAAAAGATAAAATCCTAACACAATTTATTGATGATATCAAATTTAATGCAAGTGCCTCTTTTGATAGTGAAGAGATTGCTTTAAGGGAAGCGGTAATCTCTCTTTATGGGTTTATAAACTATGTTAAAGAAGATATAGAAATAGATAGAATTAGAGATAAAATAAAAGATATAGAAGACTCTACTGATTTTGAGTTTGTTTTATTTAGAAAAAACTCTGATGATATTTTGTATGGGGAAAGTATTATTGATTATCTTAAAACCCTTACTGGTTCAAGTCTAGAAATAAGTAATTTTAGACACCATATGTTAAGAAATATTTCATATATTGGAGTTGACAATCTTTTTTATTGGATAGACAAAGAAAAAAGAAAAATTAGATTAAGTTATTTTAAACTTTTAGATAAAAAGGATCTTTATTTAGGTGCTTTTTCAAAAGTTGATGATATGAAAGAGACAACAAGAAAGGTTATAGAAAACTCAATTGTTCAAAAAAGTAAGTATTACAATAATAGCTATTTTTGGTTTTATGATTATAATTCAGGATATGTATTTAACTATTATAACAAGGGTAAAAAATTTGATATAAAATATATTTTAAAAAATGATACTATGAATAGTTCAAATGAAATCTTAGAAAAATACAATAAAGATATTGATGATAGTTCTTCTGTTGATACCTATGATTTTAGAAAATACAATTATCTTGTATCAGTAAAAAGCAATTTTTTCCCAACAAAAGTATCTCAAATCAAATTTGACTATAATTCTAAACTATCTATTGCAATTGCCATAATTGGTTTAATCTCACTTTTTTTAATTGTTGCTTCTTCTTTGTTTGCTAAATTTACAAATAAGATTTTCCATAGATATAATAAAAGATTAGAAACCAGAAATATTATGTATAAAAAATGGAAAGAGAGATATGAACTAGCAATTATCGCTTCAAACGATGGTTTATGGGATATTGATTTAAAAACACAACATATATATTTTTCAAAAAAATGGTTAGATATGTTTGGCTATGAAGATGGAGATATAAATACCTTAAATGAATGGTTTGACTTAATACACAAAGATGATGTTTCAATAGTTAGACAAAAATTTGAAACCCACTTAAGGGGTGAAAGTGAACACTTTATTTGTGAATATAGAATAAGAGATAAATCAAATAAATTTAAATGGATATTTGTAAGAGGTAAAGCTTTTGATGATAATCATCATAAAAGAATGCTTATGATGTCAATGGATATTGAACAAAGGAAAAAACTTACAAAAGAGCTTCAATATGTTGATTTATTAGTTGAGTATGGAAGAATAGTGATTTTCAAATGGAAAAATGATGAAAATCTTACAGTTGAGTATCTTTCTAAATCTATTAATTCTTATGGTTATATTGTAGAGGATTTTGAAAGTAAGAAGGTTAAATATTTTGATTTTGTTTATGAAGAAGATATAGAAGATTTAATAAAAGATTTAAATATTGCTATGAAAAATGATGATAAATCTTTTACTAAATTTCATAGGGTAAAAGATAAAAATGGTGATGTAAGATGGGTATTTAATAGAACAATTTTCTTAAAAGATGATTTTGGAAATATAACTCATCTTTATGGTTATGTAAATGATATTACTGAGATGAAGTTAACAGAAGAGGAATTAAAACAAAAGATTAATGAAGAGGTAGCTAAAAATATCGAAAAAGATAGAATCCTAGTTCAACAAAGTAAACTTGCTGCTATGGGTGAGATGCTTGGTAATATAGCTCACCAATGGAGACAACCTCTAAATAATATAAATCTTCTTATACATTTTATTAGAGATAGCTATGGAACTCTCTCAAAAGAGGAGTTAGATGATATTATAAAAGATTCAAAAGTACAAATTGATTATATGTCTCAAACTATTGATGATTTTAGAAATTTCTACCAACCAAATAAAGATAAAATAGAGTTTGATATAAAAGAAGCAATTATAGAGTGTTCAAACATTGTAGAAACCCAATTGGAAAAATATAAGGTATTATTGAAAATAGATGGGGATAGTGTAAATGTTTTTAATTACAAAAATGAATTTGAACAAGTTATTCTAAATATATTAAATAATGCCAATGATGCTGCAAAAGTTAAAAAAGAGGAGATGGAATTTAGTCCTGTTATTAATATCACTATAAAAAGAAAAGATAACAATGTTGAAATAAATCTTTCAAATAATTGTGGTGAAATCCCTTCTGATATTATAGATAGAATTTTTGAACCTTACTTTACAACAAAGTTTGAAAATCAAGGTACAGGGATAGGTTTATACATGGCAAAAACTATTATAGAAAAAAATATGAATGGAAAAATATCTGTAAATAATATCGAAGAGGGTGTTTTATTTACAATAAATTTACCACTTTAAAATCATTTTTTGATATAATAGGGGAAATTATGAAATAGGAACAAAGATGAAAAACTATTCTACAAGGGTTTTATTAGTAGAAGATGAGGATGTTGCAAGAAAAACTCTTTCTTTCTATCTTAATACAATTTTTGATGAAGTTGTTGTTGCAAAAGATGGAGAAGAGGGTGCTTCTATCTTCAAAAATGATTTTGAAGAAAATAAAAAATTTGATTTAGTACTCACAGATTTAAAAATGCCAAACAAAGATGGTATCTCAATGATTGATGATATTAGAGAGATAGTTCCTAATCAAAGATTTATAATAGTAAGCGCCCATAAAAATGAGGAAGATTTACTAAAACTTATCAACCTAAGAGTTTTAGGATATTTTGTAAAACCTTTAAATATTGACAATATGATGGAGATGCTTAAAAAAGCAAAAGAAGAGGTTTTAGCTGATAATGGAAGTTTAGAAAAAACAGATTTAATAACTTTAAATAAAAGATATACATACAATACTATAAATGATAAACTTTATAATGAAGAAACAATTGTAAAATTATCAAAAAAAGAGCTTGATATTCTAAAAGTATTAATTGATAATCTTGGAGATGTTGTTCCTGTTACTAAATTTAAAGAAGTTGTATGGGATGATATTAATACAAATGATTCTGCATTTAGAACTGTAATGAAAAGATTAAAAGATAAAGTAAAAGATGATGACTTTATAATCTCTCATAAGGGTTATGGTTATATCATAGAGAAACCTCTAAAAAAATAGAGGTTTATTTTATAAAATTATTCTCTTTAAAATATTTAGCTGCACCTTCATGTAAAGGTGCACCTAAGCCTTCTAGTAAAGATTTTTTTGTTATATATTTATATACAGGATGAAGTTTTTTAAACTCTTCAAAATCTTCTAAAATAGCTTTTACCAAAGTATAAACTGCTTTTGAACTTACATCTGAACTAGTAACCAATACAGCTTTTGCTCCAAATGTTGGAACAGGTTTTTTAACACCTTTATAAATATTAGCAGGAATTACATCTTTTATATAATAAGGGTTTCTTTTTAAAAATTCATCAATTTTAGGACCACTTATTGGTGTTAAATAGATATCTGAAGTATTTGAAGCATCTTTTATATTTGCTGTTGGATGCCCCACCATATAAAAATATCCATCTATCAAATTATCTCTTATAGCATCGGGAGCTTCTCCTGCTTTTAATCTTCCTACATATGAAAAGTCAGAAGGCTTTATATTTAATTCATTTAATAAAGTCATTGCAGTTGCTTCATTTCCTGAACCTACATTTCCTATGTTGATTCTTTTCCCTACAATATCATCTATAGATTTTATATTTGCATCTTTTCTTGTTACTAGAGTAAATAGTTCTGTATATATTGACATCACAGATCTTAACTCTTTTATAGGGTGATTTTTAAATTTTTTTATTCCATTAATTGCTTGATAAACTGCATCAGATTGTGCAATTCCAAAGTCTAACTCACCTTCATCTATTGCTCTTATATTATATACAGATGCATCAGTTGCTTCAACAGAACATCTAATTTTTGTTTCTTTTTTATATTTATTTACAAGCTTACATATTGCTCCACCAGTTGGGTAATAAGTTCCTGTAACACTTCCAGTTCCTATTGTTATAAACTCTGAACTAAAAGCAAATACATTAACCATCAAAAGTAACAAAACAGATTTTTTCATTGAACAACTCTTTTTATTTTATTATATTGAAAAAAGTTAAAAATAATTGAAAAAATCTATATAAAAAATAGCAATAATTTAAAATTTAGCACTTTTATAAATCATTTGCCAAAAAGAACTTGACATTTACTCACTCATATAGTATAATATTTTTAGCAGTTTAAGATTTTAAGTGCTAAAAAATAGAAAGTGGATATAAAATGATTGACAAAAAAGAGTTTTTATTACATTCAATTATTAAAGCTTATATTGAGCATTTAGAGCCTATTGGTTCTACTCAACTTAAAAATATGTATGATATTACATATTCTCCTGCAACTATTAGAGGTTACTTTAAAAAGTTGGGGGATGAAGGTTTTCTAGCTCAAGAACATGTGAGTTCAGGTAGAACACCTACAACAGAAGCTTTAAAAATGTATTGGAGTAATAAACTTAATTTTAGACTCAATTTTGTTGATGAAAAAGCTATAGAATATCTTTCAAAAGATGTTGGTTTGTCTGTTTTTATTCAAGACCAAAAGTCTGACATTTTAAAAAATATTTTAAATGTAGAAAACAGATATATGATTTTAGAGTTTTCATCATTTGCAATCACAGTAAAGTTTACTGATGCTTTATATAGATTTCTAAGTGATATGTTAGGTTTAGAGTTAGTTCATATTGTAAATATCTCTAAACAAGTTGGAGCTTTTGAAATTTATGAAAAGGTTAGTCAACATTTACAAAATAAAAATTTCCATATTTACAATACAAAAGAGTTTTTCTCTTTAGCACTTAAATATAACCTAAATGAAGAGAGTATCAACTCTTTTTTAAAAGGTAGAATTTTAGACTCTATTGATGAAGGTTTATATTTTGACAATATAGTTCCAGAGGGTTACATTGGAATATGTCATAACTGCAAAGTTGGACAAAAAGAGGTAAAAATGTTAGTCGTAGGTGAGTTGTCAAAAGATTATGAATTCTTTTACAATAAGATAAGTATGATTTAGGAGAATTACTTTGAGTGAAAAACAAGAAGAATTAAACAATGAAGAAATAGTACAAAACGAAGAGGTTCAAGAAGAAACTGTAGAAAATACAGAAGCAACGGAATCTGTAGAATTAAGAGAAGAAGATAAAATTGCTGAACTTGAAGCAAAGTTAAAAGAGAGTGAAGATAAATATTTTAGAGTTCATGCAGATTTTGAAAATATTAAAAAAAGATTAGAAAAAGAGAAATATCAAGCAATTGATTATGCAAGTGAAAAATTTGCAAAAGATCTTTTAGCTCCAATTGATACTTTAGAGATGGCATTAGCAGCTGAAGAAGCAGCTAGTGGAATGGCAGCTGAAGAGTTATTGGCAAAACTAAAAGAGGGTGTAGAACTTACAATTAAAAATTTCAATACTGCATTTGAGAAACATGATATTAATCTTGTTGAAACAGATGGTGAGTTTGATCCAAACTTCCATAATGCAATAATGCAAGTTGAAAGTGATGAGCATGAAGATGGACAAATAGTTCAAGTTATGCAAAAAGGTTATAAGTTCAAAGATAGATTACTTAGACCAGCAATGGTTTCTATTTGTAAAAAGTAATTTGCAAATGACCGTAATGTCAAAAAACTATTGAATATAAAATAAAACAACAGTGAGGGTAAACAAGCTTCAGCTTGTTCTTTAGAATTGGTTCTTAGTTTGAATTTATTTCAAACACTAAAGAACATCAAATATGAAAGGTTACCTTCATTTTATAAAATAAAATTAAGGAATTAAAATGAGTAAAGTTATTGGTATAGATTTAGGTACAACAAACTCTTGTATGGCAGTTTATGAAGGTGGTGAAGCAAAAGTTATTCCTAACAAAGAAGGGAAAAACACAACTCCATCTATTGTAGCATTCACTGATAAAGGTGAAGTACTAGTTGGAGATCCAGCAAAAAGACAAGCTATTACAAACCCTGAGAAGACTATTTATTCTGTAAAAAGAATTATGGGTCTTATGATGGAAGAGGAAAATGCTAAAGAAGCACAAGAAAAAGTTGGATACAAAATCGTTAATAGAAATGGTGCAGCAGCAGTTGAAATTGGAGATAAAGTTTATACTCCACAAGAGATTTCAGCTAAAATTCTTGGAAAATTAAAAGCAGATGCAGAAGAGTATTTAGGTGCTCCTGTAACTGATGCAGTTATTACTGTTCCTGCATACTTCAATGATGCACAAAGAAAAGCAACTCAAGAAGCTGGTACTATTGCTGGTCTTAATGTATTAAGAATCATCAATGAGCCAACAGCAGCTTCATTAGCATATGGACTTGACAAAAAAGGTGAAGAAAAAGTTCTAGTATACGATTTAGGTGGTGGTACATTTGATGTTACTGTTCTTGAAATTGGTGATGGAACATTTGAAGTACTTTCAACAGATGGTAATGCATTCTTGGGTGGAGATGACTTCGATAACGCTATTATTGATTGGTTAGCAAAAGAGTTCGAATCTGAAAATGGTTTCGATATCAAAAATGATAAAATGGCATTACAAAGATTAAAAGATGCAGCTGAAAATGCTAAAAAAGAGCTTTCTTCTGCTGAATCAACAGAAATCAACTTACCATTTATCTCTATGGGTAACGCTGGTCCTGTTCACTTAGTTAAATCATTAACTAGAGCAAAATTTGAGTCTATGACAGAGCATTTAATCTCTGAAACATTACAACACATCAAAAATGCACTTAAAGATGCAGGATTAGATAAAGGTGAGATTCAAGAAGTTATTATGGTTGGTGGTTCAACAAGATTACCAAAAGCAAATGCAGTTGTAAAAGAGTTCTTTGGAAAAGATTTAAATAAAGGTGTTAATCCTGATGAAGTTGTTGCAGCAGGTGCAGCAGTTCAAGCTGGTGTATTAAGAGGTGATGTTAAAGATGTATTATTACTTGATGTTACACCATTATCGTTAGGAATTGAGACTTTAGGTGGAGTATCTACTAAATTAATTGAAAAAGGTACAACTATTCCAGTTAAAAAATCTCAAACATTCTCAACAGCTGAAGATAACCAACCAGCAGTATCTATTCATGTAGTTCAAGGGGAAAGAGAATTTGCTAAAGATAACAAATCTTTAGGTATGTTTGAACTTTCAGATATCCCAGCAGCTCCAAGAGGTGTTCCTCAAATTGAAGTAACATTTGATATTGATGCAAATGGTGTTTTAAATGTATCTGCTAAAGATAAAGGTACTGGTAAAGAGAATAAAATTACTATCTCTGGTTCATCTGGATTAAGTGATGAAGAGATTGAAAAAATGGTTCAAGAAGCTGAGTCAAACAAAGAAGCAGATGCTAAGAAAAAAGAATTAATTGATGTAAGAAATCAAGCTGATGCTTTATTACACTCAACTAAGAAAACTTTAGAAGAAAATGAAAGTGCAGTTTCTGAAGAAGAGAAAAAAGCTATTATTGATGCAGCAGCAGAATTAGAAGAGATTCTAAAAGATGAAAATGCAACAAAAGAGCAAATTGAAGAGAAAGTTAAAGCTTTAACTGAAAAATCTCATAAATTAGCTGAAGCTATGTATGCTAAAGAGCAACAAGCAGGTGGTGCGGCACAAGGTCAACCAAACCAAAAAGCTAAAAAAGACGATGACGATGTTATCGACGCAGAAGTAGAGTAACAACTCTGCTTCATGCAAACAATAATCTTCTTATTACTACTATTTTTAATAGTAATATTCTCAATTTTACTTTTCTATAAAACTAAACATAAAAGAGTAGATAGACTAAACTCAGGCGAATGTCCCTCATGTGGAGCAAAACCAAGAGTCTTTTTTGATGAAAATACCCAAAGAACTTTTAAACAAGATGTTATTACTACAAGAGTATTAAAAAACCATGGTTGTTCTGGAGTTAATGATATTGAATACAGATGTAAAGTTTGTGGTTTAAAAGAGGTTTATTCTCAATCTTCATTTTCTAATTGTGGTATGTAATTTTTTATTAACCTTTAAATGATAAAATTCCTTAAATTATAAAGGAAACAAATGAATTATTTATCAACTATCACAATTATATTTATACTTATTCTTACCGGATGTACTCAAAAAGAGCCAATAAAGTTTGAAAAATTACCAATATCAAAAGCAAATGTAAAACAAATAGATTTTAAAGATATAGAAGGGTTTTATGATGATAATCTTCCTTTAGCCTTTGATGTATTTAAAAAAGATTGCACTAGAGCAAAAAGATTTGATTTATTTAAAAATATATGTGCAAAAGCACAAGAGTATACAAATGCTTCAAAGTTTTTTACAGAAAATTTTACAGCTTATCAGTTATATGATAATAAAGGGTATGATAAAGGTGTGATTACTGGTTACTATGAACCTTTATTAAGAGGTAGTAGAACTCAAGATGAAGTTTATAAATATCCAATTTATAAAACACCTGATGATATGATTATTATTGATTTAAGCGATTCATATCCAGAATTAAAAAAATATAGATTAAGGGGAAAACTTGTTGATGGTAAGATAGTATCTTATGATGATAGAGAAGATTTAGTAAAAAGAGATGACTTAGAAGCAATATGTTATGTAGATGACAGAATTGAACTATTTTTCTTACAAGTTCAAGGTTCAGGAAAAGTTCAACTAGATTCTGGTGAAATTATAAATATAGGCTATGCAAACCAAAATGGACACAAATATAGTGGTATTGGTGGTCTTTTATTAAAAGAGGGTGTTTTACAAGATTATGGGGCTTCTATGCAAGGTATAAAAGCATATTTTGAAGATAATCCTCAACGTGTAGATGAAGTGCTATTTAAAAATAGAAGCTATATTTTCTTCTCTGAAAGAAAAGTAGGGGCAACAGGAGCTTTAGGTTCACCTTTAATTGGGGGAAGAAATCTAGCTGTTGATAGAAGATATATTCCTTTAGGGATGCCAGTATTTATAAATACAAAAAATTCAGTTACACAAGAAAAAATTGACAGACTTATGGTAGCAGCAGATGTTGGTGGAGCAATTACAGGAGAGATTAGAGCCGATTTCTTTTATGGATTTGGAAAAAATGCAGCACTTTATGCTGGTGGTATGAAAGAGAGTGGAAAACTTACTATTTTAGTACCTAATAATTAGCATAAATATTATAAAATAGAATATATTGATTTAAAGAGGTTATTTTGAATTACAAATTTTGGACTGAGTATGATTTTATCAACGAAGAGTTAACTTATAAATTAGATAAAAGATTAAAAAATGTAATTGATAGAATAGAAAATTTTTTTAGAAATGTTATTTCTAATCCAATGAGTCAGGATTCTATAGAGTTTTATTTAGCTGGGTCTTGTTTAAAAAGAGATACTTTTAGAGATATAGATATGTTTTTTCTAACTGATACAGATTTAAAAGAGATGGTAAGTTCAATTGATGAACAATATTTTTTATATAAAAACAATTCACATACTTTTATTTTTGAAGATGATATTTTTCAATGTGTTTATAGAGAAAGATTTTTAGATAAAGATTTAAAATTTGTAATAGATATATTTGATTTTTATTCAACAAAAATTGGATTTAAATGTAAACTAAATACAAAAACAAAAAAAGTAGAAGTTATTCAATGGGAAGTTAGAAAAGAGTTTATCGATTATATGGAAAAAAGATATAACGATATCACAAGAATAAACCAAAATCCTTTTGTATCTTTACAAAGGGCAATACATTTTACAAGAAGTGGAGATCACGTACCTTTCCATGCTTTTTTAGATATTATGTTTGAGATTGAAAAAGTTGACCCTGTTGTTGATTATGAAAAATGTTTTCAAAGAATACAAGGTGATGGGCAAAATTACGAGTTGATAAAAAAAGCTATTGATAAATATCTACAAAGAAAAAAAGAATTAAAATAGGAATATGGTTTTAACCATATTCCTAGCTACAGCATCCTGTACCACAACATGATGATGCTTGAGGTGCTCTAAAAGAGATAACAAAATTTTCAGAATCTTCAATTAATTGAAATTCGTGTTTTCCACAAAACTCTGCATTCATATGATTTTTCATTTGTATTGCTTTGCTTAAAGCTTCATCTTTAGAAGCTAGCTCTAAATTATTTTCTAAATCACTTCTTTTGAAGCAACCACATTGATTTTCTACAATGATTTTGTGCATTTTTATTTCCTTTAAATATTTATAAATATATTTTGGAAGATTATCAAAATAGCTTTTAAAAATACTTAGATTTTTTTGTTAAATAGCTATTTTAATTTGGGATTAGATAAAATTTGCAAAGATTATAAAATTTAATAAGGGTGTTTATGCATATAACAAATATAATTTCTCAATATTTTGGCAAGTTTGCGAAATTTGAGTTTCCATTATTTATTCAAAAATTTATAAATGGAGCATATGTAAAATTTTTGGGTTTAAATATGAGTGAATTTAGAAATCCAAAATTCTATAAATCATTAAACGATTTATTTACAAGAGAACTTGCAATTCCAAGAGAAATAGATAAAGACAAAGATTGCTTTATCTCTCCAACTGACAGTTTAATAACTCAATGTGGAAATTTAGAAGATGATTTATTACTTCAAATAAAAGGTATGGAATATTCTGTTGAGGAGATGTTAACTTACAATTGTGCTAATAATTTTGCAAAAGTTAAAAACGGTTCTTATATGAATTTTTATCTATCACCAAAAGATTATCATAGATATCATGCACCATGTGATTTCAAAATTAATAAACTTATTCATGTGCCAGGAAAACTATATCCAGTAAATTTAAAGTATCTTAATAAACAAATAGATTTATTTGTTGAAAATGAAAGGGTTATTTTAGAGTGTACCCATGAAGGAAAACTTTTCTATATGGTATTTGTTGGAGCTTTAAATGTTGGGCAAATGGTATTTAATTTTGAGCCAAAAGTTGAAACTAATAGTGATGCAAAAGAGATTAAAATATATGAATATGAATCTTTAGATATTAAAAAAGGGCAATGTTTAGGTTACTTTAAAATGGGCTCAACTGTAGTTATGGTTTGGGAAAAAGATTTTGTTCAATTAGAAAAATTATTAGGTCAAAATGTAAAATATGGACAAAGGATTGCTAAAAAATCTATTTAATATGGTAACTTTAACATTTCAAAAGTTTCTTTATGTAAAATAGTAATAATTTAATTTATAAAAGGATATTAAATGGCAACAACAGAATTAGGAACACTTTCTTTAGCTGGAACAAAAAAAGGTAAAATTTTTATTTCAAATGTAGCAGAGCCTTATGGTAAAGGTACACCAGATATCGTTAGTATTGGTATTTCACTAAATGGAAAAGATATTGAATGGAAATCTCATATCCCTTATGAAAATTTAGATGATGTAATTGCAATACTTCAAGAAGCTAATGAAAAGAAAAAAGAAGAAGAGTAAAATCTCCTCTTCTTTAATCAAAAACTACTTTTCTATTCTCTTCAAGCCATAAAGCCATTCCACCTGCTAAATGGGCAACATTTTTATATCCATGATTTTGTATTAAAAAATCCCCTACAACTCTTGTTCTATTTGCATGTGCACAAATCAAAACAAAAGCTTCATCTTTTGAAGTAACTATTTTTTCAAATTGTCTCATCCAAGTTGGAATATCATGATTTCCATATTCATCAAAAAAAGTTAATTTGTGAGCATTTTTAATAACACCTGTAGCTTGCCACTCATCAGGTCTTCTTATATCAATCATAGCAATATTGTCTTTTATCATAAACTCAACACTTTTTGGAGGAAGGTCTGTTAATGTATTCATATGTAACCTTTTATTCTAAAAAAATAAATTTTATCGAAAAAATATTAATTATTTTATAATTATTTATTATAATTCTTATCTTAGATTTTCTTATAAGTAAACAAAGACTTCACATTGTTTTTGTATAATAAGAAAAATATAAAAGGAATTTTATGAAAAAAATCTTATTACTTGTATTATTTTTTGCACTTGGAAACCTATTTGCATTTGAACATTTAACAAAAGATAATTTTATTGAAAAGATAAAAGGTAAAAATGTTATAGTTGATTTTTATGCTACTTGGTGTCCACCATGTAAAATTCTTGCAGGAACTTTGGAAGATTTTGATAAAGTTAAACCAAATAATGTAACAATTTACAAAGTAGATATAGATCAGTATAGAGATTTAGCCATATCATATGGGGTAAAAGCTCTACCAACACTTGCATATTTTGAAGATGGAGAATTAGTTACAACAGAAGTTGGATTAAAAAGTGTCAAAGATTTAGAAGATAGTGTTAAAGAGTATTTTGAATAAGGAATAAAAATAGATGTTAAGAAAAATATTATTAGTTTTAATTTGTTCTTTATATGCTTTTGGGATTCAACAACAAAGTTTTTTAGAACCAGAAGAAGCATTTAAAACAAGTTTTGAGAAACATGAAGATAAATTAGTTTTTAAATTAAAACTTGGGAAAGATATCTATTTATATGATGATAAATTAAAATTTTTTATAACAAAACCTGAAAAAATAGATATTAGAAAAGATTTAATTGTTCCCGAAGCTAAGCCTTATGAGATTTGGCAAATACATACAAAAGATTTAAATATTGAGATTCCCTATGATTTATTAAAATCAAAGTCTTCAAGCTCTACTTTTGAAGTACAAGTTGATTTTCAAGGTTGTTCAAAGCAAGGTTTATGTTATGCACCAATGAGTGAAACAACAACTGTAGATTTTAATACAGCAGTTAAAAATATTGAGAAAATAGAGTCTTCTAGTGAACAAACTGCAACTGCACAAAATGAGACTGATATTATTGCAGGTACATTAAAAGATGGAAATATACTTTTAGTTCTTGCTACTTTTTTTGGATTTGGACTTTTATTATCTTTAACACCTTGTGTTTTCCCAATGATTCCTATTTTATCTTCTATTATTGTAAAAGCAGGGGATAGTGGTAATCTAACAGCTTCAAAAGGTTTCTTTTTATCATTGGTTTATGTTTTATCTATGGCAGTTGCTTATACAATAGCAGGTGTTTTAGCTGGCGTATTTGGAGCTAATTTACAAGTATCTTTACAAAATCCATATGTATTAGTAGTTTTTGCTGCAATATTTGTAGCACTTGCATTTTCTATGTTTGGTTACTTTAAACTAGAATTACCTCAAAGCTTACAAAATAAGATAAATAAAACAACTGATGGAAAAGAGAAACAAGGCGTAGTGGGAATCGCTATTATGGGATTTTTGTCTGCACTTATAGTTGGACCTTGTGTTGCACCACCTTTAGCAGGAGCTTTAGTATATATTGGACAAACAGGTGACGCCATACTTGGTGGGGCTGCTTTATTTGTGATGAGTTTGGGTATGGGCGCACCATTGTTACTTATAGGTCTTGGTGCTGGAAAATATATGCCAACACCAGGTGGTTGGATGGAGTCTGTTACTAAAATCTTTGGTATAGTGATGCTTGCTGTTGCAATTTGGATGTTAGATAGAGTATTTGACCCAACAATTATTATGTATTTATGGGCATTATTATTAATTGGTACAGCAGTGTATTTAAAAATATTTGAACATATCTTAGCAAGAGTTTTAACTATAGTTATTCTTATTTATGGAGTACTTGTTTTTGTAGGTGCTGTTAGTGGAGCTACAAATGTTTTAAAACCATTAGATAAATTTACATCAGGAGTTGCTGTAAGTCAAGCTGAAGTGTTACCTGTGGCTTATGTAAAAAACAATACAGAGATTGATGCAGCTGTTAAAGCTTCAAGTAAACCTGTAATGCTTGATTTTTATGCCACTTGGTGTATCTCTTGTAAAGAGTTAGAAGAGATCACTTTTAAAGACCCAAGAGTTATTGCAAAACTAAAAGAGTTTACTTTAGTAAAAGCTGATGTAACTGAAAATAATGCAGATGATAAAGCTATGCAAAAAAGATTTGGAGTTGTTGGTCCTCCAGCACTAATTTTTTGGGATAAAGACAACAATGAAATCAAAGCCTCACAAATAGTAGGATATAAAAATCCTGATGATTTCTTAGAGATTGTAAACAAACACTTTAAATAATTTATTCTTTATTTTGATATACTTCCTAAAATTATAATTTTTAGGAAGTTTTCTATGGAACTTTTTGTTGCTACATTTTTAAAAATGTTTTTTATTATGACACCATTTTTTGTGTTATCAGTTTTTTTAACTGTTACAACTGATGCAACTCTTTTAGAAAAAAGAGCACTTGCAATCAAAGTAACAACTTCAGTAATTGTAATCAGTATAGTATTACTATATTTTGGAAAATATATTTTTGCTGTCTTTGGGATAACCTTAGATGCCTTTAGAATTGGAGCTGGAGCTTTACTTTTCCTTTCAGCAGTTGAGCTAATCAAAGGAAATAAAGATACTCAAAAAATTGAGCAAAAAGATATCTCTGAACTAGCTGTTGTTCCTTTATCTATTCCAATTACAATTGGCCCAGGAACAATAGGGGTTTTACTTGTAATGGGTGCAGGGTTTAAAAATGCAGCAGAACATTTTGTAGGAAGTATCGCTCTTGTATGTGCAGTGGTTGTGATAGGATTAATGCTTTATTTTTCACATATCATAAAAAAAGTTGTTGGAAGACAAGGACTTCTTGTGGTATCAAAAATCACTGGTCTTTTCCTTGCAGCTTTATCTGCTCAAATTATATTTACAGGTATAAAAAACTTTTTGAATATTTAGATTATGATAGATTTTAGTATAAAAGAGAATTATTTAAAACCAAATATTCAAATAGATTATAACAGCATAGAAAATGCTGATTATCTAAATCTTTTAGAGTTACTAAAAAATAGATATAAAATATCTGAAAAACAAGTTGAGTTATTTAATGGCTATAGTTCAGCAATCTACTCAATACTTAAATTTTTGGATAAAAAATATTGTTTTATATATTCCCCTTGTAGTTTAGAGTATAAAAAAGCTGCCCTAAACTTGAAATATGAAGTAAGACTTATAAATAGATTTGAAAATATATTTTTACCAATAAAAGATGAAAGCATAGTTGTTTTTGCAAATCCCTCTTATCTTGATGGTACCTTTTATGATTTAGAAAACCTATTTAAATATTGGGTATCAAAAGAAGCAACTATCATAATAGATGAAACACTTTTGGACTTTTGTTCAGATAATATTGCTGTTAATTATTTAGAACAATATGACAAACTTTTTATTATAAAAAACTACTCAACCTATTATTCAAATAAAAATTTAAGTATCTCTTCTATCTTTTCAAATAAAAGGAATATCGAAAATTTAAGAAAATATGAGCCTGAAGATAAACTATCAATTTATGATATGAAGTATTTAGAAGAATCTTTAAAAGATAAAGAGTTTAGAGTTATATCAAATAGTATAAATATAAAAAATAGAATAGAACTAGAGAAGATATTCCATTCTTGTAAGTTTGTAGATTTTTTATTTCATAGTAGTTCAAACTCTTTATTAATAAAACTAAAAAATATAAACTCTAAAAAATTTAGAGAAGAGTTAGAAAAAAATGATATAAAAACCTATAACTGTTTGAAATATGATTTTATCGATGAATATTTTATAAATATTTATGTTAATGGAAAAGATTATATTCAAAAACTAAAAGAAGTTTTATATGCTATTTGAAAATAAATTTATATATTACAGTTCAATTATTGTATCAGTGCTTATTGTTTTGTTTATAGTAGGGATGATATTTAAATCTTTTTTTATAGTTAAAAATCAATTTATTGATATAGATGGATTAACCTATGTAAATCAAGTAAGAGAAGATGAATATACAAAAAGATTAGCTAAAAGTTTAGTTTCTGGATGTGATACAAAAGTTTGTGAAGTACAAAGTATGTTAAATCTTGTAACTGAAATACCTTATAAGGTAAATAAATCTGTTGCAAGAAGTGGAGAAAATGTAATAAAACAAAATTATGGGGATTGTGATGATAAAAGTAATCTTCTAATTTCTCTTTTAAAAGCAAGAGGTTATGAGGCTTATTTTGTACTAGTACCTAAACATATTTTTGTAGTAGTAAATTTAAATCTAATTTTGCCAAATAAAAAAGCCCTATATATAAACGGAAGACCTTTTTATGTTTTAGAAAGTACAGCAGAGGGTTCAGAGATAGGATTTCCTTTAAAGTATAGATTTGATGATATTAAAGGGTTTATTGACCCGTTTCAAAATAAGAAACTAGTAGTAGAGAGTTTACAATATAAATAAAAGAACAATTTGCACGCATCTTCTTCGTTGCTAATTATTTTTCTTTCAATCACTTACTTTAGTAAGCTCAATCAAGAAAAACAATCAGCGCCTTGAATCTACATACAACTAGTTCTTTTATTTTAATATAGTAAAATATTATATAAAAAATTAAAGAAGAAAAGATGGCAAGTCAAAAAGAGTTAAAAGAGTATTTAGTTGGGCAAAATGGATATTTAAAAAATAGTGACAATGATAATAAAGTTATTATGCTATCAGGAAAATGGGGAAGTGGGAAAACTCACTTTTGGCAGAATGTAATTGAGGAAGAGTTAAAAAATGATTTAAAAGACAAATCTTATTCTTATGTTAGTTTATATGGGAAAAGTACTATTGAAGAAATAGAAAATGACATTTTCAGCCAAATATTTTTTCATTCAATAGGTGGCAAGAATTTAGTTACTAAAACAACTTCAACTTTTACTAAATATACAAAAAGATATGGAAAATTAGCATCATCTTTTTTTGACTTCTCAGAACTAGCAACGGCATTAGAAGAAGAGTCAAAAGACAATAAAAAAAGAATTGCTTTAGAGAGACTAAATAATGGTGGAATTATTTGCATTGATGATTTTGAAAGAAAATCAAAAGATATAGATTTAAATGATTTATTTGGATTTATAACTCAACTTTCTTTAAACTTTAAATGTAAAATAGTAATTATTTTAAATGATGATGCTTTTAAAGGTAAAGAAAAAGATATTTTCTCAAATGTAAAAGAGAAAACAGTTTCTAAATATTTATACTATAATCCATCAATTAAAGAGCTTTTTGATTCTATCTATAAAAAACATCCAATAAAAAAAGATTTTGAAAATAGTAAAACTTATATTTATGAATTTTTTGAGGAAATTGAAATTCTAAATGCACGAATATATGTACAAGTTTTAGATAATCTATTAGAATGGCTTACTAAATATCCAAATAGTTCATCTGAAATTAGAAGATGTGTAATTTTATCTAATTGCTTGTTTATTTTATATCATACAACATTTTATATAAAAGATGAAAAATATTTAATTAAAAATTGGCAAGATAAAATTGATTATTCTGACGATTATGATAGTGTTACGATTCGTCAAGTTGATTCTTATTTTAAACCTATAGGAGATATAGTATTTTTTGAAAATTTTAGTAAATACTATAAAAATCTTGAAGATAGAACTATAGGTAGTCAGAAGTATATTCATTATAAAGATTTTTTGCATGAAAATATCAATTATTATAAAAGTAAATTTATTGCAAACAATCTTAAAATAGCAAGAAATGTAGATAAAGAAATTTTTGAGAAAATAAATAACTTTATAGAAACAGGAATATTAATTAAGGAAAACAATTAAAAAATGATAGCAGTTATTCAAAGAGTAAATTCTTCTAGTGTTAGAGTTAAGGGCGAAATAGTTGGTAAGATAGACAAGGGTTTAAATATTCTTTTAGGAGTTAAAAAAGGAGACTCAAAAGAGGATGTAAAAAAACTTGTAACAAAGATAATAAACCTTAGAATCTTCCAAGATGAAAATGACAAGATGAATCTTTCTTTACTTGATATAAAAGGGCAAGCTCTTATCATCTCTCAATTTACCCTTGCTGGAAACATAAAAAGAGGGCGTCGTCCTAGCTTTGATTCTAGTGAAACTCCAACAGTAGCAAAAGAACTTTATGAAGTGTTTATAGATGATGTGATAAAAGAGGGCATTGAAGTGCAAACAGGTGTATTTGGTGCTATGATGGATGTTAGTATTCAAAACGATGGACCTGTGACTTTTATTGTAGACTCTAAGGAGATTTGATTTTGAAAAATATAATTATAACAGGGGCTTCAAATGGTATTGGAAAAGCTCTTGCTAAAAAACTTAGTAAAAAATACAATATTATAAATATAGATAAAGAAGATAACAGTATTGAAGGTATATCTTTTTATAAATGTGATTTGGCAAATAAAGAAGAGATATTAAATACGATTGAGGCAATAAAAGTGGAAATAGACTCTTTGTATGCACTTATAAACAATGCTGGATTTGGATTATTTAAATCTTTGGATAAACAAACTTATGATGAATGGGATGAGGTTTTAAATACAAACTTAAGAGCTCCATATATTTTATCAAAAGAGTTTAGTGCTCTTTTAAAAGAATCAAGAGGGCATATTATAAATATCTCTTCTACAAGAGCTATTATGAGTGAAGCAGGAACGGAAAGTTATAGCGCATCAAAGGGTGGAATAAGCTCTTTAACCCATGCTTTATCTATTTCCCTTGCTCCTTATGTAAAAGTAAACTCAATAAGTCCAGGCTGGATAAATACTGATGAAAAATTTGTTCCATCAACACAAGACAATTATCAACACCCTAGTGGCAGAGTTGGAACACCACAAGATATAGTTGATACAGTGAAATTTTTATTAAAAAACAAAGGTTTTATCACTGGAAGTGATTTTGTTGTAGATGGTGGTATGACAAAAAAGATGATATATATTTAATTAGGAAAATGAAAATATGACTTATAATGAATGGTTCAATGAACATGGAAATAAACACGCAAAAATTTTAGAAAAGTTAAAAGATTTATCAGATGATGAGGTGATAGAGTATTTTAGATTTGATAATATGGTTAAAAAAGAGCCTGATTTTTGCCCACTATACAAAGATAATAAAAAGTGCCACGATTATGAGGAGTTAAACTGCTATTTATGTGCCTGTCCCAATTTTAGGTTTGATGATGCAGGGATTAAAAAACAAGAAGATAAAACACTGTTTTCATACTGTAGTATAGACTCAAAAGATGGGTCTCAGTATAAAGGTGAAGATTATATTCACCAAAACTGCTCAGGATGTATAGTACCTCACAAAGAAAGATATATTAAAAAACATTTTAAAAGAGATTGGTTTGGGATTATGAAAGAGGTTAATCTATCAAAATAGAAAAGATATTTTTCCCTTGATTATGTTTATATATTAGTTTATATCCATGAAGATTGGCAATAGTTTTTACAATATATAAACCTAATCCAAAACCATCACTTCTTTTCTCTTCTTGGGAAAAAGCTTCTGTATAATACTCTAAATCATATTTTAGTTTTTCTCCTTCAGAGATAATATCTATTCGATGTTTGTTAGCTTTTAATACTACATGTTTATTTGGTGAAAATTTAATACCGTTATCAATCAAGTTTTTAAGTGCAACTGATAACATAGCTGTATCGGCATTTAGTTTGAAATCATTTATTTTGCTACTGATTTTTTCTGGACTTAAAAGAGCTATCTCTATGGTTCTTTTGTATATTTTGAAAAAGGAAGTAGGCTCTTTATATACAGCTGTATTGTTTGAAGTTAATTTTTCAACCATAGCAAGCTCTTTGATAATGTCATCCATTCTTTTAAACGCTCTTTGTAGCGTTTCTCTTTTTTTGTCATCATCTAAGGTTTCAGCAATAAACATAGCTTTTGTAATAGGAGTTTTTAGCTCATGCATCATATTACGCATAAATAGTTCTTTTGATTTTGTTTGATTGTTTATGTGTGTTATAGCTTCATCAAAAGTTTTTGCAATAGTACCAATCTCATCAGAACTATTAGATTTTATACGGACATTTAAATCACCCTCTGAGAATTTTTTAATCTCTCTATTTAGATTTCTAAGGGGTTTTAGCTTTCTTTTTAAAATAAAATATAAAGAGAATAAAATACCTAAAGATAAAGCAATAGCTAAAGAAATAATCAATAGATTATAAGTATAGTTTTGTGCATCTTGAAGCATCAGATTATATCCATCTCTTTGTACATATGTATAAAGATTGTCTTCAAATGAAAATATTCTATACATACCTTTGGAGTTTTGTCTCATCAAGATTGGTTTTGCTTCATTTAAAAGTTTTAAGGTAAATTCATTATCCTCTAGTTGATTCATTTTAAATTGCTCAAGAATAGATTTTATGCCACTTTTAGATGGAGCAAAATCTAAAGTCTTAAGAAGATTTTCTGCAACAAGTTCATATTTTTTTTGCATTGTAATATTATATCTTTGCTTATCAAGTTTGATAAAAATAGTAAATGTTAATGAAATAGCAATTAAGGCTAAAATGAAAATAGTGTTGATAAATGCAGAGATTGAAATATTACGTATCATATAAGTTGATAACCTATCCCTCTAACTGATTTGATATAAGTTTTACTATCATCTATTTTTGAGATTTTTGATCTAATTCTTGAAACCATTACATCAATATTTTTTAAACTACTATCATCCTCTATATGGTCACTAGCATAGATAAAATCTTCTCTTGCTATAACTGCGCCATTTCTTTGGATCATAAGTTTCAAAATATCAAATTCTGCCAAAGTTAGGTTTAACAACTGCTCTTTAAAATAGATTTGAATATCATCTTCCTTTAGTATAAAGTCAGACTTTTTAACATTTTCTGCTGTTTTTTCTACAGGCGTGATTCTTTTTAAAATAGCTTTTATTCTTGCTTGTAATTCTCTTGGATTGTAAGGTTTTGGAAGATAATCATCTGCACCTCTTTCAAGACCCATTACTTTGTCTAAAATATCATCTCTTGCACTTGAAATGATAATTGGAATATCAGATTTTTCTCTAATTTTAGGAATTAGTTCAAGCCCATCTATCTCAGGAAGGGTTAAATCTAGAATAAGAAGTTTATAATCTTTTAAACTTAACATAGATAGTCCATTGTATGGACTATCTGTATTTGTTACTTCGATATCATATGAAGCTAAATAATCTGTGATGATTTGAGCTAATTCTAAATCATCTTCTATCATTAGTACTTGAACTATGGTAAATCCTTTATTTTATAGCAAAAGGGATAGTCTGTCCGTATCTGTTTACGTAGACTCTTTTTAATTGCTTGTTATATTTTCTAATAGCTTGTTGCATATCTGCAAAATTCTTTATTTCTATATCTTCTATTTGAATAATAACATCCCCTGGTTGAAAACCTACTTTTTCAGCTTCTGAATTAGGCTCAACATAACCAATTAAAACACCACTTGCATTTGCATTTAGTCTAAATCTTTTAATAATATCAGCATTTAATTCTGTTAATTTTAAACCACCTAGAAACTTACCATTGTTAGCATCTGAAGTTACTAATCCAGCTCTATTTCCCAATGTAATATTTAGTTGCATATCTTTTTTATCTCTTTCAAGTTTTATAGAGATAGTCTCATTTGGTTTAAAAGAAGCAATTGTATTTTGTAAAGCTTTTCTATCTTTGATAGGTACATTATTTATCATATAAATTAAATCACCTCTTTTTAATCCAGCTTTTTGGGCAGGTGTATCTCCTGCAACATCTAAGATTAATGCACCAGTTCTATGTTTGTATAGTTTTGATATGTTTGGTTTTAAATCATCAATCACTACACCTAAATAACCTCTGGTAACTTTTCCATCAGTGATTAGTTTTTTCACAACATCTTTTACCATAGCCACAGGAATAGCAAAACCAATTCCATTGTTTCCACCAGATTTAGAGATAATTGCACTATTTATACCAATCAATGCACCTCTACTGTCAACTAAAGCACCACCTGAATTTCCTGGGTTAATTGAAGCATCTGTTTGAATAAAATTTTCATATCTGTTAATACCTACATGGTCTTTATTTAGTGCAGAGATAATACCTTGAGTTACAGTTGTACCAATACCAAATGGGTTACCAATAGCAAAAATCAAGTCACCAACTTTTAAATCTGTTGAATAACCAAATTTAATAGCTTCAAAATCATCACCTTCTATTTTTATTACTGCTAAGTCACTATCTGAATCTTTACCTATAATAACTGCATTATACTCTTTTGGATTATTTCCTATAGTTACTGAGATTTCATCAGCATTTTCAATAACATGGTTATTCGTTACTATATATCCATCTTTTGAGATAATAACACCAGAACCTAAAGACCTTTGGATTCTATTTTGGTTAAATTGTTCATTAAATTGATCTCCAAAGAATCTTCTTAAAAAAGGATCGTTAAACATTTGAAATGGGATATTTGCTGCGTTTGATATTACTCTTCTTTTAGCAGCAATATTAACAACTGATTTCATTGGCTCATTTATACTATTGTTAAATGATAAAATTTGATTAGGAGTGCTTGGGGCTACTCTTTGTGGATTTTTTTCTGCCATTTGAAAGTCGATATTATTGGCAAAAAGACTACTTGCTATAAAGATAGCTATAAAATATAGTTTTTTCTTCATTATAATTCCTTTATGTTTTCTATATATATAGAAAGAATTATAATACCCAAATGTAAACTATATCTGAATAAAACGTAAATAAAAAATTAATACAACGTGGAGTTTTTGTGGGGTTTTGGGTAATAGTATAGCTTGAAGCTATACTATTTTTATATTAAAGGTCAGTTTTTAAAACTGCACCTGAACTTGCATTTGTTACAAGTGCTCTATATTGTCCTAACCATTTTGAGTTAAGAGGTTTTTTAAGTGGAGTGAATTCTGCTTTTCTTTTAGCAATCTCTTCATCACTTAAATTAACAGATAAAATATATTGGTCAACATCAATATGAATCTCATCACCATCTTTTAATAAACCAATCATTCCACCTTCTGCTGCTTCAGGAGAAACGTGACCTATAGAAGCTCCTCTAGTAGCCCCAGAGAATCTACCATCAGTGATAAGTGCAACAGAACTTCCTAGCCCCATTCCCATGATAAGTGAAGTAGGTGCTAGCATCTCTTGCATACCAGGACCACCTTTTGGACCTTCATATCTAATAACAACAACATCACCAGCTTTTACTTTTCCACCAATGATTCCATTGATTGCTTCTGGTTGTCCATCAAAACATACAGCCTTACCTGTAAATACTCTATCTCCTGTAATACCAGCTGTTTTGATAACTGCACCTTGTTGGGCAAGGTTTCCATAAAGAATAGCAAGACCACCAACTTTTGAATATGGATTATCAATAGTATGAATGATGTTTGTATCTTTGATATATGCATCTGCAATTTTTTCATATAAAGACTCACCAGAGATAGTTAAGTTATCTATTAAGATATCATCACCTCTTTTTGTCATCTCTTTCATAACTGCATTTACGCCACCAGCTTTATTAATATCTTCCATATGTACTGTTGATAATGATGGAGAGATTTTAGCAATATGAGAAACTTTTTTTGAAATAGAGTTAATATCTTCAAGGTTGAAGTTAACTTCTGCTTCTTTTGCAATAGCTAACATATGTAATACAGTGTTTGAAGAACCACCCATAGCCATATCAACTGCAAAAGCATTTCTTACTGCATTTTCATTTAATATATTTCTTAATTTGAATGTTTCTCTAGCTTTTGCATCTTTTGCGATTTCACAAATTCTTCTAGCTGCTTTTCTATATAACTCTTCCCTTTGGGGAGTTAAAGCTAAGATTGTCCCATTTCCTGGAAGAGCTATACCCATTGCTTCCATAAGTGTATTCATAGAGTTCGCTGTAAACATACCAGAACAAGAACCACCACTTGGACATGCATTACATTCGATATCTTTTAACTCTTCATCACTCATCTCACCAGCTTCATGTTTACCAACAGCTTCAAATGCAGTTGCTAAATCAATAGGTTTACCATCTTTAGTATGACCTTTTTGCATTGGACCACCACTTACAAATACAGTTGGAACATTTACTCTTAATGCACCCATAATCATACCAGGTACAATCTTATCACAATTTGGAATAGCAATCATTGCATCTAGTTTGTGTGCATTCATTACAGTTTCTATAGAGTTTGCAATAATCTCTCTACTTGGTAATGAGAATAACATACCATCATGACCCATTGCAATACCATCATCAACACCAATTGTATTAAACTCAAATGGAACACATCCATTAGCTCTTATCTCTTCTTTTATGATTTGAGAAACTTTATCTAAGAAAAAATGTCCAGGGATTAATTCAATAAAAGAGTTTGCAACTCCTACAAAGGGTTTATCAAAATCTTCATCTTGTAATCCAGTTGCTCTTAATAGAGATCTATGTGGTGTTCTGTCAAAACCTTTTTTAACTTCATCACTTCTCATTTATATCCTTTTAATTAGTTCAAATTTAAATAAACTGTATTTATTTCTTCTTTTTGTCTGTAAAAATTAATTTTACAATAAAGAAACAAAAATTCTAAAAAACTTTTAAAACAAAGGCTTTTTAGCGCATTTTATATGGTGTGCATTATACATTTTTTGCCGTTGATTTTTCTTTAAATAAAAAAATTTTCAAATTTTTTTCAAAAACCCTTGACAAATAAAAATATTTAGATTATAATTCCACTCCAATTTAAGAAGAACGCTTCTTAAAACTACTGTTAATAGTGCGAGTGTGGCGGAATAGGTAGACGCGTGGGACTTAAAATCCCATTCCGGTTTCGGAGTGTGAGTTCGATTCTCACCATTCGCACCACTATATCATTTGATGCGAGAGCATCTTTTTTTTTGCGTAGAGAGTTGGCTGAGTTGGTCGAAAGCACCGGTTTTGAAAACCGGCGAGGTTCACGCCTCCGAGGGTTCGAATCCCTTGCTCTCTGCCATTTTTCAATAAATCATTTTTCTTTCTATTGTCAAAAAATGATTCTTTGGAGGTATAGCAAAGTTGGTAATGCCCGGGATTGCAAATCCTGTATGCGTCGGTTCGAGTCCGGCTACCTCCTCCACTTTTTATACAACATCCTTTTTATGGTAATTATTACACTTTTTGAGATTTACTGTACCACATTTTGTACCACATCTAGTTCTGCCTAAAAAGGCAATACATGATTAAAAGACATAAAGTTTATTATTTCAAAAGAAGAGTTCCAAAAGTCTTAAAAGAGTTTTATCCTAATCATCAGCATATTGTTAAATCTTTAAATACGAAAGAAATAACACAGGCTAAGATTCGATACGATGAATTAAATTTAGAATTAGATAAGCTTATTTTTTTATATTCTCATAAACTTATTAATACAGAGGCAGTGTTAGATAGACTTTCCTATATCAAACTATTGCCTTCGAATAAAATCCAAAAAAGAAGAGTATTAATGCTCTCTGATATAAAGAAATTATTTATTAAAGATGCTGAGGTAAAATCTAAATGGACTGACAAAACAGCTAAGGAGATAGAAACTGTATTAGTAGAATTTCTTAATATCTTATCAGATAGACCAATAAACGAAGTAAATAGGGAAGACCTATGGTATTACAGAGATATACTTTTTAAATTACCTCTGAATTACTCTAAGAAGAGTAAATATAGAAACAAGACTATAAAACAAATATTAAAAATGGATATATCTAATGATGAAAAATTATCTATTGTAACAGTGGATAAAAAACTCTCAAAAGTTGTAACATATTTTAGGTTTGCATTTGAAAATGGATATATAAAAGATAACCCTTCTACAAATCTTACAGTTAATAGTAAGATACATAAACAACCATATAAAGCTTATAGTAAGGAAGATATTCAAAGATTATTTACTTCGCCTTTATATACGACTGATATAAAAATGAAAAGTAAAAGACCTGAATGGTACTGGCTACCACTTATAGCTTTATATAGTGGTATGAGACAGACAGAGATTGCTCAGTTATACGTAAAAGATATTAGACAAGAACAAGGGGTCTGGGTTTTTGATATAAATAAAAATACACCTGATAAAAAAGTAAAAAATAAATCTAGTATAAGGTTGGTTCCTATCCATAAAGAGTTGATTAGATTAGGTTTTCTAGATTATGCTTTTAGTTTAAAAGAAGAGAGATTATGGATGAATCTTAATTATGGAAAAGATGGTTATGCTACATCATACACAAAACACCATTACAGTCTATATAATAGGAAATATATTAGCAAAGATAAAAAGAAAGTTTTTCATAGTTTTCGTAAAACATTTATTACTAATCTCGAGCAACTTACATTGCTTGGAGAGATAAATCATAATGCAGTAAAAGCTTTAGTAGGACATAGTTTTAATAATGATATAACATTAGAAGTTTATACACAAAGTTTTGATATTAAAATATTAAAAAAAGTAGTGGATAAGTTTAAGTGGAATTAAACTCTGAAAAATCTCCTAATTGTTTAAAAGTTAGAGAAGGTAAAACATATTAAATGTAGTACAATAAAAAATAGGTATGCAAGTAGGTATCCTTTAGAGAGACTAAAGGAGGCTATAGACAAGTTAGAGTTTATATAAAAAAGTATCTTTTAAGATTAGTCAGTTTATACTCAGTATTATAAGGAGTAAATATGTCACTTGGAGATGTTTTTTTAGAGATTAACAAATATAGTAATAAGATTGATAAAGCGTTAGCTTTAAAAGATTCAAGACCCTCTATCAAAGATTCTTTAGTTGTAGCTTTAGTATCTTTATCAAGACAACACTATTTAAGTATATTTTTATTGACAAAAGAATCGACATATTATAGTTCAGCTTTTGCATTGATTCGCCCTCTAATTGATGCAGTATATAGAGCCATTTGGCTAATGAAGGTAGCAACAGATAATCAAGTCGAAAAAATCAATAATAATGAGAAACAGTTTATGACTACACAGGAACTTTCTAAAAAGATTGATAGGAAGTTTCATGAGTTAAAAGAAAATGAGGGTGAAGAACAATTTGATATTTTTCATAATAGATATAATAAAAATTCTCAAGTATTGCATGGGCTGACACATGGAGGGATGGAACAAATACATAAGCAACTTAAAGACGGTATTATTTATCCTGCTTTTACAGAAGAGGATTTGGTAGGCTTACTATCAGAAGCTACAGTAAACTATGTGCTACTACTTATCATATATGGAGAGTTTAACAAAAATAAAGAATTAGACACAGTTGTCAGGGAGTTCTCAGATTTAAAACTTGAAACAGTTTTTAAAAAGTAGACCGTTTATATCATTACTCTTGCTTTGAACTCAGGATTTAACCACATCGCAATATCCACAAAGATTGCGGGGTGTACCCAAGTTCCTTTGTTTAACTTGCCTTTTTTGGTTGTTTTGAGTAAACCCTCAGATTCTAGGGTTTGTTTTTCAAGAGCCTGGAGGAACTCCTGTGTTGAATCTAGTCTCCAATAGTTATCTAGTCTCTTTGTCTCTAGTCCCCTAGCTCTTCGCATTTCGTTGTAACCTTTAACCAAATCAGTAACATTAAACATCTCTGTCTGATTGGATTGTCTTACCTCAATACCATCAAGGTTTCTAATCATAAAAACCTCAGTCTTCATTAGTCTTCCTTTTTCAAATTAACTTTTAATACTTTGTTAGGTGTTATTCTTTTATATAAAGAACCATAATGTGTCAATATAAACTAAAAAAAAATAGATATATGAAAGATGAGACACTATTTTAATTTACTCCACTCACTTCGTTCGTTTCGCCTCAGTCGTAGCTAAAGCTACTCCTTCGTTGAGAAGACAAGATTTAAGATTCATTAGTTAACATAAGATTTATAGAGAGTCTTTAAATATTCAAATAATAGCTTTTTATAAAAAGATGCTATCTAGTTCTTAAAGGCTCTCTATTATTTTATATTATTTAGTGTAAGTAGTATATTGTCTAAATACTATATATAAGAAGCAGTTCTTGTCTCAAACCTTTAATAAACCCCTATAACATAGGCTATATTGAGAGTTTTATAATAGTGCAAATATGCACCTTTAGTCTTCTTTGAAGTTTTCTATAAACTCTTTAGAGTCCTTAAATGCTTCATATAAGTCTTCACTTATATCTTGTCCGTTTAGAGCATAAAAGGGATTTACCCTAATACCTAAAGTTCTTCCTTTAAGTTTTACATCACTAATAACTTTAAGTCTTTTTGCTTCAGCTTTAAACCTCTTCATATCATCAGGAGAAATGTTAAACCTCTCTTGTATTTCTTTAGTTGTTAGTGGTGTAAATGTACCATCGTTGTTTTGTTTTGATACTATATTTTCATAAGGACTTAGTTCTCTAGTAAGGTCATAAAAGATACCAAGGTATTTATGGTTTTTAAATGATGGTCTAACTTTAGAGAAGAGCTTAGTGTATCTATGACTAGACTTATAGTTTTCAACTTTAACTTTACTAGTAGCCTTTGCTTTAGTAAACTTCTTTTTGTAGTAGTTAAGACTATTTAACTCTTTTCTTTTTAGTTTTATATGCTCTTTGTCTATGATATGAAAATCTTCTGATAAAACCTCTCCTGTATTTTTATCAACTAAAAGCATAGTATTATGTATTTCAAGTTCTGCTTCATTTTTATGACTGATAATTATGTCTTCAAGGTATTCACCCGAGACTTCATAATTGTTTTTAGTAAAAGCCTGACATTTATTTTCAAGAATATTTCTATCTTCATCAGTAATATGAGCTTGAGGAGTTTTGAGCTGTTTGCTATGAAGCATACTCAAGTAAGTTTCTTTAGCATACTCATCAAATGGCTTAAAGTTATTAAACTTAGTATTCATAAAGAACATCTCTCTTACTATGCAATTTCATAGCCTCATCTCTTGCTATGTCATCTACAAGTTCATTCTCATAGATACCACTATGAGCTTTAACCCATATAGCTTTAACTTGATGTTTATTTGATACCTCTAGATACTCTTTCCAAAGGTCTACATTAGCAACCCTCCTAAAGTTCTTTTTTATCCAACCTTCAAGCCATTCATTAATAGCCCTTACAGTTATGTTAGAGTCACTATAGACTGTAACTTTAGAAGGCTTTTTAATTGCCTTAAGTCCTTCTATGATAGCTGTTATCTCCATACGATTGTTCGTAGTATCTAACTCACTACCTTTGATTATCTTTTGTTTAGCTTTATCAGGTGTTTGTAGTAAAGCACAATACCCACCAGTTCCATTATTTCCGTTGTCTAAACAAGAACCATCTGTGTACATAATTACTTCTTGTAATTGTTCATTTTTCATTTGTTATCCTCCTTATATTTTGAGAAGAAACTTATTTTATTTTGTAATAATAAAAAGACTTTCTTCTCCTGATAGGGGGGTAGTTCCTGAGTCAGCCCATTTCTTGGGACTTTGTAAAAGTTTATTTTGTTTACTGAGAGACTCTTTCAATAATATTCTTAATAGACCTAGCAGTCCATGAACCAGTCTTTCCTCTTGCTGTGAGTAATCCTCTCTTATTAAACTCTTTAGCGATGTTGTTAAGAGAGTAGCCACTGTCTAACAGAGGTTTTATAATCTCGTAAGTATCTTTTGCGAATACATCAGCCTTTGCAGACCTAACTTCTGAACTGACTCTAGTTCCTTTATCTCTATTTCTAAGGTTTTGTGGAGAGCCTAACTTTACTCCTCTTTCTTTTGCTCTAGCTAAAGCTTCTTTAGTTCTCTTAGAGGTCATCTCTCTTTCATGTTGAGCTAGAGCTGAAAGGATGTGAATTGTAAGTTCATTTACATTCGGGTTGTCTGTTGCAATAAATTTAACCTCTGATTTCATTAAAGAAGAAATAAAACTCACATCTCTGGATAGTCTGTCAAGTTTTGAGATTAATAAGGTTGCATTGTATTGTCTACACATTTTTAAAGCTTTCATTAGTTCTTCTCTATCGTTTTTCTTACCTGACTCAATCTCTGTAAAGCTTCCTATTACTTCTCCTTTGTTGAACGATAAGTAATCTTTGATGGCTCTTTCTTGTGCTTCAAGACCTAATCCTGATAGACCTTGTTTAACTGTAGATACTCTGTAGTAAGTAATGAATTTCATAGTGTCTCCTAATGGTTTTGTTATAGTTTGTAAAAAAGTTAATTGTCCCTTTAAGCTATTTACACAAGAAAGGTAAATAAAAAAGACTGCCTATAAAACAGTCTTTACTTATGTGTTTAGTTTGTCTTGAATTAGAGATATCTTCTTATCAATAAGAGACTCTAGTTCAATTAAGTCTTTTTCTAAATGCTTAAACTTTGCCTTACCTTCTAAGAAGATTGCCTTGTCTTTTGATTCAAAGAAAAGAGAGTCTGAATTAAAACTTAGTTCTGTTCCTCTTGAAGTTGTTATTGTTGTATTGTTCATGTAAGTCCTTTTTGAATTAGTATAATACTGTATACTATTTGTATCAAAATGATTACATATGTATATTTAAAGAAAGCTTAAAAAAGTATGCGATAAGATACTTTTTCAGTTTAAAAGTTTACACTTGTAAATAAAAGCTTTATGAAAGCTCATAAATAGTGTTAGAAGCTTTAAAAATAACTCAAGGCTATTTAAAGGTTTGATGTAAAGAAAAAACAATCATAGAGCTTCTGAGAGTAGAAAAGGTAATACATGATTAAACCTACATATAAAGACATAGGAAGTATGGTTGGAAAAACGGAGACAACTATTAAAAGTTGGAAAGGTAGAAATGAAGAACTACTTCAAATCACAAGGCTTGGGGCTATCTGTAAAGCTAATGGAATTACTGAGGAAGATTTAGAAGCTCTGATACAATTAAAGCAGTCTATAAGTAGTAGGAAGGATTAAATAGATTAGAAAAAAACTGAGGCTTAATTAGAGTTACTTTGTTTTTCTATCATGTCTATATAAAAAGGGCTATGGGGGGGCAATAATATAGTAAATGGATATTTATAAGGTTTTCAGATTTTTGTGTCGTTTTTGAAAGGTATTTGAATGAAAAAATATTTTTTATCAGTAGTTTTGGGGATTATTGTTGCAGTTGGTACATTTACAATTCTTTTATATAGTTACAATAAAAATTATAAGAATAAATATGTTGAAGATATGGTTTTTGAATGTCAATTTTCATATGAGACACAGAGTTTAAAAAACTTTATATTACCTAATACTTTTGCATCAAAATTCGTTAAACAAAATGTCCCATTTGAAGATGAGGTCTTAAAAATTAAAATTATCGATAGCTGTGTTAAAAATATTTATAGACAAAGTAAAAAATAGGCTTGAGCTTTTGGAATAGCTTAAGAGGTCTGTACAGTATTATAAATAATGGGATTACTTAGTGAAATTGACATATGCTGTGAAATAGGTTAAAATTCGCTCAAAATCTGTGCAACATTTTGTACAACATTTTAAATCAAAACAGGCAAAATTAAGATAATCTAGGTAATCTTAAAAAGTTCTAGGAAGCCTATAAAACAGTGGTTGGTAATGCCCGGGATTGCAAATCCTGTATGCGTCGGTTCGAGTCCGGCTACCTCCTCCACTTTTTATACAATCATATTTATTCTAACTATTGTTTTATCTAGATTTTTTTAACAATCATTTTAAGTTTATATAATTCTAAATCAGTTATCTGATTTATTTTAAAATTTATTAATACTATTTTTATTATGTCAAGAAAAAGTAAAGAAAAACCATCTTGCAAACTTGACATAATATATTTATAATTTCTGTTCTTAATAAAGTGAATCTAAGTACAAAATTGCAATATGGCTAAAACTAAAATTGCAAGTTTTGTGCTTAGCTTTTAATTCTGTAAAGGGTATTTATGCCAATAGTTGACCTTGTACTATTTGGATTTATTGGTGTAGTTCTTATTGTCTCACTAGTAGGATTTTTTATTTATAATTCTAAATAGATTTATCTTTTATCATAAAATGTATTCAATCTATTTTATTCTTCAAATTAATTTGTTTCATATATAAACTTTTCTTATTTAAAATGCTATAAAAAGATTAAATATAGGCTTTTTATAAAAAATTATATTATAGTTAAAAATAAAAATATAAGGAAAACAAATGAAAAGTTTATTTGCTAAATTAATAGTTTCTTTTTTTACACTAGGAATTTTTTTTAATATTCATGCAATGCAGGTTAATGATAGTGTAGCATTAAATGGGGTGAAAGAAACAAAAAGTGTATTTTTAATAGATTTTACAAATGTGAAAAAAACTGCATTTTATTTGAATATTATAGAGGGTACACATAAAGGTTTAGTATCACAAGGTGTTAAACCAAATATGGTTTTAGTTTTTATTGGGGAAACTGTAAAGTATTTAAGTACTAAACAAGATGAAGCTTTTGAAATGGAAAATGAAGAGAGTTTGGAATCAATTCAAAATTCAATAAAAAGATTAGCAAGTTTAGGTGTTAGAATGGAAGTTTGTGCAGTTGCTACAAAAGTTTTTAATGTTGATAATAATACTATTCCAAAAGAGATGAATATCGTAGCTGATGGTTTTATATCTTTAATTGGTTGGCAAACCCAAGGGCATAAATTAGTACCAATTTTTTAATAAAATAGTAAAAACCTAAATTAGGATATTTCAGTTATCCTAATTTTTAGGTCTTGCAAATAGCTTTTTTAGTTATTTACTGTCTAAAACTTTTTCTAAAGTCTCTTTTGATAGTTTTGCTTGAGTACTATCTACTTTCGTATCAATTACTTTTATGAAGTCATTTAATTGATCTTTAGTGATTCCTGTATTCATTGCTGCTTTTAAGTGGAAGTTTAATTGTCCTTGTGTACCAGTCATAGCTGCCAATGCTGAGATTGTTACTAATTCTCTTTGTTCATGTGTTAGTACATCCCTAACAAAAATATCACCAAATAGATGCCCAAGAAGGTATTCATCTACAACTGGAGCAAAAACTTGATAAGGTGCACCTGTGTAATCCTCTTTTAATCCAGCTAATTTAGCTCTAATTTTTTTACCATATTCTATTGAATCATAGTTTTCTGGTTTAGGGCTTGCTTCTTTTCCTAATATATCTTCTTTTCCAGCAGCTTTTCTTTCCTCAACTACTTTCATAAAAAGATTTAAAGAGTTTAAACTTCTTGGAAATCCTGTATATGCATACAGATGAGCAATTGCCTCTTTTATTTCATTTATTGTAAGTTTTGAATCTAAACCTTCATTAAAGGCTATTTTTAATTTATCTAAATTTCCATTTGCAGTAAATGCAGAGATAGTAATCATATTTTGTTGTTTTTTATCTAACATTTTTATTTCCTCCTTAGCTAATAAAGAGCTTGTAAATAATAAACTAAAAAATGCAGTTATAGAAAGTATTTTTTTTAACATAATACCCTCCTATTTTCCATAATATTGTTCATCTGTAACAGGTTCCCTCCAAGTAACATTTTTACCTGTTTCTTCAACTGCACCAGTAATTACTAAGTGAGTCATTGCAATATCTTTTGAAGCACCATGCCAATGTTTTACACCAATTGGGCACCAAACTACATCACCTTCTTTTACAATCTCTTTTTTTCCATCCCATGTTTGAGTATAACCAACACCTTTAGTCACAATGATATGTTGACCTGCTGGATGTGTATGCCAGTTTGATCTTGCACCTGGTTCAAATGTAACATAAGCTCCTGAGTGAGTTTTTGCATTACCTTTTGGATAAACAGGGTCAATTCTTACTTCACCACCAGTAAAGTATTTTTTAAATTCAGTTTTATTTACAACAATAGATTTTCTATCTTCTAATTTTGTGATAGTTTGTTCTTGTTTTATATCTGCTGCATTAGACTGAATTGTAAGAATAGCAACAGTCAAACTTATTAATCCTAATTTTTTCATAGCTACGTCCTTTAGTTTTGGTTAATTACTAATTCAACAATAGGTTTAAAATTCCCTTGTCATATAGATTATAATAAAAAAGAGAACTAATTGCTAGAACAATATTACAAAACTATTGTCAAATCCTACAAATAGTTTAATTATAGGTAAATTTATGATTGTTTGGAGTATTGTGCAAGTGCTACAGAGAATTATTATATTAAATAGATAAAAAATATATTATAATAAAATAGATAATACTAAAAGGTTTTTTTTGAAAGAATTTATTAATGAAAACAGATTAAAACTACTTGACATAATAGAAAAGAAATATTCTTTAGATATTGATGGAGGATTACAAACAGAAATACCTGCATTAGACTTTTATTTTTCCCATAAAGAAACAGAGTTTAATACTACTGCTTATGAACCATCTTTGTGTATTATATTGCAAGGAAGTAAAGCCATAGATTTTGGAAAAGATCCTTTAGGTTATAATATTGAAAAATACCTTCTTTCAGCTGCAAATCTTTTTGCAAAAGTAAAAATTCTTGATGCAACAAAAGAGGAACCATATGTATCTTTAAGAATAAAATTTAGACTTGAAGATATTTACGAAGTGATAAAAAATCTGGACAATAAAAAATTTCAACTTTCTAAAAAAACAGAAAAAGGTTTGTTTTTTGATGAGCTAAATGAAAGATTATATGACCCTGTCGTAAGACTTGTAAAACTTTTAGAACAACCAAAAGAAGAGATAGAGTTTTTATCTCCAATGATTATAAAAGAGATACTATTTATTTTGATAAAAGATGAGAGTGGATATTTCTTAAATAAGTTCGCAATGGAAGGTACAATCTCAAATAAAATAGTAAAAGTTGTATCTCAAATTAAAGATAATTTCAACGAAAAATTAAATGTAAAAGAGTTAGCAAGATTGATTGATATGAGCGAGTCTTCTTTATATGAAAACTTCAAAACTATTACATCTATGTCTCCCATACAATTTCAAAAAAAGATTAGATTAGAAGAAGCAAAACTTATGCTTTTAAATCAAAATATTGAAGCTTCAGAGGTCGCTTTTGCAGTTGGATATGAAAGCCCTTCTCAGTTTAGTAGAGAATATTCTAGAATGTATGGAATGTCACCTAAAGCCCATGCAGAATATTTGAGAAACCAAGAAAGTATTTAATTTAGAGAATTAGGCATTGTATCTGGATAATCTTTATATTGATAATTTAAAACTTCATTTATAATGATAATAATAAACTATTAAAAGGATTATTTATCATGCCTATTCCAAGCAACTTAAAAAAGATATTTTTCTTCTTTTTTTATTTGATTTATTGAGTTTTGAAGTCTATTTAATCCATCTTCTAAGGTTTTTAATGGACAAGCGATATTTATTCTTATAAAGTTTTCACCACTTTTCCCATAAGTTATTCCAGATGCGATTCTAAGTTTTCCTAATTCTTTTATCTTCTTAACTAATTGTTCAGATTGAATATTTAGTTTTGAACAGTCAATCCATAAAAGATATGTAGCTTCAGGTTTTATTACTACAAGTTCTGGAATATATTTTTTTATATAATCAATTGCTAAATCTCTATTTTTTTCAAGATAAATTAGTAATTGGTCTAGCCATTCATCTCCATAGGTATAAGCACTAATCAGAGCTTCTATTCCAAATACATTTGGTTCAATTGATTCATTTATATTTAATGACCTATCTATTTTTTTTCTAAACTCCTCATTTGCAACTATTATATTAGAAGTTTTTAAACCTGCAAGATTAAATGTTTTACTTGGAGCTGTACAAGTTATTGAGTTTTGTAAAATCTCTTCACTAATTGATGCAATTGGAGTATATTTTGAATCACTATATACTAAATCTCTGTGAATCTCATCACTTAAGATTATTACATTGTGTTTTATACACAATTCAGCCATTTTTGTTAACTCATCTTTTGTCCAAACTCTTCCTACAGGGTTGTGTGGATTGCAAAGAATAAATAGTTTAAGTTTTTCGTCTTTTAGTTTTTCTTCAAAGTCTATAAAATCGATAGTATATTTATTGTTTTTGTATATTAAATCATTTGTAACAACTTCACATTTATTATTAATAATTGAGGTATTAAAGTAGTTATAAACTGGAGATTGGATTAGTACTTTATCCCCTTCTTGACAAAAAGCTTGAACTGTAGCACTTAAAGAGGGAATAACTCCTACAGTTGGTAGTATCCATTCTTTTTTTATTGAAAAGTTGTGCCTCTTTTCCCACCAGAAAATCTCAGCATCATAAAATTTTTCAGGAATCATTGTATATCCAAAAACTCCATGAATCCCTCTGATTAGTATACTATCTATGATTTCTGTAGGAGCTTTGAAATCCATGTCTGCAACCCACATAGGTAATACACCTTCTTCTGTTGTATCCCACTTTGAGCTATTTGTATTGTTTCTATCTATGACTTTGTCAAAGTTATATCTCATCTATATATCCTAAACTTGTTTATTTTTTTGTAATTATTTTTAAATTATCTAAATCAGTCTTTTCATCATCTAAAATTAGTTCTTTTATTTCTAATGCAGTTATATTTCCACTAATAGGGTTTTTTACACTGTCAATTGATGTAGTTATTTGTGCATCTAGGGTTGAATATTCAAAAGCTAAATCTGTATCAATCATCTCACAGTTTTCTAAAACTAAATTTTCGGCATAACATAAAGGTTGTGTTCCAGCAATCTTACAGTTAACAAATTTTAGATTTTTTGAGTACCAACCTAGATATTCTCCATTTATCACTGAATCATAAACTGTAACATCTTCACTATTCCAAAAAGCATCTTTTGATTTGATTTCTATATTTCTAAATGTTGCATTTTTTGTATGTTGGAAAGAGTAATTACCATCAAGTTTAAAGTTTTCAACTTCTATATTTTTACTATGAAAAAGTATATAATCACCAATAAAGTTTGTATTTGTAATCTTTACATTCTCGCAATCCCAAAGTGTTTCATTTGTATTTAGTTCGCAATTAATTATAGAGATATCTTTTGCATCTCTAAATATTTTTGGAGAATCAATTTTTGAATCTTCTAAAGAGATATTAGAAGAGTACCAAATACTCGCTCTTCCACCTTCTGCAAAATAACTCTCTTCAATTAATAGATTATCACAATGCCAAAAAAGATACTTACTTGAAAAATCACAACTGTGTGATTTAATATAATTACTCTCTTTTACAGCAGATTCTCCTTGGGTAAATTTACATTTATACAAATCTATATATGATGATTTAAATAAAGGTCTCTCTCCTTCAAATGTATTGTTTTGTATGAATTCAAAATTTTTATTAATATCTAAATTCTTCATATTCATTTTTTTCCTCTTTACAAATATTTAAATTGTTTTATTGTTTTTATAATTAGTTAAGTACGATGAGGTAACTATCTAAGATAAGTTTAGTATATAAAAAATTTAAATTTATCAGTAGAATAATATTACAGAATAATTGCCTAATAGTATAAAATTCAAAATTTTATACTATTTGGATTATTCTTTTACCAGATATCTGAAATAAGTTTATATGATTCAATTCTTTTTTCAGGGTCATGAATCCATGAGTTAATCATAATCTCATTCGCACCTGTTTTTTTAACTAATGCATCTAATCTTTCCTTAACAATTTCAGGTGTACCCCAGATTGATTCTCTTAACTTATGCGTAATTGATCTTTTTTCCCAATCTTCCCATAAACTATCCATATCATTAGTTGGTTTAGGGATAAGCTTATCTACTCCTCTTTGAATATAAAGAAATTTTTGTTTTTCTGTTGTAGCTAAGTATTGAGCCTCTTCATTTGTTGTTGCACAAACAGCATTTATACAAATGATAATATATGGTTCTTTTAATTGTTTTGATGGTCTAAAATTTGTTTTATAAACATTTATTGCTTCCATCATTGAATCAGGTGCAAAGTGCGAAGCAAAGGCAAAAGGTAAACCTTTTATTGCTGCTAATCTTGCACTAAAAGTACTTGAACCAAGTAACCAAATAGGTATTTCTAGACCAAATCCTGGTACTGCTTTTACACCCGTTTTACTAAACTCATCATAAAAGTAACTTTCTAACTCTTCTAACATATTTGGAAAATCAGAACCATCATTGTGAATATCTCTTCTAATAGCTAAAGCTGTTTTTCCATCTGTCCCAGGAGCTCTTCCCAAACCTAAATCAATTCTGTTTGGATACATACTTTCTAAGGTTCCAAATTGTTCTGCAATAACAAGTGGCGGATGATTAGGTAACATTATTCCACCTGAACCTATTCTTATTTTTTCTGTTTTAGCTCCAATATGACTTAATATAACAGAAGTAGCTGCACTTGCAATACTTGAAAAATTGTGATGTTCTGCAACCCAATAACGGTTAAATCCAAACTCTTCAACTTTTTGGGCTAGTTTTGTACTGTTATTAATAGCTTCACTAATAGTAAAACCTTCGCCAATAGGAACTAAGTCTAAAACTGATAATGGTACATTTTTATTAGTCATTATATTTCCTTATCAATTGATTTATATTTTGAATTTTAGCTATTCTTTCTTAAACTATTCTTACTTTACTTTAGGTAAGTAATAGAAAAATATCTTTATAAGTTAAATTGTAAATTTGTTTATTTGTCGTTGATTGTTATTTGCATTTTTTGAAGAAGTTCTAAAAGCTGGATTGCTTCTTTTTCATCCAAGTTTTTAATAAGTTCATTGTTTACTTCTCTGGCACAAGATATAATCTCTTGGGTTAAAGATATACCACTTTTTGTAAGAAGTAATTTTTTCTTTCTTTTATCTTTTTCACACTGAACTCTTTTTAAGTAGCCTTTTGTTTCTAGCCTATCTACAAGCCTTGTTATACTTGTTTCATCTCCATATGAATATTTTAGCAATTCTTTTTGGGTAGATAGATTATTTTTATAAAGGTTTATAAGTATGCTAAATTGAAGATGGGTTAAATTATATGGTTTTAACTTTGCTTCCATTGATTTTTTAATATTAATAAAAATCACGTTAAAATGGTATCCTAAGGAGTCTTGTAGGTTAAATTCATATTTATTCATAAAAGTATTATAGCTTAATAAATATAGTACTTGTCTTTAACAAGTATTTAAGTTTCAAATAAATATACTTGCATTTGACAAGTATATTTTCAATTGTTAAAGGATATTAATGGAAAAGTTTGATGTTTTAATTATTGGTGGAGGAGTTTCAGGACTTTCGTGTGCTATAACTTTAGGTTCTGCAGAATCAAAAATGGATATAGTTGAAAATAAAAAGATTTTAGTTCTTGATTCAGGTGAATCACACTTAAATAAAGCAGAGTTATATAATGTAGCAGGTGTAAAAGAGGGAACTAAAGGTAAAGATTTATTAGTTTCAATGAATCAAAAAGCAAATCTTTATAAAATAGTAGAAACTAAAAAAGATACAGTTACTAAAGTAAATAATGAAGATAATGAATATTTGATTGAAACACAATCAGGTGAAAAATATAAAGCTGAAATTGTAGTTTTCGCTACTGGTATGCAAACTATAGAAATTGAAGGGATTGGCTCACAAATTATAAAACATATAAGAGCTCCAAGACCAGGTATGATTATGATTGAAAACGATAATGGAATTATCGAAGATGGAAAATATGTTACAGGATGTGCAGCAGGTGCAAGTTCAATGTTTAGTTCGGCAGCTGGTTATGGGGCACAAACGGCAACAGATATATTAAGTCTTTGGGCAGGAAAATATACAGTAATTCATGATGTAGATACAAAATAAAAGGATAATTATGTCAAAAAAAAATGTACTTATTACAGGTGGTGCTAGAGGTATTGGTGCTGCAACAGCAGTTTTATTAGGAAAAAGTGGATACAGAGTTTTTATTAACTATGTAAATAGTACTCAAGTTGCGCAAGAGTTAGTAAAAGAGATAAGTTTTGATGGTGGAGAAGCTTATGCTATTCAAGCAGATGTAAGAGATGACGCACAAATTGAAGCTATGTTTGATGAGATTCAAACTAAACATGGTGGAGTGGATATTTTAGTATCAAATGCAAATATGAACTTTACTCCAAAACCTTTTGTTGATCAAACTTGGGATGAGTTTTCACAAAAATTAAATGATGAAATGCATGCAGCATATGTTTGTGCAAAATTTGCTACAAAATCAATGATAGAGAAAAAATTTGGAAGATTAGTATTTATCTCAAGTACTTTATCTGAAGACCCACTTACAAGTTTTATTGCACATGGTAGTGCAAAAGGTTCATTAGATTCATTTAGTAAATACTTAGCATATGAATTAGGTTCTTATGGTATTACATCAAATGTGGTAGCTCCAGGATTAGTATTAACAGATGCAACAGCAGGTGCACCTGAAGAGTTTATAGAATTTCTTAGATCTTCAACACCAACTGGAAGAGTAGCAAATCCAGAGGATATTGCAAATGCAGTTAGTTTATTTGTAAAAGATGAAAGTTCTCATCTTACAGGTACATATCTACCAGTTTGTGGTGGAGCTTATTTATAATATAAAAGGTTTTATCCCTTTTTATTAAAAATTAAAAAGGAAAAATCTTACTTCTAAAACATCTAAAAAATAAAATTTAAAGTATATAATGGGTTTTTTATATTAAAATTGCGCGATTTAATACCCAATAAAGAGAAAAATGAAAAAAAGCATTATAGAAAATAGAGAAATATTATTAGTTGAAGATGGTATTCATGATACCCATTTAAATGATATAAAAATTTTTAAAACAGAAGTTTATGAACCTAAAAGTCCTTTGATTTATGATGTTTGTTTAATACTTGTTCTTCAAGGTAAAAAGATTGCAAACCTTGCTAGTAATCGTTTTACCTTTGACTGTGACAATTATCTTGTTGTACCTACTACTCTACCTTTAGAGTGTGAAACCTATGCCACAAAAGAGGAACCTTTTATTAGTCTTATCATATCTTTAGATAGAGAAATGATGGTAGATATAATTGAAGAGTTAAGTCATAGGGATTTTAAAATTGAAAATAATAGCAATGTTGGTATTTTTGCTGATAAGGTAACTGAACAAATAGAAGATACAACTGCAAAATTATTAGATATCTTAGAATCAAAAGAGGAATCAATGATTTTAGGAAAAGGTGTTTTAAAAGAGTTGTTTTACAGAATTGCAATTGGAAAAAATGCAAAAATGCTCCATAAAATGTTTTTAGAAGAAAACAAAGAATCAAAAATAGCAAAAGCTTTAAAACATATCCATGATAACTATAATAAAACTTTAGATATGGATTCATTGGCTAGAGTTTGCGATATGAGTGTTTCATCTTTTCATAACCATTTTAAAAAAATAACTTCGCATACTCCTCTTCAATATATAAAAAAGATTAGATTAACAAGAGCAAAAGATTTATTGGTTAAACATGATTATAAAGTTGTGGATGTAGCAGATGAGTTAGGTTATGATAACCCTTCACATTTTAGTAGGGATTTTAAAAGTTATTTTGGGTATTCACCAAAAGAGGCAAAAGCCTCTTGTTAGTGTAGTGTAAGTTGAAACTTACGCTGCAATAGATCTGTTAATAATTTTTTCAACTTTGTCTAAAGTAACAGTTCCATTTTCTCCGATTTCAGTGTAACCGTGAGATTTAAATGCGCTATGGATATTTTCAACAACTTTATCATCAATCTCATAAGCAGTTAATTTAGTTGGAACACCAACAGATTCAAATACCTCTTCGATTTTTTCGATAATTGCTTCGTTATTGTTTTCAATTCCAAATACATTTTTACCAAATTGTGCTAATTTGTCTTGTTTCTCATCAATCATCTCTCTGATTAAGTGAGGTAAGATTACTGCTAAAGATCTAGCGTGATCTAATCCGTAGAATGCAGTTAATTCGTGTCCAATAATATGAGTTGACCAGTCTTGGCAAACACCATTTGCTAATTGGAAGTTAAGTGCTTGATTACAGATGTGCATTAAGTTTTCTTGCCACCATAATGTTCTTCTTTCTTCCCATCTAGAAGCAAGAGTTACTAAACCTTTATATAAAGTTTCAGCATAACCATCATTTACTAAAAGGTCATTTGTTTTTGTTAAGTATTGCTCAGAGATGTGAACAAATGCATCAACTAAACCATTTCCTAATTGTCTGTCAGATAAAGTTCCCATAAATGATGGGTCTAATACTGCAAATTGTGGGTAAGAATGGTCTGAGAAATACATTCTTTTTTCATCTGTAGTTTTTCTTGATACAACTGTTAAGTTATTTGATTCAGAACCAGTTGCTGCTAAAGTTAATACAACTGCTAAAGGAAGTGCTCTTTCAACTTCTGCTGTACCATCTAGGAAATCCCATCCATCACCATCATATAAAGATGCTGCTGCAAGGTATTTAGAACCATCAATAACAGAACCACCACCAACTGCAAGGATATAATTAACACCTTCAGCTTTTACTAATTCTACTGCTTTATTCATAGTTTCAACTGTTGGATTTGGCTCAACACCACCAAACTCTAACCATTCGTGACCTTTTAGTGCTTCTGCAACTTGGTCATAAGCTCCGTTATTTTTAACTGAACCACCACCATAAACTACTAATACTTTTTTATCTTTAGGGATTAGGTTTGCAATCTCTTTGATTTTACTTTTTCCAAATTCTATACCTGTTGGATTGTGAAAAGAAAATTCCATTTATTTTGTCCTTTATTAATTTTTGTGAGTGAATTATAAAAGGATTACTAATAGTTTTGAATACCAAATTCTACAAATCATATACCAAATTCTACAAATGAAATTTGAAACTTAGAGAATCAGACAAGAGCTTTGGATTATTTTTCTATTTAAAATTCTAAAACTGTTTTATAATTGAATTTATATAATATATAAGGATAATAAATTGCAAAAAACAAATACAAAGATTGGATTTTTTGCCTCTACAATCTCTTTTTTAATGGTCTTTGCAGCATCTGCTACACCAATACCACTTTATGATATTTATAGACAAGAAGATGGATTAACATATAATGATTTAGCCCTTACAGCGGTTGTTTATTTTGTTGGTGCAATTACTGCACTTTTAATTTTTGGAAGAATCTCAAATCACCTGGGAAGAAAGCCTGTAGCATTTTTGATTTTTGCATTAACTGCTATTGCAACTATAATTTTATTTGATGTTGATAGTGCTACTCCACTTATTATTGGAAGATTTTTATTAGGACTTGCATGTGGATTGGCTTCAAGTGCAATAACATCATATATAGCAGATAGTGCTTCTTTTTTACCCCATTGGGTACCTTCAGCAGTAATTAGTAATTCTCCTATGACTGGATTAACTATTGGAGCTATTGTATCTGGTTCTTTGGTTGAATTTGGACCATATCCTAGAGTATTGTGTTACATTGTTGTATTAATTGTATTAGCAATATGTACTATTTTAATAGCAATAAGTAAAGAAACAGTAGATAAAACACCAGGGATAATTAGTTCTTTTAAACCAAAATTTTCATTACCACAAGCAGATAAAAGATTGTTTCCAATAGCAGCAGTTACTTTTGTATCAACTTGGGCTATGGGGGCATTTTATCAAGCTTTTGGGCCTTCTGTTGCAGTTGACCAACTTGGAACTCATAGTACTCTTATGATAGGTATTTTGTTTTCATCTTATCTTCTTCCAAGTGCAATAGGTGGACCTTTAACAGCTAAATTAACACCAGCAAATGCTCAAAGAATAGGTATGGTTATGTTTACTATTGGTGTAATAGGAATTATTACATCATTAAAGTTTTCTAGTATAACAATGTTTTTAGCTTGCAGTGCACTAGCAGGTGCTTCACAAGGAGCAGCTTTAACAGGAAGTATTCGTTCACTACTTGCAGATGTTGATATAAAAGAAAGAGCGGGAATATTGTCATTAATATATGCAGTTTCTTATACAGGAGCAGCAGTACCTAGTTTTATTTCTGGACAGTTATCACATCATATGGACTTATTTCATGTATCAATTTTTTATGGAATAATAGCAATTGTTGCATGTTTTATTACACTTATATTTGCTAAAAATCCAAAGCATGCAGAGGCTGAGCTAGAGTTATAAATTATAATTTCTATATTTATAGAATTAGGCAATAAAGATAGAGTATTTTTCTACTAAAAAATTTTTGATTAATTTATAATGTTTATTGTAAATTAAATTGAATAGGAGAAAACTTGTGAGACGCTTATTAATATTATTTATAATGCTTTTTTCCACATCCCCCTTGTTTTGCAAGCAATCTCCTACTCAATTTAATGAACATAAATTGAGCTTGTCAGATATGAAAATTAAAAAAGGAGAATCAATGAAAATTTCTGTTAAATCAAATGGTAATACTACGATTTATGAATTAAATAATTCAACAGCTTCAAAAGAATTATATGAGCAGTTACCTTTAGATATAAAAGTTGAAAACTATAGTCATGATGAAAAGATATTTTATCCACCAAATAAATTATCAACAAATAATACTCCCCTTGCTAGCAATGCAAAAACGGGGACATTGGCATATTATGCACCTTGGGGTGATGTAGTGATGTTTTATAAAGATTTTGGAAGTGCTAGTGGTTTATATGAATTAGGTAAGGTTATTTCAGGTTCTGAATATATAAAAAATATGTCTGGAACTGTAGAGATTGAAAAAGTGGAATAAAAGAGCATTTATAAAATGGAATCTTTTTTCAAAGATGATTTAAAATAATCAACAAAGGATTAATATGAAAGATGCAAAGAGAAAAGAACATACGCGAAGAGATTTTATGAAAGCTAGTGCTATTGTTGGTGCAGGAGTAGTGTTTTCAACACAACCTGTTAATATATTTGCAAATACAAAAGGAGATAAAATGAGTAATACAGTTAAAACAAAAGGATACGCAGCATTTGATGAGTCAGGTGAAATTAGACCATGGGAATTTGAAAGAAGACCAGTTGGTGATGATGATATTTTAATAGAAATCAAAGCAGCAAGTATTTGTCACTCAGACATTCACCAAGAAAAAGGTCACTGGGGAAAACAACAATACCCACAAGTGCCAGGTCATGAAATAGCTGGTGTTGTAACACAAGTAGGTAAAAATGTAACTAAATTTAAAGTTGGTGATAGAGCAGGTGTTGGTTGTATGGTAAATGGTTGTACAACTTGCGGTGATGAAGAACAATATTTACCAGATACTAAATTTACATATGGTTACCCAGAAGAGAAAGAACCAACAGGAATCACTCAAGGTGGATATTCAACTCACTTAGTTGTAAGAGATCATTTTGCAGTACATTTACCAGAAAATGTATCTTTTGAAAAAGCAGCTCCACTTTTATGTGCAGGGATTACAACATATTCACCACTAATAAAAGCTGAAATTAAAAAAGGTGATAAAGTTGGTGTTGCAGGTATTGGTGGATTAGGTCATATGGCAGTAAAAATTGCTGTATCAAAAGGTGCAGAAGTATATGCATTTACTACAAGTGCTGACAAAGTTGATGATATCAAAGGTTTTGGAGCAAAAGAGGTTATTGTTGTAGATGAAGAGTTAAAAGCTATACAACCATATGCTGGACAATTAGATTATATGATTTCAACAATTCCTTATCAATTTAATGTAGCTGCTTATGCAAATGCAGTTAAACCTTATGGTTATTTTACAATGGTAGGTATGCCAATAGGATTTGAACTTACACTTAGCAATATTGGTTTAGCAGCAAACAGAGTTAACTTCAATGCTTCACTTATTGGTGGAATGAAAGAGACACAAGAGATGGTTGATTATTGTGTAGCAAATAATGTATTACCAGAGATTCAAATGATTAAAGCTAGTGAGATTACACAAGCTTGGAAAAACGTAGAAAACAAAAAAGCTAGATACAGATACGTAATTGATACAGCAACTATCTAAGTTTTAAAGGAAAAAAATGTCAAAAATCTTCATAACTGGTTCATCTGATGGGATTGGACTTGAAGCGGCAAAAAGGCTTATTAATCTTGGGCATGAGGTTGTACTTCATGCTAGAGATAAAAAAAAAGCGAAAGAGCTTGAATCTAAATTTAATGTAAAAATTTTAATAGGTAATTTAAATAATTTAGAGGAAACAAAATCTTTAGCAGAAGAGATTAATAAGCAAGAAACATTTGATACTATTATTCATAATGCCGGTGTATTTCATGAAGATAAAGAAACAATTTTTACAGTTAATGTTTTGGCACCATATATTTTAACAACTTTAATAAAAAAACCAAAACAACTCATATACATTGGTTCAAACATGCATCCTCAAGGAAGTTTTGACATAGAAAAACTATCTACTATAAAAAAGGTTGATTACTCAACCTCTAAACTTTTAATTCTAATGATGAGTTTAGCAGTTGCTAGATATTGGAAAGATATATGCGTAAACACAGTTGATCCAGGTTGGGTAAAAACAAAAATGGCAAATTACAATGCACCTGATAGTTTAGAAGATGGAAGTGCTACACAAGTATGGCTTGCTTCAAATGATGATTTAGGTTTTAGTGGAAAATACTTTTATCACCTTCAAGAAACAATATACTCAAAAAAAGCAGATGATGTAGAAATTCAAGATAAGTTAATAAATATATATGAAGAATTAACAGGGATTAGATTCCCTCATAATAATTAATAAAAAGATAATAATGGAAGATAAAAAAGAATTTGACTCCTCATGGGGTTCAGTATGGGCAATGGCACTTTGTGCTTTTGTTCTAGTTGCATCGGAGTTTATGCCGGTTAGTTTATTAACTCCAATTGCGAGTGATTTAAATATAACAGAAGGGCAAGCAGGACAATCAATAACTGCTTCAGGTTTATTTGGACTTTTAACAAGTCTTTTTTTAACAACTATCATAGGAAAAATTGATAGAAAAACAGTGATGTTATTCTTCACTTTTTTAATGGGTATTTCAGGCTTAATGGTTGCCTTTGCACCAAATACATTTGTATTTATGACTGGTCGTGTATTGCTTGGGATTTGTATTGGTGGTTTTTGGGGAATGTCAGCAGCAACTGCTATGAGACTAGTTCCTAAACAATCTGTACCAAAAGCACTTGCTGTTATAAATGGTGGAAATGCACTTGCAACAACTGTTGCAGCTCCACTTGGAAGTTTTTTAGGAAGTATTATTGGATGGAGAGGAGCATTTTTTTGTATTGTTCCTATTGCGATTATTGCATTTATTTGGCAATACAAGGGATTACCACAACTTCCAGCAAGACACTCTTATGGTCACAGACCAAAATTAAGCAGTGTATTTAAACTTTTCAATAACTGGAAAGTTGCACTAGGAATGGTATCAACAATGTTGTTTTTTATGGGTGTATTTTCACTCTTTACATATCTTAGACCATTTTTGGAAAAAGAAACAGGCTTAGATGTTGAGATGTTATCTTTAGCACTCTTAACTTTAGGAGTTACAGGTTTAATTGGAACATTTATAATTGGTCACTTACTAAAAACAAGATTATTTAGTCTACTAATAGTAATACCTTTTTTAATGATGTTTTTATCAATTGGATTTATCCTTTTTGGACATAATGTGGTTTTTGTATTTATTCTAATGGCTCTATGGGGCTTATTTGCAACTTCAGCACCTGTTGCTTGGTGGACATGGCTTAGTAAAACATTGCCAAATGACGCAGAAGCAGGTGGAGGACTTATGGTTGCAGTAGTTCAATTAGCAATTACATTAGGTGCTGCATTAGGTGGATTATTATTTGATGCATATGGATATGAAATTACATTTGTTTTTAGTGCAATTATATTAGCAATTGGTGCACTAATGTCAAGTATAACAGCAGTTTATACAATAAAAAACAAGTAATCTATGAAGATGATTAGATTCTTTTTTTTGATTTTTTTTACAGGAGTTTTTATGGGTAGTTGTGCACAAAACACAGAAAAAATAAATAAAGATTTAAAAGGACATTATGATAATGGAAAATTTAAAAATCATGAAGTTGAATATAAATCTGATTTTATAGATTTTGCGTCAAATGTGTGGACATTTATAACTGATAAAACAGAAAATAAAATACCTTCAGAAGATGAAATTCCTGTAGTAAAATTGACAAAAAATGATTTAATTAATATGCCTGATAATTCTGTGGTAAGAATAGTTCACTCTACACTTCTATTTAAAATGGATGGCAAATTTATATTAACTGATCCTGTATTTTCAGAAACAATTACTTCTTTTCCTATTTTTGCTCCAAAAAGGTTTCATCAATTACCTATTAGTATTGAAGATTTGCCTTTTATTGATGTTGTAATAATTTCCCATAATCATTATGACCATTTAGATGAAAACAGTATTAAAAAATTAAAAGATAAAGTTGGATATTTCTATACAACTTTAGGTGTTAAACAAATATTATTAGACTGGGGTGTAGATACAATGAAAGTTTGTGAGCTTGATTGGTGGCAATCTTGTACAAATCAAACAATACAGATATCTGCAACTCCAGCTCAACATTTTTCAGGACGTGGTTTATTTGATAAAAATGAAACTTTATGGGCTTCTTGGGTTATAAAATCATCTAAAGCAAATGTATACTTTAGTGGAGATACTGGATATTTTGAAAGTTTTAAAAAGATTAGTGAAAAATATGGTCCTTTTGATATGACTTTTTTAGAAGCAGGGGCATATAATGAAAGATGGAAAGAAATTCATATGATGCCTAATCAAACTGTTCAAGCGAATATTGATTTAAATGGAAAAATACTTTTTCCTATACATAATAGTACTTTTAAATTATCACTCCACCCTTGGAATGAACCTTTAAACAGAGTTTTAAAAGAAGCAAATAGAAGAAAAATTAAGATAACTCATCCAATGATGGGAGAGATAATTCCTTTATTGGAATATACTGAATCTAAGCAATGGTGGAACTGAATAAAAATTCACATAAACTATGTAATGTAAGTAATATTTTAGTAAAATATAAAATTATCTTTAAACTTATCAGGAAATCTTTATGTCATATAACTTACAAGAATTATCAAAACTTGATAAAAACCTTCTTCATTTATTAACTGAACACTTACCTGATATGCTTTGGATTAAGGATATTAACGGGTATTATATCTACGCAAATAAAGCTATTTGTGAAGGTTTATTAATGGCAAAAGATACTAGTGAACCTATAGGGAAAAATGATGTATTTTTTGCAATGAGAGAAAGAGAAGCCCATAAAGAAAATCCAAAATGGCATACTTTTGGTGAGTTGTGTTTTAACAGTGACCAAGTTGTAATTGATGCAAATAAACAAATGAAGTTTGAAGAGTGGGGAAATGTAAAAGGTAAACTACTTTATTTGGAAGTAAACAAAGCACCTTTTTATGATGATAAGGGAAATATTATTGGAACAGTAGGTTCAGGTAGAGATATAAGCCAATTAAAATTAACTCAATTTGAGTTAGCAAAACAAGCACAAATTATTGAACAAATTCATGATTGTATTATTACTAGTGATAAATTTGGAAATATTATAACTTGGAATAGAAGTTCTGAAAAAACTTTTGATTATAAAATAGAGGAAGTTTTAGGAAAAAGTATTAATATAATTTTCCCAGAAGAGGTATATGAAGAGATTAAAAATATTGATTTAAAAAATCTTGAAAACAATTCTTTTGATAAAAAAGTAAAATTAATAACTAAAACCTCAAAAATATTAACATGCATGCTTTCTATGTCTTTTTTTAAAGAGAAAAATTCAGATAAAAACAGAATTATTTATTATATAAAAGATATAAGTGATGAAGAAAAATTAAGTGAAGAGAATAAACAACAAGAAAGAATTATAAATATACAATCTCAACATGTAGCAATGGGGCAAATGATAGGTAATATAGCCCATCAGTGGAGACAGCCTTTAAGTGTAATTTCTGCTGCAACAACTGGAGTTCAAGTTCAAAAAGCTTTAGGTACTCTATCCGATGAGTCTTTAGAAAACTCATACAACAGTATTAATATGCAAGTTCAATATTTATCTAATACTATAAATACTTTCAGAGATTTTATAAAAGAAGAAAAAGTTTATAAAGAGGTGATTTTACAAGAGAGAGTTGATAAGGCTTTAGAGATTTTAGATGCGGCATTGGTTGGTAATCATATAAAAGTTATAAATAATATGGATTATACAACTCCTTTAAAAGTAAAATTAATAGCAGGGGAACTTTCTCAAGTTATAATAAATATTGTAAGTAATTCTAAAGATATTTTAATAGAAAAAGAGATCAAAAATCCTTGGGTAAAAGTTGATTTAACAACTAAAAAAAATAAAGTGATTTTATCATTTGAAGATAATGCAGGGGGAATCCCTTTAGAGATTATAGATAAGATTTTTGAACCATATTTTACAACTAAACATAAATCTATAGGTACTGGCTTAGGATTATATATGAGTTATAAAATCGTGGTTGAAAGTTTAAGAGGAAAGTTATATACAAAAAACACACGAAATGGTGCAAAGTTTTATATAGAACTTCCTTTAGTTGATTAACTATTTCTAACTATTTGATTTCTACCATTTTCTTTGGCAATATATAATCTTTTATCAACTGTTTTCATTACTGACTCCAAATCATCTTCATCTGTTGGTACAATTGAAACTAAACCTATAGAAACAGTCATATAATCAGAGATTTTACTACCTTTACTTTCTATTTTTAGATCGTTTATGTTTTTTTGTAGTTTTAAAGCTAAATTGTAACAAGCGTCACTTTTATAACAATTAAAAATTATTGCAAACTCTTCACCACCAACTCTAAATGCAAAATCTGATGGTCTTTTACAAGTTTCTCTTAAACATTCACCAATTTTCTTTAAAGCTTCATCTCCATATGCATGGCCATACATGTCATTAAGAAGTTTAAAATAATCTATATCAAAAAGAATTACAGAAAAATATTTTTTTTCTCTTCTAGCTCTTTTCATCTCTAAATCAAAGATATTTTCAAAATGTCGTCTATTATATAAAGAGGTAAGTTGATCGGTGATTGAAAGTTCTTGCAATTGTTTATTTGCTTCTTTTAAAGCCTCTTCTGCTTTGATTCTGGCATTTCTTTCTCTCATTAGGGTTAATGTTCGTGATGAAACTCCATCATACATTGAAAGTATAGCTTCAATAAGTATTCTTATTGAACCATTCATTAGTCTATCAGAGATTCTTTTTGCTTCTTCTTTAGATTTACCTTTTTTAATCTCTTTAATTACTATAGCTAGTCTTTTATCTTCATCAATAATATGAAATGATAACCATCTAATTAAGAACTTAATAACCTCTTCAATAATATCAACAAGAGCTTTATCTTTATTTTTTTCCCTTAATTCAATAACTGTAGGCAAAAATTTTGTATGACTTTTCTTGTGAGCTTTTAGTAATGAACTATCTTCTAAGAACTCTTCCCAAATTTTTTCTTCTGCTTCAAAATGATAATCTGCATATTTTGCAAGTTCATTAAATGCAGTTTCAATCTCTATTTCTTGTTCGTTTATCAGAGTATTTGCTAGATTATTCAATAATTTTACTAATATTTTATGTTGCTTATCAACCTCTTCATGACCAATTTCAAAGTTTTTATTCCACGGAAAAACTTCAAAATAATCTAATGATTCATTTTGTGACATTCTCAACCTTAATTTTTCTTATTATAACAAATTATTGTTTTAGCTTTAGTTATTAAAAAAATATTAGAAGTTATTAATTTATGGGAGTTTTATTATATTATGAGGATTGTTATTTTTGAGAAAGCCTAAAAGCTTTCCCATTGTTCATCATCTTTTTTTACAGCAGTTTGTTTTTTTGAATCTTTATTTTTAGTCTCTACTTCGGATGTATTTAAATCTTTTGCAGTAACAGTTTCTTTACCAATAAATTTTTTCTCATCGGCATTACTTACAATTTTTGTTGCTATATATTGTGTTTGAACTGCAACTTCTTTTGTATGGGTTGCTACACTTGCATTTTCTTGAGTTTGTTGGTCTAATTCAGTTACGGCATCATTTATTTGCTCAATTCCAGACTGTTGCTCTTTTGAAGACATTTCAATATCTTTTATAATTTCAATTGTTTTTGCAATATTTTCATTTAAATCATGATACCCATGAATCATTTTGTCAGCAATAAGTTTACCATCATTCGCTTTTGTTGTTGCATTTTCAACCATTGATTTAATCTCATTTGCTGCATCAGCACTTCTTGAAGCAAGATTTCTCACTTCTTGTGCAACAACAGCAAAACCTTTTCCTGCTTCACCAGCGGTTGCTGCTTCAACCGCTGCATTAAGTGATAAAATATTTGTTTGAAATGCAATTTGGTCAATTATTGTTATAGCTTCGTTTATTGCAGTTACTTGTTTATTTATTTCATCCATAGCTGAAGTTGTCTGTGAAGCTAATTTTTGTCCATCACTTGCTGAAGAGTTTAATTCTTCTGCATAATTAGACATTCTAACTACATTTTCAGTATTTTGTACAATATTACTCGTAATCTCTTCTAAAGCTGCAGCAGTTTCTTCAAGTGAGGCAGCAGCTTCATTTGTTGAATTACTTAGAATATCAACATTTTCAAGAAGAATATCTGCACTGTTTTGTAAGGTAAGACCATTTGCTTTATTCTCTTTTAGCATATGGTTAATAATTTCAGCTAATGAATTCAAACCTTGTGAAGTTTTCCCTGTTGGGTTTGGAATTCTATGGGTAAAATCTAAATCTTGGAACTTTTCTAAGCCAAGTTGAACTTTATTCATATCTCCACAAACTCTATCAGCCATAATATTAAGCATTTCATTAAAAATATTTCTTAATTCATGTAGTGATTCATTTTGTGAATCAAGTTCAACTTTTTTGTAAAGAATACCATTTTTAGCCTCATTTACTATTCTTTTAACATCATCAATAACAAGTAAATCTTTATGAATACCATCTTCTATGGTTTGAAGATATTTATTAAAGTTTTCAGATACCATACCTATTTCATCTTTTGATGAAACTTCAACTCTTGATTTAACATCTCCACTATTTAATAATTGTAATATTCCATTATTTAGTTTTTTTAATGATGAAGATATACTCATAGGTATAGTAATAGAGAATAAAATAATGGCAATAACTATAATAGCTGAAATGATTATAGATGTATGTATAAGGTTTTTATTTAATTTTGCTACCATAGGTCCTATTTGATCTTGTTCCTTTTTAATTGATAGTTTAATATCTTCAGCTAAAGAAGCTATTTTTGCACCAATTGGAACTAATGATTTAGTAGTAATATCATTTCTTTTTTCTATTATTTCAACTAGTTTATTTAATCCATTAAGATATTCTGAAATTGTATTTATAGTAGTCTTAATATCATTTTTTCTTTTTTCTGAACTCATTAATGAAGATAGTTTACTAATATTATTTTTTAAAAGTGAAAACTCTTGTTGAGCTCTATTTATATCATCTGTTGAATTTGAGTTTAAAAATTTTACTACATAAAGTCTTGCTAAAAGTAATAATCTAATAGAGTGAGAAGTTTCTAAAGCTTCAATGTTTTTATTATCTTTTTCAGCATCGAGCATTATTGATGTTAGTAATTGTTCAATATTTTTGCCATTTATATTAAGATTTTCATTTACTATTTTATTACGTTCATTGATTAGTGATATAACATTATAAAAGTCTTCATTATATGTGTCCAATTCGCTTACAATTTTATTTAGCATCTCAGCTCTTTTTGGACTTTTAATCTCTTTAGTTGCTGTTTTTAAAAATTCTGAAGTAGTTTTATAATATTTATCAAACTCTTCTATACTCGTTTTTGATTGAGTCCTTAAATATGTTGAACCTTGCATTCTCATCATTAACATATTTCCTTGAACTCTACTAGCTAGAAGACTATCTCTGGCAAGTTCTCTATAGTTTGAAAAGCCATCAGAAGATTTGTTTAATCCTATTATATTGTAGGTTGCTAGGATTATGACAAGTAACGATATTGCGGAAAATGAAAGTATTAATTTCTTTTTTATACTTAGATTTTTAAACATAGTAAGCTCCTTCAAATCTTTATATTTTATAATATAGAAGTCGATATTAAATGGAACTTATAAAAAATATATAATATTATTTATTGTAAATTTAGTAAAAAATTATTTTATAACTCTTTACTTAGTCTACAACCAACTTTTTGTATTGTTTCGATAATTTGATGTTCTAGTTTACTTCTTAATCTATAAACTAATGTTCTTAAAGTACTTGTTGAAACTTCTGTTTTAGGCCATATTCTCTCTTCAATCTCTTTAAATGGAACAATCTTATTTTCTGCTTCAATTAAAATTCTAAGTAGTAAATTTTCTTTTTTACTTAAAGATATAGGAAAGTTTTTAAAATACAAATTATTTTCTTGGAAATTATAATAATAGTCTAATCCTATATGAATCTCTTTGGGACTAATAGTATCTTTTGTTTCTTTTTTAATTTTGTATAACCCAAGTAATATATTTGATTTAAGTTCATCTCTCTTAAAAGGTTTGATCATATAGCATATAGGTTCTGTTTTTATTGCTCTTTGAATTGTGATTTCATCTGAAAAGGCAGTGATGTATATAACTGGAATTTTTTCAATAGTATGAATTTTTTCAATAGTTTCAATACCATCTTTCCCCTTACCTAAATTAATATCCATAAGAATTAAATCAGGTTTATGTATTCTTACATTGTTTAAAGCAGTATTATAGTCTGAAGCTATAGCACTAACTTTAAAATCGAGACTTTCTAATGTTTTTTTTATATCTAAAGCAACTATAGTTTGATCTTCTACTACTAGTATATTAGGAATTAAATCGTTATTCTCCATTATAATGTACTATCTCCTTACTTTTTTATTAACACTAAGTATTATATTACTAATTATATAAGTATTATTTTAATAACTAAATTAATTATATAATTTGTTTGTATGGAAGGTTTATTTCTGTTACAACACCTAATTTCTCATTGTAAACTTTAATCTCACCTTTAAATTCTTTTAGAATAATATCTTTTGATATGCTAAGTCCCATCCCTGAAGAATCTTTTTCTTTTAGTGTAAAATTGTTTTCAAATATTTTATTTAGATATTTTGAATCAATTCCACCTGCAGTATCTTTTATTTTTATATTACAAAAATCTTTCTTTTGTAAAATCTCTATACTTATTTTCTTTTCATCAAATTTTTTATTACTAAGTTCAAATTCATCTAAGGAGTTATTTATTATATTTAATATGACTTGAGCAAATTCACTTTTTTGCCCTTTTATATTAATGGTTTTATCAATATTCTTTTCTATTGAAATATTATCTTTTAAAAATCTATTTTTTAAGATTCTCTCTATTATGATTATTGTTTTATTTACATTGAAAAGTTCTACACCTTTTTCTGTAGATAAAAATATTTTAAAATCTTCTGCTGTGTTATAAATATAATTAGTATTTTCTTTTATAATATCAAGATTTTTTGTTAATTTATCGGCTGTTATATTATTTGTTTCAGAATCAATTTCAAGGGATTGAACACTAAGAGAGATAAGATTTAGCGGATATTCCCATTGTAAAATTATATTATCTATTAAGTTCCCAACTTGAGCTTGTTTAAGTTTTTTGGATAACTTCTCTTCCATTAACAGTCTATTTGTTACCTCTTCTTGAACTTTTTTTTCTAAGTCTTTATTTAATTGTTTTAACTCTGTTATATCAATTGCAATACCTAAGATAAAATCTTTTTTTAATAAACCTAAAAATGAGATTTTAATTAATCTTGTATCAAAATATAGTTTTTTATCGTTTGGAAGAGTAAAACTATCTTCAAATTTTATTTTCTTTTTTGACAAAACTTCTAAATCGATTTGTTTATCACTATATGGAAGATTTTTTTTGTAAAATTTATATGAATTTTCACCCAATAATGATTCTTTGCTTGAGTGTCCATAAAGTCTTGCAAGTGATTTATTTAATAAAATAAAATTACCTTTATTGTCTTTTAATACAATAGGAAAAGGTAAGCTATCAATTAATGTTTCTAATATTTTCATTTGAAACGTTTGTAAATAAGAACCTATAACGACAATAGGAAGTGTAACTAAAAATATGATAAAAAATATTATTACAATTTTATTTTTTAGTTCCCTTAATTCTCTTTCATAAAATTGTTTTTTGATTGAATATATGATAAAAAAATCATTATCTGTTATAGAAACTTTATTTATATAGTAAATATGATTTCTATCTTCAAATTTATTTTTTAGTAAAGTATCAATATTTTTGATTTCATCTTTTACTTTAAAATTAGTATTTAATTGTGTACTCCAACATTTATTTTTATCAGGATGAAGTAGAAAATTTTCTTTACTGTCCATGTAATAAACATTAAAAATACGTTGATCTGTAATATAGTTAATAAGTTCATCTGCATTATAATTTATGATTACAATACCTTTAAAAATTTCGTTTATATATATTGGAGTTGATACTCTAATAGTTGGTTTAAATGGAATTTCTATCTTTTTATTTTCAACATTTAAATCAAAATCAGAGATATAATATTGGTTATTCTTTAAAAGTTTGGTTTTTTTAAAATAGTATCTATCACTTTTATTTTGCAACTCTTTTGTAATAATAGTTTTTCCTTCTACTTTATCTATTCTTATTTTTTCAAAACCTTGTTCATCTAAATATCTAAACTGAAATATATTTTTATTAGTTTGTGTAAAAGTTTCAAAATCATGAATAAGTAGATTTTTGTTAGATAAATTAGTGTTATCAAGTAATAACTTATTGAAATGAGTACTATCTTTTATGTGTTGTAAAATAAGTTTGTAATGATTTATTTTTTTTATAATCTCTTTTTCTGTTTTTGTAAATTCTAATTTGGCAATTTCAATATTTTTTTTATATAAAGATTCAGTTAGAGATTGTTTAAAATAACTGTACATTAGAAAAGCAATAATTGTATTTAATATACCCACAATTATAATAAAAATATAAGCATTTTTTTTAGCTGAAATTGAGTAATTCATAATAAACTTTCATACATAACATAATTAAATATATTATATGCTAAGTTACTTAAATTAAAATATATTTTTAAAACTAATTTAAATTATATTTGATACAAAGATTAATTTTTAAGGGAAAAATATGGTTATTTTTTTTTGTATTTATTGGAAAACTTTTTACAATAGCTTCTTTTGCTGCGTTATAAAATATTTTTTTTCCATTTAATATTTTTATATTTTTTAATTCTCCTTTTTCTCCAATTATAAAATTAACATTTACATATCCTTCTATTCCTCTTCTTCTAGCACTATTTGGGTAGAATTTGTTTTTGTTAATAGTTTTTTTTACTTTTTCTATATAGTCATTTTTTATTTTAGTTATATTTACTTTTGGGGTATGTGGTACTACTTTTTCTACTTTTTTTGAAGATAATGGTTCGATTTTTTTAATCTCTTTTTTTATTTGAGGTTTTGGTTTTGTGACTTTTTTTTCAATTTTCTTTTTTGTTTTTTTTACTTTTTTGCTAATCTTTTTTTTAATTTTTTTAGGTTCATTTTTTTGCTCTTTGATGATTTCTTTTTCTTTTTTTAATTCAACTTTTGGTTCAATAAGTGATATTTTAACTAAAGATTTTTTTTCCTCATTTTTTGTAATGTTTGACTGATTATTAAAACTATAAAGCACAGTTGTGATAGTTGATGCATATAATATTAATGTAATAAAAAAAGAACCAAAGTATCTCAATTTTGATTTTCCTTTTTAGTTATTATTCCTATATTTTCGTAATTGTTGTTTTTTAAAATATCTAATAAAAAAATGAAATCTTCAAATTTCACATTTTTATCGCAATTTATTTGAATAGGTGTTTTTTTCTCATAAGTTATAAGTTTTTTCTCAAAATCAAATTTTTCTATTAGATTTTTTTCAAATAAAATTTCACCATTTTCTTTTATTGTAATAGTAATACTTTTTTTGTTTTCTATATCTTTTGCACTTGTAGCTTCTGGTAAATCAACAGGAATCATTCCTTTTGCAATAAATGAAGCTGTGGTTAAAATAATAACTAAAAGAACTAGCATAATATCAATAAATGGAATTACATTTATCGAATCAAACTTTTTAACTTTCACTTTTTGCCTTTTTACTTATATCCCATTTAGCAAGAAGTACTTCTACTTTTCTTACTAAATGGTTATTAAATACAATTGCCGGTATTGCTACAATCAAACCCATAGCTGTGGCTTTAAGAGCTAAAGCTAAAGAGGTCATGATGTTTTTTACGTCAATATCTCCACTCTCTCCCATAATATAAAATGTAATAATTATTCCAAATACAGTTCCTAATAAACCTATATAAGGGGCATTTGATGCAGTTGTAGAGATTATGCCAAGATTATTTGTTAAAGCAATTTCTAATTCCTCTTTTGAATTATAGTTATTTAGTTTTATTGTTTTGTAAAACCACATTCTTTCAATCCAAAACATAATGCTTAAAAAACTTAAGAAACCTAAAAATCCTATAACACCATAATCTGCTAATTTGCTTATTAATTCTATACTCATTAATCTATTAATTAAAATCTTTTAATGAAACTTCTATAGCTTCTTTAAAATTTTTAATCTCTCCTTCATATTTTTTTAAATCTACAGCTTTTTCTTTATGCACATTTTGAAACATTTTAGAACTTTTAGAGGTGTTATGATTGTGCCCACCACGTTTCACACCATGCGTACTAAATACATAAGCTCTATAAAAATTTAAACATAAATAAAAAGTTATTAAAGATGAAGCAAATATAAATGCTAAAACTTTTTTACTTTTTGATACTTCAAAAAAGTTTATTCTTTTTGCTAAAATTAAATATCCCCAAATAACTGCTAAATAAGGGAAGAAATTAAATATTTTTAACCAAGAATCTTGTCTTGAAGCAAGATTTGAAACTTTTATTTCTTCAAATCCAAACCCATATAAAAATCCATTTACTATATCTGCATAGGTGTGGGTAAAAAAACTATGTAATAAGTGAGCTAAACCACCTATAATAAAGATTGGAATAAAAGCATAACCTAAAGTAGCAAGGGTTTTTTTAGTATCATTGTTTAAAAATTTTGAAGCAATAAGCATACCAATATAAACTACTGATATTGAAAAAAGTAGGGCATAGAAAAAAGAAAACATTCCAACTGTGTCTATTGATGTGATATTAAAAGTTCTTTCAAAAAAGTTTGCTGTTTTGCTCCAAATAAATTGCTCAGCTATATTTGTTCTGTTTAATCCATGGTGAAATGACATAGTAATAGGAATAGCTGCAACAATAAGTATATATGTCCATACTTCTGCTAAATCAGTTTTAAATTTTTTAAATAAAGTATTTGAGGGTTTAGTGATTTTAAAATTAACACCTTCACATGCAGCACTGCAATCCATACATAAAGTACAATCTTCCATTGAGTTCTTTTTTACAAAAGTAAATGGTTTTAGATTATAACTACAAGCTTTAGCACAATCAAAAGTTTTACACTCTTTACAATCCTCTTTGTAAGTTCCTAAAAAGGTAGAAGATACTTTATGAAATGCTTTTGTTAAAGTTCCAATTGGACAAATATACTTACAATAATTCATATCTTTATAAAGGTAAAAAAGTAAAAAAGCAAGAATTGTTAAGATTGTAAACATTAGTGCAGTATTACCAGGAGTTTTCCAAAATCCAGGAAAAGTATAATATACAAACCACCAACCAATAATTAATATTGATATTCCTATGTATCTATTTTTTAGAAAACTTGGAAACTCTTTGTTTAAACCAATTTTTGTAAGATATTTACCAACAAAACCATGGGGACAAATACCACAAAAGATTCTTCCAAATGTTGCAAGGCTTACTACCATAAAAAGTGACCAAAATAGTCCCCAAAACAAATATCTTGTAAAAATATTTCCTGATTCTGGTTCTTTAAATCCAAAATAAATACCATAAATAAAAAGAGCAAGAGTTAATATTTGAACTGTTCTTATAACTACTTTATTTTTAAAAAAGATTTTTAATACGGGAATATTATAGATATCATTTATATCTCTATTTTTATTTGTTATCATTTGATATTCCTAAAATCTATATCTAAGACCAGCATAAAATGATCGTGATGGACCAACAATAATTGTTGAGTCTTCCATTGTATTGTCAACTCTACTAGCTGTTAGATGCACAAATTGGTTGTACTTTTTATCAAATAGATTATCAATTCTTGCAAAAATCTCCAAATCTTCATTGACTTTATAAGATGTTCTTAAATTAACTAAAGCATAAGCACTTTGTTTAAAATTATTTGTTTCATCAGCATAATAAGTACTTTTTGCAATCACTTCTGGAGATATTGTTAAGTTATCAATTGGAGTGTAGTTAAATACTAAATTAAGAGTATGTTTTGGAGTTCTTGGAACTTGGTTTCCTGCTAAATTTAGAGTTTGAAACACTGCTGGAGAAACTAAAGTTCTAACTCCTCTTGGATAGGTGTAAACAGCATCAGAAACAAGTTGTTTATAGTTGTTTTTCGTAAATTCTGCATTTAAATAAGTGTATGCAAGATTTATTGATAAATTATCTAAAGGAGAACTGCTTAAAGCTAGTTCAAAACCTCTGCTTCTCATATCCCCTACATTGTCATAATAATTATCTTCATCAGAACTTCTTACATAATTTCCTGCTCTCATTCCAATATAATCTTTTCTATCTAGTTGATAGATTGAGGCTTCATAATTAAAATAATCAGTTTTTCCTCTTAATCCAAATTCATAGTTTATAATCTCTTCTGAATCTATATCTGTTTTATATCCATTATTACTATTACTACTTATCTGTCCCGCGCTTGGAGCTCTAAAACCAGTAGAAACACTTGTATATAAATTTGTATTAGCATTAATCTCATAGTTTAATCCTGCTCTAAATGAACTTTCATTAAAAGATGGTGATATATTTTGTAAAGGGTTTAATAAGTCTTCTAAATCATAATTTATATCATCATATCTAAAGTTAAAAGTTGAGGTAAGTTTATTTGTAAATTCGTATTTAAATTCAGTATAAAAAGCATTTATATCTTCATCTAGATTTGAAGAACTTGCCGAAAGACCACCATATGAAGCAGTCCCCCATGGAAGAGGAGTTCTATTTGTAGTTTCATTATTTCTTTGTATATCAAGCCCTAGCATTAATGCATAAATATTTGAAGAGTATCTGTATTCTGCTTTTATACCATTTTGCGACCATTTTTCATCATTAAAATAATCGTGTGCATCATTAAAGCCATCATTATTTACATCTTCATAAGCTGATTGATAAGATTTGTCATCTGTATATCTGTATGTATTAAGCATAAGATTTGAGTTATTTGAAAAATCTTTAGAATAGGTAATAAAGCTTTTTACTAAAGTAGTATCATAATCTGATGAGTAAGTAATCTCTCTAACACTTTTTGGATCAAGTATAGCTGCACTTGTTCCATGGACACCGCTTCCATCTCCTGTATCAATTTTATTATAACTAAAACCAAAAACTACATCACTTGTATCATCTAAATAATAATTGTATTTAGTACTAATAGATTTATCTTCTTTAAAAGCTCTATCCCAAAATCCATCAGTATTTTTATAACTACTTTGAATTTGTAAAGCAGAGTTTTCAAAGCTTTTATTTGTAGATACTAAGATTTTTTCATAACCAAAGCTTCCAAGTTGGGCCTCTAATTTACTAAAATCTTTCCCTTTTGGCCTTTTTGTTGTAATTACAATAGCCCCTGATAAAGCATCATTTCCATAAAGATAAGATGCTCCACCTTTTATTATTTTTATGGTTTCAATATTGTCTAAATCAATATTGATTTTTCCTGTAGTTTCTTGAACTGGAACACCATCAATAACAACTGCAATACCAGGTCTCTCACCCATATAAACTTGATTGTCAACACCTCTTATGTGAAGTTTTACAATATCACCTTCTGTTTGCATTGCTGTGATTCCAGGGGTTGAATTTAAAACTTCAACTATATTTTGAGGGTTGATTTTCTCAACTTTTTTTTCGTCAATTATTGTTACAGATGATACTTCACTTTTTTTTGCTTCAAATTTATCATCAATTGTTGTTGAATCAACACTTATTACACCTAAATCTTCTGATGCAAATAAAAATGTTGATAAAGCCATAGATAAGATTACTGTTTTTTTCATTGTTCCTCCAAAATAAAGGACACAAATATTAACAATAGTAAAAGAGAGATTTAACTATAATAATATCGGTGTCAAATACCAAGTTTCCATTCTTCTGTCGCCAAACTAGTGAGAGTGGGAACTTTTTTTAATATAGGGATATTATCTAGTAGATGTTAATTATTAGTTAATTTAATGTTAATTTAAAAATTAATTCAGTTATCTAAGGTAAATATTATATTTAAGAAGCAGAATGAACTGCTTCTATAAAATTGTTAGCTTAAGAAAGTAGAGTTATATTCCTCTTCATTGAAACCAATAGTAAATTTGCATTCTCCATTTAGTCCATGTTCAATCACAGGTCTTTTTATAATGCCATTATCTTTTTCTATTAAAGATAGTGCTTTTTTTTCTGTAGTTTTTTTATCTTTTAAACCCAAATCTTTATATGGTTTACTTCTAGGATTTAACATAGAAGTAGCTGGGACAAAACTTGTCCATTGTTCAATTTTATCTTTTCCTACAGGAGTTTTAGAAAGGTCTATAAACTCATATGAGATATTATTATTATCAAAAAAAGCTTTTGCTTTTTTAACACTTGCGCAACTTTTTATTCCATACATTTTCATTTTATTTCCCTTTTTATTGAATATCAATATGATATTTTAAATTAAGTTGAGAGCTAAAATCTTTAGCAAAACCTAAAGCAATACCTTGAATTGTATAATCAACTCCTGCTTCACTTTGACTAACACTTTTTACAGGATATACATAAATATCCATACATTGATCAAAGAAAAAAGATATTGTTTTATTCATTGATTGATCTAATATTGTAAGTTGTGAATTTTCAAGATGTAACGCTTCACCAATATTATGTCCATTCACTGTTAATATTTCATAGTCTTGAAAATGAAAGTTATACTCTAAAAGATATTTCATAATAGAGCTTTCTTCACTTTTTATTTCTATAGTTGATTCCACTTTTTTGTTATTAAATTTAAAGCTTTTTGTTAACTGCGTATTCTTTTTTTGCTCTTTATATATCCCTCCATCTCTTCTAAGTTTAATACTGTTTTGAGTAATATCTTCTACTTCAAAAGCTTGATTTGCAAAATCTGCATATTCATTAAAGTTACACGCTTTAAAACTCTCTTCTGTTAAACTTTTATCTGTAATATGGTCAATTGCTGATTTTTTTATATACCAATCTGTAAAAAGTTCAATATCTTCAGTCGTAGATAAAAGTGAATCATTGTGAATTGTTGCAATCTCTTCATCGCTTTCAGTCTCTTTAACTTCTAATTCCTCTTTTCCTTCAATTTTTTGGATTTTATCATGGTAAGTTTCGTGATATCTAGTAAGAGTATTTTGTAGATTAAAACACTGTTTTCTTAAATCAAATTCTATAATTTGACCACCCATTTTTGGGTCAATTATTGTAATTAAATCAGGAGTATAAAATTTGTATTCTTCATATGAATCCATATTTATATCACATTTTTCATAGCCAGTATTATTTAAAAGGTTTTCACATCTAATGATATATTTATAAGCATTATCTCTTAAATTAGGAAGATAAATTCCTCCAAAAACTCCATGCCATAAGACATCATTACATTGGATTCTATATAGATAATCTTTAAATTGCTCCGATACATCTTTTTTTCTTGAAAGCTCTAAGGCTCTTTTATGTATCCAATTGCTCTCATTGTATTTAATAAAAAAGTTTTTCCAAATCCCACCACGAATTAGATACTCTTTATCCATATGTTGGTGGATTAAATCTAAATAATCATTTGCATTTGTTGGAAGTGTTGACCACTCACCCATCTCATGGTATGAAACAGTTGGTAGGTATGACAATGATATTGCATTGTTCTTATCATAAAAGTCTGAAAATGTAGTTATATTTATTGTTTCATCTTCAATACATTTTGCAAAAAAGTTTTTTAGCCATTGTTTTTCATAAACTTTTTCATAGGTTTTTGGCCATACTCCAAATTTTTCCCCATCATCAAAAATGATTGCGGCATTTTTACCTTCCTCATTTGAAAATTCTTTAATTTTTTTAATACTATTATCAATAGTTGCAAAGGGAATAATATATCTTAGGTCTTTATTTATAGGAAATAGTGCCATTTGATTATTACTGTTTTCAGTTAAAAAGTAACCATTTAACTCATCTTTCTTAAATCCTGATGCAATTAAATGATAATCATCAACTATTACATAATCAATATCACACTCTTTTAAATCATCAATAATAGAGTCATCCCAGATTCTTTCAGTTAGCCAAAGGCCTCTTGGTTTTTGATTGAAGTTTTCAATTATAAAATCTGATAATTTATTTATTTGTGCAACTCTATCATGACTTGGAATAGAAGCTAAAATAGGTTCATAATATCCCCCTGTAAAAAACTCTATTTGTGAGCTTAAACTCTTTATTAAGGAGAAAAGTTCTGGCCTCTTTTTTTTGATAAATTCGAATAACCAACCACTAAAGTGAACAGAACATTTAAACTCTGGATAGTTTTTTAATATCTCAAAAAAAGGTTGATAAGATTTTTCAATTATTTCATAAATTACTTTATCAAAATTGTCTATAGGTTGATGACAATGAATACCAAATAAAAGATTAGTTTGCATATGAATCCTTAAATATTTAATTAAATTGCAAATAATTTATACCTATATTTTATTTTACTTAAATATAATAGTAACTATCATTTACAAATTGATTACATTATATACTTTTGCAATTAGAATGTAATTGATTTCATGTATTATAATATAATAATTTGTTATTCTAATACAAAAAAATATAAAAGGAAAAATTATGGCATTAAAAGTAGCAATCAACGGTACAGGTAGAATAGGTCTTATAGCAACAAAAATCATCGCTCAAAGAAGTGATATTGAATTAGTGGCATTAAATACTACTAGTGATTTAGACATGTTAGTTTATTTGTTAAAGTATGATAGCGTACATATGGGAGTAGATGCTGAAATAATAGATGATAATCATATTAGTGTAAACGGATGCAAAGTAAGAGTATTCTCTGATAGAGATCCAAAAAATATTGATTTTGGTGGATGTGGAGCAACTGTAGTTATTGAGTGTACAGGAGCATTTTTAACAACAGAAAAATGTCAAGCTTATTTAAAAGGTGGAGTTGAAAAAGTTGTAATGAGTGCACCAGCAAAAGATGATACTCCAACTTTTGTTTTAAATATTAATACAGATTCTTATAATGGTGAAAAAATTATCTCAAATGCATCTTGTACAACAAATGGTTTAGCTCCAATTTGTAAAGTATTAGATGACAACTTTGGGATTGAAAATGGTCTTATGACTACAATTCACTCATATACAAATGACCAAAATATTTTAGATGTAAAACATAATAAAGATAAAAGAAGAGCAAGAGCAGCTGCATTAAATATGATACCAACAACAACAGGAGCTGCAAAAGCTATTGGTTTGGTTATGCCTCACTTACAAGGTAAATTAAATGGATATGCTATGAGAGTTCCAACTGCTGATGTTTCAGTTGTAGATTTAACTGTTAATCTTAAAAAAGAGGTAACAAAAGAGGATGTAAATAAGGCTATGGAATTAGCTAGTCAATCACAATTTGATGGATTTATTGAAATTGATAACGACAAAAGAGTTTCAAGTGACTTTATAGGTAGCTCATACTCTTCATCTTTTGTTCCAGATATGACTTCAGTTGTTGAGGGAAAAACTGTAAAAGTTCTTGCTTGGTATGATAATGAATGGGGATATACTAGTAGATTAGTTGATATGACTTTATTTGTTGGTCAATACTAAAAGGTAGTAAATGTCAATAGCAATAATGACCTCGGGAGGGGATTGTGCAGGGATGAACCCTGCCATAAAACAATTTGTTGATTATTGTTTTACTAAAGATGTTCAACCATATTTAATATATGATGGTTTAGAAGGTCTTATTGATGGAGATATAAAAGCTGCAACATATGAAGATGTTGCAGGGATTATGCACGAAGGTGGTACAAAAATAAGGTCTTCAAGATCAAAAAGATTTTTTGAATATGAGTATAGAAAGCAAGCTTTTGAAAACTTACAAAAATATGGAATAGATAAGATTGTTATTTTAGGTGGAGATGGTTCTTTTAGAGCTTTAAATCAATTTCATAAAGATTTTGGAGTAAACTTTATAGGAGTACCAGCTACAATAGATAATGATATTTTTGGTACAGAATATTGTTTAGGTGTTGATACTGCATTAAATATCATAAGGCAAGCAACAGATGCAGTAAGAGATACCTCTTCTTCATTTAAAAGAGCTTGTGTTATTGAAACTATGGGTAGAGATTGTGGATACTTGGCATTGGTATCTGCTATTACTTGTGGTGCAGAAGTTTGTATTATCCCTGAACTTGATTATGATTTAGAATCTATTGGTAATAGATTAAAAGATGAATTAGAAAAAGGGCGTAAATATATTGTTTGTATTGTTGCTGAAGGGTGTAATCATGATAAATGTACAAGTACAAATCAACTTGTACAATGGTTAGAAACTGATATTGGCATTGAAACTAGAGCAACAATTTTAGGACATGTTCAAAGGGGAGGTAATCCAACTGTATTTGATAGATTAATGGCTTCGGAGTTTGTTACATACTCAATAGATAAGTTACTTTCTGACCATATTGGTGGAAGTGTAATAGTTTATAATAGAAGTGAATTCCAATTTGTAACAATTGAACACGTAAATTCACAAAAATATAAAATTAGAGATGATTTATTAGAGTTGGCTAAAAGGTTAGTAAACTAATAAACAAAGTCTAAAAAAATCTAAAACGAAAGGTAAATAATGAAAGCGATTGTATTAGCTGGTGGATTTGGAACAAGAATTCAACCTCTAACTAATTCCGTTCCTAAACCTATGCTTCCTATATTAAATAGACCTATGATGGAGCATATAATCATAAAGTTAAGAGATGAGTTAGGTATTACAGAGATTGGAGTATTACTCTATTTTAAACCTGATATTATTAAGGACTATTTCAAAGATGGTTCAGACTTGGGAGTAAAAATACAATATTTTTTACCTGATGATGATTATGGTACAGCAGGAGCAGTTGCCTTTGCAAAAGAGTTTCTAGATGAAACATTTATTATCGTAAGTGGAGATTTAGTTACAAATTTTGATTTTAAGAAAATAAAACGTTTCCATGAAAAGAAAGAATCACAACTAACTATTACATTAACTTCTGTTGAAAATCCACTTCAATTTGGAGTAGTTATTGCCAATGAAGAGGATAGAATAGAAAGATTTTTAGAAAAGCCAAGTTGGGGTGAAGTTTTTAGTGATACTATCAATACTGGTATTTATATCATTGAACCACAAGTTTTAGATTTAATTCCTTATAAAGAAAATTTCGATTTTGCAAAAGATTTATTTCCTAAAATGATGAAACAAGAGATTCCTCTTTGGGGATATTCTCATAAAGGTTATTGGAGAGATGTAGGTAACCCTGAAAGTTATAGAGAGGTTTTTAAAGATATATTTAGTGGAGATATAAAACTTCCTTGTAAAGGTGAATTGTCAAATATAGATAATGGTGAAATCTATTTAGAAGAGGGTAGTAAACTTCATAAAAAAATTAGAGTAGAGGGTACTGTAGTAATTGGTAAAAATGTGTTTATTGATGAAGGTGTTACTCTAAAAAATTGTGTTATTGGAGATAATTGTAGAGTTAGTAAACACTCAGAAATTATAGATTCTGTACTTTGGGATGATGTGAAAATTGGGGTAAAAGTAAAATTAAATAACTCAGTTATTTGTAATAACAATGTTATAAAAGATGAATCAAAAGCTTCATTTGGTGTGATAATGGCTGAAAAATGTTTAGTTAACAAAAAAGTATCTTTTGAAAAAGATATTGTTATGTGGCCTGATAAAGTATTAGAAGCATCATCGGTAGTTAGTACAAATATTATTTGGGGAAATAGATATAAATCTTCAATTTTTGAAGATGGAGCTGTTATTGGTAGAACAAATATTGAGCTTTCTTGTGAGATGACAACTAAGCTTGCAGAAGCCTTTGGTTCTATACTTCCTGTTGGATGTTCAGTTTATGTATCAAGGGATTATCATAAATCAACATTTATGCTAAAAAGAGCATTTGTTGCTGGAATATTATCAACGGGTGTAAATATTGTCGATCCATATAATGTTCCATCAAATGTAATGAGACATGCCTTAAGTAAAACAGATGAGATCGTTGCAGGTATTCACCTAAGACAATCTGTTTTTGATCCAACACAAACTGAAATTATCTTTTTTACAAATGAGGGTTTAGTTTTAGATACTAAATTGGCTCAATCTGTTGAAAGAATATTCTTTAGAGAAAATTTTAGAAAAGTAAAATATGATGAGATTGGTACAATTACAGAAGACAAAAACCTAAGAGATGTATATATTGAAACAATTGAAAACTCTTTTGATAAAAATATGTTTAAAGATAGTGAATTAAAAGTTGCTGTAGATATTATGAACGGTTCAACATCTGACATTTATCCAAAAATTATAAATGAATTAGGTATTGAAAATATTATATTGAATGCCCATAAAAGTGAGAAATTAAAACCAAATGATATTGTAAAGACCCAAGAAAATATGCAAAATATTGTAAGGGGTTTAGATTTTGATTGTGGTTTTTTAATTTATCCAAATGGTCATAAATTACAAGTGATTGATAATAAAGGTGAATTGATTTATGATTATAAATTGTTATTAGTTATTTTAGCTTTATTAGATAGCACAACTGATAGAAAACTAAAAGTGATCTTACCAGCTTGGGCACCTGATTTTGTAACTTATGATAATATAGAAGTTTCAAGGGAAAAACTATCAAGTTTCAAAGCTGAACAACTAAAAGAATATGATTTAATTGCAGATAGTGATGGACATTTTGCATTTAATGAGTTTGGATTAAATAGGGATTCTATTTTTACAAGTTTTAAAATTTTGGAATTGCTTGAAAAATCAGGTAAAAAATTGTCAAAACTTCATAAAGATATTCCTGATTTTTCATATAAAGGTGAAAATATACCTTGTCCTAGCTCTTTAAAAGGTAAGATGATGAGAAAATTCTTAGAAGATGGAAAAGGTAAGAAAACATCTTCAACAGATGGAGTTAAGATCTGGATGAATGATGATGAGTGGATACTTATGGTTCCAGATCAACATAATGAGTACTTAAATCTTTATGTTCAAGCAGAAGATGAAAAAAGTGCAGGAAAGATTTTCTACTCATATCAAGATAAAATAGAAAAGTGGATAAGTGAATAAAAAAATATATTTGTCATTTCTATGGCACATGCACCAACCATACTATAAAGATGATTATACAAAATCAACTTTAATGCCTTGGGTCTTTTTACACGCAACAAAAGACTATTATGATATACCATGGTATATGGAAAAGTTTCCAAAAATCAAGGCAACTTTTAATTTAGTACCTTCTTTGTTAGCTCAAATGGAAGAGTATATAAAAGGTGCTGCCAATGATAAGTTTATTGAATTTTTAAAAAAAGAACCCGCTTTTTTAAGTAATGAAGAAAAACTATTTTTAGAAGAGTATCTTTTTTTACCAAATGAACATCATATGATAAGACCTTTTCCTAAATACCATGAATTACTAATTAAATTTAAAGCAAATAATAATTCTTTGTCAAATTTTAGTAATGAAGAGATTATAGAGTTAGAAGTTTTATTTTTATTAAGTTGGTGTGGAAATTTTTTAAGAGAAAATAATAGTTTGGTAAAAGAGTTAATTAGACAACAAAGATATTATTCTCAAAATCAAAAAATAGATTTAGTTAATACTATGTTTTCTTTTTTAGAAGAGGTTGTTCCTTATTATAAAAAGTTAAAGGATAAAGGACAAATCTCAATATCAACAACCCCTTTTTATCATCCAATATTACCACTTTTAATAGATAGAAAAAGTGCAGTTGAGGCAAGAAATGATGTGGTTTTACCAGCAACAAAAAGTGCAGATTATAAAGAGTTTGCTTCAAAGCAGGTAAGTAGTGCAATTGAATATTATGAAAAACAATTTGATGCTAAACCAAACGGATTTTGGCCTAGTGAAGGAAGTGTAAGTGAAGAAACAATCTCTTTACTTGCTAAAAATGGAGTAAAATGGGCTTGCTCTGATGAAGAGATTCTTTTCAAATCTTTACAAAAATCAAATAAAGAAGTGGTATACAATTCTTACTTTTTAGAAACACAAAATGGAAAAGTGAATCTATTTTTTAGAGATAAATATTTAAGTGATCTAATAGGATTTGAGTATAGTAAAAAAAATGCAAAAGATGCGGCAAATGATTTTGTTTCTCATCTAAAAAATATCTATTTAAATGCAGAAAAATCAATAGTTGTTCCTGTAATCTTAGATGGTGAAAATGCTTGGGAATTTTATCCTAATAATGCACAAGATTTTTTTGAAAATCTTTATGAACTTTTATCAAATCAAGATTGGTGTGAGTCAACACTTTTTGATGAAATAGAACAGATAGAAGAGATAGAAAAAATTCCATTATATAGATTAGCCAGTGGAAGTTGGATAAATGGTAATTTTGATATTTGGATAGGTAACTCACAAAAAAACAAAGCTTGGGAACTACTTGATACTACTAAATATGATTATGATAGAAAAAAAGAACTTTTAGATGATGATACTATCAAACAAATTGACAAAGAGTTTTTAATTGCCCTTGGAAGTGATTGGTTTTGGTGGTATGGAGATGACCATTATACAGAATTAAATCATCAATTTGATGATCAGTTTAGAGCACATCTTAAAAATATTTATAGATTAATGGATGAAGAGATACCTTCAGAAATCCATGTTCCTATAGTAAAAAAAGATAAAGGTAAATTGATAAATATTAAGCCAACAGATTTTATTTATCCTACTGTTGATGGAAATATGAGTAACTTTTTTGAGTGGCTAAATAGTGGTAGATTTGATATTAAAAAAGAGTTTAGTACTATGGATTCTTCAGCTTTATTAGCTGAATATCTTTATTATGGAATAGATAAAAAACCGAATCTATTTTTATATTTAAAAGGTGAAAAATTTCAATATAAATCAAACTTAGAGTTAAGATTAACTCTAAACGATATGATATTTACTTTTGATATAAAAAAAGGTAAAGAGAGTATTGAGCAAAATGGATTATATTTTGATATAGCTTTTGATAAAGGAATAGAATTAAAACTTTATGATTATACACATAAAAAAATTGATCTTATGTTTGAGATTTTCGAAGATGAAAAGAAAATTCAAAGATACCCTTTATATGATGAAGTTATTTTGGATTTTGAAAATTTATTTTTAAAAAATTGGTATATTTAATAGGAGATATTGTGTCAGAATTTAGATATTGTAAATTAACAAAAGAGTGGACACTTTTTGCTCCTGAACGTCTTAAAAGACCAAAAGGTTTAAACAATAAAAAAGAGGTTTATCTTGGTGAAATTATGCATGAGAAATGCCCTTTTGATTTAGGAAAAGAGGAGTTCACTCCCCATGAAATAACTAGAATTTCACAAGATGGAAAATGGAAATGTAGAGTTGTTCCAAACCTTTATAATGTTTTATCTATAGAAGCGCCTCTTCAATCTACAAGAGATAGTTTTTTTGAAAAAGCAAGTGGTTTTGGAGCCCATGAAGTTGTTATTGAAACTCCAAATCACGATAAACAAATTTGGGATTATGATTATAATGATTTGATAAACTATTTTTTAATACTTCAAGAAAGGGTAGTTAACCTAAAAAAAGATGATAGATTAGCCTACCTTTCTGTATTTAAAAATCAAGGGGAGGAAGCAGGAGCTTCAATGTCCCATTCCCATTCTCAAATTATAGGATTACCTTTTTTACCTAAAAAAATAAAAGAGAATTTTGAGTATCAAAAAGAGTATTTCAAGGCTCATAATAGAGCACTGTTTGATGATATATTATATGAAGAATTGGCCTATGGAAAAAACATAATTGCTCAAAATAGTGAATTTGTATTGTATTGTCCTTATGCTTCCTCTTTTGCCTTTGAAGTAAAAATTGTTTCAAAAAAGAGATTATCATCTTTAAGTGAATTTACAAAAAGTGATTTAAGTGCATTATGTGATATTACTAAAGAGTATTTTTCAAAATTTTATGCTGCTTTAGGTGATGTTGCTTTTAACATGATTATTAACAATGCGCCATATAAAGATTATAATGAAGAAACAAAAAACTATTTTAGGTTTAATATTGAAATAAAACCAAGAATATATAAAGAAGCTGGATTTGAACAAAATACAGATATAAAGATTAACGTAGTTTTACCAGAAACAGCAACAAAAATATACAAGGAGAGTAGATGAATATTCTGTTTGCCGCAAGTGAAATATTTCCTTATGCAAAGACAGGAGGATTGGCTGATGTAGCTTTTGCTCTTCCTGAAACATTAAGAAAACAAGGTGAAAAAGTTTATACAATTATGCCTTTATACAATCAAGTTAATAGAGATAAATTTGATATAGTTTATAATGGTTTGACTTTTGATTACTGGCTTTATGGTGTTAGACACCAATTTGATGTATTTGAAAATAAAAATAATCCAGAGGAACTTTTTATTTATAATCCTATTTTATGTGATAGATGGGGATTATACCATGATGATTTTGGAGACTTTGGAGACAATGCTTTAAGATTTGGACTTTTCTCTTATGGTGTTTTAGAAGTTATGATTCGAATGAAATTAAAAATTGATGTGGTCCATGTAAATGATTGGCAAACAGCATTAATCCCTTTACTTATGAAAACAAGATATAACTTAAAACAAAAAACAGTATTAACTATTCATAATATGGCTTATCAAGGAATCTTTCCTAAAAAAGTAATGGATGAATTAGAGATAGACTGGAATAGTTGCTTTAAGTTTGATGGCTTAGAATACTTTGATAATGTAAACTTTTTAAAAGCAGGAATCTTTTTTAGTGATAATGTTACAACTGTTAGCCAAACCTATGCCCAAGAGATACAAACACCAGCATTTGGTGAGACTTTAGATGATACATTAAGAGTAAACAGTTATAAATTAAAAGGTATAGTAAATGGTATAAGTGTGGAAGTTTTTAATCCTATGAAAGATGAATATATAGATAAAAACTTTTCAATTAAAACTTATGAAGGAAAATCTATAAACAAAACAAGTTTATGTAAAGAGTTAGGCTTTAAAGAAGAGCAAAGGCCACTTTTTATTTTTATAGGAAGATTCACTTCTCAAAAAGGTGTTGATTTAATACTTGAAGCTATAAATCTATTTAAAAGCTATGAAGCGAATTTTGTTATATTAGGTAGTGGTGAAGATATATATAACCATATGTTTGGCAACTTGGTTGGTGTATATGAAAATATACATGTAAAAATAGGTTATGATGAAGCTTTTAGTAGAAAACTTTATGCTAGTGCAGACTTTTTATTAATGCCTTCATTGTTTGAACCTTGTGGTTTAAATCAAATGATTGCAATGCAATATGGTGTTCTTCCTATTGTTTCTAAAACAGGTGGATTAAAAGATACAGTTTTAGATTTTACAGATATAAAAAATATCGAAGATTCAAAGTTAGGATTGGGAATTACATTTGATGAATATAATCTATTTTGGTTTAATCATGCACTTGCAAAAGCCTTTTCTTTATTTGGAAACAAAACAAAATTTGAAAAAATCTCTAAGCATAATATGAGTATTGATAACTCATGGATTCATTCTGCTTCTGAGTATTTAAATCTATATAAATCATAAAAGGGATAAAAATGAGTTATTTACATAAATATGAGATTGATAAAAAATATTCTACAAGTGTTGCTTATTTTTCTATGGAATTTGCAATCCATCAGGCTTTAAAGATCTATTCAGGTGGTTTAGGTTTTCTTGCTGGTTCACATATGAGAAGTGCTTATGATTTAAAACAAAATCTTATTGGAATAGGTATGTTATGGAGTTATGGATATTATGACCAAGGAAGAGATGAAGATAGATATTTAAAAACTGAATTTAGAAGAAAAAGATATTATTATTTAGAAGATTTAAATGTAACTGTTACTGTGGATATAAATGGAAAGCCTGTGTATGTTAAAGCATATTTAGTTCCAAGTGAATTATTTAATAGTGCTCCATTAATCCTTTTATCTACAGATATTCCTGAAAATGATTATTTATCAAGAACTATTACTCATAAATTGTATGATTCAAATACAGAAACAAGAATAGCTCAAGAGATAATATTAGGTATTGGTGGAACAAAGGTATTAGAAGAACTAAAATACAATCCTGATATTTATCATATGAATGAGGGACACTCTTTACCTATGGCTTTTGAATTATATAAAAAGCATAAAAATATTGAAGAACTTAAAAACAAAGTAGTTTTTACAACCCATACCCCAGAAGCAGCAGGTAATGAGGAACATGATATAAATCTTTTAAATAAAATGGGATTTTTTAGTGAAAATAGTTTAGATGAAGTTAGAGAAATCACTGGAATCACAGGGGATAAATTCTCTTTAACAGTAGGGGCATTAAAAATGTCAAAAATTGCAAATGGAGTATCAAAAATCCATGGTGAAGTTGCAAATGAGATGTGGAATTTTGTAGAAGGAAGATGTGAAATTATCTCTATTACAAACGCACAAAATAGAAAATATTGGACAGATAAAGGTTTATTAAAAGCTTTAGATGAACATGAAGATTTTGAACTTGAAGCTAGAAAAAAACACTTAAAAAGATTGCTTTTTGATGAGGTGGCAAATCAAACAGGAAAAATGTTTGACCCAGATGTATTAACAATTGTTTGGGCGAGAAGATTTGCTGAATATAAAAGACCAGGTTTATTAAAGTATGATTTACAGCGATTTGAAAATATGATAAATAATCAAAAATATCCTATTCAAATTATATGGGCAGGTAAACCTTATCCTTTTGATGCACAAGCAATAAATATTTTTAATGAGTTAAACCATATAGCTAGGTCATATAAAAATATTGCAGTATTAATTGGATATGAACTAGACCTTTCTATGAAATTAAAAAAAGGGTGTGATATTTGGCTTAATACTCCAAGAGTTACTAGAGAAGCTAGTGGTACAAGTGGTATGAGTGCTGCTATGAATGGTGCAATAAATCTATCTATTGCAGATGGTTGGCATCCAGAATTTTGTAAAGAGGGAGTAAACTCTTTTACGATTCCAACAGAAGGAAGAGGATTAGCTATTGAAGAGCAAGATAGATTAGATAATAAAAACTTGATGGATGTTTTAGAAAACAAAATCATTCCATTATATTATGATGATAAAAAAGAGTGGTTGAATGTAAAGAAAAGCTCAATTTCAGATGTTATTCCAGCATTTGATTCGGGTAGAATGGTACATGAATACTACACATTAATGTACAATAAATAGAAAAAAAGGGGTAAATAAATGGGATTAAATGAACTTGCAGGAAAGAAAGCACCAAAAGAGATTTTAGAAAACATACCAAAATTAATAAGTGATTATTATGTAAAAGTACCAGATGTAGAAAATCCAGCTCATATGGTTAGTTTTGGAACTTCTGGACATAGAGGTTGTGCTTCAAAAAATAGTTTTAATGAAGAGCATATTTTAGCTATGGCTCAAGCTGTTGCAGAATATCATTTAGAAAAAAAGCATAGCCAACTTTTTTTAGGTATGGATACCCATGCCTTATCTATTCCAGCACATAGAACTACCCTTGAAGTTTTAGCTGCAAATGGTATAAAAACATATTATGCAAAAGATTTTGGATACACACCAACTCCTGTAATCTCTCACGCAATTTTAACCCATCAAAATAGTGACGGGATAGTAATAACTCCTTCACATAATCCTCCTAGTGATGGGGGATTTAAATATAATTTTAGTGATGGTGGTCCAGCTGATGAATCTATTACAAAGGTTATTGAACAAAGAGCAAATGAGATTTTAAAAAATGATTTAGAAGATATTCGAGTAATGGATTTGGAAGAAGCTTTGGAAACAGGTTTTTTAGTTGAATATGATTATATAACTCCTTATGTGGATGATTTAAAAAATGTAATTGATATGGATGCCATAAAAGTTGCAAACCTAAAAATTGGTGCAGATGCTATGGGTGGTTCAGGGATGGCTTTTTATAAAGCAATAAAAGAAAAATATGATTTAAATATGGAAATTTTTAATGATACTCCTGATTTCACATTTTCATTTATGCATTGCGATAAAGATGGAAAGATAAGAATGGATTGTTCTTCAGCTTATGCAATGGCTGGACTTATAGATTTAAAGGATAAGTTTGATATTGCATTTGGAAATGATACAGACTTTGATAGACATGGGATTGTAACAAAAAGCAAAGGTCTTTTAAATCCAAATCATTATCTGTCTGTAGTGATTGATTATTTATCAAGAAATAGAGATTTTGATGATTTAGGAGTAGGAAAAACTTTAGTTAGTAGTTCTATGATTGATAGGGTTGTAAAAGATAATGGTAAAAAAGTATTTGAAACACCTGTTGGGTTTAAATGGTTTGTTAAACCTTTTATAAAAAAAGAGATATTTTTTGGTGGAGAAGAGAGCGCAGGGGCGTCTTTCTTGAGAAAAAATGGTGAAGTTTGGAGCACAGATAAAGATGGAATTATTTTAAATCTTTTAGCTGCAGAAATCTTAGCTAAAACTAAAAAAGACCCAGGTGAATATTATGATTCATTAATAGAAAAATTTGGTGAACCAGTTTATGGACGACTTGATGCTCCTGCAAATGTTGAGCAAAAGAAGGCTTTGAAAAATTTAAAACCTGAAGATATTAAACAAGAAAGTTTAGCAGGTGAAAAAATAGAAAATATATTAACAAAAGCAGACAATGGTGCTGCAATTGGTGGCCTTAAAGTTGTAACGCAAAATGGTTGGTTTGCAATAAGACCTTCAGGTACTGAAGATATTTATAAAATTTATGCAGAAAGTTTTAAAGGAAATGAACATTTAAAACAGATTCAAGAAGAAGCTCAAGAAATAGCAAATAGCATATTTAGTAATCTTTAGTTAGTAGTTTTATACAAGGATTTTTGTATAATATAAAAATATATTAATATTAGGAAAAATTATGAAAACAGATTCGGAAAGTTTGATAAAAGAGAGTTTGAAAAATGAAAATGATTTTTCTAGTGCTTCCCATGTAGTTGATAATTTTGCATCAGAAGCAAAACCTGCTCAAGAAGAGTTTGAAATACCAAGTAGATATAATAAAGATACTTTACGAATTATATTGGTTAATACTGAAAAATATTTTGTGTACTGGGAAGTTAGTGATAAAACACTAGATAATGAAAAAATTAATTTAGATAATGAAAAGTTATATTTTAAAATAGATGATATTAATGGAAATGAATTATATAGTTTTGATTCTTCATTTGCTTTAGGGGATTATTATATAAATTCAAAATTTGGAGATATGGATATTTTAGTTAGAGTTGGTGTTATGGAAAATGGTAGTTTCAAAGAACTATTTAGCTCAAATGTAATTCATACATTTTCATCAAAAATCAATTTCCCTAGTCAAGAAGAATATGAAGCTTTATTAAGCAAAGGGTACAGTTGGAGTGAGATTATTAGAACAACAGTTGAGCACTTTGATTCAGTAGGTTCTTCATCAAAATATGTGGAAGAATTGGAAAGACTAAAAACATTTATTGAAGAGAATGAGAAAGAAAAAGTAAGCTCTTCTACAAATTTAAAAGGAAATATAAATGGTTAAAGGTTATTGGGTTCCAGTTTTACACTCACATCTACCTTTTGTAAAGCATCCTAAATATGAAAACTTTTTAGAAGAGCATTGGTTATTTGAAGCAATTACAGAGTGTTATATACCTTTATTAAAAAGATTAAAAAAACTTGAGGATGATGGGGTTAATTTTAGACTTACTACTTCAGTTACACCACCTTTAGCTGAGATGTTAGCAGATGAACATCTAATGGGAAAATATAGAAAATATTTAGATACTCATATCGAACTTGGAAATAAAGAGATTGAAAGAACAAAAAATGATGAACATTTTCATTCAATTGCAAATTTTTATAGGGATTTATTTGTTGAAACAAAAGAGTTTTTCGAAGGTTTTCTAGCAGGAAATGTACTAAATGGATATAAACATTTTTATTATAATGGAAGTTTAGAGGTTATCACTTGTGGTGCAACCCATGGATATCTTCCAATTTTAAGTGTAAATGAACATGCAGTTAGAACACAAATTGATATAGCTGTAAAAGCTCATCAAAAACATTTTGGGAAAAAACCAAATGGTATTTGGCTTCCTGAGTGTGCTTATTATGATGGTTTAGATAAGATTTTAAATGAAAAAGGGATTAAGTTCTTTATTGTAGATTCCCATGCTTTAACTTATGGGCGACCAACCTCATTAAATGGAGTTTATGCTCCAACTTATACTCCAAATGCAGTTGCTGCTTTTGCAAGAGATGCACAATCATCAAAACAAGTATGGAGTTCAAAAGAGGGTTACCCTGGAGATTTTAATTATAGAGATTTTTATCGAGATATTGGTTATGATTTAGACTTTGATTATATAAAACCATATATTAATCCAGATGGAGTTAGGGTTTTTACAGGTTTTAAATATCATAAGATAACAGGAACAACTGATTATAAAGAGGTTTATAATCCTTGGATTGCACAAGATAAAACAAAAGAACATGCACAAAATTTCCACTTTCATAGGGAACAACAGTTTGATCATTTAAATAAACTTATGGATAGAACACCAATGGTTGTTTCACCTTATGATGCGGAATTATTTGGACACTGGTGGTTTGAAGGTCCTGAGTTTTTAGCTAATATGTTTAGGGAAATAGATAAAAATAAAACTATGAAAGCTCTTACTCCAATGGAGTATTTAAATATGTATCCAAAAAATCAAATTGTAAATCCAAACCCTTCTTCTTGGGGTGATAAAGGGTATTATGATGTTTGGTTAAATGAGGGTAATGATTGGATATATAGACATCTTCATGAGATGGCTGATGTGATGGAAGAAAAAGCAAAAGAGTATTTTAATACTAATGATGAAAATATATCAAGGGTATTAACTCAAATGCTAAGGGAGCTACTTTTAGCACAAAGTAGTGACTGGGCTTTTCTAATGACAACAGCCACAGCAACAGAGTATAGCGAGAATAGAACAAAAGAGCATATATCAAATTTTAATGAATTACTTGGTATGATAAACAGCAATAACATCGATTTTGAAAAAGTAAATTCTTTAGAGAATAAAAACTCTATTTTTGATTTTATTGATTTTAGAATATTTATTACAAGTTAAGGTAAATTATTATGATAGCTGTTTTTAATGCAATTACTAATATTGCAGAAGATATAGAAAAAAATGTATTTGTGGATTGTGAAAGTTTTTTAGAAAGAGGTCTTTCTGACAAACAGATGCATGATAGTGTACACAAATATTGTTCTGAGGTTATACAAAGAGAACTTAAAAAAGTTAAATCTGTACATGGATTTATTGGAAAAGATAAAAAAGAATACACAACTATTAATGAGGGTGGAAAATATAAAATAAGTTATGTTGCAATTGATAACTTAGATTTATTAGATGTGAATTTTTCATTAGGTTCAATTTTTGGAATTTATGAAACTCATATGGATGCATTTCACTTAAAAGCTGCAATGTATATAACTTATGGTCCAACTTTCCAATTAGTATTTGCATCTAAAACAGAGGGTGTAATCTATTTCTCTTTTGAAGATGGAGAGTTTATAGAACAAGATCCATTAACACTTGGAAAAGAAGGAAGAATCAATTCAACTGCAGGATTAGTACCTGAGTGGACTGATGAACATAGAAACTTAGTTAATAGTTTTTTCAACAAAGGTTATAGACTTAGATTCTCTGATTCATTATCTTTAGATACTCACCAAATATTATTTAAAAAGGGTGGAATCTATTCTTCACCTTCAACTAAATCTTTCCCTGATGGAAAATTAGAAGTGATTTTTGAAGCTTTCCCTATCTCATATATTATTGAGCAAGCAGGTGGTAGAGCTATTAGTAGAAAAGGAAGAATTCTTGATATGACTAATGTTGAGATTAGTCAAAAAACACCTATTTATTTTGGTTCTACAACTGAAATTCAAGCAGTAGAAGACTCTTTTATATAATCAAAAAATAGAAGAGACTTTATTGTTTCTTCTATACATCTCTCATAATCTTTTTTATCTTTAATCTCTTCAAAACTATTTGTTAACATTGAATAAACTTCATAAGATGGTTGTTTGTTATATAAAGTATTTATCATAGTCATTAATGTTTTAATGGTAATGTGATGACTTAAAGACGATGAAGAGTTATGCTCTAAAGAACAAGCCAATTTATACTGATTTTCTTCGGAATATGAAGCATCTATAAATATAATACTTTTTGCTTCTTTTAATTCTAAAGATAATTCAGGAGTTAATTGAAAAGTTGAGATTAGTTTTGTATTCTTTAGTTTAAACTTTTGAAGAGAAGATAGCACATCTATTCCAAATGCATCTTCTCCCCTTAATTCATTGCCAAAACCAACTATGATTAACAACTTATCCTCTTTTGATTGTTTCTATTATATTTTTATTATAATCTCTTATTTCTATATTAGAAGATACAATTCCTAGTGCATGGGTTGAGCAACTTAAACATGGGTCAAAACATCTAATAACTGCTTCAACTCTATTTAAATCACCATCTTTTATATTCTTCCCATCTACAAAAGTTTGGGCAACTTGTTTTACCCCTTGGTTCATTGCTAGGTTATTATTTCCTGTAGCAATGATTAAATTCACTCCTGTAATTATCCCATTGTTATCTGCTTTATAATCATGGAATAAAGTTCCCCTAGGTGCTTCAGAACATCCAACACCTTGATTTCTATTGATATTTGCATGGGCTCTTATTTGTGAATCTAGGGTTTGTTTTTCATTTAATAGTTCTTCTATTCTTTCAATAGCATAGATAATCTCAATTAATCTTGCATAATGGTAGTAAAATGAGTTTAATACAGGCTTTCCATTGTTTAGATTTTTAAACCTTTCAAATTCTGTATCTGCTAAAGGTGTGCCACATTTTTCTGCAACATTTAATCTTGCAAGAGGTCCAACTCTATACATCCCTTTTTCATATCCAAAAGGCTTATAGTATGGAGATTTTAAAAAACTATCCTCTTCTACTGCTTCACCAATATAATCTTTATAATCTTTTGGATCAATTTTATCTGCTAAAACATTACCTTCACTATCTATAAATTTTAATAAGCCATCATAATGTTCAAGTTTTCCTTTTTTATTAACTATTGACATAAATAAAGATGGAAAGTTAGCAAATGAATTTATCTCTTTTTGAAACTTGTGAAGATTTTGAACATAGTATTTTAAAGTATTTTGAGCAATCTGCATAGCTTCAGGGATTTGCTCTTTGATACTGTCTTTTGTTTCTTCACTTATCTCATGGCTAACTCCTCCTGGTACTATCCAAGTTGGATGGATTCTTTTTCCCCCTAAAGTTTCTATAATCTTTTGACCAAAAGCCCTAAGTTTTATCCCATCTTTTGCCATCTCTGGATTAGTTTGCATTAGTTTAAAGATATTTCTATCTTCAGGTTTTGCATCAAAACCATAAACAAAATCTGGACTACTTAGATGATAAAAGTTTAGAGCATGAGATTGGATTATTTGTGCTAAGTTTATTATTCTTCTTAAGTTTCTAGCTGCCTTTGGAGGTCTAACTGCCAAAAGATTATCACAAGCTTTTGATGATGCAATAGCATGACTTACAGGACATATACCACAAGTCCTAGCAGTAAGTGCTGGCATCTCTGTATAAGGTCTTCCTTCACAGATTTTTTCAAAACCTCTGTATTGGGTTACATGTATTCTTGCATCTTCAACTTGTTTTTTATCATCTAAATCTATTGTGATTTTAGCATGACCCTCTATTCTTGTAACTGGACTTATTACTATTTTTTCACCCATGATAATCCTTTATATCCCAAATCTTGTATATTTGCTAACATCAACTTCAACACCTTCTATAAGACCTTTTAATACTTCATAAATAGCATTTGCAGGAGTAGGACATCCTGGTACAAAATAGTCTATATCTACAGCTTCATTTAAAGGAATAACTTTTTCTAAAAGTTTTGGAACAATTTTATCAGGGTATTTCCCTTTGTTTAAATCAGCTAAATCGAAATAACCCTTTTCTAATGCTGCATCAGTTCCTGCAAGATTTTTAAGAGTAGAAACATTCCCTGTAATGGCACAATCTCCAAGTGCTAGGATTTTCTTAGAGTTTTTTCTAATTTTATTTATGATTTCTAAATCGTGGTCAGTACTTAGTGCTCCTTCTACAATAAAAAGGTCTATATTTTCCGGTACCTCTTTTGCATCTACATAGGGACTATAAACCACATCCATATATTCAGCTAATTCAATAATTCTTTCATCCATATCTAAAAATGACATATGACAACCTGAACATCCATCAAGCCAAATTGTTGCAACTCTTATTTTTTCAGTAGGTATCATTTGTTTTTCCTTGCTTGAATTAGGTTAGTTACTATATTTTTCTTTTTAACCATCTCTGTAGCACTTAAGCCTTTTTCAAAAAGTGAACCAGTTGGACAAACTTGAACACATTTTCCACAACTAGTACAACTCTCACTATCGGCCCAAGGTTCATCCATATCATGAATAATCTTAGCATCTATTCCTCTACCAAACAGATCAAGAGCATGAGCACCTTCCACTTCATCACAAACTCTAACACATCTTGTACAAAGAATACATCTATTTGGATCATATACATAATCTTTGTGGGAAGCATCAATCTCAAAGTTTTTATGGATATAAGGAACATAACTATGTTCAAGGCCTAATTCAATAGCTTGATTTTGAAGTTCACAGTGACCATTTGAAACACATACACTACAAGTATGAGTTCTTTCTGCAAAAATCATTGATAAAACCATTTTCCTATGAGATTGAAGTTTTTCTGAGTTTGTTGTAACCTCCATCCCCTCTTTTATTTTTGAAGTACATGCTGGAATTAAACCTTTAGCTCCTTTAACTTCAACCATACACATTCTACATGAACCAACACTACTTAGCCCCTCAAGAAAACAAAGGGTTGGAATTTTTATATTGTGCTCATTTGCAACTTCTAAGATAGTTGCATCTGATCTTCCTGTAACATCAATATCATCTATTTTAAATGTTTTGACTCTAACTTTATCTTTAAGCATCTTTTATCCCTTCTAAGTATTCATTTTCAAAATATTTAATAGTACTTAATACTGGATTTGGAGCTGTTTGACCAAGCCCACAAAGACTAGTGTCTCTTACTACTTCACACATATTTTTTAATAATTCATAATCACTTTTAGTTGCATCTTTTTTTATAAACTTATCAAGTAGATTTTTTAATTCTAAGGTTCCTACTCTACATGGAACACATTTACCGCAAGATTCACTTTGACAAAAATCCATAAAAAATCTTGCAACCTCTACCATATTAGAGCTGTCATCCATAACAATAAGTCCACCACTTCCCATAATAGAACCTATAGATTTTAAAGATTCATAATCAACTGGAATATCAAGTAGTTCTTCTGGAATACATCCACCACTTGGACCTCCTGTTTGGATTGCTTTTAATTTTTTCCCTTCACTTAGCCCACCACCAACTTCATAAATCAGTTCTCTTAAAGTGATTCCCATAGGCACTTCAACTAATCCTGTATTTTTAATATGTCCTGTTAGTGCAAATACTTTAGTACCAGGGGATTTTTCTGTACCTATACTTTTAAACCATTCACCACTGTTTCTAATAATAGGTGATATATTTGCAAAGGTTTCTACATTGTTTAGTACTGTTGGTGATTTCCACAAACCATAATCACTTAAGTGTGGTGGTTTTTGTCTTGGGTTTCCTCTATTTCCTTCAATTGATGCAACTAATGCTGTGGCTTCACCACAAACAAATGCTCCACCTCCAAGTCTTACTTCTATATCAAAGCTAAAACCACTATCTGCAATTTGATTTCCTAATATACCTTTTACTCTTGCTTGTTTTATGGCTTTATTTAGTTTTTGAACAGCAATTGGATATTCAGCTCTTACATATATAAAACCTTTTGTTGCTCCACAGGCATATCCAGCTAAGGTCATCCCTTCAATAATTTTGTGAGGATCTGCTTCCATAATCGCTCTATCCATAAAAGCTCCTGGATCACCTTCATCTCCATTACACACAATATATTTTTGTTCAGCTTCAACTTTTGCTACAGTTTCCCATTTTAATCCAGTAGGGTAGCCACCTCCACCTCTACCTCTTAAACCAGAAATTTTAATCTCATTTATAACTTCTTGGGGAGACATGTTTTCAAGTGCAGTATATAAAGCTAAATATCCATCATATGCAATATAATCATCTATATCGTCAGGATCTACAATTCCAGCATTTTCTAAAACAATTTTTTTCTGACTAGTAAAAAAACTTTGTGTAACATCACACTTTTTATCTTTTATTGGAGTTTGTTTGTTTAAGGTTTCAATAAAGCTATTTGAACTATCTGAAGTCATTTTACTATAAATAGAAGCTGAATCTTTTACTTTGTGATAATGAGAAACCATAATTGCTTCTGAGCACAAACCACTACACCCAACACCTTTGACTTTACATCTTTCATCTAAACCATTTTCTTTTACATCTTTTTTTAAATTTTTTAAAAGTTCTTCAGAACCTAAAGAGCAACAACCACTTCCCACGCAAACTCTTAGTTCTTCATGGGAATTTCTTTTTAAATCTCTTTTTTCAATAGCTAATTTTTCTAAGTCTTCTAATGAATCTAACATTTTATCAACTCCTCAGCTTCTGTAACAGCTTGTTCAATTTCTAAATGACCAACTGATTTATTATCATAAACGGCTATAGGAGCTAAGGAACATGCTCCCACACATCTTGCACTAATTAGTGACACTAAATTGTCTTTTGTTGTTTCACCAGCTTTTATTTTAAATCTTTCTTCTAGACGTTCTAGTATTTTATTTGCATTTTTTATATAACAGGCTGTTCCCATACAAACTACAATTGTATGTTTTCCTTTTGGTTTAAGTCTAAAATAATGGTAAAAAGTTGCGACACCATACACTTTTGAAAAAGGAACTTTCAATCTTCTTGCAATAAATTTTAGTGTTTCGTTTTCAAGATAGCCAAAACTCTCTTGGGCAGTATGTAAAGCTTCAATTAAAGCACTTCTATCATAATTTAACTTTTTCATGGTTTTTTCAACCATCTTATAACGAGAATCATTAGGTATAGTTGCTAGCAAAGTAAATCCTTTCATGATTTAATACGTATATTATATATGGTTTAAGTTTCAATAATATTACGAATATGTATATTTATTATAAATAGTTTATATTTTAATAAGCTTAAGCAAATTTTAGGATTTAAAGTATATTGAATTTTAAAAAAAGTGTTAATTATAAGCAAATCTTATGCAATATTAAGGATAAATTTATCTAATTAGCGTTATTATTTCCTTGATTAATTTCATGCATATCTATTGAGTATCATAAGTAACTCTTATGGTACTCTTTTTTTTGTATTGTAATAAGTGCAAAATCCCACACTAAATTTATTGCTAATCCTAGAAAAAAAGCTATTAATACATTCATACTAAAAATTTCTCTTTCTTTCACAATGTTTAAAATTATTGTACCTAGAGGTAAACTCCAAATAAAAAAGTACATACAAAGAATTTTAACTGAAATTTTAACTTGAGGTTTGACAGTATACATTTTTTACTCCTTAAAATTAGGAGTCTCAGTGAGGGCATAATATAAAGTGTGCAACCCGACTATCTACTTGAGACTCGTGGCTTTCCGTCCCTAAATCACTTTAGGTTTGGCAAGTTTTTTATAAGTTTATCAAAAAAAATTATTTTTGTAAAGAAAAAATTATAAAACAAGTACTTTTAGTATTATTTTATATATTTTGTATAAAAATATATATGTGGACAATTATTTTTAATTTCTAAAGTTTTAGTTTCGATTTTTTTATATATAAAATTACAAGTGTTAGTGTTTTTTATTGATGGGTTAGTATATAAAAGTCCAGTACATAGAGTATATGTATCTTTTAAAGTATTGATTTCATGGGCAATTATATAATATGGTATCACTTCATCTTTCATTTTATAGTGCAAGTAATTTGAACCTAAAACTGTTAGTGTAATCAAACTTAAAAGTATAAGTAATACAATTTTTATCGATTTTTTTATTTTTAGTCCTTTTATATTAATTTTATTAATTTATCAAAAAAGTAATAATAAGTTACTGATTTTGTTTGAATATAAAAAGTAAATAATGCTCAAATATTCCCTTATTTGAGTTGATATTAACTGTTTATTAACTACTTATAAGTATAATAATTTTATTTTTTATCCAAAAGAGGTACATATTAATGTTGAAAAAATCAATATATTTATTTTTTATAGTTACAATTTTTATATTCACAGGCTGTGTAAAAAAAGAGACACAATTAAGTTTAACAGATTTAAGTGATACAAAAGAGAATATAGTTGGTACAACAATACATGATGCCGTAAGAATTAATGATTTAGAATTAGTTAAAACTTTCATAAATAAAGGTATAGACTTAAATAAAAAAGATAGATTTGGTTATACACCTTTGCACCTTGCAGCAAGATTCAATCATTTTGAAATAGCAAAATTATTAGTTGAAAAAGGTGCTGAAGTTAATACAAAAGATAAGTATGGAGATACCCCTTTAATAGACTCTGCAAGAAATGGTTACACAAATATTTCAAAACTTTTAATTTGTAATGGAGCAAATAGAGATACTTTAGACAAATATGAGATGTCAGCACTACACTATGCTTCAAAGACAAATGATGTATATATCTCTAAACTTTTAAGAGCAGATGATATTGAAGCTATTTGTTCAAATAAAGAAGAGGTAGAAGTTGAACCTAAAGAGCAGTTCTATAATCTAATTACAATAGATGATAATGATGTAATTAATGACAATACACCAAAAATATGTGGAAATATAATTGATTCAGATGTAAAACAAGTACAAATAACATTTGATGGTGGAAAAACAGTAACAGAAGCACAAATTAAAGATAATAGATGGTGTGCACAAGTTGAAACAAAAGTTGAAAATGGTACATATAATGTAATGGCTATGGCTATAAACTCTGCTTCTCAAAGAGGAAAAGTAGAAGATGAATTAAAAATTTATGTGATAAATGAATTATATGATGTTTTAAATGATGAGTTTAAAGATGATTTTGCAATATGGAATGCTGAGCTAGATGAAGATACTTTAACTTTCAGATTTAAAGACCCAGCTATGATGTTTACAAGAGGAAGTAGTAAAATAAATGATAGATATAAAGAGATACTAAACCAGTTTTTCCCTAAATATGTAAATATGTTAAAAAATTACAGTAATGAAATTATTAACATCTATGTGGAAGGTCATACTTCATCAAGATATAGAACTGCTCCAACTCCTGAGGAAAAATTTGAAAAAAATAAAATTTTATCTCAAAAAAGAGCTGATGCTATTTTAGAATATTTGGAAGGAATAAACAATTCAATAGTTTTAGATAATAAAGATTTTATTCAAAGTACTTTTGTTCCTGAAGGTAAATCATCTTCAGAAGTTATTTATAACAAAGATGGAAGTGAAAATTTTGAATTATCAAGAAGAGTTGAATTTAGAATAGAAACAAGATAGAAAAAGGTGCTATATGATAAAGACTGTAGAAACTCTTTTTGAAGATATTAGAGGGGCTTTATCATATAATAAGCCTTTTGTCGCAACTAACAAAAATAAAATAGATTTTGACCCTAAAATCTCTCAAATATATATAACTCTTTTTCAAGAAGGACAAAGACCAATTAGGTGGGGCTCACGAAAAAATACCCTTGAAGAGAGTATCAATAGGGTTATTTTTAAACTAAGAACAAATCAAAACTTTACAAAGTTTAATCTTTTGGATAAATCTAAGTGCCGCATACTATTTGAAATAGTAACTAAAGAATATCCATGCAACATAAGAAATTTAACAACAATGAAAATGAGTTCTCCAAATAGGTTTGAGCCAGGAATAAATGGCTTAAAATGGAAATATAAAAATATTTTGCACTATTTTATGCCAACGGATGCCTACACAAAATCGATTATGAGTGTAAATCAATTATTAAATTTTCTTTCAAAACAATGTGAAGTTGCAAAAAGAACAAATAAAATAAGTGAACGTGTTCATCTAATGAGAAGAGAAGATATTGAGTATACTTTTGTAGAATCAAATGCTTATGTAAGTTATGAAGATCAAGTATTAAAACTACAAAGAGGATATCCTCTGCCAGCTGAATTTTCTAAAGAAATAGTTTATGATAAAACTATTAAAAGTGTTAATTGGTTAGTAAAAAATATGAATGATGATGGGAGTTTTTTATACTTTTATGATCCATATAAAAATACAATAGTTGATGATATGCATCCAAATATGCTAAACCCTTTATACAATAATATTTTAAGACATAGTGGTGGAACTATAACACTACTTAGAGCTTATGAATTAACAGGTGAAGAAAAATATCTTACAAAAGCAAGAGAATCAATTGATTTTTTTATCTCAACTTTTAAAGAAGAAAAGATAGATGGGCAGTATTCTTGTTTTCCTTTTTTTAACAAAAAATCAAAACTAGGTGGTGCTGGAATAGGACTTGTATCTTTAATGCATTATTATCTTAATTCAAAAAGTGATAAATATAACAAATATATGGAAGGCTTAGTAAGACATATACTTAGTAGAATAGATGATGAGGGTGAAATGATAGGTTATTATATCCATCCAAAATATAATGATGGCAAACCTATAATTAATCCTGATGATGAAACAAAAAAAGAGTTATTCTCTTTTTATTATCCAGGTGAAGCTCTTTTAGGTCTCGCTTTATACTATCGACATATGAAAAATATTGATGAAAAGTTTAAAGAAGAGATAAAAGAAAAAAGTGAAAAAGCTTTAGATTTTTTAGTTGATATTAGGCCTACAAAATATGATTATCTGTTTGAACCTTTACCAGCTGATGCATGGCTTATGCAAGCTATTGAAGAGTGGGTAAAAGTTGATGCTTTAAAAAAACAAAGCTATATCGATTTTGTATTTAATGATACAAAACAGATGTTTAATCATATGTACACAGAATATAATACTTTAAAAACAAATAAAGATTATATAGGTGGGTTTTTTTACCAATTTGGAGATCATGTTTACCATGATGCCTCAAGATGCGAAGGTGTTGTTAGTGCTTATTATTTAGCTAAATATTTAAAAGATGAAGAAAAAGCATCTTGGATTATGGAGCATATGTTATTAAGTGCTGAAGGTTTGATGAAAACTTTTCATGATGAAAAATCAAATTATTGTCATGTAAATCCTAAAAAAGCATTACATAGTTTTAGGTTCAAATTAACTAGACAATGGGTAAGAGTAGATTCTGTACAACACGCAGCTTGCTTTTTTGCAAGATTATTAAAAGTATTAAAATAGTTTATGAGAATGAAGGGTAATTGAATGGATGGGATAACTGCTTTAAAGCAAATTGATAAAAAACAATTATGGAGACTTTTTATTGATGGAAGGTTTCATAAAAAATATCGTGGTTGGACAGGTTATGAAAATCAAGAGAGTGGTTCAACACAAGGGATGATTAATGCATATACCCATATGCTAGAGAATTTTGATTTATCAAAAGGTGTTAGTTGCCATTATTTAAGAAATCTTCATCATATTTGCATGTTTAATGTTCATTCAACTCTAAGAGAAGCTTCACCAGGAGATTTAAGATGTGAAGAGACAGGGTTTAAATTTTTTGCTGCAAGAACAACTCTAGAATTTTTTAAAGAGTTATTTGAATTAAGAAAAGATGATAATGTAAAACTTTTTCATAATAGTGGGTTTGAAAAACCAGCAAAAGATTTAGATGTTTTTGATGTATATAAACGATTGATGAAAAGAGGTAAATTACAATTTAATCCTTGGTTCCCAGAATTAGATGAAAAAACTAAAAATATCTTAGACCAAAAAGGAAGTTTCGTCGAGTTTTATGAAGCAAAATCTTATGTTCAACTTCAATTTGCCAAAAAAATGGAAGGAATAGTAAATAGATTTAATGAAAAACTACATAAATTAGAGGGTGAAGACAATATCATAAGTGAGATAGCTAAGTTTATTCAAGAAATAGAGTTATTACATCCATTTCCTGATGGAAACTGTAGAACATTTTTAACTTTAACAAATCATCTTTTATTGTACAAAGGTTTATTACCAACAATGATTGAAAACCCAAATTTTGATGGTACTTATTCTTACAAAGAGTATGCTTATGAGATAAAAAAAGGGATTGAATGTACTAAAAAACTATTAAAAAATCCAAATGAAAAACTATATAACTACTCTATAGAAGAAGCTTCAGCTGAAGAGATTTCAAAGTTTAAACAGATGGCTTCAAAATTTATCTCTACAATTGATAAATTTGCTTTTGAAAAACCTTTAAATGTTGATGACTCTATATATTTAACTCCTGAAAACTTGACAAAAATTACAGGTGGGAAATGGATAAATTTTAATCCAAATATCTTATATTCAAGAGTTGGAACTCACAGTGATGCGGGAAAAGATTTTATTAGTTTTTTTGTTTCTTTAGCAGATTGGAGAAAAGAAAATCTTTCCTATGAAGTTATTATGGAAAGAATAAACTCTTGCGTAAAAAAAGGTGTAAATACAATTGTTGTTGATAAAGAAGAGTATGCAAAAGGTTTAAAAATTCCTGTTTTAGTTGTAGATGATGTAACTTCAATGTTAAGAAAAGTTGCAATTGAAGTTAGAGAAAAGGTTGACCCTCAAACAGTATTTGTAGGTGGGACAGTTGGAAAAACAGGTTTTAAAATACAACTTCATAATTGTCTAAAAGATATTGTTAGTACCCATGCAATTTTAAATAGTGGAAATATAAAACTTCCAATTTTGTACTCTTTAGCTAGTTTAAAAAGTGATGATAAAGTTGAGATTGTAGAGGTTTCAGGTGCTGCAAAATATAGTTGGGGTGCAAGTAGAAGTAAAATTATCTCTCCAAATATCTGTGTTTTTACTGATATAAATTTAGTTCATATGGATATTCACAAAAGTGTAGAAAATCTGATTAGAAATAAAGCTTCAGCTGTTGAAGGACTAAGAGAAAATGGTATTTGTGTTGTAAACAATGATGCTATATATGCAAAAGAATTAAAAACTGTAATAAAAGAGATTAGAGATGATGCAAAGATTATAACTTTTGGAACTTCAAAAGAAAATGATGCTTATATTATTTCAAAAGAGTTTAACTCAGATGATTTTTCTTGGAATATAAAAGCTATGATAAACAAAAAAGAGATTGAATATAACTTGCCATTATTCCAAAATCATGCACCAATACAAAGTTTAGGAGTTTTATTAGTTGTTGATAGCTTAGGTTACGATACAAAAGAAGCTGCTTTAAATTATAAAAACATTAGTACTTTTCAAACTATGGGAAGAGTTTTTAGAATTACAGATGATAAAAAGAGTTTTGTTTTTTATGACCAATCTTTAAGGGGTTCAATACAGGGTATGGAATCAGCTTTAAATGATTTAAAAAATTTTAAAATCAAGGGTAAAAAAATAGCACTTTTAGGTGGTTCATCTATTGAAGAGGATGGAGAGTTTACAAAATTACAACATGAAAAACTTGCTAAACTTTTAAATGAAAGTGATATTGATATACTTTATACTACAGGGCCTTATTTAAACTATTTACATGATAATTTGAATGAGGATTTAAAAGCAAAATTAAAATTACATAGTGACAACAGAGAACTGTTAGTTGAAGATCTTACAAAAAATATAGAAAATGATGATTGTGTTTTTGTAATGGGAAGTGCATATTTAAGATTAGGTAATGTTGGTCAATATATTTTATCTTTAGGTAAAAAAGAACAAATTGGATAAATATGAGTGAAAAAATATATCTAGATGCACAAAAATTAAAAGAGATAACAAAGGGTTATTGGATTAATTGTAAAGAAAATATTAACTTTACTGGAATTGGAACACATGGGGTTTTAAAAGAAGGTAATTTAAGTTTTGCAATTGCCCTTGATAAATGGCGAAAAGATTCAACAGATATTGAATATGAGTTATTAAAGATATTTAGGAAAAAAGCCTCTGCTATTGTGATTGATAAAAAAGAGTATGCTCAATTTTTTAATAAACCTATGTTAGTTGTTGATGATGTAAATAAAGCAATGGAAAAAGTTGCTTGTGCAATTAGAGATGAACTAAATCCTATAAGAGTTTTAGTTGCAGGAAGTGTAGGGAAAACTGGATTTAAAACTCAGCTACACCATATCCTCTCTCCCCTAATCAATACTCATGCCATAATAAATAGTGCAAATGTAAAATTACCAATTTTATACTCTCTTTTAAGTATGAGAGAAGATGATAAAGTAGAGATATTAGAAGTTTCAGGTGCAGCTAGATATGAAGTTGGTGTAGAAAGAAGTGAAATAGTAAAACCAAATATTGTAGTATTTACCAATGTTACTCCAAATCATATGAGAGTACACAAAACATTAGATAATTTCATAAAAGCAAAAGCTTCAGCTGTAGTTGGTATGGTTCAAAATGGTTTTTGTATTTTAAATAAAGATATGGATACATATGAGATATTAAGAGAAAAAATCTTGCAATTAAGACCTGATGTTAAAATATTCACTTTTAGTAAAGAAAATAGTGCCGATGCATTCTTACTGGAAAGTAATTTTAATCATAAAGATTTTACTTGGAGTATAAAAGGAAATATTAGAGGCAATATCGTAAATTATACTGTTCCTATGTTTCAAAATCATGCCCCTTTACAAAGTATTGCAGCTTTACTTGTGGCTGATTTATTATCTCAAAATATAAATAAAGTTAGTGAAAATTATAAAAATCTAATTTGTTATGAAACAATGGGAAGATTATTTGAAGTGGATTTTGATAAGAAAAAGATTTTATATTATGACCAATCTTTAAGGGGTGCAATTGAAGGTATGAAATCTGCACTTTTAGATTTGAAAAATATAAAAGGTGATAGAAGAGTTGTAGCTGTAATTGGAGGTTCTTCTACTGAAGAAGATAATACTTTTACAAAAGAACAACATACAGCTTTAGCTTCATATATAAATGAAGCACCCATTGATTTATTATATACAACTGGTCCATACTTAAACTATCTTCATGAAAATTTAAATGATGAGATGAAGAAAAAAGTTATTATGGATACAAATGACAAAGATAAAATTTTTGATAGTGTAAGAGAGAATTTGCAAGAAGATGACTTACTTTTTATAATGGGAAATGGATATTTAAAACTTGCAACTATAAGCTCAAAGATTTTTAAACTTGGTTCTAAAAAGCAAATAAAGTAATCTAATGGTAAAAAAATCACTTCTTCTTTGTATCTTTTTATTTTCAAAAATATTTGCAAATGAACTTCCATCTTTTGATATACATTTTGTAGTTTTAACAAAAAATGAGAAGGCTCATGAAAAAGCAACATTAAATCAATTAAAAAAAGAAGTAGAGATTTTAAATAAATATTTTGTTAGTGAAAATAGAGAAAAACTAATAAATTTTAGATTTAAATCTGCAGCATTTTACGATGATATAAAAGATTCCAAATGTGAGTTTATCCGTTTGGGAGATACAAAAGAGAAGTATGATAAAAAAAGAGTTTATAATGAATATTTTACATGCAAAGATTCAAATGTAAGAGATAAAAAAGCTATAAATATTTATATAATAGATAGTTACTCTCCTAAATATGGTTATGATAAATATACCACTTCAAGGGGAGCTTTTAATAAAGCTTCTCACCCTTTTATTTTATTAGACTGGAAAAGATTAAATCATACAAAACAAAGTCCAGAAGAGCATGAGATGGGACATTGTTTTGGATTAGGGCATGTTTGTGAAGAAAATGCCAAATATAACAGTGATACAAATATTATGGCTAGCTCAAGCAATTGTAAAGGTAGTGGTGGACAAAGAAATATTGGTTTTAATAAAGAGCAAGTTTCAATGATAAAAAGAAATGCAAAAATAATAGAGCAAAATTTTAATTTAGAAAAAGCTTTTGAAAATGAAGAAACTATTACAAACCCTGCTAGTAATATTGTAGAAGATTTTATTCAAAATGGTGGGAAATCTTATAAAGATTTAAACTCAAAGGATTATGAATACTCTTATATGTACGATGATTTTAGAATATTTTACTCTTTATCCAGAAAAGATGCTATAGAAAATATTGAAGACAAAAACAAAAATTTAGTACCTGATAAAATTGAGAGTCTAATGTATCAATTGGTTTTTTCAAAAAATATTTTAGAAAACTATTTTTTATTAAAAGATCCACTAAACTATTCAAATAGTCCATTTGTTTTAAGAGGCTCAAAATATATAGATATAAAAATAAGAGATGTAAAATCAAAAGCATACACTTCAAATAAAAGTATACTTTCAAGATTTTCAATAACCAAAAAATATAATTTGCATAGGGGTTCTGTTATCTCTATGACAGTTAATAAAGAGTTTAAAAATGATAATTTAATCCCTTTTCATGAGATGACACATATTTATCAAAATACGAAAACAAGGTTAAGAAACGATTGGTTTTCAGAAGGCTCATCAAGATGGATTGAGTATAGTTTAGAAAATAAAAGAATAAAAAGTAGAACACTTCCAAAATCTAAAAAAGAGTTATTAACACTTTTTTCACAAGGATATAATGCCTCATCATTTTGGAATAGTTTAGGTAAATATTGTGAAGATAGTGAAAACTTAACTTTCAAAAAGTATAAATTACCAGAATATATTCAATTTCCTAAAATAGCAAATAGATTTAAAAACACAAAATTTTATAAATCATTATTAGATAATTTACAAGAACAAAGTATATATGCAACAAAAGAAAAAAGATTAAACAACTATTTAGAGTGGCCAGCTAAAGAACAAAAAGCAGAATCAAATAATATATTTTTATTAAAAGCATTAACTAAAACAATAAAAGAAAAATGTCAACTAGAAAAACAAGAGATAAGTAATTTTATAAATTTATCTGAAAAATATATGGAAAGTTATTAAAGGGATTAGATGGAGAGTTTTAATTTAACAGCAGTAGGGGATTTAATACTTGCTCGTAGAATGCATATGTTTTATGAACAAGATTCTATAGAAAAAATATTTGGAAATACTTTACAATATTTAAGAAATAGTGATTTAAATCTTTGCAATCTTGAAACAGTAATAACACACAAAGGTAAACTTTTTCCTAAAAGAGAAAAAAATCCTTACTATTTTAGATGTAGTGTAAAATTAGCTCAACTTTTAATAGATTCAAATTTTCATGCGGTAACAACTGCAAACAATCATGCTATGGATTATGGTGAAGAGGGTGTAATCTTTCAAAAAGATTTTTTAGATTTTATGAATATACCAAACTCTGGAAGTGGAAGAAATCTAGCTGAATCAAAAAAACCTATGTATATCAGAGTGAAAGATAGTATTGTTGCAGTAATTAGTTTTTGTACAGTAAATCCTAAAACATTGTTTGCAACAGATGAAAGGGGTGGAATATTTTATATTAGCAAAATAGAAAATATCTCATCAACTTTAGAAGGGATTATAAAAAAAGCAAAAGAGCATGCAGATTTTATTATAGTATCTCCCCATTGGACAGAAAACTGGGTTGAAAATCCAGAAGAGCAGTTAAGAGTACAAGCAAGAAAATTGATTGATTTTGGTTGTGATGCTATACTTGGGCACTCTTCACATCTTCTTTTAGGAATGGAAGTTTATAAAAATAAACCAATAATATATGATATGGGTACTTTTTTAGTAGATACAATTGCTGGTAATGAGTATTTAAAATACTCTGCAATGTTCAAATTGAAGTTTTCAAATAATCAGATTTCACAATTAGATATTTATCCTACTATATTACACAATGGTGGAGTTGAAATGGCAGATGAAAAATGTTTTTCATATGTTAGTGAAAAACTTCAAAGTTTAGATGATAATAATCTAGAAAATTTAGAAATCAGCAAAGATGAAAACAATATCAAGTTTATTTTTGAAAAAGAAAGAAAAAGAAAGAAAAAGAAAAAAGATATATCTATTTATGATATAAATGACATAAAAAAAGATGTATCTATTTATGAAAAGAAATATTTATTTAATGCAAATGTAGCAACAAATTCTATAAATGCCCAATTAGAATATGGATATAAGATTTTAGACTATCAAGCTGTAGAAAGTTTTAGAACAGGTTCAGGATTTCTTTCAAAGTTGACATTTCAAGTAGGAGAAAAAAGTTTTTCAAATATTGAGGTTAATATTGTTGGTAAATCTAAATATGGACAAAGTTTTAGTGAAATCCATCCTATATCAAATGGGGCTTTCAACTCTATACATTGGAAAAAAGATGATATTGTTGTTGATGAAGTATGTTTAAGAATAAATAGAAGAGTTCAACCAGGAGTTTACCAACTCTATTGTGCATTAATTGATACTAAAACAAATGAATATATAAAAACAGTTGATGGAAAAGAGTTTGTTGAACTATCAGAAATATATATTTTGCCAGAATTAGTTTCAAACTTGGCATCGGGAATTGATTGGGATGGAAAGTTAAAAGAACAAGTAAAAAGAAAATTTGAGGATGAGTTTATGAATGAACCAGAAAGATATTTATTAGAAGGTATTAGAAAAGAGTTTATAGATGGAAATAAGTTTGATAAAAACTTTGCATTAAGAGCATTTGAACAAAAATACAAATTTAACTCCTCTTTGTCCTTGATATATCTAACACTATTTCAAGATAAAAAAGGTTCAACTAAATGGGGTAGCCGAAGAAAAGAGTTGAAATTAGCTTTATTAAGGGATATTGAAAAGATTCAATCAAAAAGGAACTTTTCAAAGTTTGATTTAGAGGATGAAAACTGTGGAATTTTATTTGAAATGGTTGTTGAAAAAACAGATATTTCTGTAGATGAATTGTTAAAAGAAGAGATACTATTTGATGAAAATAAATTGGGATATGAGTTTCAATTTGATGATAAAGTGGATGTTTTAGTTACTGAAGCTGAGTGCAAATATTTTAATCTTTATACAAATAGACAAAAAATAGTGTTTTCATTAATAAAATATGGAATTACAGAATTTGATGATTTAGAAACTTTTTTGAGAGAAAATTATGAAAAAATAGTATATAGAAAAGTTAAAACAGTTGCTTTGGTTAATTATCAAGGTAAAACTAATGGGTATGTAACTTTTAAAGATATCGATTCAATTATATTTTCATAGAAGTAGGAAAAAAATGAGAAACAGTGAATATATTTCTAAACTATATAGACCACCTTTAGAAAAAAATGATAGAGACCAATATGTTTGTTTAGATAAAAATGAGCCCCCTTTTAGTGCCTTTGATTCAATTGATGGAATGTTTAATGATTTAGATATGAAGATGTTAAGAATCTATCCTGACTTATATGATTTATATGAAAAATTAGCAAATTTTGTAGGAGTTGAGGTCAATAATCTGCTTATCACTCAAGGAAGTGAACAAGCTTTAAAATATGTGTTTGAAGTATTTGTTGATGAAAATGACGAAGTTGTATATTATAACCCAAGTTTTGCCATGTATGATGTGTTTAGTTATCATAGAAAAGCAGTGAAAAAATATGTTGAATTCAAAGATGATGCTACTACAAAAGTTCAAGATATTATAGAAAAAGTTACAAAAAATACAAGATTGTTTTCACTTATAAATCCACACAATTTTACAGGAACTATGTTTACTCTTGATGAGGTAAAAGCTATTGCAAAACATACTTTAAATACAGATACAATTTTTTTATTAGATGAAGCATACTTTCATTATATAGATATAGATACTGTAAGTTTGATAAAAGAGTTTCCAAACTTAATTATTACAAGAACTTTCTCTAAAGCACTTGGAATACCTGGGGCTAGAGTAGGATATGCTATTTCAAATCCTGAAAATATAGAACTTCTTAGAAAATATAAACCAATAGATGAGATTGATTATTTAGCTGGGACTGTAGGGAAAAAAGTTTTAGATAATGCTCAAAAGATTTTAGAAAAAAATGTTAATCAAGTTAAAAAATGGCAAAAAATATTTAAAACAACAAAACTTGAAAATATAGAATATATGGATACATATGCGAATTTTATATTACTTAAATCATCAAATTATGAGTATCATAAAAATCTATTATTGGAAAATAAATTTTTAATCAAATACGACTTTGATCAAAAGTGCCTTGAAAATTGTATTAGATTTTCAATTGTTGATAATGAAAATATGCAAAGAATTTTAGACTTATTAAAGTAGGAGAAGTAATGAAAGTATTAATTTTAGCTGCAGGGGTTGGAACAAGAATTAGTAGATATTTAGGAGATCATCCAAAATCATGTGTTGATGTTGGCGGAAAACCTCTAATAAGAAGAACAATGGAACTTTTTTATCGTAATAATATTACAGATATAACTATTGTAGTTGGATATCAAGAAAAATATATACATGAAGCTCTAAAGGGTTTTGATTATAAAACATATAAAAATCCTTTTTATAAAGTTACTAATTCTATTGCTTCTATGTGGTTTGCTAAGGATGATTTATTAGATGATGATTTAATTATTTTAAATGCAGATTTATTTATAGAAGATTCTATGTTGCAAGATTTAATTAATACAGATTTATCTCCAGTATTTTTATCAGATAGTACAAGAATTGAAGATGCTGATTATAGGTTTTATTGGGAAGGTGACAAACTAATAAAGTTTGGTAAAGAATTAAAAAATGAAGATACTACAGGGGAATATGTAGGCATAGCAAAGATTCAAAAAAAAGATTTAAAAATTATGAAAGCCCAATTAGAGTATTTAGTTGATAAAGGTGAATATAATATGTGGTGGGAAGATGTGTTTTATTCACTAGTTGAAACGGGTAAAGATGTATATATAAAAGATATAAAAGGTGCATTTTGGGCAGAAGTTGATTTCATTGAAGATTATGAAAGAATTAAAGAATTTGTAAAAAATAAATAAAAGAAACTTATTAAAAACTTTTTTCTTATAATATAGTAGCAGATAAAACCGCAAAGGATCTGTGATGAAACTGATTATAAGACATATAAATGGTGAACTAGAAGAAAAACTAGTTACCAATGGAATGGAATTGAAACCTTTAGAGGGTGAACAATTCTACTTCTTAGGGGCTGACAAATATACTTTCTCTTTAGCAAATGAAGAGGAAACAATTAAACTTTTCTTACTTGAAAATGGGCAAAGATACGAAGTTACATTAGATAATATGGCAGGACTTATAAAGAATAATAAGCCTGATGATATATTTGCTTTAAATACAGCATTAGGGGTTTCTGCAACAACTGATGGTGAAAAAGAGATTTTAGAAGCAGTTAATAATCCAGAATTTAAAAGTGGTGAAATTATTGAAGCATTAAAAGAGAGCTTAGCGGTTAGTTCTCTTGCAGATTTAGACGGTTCAATCATAGATAACTTTGGTGCATTAGCAGAATTACTAGATGCAGCAGCAGCTGGTGAAATCATAAGTAATGGAGCTTTATTTAATGCTGATGATACAGAACAAGAAGTAACTCCAGCTGATGACACAGAAAGAGGTATCAGACTAGAAGCAGACACAGATAATGACACAGATAATGATACTGACATAGACACGGACACAGATACTGATACGGATACAGATACTGATACAGATACAGACACAGACACAGACACGGATACAGATACAGACACTGACACGGATACTGATACTGATACAGATACTGATACGGACACTGATACGGACACTGATACAGATACAGATACGGATACTGATACCGATACCGACACGGACACGGACACAGATACGGACACGGACACAGACACGGATACCGACACTGATACCGATACAGACACAGATACAGATACAGACACTGACACAGATACGGATACAGATACTGACACAGACACGGATACAGATACTGACACAGACACGGATACAGATACTGACACAGACACGGACACAGATACGGACACGGACACAGACACAGACACGGATACCGACACTGATACCGATACTGATACGGATACTGATACCGATACAGACACAGATACAGATACAGACACTGACACAGATACGGATACTGATACCGATACAGACACAGATACAGATACTGACACAGACACGGATACAGATACTGACACAGACACGGATACAGATACTGACACAGACACGGATACAGATACAGATACTGACACAGACACTGATACTGACACTGATACAGATACAGATACGGATACTGATACCGATACCGACACGGACACGGACACAGATACGGACACGGACACAGACACGGACACAGACACAGATACTGATACCGATACAGACACAGATACCGATACAGATACGGACACGGACACAGACACAGACACGGATACCGACACTGATACCGACACTGATACCGATACTGATACGGATACTGATACCGATACAGACACAGATACAGATACAGACACTGACACAGATACGGATACAGATACAGACACTGACACAGATACGGATACTGATACCGATACAGACACAGATACAGATACTGACACAGACACGGATACAGATACTGACACAGACACGGATACAGATACAGATACTGACACAGACACTGATACTGACACTGATACAGATACAGATACGGATACTGATACCGATACCGACACGGACACGGACACAGATACGGACACGGACACAGACACGGATACCGACACTGATACTGATACTGATACCGATACAGACACAGATACAGATACAGACACTGACACAGATACGGATACTGATACCGATACAGACACAGATACAGATACTGACACAGACACGGATACAGATACTGACACAGACACGGATACAGATACAGATACTGACACAGACACTGATACTGACACTGATACAGATACAGATACGGATACTGATACCGATACCGACACGGACACGGACACAGATACGGACACGGACACAGACACGGATACCGACACTGATACTGATACTGATACCGATACAGACACAGATACAGATACAGATACGGACACGGACACAGACACAGACACGGATACCGACACTGATACCGATACTGATACGGATACTGATACCGATACAGACACAGATACAGATACAGACACTGACACAGATACGGATACAGATACAGACACTGACACAGATACGGATACTGATACCGATACAGACACAGATACAGATACTGACACAGACACGGATACAGATACTGACACAGACACGGATACAGATACAGATACTGACACAGACACTGATACTGACACTGATACAGATACAGATACGGATACTGATACCGATACCGACACGGACACGGACACAGATACGGACACGGACACAGACACGGATACCGACACTGATACTGATACTGATACCGATACAGACACAGATACAGATACAGACACTGACACAGATACGGATACAGATACTGACACAGACACGGATACAGATACTGACACAGACACGGATACAGATACTGACACAGACACGGACACAGATACGGACACGGACACAGACACAGACACGGATACCGACACTGATACCGATACTGATACGGATACTGATACCGATACAGACACAGATACAGATACAGACACTGACACAGATACGGATACTGATACCGATACAGACACAGATACAGATACTGACACAGACACGGATACAGATACAGATACTGACACAGACACTGATACTGACACTGATACAGATACAGATACGGATACTGATACCGATACCGACACGGACACGGACACAGATACGGACACGGACACAGACACGGACACAGATACTGATACTGATACTGATACGGACACAGATACGGATACGGATACTGACACTGATACAGATACGGATACGGATACTGACACAGATACAGATACAGATACTGATACTGACACAGATACAGACACTGACACTGATACGGATACCGATACAGACACAGATACAGACACGGACACGGACACGGATACGGATACTGACACAGATACGGATACAGATACAGACACGGATACAGACACGGACACTGATACAGATACAGACACTGATACTGACACAGATACAGATACTGACACAGATACAGATACTGACACAGATACGGATACAGATACAGACACGGATACAGACACGGATACAGATACGGATACTGACACGGACACGGATACGGATACTGACACTGATACAGACACGGACACTGATACAGATACAGACACTGACACGGACACGGATACAGATACTGATACGGATACAGACACGGATACAGATACTGATACTGACACAGATACAGACACGGACACTGATACAGATACAGACACTGACACGGACACGGATACTGATACGGATACAGACACGGATACAGACACGGATACAGATACTGATACTGACACAGATACAGACACGGACACTGATACGGACACAGACACGGATACTGACACAGATACAGACACGGACACAGATACTGATACGGATACTGACACGGATACTGACACAGATACGGATACAGATACAGACACGGATACAGATACGGATACTGACACGGACACGGATACGGATACTGACACTGATACAGACACTGATACAGACACTGATACGGACACAGATACTGATACGGATACTGACACAGATACTGATACGGATACTGACACGGACACGGACACAGATACAGATACTGACACAGATACGGATACAGATACAGACACGGATACAGACACGGATACTGACACGGACACGGATACGGATACTGACACTGATACAGATACGGATACGGATACTGACACAGATACAGATACTGATACTGACACAGATACAGACACTGACACTGATACGGATACCGATACAGACACAGATACAGACACGGACACGGACACGGATACGGATACTGACACAGATACGGATACAGATACAGATACAGACACGGATACAGACACGGACACTGATACGGATACAGATACGGACACTGATACAGATACAGACACTGATACTGACACAGATACAGATACTGACACAGATACAGATACTGACACAGATACGGATACAGATACAGACACGGATACAGACACGGATACAGACACGGATACAGATACTGATACTGACACAGATACAGATACGGACACTGATACGGATACAGATACAGATACAGACACGGATACAGACACGGACACTGATACGGATACAGATACGGACACTGATACAGATACAGACACTGATACTGACACAGATACAGATACTGACACAGATACAGATACTGACACAGATACGGATACAGATACAGACACGGATACAGACACGGATACTGACACGGACACGGATACGGATACTGACACTGATACAGACACGGACACTGATACAGATACAGACACTGACACGGACACGGATACAGATACTGATACGGATACAGACACGGATACAGACACGGATACAGATACTGATACTGACACAGATACAGACACGGACACTGATACGGACACAGACACTGACACAGACACGGATACAGATACTGATACAGATACAGATACGGATACGGATACTGACACAGATACGGATACGGATACTGACACTGACACGGACACTGATACAGATACAGACACTGACACGGACACTGATACCGACACAGACACGGATACTGATACAGACACAGATACGGACACTGACACAGACACGGATACGGATACAGATACTGATACGGATACAGATACGGATACGGATACTGACACGGACACTGATACAGACACGGACACTGATACAGATACAGACACTGACACGGACACTGATACCGACACAGACACGGATACAGATACTGATACGGATACAGACACAGACACTGACACTGATACAGACACTGATACTGACACTGATACTGACACTGACACAGACACTGATACCGATACGGACACAGATACGGATACTGATACTGATACGGACACAGACACGGATACAGATACAGACACTGACACAGATACGGACACTGATACAGATACAGACACGGATACAGACACTGATACTGACACTGACACGGATACAGATACAGATACTGACACAGACACTGACACTGATACTGATACAGATACAGATGATGATATTGATGCAGAATGTGATATTAATTTTGTAGATGAAAGTGTAGATACAAATGATACACCATCTAGTTTACCAGGTATTTCTAATGTAATTGTTTGTATGAGTGATGGTACATTAGTTAAAATTGATGATTATCAAGATGACATTAAAAATTATAGTGATCCTCAACAATATTTTGCTGACCTTGAAGCAAAAATTCCTGGAGATGCTACTGTTGTTGATTATATAGTTAAAGCTTCAAGTGCTAATTCATCTCATGGTTCAGAATATTGGGATAAAGATGGAAATGCAATTACTCTTCCTGATGATATAAGCTGGATTGATAGTACGGATTTAAAAAATAACGGTGGTGTAAAAGTTGATAATGAATTCTTACAAAACTCATTAACAAGTGATGGTTCAGTTAACAGTGGAAACAATACTAGCACGGACAATGATCAAACAGTTACAGGAAATGTATTAACAAACGATGAAAATGCAGATGTTGTAACACAAATTGTAATGGATGGCGTAGTAACAGATGTACCACAAGATGGATCAACTGTAGATGTAGTAACTGAGTATGGAACATTAACTATAGATATGTATGGTGATTATTCATACACTGTTAACAATAGCTTAGATGAAGTTGATGCAATGAAAGATGGCGACATGATTATTGACAATATTACATATGTTGCATCAAATGGAACATTAAGTGATGAAGCCACATTAAATATTGTTATTAATGGTAAAACTGATGGTGATGAACCAGATGTATATCCATACACAGATGAAGATAACACAGAAAGTGTTATCAACAATGGAGTTCCTTATTATGTAGATTTAGGAAATATTTCAGAAACAAGTCAACAATATAGTTGGGATGGAGATGAAAATAATAAAGCAGATTGGGATAATACAGACAGTAATGGTCAAGAAGTAATTATTAAAGCATACAATGCAGATGGAACAGAAGCTCAAATTACTCATGATGATGAAGTGTCATTGTCAGATAATTCAAGTGCAGGTCTTGATAGTAATGCAAACGATTATTATGAAATTGGTGTAGCAGGTAGTCCAAGAGATGCATCTGGTTGGCCAACTCAACAAATTGAATATGATACAGAAACAGGAAATTCAGAATCTATAGTGATGGAATTTGAAGGTATGTTAAATACAGCAACTGTTACATTAGGACATTTAATTGACAGAGAAGGTGGAGATGAAATTGCACAATGGATTGCATACAAAGATGGTGTTGAAGTAGCTAGAGGAATTATCGTAGCAAATACTGATGCAAATGGTGTAACAACAGCATCTATTGATACAGGAAATGAATTATTCAATGAAATAAGATTTGAATCATTAGAATACTTGAATGGTGATGCTGATGGTACTGTAGATTCTTCAGACTACTTTATTCAATCATTCCAAGGAAGTGGACCTGCAACATCAGTTGCTGATGCTGAGTGCGATGTAGTAATTGCTAAAGAAGAAGGTCATGAATGGGTAGGTGTTGATAATAATACTCATACAACAAGCTCTCCTATAGAAGGAATAGTTGCAGCAGGAAATATTTTATCAAATGATGAAAATGTTACAAGTCTTACAGAAGTAACTATAAATGGAACAACTACACAAATTCCACAAGATGGAACACCTGTGACTATTAATACTGCTTATGGAACTTTAACAATTTCTAGCAATGGAGACTATTCATATCAAGTAGATGATACAAATACTACAGTAGATGAAATGAATATAGGTGATTTCGTTATTGATAAAATAGAATATGTATCATCAAATGGAGTAGATAGTGATGATGCAGCAGTTGGTATTATTATTAAAGGTACTGATGATGCACCAATTATTGAATCTATAACAGGAAATGATCAACCAATTCATACAGTAAATGGCTTATTAGATGTTGATGGTGATGGAAACGGAGATATGATTTCTCCAAATGAACTATTAGATAGAAATGGAAGTCCAGTATTCCCAGTTGATAATGGTAATATAGAAATAAATATGGGAGATGGTAACTCAAGCCTTTCTATAGATTATTTTGGTGGAAATGCAACGTATACAAATGCATTTGGATACTACACAGTAGATGAAAATGGAAATTATGAAGCACATATTATTTATAATGATACAGGTGATATGGATGGAGATGGAAGTAACTTTGACCAATTCTTAGATGGTGTGAACTTAGGAACACTAACAAATTTAAGTGGTGAAATAGGATTCTTTATTATTCCAAATGGTACAAGTTCAGGTATTACAACATCTTCTTCAGTAACTTATGATGATACAAATGGATGGCAAGTTGATGGAAATAATGTAAGCGCATATGCTACAGATAATGATTTATCAACTGATGGTCAAGATCACGCTGTAATGACAATAAATCCAGATGGTGGCTTAACTATAGGTTTCGAGGACTTATCTATGGGAGATAAAGATTATGATGATTTCGTAATCACTATTCATCCTTGTGAAACTTTAGGAAATGCAACTCAAACTGTATTACTTGAAGAAGATTTTGAAGGTATTTCAAAAGATTACAAAGACTCTAATTTTAATAATGATTGGTATGTAGATCATGGAACTTATGGGGATGATATATTAGTAAGTGATGATCAAAACCAATGGCAAATGAATGATTCAGGAGTTGAAGTAAGAGTTGATGGTGGAGTACATGGATTAGAAACTGCAAATGATTCAGATACTTATATTGAGTTAGATTCTCATACAAGTGGAGTTAACAGTAGCATTACTACACAAGTTGATTTAGGTACTTCAAATGATGAGTTTACATTAAGCTTTGACTATACACCAAGACCTGGTAATGAAGATAGTAGTGATATGCAATTTACTTTTGCTGGATACACTGTAGCTATAAATGTAGATGGTTCAGGAAATGTTACAATAGATGCACCAGCAGGAGTAAAAGCTTCAATTGAGCCAAATGGAGATTGGTATACAGTAACAGCATCTTACTCAAATATTTCAGGTGACTCTGCAACATTATCTTTTGAATCAACTGGAAATGCAGATACATTTGGTGCATATATGGATAACATCAAACTAGTTGGAACTGATTATAGTAATGAAAATACAATATTATCAGATATCTCTTTATCAGATGTAGATGATGCAAATCTAGAAAGTGCAACTGTAACATTGACTAACTACCAAGTTGGTGATGTAATAAATACAACTGGATTACCAAGTGGTATCACAATAGCAAGTAATAGTGTTGATGCAAATGGTAATTTAGTTGTTGAATTAACTGGTACAGCGACAAAAGCTGACTATGAATTAGCATTAGAATCTCTTACTTTTGAATCATCAAGTGAAAATAGAACTCCGAGAGAGTTTGAGTTTATTGTAAATGATGGAGACAAAGATAGTAATACAATGAAAGTTACTGTTGATATTGGTGGTTGTGAGTTAAATACTTATAATAAAGCTGTATTAAATATTGTTGGGCCAGAAACTGTTATGGAAGGTAATGATGCAGAAGGTTATAAAGTAACAATTAATGAAGCACCTGAAACAGACTTAATTGTAACTGTTACAACAGGACATATAACAACTCAAGATGGTGATTATATTGCAATAACTAAAGATGTTACTATCAAAGCTGGTGAAACTTCATCGGAAGAGTTTAGTGTTACAACAATTACTGATACAGATGCTGATAGTGGTGAAAAATATAGTGTAAGTATCTCTTCTACAAGTGGTGGAGGTTTTGATAAAGTTGAGATTGGAGTTGGAAGTGTAACAACTACTATTTTAGATGATAATTCAAATCTTACAATAGATGATGCTACAGCTGTTGTATCAGAAGAAGGTTTAGATGATGGAATTAAAGATGATTATCAAGAAGCTTCAGATTATACAGGAGTAGATTATACAGATGTTACAGATTCAAATACTTATTCTGGGACTATTAATATCACAACAAATGGTACAAATGAAAATACTATAGAGATTGATTTATCATCATTACCAACAAACTTAAGTTCAAACTCTGAAACAATAGTTTGGTCTTATGATACATCTTCTGGAACTGAAAATAAAGCAGTTGCAATTGGTTCAAATTCTGAGGGTGAAGTTATAAAAGTTGAGTTAAATAGTGGAAATACTATAGTAAATGAGCAAGGTTCTACTGCTCCAAGTACAGTATCTTATGAGGTATCAATCTCTCAGGCTATTGACCATCCAGTAAATAGTACAGAAGATACAGTTTCATTTGATTTTGATGTAAGCTTATCTGATGGGGTATATTCACCAGCTACAGGTACAATAAGTGTAACAGTGGAAGATGATATGCCAACTTCAAATGATTCTTCAATTGAAATTAATGTATCTTCTGAACCTGTAAACTTAGTATTTACATTAGATATATCAGGAAGTATGGGACAAAGTGGAGATAGATTATCTAAAGCTATTGGTGCAATTGAAGACCTAGTTGCAGAATATGAATCTCAAGGAAAAGAAGTTTATGCACAATTGAACACTTTCTCAACTACAGCTCAAACTCCTGTTTCAGGATGGTTAGATTCAGAATCATTAAGTTCTGAATTAGCTAAATTATCTACAGGTGGTTATACAAACTATGAAGATGCATTGGAGCAAACAGAAGAAAATTATACTACACCAATAAATGGTGGAAATACTTATGTTTATTTCTTATCTGATGGAGTTCCAACAGTAGAACTAGATGATAGAACTTCAGATCCTGATGATACAACAAATGGATATAGACAAGATTATATTGATGGATCAACTAATAGTACAGGATACTTAGATGCAAATAGATTAGAAGCTTGGGAAGATTTTTTAAGTAATTCAACAAATAATATTTCGGATGTTTATGCAATTGGAATAGATATGGATTCTGATAAATACTTGAAATTAATTTCTTCAAACGCATCAGTAGTTGATTCTGATGATTTATCAGCAAATTTAATTGGAACAGTTGTAAATGAAACTGGTTCATTAGACTTTAGTTTTGGTGCTGATGGACCAGCAGATGATTTAGCCTTTACTTGGGAAACTCCAACTGTGACAGGAGATGATAGCTCATCTGTTTCTTGGAATGTTGTTGGTGGTACATTATTAGTTGGTACAATTGCTGGTGAAGTTGTTATTAAAGTAGAAGCTACAGATATTAACACAGATAATCCACAATATAAAATTACTAACTTAGATAGTGGAATAGATATTGATGATATATCTATCCCTTATACTGTAACTGATGGTGATGGAGATAATATAACATCTGCGTTAGATATTACAATAAATAGACCAATTATTATCGAAGATACAAATGTAATTCTTTGTGAAGATAATGTTTATACTTTCACAATAAATGATTTTGATAGTGATGCAACATCTATAAAAATTGAATCTCTACCATCTCTTGGGTTATTAAAAGTTGATGGAGTAGAAGTAGAATCAAGTGATTTACCTCTTGAAATTTCTAAATCTGATATATATAGTGGAAGCTTACATTTACTCCAGATACAAATGATTCAGGAAGAGATGAATACAATACAACTGGTTTAGGTGATCAAAAAAGTGATTATGCTAAATTTGATTTTAGTTCATCAGATGGTGATTCATGGAGTAATAGTTCTACAGTTACAATCGATGTATCACCTGTTGCAGATGCTCCAACATTAGATATTGAAGGAACAATTACAACAACAACTACAATTGATGTAACAAATGCAACTGAAACAAATGGTGGATATAGTGTAAAAGCTTATGATATAAATGGAAATGAAACTTCAGTTTCTGTTGTAACAGGAACAATTCATGATGGTATTGGAGTTGATGGTGCTACTTATGGCGGGGCAAATCAAGGTGATGAAAATGAGATTGGATTTGATACAAATACTTCAAAATCTGAATCATTAGTAGTTAGTTTTGATAATGATGTTTCAAGTGCTGATATATCTTTTGCTTGGAAACATGGTTATGATTATGCTTCATATTCTGGTGAAACAGCTGTAATTGCATTTTATAAAGATGGTGTAAAAGTTGGAGACTCAATTACTCACAATGGAGGAACTGACACAGTAGATGGACCATATACATTTGAAACAACTACAGGTGAAGAGTTTGATGAGATTAGATTCTCATCTTTTGCAGAAGGTGATGATTATCTAATTCATGAAATAACATATAGTGAAGTTGTTACAAGTGATAGTGAACTTACGACAAAAGCTGGAGAAGCAGTAGAATTTAATATTTCTTCTGCATTAACAGATTTAGATGGCTCAGAAAGTTTGGCAAGATTAGTAATTGATAATTTACCAGAAGGTACAATAATCTCTGATGGTTCAAATGAATTTACATCAACAAGCACAAATGACTCAGTTGATGTATTATCTTGGAATTTAAGTTCTATCTCAGTAACTTTACCACTTGGAATTGCTGAAGGTAGTTATGAGTTAAGTATTAAATCTACATCTGAAGAGAGTTTAAAAGATCAATTAGATGGTACAGTAGATTGTCCATTAGAAGCAGATACTGAAAAAACATTTACTTTAGTTGTGGAGGATTATGCAAATACACCAGTTGCAGATATTGAAGTTGAATACTCAAAAACAATTACAACAAATGAAGTTTGTAGTACATCTCAGGACTTAGGGGAATTAATAACATATCTAAATAACCAAAGTAATGTTGAAGCTAATGAAATAGTACAACTTGTAAAAGATAACAATAATAATCCTGCGCAAGATCAATACAATTTAGAATTAACTACTTTAGGTGATGGTGATTTAATTTTATATGATAATGAAAGTAATCAAAATGCAACGAGAGACATAAATGATATTGATTTATCTTCTACAAATGCATATGATGGTTCAAATGCATCGGTTGTAACTAATACAATTAATAATACATATAATATGACTACAAATGAAGTTATATTTGAAGGTGATATTGTACAAAATGGTAATGTAATTGGAACATCAGAAAATGACATCATTATTGTTAAAGGAGAGATGCAAGGTGGGTCAAATGTTAATGCTGGAAGTGGAAATGACTTAATAGCAATTATTGGAAACATTGGAGATAATCAACCTGCCATAAATGGAGATGCTGGAACAGATATACTATACTTGAGTAAACCAGCTTCAAATTATTATTTCTCTGATATTCATTTCCATGATAATTTAGATGGACATATTGTTGATAAAGAAACAGGAAAAGTCCTTACATTTAATAACATAGAAGGTATTGCATTTGGTGATGGTTCAGGAATTAATTGTAACACTATAACTACTACATCATATCAATACATTGTAAGTATAAGTGCTGCTTTAGCTGATGTAAGTGCTGATGAAACATTATCTGTATTAATTAGTGGAGTTCCAACAGGAGCAACTCTAAGTAGTGAAGTTTATACTTTAGTAGATAATAATGATGGAACATGGACAGTTACAGTTCCAAATTCTGATACTTCGATTAGTGATGATAATATCATAATGGAAGTTCCAAGTGATACAGAAGACTTTAATATCTCTGTTACTGCAACTGCAACAACAACTGATGGTGCTACAGCACAATTCACAGATGTTGAAGCTGTATCAGATGATATAGATGCTGATGAAAGTATAAGTAGAATATTTGACATAACAAGTGATATTACAACTGGATCAGGTGAAGATGAAATCTCAGCAGGCGATGATATAAGCTATTATTCAGATATTGATACTGGTGCAGGAAATGATACAATTAATGTAGGTGATGATATAAAATATAATGCAAATATCAATACAGGATCTGGTGATGATATTATAAATGTTGGTGATGACATAAAAGATAATGCTAAAATTGATACAGGCTCAGGTGATGACACAATTAATCTTGGAGATGAAATAAAAGATTCAGCTCATATAGATATGGGTACTGGATATGATACTTTATCTTTAGATGATGAAGATACTATTGATTTAGCAGATATTGCGCAAAGAGTTGATAATATTGAAGTTATTGATTTAGATAATGGTGAAGATCAACACTTGAAATTAGATTTAGATGATATTGTAGATATAACTGATAGTGACAATGATTTAGTTATCAAAGGAAATGATGGAGATTCTATTGAGTTTAATGACTCTGATTCTTGGAATAAAGCAGCAGATAAAACTCAAATTGATGGAGAAGATGGTGAATTCTATGAGTATACAAGTTCAACTAATCCAAATATCTCTATCTTTATAGAAGATCAAATAGATACAGATCTATAATTTTAAATAAAAGAGGTTTTTACCTCTTTTATATATCAAGGCCTTATGTTTTTGAAAAGACTAGAAGAAGAGAATCTAAGATTAAAAAAAGAGATAAAAGAACTTAAGAATAAAGTTTCTATTGAGATTGAAAGAAATCGTAGAAATGATAAAATGCTTTTTCAACAAAGTAGAATGGCTTCTATGGGAGAGATGATAGGAAATATCGCTCATCAATGGAGACAACCTTTAATGGAACTCTCTTCTATAACAATGGAATTACAAGCAAAATTAGAAATTTTTGGAAAGTTATCCAACCAAGAAATACTTGAAGCTATAAATAAATCAAATGATATTACAAAATATATGTCTCAAACTATTGATGACTTTCGTAATTTTTTTGCAAAAGATAAAAAAAGAGTTCAGTTTAAAATTACTGAACAAATAAGTTCGGCTATAAATATAATTAACTCATCATTAAAGCAACATAATATAAAGTTAGAGATAATTGTGATGAAGAATTCTGTAATTACTGGTTTTAAAAATGAATATTCACAAGTAATTATAAATATCTTATCAAATGCAAAAGATGAATTAGTTAATAGGGGAATAAAAGAGCCTAAAATTACTTTGAGAATTGCTGAAAAAGATGAAAATAGTGTTGTTGAAATAGAAGATAATGCTGGAGGAATAGGCATTGAACCAATTCAAAAGATCTTTGAACCATTTTATACAAAAAATAAAGCTAATGGTACAGGAGTAGGTCTTTTTATGTCAAAATTGATTATAGAAAATAATATGAATGGAAGACTTTTTGTAAAAAATGGAGATAAAGGAGCAAAATTTATAATTGTGGTACCCAAAAGTTTAGATAGTTAGTTGGTATTTAGTTGGTAGCCAATTCCTGAAATATTTTTTATAGAATCTTTTCCTATTTTTTTTCTTAATTTATTTAATACCCCTTTTAGAGCAGAATCAGTAGCCTCATATTCATCTTCCCAAACATTGTTTTTAATTTCGATAGTTGGAACCACTCTTTTTCTATTTTTATATAAAAATTCAAGAAGAATAATCTCTTTGGCTGTGATGTTTATCTCTTCAGTATCAATATATAGCTTTTTTTTAGATAGATTGTAGTGGATATTATTTTCAAAATTAATACAAAAATTTCCAGAATCATAAATCTCATTTGAAGATTTAATTAGTGCCTCTTTTAATTGATTAAAATCAAGTGGTTTAATAATATAATCAATAAGTTTTAATCTTGTAGCCTCAAGTAAAAAATTAGTATCTGTATGTGCAGTTAGTAATATAATAGGAATATTTTTGTTATTTTTTCTTACCTCTTTAGAGAGTTCTATTCCTGACATCTCAGGCATACTTATATCACTTAAAATTATATCTATATGATTATTTTTTAATAAGCTTAATGCTTCTCTTCCATTAGAGGCTGTAGTAACACTATTTACCAATAATAACAATGTCTTTACAATGTTCCTTCTAATATTTTCTTCATCTTCTACATATAAAATATTTAAAGTTTTCAAAAATTTAAGATAGTCAATATTCATAAGTAATCTTTATTTTTATATTAATTTTAGTTAATTTAATCTGAAAAAATAATAAAATAATTAAGAAAGTATATTTTTACAAGAAACTTTTAGAAACTTTTATGTAAAATTAATATATATCATAAAAAAGGGTTGTTATGAAAACGTATATTATTAGCATGGTAGCAGCTACTTTATTGACCTCTTCATTGTGCGCGACTAGTTTAAAAGACGTTATAGAACAAACTATAGATGCAAATCCTGATATTTTATCAGAGAAGTTCAATAAAGATGCATACAAAAAATATGTTGATGAAGAAAAAGGTGATTATTATCCAACAATTAATTTCTCAGGGTTTCTAGAAGATTCTAAAACTAGATATAACAGAGATGATCAAGCAGCAGATCCAACTACAGAAGATAAAGATGGATGGAATGCTTCAATTACTGTTGATCAAATTATATATGATGGAGGGGTTACCCCAAGTGAAGTTGAAGAGTATAAGCATATCTATTTTGGTAATAAATATAGAAGTACTCAAAGAGTAGAAGAGATTCTAAGGGGAGCTATTGATAGTTATATGGATTTAGTGATGTATCAAGAATTAATGAATCTTTCAGAAAATAACTTGAAACTTCATGATGATTATTTAACTATTGCAAAAGAGAAAGAATCAATAAGTGGTGAGATTTTAGAAAGTTACCAAGTTAATTCTAAAAAGCATTATATTACAGATAGATATTTAGAGCAAAAACAATTACAAGATCAGGCTTTAAATCAATATATTAAATATACGCAAAGACAAACTGATGGAAATATTTGTAGACCAGCAATTAATGAATCTGCAATTCCAAATACATTACAAAAAGTTCTTGAAATTGCTGATAAAAAGAATTTTAAGATATTAGAGCAAATAGAAAAAATAAAAGAACAAAGAGAAAATCTTGAACAGGCATCTGCAAATTATTTACCAACATTGAGATTTCAATGGCAATCAACATGGGATAATGATTTAGAAGAAGCAGAAAATGGTAGACAAGATATAAATAGGGCAAGATTAATCTTAGATTGGAATATTTTTGAAGGTGGTAAAACTTACCATGCAACACAAAGAGAAAAATTATTTCTTCAAGAACAACAAAAAGTTTTAGATAATATAGTAAATGAAGTTGAAGAAGAAGTAACAACTGCATATAACTCTTATTTTATTACAAAACAAAGAGTTGAAAATCTAAAAAAGTATGTTAAAGATAATACAGATATTAGAGATGTTTATTTAAAACAACTACAAGATGGAACAAGAACATTTATAGATATTCTTGATGCAGAATCAGAACTTTATAGATCAGAAATTAGTACATTAGAACAAGAAATGGATATGTATGCAAAATATTTTGATTTATTAGAAAAAACAGGTATGTTGAGTGAAACAATCTTAAAATCTGGTGATCAAGTTTGTAAAGCTTATGTATCAAAAGAATATATCAACCCAATGAAAAAACCTAAAAATCAGCAAGATGAACAAATAGATGAAGATTTATTAAATGAGTTAGGTGTTGAAACTAGTAGCTTAGATGCAGAAATTAATAAGTTAATTAATACTACTGCTGAACCAGCTGCGGATAAAAAAGAAAATAATAAAAAAGTTATTACTCTTCCAGATGGTAGATATACAATAAATATGGCTACTTTAGATAATAAAATTGAAAATATTAAATCATTTAAACAAAAATATAACTTGTTAAACAATAAATCTTTGTATACTTACAATATGAGTTTAGGTACTAAAGTGTTATATGGAAGTTTTGATAGTTTAAGTGAAGCAAATCAAGCAATAACAGATTTAGATAATAAAGGTATTGATTTAAAAGTATATGTTGATTATATGGATAAACATAAAAAACTTTTAGAAAAATACAAAAGTATAAATTAAAATAAGGAAAATTTTTGTCTAATCAAGAGGTTAATCAAATTGATGAAAAAGTTGGGATATTACAAGAAAGAAGAAAAGTAGATACTCTTTTAGAGTGTTTACTTTTCTTAGCTAAATATTATCAACGAGCCACATCTAAAGAGTCATTAATTTATGGTATGGCTTTACATGAAACAGTCATGGATGTGGATACTTTTATGATATCATCAAAAAAAATAGGTTTAATCTCTAAATTTGTTTCAAGAGAAAAGATACAAGATATATCTAAGTTAGCCTTACCTGTTGTATTAATTACAGATAAAAATAGATCTGCAGTTTTACTTGATTATGATGTTGAAAAAAATGAAGCAATAGTTATAATACCAGGACTTAGTGATGGTCAGATTAATATGAAGCTTGATGCTTTACAAAGCCAATATGTAGGCAAAGCTTTAATTATTAAACCAGAATATAATTTTGAAAATAGAGTAAGTAGCAGTATTATTATCCCTAAATCAAAAAAATGGTTTTGGGATGCAATAAAAAGAAACAAAGATATTTATCTTAGAATTGTTTTTGCATCTATTTTTATAAATCTTTTTGTAATAGCTACGCCATTATTTACAATGAATGTATATGATAGGGTACTTCCTAATAATGCCATTGATACTCTATGGGCTTTAGCTATTGGTATATTTTTTGTAATGGTATTTGATCTTTTATTAAAATTAATAAGGTCGTATTATTTAGGAAAAGCTAGTAAAAGAGCTGATGTAGTAATGAGTAATGCGATATTTGATCAATTACTAAATCTAAGATTAGAAGAGAGACCTGCTTCAACTGGTATGTTTGTAAATAGATTACAATCTTTTGAGTCAGTTAGGGAATTCTTTGCTTCTGCAACTATTACTACTTTAGTGGATATTCCTTTTATTTTTATATTTGTATCAATAATCTTTTATATTGGTGGACCTTTGGGTTGGGTAACAGTTGTATCAGTGTTTTTATCATTGTTCTTCTCTTGGTTTATGAAAAAACCTATTAAAAAAACTGTAGAAGCTTCAAGTAAAGAAGATCAGATAAAACATACAACATTAAATGAAACAGTTGCAGGATTAGATATTATAAAAAGTGTACGTGGCCAAAATAGAATGAAAACTCACTGGGATAAATCTATAAACCAAACAGTTTATCATAATGAAAAATCTCAATTCTTATCTCAAATAGCAACATTTATGACTACTTTTATTTCACAATTCTCTAACATAGCAATTGTGATTGGTGGAGTATATTTAGCAAGTGAAGGTGAAATGACAATGGGGGGAATAATTGCTTCTATGATTTTAAATGGAAGAGTAATTGCTCCAATTTCACAAGTTGTTGGGATGATAATAAGATTTGATAGAACAATTTTAGCTTTAAAAAATATTGATGAAATTATGAATATGCAAGTTGAAAGAGAAAATAAAACTTATCTAAGTAGACCTGATTTAAGAGGAGATATAGAATTTAAAGATGTAGTTTTCTCTTATAAAACACAAAATTTCAATGCTTTAAAAAGTATCAATCTTAATATAAAAGAGGGTGAAAAAGTTGCAATTTTAGGGAAAATTGGTTCAGGTAAATCAACATTAATTAAGTTACTTCAAAACTTATATGTTCCAAGTAGTGGTTCAGTATTGGTTGATAAAACTGATGTTAGACAAATCGACCCAGTTGATTTACGAAGAGCTATTGGAGTAGTACCTCAAGAGCCATTTTTATTTATGGGAAGTATTAAAGATAATATAACAATTGGTGAGCCCTTTGCAACTGATGAAGAGATTTTAAGAGCCTCAATGATTGCAGGGGTTCATGATTTTTTATCAAAACATGAATCGGGATACGATTTAATTGTAGGAGAAAGAGGAGAAGGTTTAAGTGGAGGGGAAATTCAATCTGTAGCTTTAGCTAGAGCACTTATTTCTAATCCAAATATATTAATCTTAGATGAACCTACAAACTCTATGGATAGACAAACAGAAAAAGCATTTATTAATAAAATGTCTAAAATTATTGAAGATAAAACTTTGATATTGATTACACATAAAGTATCAATTTTATCATTAGTTGACAGGGTTATTGTATTAGATGATGGGCAAATTGCTGCAGATGGTAAAAAAGAAGAGATATTTGCAAAGAATATAAAGGGATAAAGTGAGAAATGAAGATGTAAATTTTGTCCATTCTTTATATGGACAAGCAAATGATAAACCTAAATCTAAAATTGATTTAGTATTCTTTGTAATTATGGGATTTTTTTTATTTGCAATTATCTGGGCTAATTTTGCGATGATTGATGAGTTAGCAAGGGGACAAGGTAAAGTTATTCCAACAAATAAGATTCAAAAAATACAATCTTATGATGGTGGTGAAATAGAAGAGATTTTAGTAAAAAATGGTGAACATGTTAAAATAGGACAACCTTTAGTAAAAATTGATACAACAAGATATCAAGCTACACTGGAAGAAAATCAAGAGGGTATTAGCCAATGGATGGCTATGCTTGAGAGATTAAAAGTTGAATCAGAAATAGATGTAAATAGACCTGTCCCAAAACTGAACTACAGCAAAAGAGTAAAAGAGACTGCAGGTGAATATATAGATTCTGAAAGTACACTTTTTACAAATAGAGTTCAAGAATTAAAAAGTTCAGTACAAGTTTTAAAATCTCAATTAAATCAAAAAAAACAAGAGTTAGAAGAGATAAAAGCCAAAAAAGAACAATTGGAAAAAAGTTTAGAACTTGTTCAACTTCAAAGAAAAACTATAAAAAATTTAGTGCAATCTGGGGCTAAATCAAGAGTAGATTTAATCAATATTGAAAAAGAATATCAGCAGCTTAAAGGTGATCTAAGATCTGCTGAATTATCTATGCCAAGGTCAAGATTTGCTATTACTGAAGCTGAAAATAAAATTTCTGAAAAAATAAGAGGTTTTAGAACAGAAGCATCAAAAGAGTATCAAAGAATTTTAGTTGAATTAAATAAAGCACAAGCTAGAAAAGTTTCAGATAGTGATAAAGTTAAAAAAACAGTTATAAAATCACCTGTAGATGGAATTATTAAAGAGATTTATATGAATACTATTGGTGGAGTTGTAAAATCAGGACAAGATTTAATTGATATAGTTCCAAACAGTGATATTTTATTAGTAGAAGCAAAAATAGATCCAAGAGATATTGCATTTATTAATCCAAAACAAAAAGCAATAGTGAAAATTACGGCATATGATTTTGCTATATATGGAGGTTTAGAGGGCCAAATTGTAGAGATTTCTGCAGATAGTATTATCGATAAAGAGAGTAAAGAAGGGAAAAGTTACTATAAAGTTGTTGTAAGAACAAAGAAAAATTATTTGGAAAAAGATGGTGAAAAACTACCAATTATTCCAGGTATGATTGCAAGTGTTGATATTGTTACAGGGGAAAAGACAATTATGGATTTTATCCTAAAACCAATACTTAAAATAAAACAAAATTCGTTACATGAACGTTAAACAAAGAAGAAGGGAGTTAAGATGAAAAATTTGAAAAAAGTGCTATTTATTAGCTTTATTACATTATTTGCATTAATTGGATGTTCTCAAAAAACAGAAACTGTAAATAAGATGGAAAATACTAGTGTAGAGGTAGAAAAAGCTACTCAAAATGATTTTATAAATGAACTTGCATTACATGATGCAGTTAGAGCTAAAGATAAATCATTAGTAGATGAATTAATCTCAAAAGGTGTAAAAGTAAATACACAAGATAAATATGGATATACACCATTACATTTAGCTGCAAGACTTAATCAATTAGATATTGCAGAAAAACTGTTTGCAAGTGGAGCTAGTATTAATAATACCGATAAATTTGGAGATACACCACTTATAGATTCTACAAGAAATAGTACAAATGCAATGTCAAGATTTTTGATTTGTAACGGAGCAGAGAGAAATGTTCATGATAAACATGAAATGACTCCTTTACATAATGCATCAAAAAACAATGATTTATATATTGCTATGATGTTACAAACTCAAGATACTACACTTTTATGTCAAAAACTATCTATTACATTAGAATATTATGATGATGTAGATAATAAAATTTGTGGAAATATTCCAACAGGAGTGGCAACTAATATTGATGTAACACTTGCTGAAGATTCTGAAGATTCTGTAAAACCAATGGGACCTTTTAAAGCCCAAATTGATGAAAAAACTTATTGTGCAAAACTTAATAAACCTCTTAAAAGTGGAGCAGATTATTTAGTTACTGCAATCGGTACAAATGATATTGATAAAGCTATTGCAACTGCAAATCTTAGTGATATAAAACTTACAAAAGAGGAACCAAAAGATGAATATATTGAAGGTTTATATGAAGCTTTAATGACAGAATTTGGACCAGACTTTGGACCTTGGAATGCAGAATTAGATAAAAATGGATTAGTATTTAGATTTAAAGATCCAACTGTATTATTTAAAAGAGGAAGCAGTGAATTAAGAACAAAATATACAGAAATCTTAGATAACTTTTTTCCTAGATATTTAAAAGTTTTAGATAGATATGTAGATCAAATTGCAGCAGTTAGAGTTGAGGGTCATACATCTTCAGAATTTAGAACTGCAAAAAGTGATGAAGAAAGATATTCAAAAAATAAAGCTCTTTCTGAAAATAGAGCAAAACAAGTTTTTGAATACACTCAAAATATGACAAATGATATAGAAGTTAAAGCGAATAGTTCATGGCTAGAGAAAGTTTATTCTTACCATGGTATGGCTTATGATGATTTGATCTATGATGAAAACGGTGTAGAAGACAAAGTTCAATCAAGAAGAGTTGAGTTTAGAATTAATAAAATAATGAATTAAAAGGATCCTTTATGAAAAAATATTTAGCAGGGATAGCACTTATTGCATTGATAACAGGTTGTGCCCAAAAAAATACAACTGTTGTAACTGTAGGAGATAAGGATGGGATATTAAATGAGAGTGGAGAGGTTCAAGTAAAACCAGTTTATAAAAAAATGGGAAAACTTGATACAATCTCTACAAACAATTATAAACATCCTCACTATGTGAACCTTCATTGGTTACATATAGATGGACAAAGATATTCTATAGTAAAAAATATTGATAATAAATATGGAATTGTTGATGATGAAGGAAATTTAAAATTAAAGGTGATTTTTGATTCAATAGGACAATTTGTTAATGGTTTTGCAAAAGTTGAAGTTGATGGTAAATATGGGCTTATCAATGAAGATTTAGAAGTTGTACTAAAACCAATTTATGATGATGTGAGAAATCCAATTGATGAAGCTATTGTTGTTAAGAATTTTATGAAAAATGATAGAATTCAATATGGTTGCTTAAATACAAACATGGAACTTATAGCACCTTTAGATTATGATATGATTTTTCTTTCAAATGAAAAAAGAATGAGAGTTAAAAAAGATAATCTATGGGGATTTATGGATACACGTTGTAATTTAGTTGTAAAACCACAATATAAGTTTGCAAAAGACTTTTCTAATGGTTTAGCTAAAGTGCAAAAAACTGATGGTTTATTTACATATATAAATCTAGCTGGAGAAGAGATTGAAAGAAAGACTTTTGATGAAGGTCTTGACTTTTAAGAAGTGAGTTTTAACTCACTTCTTCTCTTCCAAATTTTTAATATACTCTTCACTTAAAAAACTCTTTAATACTTTTTAGTTATAATCGCAAAATTTTATATTACGATAAATCATCAATCATAGGAATATTATGTCAAAACAATTACTTCAAAAGCAAGCTGATACTATTAGATTTTTAGCTGCTGATATGGTTCAAGAAGCAAATTCAGGACACCCTGGTGCACCAATGGGGATGGCTGATATAGCTACAGTATTAAGTGCTCACTTAAACTTAAACCCTGCAAATGATAAATGGCTAAACAGAGATAGATTAGTGTTTAGTGGGGGTCATGCTACAGGATTAGTTTACTCTTTACTTCATTTATGGGGATTTGATGTTAGCTTACCAGATATGAGAGAGTTTAGACAATTTAACTCAAAAACTCCTGGTCACCCAGAATATGGTCATACACATGGTGTAGAGATTACAACAGGTCCATTAGGTCAAGGTATTGCAAATGCAGTTGGTTTTGCTATGGCATCAAAATACGCACAAAATACTTTAGGTAAAGATGTTATTAATCATAATGTATATTGTCTTTGTGGAGATGGAGATTTACAAGAGGGTATCTCTTATGAAGCTTGTGCGACTGCTGGACATTTAGGTTTAGATAATCTTGTAGTAATTTACGATTCAAACTCAATTACAATTGAAGGTGATACATCAATTGCTTGGAGTGAAAATGTAAAGAAAAGATTTACTGCTATTAACTTTGAAGTATTAGAAGTAGATGGACACAATTTTGATCAAATTGATAAAGCTATTGTTACTGCAAAACAAAGTGATAAACCTGTACTTATTATTGCAACAACTTCTATTGGTAAAGGTGCTGCAACATTAGAAGGAAGTCATCATACACATGGAGCTCCATTAGGTGATGAAGAGATTAGAGAATCAAAAATCAAAGCTGGATTTAATCCAGATGAAAAATTTGTAGTTCCTTATGATATTAAAGGTGCATTTGACAAACTTATCAAAGGTGTTGAAGCAGAAAATGCTTGGGAAGAATCATTAAGTGCCGAAACAAAAGAAAAAATCAAACAATTACAAAACCCTGATTTTGATTCAATTGTTTATCCAGAATTTGAAGTTGGAAGTTCTGTTGCAACAAGAAGTTCAAACCATAAAATCTTAAATGCAATTGCAAAAGCAATTCCTGGGTTTTTAGGTGGAAGTGCTGACTTGGCTCCTTCAAATAAAACTGAATTAGCTGGAATGGGTGATTTCCCAAATGGAAGAAACATTCACTTTGGTATTAAAGAACATGCAATGGCAGCAATGACAAATGCAATGAATCTTTATGGATTATTTAGAGTATTCTCTGCTACATTCTTTGTATTCTCAGATTATTTAAAACCAAGTGCAAGAATTGCAGCTTTAGCTTCAATTCCACAACATTTTGTATGGACTCACGATTCAATTGGTGTTGGAGAAGATGGACCAACTCACCAACCAATTGAGCATTTATCACAATTTAGAGCATTACCAAACTTCTATACATTTAGACCTGCTGATGCAACAGAAAATGTTGATTCTTGGAAAGTTGCTCTTAAAATGAATGCACCAACAGCATTTGTTTGTTCAAGACAAAACCTTGAAGTATTAAAAGATGAGAAAGCATTTGGTGATGTATCAAATGGTGGATATCTATTAAAAGAAAGAGATGGTGCAACTGTTACTATTATGGCAAGTGGTAGTGAAGTGATGTTAGCATTACAAACTGCTTGTGACTTAGATAAAGAGGGAATTAAAGCAAATGTTGTTTCTGTTCCTTGTTTTGACCTTTTAGTTGAGCAAGATAAAGAGTATGTTGATACTATTATTAAACCAAATACAAAAGTATTTGCTGTAGAAGCTGCTAGAGGTATGGAATATTATAAATATGCAGATGTAGTTTATGGTATGGATACTTTTGGTGCATCAGCTCCAGCTGGTGAACTTTTTAAACATTTTGGATTTACTAAAGAGGCTTTAGTAGAAAAAATCAAAAAAGATATATAAGTTAGAGTTTTCTCTAACTTAATCTTCAAATAGTTTTGTTGGTTTTCCATCAAAACTTATTTGATTTTTTTTCTTCATATATTCAATTTGCTCTTTTTTTGTTGTTTTCTTATAATATTTTTTTAAATCTTCCCTTTGGTCTACAAACTCATACAATGGAACACCTAGTCCACAAGAATTATTTACATTTAGTATTTTTATTTTAAATATTTGTCTAGCACCATTTGTATCTGGAAAATAAGAGATATATTTATCCCACTTTTTGTCTTTTTCTTGTATTGCCTTTGCTTTACAATATAGTCTTAAAATATTTGCTTTACCTTCAAATGCACAAAACATTAAAGTCATTCTATCATCTTCAAGTAGATGTGCAGATGTTTCATTTCCACTTCCAAAATAGTTTAACCAAAGTACGGTGTTATCATCAATTACTTTAAAAGTTTTATCTAGACCTTTTGGTGAAATATTGATTTTTCCTTTTTTAGGAGCAGTTGCAACAAAAAACATTTTTTGTTCTTTTATAAAGTTAATATCTTTTTTACTTAATTTATCTGTAATTTTACCCATCATTTCTCTTTTTAATAAATTATATAAAAAAATGATTAACAAATGATTACATTAATATATCAAGATATCTTGATATATTAATTATATTTTGATATACTTCAAATTATGATTGTATTTTAAAGGAGATTTATGGATATTTTTCTAAAATCTGTTTCAGCATTAAATGATGAAACAAGAGTAAAGCTACTTAAGTTTATTAATATTCATGGTAAATGTTGTGTATGTGATTTAGAAAACTCTTTTGATATGATACAATCACGACTTTCTAGACATCTAAAGATTTTAAAAGAGGGTGGTTTTTTAAGAGTTGACAGAGTAGGTCGATGGGCTTATTATTCTATTAGAAGCCCTTTAGATGAATTTAGACAAGCAAGCATAAAAGAGATTATGACTTTAGATATTGATTTACCAAATTTAAAAAAAGTTTGTGAGGCAAAATGACAGAAACATTATTTGTTTATGGAACACTGATGCCAAACTGTCCAAATGGACATGTTTTGGAAAATATAGTTGGAAAATTTGTTCCTGCTACAGTTAAAGGACGACTTGTAGATGCAGGATGGAGTGCAGGTATGGGATATCCTGGAATTAGATTAGATGAACCTATTGATACAGTTCATGGATATCTGTTTTATTCAAGTAATCTTATAAATCATTGGGATTATTTAGATGAGTTTGAGGGCTTAGAGTTTGTAAGAACCCCTGTGACAGTTGAAAGGTATGATGAGTTAGAAGTTGATACTTTTATCTATGCTTTGAAAGCTGAAGTTGAAGAGATGTTAGAAGAGTAACCAAAGAGTTACTCTTTTTTTTATAAAATATATCAATATATCTTGATGTATTGAATTAAGGAGAAAAATGTTTTTAGCAAGTTCAATATTTATAATTACACTTATATTTGTAATTTGGCAACCTAAAAATTTACAAATAGGTACAACTGCAGTATTAGGAGCAATTGTTGCATTATTAGCTGGAGTTGTATCTTTAGATGATGTATTAATAGTTACCGAAATAGTTTGGGATGCTACTTTAGCATTTATAGGTATTATTATTCTTTCTATGGTTTTAGATGAGATTGGTTTCTTTGAATGGTGTTCAATAAAAATGGCAAAACTCTCACGTGGTGATGGACATAAGATGTTTGTTTACTCTTTATTATTGGGGTCATTTGTGTCAGCACTTTTTGCAAATGATGGAGCAGCTTTAATTTTAACTCCAATTTTATTAGCCAAAATGAAGATTTTAAAACTAAATGCAAAAACTATCTTAGCTTTTTTACTTGCAGGTGGATTTATAAGTGATAGTGCATCTTTACCTTTTGTTTTCTCAAACCTTACAAACATTGTAACAGCAAACTATTTTAATATAGGATTTGCACAGTATTTAGCAAATATGCTTGTACCTTATATTGTAAGTACAATAGTTTCTATTATAGTTTTATGGTTAATTTTGAGAAAAGATATTCCAACAACTGTTGATATTACTTTACTAAAAAATCCAGATGAAGTGTTAAAAAACAAAACATTATTTAAATTCTCTTGGATATTTTTAGCTTTACTAATTTTAGGTTACTTTATTGGTGATATGTATAATCTTCCTGTTTCAGTATTTGCTTTAGGTGGAGGAGTTATATTTTTAGCAATAGCTAGTTATATGAAAAGTGCTAAAGCTTGGCTTACAATTAAAACTGCACCTTGGCAAGTTGTATGGTTTAGTATAGGACTTTATATAGTTGTATATGGTTTAAAAAATGCAGGATTAACTGATTATTTAACTCTTATATTAAACGATTTAGTTCAAAAAGGAGATGCTATTGCAATCCTTGGTACGGGATTCATATCTGCAATATTAAGTGCAATCATGAATAATATGCCAACAGTTATGGTTATGGATATAGCTTTAAAAGATATACCAAATGAAGCTTTGGCTTATGCAAATATTATTGGATGTAATCTTGGACCAAAGATGACACCATTTGGTTCTTTAGCTACACTTCTTTGGCTTCATGTATTAAGTAAAAAAGGTGTAGAGATTGGATTTTGGCAATATAGTAAATTTGGTTTAATAGTTACTCCACCAGTGCTATTTATAGTTTTATTAACATTAATATAAAGGAATAATTTAAGATGGAAAAGAAAGTATTGATTTTATGTACAGGAAACTCTTGTAGAAGTATTATCGCAGAAGCACTTATAAATGCAAAGTTAGAAGGTATTAGTGCTGATTCTAGTGGAGTAAAAGCTAGTGGAAGGGTAAATCCAAATGCAAAAAAACTTTTAGAAGACAAAGGTATTTGGAAAGAGGAGTATCACTCTAAAACAATAGATAAAGTGTTAGCTAATCCTTATGATTTAGTTGTAACAGTTTGTGACCATGCAAATGAAACTTGTCCAATGTTTCCAAAAGCTGTAAAGGTTATCCATGTTGGTTTTGAAGATCCAGATGGGAAAGGTTTTGATGCTTTTATAAAAACCTATGAAGAGATTGAAACAGTGTTACTTCCTAAAGTAAAGGAAGAGTTAGGAGTTTAAGATGTTTTATTATTGGGAAAAGTTTGTAGATTTTTTTGTTTATTCTTTATTGGGATTAGATAAAGAAGAGCATTTAACTCAAGCTTTACATTTTTTTATTTTTGATACTGTAAAGATTTTAGTATTACTTGTATTAATCATATACCTAGTAACTTTTTTAAGAAGCTATTTCCCAGTTGAAAAAGTAAGGGATTATTTAAGTGGTAAACATAAACTTGTAGGTCATGTATTTGCAGCATGTTTTGGTGTACTTACCCCTTTTTGCTCATGTAGTGCAATACCTTTATTTTTGGGATTTTTACAAGCAAGAATCCCTTTAGGTGTTACTTTTTCATATCTAATTTCAGCACCACTAAGTGATGCAGTAGTTATTGCTTTATTATTCTCTTTATTTGGAATAAAAATTACACTTTTATATATGGCTTGTGCGCTACTTATAGCAATAATTGCAGGTTTAGTAATTGGTTCTTTAAATTTAGAAAAAGAGATTCTTTTAGAAGTAAAACCAGCTTCATGTTGTGCTTCATCAAGTGAAGAAAATATTTCACTAAAATATAGAGCAAAAGAGGCTTGGAAAGATAGTTTAGATATATTAAAGAAAATTTATTTATATGTTTTTATAGGTATAGGAATTGGAGCTTTTATTCATGGGTATGTTCCATCAGAACTAATAGTTAAATATGCAGGTGGAGATATTTGGTATGCTCCAATAGTTGCAGTATTTATGGGAATTCCTATGTATTCAAGTGCAGCAGGAATGTTACCATTGATTGAAGTTTTAACTTCAAAAGGGATGCTTTTAGGAACTGCTTTATCTTTTATGATGGCAGTTGTTGCCTTAAGTTTACCAGAAGCAATGATTTTAAAAAGAGTTTTATCAATAAAATTGATTTCAATATTTTTTGGAATAGTTGGATTTGCAATTTTATTAGTGGGATTTGTTTTTAATATGATTTTATAATTAAGGATTTAAAATGAAAATAGAGATTTTAGGAACAGGTTGTTCAAAATGTGAAGCTTTAACAAACAATGTTAAAGCAGCAATTGCAAAAAAAGGTATTTTTGCACAAGTTGAAAAAGTAGATGATATGATAAAAATTATGGAATATGGTGTTATGAGCACACCAGGTTTGGTAATAGATGGAGAGGTTAAATCAACTGGAAAAGTCTTAACAGCACAAGAGATAGAAGAGTTTTTAAAATAGCAATTATTTTCTATAATATAATCTAGTTATTTAGCTAAAATATCATCTTTTTTATAAGGATATTTTTGAATAATGAAAAACTAGGTAGTATATATGCTATTTTGGCATTTCTTTTTTGGGGTGGACTTTCACCTATTTATTTTAAAGAGGTAGACTCAGTTGATGCTTTTGAAATACTAATGTATAGAATAGTATTTTCAGTAGTTACACTAATACCTTTATTGATTTACAAAAGTGAGATTAAAACACTTTTTTTAACTTTAAAAGACAAAAGAAAAGTTAAGTATCTTTTTGCTTCAACTTTTTTTGTCTCTTTAAACTGGTATATTTTTATTTGGGCTATTGGAAATGGCAGGATTTTAGAAACATCTTTGGGGTATTATATTAATCCTTTGGTTAATGTATTGCTTGGATTTATATTTTTTCAAGAAAGAGTTACACGAAATCAATATATTGCCATATTTATAGCTTTATGTGCAGTTGTTTATCAACTCTTTACATTAGGACATATTCCATATATTTCTTTTTCTCTTGCAGTTAGTTTTGCATTTTATGGAGTGCTTCGAAAAAAAATAAATGTAGGCTCTCAAGTGGGACTTTTTGTTGAAGTGATACTTTTGACACCTTTTGCACTTATCTATTTAATATATTTATTTAATAATGGCGAATTATCATTTATTCAAAACAGTGATGGGTATATTTCATTTATGCTAACTTTGGCTGGATTGATGACTGTTATTCCTTTACTACTATTCAATGGAGCAGCAACAAGAATAAAGTTGATAACCCTTGGGTTTCTTCAATATATTGGTCCAACAGCATCATTTTTATTGGCAGTATTTATTTATAATGAAGAGTTTAATCTTGATAAACTTATCACTTTTGTTTTAATCTGGATTGCCTTATTTATATTTTCATTTGATTCTATAATAAAGTTACAAAAGAGTTCCAAAGGAAAATCTAAATAGTTATAAACTTGATTTTTTTATAAAGCTTTTCTATACTTACAAGTAAATTGTTGAAAAAGAGAGAATAGTGTAGGTATGGAAAAGATATTAAGTAATATAACAATAATAAAATTTGCTTTTTTATCTGTGGTCTTTTGTAATGTTATTGTTGATGTTGCGCATAAAATTTTACTTCAAAATATAGCTTTTAAGATATTTGATGGAAGTGAACAAGTTGTTTGGATATCTATTATAAATGGATTAATAATAATCCCTTTTTTACTTCTTTTTAGTTTAAGTGGATATTTGTCAGATAGATATAACAAAAAAGATATTTTAATTTATGGTGCAATCTCTTCTTTTGTTCTTTCATGTTTAATGGTGTTATCTTATATTAGTGGAAACTTTTATCTTGCTATGTTAAATCTAGTGCTTTTAGCAATACAAAGTACTATTTATTCTCCTGCAAAGTTTGGAATCATAATTGATATTTGGGGAAAAAGCAATTTATCAAAAGGAAATGCAAGTTTACAAGCTATCTCTATTATAGCAATACTTTTTTCAATAGCAAGTGGTTCATTTATTTTTGAATCATTTTATAATACTCATAATTTAAATCTATTATCAAGTAAAGAGCAGTTGCTAACAGCAATAATACCTTTAACTTATTATATAGTTCCTATTGCTTTTTTTGAAATGTTTATATCAATTTTTATTTTAAAAAAATTAAATACAAAATACAAACAAGATAAAACACTTATATTAGATAAAAACAAATTGCTAAAAGGTGAGCTTTTAAAGAAAAATATTAAAACAATTTTTTCTAATGAACAAATTGCTATGTCAGTTATTGGCTTATCACTTTTTTGGGGCATATCTCAAGGCTTAATGGCTGTATATCCATCCTTTGCAAAACAATATTTAAATATAGTTGATGTATTTGTAATAAATGGAATAATCGCTTCTTCAGGTATAGGAATTGCAATAGGTTCAATTATCTATTCAAAGCTTTCAAAACATTATATAGAAGTTGGAACGATTCCCTTCGCTGCTTTGGGTATGGTTCTTATGATTTATACTTCAACTATTGTAGAAAGTACTATATTATTGGCATTATGTTTTTTAGTTTTTGGTATATTTGGGGGCTTATTTGTTGTGCCTTTGAATGCTTTAATACAATTTAATGCAAAAAGAAAAAATCTAGGAACAATATTAGCTGGGAATAATTGGTTTCATTCTTTGTCAATGTTTATAATGTTATGTATTACAACTTTTGTTTCTTTTAATAACCTTGATCCTTTAAATACTCTTTATCTAATACTTATCATCACAATTGTTGGGATGGGGTTTACAATTTATCATTTGCCTCAATCTTTGATTCTGTTTTTTGTAAAATTAATTGTTGGATTTAAATATAAACTTAGTGTAAAAGGTTTAAATAATATACCATCCTCAGGTGGAGTATTACTTTTAGGAAACCATGTATCTTGGATAGATTGGGCTATAGTATTTATGAGTTCGCCAAGGCAAATTAGATTTGTAATGCATAAACCAATATATGAAAAATGGTACTTAACTTGGCTTTTAAAACTTTTTAAAGTTATACCTATTTCTAACTCTTCAAGTAAAGAAACAATAAAAACTATAGCTAAAAGTTTAGATGCTGGAGATATTGTGGTACTTTTTCCTGAAGGAGGCATTACAAGAAGTGGGCATTTAGGTGAGTTTAAAAAAGGATTTGAACTTATTTTAAAACAAACAAAAGAGGATATTCCTGTTGTTGCATTTTATATTAGAGGTTTATGGGAATCCATGTTTAGTAGAGCAAATAAAAAATATAAAAAAACTGGAAGAACAAGAGCCGTATCAATACATTTTTCAAAACCTATAAAAAAGAATAAAGCAAGTGCGTATAGAGTTAAACAAACCATAAAAGAGCTTTCTTCAAATTCATGGCTTGAATATTCAAATAGTTTTAAAACTATACCTGAAGCAATTTTTGAAAGATTAAAAGCAGATGTAAAATCTAAAAAAATATTTGCAGATACTACTGGAATAGAACTAAGTGGATATAAGTTTTTAACAGCAGCAATACTTTTTAAAAATTTATTAAAAAGAAAAATAAAAGGTGAGAATATAGGTTTATTAATACCTGCTAGTGTAGGGGGAGCTTTTATCAATACTTCAATTTTAATGTTGGGAAAAGTTGCTGTGAATCTAAATTTTACCTCTTCTATGCAAACACTTATTTCAAGTGTAGAAAAAGCAGAAATCAAAACAATAATCACATCAAAGAAATTTGTTGAAAAACTTATAGAAAAGGGCGTTAAGATTGATGAACTTCTTAATTTAAATGAAGTGATTTATATTGAAGATATAAAAAAAGAGATAACAAAACCAAAAGGTTTAATCACATTATTGAGTGTAGTTATCTTTCCAACTATGCTTTTAAAAGCAATACATCTTAAAAATATTAGTAAAGATTCAACAGCACTTATTATGTTTAGTAGTGGAAGTGAGGGGGTACCAAAGGGTATAGAATTAACCCATGGAAATATAATAGGAAATTCAAAACAAATTGCTGCAGTTATAAATGCAAGTGAAAATGATGTTATAGTTGGATCTTTACCTTTATTTCATGCTTTTGGAACAGTTGTAACTATGTTTCTACCTTTGATTGAGGGAATTTTATGTATATCTCATCCAGACCCTACTGATGGTTTTGCAATTGGTAAATTAGTTCAAAAATATAAAGGAACAATCATATTAGGTACTTCTACTTTTTTTAGATTATATGCAAAGAATCCAAAAGTTACAAAAGAGATGTTTCAATCCCTAAGATTAGTTGTAGCAGGAGCAGAAAAACTTTCACAGAAGGTAAGAGTTGATTTTGAAAAAAGATTTGATAAACAGATTTTAGAAGGTTTTGGTACAACTGAAACCACTCCTGTTGCTTGTTGTAATTTACCTGATGTAGAAAATCCAGATGGAAGTTTTCAATTAGGAAATAAAATTGGAACTGTAGGTATGCCTCTTCCTGGTACAAAAATAAAAATTGTAGACCCTAGTACTTTTAAAGAACTTAAAACAAATGAGGAGGGGATGATTTTAATATCTGGTGTTCAAGTTATGAAAGGCTATCTAAAAGATAAGAAAAAAACAGATGAGGTAATCCTTGAAAAAAATGGTAGAAAATATTATATAACTGGAGATAAAGGAAAACTTGACAATGATGGCTTTTTAACTATTGTAGATAGGTATTCAAGATTTGCAAAACTTGGAGGAGAGATGATAAGTTTAGGATTAGTTGAAGAGAAAATAAAAGCTTTATTAGAAGAGGATGAAACAGATATTATTGTAACTTCTATTAGTGATGAAAAAAAAGGTGAAAAAATTATTGCACTCATTTCACATATAAGTGAAGAAAAGCTTGAAATACTTAAAAAAGCTATAAAAGAAGATTTTGACAATAATTTAATGATTCCAAGTTCATATAAAATAGTTGATGAGGTACCTAAATTAGGTAGTGGAAAAAGTGATTTTAGTAAAGCAAAAAAAGTTGCATCTGATTTGTGTAGATAGGATTATTTCCCATCTACACATAGATTTTCAATAATCTGTTCTTGTTTTGCACAGAAGTTTCCATTTTTTTCTATAAGGAAAAGATCTTTTGCTTTATTTTTTATTGAGCTTAATTTTGCAGTCTCAATCTCTATTCCATAGTCATCAAAAACTTTTGCAATGTATGCTAATAAACCTTTTTGATCCTTAGCTATTACTTGCATAGATGCTAAATATGTAGTGTGATTACAATCTATAGTTATACCATCTTTTTTAATTATTGGAATATTTAATTTTGTTTTCTTAGTCATATCAAAAGAGCTTTCAATGATTTGTGAAATAAATAATATATCTTCATCATCAACTTTCTCAGAAAAACTAATCTCAAAAAATTTCTTTTCATCATATAGTTTGAAAATATTCATTGTAGAGATATTTAAAAACTCTAGTCTTCCAAGTAAAAATCCTAGATTAAGGGGTACTTTTCTAATGATTCTGATAACTAAATTGTTTTCATTTAGTATTTCATAATCAAAGGTATCGATATTTTGAGCTTTTACTGCAATATCAATAATCTCATTAGATTTCATTTTTAAGAACATATGATTTGAAGAAATATAGAAAATCTTTTTCTTCATAATATTTGAAAGAGTTTTAAATTTATTTAGTTTTTTAATTCTTTCTTGTTTTGCATTTCTTCTTGCACTTTCTGTAAGAAGTGCAGTATTCTCAAATGCAGGTAAAGATTGTAAATATAACTGTTTTAATAAAGAAGCTGTAGCACTTTTATAAATACTTTCACCTACAGCTGAAATATCTGCATAGGTAACAATAAAAAGCATTTTTAATGCAAGTTTAGATTTAACTAATGCCGTAAAAGATAAAATCACTTTTTCTGAATAAATATCTTCACTACTTGCAACTTTACTCATCATATTATGATATCTAACTAATAAAGAACCTATTTGGATATGTTCATGGTCAAAGTTATAAGCAGTTGTCATATTTTTGAAAAGCTTTTCCCCTGAAATATGGTGGTCTGTAACTCTTCCTTTACCTACATCATGAAGCAAAGTTACCATTCTAACAATTGCTTTTTCTTTCTCTTCTAAACTTTCATATAACTCATTAACATATGGGTCTTTAATCTCTTCAAGTTTTTTTAATGCTTTTATAGAGTGAACATCTACTGGATGCTGATGATATCCATCAAATTGAGGTTGATTAACTATTTTTTTAGTTATTGGTAAGATTGCTTGAAATAATCTACTATTATAAATTAATTTTATCAATGGATATAGATTTGGTTTATACAATAAGACTTTTAATGTTCTTTTTAACTCTTGAGTTTGTTTTGTAGGCAAAATAGTTTTACTTGCATAATAAACATAAGACCTATCAAAAATTTTTACAGTATCAGGTAATTCAATTAATTCTTTTAAAAATTGAACTAAAGGTTTAGGTTTTACACTAAATGAGGTGTATAATTTACCATCAATAATATAAATATCTTTTTTATATCTATACTCTTTTAGTAAAGATATATTTTTATTTTCATAAATTATTCTTCTAGTAAATTTTTTTACCATCACAGAAGAGAAAAAATGAATTCTATGTAATGACTCAAGTATTTTTGCCATACACTGACGCTCTTTTGTCATCCTAGGAGTATGTGCAAATCCTAATTTACTACTAAGCTCCGGTAGTAGATCAAAATTAACCACATCTAATTTTTTCTTTGCAATATTGTGTAAAGCATTTCTTACTTGAAAAATATATTCTAAGGCTGCTCTATATTTTTTATATTCATCTTCAGTAAACTCTTTTCCTATTAACTCTTTTGTATCATAAACACCAAAAATAACAGTTGCCATCCAGAAAACCATATTTGATTCTCTCATACCTCCATATCCATCTTTGATATTTGGTTCCATTTTTAGAGGATATTTTAAAAGTCTTTGTTTGTGTTCTTCAAGTTTTTCTTGGATAAACTCTTTTTGGTCTGTTTTTCTTATTTTTCTTAGGATATTTTCATAGGCATACCAAAGGTGTTTTGAACCATAAATGATTCTTGATTCTAAAATAGAGGTTTTAATTGTAATATCTTCTTTTACACCCTCTTCAATCTCTTTTATTTCATGAACTCTTGAACCTAATTTTAAACCACAATCCCAAGCAAGAGTAACTAACTCTTCCATAATAGGTCTTAGGTTATATCCTTTTATATCTTGATAAAGGATCATTAAATCAACATCAGAATAGATACATAATTGTTCTCTTCCATAACTTCCTAAAGCAACTAAGGTTACTGGAATAGAAGAGCTCATTGGTTGATAATCCCCAAAATGTTTTCTAAGAATATATTTATAAAGTTGAATTAAAAACTTATCTGTATGTTTTGTATGTTTTACAAAAAAGTCTTTACCCCCAGTTGTTTCTAAAGTTGTGTCAATCGATGAAACATAATCTTTATAATAGGTTCTAAAAACTTTTGATATCTCAAAGTCTTGCGCATTTTTTGATATTAGTTCTTCAATCTGAATATTTAATTCAGTCATTCAAATATTCCTTATGAATATCTAGTTTTTTTCTAAGAGTAATTCTATTTAATCCAAGATGTTTAGCCATTTGAACTTGTGATTTATATTTTTTATTTGCTGCTTTTAAAATAGGAACTTCTAACAGATAAAGGAAATCTTTATAAGAGTTTTCACCTTTCATATTAGCATACATATAGTTTTCCATAAACATCAGTATCTCATCTTCTCCAATTGTTTCAAAAAGATATGAAAAGTAAATTGATTTTCTTAAACTGTGAGCATTATTAGAGATATTAATCATAAGTTTTGAAGGTATAATTTGATCTAAATCTAGTGTAATACTCGCTTCTTTTGAGAACTTTTGAGTTAGTGCTTTTACATCCTCTTCTCTATCCCTTAAAGGTGGAAGCTCAATAGTGATTGAGAAAAGCTCAGATAGTTTACTGTTAAGTTCATCTTTTAGAGTTGTTGCTATAACTCTAATCCCATTTTCATTTGCCCAGTTTATAAATAGGTCTACATTTGTAATATTTTCTATTTTATCAATAATAACTGAACAGTTTTGCAGATTTATTATATTGTCACTAATATCTTGTTGTAAGTTTTTTGCTTTAAAAACTGGAGCTTTAGGAACTATATATTGAGATAAAGATTTTTTACCTACACCGGCTTCTCCTGATATTAAAGCATTTACCTCTACACTTTGTAATAGATGTGCAGAGTTTAAAATCTCTTTAGAATTTTTAGATATTGCTATATAATTTTCCATTTTTTACCTTCTTGATTAATTATATTAAATGTTTATTTCTTTTTTGTTAAATATATAAATATAGATAAAGCGATTAAGATAAGCGAGATACCAGTTATAAGATATAAAGCATTAATCATCTTATCATAGTCATTAATTGCTATTTTAAATACAACCATTAAAGCTTCAATCGATAAAGCAATAATAATTGAAATTAAAAACTTTGTTATCATCTTTGTTTCAACTTTTGAGTTTTTAGAATAACTTTTAAAGTAAACCTCTTGTTCTAATATTGTTTTTGCCAAATCAAAAATTGCAACACCTAAGGTTAAGGCAATAATTGGTTTAAATATAGTGTCAAGATTGAATATACCCTTTACCATAAACGAATGGACAAAGTCATACATAGAATAACAAACCATAAAAATTGATAATAAAAACATCGAATAACCAGCAATTGTATAAAATGCTTTTGTCACAGTATGAAAGGGCTTGTTTAATTCTATTAAATTTAATCTTTCCAATAAAGATTCAATTTTAAAATCAAAAAATAAAATGTAATTACCCTCTTTTACTGAAACAGTCACACAACTATTTCTTGTAGCACTACTAACATATGGAGTACTAAATGCTGCTGCACTATTCTCTTTAAAATGTAATTTAGATATTAAATACTCTCTTGATATATTTTGTGCACTTTTATCAATATTATTATTTTTATAAAAATTAGGAGAAATTTGTAATTTAGTATCTTTGTTTATTATATATACTAATTCCAAAGATGGAAACATAGAAAAAATCTCTTTAAAGTTTTGTTCTCTTAAACACTTTAGTTCCCCAAGTTTTAAAAGGCTTTCTTGTAAAAAGTTTTCTATTTTTTCTTGATTTTGAAAATATACTTCTAAGTATTCTTTCATCTATTCTCCTTAATTAATCATATATTATATCATACTGTATATAAAATATATGTATAAAAACTAAACAATTATCTAAAAAATAAAAATCTGTTCAATTATTAAAGAAGAGAATAAAGCAATCTACAAAAATGTAAGTTTTTTATAGAGCCCATAAAATAGGGATTTATATTATAGGATTAGAGATATTTTATATAATACTGTATAAAATATATACATAAAAAGTGGGAAATTGATTTATTTATCTGATACAATTTCAGCATATTTATTTTGGAAAAGGAAAAATATGGAAAATTTTAACGACTTAAAATACATATTAGATGGTTTTCTATTTGTGTTTTCTGGTGTATTAGTAATGTGGATGGCAGCAGGTTTTGCTATGCTAGAATCAGGTTTAACAAGAACTAAAAATAATGCGACAGTATTAACTAAAAATATTGCATTATTTGCAATCTCTTGTATTATGTACTATTTCATTGGATACAATTTAATGTATGGTGATGGTTCAGCTTTCATGGGAAGCTTCTCAACAATTTCAATGGAAAGTGCAGCTGATGCTTCTTACCCAGCAGCAGCAGACTTTTTCTTCCAAGTTATGTTCGTTGCAACTGCAGCATCAGTAATCTCTGGAACAATTGCTGAAAGAATGAAATTATGGCCATTCTTAATATTCGTTGTTGTTTTAAGTGGTGTAATTTATCCAATTCAAGGTCACTGGACATGGGGTGGAACTGAGTTAGGTGGATTAATCGCAGGATTCTCTGACTTCGCAGGTTCTACAATTGTTCACTCTGTTGGTGGATGGGCAGCATTAGCTGGTGTATTAATCTTAGGTGCTAGAAAAGGTAAATATACTAAAGATGGTAAAGTAAGACCAATTCCTGGTTCAAACTTAACACTTGCTACATTAGGTACATTCATTCTATGGATGGGATGGTTTGGATTCAATGGTGGTTCTCAATTAGCATTAGGTTCAAAAGCTGATATTGATGGAATTGCTTTAGTTGTTGCTGATACAAATATGGCTGCTGCAGCTGGTGCTGTTATGGCTGCATTATTAACTCAACTTCTATACAAAAAAGTTGATTTAACTATGGTATTAAATGGTGCTTTAGCTGGTCTTGTATCTTGTACAGCTGGTCCAGACTTAGGTATGTTAGTTGCATTTATTGAAGGTCTTGTTGGTGGTGCTCTTGTAGTATTTGCTGTACCATTCTTCGATAAGTTAAAAATTGATGATCCTGTTGGTGCATTATCTGTTCACTTAGTTGCTGGTATCTGGGGAACTATCGCAGTTGGTATCTTTAATCCAGATGTAACAATCCTTGCTCAAATCAAAGGTGTTGTTGTAATTGGTGCATTTGTATTCATCGTATCATTCATTGTATGGAAGATTTTAGATGTAATCATGGGATTAAGAGTAGATGAAGAGACTGAAATTACTGGACTTGATATCCACGAAACTGGATTAGAGTGTTACCCAGAATTCAAAAAAGCTTAATAAGATAGGTAGGATTATATAATGAAGAAAATAGAAGCAATTATTAAACCGTTTAAACTTGAAGATGTAAAAGAAGCATTAGTTGAAAATGGAATCGCTGGTATGACTGTATCTGATGTAAAAGGATACGGAAGACAACAAGGTCACTCTGAATTATACAGAGGGGCTGAGTATGTGGTTGATTTCTTAGCTAAAATTAAAATCGAAGTTATCGTTAATGAAGAAGATGTAGATTCTACAATCAATGTGATTGTTGAAGCTGCAAAAACTGGAAAAATCGGTGACGGTAAAATATTCGTTACTTCAGTTGATGAAGTTGTTAGAATTAGAACAGAACAAAGAGGTTCTGAAGCAGTATAACATTTTATGGAAGATGGAGATTTTCTCCTCTTCTATATAGTCTTTATATATATGTATATAAAATATACAAAAGACTACTTTTTAAAATCTTAAAAAAAATATATAATACTCGCCAATCAGAGAAAGCGAGGATTTAAATATGGACTTACAATCAATAAGTTATGTTATTGATACTTTTTTTGCAATTTTTGCAATGACACTAATCATCTTTATGGTACCAGGTTTTGCCATGTTAGAAGCTGGACTTGTTAGAACAAAAAATGTTTCAGCTGTGTTAATGGTAAATACAATGATTTATGCAATAGCATCATTAGCATTTTTATTAGTTGGGTACTCTATAGCCTTTGGAGACTTTGGTAGTGATTCAATGTCTAAATGGGCAGCTTTTTTATTTCAAATGGCATTTGTTGGGAAAGTTATAAATATTATGTCAGGGGGAGTTAGTGAAAGAGCAAAAGTGATTCCTTTGGCAATATTTACTGTAATAATGGGTGGATTTATTTATCCTACAGTAGTGAATTGGTCTTGGGGAAGTGATATGTTAGATGGAACATTTTTTGATATAAACATGTATGATTTAGCAGGTTCGACAGTAATACACTCTACTGGTGGATGGGCACTTTTAGCTGCAATTTTAATTATTGGTTCTAGACATGGAAGATATACTAAAGAGGGTGGTGTTAGAGTTATTCCTGCATCAAATATACCTTTAGTTACATTAGGAGCTTTCCTTTTATGGATTGGATGGTTTGGATTTAATGGAGGAAGTGTAGGTTCTATATCTTCAAAAGAAGCTGCTGATGCAGTTGCACTAACTATTATGAATACAAATACAGCAGGTCTTGCAGGTGCAATTGTTGTTGGTATTATGATGTATATTTTATATAAAAAACTTGATATTACAATGATTTTAAATGGTGCTTTAGGTGGTTTAGTTGCAATTACTGCTGGACCAGATTTATATAATATTTATACTCCAATTTTAATTGGTGCAATTGGTGGTTTAATTGTAGTAATTGGTGTATCACTATTTGATAAATTAAGACTTGATGATCCTGTTGGGGCTTTATCAGTACACCTTTTAAATGGTATTTGGGGAACTTTAGCAGTAGGAATTTTTGCAAGTAATGGTGATGATATTACGTTTTTAGGTCAACTAAAAGGTGTAGTTGTTGTTGGGGCATTTGCATTTGTGGTATCATTTGTAGTTTTATATATTATTAATAAAATAATTCCATTAAGAGCAGATAGAGATGAAGAGATGCAAGGCTTAGATGTTGATGAATGTGGTTTAGAAGCATACCCAGAATTTAAAAGAGCATTCTAAAACTACTTTTGAAATCAAGAGTTATTTTAAATTTTTTTAGTTAAAATATAAAAATATAAAAAAAGGATTATTATGAAAAAAATTGAAGCAGTAATTAAACCATTTAAATTAGAAGATGTAAAAGATGCATTAACACAAGCAGGAATCACAGGGATGACTGTTGCTGATGTTAAAGGTTATGGTAGACAACAAGGTCACTCTGAATTATATAGAGGTGCAGAATATGTAGTTGATTTTTTACCAAAAATTAAAATTGAATTAGTTGTTGCAGAAGAAGATGTAGATTCTACTATTGATCTTATTATAAATTCTGCAAAAACTGGAAAAATTGGAGATGGTAAAATATTTGTTTCTTCAATTGAAAAAACTGTAAGAATTAGAACTGGTGAAGAAGACGAGGACGCATTATAATATGCAAACTTTTACAGTAAATACAGCTTTAGATATGCATCTTCATCTAAGAGATGAAGAGATGCTAAAGCTTGTTGCTCCTTTAAGTTCAAAAACATTTGCAGGTGCTTTAGTTATGCCAAATTTAGTACCACCTATTACTACAAAAGAGGCTTTATTAGCATATAAACAAAGAATTATTGAAGCTAGTGGAAATGATGAATTTGAACCAAAAATGACTCTTTTTTTCAAAAATGATTATTCGTATGAATTTTTAGAAGAGATGAAAGATGAAATAATTGCAATTAAACTTTATCCTGCTGGTATAACAACAAACTCAGAAACTGGTGTAGCTTCAATGGATGTTGAAGAATTAAGACCAACTTTAGAGTCAATGAGTAAATTAGGAATTCCATTATGTATTCATGGAGAAACTAATGGATTTGTGATGGATAGAGAAAAAGAGTTTATGCCAATTTATGAATCAATTGCTTCTGCTTTTCCAGATTTAAAAATTATTATGGAACATATTACAACAAAAGATGCTGTGAATTTATTGGATAAATATGATAATTTACATGCAACTGTAACTTTACATCATTTACTTATTACATTAGATGATGTAGCTGGGGGGATGTTACAACCACATCTTTTTTGTAAACCAATAGCAAAAAGACCAGAAGATAGAAGTGCTTTATTGGAAGCCGCTTTAAATGCGCATTCAAAGCTTATGTTTGGAAGTGATTCAGCTCCTCATCCTAAACATAAAAAAGAGTGTTGTGGATGTGCTGCAGGAGTGTTCACTTCTCCAATAGCTTTACAAGTATTAGCTGACCTATTTGAAAAAAATGGAAAACTAGAAAATCTAAATAGCTTTGTAAGTCTAAATGCACAAAAAATTTATAATTATAAACCAAAAGAGAAATTAATAAAATTAATAAAAAAAGATTTTTTTGTTCCAGATGCATATAGATATAATGAAGAATTAGTTGTACCTATGTTTGCAGGGGAAAAACTATCTTGGAGTATAGAAGAGTAGTTCTTAACTACTCACTTGAAGGGGGCCTAGAACTTAGACCTCTTTCTTTTAAAAGACGTTTAATATTTGCATTAGATTCTTCAGTTTTTTTGATTCTTTCTTCTCTCATATTTCTTAATATTTCTAATGTTTCTTGTTTTTCATGGTCAATATTAGCTTTCATTTGAATAGCTTTTCTATTACTTGATACTCCAGAAACACCTAAAAACTTTTCTGTACTATTAATATAAATTTTAGAAGATGAAGATGTAGCATTTTTATTAAAAACAATAATATCATTTGCTTTTAGTTTTAATAATTCTCCTACCGTAAGCTCTGTTTCTGCCATAATAGCTTCTACACTCATTTTAGCACCTGAGATTAATGTCGTAATATCTGGCTTTCTACTAGCTTTTTTATTTTTACCTTCATTAAACATCTTTTCAACAATTTTATTTAATAAAGGCTCAATATAAGCTATAGGATAACAAATAGATAAGAAACCTGATTCCTCATCAATTGTAATCTCCAATACAACTAAAAGTACAATTTCGTGGTCTGAGATAATTTGAATGGCGTTTGCATTTGTATCTCTTGATTCAATTTTAAAGTTTAATGTTGTAACTTCTTGCCAAGCTTTGTACATATGTTTTACAAACATCTTATAAAAATGTTCAAAAATATTAACTTCTATTTCTGTTAGTTCTCTATCAAGGTTATCACTGGCTGCAACTGCACCACTACCTAAGAGTTCTGCAATAATTTTATGAGAAATTCCAGGGTTACACTCAACAACTATTCTTCCATCAAGAGGTTTAATTGATAAAGTATTAAGTGAAGTTAATTGTGGAATTGAAAGAATAAATTCCCCATAAGTCATTTGCTCAATTGAATATAATTTAATATCAACAACTTTTCTAAGCATTGCAGAAAGATCTGTAATTAAATCCCTTAACATCTTGTCATGTAGTGTTGAAAATGCTTTAAATTGTTCATTTGATATTCTATTTGGTTTTTTAAAATCGTAAATAGAGTAGTTTTTCTCTTTAGATATAATTTGCTCTTCAGAGTTGGTATCAATCTCTTCTCCAGCTTCTGCTATATCTAAAAGTGCATCAATTTCATCTTGACTTAAAAATTCAGCCATTTTATCCTCTTATCTCCAATTCAACATTTAATGCACCTAGTTCTTTTATCATTTTTATAGTATCAATAATATCTGTCATAGGAAGTTGCATAACTTTCATGGCTCTAACTAAGTCAGATACTGTTGGTGTATTTTTACTATTTAAAAGAGTATTGTCAATATTTACAGCCACAGGTTTATTATCAAGTTTTACACTGTCTCCAATATCTCTACCTGGATTTTCCTGTGGATCGTCCCATTCCTCTTCACTTAGTGCAGATTTTTTTATTCTAATTGTAAAATTTTCTCTTGCAACTGTAACTGGATCAATTTGAATATCTGCTCCTGCAATAATTGTTTCTCTTTGCATATCTATAATAATTTTCTTTTTAAAATCAGAATCTAATTGGATACTTTGAACGTCAGAAATAAACTTAACAGTTGAAATATTTTGAGGTTTTCTAACCTCTACAGTTCTTGTATCTGTAGCCATTGCAAGTCTCGCCCCAAAAGTTTCATTTATTCTTTTTTCTATCTCATAAGCTTGTTTAGCATCATTTTTTAAAAGACTTAAAGTTATAGAGTTTTCATCTTGTAATGAATAGTCTACTTCATTTTCTATTGTAGCCCCATCATAAATAAAACCAGTTGTATTATTTTTTGCATCAGCAACAATAGTTCCTTGAGCTAAAGCATAAACTTGACCATCAACAGCTTTTAATTGTGTTAAAAGAAGTTCTCCATGGTCTATTGATTTTGCATCACCAATTGCTGAAACTTTTATTTTAATCTTATCACCTTGTCTAGAAAAGGCTGGTAAATCGGCAGTAACCATTACTGCTGCTATATTTTTTGATTTAATCGATGATGTAGGAATTTTTATATAAGAATTTCTAAGTAAATTTTGTAGACTCTGCATAGTAAACTGTGATTTATCACCTGTTCCTGCAAGTCCAACTACAAGTCCATAACCAATTAATTGGTTATCTCTTATTCCCACAATATTTGATATATCTTTTATTGTTACAGCAAAAACTGAATTAACAATGAAAATTAACGTTATAAGAAATCTCAATTTTGCACCTCGGACATAGTTGTTTAAATTTTATCTAAAATTATATAAAATATAGGTATAATCAAGCAAAAAATAATATTAGGATATCTTTTGATTATTTATATTTATGGTAGTGATGATTTTAAAAAAGATATACATGAACTATTGGAACATTCTAACATAAAATTTAGATTGGGTGATAATGGGGAAGTAATAGATCTTGATACCTTAGAAGACTTAAAAAACGCAATCCAAGATAATCCAAATAATATTTATTTGATTGATGATTCTAAAATCATTAAGAAAAACTCATTAAATAATAAAATCAAACTTTTTAAACCTAAAGATGGTATTGAACAAGAGTATTTGCTAGATCATGGGATTGGAGATATGTCAGTTGATTCTATGGAAGAACTTTCAAACCATATAAAAAATAAATTAGATGCTGCAATAGATAGTAATGAATCTGAAAGAATTCAAGAATCAATAGTAGAAATTGTTGAAGATGCTTATGATAATGAAGATTCTAATGATTATATTCAATTAGATGAAGAACTCAAAGAGTTATTGAGTCCAAGTGAAGATGAACCTAAAATTGAGCAAATAGTAGATATCTCTTCTATGATTGAAGATGATGAAGATCAATCTATAATTGAAGACGAAAAAGAAAATCCATTGCTAAATGATCCTTTGCTAAACGACCCTTTACTTGATGAATTAGATAATTTAGTTGAAGAAGATGATAGTCTAGAAGATGATGAGTTTGCTTTAAAAGATTTGAGTTTTGAAGAAGATTTTGGTAATATAGAAGTTGATAAAAGTGAAGATATAAATGATAATAATTTCCAAGAAGAGAATAGAAACCAAGGAGTTGAAATGGCAGATGAATTTTCAGAATTTGATTCATTAAATGAAGCAGATTTATTAGCAGCGTTAGATGGAGTAGGTACTGAATCAATGCCAGCAAAAGATATAAGTATAAATACTACTAATATTGATAAAAAAGAAAATAATTCACAGAGTTTAAATTTAGGTAGTTCTAGTGCTGATGATATTGCAAAATTAATTTCTCAACTTCTTAATAACAAAACACTGGAGATAACTATTAAAGTAAAAGATTAGTATGGATTTAATAGGTATTGCAGAAAGCACAGTTAAAATCATTCTAATTTTAGGATTACCTTCCCTAATTGTTAGTATGGTAATTGGATTAGTGATTTCAATATTTCAAGCTGTTACACAAGTATCAGATGCATCTTTATCTTTTGTTCCTAAAATTATATTTGTTTCAGTATTTGTTCTTATTTCTCTACCTTGGATTGGGGATAATATTGAAACCTATACAAAAGATTTATGGGATATGATTTTGGTTTTTGGACAATAAAATGATAGAAAAACTTTATGAATTAAAAAAAATGCAAACTGACCAAAAAATGATGGAAAAAGGTCAAATACTTTCAAAAATAAGTCATATAAATGATGAAATCATGTTTACAGAAAATAAAATAAGTACTACAAGTGTTGAAAAATATGGTGCAGTTTCAGATTTTGCTATTTTGCAAATTCATAAAAATACAATGAAGGCACATATTCAAGAACTTGAAAAAGAGAAAGTTATTTTAAATAAAGAAATGGATATATTAAATAAAGAGATAATTGAGCTTCAAAAAGAGAGTGAACAATTTAAATATATTTTAGAAGAGCAACAACAAGAGCAATTAAGACAAATATTAGTTGCAGAAGAGGAAGCATCAAGTGAGTATATGCAGAGTAAATATATTACAGGGTAGAGAATGATGAGAATTTTTAAAGTTTTACTTTTGTTATTTTTTGTTATTATAAGTTTAAATGCTCAAGAGGTTAGTAGTGCAAGTTTAATTAAACAAAAAATTGAAATAAAAGAGCTAAAAAAAGATTTGAATACTTTTTATAATAATAAAGAAAAAGAGTATCAAGTAAGAAAAAAAGAGTTAGAAACACTATTAGCAAAAGTTGAAAAAGAGAGAAAACAGATTCAAGCTCTAAGAGACGAAAATAGAGAATTATTACAAAACATTAAAGGTGAAGTTGATAGTAAAACAGCAAATATTTATAATAAAATGAAACCAAAAGTTGCTGCAGAAATTTTTAATCAAATGATTATTGAGGGAAAAATTGAAGATGTTTTTGATATAATCTTAAGATTAAAAGATAAAAATATAACATCTTTGATGAAATATATAAGTCCTAAAAATGCTTCAATATTAACACAAATGTTAAAGGACTATAAAGTAAATAATAATGAAGAAGGGTAAATATGGCTGATGAAAATGAAGAAGTAAAACAATCTGGTGGAGGAAAAGGTTTAATAATAGTACTAGTAGTATTAGTAGTAATACTTTTAGCAGCAGTTGGAATTGGGGGTTATTTATTACTTTCTAGTGGAATATTAAATGGACAAAATCAAAATGGACAGCAACAGGTACAAAATCAAGAAAGTAGTAATTCAAGCGAAACATATAAAGCAAGTATAAATGATTTAGTTTTAAATATTACAAATGCAAAAGGTAGAGAAAAACTAATGAAGTTGTCATTCTCTATAAAAAGTACAGAACCTTCAATAGAAGCTCTTGTTGAAGAATATAAACCAGAAATCGTTGATTCAGTAATAGCACAAATAAGTTCAAGAAGTTCAGAAGAGCTTTTAACAGTAGGTGGTAAAGCACTTTTAAAAGAAGAATTATTAGATGATATCAATTCAATTATAAATGAAGTAACTTCGAATAATGATGATGTTAAAAAGAATAATGTAAAACAAATATTGTTTACTTCTTTTGTAATAAAATAAAAATATGATAGTAGCTGTTAAAACTAATAGTAGAAAAAGAGCTTTAATAAAGCTCCTTTCAATAGGTGCAGTAGTTATAATGCTTATTGCATACTATTTTCATATGAGTGAAGAGTATGCAAAGCGTGAACAGTTAGAAAATGAAAAAAAATTAAAACAGATAGAAATTAATGAAAAAAGTGAAAGTGCTAGAAAATTAGAGCGAATAATTTATAGAGAGATTGAAACAGCAGTTGATCTAATTGGTCAAAGAAAAGTTATTGATGTAAAAATAGTATCAAATAGAGCTTTGATTGTTGTAGATCCTGATACTAATTTAGATGCATTAACAGTAAGATATGGAAGTGCAGCTTTGGTTAAAAAAGGTTTAAAAGATATAAAAATTGCAATCGATCTAAAATATGTAATAGAGAGTAAATATAATGCAAATTAAATATATTTTTTTATCTCTGATTCCTTTTCTTTTTATTGGCTGTGTAACACAAAATCCAGATATTGAATTTACGAAACCAAAAGAGCAAATTCCAAAAGAACAACCGGTATTTAGAAAAAACAAAGGTTCCTTATATTCTATCAAGGGACCATCTTTGTTTGCTGACAAAAAAGATTTACAAGTTGGGGATATTTTGCAAGTAGAGATTGATGAATCTTTATCTTCAAATACAAACAATAAAAGAGAAACAAGTTCAGATAGAACTAACTCTTTTGGTGGGGGAGTTGCAAGAGCAGGAACTGAAGGTGGCTTTGCTGAAAAACTTGCAAATAAATTAAATCCTATTACAGATATAGGATTTGAAACAAACTCTTCAACAGATAACAGTGGTGAAGTAAAAACAAAATTGAGTGAAGATTTTGCAACAACTGTTTCTGCAATTATTCAAGAAGTATATCAAAATGGAAACTATTTTATTAAAGCTACTAAAGAGATGTTAATAGATGGGCAAAAACAGTCTTTAACATTAACAGGGGTAATTAGACCTTATGATATTACAGCTGATAATTCAGTTTCATCTTCACAAATAGCAAATTTAAAAATTCTTTATTCAAAAGATGGTGAAGAACAAAATGTAATGCGTACTCCTTGGGGTTTAAGTATTATTCAAATGTTCTGGCCTTTTTAGAAAAATTATTTTTTATTTCAATAATTTAAAAATAATTTTTCTAATATTGAATTTATTTTTATAAATATAACTTTTTTTAAGTATTTATATAATATACTATTTGTTCAATATAAATTTATGGAGTTATCTTATGGGAATTGAAGCATATCAACAGCAAAATGCAGTGTCTGATGATCCATATTTATTAATATTAAAGCTATATGAAGGCTTACTAAAATATCTTTCTTTTGTTAAATCTTCAATGGAAAGTGGCGATATTGAAACAAAGTTTAAATATATAAATAAATCAGTTGCAATCTTTGATGAACTTAGAAATGTACTAGATTTTGAAGGTGGAGATGTATCTTATTACTTAGATGGTTTATATCTTTATCAAATAGAAACTTTATTCGGTGCTGGAATTGACGATAATATTAATTCAGTAAATCAAGTGATGAAAGTTGTACAAGGTTTAATTGACGCATGGAAAGAGGAAACTGGTCTATAAAGGCCCTTGAAGAATTAATATATATTGATTCTTTAGATTCCTACGAAAAGGCTAGTGCCCTTGTTCGCTGGAATGAAAAATATCTTACAGAAACAAAAATCACAGATTTTCAATTAAGCAATGAAGACTTCAAAAAATTGCACGAACTTTTTTATAAAAACATAAATTTCTTGAAAGAGCATAAAGAAAGAACAAGAAAAGAGATGGTTGAAAATAGAAAATTAAGAAAATTTTTAAATAATTAATTCAAATACACCTAATAAATTTTTTTTATAAATATAGGCTCTATTATTTTTTGGTATCTTTGCTAATCTACATTTCTCTTTAAATTTTTTATCCATAATACAGCTTTCATAAGGTGAAATAAAAATATATTTTTCTGTTATACTTATTGAGATTTTATGAGAAATAACTAATTCTTTTTGTTTTAATATCTCATCTCTTTGAGCTTTACTTAAAAGAATTCCTCTTTTTTTTAGGTTTAAATCTATAACTCTTATATTTAAATTATCATCTTCTTGGTTTGTAAATACTTCTAATTGTTCCTCTTTATATATAGGTGTTTGATTAATATTTAAAGAATTAATATCTTTTTGTAAATATTCAAAACTTCTTTTAATACCCTCTTCAAACTCTTCTAATAATTCATTTGAAAAGTTTTTTCTAAAAAAATTTCTTTTATATTGTTCATCAAAATTTGTAATATCTATAAAATATTGTATATTGTTTGTATCTAAGTATTTTTGTAATTTAGGTTTTGTTATATCTAAAAGAGGTCTATATATTTTATATGAATCTTTATGTATTATTTTATCAAAAGATATTAGTTCTGTAAGTCCTGCACCTCGTGTAAGTTGCATTAAAAACCATTCAAGCTTATCATTTAATTGATGAGCTGTTATTAAAGTTTCATAATTGTTTTCTTCTATTATATCTTCAAAAAAAGCATATCTTATATCTCTTGCTTTTTTTTCAAAGTTTGAAATATTTTCTAGTTTTATACTTTTAATATAAATCTTTTTATTGTATTTATTGGCTAACTTTTTTGCATATTCAACTTCATCTTTTGATTGTTCTCTTACATTATAATTTACAATAGCTATATCAAAAGGTATGTTCTTTTCTAAAAGCAGAAAAAATAGTGCAGTAGAATCAATACCAGCAGAAAAAGCTAGTAGATTTCTTTTGGTATTGATTTCATTAAAATTAAGATTCATATTATTTGATAACTGTAGCTAAAAGTTTATCTCCAACTAATTCAGTTATTTTTACTTTATAAATTTTACCAAACTCTAATTGTTTTGGATCATTTTCATCGTATAGTTCATTATCGTTAATATAGATTTCTCCATCAATATCTGGTGCCCAAGTTATTTTTCTTGCGCTTAAAAGATATTCGTGCTCTTCACTTTCACCATCAATATAAACTTCAAACTCTTTTCCAATCTCATTTTCAAAAGAGTTATTTGTTGTTTCAGAGATAATTTCACCTAAAATTTCAGCTCTAGAATCAATAATCTCTTGCTCAATTTTGTCTACTCTATCATAAGCACTTGTACCCTCTTCATCCGAATATGAAAATACATTTGCTCTATCAAATTTATATTCTTTTACATAATTACAAAGCTCTTCAAAATCTTCTTGAGTTTCACCAGGGTGTCCAACAATAAATGTTGTTCTTACAAAACTATTTGGAACTTTTCTCATAGCCTCCATTAGCTCTTTAAGTTTTTCTACACCTTTTCCTCTTTTCATAATTTTAAGAAGGTTTGATGAAATATGTTGTAAAGGCATGTCAAAATAGTTTTCAAATACCTTTGAGTTTTTAATCTTCTCAATCAAACTTAAAGTTGTAGTAGAAGGGTAAAGATAAAGAATTCTTGCGCTTTTAACACCTTCAATTTTTTCAACCTCTTCAATTAATCTTTCAAGTCCATCTTTAATATCTAAATCTCTTAAATAAGATGAAGAGTCTTGTGAAACAAAAGAGAAATCTGTATAACCATTTTTAACTAGATTTTTAACCTCTTTAACTAAAGATTCAAGTGTTCTTGAATGAAGCTTACCTTTAAAGTTTGGTATAGCACAAAATGAACAGCTTTGGTTACACCCTTCACTTAGTTTTATATATGCATGGTATGATGAACCAGTAATAACTCTGTCATTTTCTTCATTTAAAAGAAAAACTTCGTCAGTAAAAAAACTTCTTTTTTCTTCTACTAGTTTATCAATTTTGTCATAATCCCCAACCCCTGTAAAAATATCTATTTCGGGAAGTTCTTTTTGTAGTTCCTCTTTATATCTTTCACTTAAACACCCAGCCATAACAAGTACTGATTCTTCTTTTCTATCATCGTGTAAAGTTAAAATTGTATTAATACTTTCTTCTTTTGCACTATCAATAAATCCACAGGTATTTACAATAATTACATCTGCAGTTTCTGGTTCGTTAGTAATTTTATACTCTTTAAGTTTTCCTAACATGATCTCAGAATCTACAAGGTTTTTTGTACATCCAAGACTAACTAAGTGTAAAGATTTTTGAGGTTTGTTTTCACTAAATTTCATATATTATTTTATCTTTCTTTTATTTTTTGCGAATTTTAGCATATTCTAAAAAAATTGTAAAATTTACAGCCATATATTATCAAGAAGTCTTGTATTGCCAAATCTAGCCACAACTAAAATAATAGTATTCCCAATCTCAATAGTATCAATTTTATCAAATTCCCTATTTACAATCTCTACATATTCAACATCTAAAGTTTCCATAACTTCATACATTCTATTTTTTACAGCTTCTACGCTAATCTCTTTTTTTCCTATTAGATTTGCTGCTGAGTATAAAGATTTTGATATAAGTAAGGCATCTTTTCTTTGTTGCGCAGTTAAATAAACATTTCTAGAACTTCTAGCTAATCCATCACTCTCTCTTACAATAGGACAAGGAATAATATTAATTGGTAAAAATAGATTTTTTACCATTTGTTGAATAAGTGTAAGTTGCTGTGCATCTTTTTTTCCAAAATATGCATTTGTTGGTTGAACTAAACCAAATAATTTAAGTACAACTTGTAAAACACCATCAAAGTGGCTAGGTCTAGCTTTTCCTTCCAAAATATAACTTTTATTTGGAGCTTTAATTAATACCTCTTCCTCTTTATACATTGAGCTTATTTCTGGCATAAAAAGATAATCTGCTTTACACATTTCACATATTTTTTTATCTGCTTCTTCACGTCTAGGATAAGCATCTAAATCTTCACCAGGTAAAAATTGTGTAGGGTTTACAAAAATAGAAACAAATACTATATCATTTTCAGTTCTAGCTTGTTTTATTAAAGAGATATGTCCATCATGTAATGCTCCCATTGTAGGAACAAAACCAACTGTTCCCAAGATATTTTTTCGAACCTCTTGTAGTTCTTCAATAGTTTTTAAAATTTTCAAAAAAAATCCTTATAATATTTAACTTATTTTTTAAGTTTATTTTCCGTCATAATTAGGATTTAGTTTTAGAAGAATTAAATCTGCTAACATATTTCCTAAAAGTGTTAAAAATGCACCAATAATTAATATTCCCATAATTACAGGATAATCGTGACTTAAAGCACTTTGATAAAATAATAAACCCATTCCATCAATAGAAAAAATTGTTTCTAAAATCACACTTCCACCAATAATACCAGGTAGTGATAAACCTAAAAGGGTAATTACCGGAGGATATAAATTTGGCAAAATATAATATCTTAATATTGTTTTTTTACTTAAACCTCTTGATTTAGCAAAAAATATATAATCTGATTTGAGTATCTCTATGGTTAAAGATCTAATATATAAAGTTAAACTTCCAATTCCTCCAAAAGTGATAATTGAAATTGGTAAAACTAAATGCCAAGCAAAATCTAAATAGTATGTTAAACTTCCATCATTTGGTACAGAGTGTAATCCTGCTATTGGTAAGATTTCAAAGTATATAGAAAAAATCATTACCATCAATAAAGCAAGATAAAAAGAGGGCATTGAAAAACTTAAAAGAGATAGTTGTCCAACAAACTTATCTGTTTTTGAGTCTTTTTTTAATGCTGCTTGAATACCTAAATATAACGAGATAGCAAAAATTAAAAACATAGAGATGATATTTATAGTTAGAGTTATAGGAATTCTATCTAAAATCTCTTCTTTTACCATTTGTCCACTTGCAAATGAGATACCAAAATCCAAATGCATTAAAGCTGTTAACCATGAAAAAAACTGAACATATAATGGTTTATCAAGTCCATATACTGCTTTTAATTGTTCAATAGATTCTGGCGTAATATTTGGATTTAGCTGTCCACTAGCAAAAAAAGAATTAGGCGCTAGATTTATAGCCAAAAATGATATTAAGCTTATTATAAAAAGCATGATAATAAGATATAATAATTTGTTCATAAATAGTTTCATGAGCGTATTATACAAGTAGATAGGTTAAAAATGATAGGTATAGATATAGCTTCAATTCAAAGAATTGAAAAGATGTATGAGAAGTTCGGTCAAAAGGCTTATGCAAGGTTTTTAGATGAAGAAGAGATAGCTCTTGTAAAATCTTCAAGTACAGCTGCTGGATTTTGGGCAGCAAAAGAGGCTGCAAGTAAAGCTTTGGGAACGGGAATTGGAAAAGAATGCTCTTTTCATGATATAAAAATCAAAAAAAATAAACTGGGAGCTCCAAAATTAAAATATTCAAAAGATATTAGAAAAAAATTTAAAATTAAGAAATCTCATCTTTCTATAACTCATGATGAGGGTGTAGCTGTAGCTGTAGTTTATAATATCAAAAAATAGTTTATTTACTTAAATATCTTTCAAGTATAATTTTAGCTGCAAGGGAATCAACTCTTCCATCTCTTTTATATTTTATATCACCTTTTATAAGTTCTTCTGCTTCAATAGAGCTCATATTTTCTTCTTGAAATTCATAAGGGATATTTAGTTCTAAAAGTTTTGTAAAATGTTCGACTCTTTTTTGCATATCTTCACTGGCACTTGGAAATCCAACAATAAGTTTTTCAATTTCCCACTCTTTTAAAACTTTTAAAACATCACTTGAAGCTTGATTTCTATTTTTTCTTAAAACTGCTGGAAGAGGGGTTACTATATCATTATGTAGGGATATTGCCATACCTATTCTTTTTAGTCCAATATCAATTGATGCAAGTTTCAAACAGTTACCTTTAGTTAAATTTGGATAATATTATAGCCTTAAAAAAATAAAACTAGGAAAAATAGGCATGAAATTAGCAGTTTTTGATTTTGATTCAACACTTATGGATGGGGAAACTATTGACTTTTTGGCTAAACCTTTAGGTTTAGAAGAAAAAGTTGCAGTTATTACTGAAAAAGCAATGGCAGGTGAGTTAGATTTCTTTGAATCATTAGTTGAAAGAGTATCTTTATTAAAAGGCTTAGAGTATTCAAAAGCTGTAGAAATATGTAAAGATTTACCACTTATGCCAGGGGCTTTTGAAACAATTGCAAAGCTAAAAGAGGATGGTTATAAAGTGGTTTGTTTTTCAGGTGGTTTTAGAATTGGTACGACTCCTGCAAAAGAAAAATTAAAACTTGATGCTGATTTTTCAAATATATTACATGAAAAAGATGGAATATTAACAGGACTTGTTGGTGGAGATATGATGTTTGGATTTTCAAAAGGGGATATGATTCAAAGAGTTCAATCTTTACTTGGAGTATCAAAAGAGAATACACTTGTAGCGGGGGATGGTGCAAATGATGTCTCTATGTTTCCATATGCAGATAAAAGAGTTGCATTTTGTGGAAGAGAGATTTTAAAAAAAGAAGCTAATATTATTGTTGATGAAAAAGATTTAACTAAAATATTAGAATATATTTAAGGATGTAAGTATGAGTTTAAAAGAGGATATAAATTTTTCACTTTGGTGTGATTTTATTGAAAGAGATTTTTTAGAAAACAGATTTAAAAATTTAATCGAAGAAAAGATTATTTATGGGGCAACATCAAACCCAGCAATCTTTGAATCTTCAATCTCAAATTCAGTAGCATATGGTCAACAATTACAAATGCTACAAGCTAATGAAGCAAAAACAATTTATGAAGAGTTGGCAATTACAGATATTAAAAGGGCAGCAGAACTTTTAAATGATTTATATATGGAAGACCAAAATGATGGATTTATATCAATTGAAGTTGATCCAGAACTTTGTGATGATGCAAAAGGAACTATAGAAGAAGGGATGAGACTTAATTCTTTAATAAGTTCTGAAAATGTGATGATTAAAGTTCCTGCAACAAGTGCAGGATATGAAGCTATGAAGGAGTTAACTTCTCAAGGAATTAATGTAAACGCTACATTGATTTTCTCTCCACTTCAAGCAATTGCTTGTGCAAAAGCTTTAGATGAAGGGATAAAACTTTCAAATAAAGATACAAAAGCTGTAATCTCTATTTTTGTTTCAAGACTTGATAGATTATGTGATTCAGAACTTTTTGCAAAAGGATTAAAAAAAGCACAACTTGGTATTATGAATGCAACTAAGTGTTACCATGAGATAGAAAAGTTTGAAAATTCTAATATTAGAACACTATTTGCTAGTACAGGTGTAAAAGGTGATGATTTAGAAGGTAGTTACTATATTGATAATCTTCTTTACCCAAATTCAGTAAATACAGCACCTTTGGCAACTATTGATGAATGGTTAGAAAATGGGCAAACTGAGCCTAGTGAGATCCCTTCTGAAGAGGCTTGTGATAAATATTTTAAAACTTTAGCTGATAATAAAATTGATATGAAAAGTAATTACACAAAACTTTTAGATGATGGTTTATCAGCATTTAAAGACTCATTTAAAGATTTACTTAACAAATTACAAAAAGATTAAAATTAAAGTGTAACTTGAAAGTAACCTTTCTTGTTACACTTTTAATACTTAAGATATTTTTAGATAAAATCTACAACTATTTAAAAAACAAGGGTTAAAATATGAATAATTGGAATCCAGATAGTTGGAGAAACTTTCCAATAAAACAACAACCATTATATGATGATTTAGAAAAATTAACAAAGGTTGAGAAAGAGTTAGCAACTTATCCTCCGTTAATTTTTGCAGAAGAAGCAAGACGATTAAAAAGTCAATTGTCTGATGTATCAGAAGGAAAAGCATTTTTACTTCAAGGTGGAGATTGCGCTGAATCTTTTAATGCCTTTGATGCAAACAATATAAAAGATTTATTTAAAGTTATGATGCAAATGGCAGTTGTACTGACTTTTTCAGGTGGTTGTCCTGTAGTAAAAGTTGGTAGAATTGCAGGTCAATTTGCAAAACCTAGAAGTTCAGATTATGAAGAGGTAAATGGAATTGCACTTCCATCATACAGAGGTGACATAATCAACAATGTAGGGTTTTCTCAAAAAGATAGAACTCCTAAACCAAAGAGATTGTTAAAAGCATATAATCAAAGTGCTGCTACATTAAATCTTTTAAGGGCATTTGCTAGAGGTGGTATGGCAGACTTACATAAAGTTCATGCTTGGAATTTAGATTTTGTTAAAGATAATACTTTAGGTGAAAAGTATGACCAATTAGCAGATAAAATTTCTGAAACACTAAAGTTTATGGAATCTTGTGGAATTACAAGTTCTAACACAAACCAATTAAGAGAAACAGTACTTTACACTTCTCATGAAGCTTTATTATTAAACTATGAAGAAGCTCTTACAAGAAGAGATTCTCTTACAAATGATTGGTATGATTGTAGTGCTCATATGTTATGGATTGGTGATAGAACAAGAGAATTAGATGGTGCACATATTGAATACTTTAGAGGAATCAAAAACCCTATTGGTTGTAAAGTTGGTCCATCAATGAAAGAAGATGAACTTATTAGACTAATTGATGCTTTAAACCCAGAAAATGAAGCTGGAAGACTTAACTTAATAGTTAGAATGGGACATGACAAAGTTGCAGATATTTTCCCTAATCTTCTTAAAAAAGTTGAGAGTGAAGGTAAAAAAGTTGTTTGGTCATGTGACCCAATGCATGGAAATGTTGAGAAAACTGACAACGGTTATAAAACAAGAGACTTTGCTAATATTTTAAGTGAAGTAAAACAGTTCTTCCAAATCCATAAAGCACAAGGAAGTGTTGCAGGTGGTATTCATTTAGAGATGACAGGACAAAATGTTACTGAGTGTACAGGAAGTGCAAGTTCGGCTATTACAGCTGAAGGCTTAGCAAGTAGATATCACACACAATGTGACCCAAGATTAAATGCAGATCAATCTTTAGAATTGGCATTTATGATAGCTGAAACTTTAAAAGAAGCTAGAAAATAAGAAGAGATTTTCTCTTCTTATGAAAAAATATTAAAGAAAAGTTTCTTTATAAATATCCTCTTTAAATCCTACTGTAACATTTTCATTATGAACTACAACAGGTCTTTTTACAAGCATTGGTTCTTTACATAACCATTCAAATTTACCCTCATCATCAAGATTTAACTCTTTTAGTTTTAGGTCTCTATATTTAGCACCTTTGTTATTAAAAACAATATCAATACCAGCTTTGTCAACCCAGTTTTTAATTACATCAGATGCAGGTGGTTCTTTTCTTAGGTCACAAAACTCAACTTCTATATTGTTGTCTTTGAAAAACTTTAGTGCACTTCTTACTGAGTTACAAGTTTTTATTCCATAAACTTTATAAGACATTTTTATTCCTACTCAATAATTTTTGGAACTATAAAGTATCCATCTTCTGATTTTGGTGCATGTTTTAAAATGTGATTTGATAGTTCTAAATCTTGTTTTGCTTCATCTTCTCTTAGTGGAGTTCCACCCTCAACTGTGTTAAAAGTTGCTTCGATATTAGAAACATCAATCTCATTTAGATTTTCAACAAAGTTGATAATATCTGCAAGTTCAGATTTAAGGTTTTCTTTTTTTGATTCTTCAATCTCAAGACTAGATAGTTTTGCTAATTTTTCGATTAGTTTGTCATCAACCGTCATTATATAAATCCTTTTAAAGGTACCCTTTAAAAGGGACCAATGTTTAATAACTACTTTTTATCAGTGAAATAAATTCACTTAAAAGTAGCAAAAATCTAAAGAGAGCAACGAGTTGCTCTTAAAATTGTTTAGATTATATCTAAAAAGAGGTTAAGTTTACTCTTTAGTAACCCCTCTTTTAGTATAAAACTCTTTTTTAAATTCTACCCAGTTATCAGCTAAAATTGCTTCTCTAGCTTGTTTCATTAGTGTTAAATAGTAGTGAATATTGTGTAATGAAGCTAATCTAAAATATGTAATCTCCCCAGCCCTAAAAAGGTGATTCATATATGCTCTTGTAAAGTTTTTACAAGTATAACATTCACACTCTGGGTCAATTGGTGCAGCATCTTCTTTAAATGACGCTTTTTTGATATTTACTCTTCCAAAACTTGTAAAAAGTGTACCATTTCTAGCATTTCTTGTTGGCATAACGCAATCAAACATATCAACACCTCTTTCGATGTTTTCTATTAAATCTTCAGGTGTTCCAACTCCCATAAGATATCTTGGTTTATCTTCAGGCATAAAGTTTGTAGTCCACTCAACAGTTTCGTACATATCTTGATTTGGTTCTCCTACACTTAATCCACCAATAGCAAATCCATCAAAATCAGTTAAAGAACAAAGCTGTTTTGCACTTAATTCTCTAAATTCTTTGTCTGTTCCCCCTTGGATAATTGCAAAAATATTTTGATTTGTTCCAATACCCTTTGCTTGTTGCTCTTTATGGTAAGTGATTGCTTCTTGAGCCCACTTTGTAGTTCTTTCTATAGATTTTTTAATTCTCTCTCTTGTATTTGGAAGAGCAACTAAATCATCTAAAATCATCATAATATCACTACCTAAATCATATTGTGTATCAAGTACACTTTGTGGAGTAAAGTAGTGTTTACTTCCATCTATATGAGATTTAAATGTGATTCCATTTTCATCTGGTTTTGAGTTATCACTTAAAGAGAAAGCTTGAAAACCACCACTATCAGTTAAAAATGAGTTTGGAAATTTAGAAAAGCCATGTAGACCTCCAAATTTTTTAACTAATTTGCTTCCTGGTCTTAGGTATAAGTGGTATGTATTTCCTAAGATAATTTTTGCTCCAAGACTTAACATATCATTTGCATCTAGTGCTTTTACTGTTGCTTGAGTTCCAACAGGCATAAATACAGGAGTTTGTATTGTACTATGTGCAGTTTCAATAGTACAAGCTCTTGCTTTGTGATATGATTTTCCATCAATTTTAAATTTCATAAAATATTTTCCTTCTGTAAAAAATATATTATATCTAATCTGTAATTTAAAACTATTTACATAAGTTTTTATTATTAATTTTAAAAGGCTTAATGATATAATTAAATTTATATTAAAAAAAGGTATTAATTTGAAAAAGATAATTATTTCGTCATTGTTATTAATAAGTTCACTTGTTTCAAAAGAGTTAGAAGTGGATTTAAATAAGGCTATTGAATTAGCTATACAAAATAATGCAATGAATAGAATCTCAAAGTTAAATTTACAGATGGCAGATGCACAGTATCAACAAGCATTAAGTGCAAATTATCCTAGTCTTGATGCTATTTTTTATGCAAATAGAGATAACAAAGATACTGTATTTCAACAAAGAGGGCATTTTACTCTATCTTCTGAATATACAAAAATATTTGCTTTAGCTGATACTTTAAATATTCCAGCAGGAGCTGCAAGAGATGCAGCACAAGCTGCTATATCAGCCGTACCAGCAAGTGCTTTTCCCCAAGGACAAATCAATGCTGATATTGATAGTATTGCAAAAGGTAGAGATACTGTAGTTGGACAACTTGAATTAAATTACCCTGCATATACTGGTGGGAAAATATCTTCAATTATTGAACAAGCAAGATTAAATAAAGATATTAAAAGAGAAGCAATAAACAGAGATGAAAACAGTGTAGTCTATGATGTAAAAAAATATTTTTATGGATATATTCTTACAAATGAGTTATATAACTTAGTTGATAGTATATATTCAAATATGAAGTTTAGTAGAGATTTAACAAAAGATTTTTTAGAAAACGGTACATCTTTAGAGATAAAAAAAACTGATTATTTAAATATTAAATTACTAACATCTTTGATTGAATCAACAAGAGCAAAAATAGATTTAAATAGAAAAATGTTAGAGGGTGCAATTGGAAACGTGATAGGCCTTAAATACAATGATAAAGTGAAAATTATATATGAAGAACAAAAAATATTAAAACAAAACATAGGTTTGCAAGAACTTGTAAAAGAAGCTATGCAGTTAAATCCTGATGTAAAAACAATAAACTTAGCATTAAAAATCAAAGATGAACAAATCAAAGAGAAAAAAGCAGACTATTATCCAATGGTAAATATTTTTGGTAATGTAAGTCATACATATAACTCTTATGAATATGGTTATTTAAATGAAGACGATGAAAATAGATGGAGTATTGGCCTTGCAGTTAAAATGAATCTTTTTAATGGTTTTAAAACAAAAAATGAAGTTGTTGAAAAAAGAGTTGATAAAAATATAATAAATGAGAAAAAATTATTGTTAGAAGATGCGGTTGCATTACAACTTAAAAATGAGTTTATAAAAAGCTCAATTGGGTTCAATCAAGTACAAATATTAAAAGATGCAGTAGATACTGCAAAAGAGAATAGTAAAATGAATTTTAAAGGTTATCAGTATGAAATGGTTGAAGCTAGGGATTTAGTTCAATCTCAACTAATGGAAGTATATGTAAAAGCTGATTATCTAAAAAATGTACATGATTATTTACTATCTCTAGCAACAATAGATAAATTAGTAGGTAGAGAAATTGAAAAACAGACTTATTAGTCTTTTTATTTTATTCTTTGTATTAGTAAGTTATTCAAATGCTAATGATTATTTAGACAATAATTATAGCTTCGGAGTAATTATAAGTAAGTATGATAAAATACACCAAAATAAAATAAAAAGTGTTGTAAAAAGAATTTCAAACCAATTCCAAAATTTAAATGGAAATAAATATTTTGTTGATGTATCTTTTTTAGATGACACTAAAAAACTGGAAGATAATTATGTTAATTACAAAAAATATAATGCAATAATCACTTATGCAAGTTTCTATTTAAGAGATAAAGAAAGATTAAAAAAAAATTCTCAGTATTATTTTACTTTTGATTATAATAAAGAGTTTCAGCAATATGTTTTACTTGTAAATAATAAATCTAATATTAAATCAATAAAAGATTTAAAAGGTAAAAGATTTTCAACATTTGTAGCAAATGATAATTATGCTGATTGGCTTGATTATGTTACTTTTAAAGAACTACATAAATCTTATAAAGATATTCTGAAAAGTATTAAAGAGGTTCAAAGTGATTCTGCTTTAGTATTAGACCTGTATTTTAATAAATCAGATTTTTCTGTTATAAGAAAAAGTGCTTTTAATGATATTGTTTCATTAAATCCTGCAATTAAAAAAAGAGTAACAGTCTTAAAAGAGTCTGAACCAATATTTCTTTTTGGTTTAGGTTTAATACATAAAAATACAAGTAAAAAAATAATTAATAGTTTTAATGAAATAGTTGAGAATGGTACTTTTGACAGAGATTATCAGTCTTTATTAGAACTATTAGGAAATGTAAAAATCAAAAGAATATATCCTGAAGATTTGAATGAATTAGAAAAGTTTTATGATGAATATATGGAGTTAAAAAGAAAATATTAATGTTAAGTATAAATAGAATATCTTTAAAAATTTTTATATCAATGTTTTTATCAATACTATTTTTTTCTGTAATATTCTCAGTATATTATGTAAAAAATCAAAAAAAAGAGATTATTGATTCTATGCAATTAGAAGCAAAAAGTATTGCAAAGATGATTGTATATGTTACTTCTGATGCTATCGTTTTAAATGATGGTGCATATATTGTAGAGTTTAACCATGAATTTCTTTCTCAACATGAGTTATTAAAATCTATTATTATTTCTAAAAATTCTAATGAATACTTTATAGTAAAAAAAGATAAATGGTCTTTTGAAAAGAGTATTGATAAGAGTTTTACCGAATTAGAAAGTGATATTGAAAAAGCTAAAATCATGAAAAGTAAAATTTTAAATGAAATGGTTTTTCATTATACTTATCCAATAGTATTTTCTGCAACAAACTGGGGTCATATACATTTAAGTTTCTCTTTAGAACAATATAACAAAAGAATAGAAAGTATGTATGTAAGTTTCTCTTTCTTTTTTATTGTTTTATTATTTATTACCTCTTTAGTATCTTATTTTATAGCAAAAAGTTTTTCAAAACCAATTATAAAATTAAATGAAATTGCAAATGAGATTTCCCGTGGTAATTTACAACTAAGAAGTGATTACAAGAGTAAAGATGAGTTTGGACAATTATCAAATAGCTTTAATAAAATGATTTCTAAAATACAAACTTCTCAAGAACAACTAAAAGAATCCCACGAAGAGCTTGAAAATAGAGTAGAACTTAGAACATTAGAGTTAAATGAAACAAATAAAAAACTTGAAGAAAAAACAATTGAATTGGAACATTTAAATAAACAGTTAGATAAAAAGGTAAAAGATGAAGTTGAAAAAAGAACAGATCAAGAGAGGCTTCTTATTCAACAATCAAGACTAGCAGCAATGGGTGAAATGATAGGAAATATTGCTCACCAATGGAGACAACCTTTATCTATTATAACAACTGCTGCATCTGGAATAAAAGTTGAAAAAGAGTTTGGTATATCTTCTGAAGAAGAGGAATTAAATAAAGTTGAAATCATTATGAAAACTTCAATGTATCTTTCAAATACAATTGAAGATTTTAGTAACTTTTTTAAACCAAATAAAGAAAAAGAAAATTTCAAGATTGATACTATGATAAAGCAATCTTTAGAGTTGGTTGGGGCGAGTTTTAGATATTATCATATTTCTGTGAATAAGGATGTTGAAAAAGATATAGTAGTAAATGGTTTTGCAAATGAATATGCCCAAGCAGTTATGAATATATTAAATAATGCCAAAGATATTTTAGTAGATAGAAATATAATAAACCCAACTATAAATTTAAAAATTTATGAAAAAAATGGCTTAGGAGTACTTGAAATAAAAGATAATGCAGGTGGAGTTGAAAATAATATTATTGATAAAATTTTTGAACCATATTTTACAACTAAACATAAATCTCAAGGTACTGGAATTGGGCTTTATATGTCAAAAATGATTATTGAAGAGAATATGCAAGGGGAGTTAAAAGTAGAAAATGATAAGGATGGGGCAGTGTTTACAATATCTGTACCTAAGATATAAGGTTTATTATGAAATTTTTAAAAACTTTTATTTTATTTTTTCTAATCACTTTAAATCTAGATGCAAAAATGACTATTAAAATAGGTATGTACTATGATAGACTATTTATTAATGATAAAAATGTAGCTGAAGTTGGAGCTAGATTATGGGAAAAATATATGAATAAAGAGTACCCAGATATAAAATTGAGTATAAAGTTTTATAAAGATATGAATCTACTTCTAAAAGACTATAAAGATAAAAAACTTGCAGCTGTTTTATCAAATGATTTATTTTACTTAGAAAATAAAGAGTATATAAATAAATATTCAGATAAAAAATGGATTGTAAGTAGGTCTAATGAAAAATTTGAAGAGTTATATTTAATAAAAAATAGAAAATCTAAATTTACATTAAAAAATTTTGATACCCAAGAGATTTTATATATAGATAAATATGCAAAAATATGGTTTGAATCTTTAATTGAAACTGAGGCTATAGATAATATCTCTTCGAAACTAAAAAAAGTTAATAAACCTAAAAAATTGTTTTATGAACTTTTTTTTAAAGAAAATAGTATCTCTATAATGTCTAAATCTATGTATGACACTATGATAGAATTAAATCCTCAAATAAAAGAAAAAGTTGAAATTATCTCTAAATCAGAAAAGATATTTTTCTTAGGAATGGGATTTAAGAGAAAAAATTTAGAAAAAGAAATATCACAAATTGCTAATAAACTTATATCAAGTATTAATCAATCTGAAGATAATTTTGAAACTACAAACTATATACAAGTTCAAAATATAAGTGAAGTTGAAGATTCTGAATTAGAAAAATTAGAACTATTTTATAAAAATTATCTGGACCAAAATATCAAAAATAAATAAGCATCTAAAATTTAGTACTTTTTGATATAATACCGTATGAAAAAAATATTAATTATTCTTGATGGTATTGTTGCAAAAAAATTAATGCAAAGAATTATAGAAACAAACACGACTGAAAATAGTTATGATGTTGTTTATATAAATGATGCAATAGTTCCTGAGCAAAAAGCATCCAATTTTACTTTTTATAAATTTGACCCAACTTCTGAATCTAAACTGGCAATGGTTTTAGATAAAGATGTGCATACTCAAGTTTTAGTGGCATTAAACTCAAAAGATGAGATGCTAAATGTTATAAAAAATATAAAAGCTAGAAAGAAAAACCTTCCTATGGCTATCCTTGATTATTGGGGAATAAATATAAAAGACCCCTATGTAAACGTATATAAAGGGATAGAAGTATTAGCTAATGGGATGGTTGAAAGACTTCCTAATATTCCTGTAATGGCTCAAAACATTGGTTTAAAACAGGGTGAAATTATGGAGATTAAAATCCCTTTTGGAAGTTCTTATGCTTATAGATATATAGGTTCAATAGAGCAAAGAGAGTGGAAAATATTTGGTCTTTATAGGGGTGAAAAACTTATAAACATAAAACCTTCACTAATCTTAAAACCAAATGATGTAATCCTTGTAATTGGAAAACCTACAGTTTTAATGCAGGTATATAATGCAATTGGTAAATCTCAAGGTCAATTTCCTATGCCTTTTGGTCACAATCTATATCTATATCTTGATATGTTTTTACAAACAGATGAAAGAATTTTAAATGTAATTGATGAGGTACAGTTTTTACATCAAAGATTAAAAAATGGTAAATTGATTATTAGAATTACAAGACCAACTACGGTTAGTGTATTAAATGAGATTAAAAAAACTTTTGCCAATAATGATTCTGTTGAATTAAAAATGGATTATCATAATTTAGGGATGGAAAAATTATTAAAAAGTGATACAAGAGCTTATGATATAGGAATGTTGATTTTAACTAATGAGATGTTTAATAACAGAAAAAAAAGTAAACATGTATTAGATTTAAAACTTCCAGTTTTTAAAATAGGTGAAAATATTGATGGTTCAGGTGTAAAAAGATCAGTTGTTTTAATCAATGATGTAAACTCTTACGAACAAATATCACCAGTTGTTTTTGATGTTTCAAGTCAATTAAAAACTAAAACAAAGATTTTTAATATGGATCCATTAGGGGAAAACCAAGATAAATCAAACCTATTAGACCATTTTGAAAATTTAGCAAAAATATTTAATGAAAAAATTGAGATTGTTACAAATGATAAAAATCCAATTAGAGAGTTAAAAAAACATACAAATATTTTGCAAATATTACCATTAAAACAAAGTATGTTAAAAACAAGACTTTCGTGGCAGTTTTTATATACAAATCCAGACCTAGTATCTTTTGATATGGGCAATTATAACCAACTGCTAATACCAGTTATTGAAGAGTAAGGAAAAAAATGAATTTTGAAAAATATCCATTTGAAAGATTAAATGAATTATTAGAAGGTATTGAACCAAATAGTAAATACGAATTAAGTGCTTTAACAATAGGTGAACCAAAATTTGAAACACCAGATTTTATCCAAGAAGAGTTAGCTAAAACAACTTCACTATTACAAAAATACCCAGCAAGTGCAGGTTTACCAGAGTTAAAAGATGCTATGAGAAATTTTGTTAAAAACAGATTTAATGTAGATTTAGAAGATGAACAAATTATACCAACATTTGGTACAAGAGAAGTACTTTTTAACTTTCCTCAGTTTGCACTTTTTGATAAAAAAGATCCAACTATTGCATTTACAAACCCTTTTTATCAAATTTATGAAGGTGCGGCGATTGCAAGTAGAGCAAAAGTCATACATATAGATTTAACTTTAGAAAATGATTTCAAAGCTAATTTAAGTGATGAAGAGTTAAAAAAATGTGATTTAGTAATACTAAACTATCCAAATAATCCAACATCAGCAGAGATGACAAAAGAGGAATTAGCTATTTGGGTTAAAAAAGCTTTAGAGTTTGATTTTATATTAGTAAACGATGAGTGTTATTCAGAAATTTATTTTGATGAAAAAGATAAACCATCTTCACTTTTAGAAGCTAGTTTAGCTGTTGGAAATAGTGAATTTAAAAATGTATTGGTTATGAACTCTATTTCAAAAAGAAGTTCAGCTCCAGGTCTAAGAAGTGGATTTATAGCAGGAGATGCAAATATTCTTAATGAGTATATGAAGTATAGAACTTATGTGGGATGTGCTTCACCAGTTCCTTTACAAAAAGCAGCTGCTGTAGCTTGGAATGAAACATCTCATGTGGATGGATTTAGAAAAATTTATAAGAAAAACTTTGAATTGGCAAAAGAGATTTTAGGTATAAATCCTCCAAAAGCAACTTTTTATATTTGGTTAAAAGTTGAAGATGAATTAGAGTTTACAAAAAAACTTTTTGAAGAAAAACATATAAAAGTATTACCTGGTAGTTTTTTAGGAAGAAATGGAATTGGAAAAGGGTATGTAAGAATTGCTCTTGTTGAAAATGAAAAGAAAACTAAAGAGGTATTAGAAAGATTAAAGGATTTTATTGATGGATAAAGAGCAACTTCAAGAAGCAAGAACAAATCCAGACTTTCTAAAATATTTAGAAGAAACAAGAGTTGATGCAATAAATACAAAAAATATCTCTGCTTTATATGAGGTTTTAGATTCATTTTTAATTTTAGATTTAGATGAAGAAAAAATAAATGAGATATATCAAAATATTTTACAAATATCTTTTGAAAATGTAGATGAGATTATTAAAAAAAGAAAATTAAAACTTGAAGATGATGATTTATATTTCACAAGAGCATTTTATGAACATGCCATTGAAAAATGGAGTTATGAAAATCTAGAAGGTGCAAAAGAGTTAGTTTTTGTTTTATCAAATATTGTTGATGATGAAAAACTATGTAAAGGATTACAGTCACATATAATTGCATTATCAAAAGGGATTGATTTAGATACTTTTTATTCAACTGAGGTTGATTTGAGTAATAGTGATGATGATGAGAAATATGGTTATTTTATTACAAATTTCACATATGATTTAGAAGAACATATAAACAACAATACAGATATTTTAGAAAAAGAATATGAAGAATTAAAACATTTATTAGGACATTAATGAAAGTACATTTTATAGGAATAGGTGGGATAGGTCTTTCTGCCTTAGCAAGATTTTTAAACTATGATGGGCATGAAGTAAGTGGTTCTGATATGAAAAGTTCGCCAATTACTCTTGAATTAGAAAAAGAGGGAATCAAAGTATCTTCTCCTCAAGATTCAAAAAATATCTCTGATGATTTTGATTTAGTTATATACTCAGCAGCTGTTACAGATGAGAACCCTGAATTAATAGAAGCTAGATTAAAACAAATAAGAACTTTATCAAGAAAAGAAGCTTTACCAATTGTATTAGGAGATAAAAAGAATTTTTGTGTAGCAGGAGCCCATGGAAAATCAACAACAACTGCAATCCTTGCTTCAATAATGCAAAGTTCAGCTTTAATAGGTGCAATCTCAAAAGATTTTGGCTCAAACTTTAGGTATGTAAATGATTTAGTATGTTTTGAAGCAGATGAATCTGATGCTTCATTTTTATTATCAAATCCTTATTGTTCAATTGTTACAAATGCAGAGCCAGAACATATGGAGTATTACCATTATGATTATGAAAAGTTCTATGAAGCATACAGAAAATTTATAGAATTAGGTACTAAAAAAGTTTTAAATGGTGAAGATGAACATATACAAAAATTAAATATAAAAGATGCAGATTTTTTATATCCAAGTTGTGATATTAAAAACTTATCATATCTTTTAAAAGATGGTGAACCTTGTACTAAATTTGATTTAAAAGATTTTGGTTCATTTGAAGTTTGGGGATTTGGTTACCATATTGCAGTAGATGCTTCACTAGCCATATTAGCTGCTTTAAATGAATTAGATGTTGAAACTATTAGAAAAAATATCACTTGTTATAAAGGGATTAAAAAAAGATTTGATCTTGTTCAAAAAGAGGACAACTTTGCTTTAATTGACGATTATGCACATCACCCAACAGAGATTGAAGCTACTATGAAATCAGTTGAATTATATGATAATCTTACAAATATAAACAAAAGAGTGGTTATTTGGCAACCCCATAAATATTCTAGAACAAACGATAATTTAGAGGGTTTTAAAAGATGTTTTAGAAGATGTGATGAATTAATTATTCTTCCTATTTGGACAATTCCTGGTGAGCAAGTAATTGAAATAGATTTTGAAAAAGAGTTTGCCCAATACAATCCTACATTTGCCGATAAACTTAATACCTCTAAAGGAAAAGTGGAATTAGTTAAAGATGGAAAAATAATTAAAACCATAGATTCTGGAATAATTTTAGGCGTTGGTGCAGGGGATATTACTTATCAATTAAGATAAGAAATAACATCTATATGTTATTTCTTATTACTTTTGTTACTTTTTTGTCATTTTTATAACTTTTTTATAACTTTCAATTAATTATTTTAATATCTAATGTGCTATTATTGATATTATCATCAATAACATGGGGGGACGGATGTTAAAAAATTTTAGTACAAAAATAAAATTGATGCTTGTGCCAATTGTTTATGTTCTAATTGTGACAATAGTTGCAATAATCTTTACATATTATAATAATCTTGTAAAATTTAGAATAGAAGCAGCAGTTCAAACAGAGGTTTTTATTCAACAAGTGTTGAAAGGTAGAATAGCTGTTTATCAATTCTTAAGAGCACCATCTGATGCAAATGCGCAAAAAGTAGTGGTAAGTTTCCAAGAGCTTGATAAAAATGTTACTGATTTAAGAGATAAAGTTAGTCAAAAATCAAATAAAGAGCTTTGTGATAATATTTTAAAGGAATCATCAGATTATATAAAATATTTTAATCAATTTTCAGAACAAAAAATAAAAGACTTTGAAAATGGAATATTAATAGAGTCTGAGAACTTAAAACCAGTAATTGCCAAAATGGTAGAATCAGGTCTAAAACTTGAAGAAGAGTTACAAAAAATTAATACAAGTGCACAATCTTTAAGAGATGATGCAGAATCTACTATGAATAGTATTTTAATAGCAATTGTGATTGTTTCAGTACTTATATTCGTAATTTTCTCAATAATATTATCTAATATCATTACTAGTTCAATTGAAAAATTCAAAGATGGATTAGCTTCATTTTTTGCTTATATTAACAGAGAAAGTGAAGATACAAAGCTATTAGAAATTGATGGTAAAGATGAGTTTGCTATTATGGCTCAATCTGTAAATGAAAGTATAGAAAAAACTAAAAAAGGTTTAATTAAAGATAATGAAACTGTAAAAGAGGTTTTATCTATAGTTGAAAAAGCAAATCATGGGTATTTAAATAATCTTGTAAAAAGTGAACCAAATAATCCTCAACTTATTCAATTGTGTAGTGCTTTAAATACTATGTTAAGTGGTATAAAAGAGAAAATAGATTCAATAAATGTTGTGTTGTCTGAGTTTAGTAATTATAACTTTACTAGAAAACTTGATGCCAAAAATGTTGAAGGGGATATGAAGAAATTACTAGAAAGTTTAAATTTCTTAACAGATGAAATCTCTAATCTATTGAAACAATCTTATACAATTGGACTTACTCTTGATGATTCATCAGATAAATTAATTGTAAATGTTGATACTTTAAATAAAAGTTCAACTGAAGCAGCAGCTTCTTTAGAAGAAACAGCAGCAGCACTTGAAGAGATTACAAGTACAATTGTAAATAATGCAGAAAATGTGCAACTTATGAGTGACTATGCAAATAATTTAAGTGGTTCAGCTAAAACAGGTCAGACTTTAGCTCAAAATACTACAAAAGCTATGGAAGATATTACAGATCAGGTAAATTCAATTAATGAAGCAATTTCTGTAATTGATCAAATTGCTTTCCAGACAAATATTCTTTCACTTAATGCTGCAGTTGAAGCAGCAACGGCTGGTGAAGCTGGTAAAGGTTTTGCTGTTGTTGCACAAGAGGTTAGAAATCTAGCTTCTAGATCAGCAGAGGCTGCTAAAGAGATTAAAGAATTAGTTGAAAATGCTACAACTAAAGCTTCTCAAGGTAAAGAGATTAGTAATCAAATGATCTCTGGATATGAAGAGCTATTAGTTGATATAAGTAAATCAACTGAAAAAATCTCAGAGATTGCAAATGCAAGTAAAGAGCAAGAACAAGGTATTACACAAATTAATGATGCTGTAAATCAGTTAGATCAACAAACTCAACAAAATGCATTAATTGCAACAGAAACGCATGATATAGCAGCTCAAACTGATACTATAGCTAAAGAGATAGTTGCAGATGCCCAATCAAAAGAGTTTTTAGGTAAAAATGAAGTAAAAGTAAGAACTAATACCTCTGAACCTAAAAAAGAATCATTAACTTTTGAGAAAAAAGTTTCACCTAAAAAAGAGGAAACAAAAAAAGTTTCAAATAATGAAATAAAAAGTAATACAAAAGATGATGATGAATGGGAAAGTTTTTAAAGTTAAATAAAAAATAATTTCTCATAATTAATACTTCTCTTAGAAATAAAGTTGTATTTTATATTTATAAAATACAATTTTACTAGGGGAAGTTGATGAAAATTTTAGTTAAAAAATATATTAAAAAAGAGTCTACTTCTGGTATAATTTTGATTTTTGCAACAATTGCTGCATTAATTTTAAATAACTCTTTTCTTTCTGAATATTATACTTCCATATTAGAAACACAAATTACTTTTAAAGTTGGGCATATACTTGATATTGATAAACCATTGATTTTATGGATTAATGATGGTCTTATGGCAATTTTCTTTCTTCTTATTGGTTTAGAGATAAAAAGAGAAGTTATTGCAGGGCATTTATCAACCCCTAGTAAAATTGCTCTTCCTGCAATTGCTGCTTTAGGTGGTATGATTGTTCCAGCATTTATCTATTTTATTTTTAATTATGGAGATGATTACTCTTTGCAAGGTTGGGCAATACCTACAGCTACTGACATCGCTTTTGCTTTAGGAATATTATCTCTTTTAGGAAGAAGAATACCTGTATCATTAAAAATTTTTTTAATGGCCTTGGCGATATTTGATGATTTGGGAGCTATTTTAATTATTGCATTTTTCTATACAAATGATTTATCTTTCCATGCCATATCTTTGGCTGGATTATGTATTTTGATGCTAGTTGTATTAAACAGATTTAAAGTGACTAGATTAGGATTTTATTGGATTCTTGGAATATTATTATGGGTATTTGTATTAAAATCAGGAGTTCATGCAACACTTGCAGGAATAATAGTCGCTTTTTGTATCCCTTTACATGCTGTTAATGAAAAAAGAAAATTAATCTCTCCTGCCAAATCTTTACAACATCATATACATTATTGGGTTGCATTTTATATTTTGCCATTATTTGCATTTGTAAATGCAGGGGTTGATTTAAACAACGTATCAATTGATAAGATGTCTAATCCTGTTGCTTTGGGTATTATATTTGGTTTATTTATTGGTAAACAACTAGGTGTATTTGCATTCTCTTATCTTGCAATTAAATATAATATTGCAAAACTTCCCAAGTGTGCAACTCTAGCACAATTGTATGGAGTATCAGTACTAACAGGTATTGGTTTTACAATGAGTTTATTTATTGATAGTCTTGCTTTTGAAAACAGTCATCAGTTTTTTTATACTGATAAGTTAGGTATCCTAATTGGATCATTTCTATCAGGATTATTAGGGTATTTAATATTAAGATTTGTAAAAGGCAAAAGAAGATGCGCTATTTAACAAGGTTTAATTAAACCGTTTTCTACAACTATTTTTCCTTCTAGTTCAAGCTTAAATATTTTATCTTTATATAATCTTAGGGCTTCTTCATATGAAGGGAAAGTATTTAAATAGTATTCAAGTGTATTATCTTCACTTTTTTTTATTTCACCAAAACTGTTTAAAAAGTTTTCCAAATTGTATATAGGATTTATCAGATTTTTTTCTAGTAATTCTTGTGTACCTAAACTATCATTTATATGGTGAGGTATTGTATATATCTCTTTACCCATTTTTAATGCATAATTTATTGATGATAAAGTTCCACTGTTTAAATCAGCTTGAGTTACTATTAAAACTTCCCCTAAGGCAACTACTAATTCATTTCTTTGTACAAATGTATAATTTCTTGCTTTTTCTCCATCTTGATATGTACTTAAAACTAAACCTTCTTTTTCTATAGCTGATATTAATTTATGATTTACAGAAGGATATTTTATATCTAAGCCATTTGCCATCACAGCTATAGTATTATTTGGTGATGCCGCTTTGTGAGCAATTGAATCTACACCTAATGCTGCACCACTTATAATAGTTATATCTCTTTTAGATAATTCATTTGCAAGTTTATAGGTCATCTTATTTGTATAAGATAGAGGTTTTCTACTTCCTACAATGGAAACTTTTCTTTTTTTTAATAATTCTAGGTTTCCTCTATAATAGATATTATCAGGATATTTATCCATTTTATTTAGTTCTGGAATTTTATTATGTAATATATTCGTCATTGCAAGCCTTTAAATAATCATAAAAATTATAATTTAAAATAGCTTATACTTAGTAGAACTTATAAATAATAACAGTTATCAATATTATTTAATTTTAAGTTTTATAAGTGTATTATTTTGATAATTAATATCAATAAGGGAAGAATATGTCAGATTTAATGATCAAAAGAGAGGTAAGAAGATATTTAAAAACATCTGTTTGTAAGGTTCATCCTAAAATGGTTTGCTCAATAGTAAAACTTTTTAGAATGAAGTATGGTGATGTTGATCAAAAGCATATTGCTTTAATCGCTACAAAATTAATAAATGAGTATTAATAAAATCCATTTAAAGGACAATTATGGATTCAGAAAAAAAATTAGATTTAAAACTTTTACAAAAAAGATTTGATAAACTAAAAAAAGAGGTTTTAAAAGAGGATTTGAAAAAAGTTAAAACAGATAAAAGTTAAATCTTTTATTTGTTTTTAATCAATTTGCTAAAGATGGTAATTGATTTAGATAAATCATATCTAAATCTTTTACTAAAGCTTTTGATTCTTTTAAAGTTTTTATTGTCATTGAATGTGGATGGCATATAGCAATTGCAAAGCCATTTTTCTTTGCAATGGCAATTGCTTTTTTTAATTGCCCTTGAATATAATCAAAATCTTGTTCATTATCTAAAAACACATTTCTTGATATATATGGCATATTGTATTTTTTTGCCATTTGTTTAGCTACACTTTTACTAGTTGTTCTACTATCTACAAAAATAAAATCATATTTTTTAAGAGCTTTAAACAGTTTATCCATAGCTGGTTCATTTGAAGTAAACTTACTTCCTGTATGATTATTTGTATATTTTGCATTTGGATATAGTTCTCTTATTTTGGCAACTCTTTTTTCAATTTTTTCATATGTATCATTAATATGTAGTGTGCTTGATTCTTCATTTTTAAATACCCTTGCCTCAAGTGGGAAATGAATCATATAAAATGGTAATTTGCTCGTGATTTTAGCAGAATCAGGATGTCTTTTTGTTGGAGGCATAACTGAAATAGTTGTTGTATATCCTATATCATGGATTTTATTAATTTGATATTGTGTTGTTACATCATCAAATATAATTGCTAGTTTAGGTTTGTTTGAAGTTGTTGCTTTTTGTTTTACTTCTGTTTTTTTAATTTCTTCTTTATTAGGTGTTTTAATCTCTTCTGTATCTGTGTATTCTTTATAAAAATCTTTTGTATATTCTTCAAATTTATCTTTTTTGATTTTTTCTATTTGATCAAAATATTTATCAAATTCATCATTTGTTTCTTTAACTTTTGTTTCAATATTTTTTACTACTTTAGGGATCTCTTTTTTAGTCTCATTTAGCTTATTAGTATCAATTGTATATATTAAAAATCCAATAGCAAGAAGTAGTAATATGATTATAAATAGAAGTATATTTATTAATTTACTATTACTTTTATTTGTTTTTGTATTTTTTCTTCTGGTAGTTTTTTTAGGCGTAGTTTTTTTTCTTTTTGTCATGAAAACTTAGTAAATTTAAAGTAAGGGTTTATCCTTACTTTAAATAGATTTTTTAGTTTTTGTCTTGATCAACAATTTTATTTGAAGCAATCCAAGGCATCATAGCTCTTAGTTTTTCACCAGTTTGCTCAATTCTTGAAGCTCTAGAATTTTTTCTTTCAGCGTTCATTCTTGGGTATCCAGCTTGACCTTCTAAGATAAAGTCTTTAGCAAATACACCGTTTTGAATCTCTTTTAAGATTTGTTTCATAGCAGCTTTAGACTCATCATTGATAACTCTAGGACCAGATACATAATCTCCATATTCAGCAGTATTTGAAATAGAATATCTCATATCTGCAATACCACCTTCATACATTAAGTCAACGATTAATTTTAACTCGTGTAAACACTCAAAGTATGCCATTTCTGGAGCATATCCAGCATCAACTAATGTTTCGAAACCAGCTTCAACTAAAGCAGTAGCTCCACCACATAATACAGCTTGCTCACCGAAAAGGTCAGTTTCTGTTTCATCTTTGAAAGTAGTTTCAATAATACCAGTTCTACCACCACCGATTGCAGAAGCATATGCTAAAGCAACATCTTTAGTATCTCCTGAAGCGTCTTGGTGAATAGCGATTAAGTCAGGAATTCCCCCACCTTTAGTAAACTCAGATCTTACAGTGTGACCTGGAGCTTTAGGTGCAACCATCATTACATTGATGTTAGCAGCTGGTGAAATTCTTCCGTAGTGAATATTAAATCCATGTCCAAATGATACATAAGCACCATCTTTTAAATTAGCTTTAATCTCATTTTCATAAATATCAGCTTGATTTTCATCTGGTAATAAAATCACAACAACATCAGCGCACGCAGTAGCTTCTGCAACTGTTTTAACTTCAAAACCTTTAGCTTCAGCTTTTGCCCATGATGAACCACCTTTTCTAAGACCAACAACAACTTCAACACCTGAATCTCTTAAGTTCTCAGCGTGTGCATGCCCTTGTGATCCGAATCCGATCATAGCAACTTTTTTTGATTTAATTAATTCGATATTACAATCTTTATCGTAGTAAACATTTAATGCCATTATAGTTCCTCTAGTAAATTTTGTTGGATTATATCTAAATAAAGTTAAATTTTAGGTAATTCTATTTTAAAACAAGCACCATTATAGGTTTTATTTTCATATTCAAAACTCTGATTACTAGCACTTAATAATCCTTTTACATTTTTTTCAATTATATATTTGCTCATATAAAGGCCTATTCCAGTTCCTTGAGATTTATGTTTTGTTGTAAAATATGGATCAAATATTTTTAATAAAACATGTTCATCTATCCCCCCAGCACTATCTGTTACCTCTATATTTATATTTTTAGTAGTTTCACTTACTTCGATTTTTACTATTCTCTCTTTTATCTCTCTTTCTATTAATATATCTTTTGCATTTGTTAAAATATTTAATAAAGCTTGTGATAATTCATTTGGGTAGCCTGTTATTTCGTATTTATCTTTTTTGTGTTCATAAATTATATTTATTGAATGATTTTTATATACAGCACTAGTAATTGACGTGGCGTTGTTTATTACATCAAGAATATTATATTTAACAAGTTTTTTATCTTGATTAAAAAAGCCTCTAAAATCTTCAATTGTTTGATTAAGAAATTTTACATATTTTACAATAGAATTGTGACAATCATCAACATCTTTTTCAGTGGCAATTTTTAACTCTCTTTGCAGTTGTATCGAAGTTACTGTTGTTAATATAGCAGATAAAGGTTGTCTCCACTGATGGGCAATATTTGCAATCATTTCCCCCAGTGCTGCAAATCTAGATTGTTGAATTAGTGCTCTTTCTTTATCTCTATTTTTTTTCACTTCCTCTTCAACTCTTTGTTCAAGATTTTCATTTAAAATTTGTAGCTCTTTTGTTTTCTCATCTACAAGCTCTTCAAGATTTTCATTAAGTTTTTTTAACTCTTTTTGTATTCTCATCTCTTCAGTTATATCATTTAATGTAACTATTACAATACTGTTTTCTTTGTCAAGTTGTTTTTTATTTGCAGTTATAGAAAAGTAGTGTGTTTTATTTTTTTTAGAAATTGCAACTTTATGTAAAACTTTTGGATTTTCTATTATATTTTCATACCAAACCATATCTTTATATATTTTATCAGTTATAAATTCATCACCCAGATTTTCATGTTCTTCAAAAAAATCGCATATACAAAGATGGTTTCTTTTAAAGTCATCAAAACTATCATAGTTATCAAAAAAATCAATTAATGCCTTATTTGCATCAATCATTTTTTCCCCATCACTAACAATAACAATATTCTCTTGGGAATCAAGTGTTCCTCTAGTAAACTGTTCTTGTCTTTGTAAAAGAGTTGTATTTTTATTGATTTGTATTGCTATAATTGTTCCAAGCAATATAGCAAATAGTATAAAGTTAATGATTAAGAAAAACTCTAAATTTGTATATTGGTTTTTTTGATCAACAAGTTTTTTTTCTATTTTTTCTAATTCAAGATTCCCTTCAAAAAGAAGTCTGTTGGCATTTTCAGTTATTCTTATAAAAAAAGCAGGAGTTCTTTTGTAGAATCTTTTTATTGTTCTATTTTGAAGCATAAAATTTTCTATATCGTTAGATTCTCTATTGTCTAACTGTTCAATAATTAATGAGTTTATTTTTTTTATCATATTTTTTAATTCTTGAACTTTTGGAGCTAATTCTATAACTTCAAGTGACGGAGTGTCATCTAATTTTTTATAATTTATGGTTTTTGTAGAGTTATAGTGCCCTTCAATATTTAATTTAATAACTCTTTCTACTTTTCCACCTTTATCCAAAACCTCTAAACATTTTTCAATAAACTCTATTTTCTCATCTATTCTTTTATTTAGACCTTCAAGACTTTTTTTACTTGATACTGTTGTGGCTAATTCATAAAAGTCAGACCTTATTTTATATATATCGTTGATAATAAATTCACCAATTTCAATTTTGGACTTAAGATTTTCTGTTTTTTTGTCCAAATCATCTATTAATTGTAGAAAAAAACTATGCAAAGAAACTAAGACAATCATCCCTATTACAAAAATTGCAATTAATAAAATAAGATGTTTTAATGTTTTATTTATTTTTGAGTTAACCAATATCTACCTAACAAATCCATATTTTTTCATAACTTTTTGTCCCTCTTTAGAACTAGAAAACTTTATAAATGCTTTCGCAATCTCTTTATTTTCTGAAAAACTTAAAAGAGAAATTACCAATTTCTTTCTAGGAGCAAGATTATCTGGCAAAGGAACAACATCAATATATTTTGAGTTTTCATCCCAATATGCACTTGCTCTCCAGTTAATTGTTAAATCAACATCCTCTTCAATAAGTGCACGATTTAAGTTTCTTGAATCTGTACCTATAAATATAGAGTTGTCATAGGCTTTATTTAAAAAAGATTCATCTTTATATTTTAAAAATATTTTTTTAGTTTCTCGACCAATACTTCCAGCTTCAGGATTACAAAGAATTGTCTTTATGTCTTTGTTGATAAAACTATTAAGACTTTTTATATTTAGTGGATTTCCTTTTCTGACAAATATAGCTGCTTTATTAAAACCTATCTCCTCTGCATCTAATAGGTAACCATCTTTTAAATTGTTTATTCTATAAGATTCACTTCCTGGTAAATATAAGTCACCTTTTTTTGAATATTTTAAAGATTCATATAAATCTTTTGAACTACCCTGCGAAACCTTAATTATACAATCATATTTTTTTTCAATAATTTTTGCTATCTCTTTCATTGGTTTAACCATTGTTATGCCCGTGTATAAAATAAGAATAGGTTTATTTGCATAAAGGTTAATAGACAAAATAAATGTTAAGAGTAATGAGAGTATGATTTTACTGAACAAAATACTCCTCCTTTTATTTTAGGGTATATTTTGTGATATATAACTATATAATATTAGCAAAAGTTATATTAAAATATATAGATAGTTTAAAGGTTTAAGAATTGTTTAATGAATTATTTAAAAAGATACAACAACATATAAAAGATTTTAATAAGCAAGAGATAGAAATATTAGAAGATTTCGTAAAAGATGGATTTATTGTAAAAAATGAAACTTATGAAATAAACTCAAAATATAGAGTTGGAATAGTAAAAATAGAAAAAAATAGAGCAGTACTTTGTGATTTACTTAATGAACATAAAAATATAAATTTAGATTTTGAACATCTAAATGGTGCCTATGATGGGGATTTAGTTCTTGCAAAAAGAGTTTTCAATCCAAGAAGTAAAATAAAAGCAAAAGTTGAAAAGGTTTTTTCAAATAGTAAAAAAAGTGAAATATTAGTTTATACAAAAGATAAAAGCTACTTTACCATAAAAGAATCTATAAAACTTCAAGCAAAAGTTGACAAAAACTTAAATGATGGGGATATTTTATTAATAGATAGTAAAAGCTTTGATGTTGTAAAAAACTTTGGAAATATAAGTGATAATAAAGTTGATGAGATAATATCTTTAAATTTATATTCAGAAGATTATAGAGTTACTACAAAAATTGATGTTGATGCTAAAATGGATGATGAAAAACAAAGGGTGGATTTAAGAGATTTACCTTTTTGTACTATTGATCCAAATACTGCAAAAGACCACGATGATGCAATATATTTTGACTGGGAGAATGCAGTTTTATATGTAGCAATTGCTGATGTTTCATATTTTGTAAAAGAGGGGAGTGAATTAGATAAATTAGCTTATAAAAAATCTACTTCTGCGTATCTACCTTCAAAAGTATTACCAATGCTTCCAAATGAATTAAGTGAAGATTTATGTTCATTAAAAGAGGGTGTTGATAGATACTCATATGTATTTAAAATATATTTAGATTTAGAAAAATTTGAAGTGAAAAAATCAGAACTATTTGAAGCTTTGATAAATTCTCACAAAAAATTTTCATATGGAAGAATTGACAGGGTTTTAGAAGAGAAGTTTGATACATATACTCAAACAGAGAAAAAAATATTTGATTATATTTTACCTTTATATGAAGTTACAAAGGCATTTAGAAAAAAAAGACTTGTAAAGGGATATGATTTTAGAAGTAGTGAGCATAGACTAAGATTAAAAAATGGAGAGATTCAAAGTGTAGAGATTGAAACATCATCCGCTTCACATCAATTAATAGAAGAGTGTATGCTTTTAGCAAATATTGAAGCTAGTAAAAAAGTAAATAGTGTAGGTATTTTTAGAATTCACGAAGAACCACCTTTTAAAGCAATATCAAAACTTGTAGATGATGTAAATGCCTTAGGGGTAAAAGTAAAATTACAAAATGATGTTCATACAACAATCACTCATATTCAAGAAAAAGCAAATAAAACAACACTACGTGAAGAGATTGATGAATTAATTATTCATTCCCAAACCCAAGCAAAATATAGTTCAAAAAACTTAGGACACTTTGGTTTAGGTTTTACATCATATTCACATTTTACAAGTCCAATTAGAAGATATTCTGATTTAGTTTTACATAGAATTTTAAAATCTAAACAAACTCCTAAAGATATAGATATTATTTGTGACCATATCTCAATTCAAGAGAGAAAAATTGATCAAATGGTTTGGGATTATGAAGATAGAAAATATGCAAGATGGGCTTTAAAAAATATAGGAAAAGAAGTAAAAGCAAAAATAACTGATACAGAAAGGGGTATAGCAGTTACTTATTCTGAGATAAGTGGAGCTAAAATATATCTAGATAACTATAAAGGGCAAACTCTTTTTAGTAAAATAAGAGTAGTTCTTAAATCAAGTGATTTAATCTCTAAAAAGATAATAGGGAGTGTGAAATATTAGTGTCTTAAACACTAATTATTGTATCACCACTTTTTATCCAATCACTTAAAAGCTCACCAGTATAATAAATATCAATATTACAAGCTTCTAAACCTTCTGCAATCTGCATATTTTCAGCACACTTTAGACAAGCTGTAACTTTTACACCATCATCTATCATAGCTTTAACTTTTTCTTGAATCTCTTTATCTTGAGAAATTAGTTTTTGACTAGTTCCCCAAACTAAAACAGAAACTTCTTCCATCCAGCCTTTAAGTTTAGCATTGTGAGCATATAAAAGTACCATATTTAAAGCTGTTTCTTTATTATCTGTAGTCCATAAAATTTTCGCTTCTTTTTGCATATCTAAACCTTTTAAGTAATTTTAAAAATTATAACATTGCTAACTTTTACTTTTATAAATATTTAAATCTAGTTACATTTATCTGTTAAATCTTTTAATTCCAAATTCAGAGCATTTGACGAGATATATACTTCCCAAAGAGAAATTGCAAGTGATATACACATAGTAATGAGACTTAAACCAAAGATTTTTTTTCCAACATCATTAAAACCTAAAAAAAGACAAAACATTGAAATAGTACATAAAAGTATAGATACCACTCCAAAAAACTGCATCCATTTTGTAAGTTCAAGTCTTTTTTTTAAGTTTGCAATTTGACCTTTGAATTCTCTGATTCCATCTTTTCTAGCTTGACTACTAAGGGCTCTGATTAATTGACCAGTTGTTAAAAATCTATTTGTATATGCCAAAAGTAGTAGTGAAATTGCAGGAAAAAGAAGTGCAGGTGTTGATATCTCAATATCCATATAATAAACCTTTTTTTTCGCAATTGTAACAAAAACAATTGGATATGAAAAGCATTTCTTGGATAATATTTTATATTAATAATATTTAATAAGGCTAAGTATGAGAATTTTACATGTACTGGCACAAAGACCAGGAAGAACAGGAAGTGGTGTTTTCCTTCAACAATTGTTTAAAGCAGGAGTTGAAAAAAAACATCAGCAAGCTATTCTTGCAGGAGTTCCTGTTAGTGAACAAAAAGAAGATATGACAGGGTTTGAATTAAATAATTTTTATCCAGTTTTGTTTGAAACTAAAGAGTTGCCATTCCCTGTTGTTGGAATGAGTGATGTTATGCCTTATAAAAGTACTAAATATAGTGATTTAAATGAGCAGATGTTTAAACTTTATGAGAAAGAGTTTAAAAAAGTCATAACACAAGCTGTTGAAGAGTTTAAACCTGATGTTGTAATCTGCAATCATATTTGGCTATTAAGTACATTTATAAAAGATTTATATCCAAATCTAAAAGTATTAACACTTTGTCATGGAACTGATTTAAGACAGTTAGAAAGAGCTCATCAATTTGTACCTTTATTAAAAAATAAGATTCCTAAATGCGATTATTTGTTTGCTTTAAATTCTGCACAAGCTGAAGAGATTAAAAAATTATATAATCTTCCTGATAGTAAAGTTATAACAAGTGGAAGTGGATATAACCCTGAGATGTTTTTCCCTATAAAAAGGGAAAAAAATGAAAAAATACAAATTGTATATGTGGGAAAAATCTGTAATGCTAAAGGAGTTCCTCATCTTATTAAAGCAATGGAAAATGTAAAAAAATATGAAAACATTGAATTAAACTTGATTGGAAATGGAACATCTAAAGAGAGTAATGAAATAATAAAAAGTATTGTAACATCAAAGGCAAATATCCGTTATTTAGGTTTAGTTCCTCAAAATGAGTTAGAGTCTATTTTAAGGTATAGTGATATTCTTGTTCTTCCCTCATTTTTTGAAGGTTTACCTTTGGTTGTTATTGAAGCTTTAGCTTCAGGAGCAAAAGTTATTTGTACAGATTTACCAGGACTTGATGCTTTCTTAGGTAATGAGTTAAAAGAACTTGGTGCAATAAGATATGTGAAAATGCCTAGGCTAAAAGATATTGATAAGCCTTTTGAAGAGGATATTAAAAGTTTTGAAGATGAGTTAAGTGAAAAAATTGATGAGCTTAGTTCTGAGATTTTAACAAATAAAAAATACAATATTCAAAGGGTAACAGAGTTGCTTAAAGATAAAACATGGGTAGGACTTTTTAATCGTTTGGAAAAACTATTTTAAAAGTACAAAAAAAGTAAATTTAGGCTAATATTTCATTATGTATAAAAACGAATTCGATAACTTATTAAATCAAAACAAAATTTTTAGTGCTTATATGTTTTATGGGCAATCTACTTTTTTGATTGACTACTATACTAGTCTTGTTGCAAATAGATTAGGTAGTCCAGATGAGATAGAAAAAATCTATTTTGATGATTTTGATTTTAAATATGCAAAAGATAAACTACTTCAGTCATCACTTTTTGCTTCAAACAATATTTTGATTATAAAATTAGAAAAGAAACTAAATAAAAAAGAGGTTACAACTTTAATAGAAGCTTGTAATACTAATCCTGATTCAAAAGTTATCTTTGCTTGTATGGATGATAGTGAATTTAAAACTATGGGTGGTTATTTTACTCAAAAACTAAATGCTGTTAGTGTACGTATGTTTTCACCATTTCCAAATGAAGCAATTAGACTTATTGAAAATCATGCAAAACAGTTAAATATGAAATATGAGATGTCTGCATTAAATAATCTATATTTTATGCATAGACAAGATTTATCTTTATGTATGAATGACTTAAAAAAACTTGCAATTTTAGATGCGACTATCACCCCTGATTTGGTTTATAAACACTGTTTTGGTATTGGTGCAGTTAATTTTGAAGACTTTTTACACAATCTTATAGCTTCTCAAGATATAAGTTTGGATTTGGAAACTCTTTTAGAAGAGGGGATAAATGAGATATATCTTTTAAATCAAGTAACATCTTTTGTACAACAACTATTTATGATTAGCTCTTATATTAGAGTTTTTGGAAGTGCAAATGCGAAAGAGATTTTAGGTTTTGTCCCTCCAAAAAATGTTTGGGAAAAGAAAAGTAGATTGGCTATGAACATAAAGCCAGAAAAATTTTCAGAGATAATTGATTATCTTCTTGAAGTAGAATTGGAATTAAAGTCTTCAAAAATCTCAAATCAAAATCTTTATTTACAAGCTTGTCTTAGGAAAATTTCAGTTTTAATTAGATAAAATCACAGACTTTACAAAAAACCTTGCTGATATTTGTAAAGATACCGGCACAATCTATAAGGAGATAATTAATGTCAAGAATCAAACATTATGAAACAATGTTTATTTTGAAGCCAACTCTTACTGAAGAAGAAACTAAGGCTCAAATCGATTTAGTTAAAGCTACAATCGAAAAAAATGGTGGTGAAATTTCATCTTGTGACGACATGGGAACAAGACAACTAGCTTATGAAATTCAAAAAAACAAAAGAGGTTACTATTTCGTAATTTACTTCAAAGGTTCAACTGAAGGAATCTTAGAAATAGAAAGAAACTATAGAATCAACGAAAATATTATGAGATTTATTTTCATTAAATATGAAAGTAAAAAAGAGATCGCTGCATGGACAAAAATGAGCGAAGAGGCAGCTAAAAAAGCTAACTAATCAAAATTTATAGGACATCTTATGTATAACAAAGTAGTAATGGTAGGAAACTTAACAAGAGATATTGAGCTTAGATATATGCCTAATGGTTCTGCATTAGCTAAATCAGCAATAGCTACAAGTCATAGATATAAGACTAATACTGGAGAGCAAAAAGAAGAAGTTTGCTTTTTAGATTTCAATATTTTTGGAAGAAGTGCCGAAGTTGCTAACCAATATTTAAGAAAAGGTTCTAAAGTTTTATTGGAAGGAAGATTAGTATTTGAACAATGGACTGCACAAGATGGTTCTAACAGAAGTAGACATGCTCTTAGAGTTGATACAATGAAAATGTTAGATACAAAAGCGGATTCACAAAATATGTCGGATAACCAAGGTTCTTATAACCAACAAAACAGTTATAACCAACAAGGTTCACAATACAATAATCAACAACAAGTTCCTCAACAAAATAATATGGGTCAAAATAATTATGGTGGTATGAATAACTCAGGTTCACATCAAATGCCTGAGCAAAGAATACCTGAAATCAATATTGATGATGATGAAATACCTTTCTAGAATATAAGGATTAAAAATGGCAGAAAGAAGAAAATACGGAAAAAAATATTGTAAATATACAGAGATGAAAATTGATTTCATTGATTACAAAAATGTAGATTTACTAAAAATATCTATGAGTGAAAGAGGTAAAATTATGCCTAGAAGACTTACAGGTAACTCTAAAAACTCACAAGAGATGGTAGAAAAAGCGATTAAAAGAGCAAGACACATGGCATTAGTTCCATATATTGTTGACACTCAAAACGTAACTGACGCAGCATACGTTAAATAATTATATTTTTAACCAACAAAAGGGAGATAGTCGACTATCTCCCTTTTTTTATGTTCAAAATAATTATATTTTTGATAATCATTATTAAGATTAATTTAATGAAAGCTTACTTATAATTTCTTTACTTAAGAAAAAAGGGATAAGCATGTTTGGAAAATTAATTTTAGGAAGTGCAATATTATCATGTTCACTTTTTGGTGCAAATGAGGTAAATATTTATTCTACAAGGCATTACGATACAGATAAAAAGCTGTTCAAAATGTTTGAAGAGAAAACGGGCATAAAAGTAAATGTTGTTAAAGCAAAGGCTTCTGCTTTAATTAATAGAATTAAAAATGAAGGTAAGAAATCTCCTGCTGATATTTTAATAACTGCTGATGCAGCAAGATTATATAAAGCTAAGACTGACGGAATTTTTCAAGCAATCAATTCAGATATTTTACTAAAGAATATTCCAGCTGAGTTAAGAGATGAAGATAATCAATGGTTTGGATTAACAAAAAGGTCAAGAGTTGCAGTTTATAAAATTGGTTCGGGAATAGAAAAAGAGTTATCAACTTATGAAGCTTTAGCTGATCCTAAATTCAAAGGTATGATTATGGTTAGATCATCAAATAATGCATATAATCAATCTTTATTAGCTGCAATCATTGCACATCATGGAGAAGAGTATGCTTTAAAATGGGCAAAAGGAATAGTAGCAAATATGGCTATGAAACCAAAAGGAAATGATAGATATCAAGTTAAATCTATAGCAAATGGGATAGGGAAAGTTGCAATTGCTAATACATATTATATTGGTAAAATGGTAGATAACAAAGATAAGTCACAAGCAGAGGCAGTAAAAAAAGTTAAAATTTTCTTCCCTAAATTTGAAAATGGTGGAACACATATTAATATTTCTGGTGGAGGAGTTGTTAAAACTGCACCAAATAAAGAAAATGCTATTAAATTTTTAGAATATATGGCATCAGCAGAAGCACAAAAACTATTTGCACAAGGAAATTTTGAGTATCCAGTATTAAAAGGTGTTAAAACCTCTGATTTAGTATCATCTTGGGGAACATTTAAAGCGGATAATATCTCAATCAATACTTTAGGTAAAAATAATGCCCAAGCTGTGAAAATATTTGATTTAGCTGGGTGGAAATAAAACTTAAATATTTGATAATATTTAAAACTCTAATCTAAAGGGAATAGTTCTTGCTATTCCCTTTTTATATATTAGTTATTATGATAATCGTTCTTATTATAAGAGGCAATTAAGCAAGATTTAATTACAATTTCAATAATTATTATTAAAAAAAGGTTAGATATGATAAAGAAAATATTATTAGGTGCACTCTTATTATCAACTTCAATTTTTGCAGCATCAGAAGTAAATGTATATTCTCATAGACATTATGATACAGATAAACAATTATTTAAAATGTTTGAAGAGAAAACAGGAATAAAAGTAAATGTAGTAAAAGCAGATGCTAATGCATTAATAAAAAGATTAACAAGTGAAGGTGACAAATCTCCAGCTGATGTTTTAATAACAGTTGACGCAGGAAGATTATATCAAGCAAAAAAATTAAATCTACTTCAATCAATTAGTTCAGACTACTTAATAAAAAATATCCCAGAAAACCTTAGAGATGAAGATAATGAATGGTTTGCTCTTACAAAAAGAGTTAGAGCTTTTGTAATACCAAAAGATAGTGACTTAGAAAATAAACTTAAAACTTATGAAGATTTAGTTAAACCAGAATTTAAAAGAATGATCATGGTTAGATCTTCAAGTCACATCTATAATCAATCAATGCTTGCAGCAGTTATTGCTCACCATGGAGAAGAGTATGCTTTAAAATGGGCAAAAGGTGTTGTAAAAAATATGAAAAGAAGACCTAGAGGTGATGATAGATATCAAGTAAAAGCTGTAGGTAATGGAATAGGTAAAATTGGTATTGTAAATACATATTATGTGGGTCAAATGACTGGTTCAAAAGATCTATCAGAACAAGAAGCTGTATCAAATGTAAAGGTTATATTTCCTACATTTGAAAATGGTGGAACACATATAAATGTAAGTGGTGTAGGGGTAACAAAATATGCTCCACACAAAGAAAATGCAGTTAAATTTATAGAATTTTTAGCAAGTCCTGAGGCTCAAAAATTATTTGCAAATGATAATTTTGAGTATCCAGTTGTAAAGGGTATGAATCTAAATCCAATTGTTGAAGCTTGGGGAACATATAATGATGATAAAATCTCTATAAATACTTTAGGTGAATACAATGCACTGGCAGTTAAAATTTTTGATGAAGCTGGATGGAGATAAGAAGGCACATTGAAGATATTTAACAAACTAACAATAAGTAGTGTTCTTTTAACACTACTTGTTTCAATTCCAGCACTAATACTTATCTCTCATATTTTTGCAAAAAGTGAAAATTGGCAACACTTAGTTGATACAGTACTATTTACATATATTTACAACTCTTTATATATAATGTTTGGGGTTGCATTATTAACAAGTATTATGGGTTTTTCAACTGCATATATTACCACTTTTTATAAATTCAAAGGCTCAAAGTTTTTTCACTATGCCTTAATCTTACCTTTTGCAATACCAACATATATTATGTCATATATTTATGGAGGGATGTTTGATATCACAGGAAGTGTTACTACTTTTATCTTAGATATTATGGGTAAAAGCTTAGATGAAGTAAACTTCTTTGATATTATGTCAATAGAGGGTGCAATAATCATCATGTCTTTGGTTCTTTACCCTTATGTATATTTAATCTCTAAAACATATTTAAAAGCAGAGTCTTCATCTATTATTGATGCCTCAAGAACAATGGGTTTATCAAATTTCCAGATTTTTTATAAAGTTATTATTCCAATTTCAAGACCAGCAATTATTGCAGGGGTAATTTTAGCTGTAATGGAAGCTGTGGCTGATTTTGGTGTAATGGATTATTATGGAGTACCAACTTTTGTTACTGGTATTTTTAGAACTTGGCTTGGAATGGGTAGCGTTGAAGATGCTTCAAAATTAGCTTCTATGCTTATGCTTTTTATATTTTTACTTATATTTATTGAGAGATTTCAAAGAAGAAATAAACAATATAAAAGTAGTGGAAAAGATTTTAAACCAATTATAAAACAAAAACTAAGTGGTGTAAAAGAATTACTTGCAATATTAGCTTGTTTTATTCCATTCTTTTTTGGATTTTTACTTCCATTTACACAAATGAGTTATTGGTTTTACATCTCTTATGAAGATATTATAGATGATGATTTTCTTAGAATTTTACTTCAAACTTTATCTTTAGGGGTATTTACTTCTATACTTATTACAATATTGGCTTTTATTATTACATATAATGTAAGAGTTCACAAAAGCAAAATTGCAGAATATTTAGTACAAATTGTAAAACTTGGTTATTCAATTCCAGGAGCTGTTGTTGCAGTTGGAATATTAAGCTTTTTTAGTGTGATTGATAAAGGGCTTGATATACTTTTAAGTGGAACTATTGTTGCTATTATATTTGGTTATGTGGTTAGATTTTTAGCGATTTCAATTAATAATTATGAGTCAGGTTTTAGTAAAATTCCTAAAACTTATGATGATGCTTGTAAAACTATGCAAATTGGAGGTTTTCAAACCTTCTTTAAGATGATTTTTCCACTTCTAAGAAGTTCAATATTAGTAAGTATTATTATAGTGTTTATTGAGGTTATGAAAGAGTTACCTCTTACTATGATTTTAAGACCTTTTAATTTTGATACACTTCCAGTTTTATCTTATGAGTTGGTAAATCAATCACAAATTATAGAATCAAGTGTTCCAGCTATGTTTATAGTTTTATTTGGGATTATTTCAGTCTTGATTTTAGCAAAAAAAATGGTTAAGGATTAGTATGGTTGGAGTTAGTATAAAAGACTTTTCAATCTCTTTTGGAAATACGAAGATTTTAGAAGATATCTCTTTTGATGTGTTACAAGGTGAAATTGTAACTATTTTAGGACCTAGTGGTTGTGGTAAGAGTACTATTTTAAGAAGTATTGCTTCTTTACAAGATGAATATAGTGGAGAGATTCTTATAAATGACCATTGTTTACTAAAAGATGGAAGAAGAGAGTGTCACAAAGATATTGGTTATATTTTCCAAGACTATGCACTTTTCCCCCATTTAAATGTAAGAGAGAATATTGAGTTTGCTTTATATAGATTAAAAGCATTAGAAAAACAAAAAAGAGTAGATAGTTTATTAAAGCAGTTTGACTTAGTTGAACATAGAAATAAACAAATCCATGAGTTAAGTGGTGGACAACAACAAAGGGTTTCTATAGCAAGAGTTTTAGCTTATGAACCAAAAGTTATCCTACTTGATGAACCTTTTTCAAACCTTGATTCTATACTTAGAAATAAAACAAAAATCTGGTTAAAAAAACTTATAAAAGATATGGGATTAAGTGCAATACTTGTAACCCATGATCAAAAAGAAGCTTTAAGTATGTCAGATAAAATAGCTATAATCCATAATAAAAAGATTGAGCAATATGGAACACCTCAAGAGTTGTTCAATAATCCAAGTTCTCTATATGTTGCAAACTTTTTAAATAAAATAAATCAGCTTCCAAAAGCATTAGCAGAATCTTTTGGAGTTTCTATTGATGAAAATAGCGTTCCTATTATCTCAATAGATAAAATTGAAGTAAGTAGTAAAGAAACTGAAATTAAAGGGCTTATTCAAGATATCTCATTTTGTGGAGATTATTATGAGTTGGAAATTATTTTAGAAGATTTTGACAGCGTTGAAATTTTGGTTAAGACAACAAAAGCAATGTTTGATAATAATCAAACAGAATGCTTTTTAAATATAAATAAAGAGGATATCAAAGTAGTAAGAAAAACTGTTTAGTTATTATTACTTACTACTACTTCCTCTTCATCAATTCTTGGATCTAACATTGTTAATTCAGGACCAGAAGTTACTGGGATATTAACGAAAGTACTTCTTTCATCATCGGCGATTCTTTTCTTAGATAAGGCATAAAATGTTAAATAAATACCAATTGCAAAGTAGATTACAAACATAGAGTATTCATAATATTTTAATAATATACCAATTACAAGTGGTCCTATAAAAGAACCAATTCCATATGTGAATAGAAGTGTTCTACTAATCTCAAGTAAGTCACTATCTTCATCTAAAACGTCATTTGCTCTTGCAACACTTAAAGGATAGATTGTAAAGATTGTAAGACCTAATAAAAATGCGCAAATGTAAATATATGTAATATTACCTTGAGTAAATAAAAATAAAATAGAAGTTATTGAAGTTATGGCTGCTACCCATGATATAAGTTTTCTTCTACCAAACTTGTCTGATAATATTCCAACTGGCCATTGTGATACAAGCCCACCAAGAATAGCAATTGACATAAAATAAGAAACTATCTCAATAGAATTAAACTTTGTAAGAATATACACTGGTGCCATAGTAAAAAATGAACCTACAATAAATCCTCCTAAAAAACTAGAAGTTGTAGCAAGAGGAACAACTGAATATACTTTGGGAATAGAAAATCTTTCAAAAGGTTTTAATGTTGGTTCTTTAATTTTTGTTAAAGAGATAAAAAGAATAGAAAAAAGTATAAGCACTGAACCTATAGTAAAAATAGATTGTTTAAAGTTTTCATCAACATTTAAAAATAGTTGTCCTAAGGCAGTTGACAAGTAAAATATAATTGTATAAACTGCTAATACTTTTCCTCTTGAATCTTGAGTACTCTTTTCATTTAGCCAACTTTCTAAAATAATTAATAAACTATAAAATGAAAAACCAGAAATTGCTCTAAGTACAGCCCATAAATATTCATTGAAAAATACAGAGTGTAATAAAAATGAGATAACCATGATAGCTGCAAATGTTGCAAAACTTCTAATATGCCCAACTGCTGAAATAATACTTTGACTAAATATTGAAGAGCATACCGCACCTAAAAAGAATGAAGCATTAATAATAGCAATTGCTATATCATTTATACCTTGTTCTTTTAAATATACACCAATAAATGTTAAAATCATACCATAACCAATTGCTAAAAAAGTTATTGCAAAAAATAGGGAAGATATTGCCATAATAGAGAATTTGTTTTGTTCGAACATATTCTTCTCCTTTAAATAAATTATGAAAATCGAAAACCCAAATAATATATAATTTTTGTTGAAATAAAAGTAAAAGTGAGTACTATAAAAAGAATTTAAATCTTTTTATAGTTTTTCCCAAACTACACCGTTTGGAGTGTCCATAATTGAAACACCTAAAGTTGTGATTTCATCTCTGATTTTATCAGCAGTTTCAAAATCTTTTTCTTTTTTAGCTTGTGTTCTTTTTTCGATTAGAGATTCAATATTTTCAATATCCTCTTTTGAGATACCAAACTGAAAATATTTATAAGCATCTTCAAATCCAATACCAATAATCTCATCAATAAACTCAAAAGTAGCCACTAGCTCTTTTTTAAAGTTTTTGTTTTTTGGTTCTTTATCTAAAGTTTCATTTGCTTTGTTGATATATTCATCTATGATTGAGATAGCTTTTGCTGTATTTAAATCATCATTTAAAGCAGACAAAATACTCTCTTTAAAATCTTTATTTACAGCTGATTTACCTAAACCATAAACTCTTTTTTTAACTCTATATAGTTTGTCTAATCTTTTTTTAGAAGAGATTAAATCCTCTTCATTGAAATTAAAGTTTGCTCTATATTGTGCTGTTAAAAGATAAAATCTTACAACTTCACCTGAGTATGATTTTAAAATATCTTTTAGGAAAAATGAATTCCCTAAAGATTTACTCATTTTTTCTCCATCAATAGTTACAAAACCATTATGCATCCAGTATTTTGCTAAGTGTGCTTTTGTTGAGCATCTAGTTTGTGCTGCTTCATTTTCATGGTGAGGAAAAAGTAAATCTGCTCCACCACCATGAATATCTATTTGATAAGCTTCATCTTTGTATGCAAGATGTTTATTTATCATAGCACTACACTCTATATGCCATCCTGGACGTCCCTTCCCAAAAGGTGATTCATAAGCTACATCGTTTTGTTTTTCAAATTTCCAAAGAGCAAAATCACTTGGATTTCTTTTTTCAGTATTTGCTTCAACCCTAGCAATTGAGTTTTCATCGCTTGCTCTGTGTGAAAGTGAACCATAGTGTTCATCTTTTGATACATCAAAATAAACACCATCTGAAATTTTATATGCAATATCTTTATTCATCAAATCTTCAATCATCTCAATCATGATTTGAAGATTTTCAGTAGCTTTTGGCTCAAAGCTGTTTGGTAAGATATTTAAATCTTGCATATCACTTTTATATTTATTTATATATTCACTTGTGATATCTTCTAAACTTCTATTTGATTCATGCATTTTTTTGATGATTTTATCATCAATATCTGTAAAGTTTTTGGTCATAGTTACTTTGTAACCATTCGCTTTTAAAACTCTGTGAAGAAGGTCAAATGCAATTGCACTTCTAGCATGACCTAAATGTGAATCATCATAAACTGTTGGTCCACACACATAAACTTTTACATCATTGCCTTTTATTGGTTCAAAAAGAACTTTCTCTTTTTTAACCGAATCAAATATAGTTAATCTTGCCATTATTTAAATAGTGCCTCTAAACTTGCTGTATCTGTAGTTTTTTCTTGTTCTTGAGTTTCAGAATTGTTTCCTCCAACAGGAGCGCCACCAATCTCTTTTAACTCAATATCATATTTTGTAAGCATTGAAGCTAGTCTAATATTTAACCCAGCTTTTCCAATCGCTTTAGATTTTTGGTCACTTGGAATTGTAACAACAGCTTTACCTTTTTCATTTCCTTCTGCATGTTTTTCAATTTTTACACTTGAAATGATTGCTGGACTTAAAGCTCTTGCTATGAACATCTCAGGTACATTTGAGTATTCAACACAATCAATGTTTTCTCCACTTAATTGTCTTGAAACTGCTCCAATTCTAACCCCTTTAACTCCTACAATTGAACCAATTGGGTCAACTGTAGCATCAGTAGTAGATAAAGCAATTTTAGCTCTACTTCCAGGGATTCTGGCACTTGCTTCAATGGCAATAATCTCATCTTTTAATTCAGGAACTTCAGATTTTAAAAGTGATTCTAAAAATTTAGGGCTTGTTCTTGAAATCTCAACAACCAAACCATTTGTTTTATCAATATTTACACCTCTAACAACTGCTTTTACAGTATCACCAACTTTAAAAGATTCCCCTTTAATTCTACTTTTTCTAGGAAGCATACCTTTAACTTCACCAATCTCTACAAAGGTGTTTTCTTGTCTATCAACTCTTGTTACACTACCACTGATAGTTTTTCCTATTTTATTTTTATATTTACTTAAAAGTGATTCTTCTAAAAATCTTTGTACTCTATATTCGAAGTTATTATGTAAGATTGTAGCGGCATTTCTACCCATGTTTTCAAATTCTAAATCATAGTTTACAAAATCTCCAACTTCTAGAGACTCATCAATTTTTTTAGCTTCATCTATTGATATATAGTTTTCTTTACTTATAATATTTTCATATTCATCAAGACCATCTTCATTTAATCTTTCATCATCATTTGGAACAACTTCAATTTTTTGAAATAGTTCTAATTTTTTATTTGGTCTATCAATCTCTGCATCGAATCTTAGTGTAGAATCTACCATTTTTTCAGCAGTTTTAATTAATGCTTCTTTTAATGCATTTTCAACATCTTCAATTTTTAAGCCTTTTTCATAGGCGATAGAATCTAAAATATCTATAATTTTGTCCATTGGTTACCTTCTTAATTTTTGACATTGAAATGTAAAGTTTTGATTTTCAATGTAGAGTAGAACAATATTTTAGCTTAAAAGAGCTTTTATTCAAATTAAAGCAATTTTAAGATAAACTATTTAGCTAATTTAATAAAAAGGTTTAATGAGATGGAATTATTATTCGCAAGAAACGAACTAACTGAAAAACCGAAAAAAGTTCAACTTGATAAGATAAAAGAAGAGTTACAAAAAGATGGAGAAAAAATATTTTATTTTGATAGAGATAACTCTCATAAAGATATGATGTCTTTAGTTGATTCTTTAGAAGATGAAGGTTACAACGTATACTTTAGAGAAGTAAAATATGGTCTTGCAGATGATGAATATATGTATGAGGTTCATGCTCTGTAATTTTACAAAAGCGAAAAGTATTAATGAGTAAACAAGAAGACAAAAAACTATTTATACAGACTCTTGGCTGTCAGATGAATGATACTGACAGTCAACATATGATTGCTGAACTAAAAGAGCATAAAAATTATAGTACAACAGATAATATTGAAGATGCAGATTTAATTATTATTAATACATGTTCAGTAAGAGAAAAACCTGTTTCTAAACTTTTTTCAGAAATAGGGCAATTTAATGTAAAGAAAAAAGAGGGTGCAAAAATTGGAGTATGCGGTTGTACTGCAAGTCACCTTGGTCAAGATATTATGAAAAGAGCTCCATATGTGGACTTTGTTCTTGGAGCTAGAAATATTTCAAAAATAAAAGATGTAGTTGATAAAAAAGGTGCAATTGAGATTGATATAGATTATGATGATTCAACTTATCAATTTGCACAAAATTCACATAATTTATATAAAACGTCTGTAAACATCTCAATAGGTTGTGATAAAGAGTGTACTTATTGTATTGTTCCTGCAACAAGAGGTGATGAGATTTCAATTCCACCTGAAATGATTGTTGAACAAATCAAAAAAGATGTAGCAAAAGGTGCAAAAGAGGTAACTCTTTTAGGACAAAATGTAAACTCTTATGGAAGAAGATTTAGTGATAAAAGAGAGAAAACAACTTTTACAAAACTTCTTCAAGAGGTCTCAAAAGTTGAAGGTCTAGAAAGAATCAGATTTACTTCACCACATCCATTACACATGGATGATGATTTTATTGAAGAGTTTGCAAAAAATCCAAAAATTTCAAAATGTATCCATATGCCTTTACAAAGTGGATCAACTACTATTTTAAAAGCTATGAAAAGAGGATACACTAAAGAGTGGTTTTTAAATAGAGCTAAAAAGATTAGAGATTTAGTTCCTGAGGTTAGAATTACTACTGATATTATCGTAGCTTTCCCTGGTGAAACACAAGAGGATTTTGAAGATACAATTGATGTAATTAATCAAGTGAAGTTTGATCAAATATTTAATTTCAAATACTCACCTAGACCAAATACACAAGCTTTAAATCTAAAAGATATTGAAGTAGCTGATGAGATAGGAAGTGCAAGACTTATAGAGGTTATTGAGCTTCATAAAAAACATCAAAGTGAACTTATGGATGCAAACATAGGAAAAACTGTGAGTGTTTTATTTGAAAGTTTAAAACCAAATGGTGAAGTATCAGGATTTACTGATAATTATTGTCAGGTTTTTGTAAAAGGTAGTGATGAGCTTCTTGGAAAAATAGTTGATGTAAAAGTTACTGATGCTACAAGAACAGCATTGAAAGGTGAAGTGGTAAAATAGATGAAGCTTTTTCTAATCACAAGAGTTGTTCCATTTATATTACAACTTTTTGTAAGATTTATCTATTTAACAAGTAAAAAAGTTTTTCATCATCCAAAAATAGATCTCAATGAGCCTTTTATTGTTACTTTTTGGCATGGTGAGCTTTTAATGCAGCCTTTTAACTATAAGAAAATTAAGCCAAAAGGCAAAGTTAGTGCTATGATAAGTGAGCACAAAGATGGGGAAGCTATTACAAGAACTGTTGAGTATTTGGGAATTGACTCAATTAGAGGTTCGAGTACTAGAGGGGGAGCGAAAGCTTTAATAGGAGCAATTAAAGAGTTAAAAGCAGGTGATGATATAGCAATCACTCCAGATGGACCAAGAGGTCCAAGGCATTCAGTTGCTGATGGAATTGTAGCTATTTCACAGAAAACAAATGCTAGAATACTTATATTTAATTGTAAACCAACTAAATATTGGCAGTTTAATTCGTGGGATAAGTTTATTGTTCCTAAGCCTTTTGGGAAACTAGAGTTTTTTATTCAAGAACCATTTGATGTAAACTCTTTAGATAACAATGAGGCAAAAGAGTTGATTAAAAAGAAGTTGCTTTTAAATTCAATGGAATAAGGTTTTAGTTTAAGATGTTTTCAAAAGAGTATTTATACATAAATGCCATCAAATACAAAACACAACTTAAAATAAATTATAAGAAATTAAATAATAATGATATTGTAGAAACTAATGCCTCTACATTTCTTGCCTATGATGAAATCATGGGCAGAGATATTGCCACAAAACTTGTATCACACCAAAGCGAAATAGATAATACATATATTTCTACACTTTTACTTCAAGATGAAACAAAACTGATTCAAAAAAAACTAGCTGCACCAAAAGATTATGAGATAACATCTTTAAATGAACAATTTAATATTGCAGTTTCTAAAAATACACTGTTTGAAACAAAAAACTATTTTGATAAATGTGGAATAGATTATATCTTCTCTGCTTATCATATTTTAAATCTACATATAGAAAAGAATCCTTGCAATAACAATCTTGTAATTTTGCTTTTTAATAATCAAGCATTTTGTGTAATCTTAAACTCAAATTCTGAAATTGTTTTTAATAGAAAAATAGACTTAACACCATTTGAAGAGATTAAAAAAAGTGAATTTTATGAAAATGAACTTTTAGGACAAAAATTGTTTGATGAAGTTTACGCTTTAGAACTTCATGAGACAATTAAAAATACAATTGAAGAGTTTTATTCAATAACAAAAAATATGTTTATTGAAAAGGTTTCTTTACTTTATAATTTAAAACTTATATCTGATAGTCAAATTAATAAAATGGCAGAAGATTTTATGCTTGATATAACTTATCATCCAATCTCTGTAGATGAAGAGTTATTTGAACTTTCACGAAATTTACACAAAACAAAAAGTTTTATAAAGCCAAGAAAAAAACCAAATAATAAGTTTAAAAACCTTAGTTTAATCGCTATTATCTTTATTCTACTTATTGCCATTGGATATCTTTTTTATCCTCAAATTAATGAGTTGATAAATAAGAAAGATGAAAAAGTTATAAATAAAAAAACTGTTGAGAAAAGAGTAGAATTACCAAACCATATTGAAAAAAACAATCAAATTGAATCAAGTGTTTTAAAAGCCTTAGAAGTTATCCCTTATGATGTAGTTTTAAAAGAGTTAGACTTAGATAAAAACTCACTTTCTATGGATATTAATCTCTTAAATAAAGATACTTTTATAAAAGTATTACAGCCAGCATTATTAAAATATTATGATATGGCAAATATAGTATTTAAAGAGACTAAAACACCAGTTTTAGAAGCCCAGTTGAAAGCTGAAGGTGCAAAACAAAAACAGATAGTAAATTTCAAAGATTATAAAGAGGCATATATAGAAAATGAGTTTATGCCTATTATTAGAGTTACTGAGCAGATGAAAATACTTTTCCCTGAAGGCTCAAATGTAACTTTTAAAAATAGTTTTAAATCAGAAGTTACTACTTTTAATTATTTAGTAACTATAGTTATTCAAAAGCCTTTAGAGTTTTTCACACTGATTGACAAAATGAACAATGAATTGTATTCTGTAAATATAACTTATCCTATAAGTTTTGTTAAAACAGAAGCTGGAATTGAAGTTGAATTTATTGTTCAATTCCACCAACCAAAATAGTTTAAGATAACCAAGTAGTAAGTGGTCTAGGTTTACCTAAATAAAACCCTTGTCCGTAAGTTATCCCTATTTTTGTTAACTCTTCAACATCCTCTTTAGTTTCTACATACTCAGCAACTGTTTCTTGACCTTTTAATTGAGCTATCTCTTGAATATATTTTATAACTGCTTTATCAACTGGGTCTTTGTGCATATCTTTTACAAAACTTCCATCAACTTTTATTACATCAAAAGGTAAGCTTTTTAGATATTCAAAAGATGCCATACCTGTACCAAAATCATCCAAAGCTAAACCAATTTTTTGTTCTTTTAGCCATTTGATAAATTCATTTGCCATGTTAAAGTTACCAATTGCAGAACTTTCTGTAACTTCAAGTTCAAGTTTTTCCCAAGGAAAATCAAAAGTATTTATAGCTTTTTTTAAGCACTCTTGAAAGTCTGGATTGTTTAATGTAGAACCAGCAAGATTTATATGAGCTGAGTGTAAGTTTTGAATATGATTTAAATCTTTTGTAACTGTTTCAAGATAAGTCCATAACACATACATATCTATTTCTGCCATAAGTTGGTATCTCTCAGCTGCAGGTAAAAAATCCCCTGGAGATATAAAGTTTCCATCTTTGTCCCACATTCTAATTAAAATCTCATAACTGAATTTATCACTTTGTTTTTGTAATTGAACAATATCTTGTGCAAATAGTTCAAATCTTGAAGGTCCACCTTTTAGTGCCTCTTTTATTAAAGTTGCAGTTTCAAGTTCAGTTTTAAATCTTTTAGTTAAATTATCACTTAAGTCATAAATGTGAGACTTGTTTCTGCCTTTCTCTTTTGCTGTGTAAAGTGTAGTATTTATAGCTTTTAATAGCTCTTTTAAAGTGTATTCAAAAGCATTAAAGTGTATCAAGGCAACTGAAGCACTTATAGAATAGGTTTCATTAGCCCAAATAAATCTAAAATCTCTAAACTCTTCAAGTATTTTTTCTAGTATTTTAATACCTTCTTCTTTTGATCTATTCTCATAAAATACCATAAAACCATCACCATCAACTCTGGCGAAAGTACAAGCTTCAGGTAGATTGTTATTGTATGTTGAACTAATCATTTTTAGTAATTCATCACCTGCTTGATAACCTGCTGAATCATTTATAAGTTTAAATTGGTCTAAATCAATATAAAATAAACAATACCCCTTAGCTGTTTTATTTTTCAAAGCATCTTGAAGTTTATTTTCAATATAAAATCTATTATATATATTTGTTAATTGGTCGTGGGTAGCTTGATGTTGAAGTTTTAAAGAGGATTTATATATCTCATCCATTTGATTGTTAAAACCATCAAATAACTCTTTTATCTCGTTATTTGCTGTAGTTTCAACTTTTATAATTTTATTATTTGTTGGATCACTATTTTTCATAGCATCTAAAAGTCTAATAAATGGATTAGTGAAGTTTTTACTTAAAAATACACTTATTAAAAAGCCAAAAAATAAAGCAAAAGGAAAAATCGCAAGTAATGTTAGAGTGATATTTTTCTCTTTTTCTTTAAAAGAAGATAGGTCTATATCCATAAATTGATAACCAAAACTATAACCTTGGGCTTCAATATTATTTTTTATAAAAAGATGCTCATTGGTAAATATAATATCATTTTTCAAAATAGAATCTTTGTTTTTTTCTAAATCTAAACTATGGGCATATTTAAAAATAGGGTTATGTTCACTATCAAAAAGTAAAATTCCATTTATATTTTTAAAAGCTGATAATCTAAAAGTTATATCTGATAAAATATCAGCATTTGGGTTTAGAATATATTTTAAAAAATCGTTATTCAATGATTGGGTTATATCTTTTGCCTGCGTTATTGCATTGTTTCTATTCTCTTCTTTTTGTATCTTTAGAATAAAAAAAAGTGTAGTTACTTCCACGGCAACTACTATTAGGGTCATAAATATTACAAGCTGAATTTTTATATTAAATTTTTTCCACATCTAATTACTGCTTAGATTTGTTTTCTATTGGTAATGAAAAATCATTCCCCCATTCTTTCCACGAGGCATCATAATTTGATACATCATATCCTAACTCTCTAAGGGCAAAATAGTTTGTAGCAGCAACTTTACCAATAGCACAATAAATTACCACTTTTTTATCTGCTTCAATATTTTTATAAAGATCTTTTAAAGACTGTGTATTCTTTAATTTCATTACACTCTCTTCTTTACTTAAATTGTGAATAGCTGGAATATGTATAGCTTTTGGTATATGTCCAAATCTTTGAGCTACAGATTTTTCTCCAATATATGCTTCATAACTTCTAGCATCAATTATTACTTGTTGCGGATTTTTAGTTGCAATTTGAGTTGTAAATTTTGTAGAGAGTCTGTTATTATTTACAGAAGCAATATATTGGCTAGGTTTGATATTTGGTATCTCTTTTGAAGTTGGAAAGTTTTTATTTTCCCACTCTTTAAAGCCTGCATTTAATAGTTTTACATTTTTAAAACCATAAACTTCAAAAGTCCAAAATACTCTTGCTGCGTTAAAGAAACTTCCTTCATCGTAGATAACAATATTATCATCTATATCAAGTCCAAGTTCTCTTAGAAGCTTTTGAATTGTATTAGGATTTGTAACTTTCCCATCTAAGTTAGTATTTTCATAAGATAGCTGGGCTGGAAAATTCAGTGCATTTTTAATATGCGACTTTTGATAATTTTCTTTTTCTCTTACATCAATTATTTTAAAAGAAGTTAGGTCTTTCGACAAAGTCTCAGGGGATACTCTTAAATTTACACCATTTAGAAATGTTGTAATAAAAAGTAAAAGAGGGATTAATGCATATCTTTTTTTCATCTTTCTTCCTTTGGTTGATTATAAAAAGTTTAGCATTATATATAATTATTGTAAATACTTTATGTAGTAAAAAATAGGAAAATAAAGGTTTGTTTACCAAACCTTTATTTCATTATAAACTGAGTCCCTCTCAACTGGGATAAATCCAGAGTTTTTGATTAGGTCTACAAAGTTTTCTAAAGCGATTCCATTTGCACTTTTTGCTCCAGCTGCACTTTGAATAGATTCTTTTTCTATTGTTCCATCTAAATCATTTGCACCAAACTCTTGGGCTAATAAAGCAAGTTTAGTGGTTGATGTAACCCAATAAGCTTTGATATTTGGGATATTGTCAAGTAAAATTCTAGCAATAGCCATAGTTTTTAAAATCTCTTGACCTGTTAAAAAATCTTTTACTTTTAAATAGTTATTTTCTTTTTGATAAACTAATGGAATAAAAGCATTAAAACCACCAGTTTGCTGTTGAAGTTTTCTTAGTCTTAACATATGGTCAATTCTATGTTCTCTACTTTCAACATGACCAAAAAGCATAGTTGCATTACTTTGATGTCCTGATTTATGCCATAGTTCATGGATTTTTAGCCATTGGTCAGATTTTACTTTTCCACCACAGATTCTTTTTCTAACCTTTTCATCGAAGATTTCAGCTCCACCACCTGGCATTGAATCAACACCACTTTCAATCATTTTTTCAATAACTTCTTCATATGTAAGCTTGTACTCTTCTGATAAGAAGTGAATCTCAGCTGCTGTTAAAGCTTTTACATGGATTTCTGGATGTTTATCTTTAATCTTTCTAAAGATATCTAAATACCATTCTAATCCTGTATTTGGATTATGTGCAGATACTATATGTACCTCTTTTATTCCATTTTTTACAGAATTATCAACAGTTTCCATAATCTCTTCATGAGTTAAGGTATATTGGTGTGGATTTTTTCTTGTTGCACTATATGCACAGAATTGACACACATCTTTACATACATTTGTTGGATTAATATGTCTATTTATATTAAAATAGGTTTTTTTACCGTGCTTTTCTTCTCTAATCTTATTTGCTAGAGTTGCTAATTCAAATAATTCTAAATCGTAAAGTTTTAATGCTTCTTCAAATGTATAATCTTCTTTTTTTTCAAATTTTTCTAAAATACTCATATAATATCTCTTTATTTACAATCAATATCTTTACTATATTTTCCATTGTTACTTCTATGAACGAAACCTATACACTCTTTTTGCAAATCTTTGTCAAAAAAAGTAAGTTTATATACTGTACTTTTTATTCTTGTTTCTGTATCTTCTACGCTCATTTTATTAACAACTTTTATATCAGATATATTTTTATGTCCCATTTTTGCTAGTTCTTCTTCCATTTTTAAGTTAATAGTAAAAACTTCAAACATAAAACCAATTACAATTAATATCGCCATCACGACAATAATTATAATACTTTTCTTAGGTAATTTTCTTACTTCAATCTCTTCTTGGCTCATAAGTCATCTCATTTAGTGGTTTAAATTTATCATCTTCTTTATCATAATAATCAATTTGTGCTGTTTCAATATCATAATACCAACCATGCACTTTTAAATCTCCATCTTCATGAAGTTTTGCAACACCTGGATAAGTTAATAGATTATCTAACTGATGTCTAATAGAGTTTCTCTCAGTTGCTCTATACATCTCCTCTTCAGTGGTAAACTTTTTATTTCTAAGAGTTCTCTCTTTCGCTTTTGCACCTAAAGTCAACCATGTTTTTATATGAATAAAAGAACCATCATCAGGAATATCTTCATATAAACTTTTACATGCACCACAATGTGAATGTCCGCAAATAATAATATGTTTAACCTTTAAAACAGCAATAGCATATTCAATAGCTGCGGCACTTCCGTGAAAATCCTCATCATGTTTATAAGGAGGTACAAAATTTCCAACATTTCTTAAGATAAACATATCTCCAGGTTTTGTTCCTAACATTAAATCAGGAGTAACTCTACTATCAGAGCAACCAATAAACATAACTTCTGGCTTTTGACCATGTTGAACTAGATTTTTTATCTCTTTTTCAAGATCTAAAAAACCATTTTTTCTAAAGCTTTCATTACCTTTAATTAACTCAGTTAAAATCATTTTAATTACCCATAGTTTTAATAATTTTTTGATCATTTACAGTTATTGCTGTAATTCTTTTAATATTGTCTTTCTCTTCATTATCTTGGTATTTGTATTCTATTAAATAGTCTACATTATGACAAGATACTAAAGTTGTGAACTTTGAAAGTTTTAGTGATTCACAATTTTTCATATTTATAAATTTATCATTAGCAAAACAAAGAAGAGAGAAGATCATTAAAATTAACAGTTTTTTCATTTAAACCCCTTTATTTTTTTACACACCTTTTCTAAAACAAAAGGTTCTATATCTATTTTAGCAATAAGTCTTATTATTGCACTACTTACAGTTGGTTGCCTTATTGCTCCAACTAAAAAGCCTTCATTTTTTAAACTAGTTTGTATCTCAATAACTTTTTTATTATCACCAAATACTATTGGAATAATTAAGCTATGTGAAGTTATACCTAAAATATCATTTATAACTTGTAAATTGGCTGATATTTTCCTTCTAATAAGCTCTTTATTTTTTTGAATATATTTTAAAGATTCTAGGCCTAATGCTGTATCAAAAAGGGAAGGAGCAGTAGTATATATAACCGCTTTTGCTCTATTTAATAAAAACTCAATTATATTAGAACTAGCTAGAATATAAGCACCATAACTTCCATAAGCTTTTCCTAGTGTACCCATTTTTATATGATTAGGTTTTGCTTTTATTTTATAAAAGTCAAATATACCTGTAAGATTGTCACCCAAAACACCCGAAGAGTGTGCTTCATCAACTATTAGTAAAGCATTTTCATCATCTGCTATATCAAACATCTCTTTTGGTGCTAAATCTCCACCCATAGAGTAAACACCCTCAATAGCTATGATTTTTCTTCCTTTTGTATCTGTTTGTTTTAATTTATTTTTTAAATCATTACAATCATTATGTTTAAATACTATAACTTGGTTTTTGTTTAAAAGTCTTGTTGCTACCATTCCACTTGCATGGTATTCTTCATCTATAAATAAAGTATCACCTTTTCTAACTAAGGCTTCAATCATTGAAAGATTTGCTAAAAAGCCACTTCCAACAATAAGTGCATCTTCAAAGTTATTTGCTTTTTTTAATTCATCTTCAAAATCTTGATGAATTTTAGAATAACCATTTACTAACATGGATGCTTTAGGTCCATGGTATTGTTCTTTTAAAACTCTTTCATAGGCTTTAGTAAAAATATCTTTATTTGTTGTAAGACCAAGATAGTCGTTTGAAGCTAAGTCAATAAGAGATTTATCAAAAACTTCTCTTTTACGTAATCTGTTAGATTTTTTTATAGAATTTAGTTCTTTTGAATACAAAAGTGCTCCTAATAATTTCGATATTTTATATAAAAATCTATTAAAAATTGTTAAATTTATTCATAATGCTATTGTTTTGCTACAAACACTTATTATAATTCTTTTACCTACTAATTAAACGTCCTTCATAGTAGAGAAAAGAGCAATTAGTTTTGCTCTTTTTTTTCTATATTAAAAATTTGATTATTTATCCTGAAAACTTAAACTTTTTTCAAGCATTAGATTAGCAGTTTCTAATTGGGAGTGTACAAAATATTTGATATTTAATTCTCTTAATTCTTTTTTTTCATCCAAAGAATCAATTTTAACTATTAAGTTTGCATCACTTTTAAAGTTCAATACAGCTTCACAAATTAGTTTTTTTTCATTTAAATTGCTTAGTGTGATTATTATATCTGAGGCTTCATCAACTTTTAATGATTCTAAAACAGGCAGTTTTTCCAAGTGTCCAAAATATGCTAAATAACCATTTCTTCTAGCTAAGATTACATGTTTTAGATTATCTGAGATGATTACAAAACTTCTTTTTTTTCTTTTTAACTGGTGGGCAATTATTCTCCCAAGAATTGAATATCCACAGATTATTGTATGGTTCTTTTTATCAATAGGGGTGATTTTATCTGATTCATAAAATTCTACTACAAAATAAGAAGCTAGTTTATAGATATTATTTATTATAAATGGAGTTATTATCATAGAGATTACAGTTACTAAGATTAAAAAATTAGATAAATCTTTATCTAAAAGATTATCATTTGCTGCAAGGGCAAATACTGCAAATGAAAATTCACCAATTTGACAAAGAGCTAGGGCAGATTTTATCGAATCACTCTTGTTTGATTTTCTTCTCATTAAAATATAAACAACAAAAGCTTTTATTATAAGTACCATTATAAAAACTAAAAAAACATAATGTATATTTGTTAAAAGAAAAGGTAAATCTATTTTTGTACCAACAGAAAAGAAAAATGCCCCAAGAAGTAAATCTTTATATGAAGCAATATCTGATTCAACTTTTATATGATATTTTGTTTCAGCAATAATCATGCCTGCAATAAAAGCACCTAAAGAGTAAGTAAATCCTAAGTAGTGTGCAAAAATTGAAGTACCTATAACTATAGATAAAACAGAAGCTAGAAATAACTCTTCTAATCTTGTTTGAGATGCAAATTTTAAATGCCATTCCAGAAGTTTTTTACCAATTGTAAACATAAAAAGAATAATCAATAAAGCAGACAAAAAAGTATTAACAAGTATTTCGCTTAAACTTAGAGTGTCATTTGCTAAAAATGATATAAGTAAAAGTATAGGAATCACAGCTAAATCTTGAAAAACTAATATGGCAGTTGAACTCTCTCCATATGGAGTATATATATCTTTTGATTGTTTTAAATATGTTAAAACAATGGCAGTTGATGATAATGAAAATGCCAAAGCAATTATTATAGAAGATACTGTATCAATTGAGAAAATAAATTTTGAAGCTAGAAATATTATAAGAGCACTAACTCCAACTTGAAAGAATCCATTTACAAAAAGTAGTTCTTTCATTTTTTTTAGTTTATTTAGTGGCATCTCTAAGCCAATTGTAAACATCAAAAAGACTATACCAAACTCTGCAATTAGTTCTAAAATATGTAGGTCTGAACTGTTTGATAAATCAAATATTGTAGTTATTAGTGTACCTGTAATTATATACCCAATGATATGAGACATAGACAGTTTTTTTAAAATTATATTTAGCACAGTTGAGATGGCTAATGATAAAAATATTATTAATAGTATTGTTTCCATAGCCGTATTTTATCTAATATATATGAATTTTGTATGTATATTATATATACAAATATATTAAATAATATTCAAACTATCTAATACTATTAAAATCCATGTGGTAAGGGCTATTATAATTGAGATAAAAACAGCTGCACTTCCTGCATCTTTTGCCATTCCTGCCATTCTTTGATGTTCAAGTGTTACTAAATCAACTGCTCTTTCAATGGCTGAGTTCATAGCTTCAGTTAAAAGTACAAGACCTAAGGTTGCAAAAAGTAAAATCTTATTTGTTAGTGAAGCATCTAGTAAAAATAATATTGGGATAGAGATAAAAAAGAGGGCTAATTCTATTTTAAAAGAGTTTTCTGTTCTTACAATATCTTTTAGTCCTTTAAGGGCATATATTGTATTCTTAATAAAGTGATACTTAGGTTGGTTTCTCATTTAATCCCTTTAATTATTATATTTTATATATATTAATAAAAAAGAGTTACCATCAGGTTATAAGAGATAAATTCAGGAGAAAATATGATAGATAAGTTAAAAGATTTTTTTGGACATGGGAAAGACCATATAGTTACAGTAATATTAAAAGGTTTATTTTGGTTGGCTCCAATTGCTGCAATTACTATAATAATACTTTGGGTATATGAAAAATTTAATAGTTTAACAGGATATCTATTTACACTAATAGGATTTGAACCTGATAAATATCCTATCCTTTGGACATTTGTTGGAGTTGCACTTATAGCTTTTTTTGCATATATATTAGGAATTTTTGTAGAAACAGGTTTGGTGAATTTTATTCAAAAATTATATTCAAAAATACCTGGATATTCTACTATTAAAGAGTTAGTAAATATTTTTAATACTTCAAAATCTGGAGAGAAAAAAGTATTGGTTGTTTTAATACGAGGATTTTCAAAAAAAGATTATAATATTGGTTTAATGTACTCTACAAAAGAATCAGTGATAAAAGATCATTATACAGTTGTACTTTCAATGACTCCTATTCCAAATGGTGGATATATGTTTGAAGTACATAAAGATAAAATAAGAGTTATAAAAGAAGCTACCTTTGACAGCAATTTACAATATTTGTTATCAATGGGGGTAAAATCTTTAGCTGAGATTGTAAAAATAGATCCAAAACCTATTGAAGAGTTTGAAACATTAGAGCAATATTTAGATGAAGTTGGAAGAAATAAAGAGGAAAATTTTGATATTGTAAAATAAATTTTTAATATTATTAAAATTTAGCCATTTTTACACCATTTTTTATTAATTTTTATGTTACTCTTCTAGTATTAAAACTCAATTAAGTGCAAGTAGTAAAATGGAAAATAATAATAAAAAAATGTCAAAGCACATTGCTGAACAAACTGTTATGTTCGCAACAATCACAAAATGGATATTAATCTCTTCTTCTATCGGAGCTTTTATTGGTCTGATAGTTGCTTTTTTTCTAAAGTTTTTAGAATATTGTGAAAACTCTAGAAGTTTACTCCCCTTTGATTATTATTATTTATTACCCTTTGCTTTAGTTGTAACTGTTATTATTGTAAAAAAATTTGCTCCAACAGCTGAAGGGCATGGTACAGAAAAAGTTATTGAAGCTGTACATAAAAACTCTGGTGAAATGAAACTATCTGTTATTCCTGTTAAACTTATAGCAACTGTTATTACTATTTTTGCTGGGGGTTCAGTTGGTAAAGAGGGACCTGGTGCACAAATTGGTGCAGCAGCAGCTTCATCGATTGCTACTTTATTTAAATTCTCAAAAAGAGATAGAAAGAAAATGGTGATTTGTGGTATTAGTGCAGGGTTTGCATCTGTATTTGGAACACCATTGGCTGGGGCTATTTTTGGAGTTGAGATTCTTATTGTTGGTGCTTTGATGTATGATATTCTATTACCTTCAATAGTAGCTGGGTTTGCTGCATTTTTTGTAGCTAAAATGGTAGGTATTAGTTATACTTATTTTGATATTGCTTATTATGTAACTTTTGATTTTAATTATGTACTTATTGCAAAAGTTATCCTTGCTGGAATATTTTTTGGTTTAGTGGCTGATTTTATAATTACTGTTTTAAAAGCGATTCATAATTATGCAAGTTCATTAAAAATGCACTACACTTTAAAGGCATTTTTAGGCGGAGTTGTTATTGTTGTTTTAACATTAATTGTTGGAGATCAATATTTAGGATTAGGGTTTGAAACCATAAAAGAGTCCTTGTCCTCTAGCACTCTAGATCATGAAAATGTACCTTGGTACGCCTTTATATTAAAAACAATTTTTACTTCATTAACCCTTGGTTTTGGTGGAAGTGGAGGAGTTATCACTCCGGTGTTTTATATTGGGGCTACTAGTGGAAACTTTTTTGGTGGTTTAGTTGATGGATATATTCCTCTTTTTGCTGCTTTAGGGTTTGTAAGTGTTTTAGCAGGAGCAACAAGTGCTCCAATCGCAGCTATGATTATGGCAGTTGAATTATTTGGGGTAAATGTTGCGCATTATGCAGCCTTATCAATTATAATAGCATTTTTGATGACTGGACATAGAAGTGTATTTCCTTCTCAAGTTTTATCTATGAAAAAATCTGATGCCATAAATGTAAAGCTTGGAGAAGAGATTGAAAATGCTGAGGCTACGTATACAACTAGATTTTTTAAGAATATAAGAAGAGTTGTAAGAATTATATATGTTAAATCAAGAAGAAGAATTAGAAATAAAAAAGCTAAAAAGTAATATTTTCTAAAAACTCTATATCTTCATCAACTACAATAATTGCATCTATACAAAAACTAGAGTTCAACTCTTTTTTTTGTATATAATAATCAACACTTCTTTTTAATTTAGCAAGCTTAGTTTTTGTTATGTTGTTAATGGCATTTTCATATGAGTTTGAAGATTTTACTTCTATAAAATGGTAAATCTCATCTTTTACTGCGATAATATCTATTTCACCAAGTTTTTTAGCATAAAAGTTTTTTTCAATTATTTTAAAAGCTTGTGAATTTAGATATTCACAAGCTTTGTTTTCTGCTATATCACCCTTTAATCGGCTCAATTTCTACTCTAATAGATTTAAATCTAGCAGTTAATATAAGCTCATCCGCTTCATCTCCAAAGATAAAGTTAACTTTAGATTCGGGGTGGTGAAAAGTTGTATATAAAGTTCCTGGTCTTATATTTTTCGTATACTTTACTGGCATAATTGCAGTTTGGCCATATTGGGTTTTCATTATAATTTTTGAAGCACCAATTCTTTCTTCATCCTCTTTTGCGGCTAAGATAACATCTTTGTCATATCTTGAATTTAAGGCTTCACTTCTTATTGTTTGAGCGGCATTGTTATAATGAACAATTGTTCTTCCTGTAGTTAAATAAAACTCATTTTTCTCAAAGGTTTCATTATCTACAAGTTTTTTAATTTGCTCTCTTAATTTGTATTGATGATATTGAAAATAACCTTTTCCATCTTCGGTTCTAAATTTTTCAAGGTGCAAAATAGGAGTATCTTCTTTTTCAATAGGCCATTGCATACCTCTGTTTCTATTTTTTGAAAGTTTGTGATATGTTGCCCCAGAAAATCTTGATTTTACTTTTTCTCTAGTTTCATTCCAAACATCTTCACTGGTTTCATAAATAAACTCACCTTTTATTTTATTCTCTATATCCCTTAATACTTCCCAGTCATCAGGCATATCGGCTTCTACAAGGGGTTGAGAAAGGTGAAGTCTTCTCATGGCATTTACATATACACCTGTTTTCTCATAAGCTGATTTGACTCCAAAAATAATATCTGCTTTTTTTGTAATTTCATTCATAAAAAGTTCATTTGAGATAATCAACTCTAGGTTTTCTAAGGCTTTATGAACTTTGTTCTGATTTGGATGAATATGAGCAATATCTTCACCCATCACATACATAGCTTTGATTTTGCCTTTTAACATCTCATCAATTAGTTGAGGTGTCATAAGTCCTATCTCTTTTGGTTTGCCATAATCTGGATCAAAGTATGGCAAACAACCAGTATCACAGGCACCTTGGACGTTGTTTTGACCACGAAGTGGCATAAGCCCAGTTCCTGTTTTTCCTATATTTCCTGTAAGTAATGCTAAATGAACTATTGCCATAACAGCATATGAACCATCTAAATGTTCAGTTATTCCAAGACCCCAGAAAAACATAGATTGTTTTGAAGCATATTCCCTTGCTACTTCAGGAATAGAGTCTGCTAAATCCTCATAACCTTTTATATTTCTCATATATTCAGGATTTGCAAAAGGATCATTTAAAATAGACTCTTTATACTCTTCAAAACCTACGCATCTTGCATCTATAAAATTATTGTCATAAAGCTTTTCAGAAAGTATTACATATGCCATCATGTTTAGAACTAAAAGATTTGCTTCATAAGGAATTACTAACTCTTTGCCATATTTTCCTATTTGAATATTTCTAACATCAATTACAGTTACATTTGCTGTTTTAGCTTTTGCTGCTTTTATTATTCTATTTGCAACAATTGGGTGTGCTTCTGTTGTGTTTGAACCCATGATAATTATGTTTTCAGTTTTATAAATATCATCAAATGGATTAGTTGCAGCTCCTTCTCCAATTAAAGGTTTCATCCCTTTTAAACTTGGGCTGTGACAAACTCTAGCACAACAATCCACATGGGGAGAATCCATCCCTTCTCTAATAAATTTCTGAAACATATATGAGCTTTCACATGAGGTTCTAGCTCCACCCATTCCACAAAAGGCGTGTCTTCCGTAAGTATCTTTTATTTGTGATAGTTTCCATGCCGCAAGGGAAGTTGTAAACTCATAAGGGGTTTCAAAATATTCATCATCAAACTCTTTTAAAGTTTTAGCCCTAGCTTTAAGTTCTCTTGGTAAATCTTCTAAGTTTTTTTCAATAAAACTTTTTTTAACTCTACTATTTCTTATTCTATCAGCAGAATCAACAAAACCAAAACCTTTGGCACCTTTGATACAAAGTTTTCCTTGACTTACATAACCATCATTTTGTGCATAGATTTTTAATATTTTATTGTCTTTTACTTGACCTGTGATATCACATCCAACACCACAGTATGTACAAACTGAATTTATATCTGCAATCATTTATCAACCACCACCTACAAATTGTAATAATTCTAATTTATCATTCTCTTTAAGAACAAAACTACTCCACTCATCTTTTTTTACAATCTCCATATTAACTGCTGCTGCCATAACTTTTTCTTCAATTTTAAGTTCAGAGATAATATTTTGTAGTGTTGAGTTTTCACCAAAATTTTTCTCTTCACCATTTACTATTAGATTCATAATAAATACCCTTTCTATTTTATAGATTTTAACAAAAATATCATTATATTAGACAATAATACTTAATATAAAAAAAACTTTAAATGTATAAAGGTATTTTTAGTATATTTTTATATAATGAAAAAATAATAAATATATAAATGGAAAATTGATATGCTTAAAAAAGAAAAAATTATTTCTATTATAGTAACTATTATACTAATTTATATAAGCCATAATCTAATAGAAAGTAATAATTATAATATTGAAAGCAATATTGATAACCTATCAAAAGAAGTTCTTAGTTCCCAAGCAAATGTTTTAGAAAGAACAATCTCAAGAAATACAAAAAGTGCAATAATTTTAGGTGAACATATAAAAATACTAAATGGAGATATGAGTAGTTTTGAGAGTTTTTCAAAGATGCTTTTATCTGAATTAAAAAGTGTAAATAACCTTCAATTAGCTCCCAATGCAGTAGTTGAAAAAATATATCCATTAAAAGGAAATGAAAAAGCTATTGGACATGATCTATTTAAAGATGATGCAAGAAAAAAAGAAGCATTTTTAACTAAGAAAAGTCATAAGCTAACTTTAGCCGGTCCTTTTACTTTATTACAAGGTGGAGTAGGGATTGTTGCTAGAAAACCTGTTTATATAAATGATAAATTTTGGGGATTTGCTTCTGCTTTAATTATTTTAGATGATTTGATTAAAAATACAAATATAAATGAATTAAAAGAAAAAAAGTATATTTTTAGATTAAAAAGAATCCATCCAGATACAGAAAAAATGGATATTTTTTATGGAAATAAGAGTTTTTCTTCAGAACAAAAAATTTATACAAAAAGTTTAAAGGTACCAAATGGAACTTGGTATTTAGATATACAATATACAGGAGTTTATTTATCAAATAGTTTAATTTTCACTTTATATTCTGTTAGTATTTTAATCTCTATTTTACTTGGATATCTTTTATTTATAATCTTAAATAGACCAAGAGAGTTAGAAAAACTAAATCTATTATTAGAAAAAAAGGTTCAAGAGCAAACTAAAAAAATACAAAGTAATCTTGACTTAATAGGTAACTATGTTCTTTATTCAAGAACTGATACCGAAGGAGTTATTACTGAAGTTAGTGAAGCATATTGTAACTTGACAGGATACTCAAGAGAAGAATTATTGGGAAATACTCATAGTATATTAAAAGAATCTAATTACTCAAGTGAGTTTTATGAAAATATGTGGAATACAATAAAATCAGGCAAAACTTGGACAGGTGAGCTTAAAAATGTAGCTAAATCAGGTCATGATTTTTGGGTTAATTCTATGATATCTCCTGAGTATGATGAAAATAAATCTTTAGTTGGATTTATAGCTATTAGACAAGATATTACAGCTAAAAAAACTTTTGAAGAGAAACAAGTTGACTATTTTCAAAATGCAAAAATGGTTGCAATGGGAGAGATGATAGGTAATATTGCCCACCAATGGAGACAACCTTTAAGTGCAATTAGTTCTTTGGCAAGTGGATTGATTTTTGAAAAAAAAGCAAATATTATTGATGATGAAAGTGTGTATAAGAAATTAGGGAATATCGTTGATTATACTCTTCATTTATCAAAAACTATTGATACCTTTAGAGATTTTTTAAGAGTTAGAAAAAGTGTTGAAAAAACAAATCTAGAAGATAGAATCAGTGCATCAAAAATGATTATTGATGCAACTTTAAAAGAAAAAGGTATTTACCTAATTGATAATATTAATTATGAAAAGAAAACAGAAGTTAATTTGATTATTGGTCAATTAGAGCAGGTTTTATTAAATATTTTTAATAATGCTAAAGATGCTTTGTTAGAAGAAGAAATAGTAAATCCATGGATAAAATTAGAATCATATACAAGTAACAAAGGTATTGTAATCACTATTGAAGATAATGCAGGTGGAATTCCTGAAAAAATTATGCCACACATTTTTGAACCATATTTTACAACTAAACACCAAACTTTGGGAACAGGTTTAGGGTTAAATATGAGTTATAGAATTATAAATGAGAGTCTAAAAGGCAATATATATGCTAAAAATACAGAAAATGGAGCCAAATTTTATATTGAGTTGCCATTAATTAATTAATTAATTAAGCCTAATTTATAGGAATTTGAAAGTATTGTAAATTCAAATTGTCCCAAAACTGAATTACTATTGTTCAAATTAATCTAGTGAAAAAGAACCTCTTGTCATCTTTTCACTATTTACATAATTAGCATATACTTGTAAAGTAATATTTGCACTTTTATGACCAAGCATTGATGCAACTCATAGAATGTCTTTTCCACTTGATATCATCATAGATACAAATGTATGTTTCATTTGATATAAAGTTTTATGAGTAATATTTGAACAGTACAACTAGAGAGCTAATTATTCTGATTTAAATTGACCTAATTTTTTAGAGGGTTACATAATGTTTTTTATTATAATAAATATTAACTTGTAAATAAAAATTTATTGAGTTGGAAAGTAAGATTTTCAAACTAAAAAACAAATTTATTTGTTCCAGAACCCCTTAAGGTTTATGAAATTTTTCAGTTTTTACTTTTTGAACACTTTGTGGAACATGGAACACTAATATAAGTGATTATGTTCCAAATTTTAGAGGTTGTGTAACAAGTTTCTATATCCTATTCCTTGTTGGTAGAATATAATTTAATAGCTACTGAATTTACAAGTTTAGATATTCTTGCCAAACAAAGTTAAATATTACGCACTATTTTTTTTACTATTATCTTTTTAATTCTTCAAAAATAATTATAAAAGAAATATCTATTTAATTTTATAATGTTATAATATATTAATAAAAATATTATTTAAGAGAATAAATGTTTGAAAAAATGATTTTCTTTTTTAGAAAGAAAAAATACTTATACTATTCAGGTTTGTTAGTTTTTACTTCACTTTATAGTTACATTCTAGCTTTATACTTTCTTGATCTTACTGAGTTTGAGAAAGAATTTTTCTATCTATTATTTGTTTTAAGTTTGGGATGGTTAATAGTTAGTTTTATAACCTATATAAAAAATTCAAAGTTACTTCAATTAGAGAGAGAAAAAGAAAAGTTTTACATTTTTGAAGAAAAAATTACTAATGACTACAACTTAAATAGACAAAATAACATTTTTAAAAAAATAGAATTTATTAAAGAATTTGTTAAAAACAATTTCAATGAAAAAGGGCTTTTTTCAATTAATATTTTATTACTAATTAATAAAACTCTAAATCTTTATATAGAAAATTTAAATATCTTAATTAATTTAGAAAGCAGTTTAAAACTTACCAATGATTTTAGTAAAGCTCAAAATATTGAAGCTGAGATTAAAAAAAACAATATGCAAAATGAAAATATTTTAAATCATTTAGATAATTATATTCATGAATTAACTGAAAAAAATACAAACGATGAAAAAGTTTCATCTATTGAGTCTGAACTTGAACATACATTAAATATATTAAAAGATATATCTAAAAGATAAAGGAATCGAATGCAAAACAGTAGAAATGAATCTCTAAAATTATTAATCAGTGGAATAGAAAACCAATCACTAAACTTAATTGAGAATAGTCAAAATAAAGTTTTTGAAGATAGTTTAAATGAAGAAGATGAAAGTAAAATTAAAAATAAAGCAAAAGAGTTTTTAGAATTCATTTCAGAAAAAGATGTAGAAGAGATTAGAACAATTTTAGAAAATATTTTAATCGATGATATTAAAGACTTAGAAAATTCTTCAGAACTTTTAATGGCCAAAGTAGCTCAATTAGATTCTATAAAAGATAGTGAATCTAGTAATATCGCTAATACAATAATAAAATTAAATAGTGAGATATCTGATATTAATCCACATAAATATAATCTTAATTCTAGTGGGATTTTATCTCTTATTCCTTTTATTGGTAAGCCAATAGACAGATATTTAAAGAAATTTAAATCTGCAAAAGAACTTATCATAGAAACAATAAATTATCTTGAAGAAGGAGAGCAACTACTAAAAGATGACAATATTGTTTTACAACATGATAAAAAAAGATATAGTGAAACTGCACTAAAACTACAAAAAAAAGCATTTATCTTTGAAGAGGTAATTTCAACTATTGAAGATAATCTTTTAAAACTAAAAGAAGAGGATAGAGTTTTTTATGAGAGTAATCTACTTTTGAATTTACACAAAAAGACTAGAAGTATATATGAAATTTTAGTAGTAACCCAGCAAGGGTTTTTATCTAGTGATTTAATAATCAATACCAATTGGGAGCTAATAGATAATATATCAAATGTTAGGATTGTTACTAAAAGAGCACTTGAAAGTGGAGTTGCAATGCTAGTTGCACTTGAAAATCAGAAAAACGTAATCACTGCAGTTGAAAAAACAAAAGATGTGACAAATGATTTAATTTTAAGTAATTCAAAAAGAATGAATGATCAAGCAAGTGAAATATATATAAATGCAGGAAAAGGAACAATAAATATTGATATTTTGAAAGAATCATTTAATCAAATTGATGAAGCAATTTCAAAAATTAATTCTTCGAAATTAAATGCAATAATTAAAATTAAAGATGAAATAGGAACTTTAAAAAACATTACTAATCAACTAGAAGAAAAAATGAAAGAAGCTGAACAAACAGAATCATTTAAGGCCTCTTTTTCACTGGAGATTTAATCATTGAAAGTAAATTCTGACCCAAATGAATTATTTAAAAAAGAGTTAACTTTAGTTTTAGTAATTATTGTTGTTTTAACTCCTTTTATTTTTCTTTATCTTAAATACCAAAATCAATGGAAAAATAGTGAAAATATTATAGATAAATCAAATGTTAATGCAATAGAAATAAATTTTTCTGATGTTAGGAAAATGCAATTATCAAATGACAAAAAATATTTATATGTTTATGGACATGATAGATCTGGTATTAGTATCTTTGATATACATGATACTAAAAATATTAAATTATTAAGTACCTTTCTTTTTCCTAATATTAGAGAAAATTATGTATCTGAAATAGATGTTACAGAAACCAAAGATGGGAAAAAACTTTACATTGTAAGTCCTTATTTAGGTCTATATTGTTTTGATATAAGTGATAAATCTAATTTAAAATTAGAAAAAATAATTAAGATAAAAGAAGCACTAAAAATTTCTTTAACAGAAGATGAAAAAAAGGCTTTTATTAGAAGTGATAAGGGTATGTATGTTGTTGATCTTTCATTAGAATCTACACCTATTATTGGAGAATATATTTCTACAAACTCAATTGCAGACATTCAAGCAAATGGGAAAAACTCTTATCCTTTAGACCTAGGAGATATACAAGTATATGATGATAACTATGTATTTTTACTTGATAGAAAAGGATTACATCTATTGGATGTTAGTGATTTATCTAAGATCAAATCCATTTTTGATATAGGTACATTAGCTAGAGGTAGACAAATTATATTGTCTCCTAATAAATTACATATTTATATTTTAGCAGTTTCAAATAATATTGAATTTTTTGATATTAGTGATTTTAAAAACATAAGATCATTAGGAGGTTATACTTCAAATAATGATTTTGTTCGTGGTCTAAAAATTTTCGATAATGGAACTAAGGCAATTTTATTAGGTGGACGTTATAATGAAAAAAATAGAAATGCGCATTTTTATGAAATAGAAGTTGTTGATATTAGTTATCCATTAGATCCTAAATTAATTAAAAAGTTTAAATTAAAAATTAAAAAATTTGATAAATTTGCTATTTCCCCTGATAATAAATATATTTATATAAATTTCTCTCATGAAAATAAGTATAAACACAAAAGTTATGTATTTAGTAAAGAAATAAATCTAAAAAAAGAATAAATGTGACATATTTTCATATCGATAAAATTAAAGATCCAAACTATAATTTTGTAAAGAAAACTATATTAATTATATTTATCTTATTAACAATGATAACATTTTTGTTTTACATAAATCTTATAAATAAGAATAAAAATGCACTTTGGTATATAAGTCCAATAGTAAGTAATTTGCCATTAATTGAATCAATAAAAAATGTAAATAACGGATACCTAATTGTAGGGAGATCATCACACTCTTATAATACTATTAAGATTCTAGAACTTGATAAACATGGAAAAGAAATCTGGACAAAAACTATTAGTGGGAAAAACACTGTTACTGCAGAATTAAAAGATAGTTATATTATTGGTGATAATATCATTGATAAAAAAACTCACAGAATTACGAATAAAATTGATAATAAGAATCTTCAATCTATTGTTTCTACAGATGATGGCTTTATAGGTGTTGTAAATGATTTTCTTACATTTGAAGATACACATAAAATTTTCAAATTTGATAATAATGGAAAAGAGATATGGAATAAAGAAATATTATATGAAGACAAACATAACGTAATAAAAGAAAAAGATTTAAGAAAGTTTCTTTCTAATGAGATAATAATAAAAAAGGATAAATCTAAGGCTATTAGATTTATGAAAGTTATAAAAACTGTAGATAATAATTATTTAGCAATTGCTGAAAATCCTTTTTTTATAATAAAATTTGATAAAGATGGTAACTTAATTTGGCAACATGATTATAGCGGTAAATTTTTTGGTAAATTTATAGATTTGATTCAATTAGAAAATGGTTCTTTTTTATCTAATGTTTATATGTATAAGAATAAAAAGAAGTTTGGTAAAAGAACAATTCATATATTCAAATTTTCCTCTAATGGTGAAATTATATGGAATAAAGAGCTGATAAATTTAAAAAAAAAAGGTTCATTGTTTTCTTGGTTTATTAAACCATTGGGAAAAGACGAATATCTTATTACTATATCTGATAGATTCAAAAACCATAAGATAAACAATCAATTTATTCTATTTGATAGTGATGGAAATATTAAAAAGAAAAATAAGTTCTATTTATTTGGAAGAGAAAGTTTTTTAAGGGTTGCTGAACCTATGGATAAAGGAGAATTGCTTTTGGGTGGGAATGCTCTTTATGATTACAAAGATGATAAATTTGTTATAGATGGGATAACTTATGAACCAATAAGAACTAAAAATATTGGATTATTATATAAATTGCCTAATAATAATTTAAAATTTGAATATACACAAAATATAATTGTTAATGCTAAAGACAATATATTTGATTTTTTTAAAAATATAAGTGATAAAACAAAAAAAGAAGAAATAAAATCAGCTGATAATTTACTAGAAAGAAAGACTAATAAAGAAAATGAAAATTTAAATAAGGAAGACATAAAAAAGGAAAAGAGTGAAGAAAAAAAAGATACTTTTAAAGTTACTCATGAAATTGAAACTCAATTAGAAAAATTTTTTAAAAAACCACATTTCAAATCTTTTGCTGTAGCAATTGATGGACCAAACGAATATACTTATGCTTTGACATACAATGAAAATAGTTTAAATACTGCTCATAATGATGCAAAAAAGTTATGTGAAAAGAAAAAGAAAGAATTAAATATAAAATCATCATGTAGGGTTATTTCAGATGGTAAGACAATGAATTTAATCTATGATAAGTTAATAATGAAAAATACACCAACAAAAGAGTTATCTGTTTTTTTAGATAAAATAAGAAATGTTGAAGAATTTAATATTTGTAATAATAAACTCATTAATTCAACACTAGAAGAACATAATTCATTAATGAAACTGTTTAAAAAAGAGAAACTTTATATTGATAAAATGTCAAAAAATATTAACTCTATTAATGCAAATAATTACTTAAATGATACTTCCAAAGTAGATAGAATAAGGAAGAATTTAAAAATTAGAAAATCTCAATTAGAAGATATTAAGCATAATGTTTTTTCAATTAAAAAAACTTGGGGTCTTTTTAAAATAGACTGTAAAGTTGAACAAAAAGATTTTGTAAAAGAATATTATAACAAGTCAAACGAATTATACAATGATATAAAAAAAGAACAAAAAACAATTTCATATTTAGAAAATGAAATAAAAACAAAATTAAACCATCAAGTGAAAAATTAATAGATGATTCCTTAATATCAAATGAAACATCAAAATAAGTTCCACAACCTGTAATATTTGGAGCAGTAGAAAAATCTCATGATGGTATAACTAGAACTTTTTTCTATTGATATAAAACTCTAAATAGTCTCTTTTTTTACTAAATGTCTATAAAAACCCATTTATTTAATTTTTTTGTACAGATATAGTATAGAAAAAAGGTGGGGTTTTATAGTCAGTATTTGATGTGTAAAAACGTTCGTTTAATTGTTCTAATTATGTTCCAAAAAAAATTCATCTTACAACTTTTCAGAATATTTGATTTAGAAAAATGCTATTTGTGGTTATTAATATTTTTCATCTATAATTAGATAAAATTTTTTATAGAATTACCTATAGTGTAATTTAATTTGGCCTTTCTACCATATAACCGATACCTCTTATATTTATAATAAAGTCTTCTTTTAGAACTTTTTTTACTCTATTTACTTCAGCTCTTATGGTAGCTGTATCTATATCATCTCCATCATAAGCATATTCTCTAAACATATCATAATTTACAACTAGACTTCTATTTTTAGATAATAGTGAGATTATCATAAGTTGTCTTTTTGGTAAGATATGAGGTTCATTATTAAAATAAAGTGTCATATTATCATGGTCAAAACTGTATTGTTTTGATAATCTCTTATGGTTTTGTGGTACTATTGAAGATTTTAGAATTTTATTTATTCGAAGATTTAGTTCTTTTAGATGAAAGGGTTTTTTTAAGTAATCGTGGCAACCAATATCAAAGGCTCTTGAAATATCTTCTATATCTAAAAGTGCAGAGATAAATATAGTAGGGATAGTTCTTTTTTGTTTATGAAGCTCTTCTAAAATTGTAAAACCATTAATATCTGGAAGGTTAATATCCAATATCAACATATCAAATTTTTCATGCTCTAATATTTCAAGGCAAGTCTTTCCATCTTTTGAGGATACAATTTGATGTCCCACTGATGTTAAGTATTGATTTATTGCATCATTTAACATCAAATCATCTTCAAGTAATAGAATTTTCATCTTTATTTTCCTTTTTAAAGTAGTATGAAAAAGTTGTAAAATGGCTATTTGATTCAAGCTTTATTTTTACATCTTCTTCATCACAAATTTTTTTTACCAAATTTAAACCTAATCCAAAACCCTCTTTTAGTTTTTCTTCTCTATAGTATTCTTCAAATATTTTTTGAGGCTCTTGGATTACACTTGAATGACTTGTAAATTGTAATTTATAAAAATCATCTTCTCCATAAAGTATAATATGAATATCTTGATTTTCAAAGGTATATTTTATAGCATTTGTTAAATTATTGTCTATAATTCTTTGAAGTTTTGTTTCATTGAAGTTTATAAATCTTGGTTTATTTGAACTATCAAATACCAATTTTGAGTTTGCTTTTAATGCAACTTGAGAGAAAAAGTCAATTCGACTTCTTACATAATCAGTTAAATCTACTTTTTGACTTGTGTAATTGATTTGGTCTCTTTTTACTAAATAGCTCAAATCATCATATATTGAAAAAAGATTTTTCATAGCAACTTCAATATTTGATAAATATCTATTTTTTCCCAGTTCCATTTCATGTAGCTCAATATTCCACATAATAGAAGATAAGGGAGTATTTGTTTCATGAATTGTATGCCTTAAAAACTGTTTTTGCGCAGCTAATAGATTGTGTGTATATAATTTTTCTTCATTTAATTTTGAAGTTTGTTTATCATAATCTTTTGTTGATTGTTGTATAAGATGTGTTAAGGCTTTTATTGTTCTAGCATGTTCATTTGTTTCTTTAGATTCCAAATTTAATTCTTGAAAATCATTTTTAGAACAATCTTCTGTAAGTGCAACTATTGTTAAGGTTTGATTTAAAAGAAGATTGTTTGTTCCATTATGATAAAACTCAGCATAGGTAAAAAATCCTGTTGTTGGAGCAATCCTTGCGAAAGGCTCAACTTCTACTTGGATAAAACTAGGCATATATCTTCTTCTAGCCATACAAGAAAATAAAAAAAAGCTTTCTGGTTTCATTGAACCAAAACTGTTTAGACTCTCTAAAGGGTTTTGCATAATCATCTCAGCATTTCCAAAACCAAGTTTTACCTTATCTCCCTCTTTTAGATTTCCTGCAAAACTTACACTTCCATCATTGTGTTTAGCTATAACTGCTCTAGCTGTAGGAATCCCCTCTTTTTCAACAATAAGTGGGAACTCAATTCCTGTTGCAGGAAGTGCCATTGCTACATCTTCCCCTAAATATTTTGCATAAAACTCGACAGGAGACATACCATTTATACTATAAACCCTATTATCTTCAATTTTATCAATAGTGTGTTCTATTCCAATAGGAGACCAGTTAAATCTATAATCATTATGTATTTTTAATTGTTCCGAATTTAAAGATACTCCAACTGCACCACTTTTTAAAATTTTGTCTTGATATGAAATAAATGTTTGGGTAAATTTTCCATTATCTCCAGCCATTCCTCCACAAATGGGAGTAGTGTTACTAAAAGATTCTACACCTTTTAAAAAGTTTTCTCCATTTGTTGTTGTCCCATCTGTAAAAAGTATTAGAAGTTTAGTATTATGTGTAATTAGATTTTTTGCAAGATTAAAACCATTTTTAAAAGAGTTTTCTTCTTCTACATAAGAGGCTATGATTTTAGTTTTATGAAAAATCGAGATAGAAACAATAGTATTAGATGTGGTAATAGAATTATTTTTTATCTCTCCATCTGTTGTTGTCCCAATAATAATAGATTGGGGAAGTTCTTTTTTAAGTTTTTCTATAATATCTTTTAAAGCATCGAAACCTTGACCACAAAAAACTTGTATTAATATATTTTTTTCATCTTTTAAGATGTTTAGATTAATATTGCTATTTTCAATACCATTTTTAATATTATAGTTAAAAGTTTTCATACAAAATTGTATCATAAATAGTTTTTTTAAAAAAAATATAATTGATGTTTTTATTAAAAGATGGCTAAAAATGGCTCTTTTAGAAACAAAAAAATCAACGCTATATTCAGGCTATATTCAGGCTAAACTCAAGCTATATTTGTGGAGTAAGATTTCACCAAGAAAAGATTAATACATTTAAGGTATATGATTTTTTCATTTTAATTTATAAAAGGAAATGATATGTCTGCTAAAATTTATGAAAAACCAACTTTTAAACCTCAGTATGAGAATTTTATTGGTGGAGAATGGGTAGCTCCAAAAAGTGGTGAGTACTTTGATAATATTTCACCTGTAGATGGTGATGTTTTAACAAGAATTCCAAGATCAAATGAAGAAGATGTAGAGTTAGCTGTACAAGCTGCAAAAACTGCTTTTGAATCTTATAAACACACTTCAGTAATTGAAAGAAGTACAATGTTAAACAAAGTTGCAGATGCAATTGAAGCTAATCTTGAAACTCTTGCACTTGTTGAAACTTTAGATAATGGTAAAACAGTAAGGGAAACATTAAATGCTGACTTACCTTTAGTTGTGGATCACTTTAGATATTTTGCATCTGTTATTAGAGCTGAATCTGGAAGTGTTGCAGATCTTGATGAAGATACAATCTCTCAAGAGGTTTATGAGCCATATGGAGTTGTAGCACAAATTATTCCATGGAACTTTCCACTATTAATGGCAGCTTGGAAATTAGCGCCTGCATTAGCAGCTGGAAATTGTGTTGTTATGAAACCAGCATCAGCAACACCAAAATCAATTTTATTATTAATGGAAACAATTCAAAATGTTCTACCAAAAGGTGTTATAAATATTATTAATGGTTCAGGTGGAAAAATTGGTAAATATTTAGCAACTCACCCAGATATTAAAAAAGTAGGATTTACAGGTGAGACTACAACAGGTCAATTAATTATGCAATATGCAACTGAAAATATTATCCCATCTACTTTAGAGCTTGGTGGTAAATCTCCAAATATCTTCTTTGAATCAATTATGGATGCAGATGATGAGTTTTTTGATAAAGCGATTGAAGGTTTAGTATTATTTGCATTTAACTCAGGTGAGGTTTGTACTTGTCCATCAAGAGCACTTATTCAAGAGTCAATTTATGAGCCATTTATGAAAAGAGTATTAGAAAGAGTAGCTGCTATTAAATTAGGTGATCCTCTAGATGTTGAAAATATGATGGGTGCACAATGCTCACTTAACCAAAAAGAGAAAATTTTAGATTATATTAAAATTGGTAAAGAAGAGGGTGCAGAGTGCTTAATTGGTGGTGAAGCATATGAATCAGCTAAACATCCAAATGGATTTTATATCAAACCAACAATCTTTAAAGGTCACAATAAAATGAGAATCTTCCAAGAAGAGATTTTTGGACCAGTTCTTGCTGTGACTACTTTTAAAGATGAAGCAGAAGCAATTGAGATTGCAAATGATACAGTTTATGGATTAGGTTCTGGTGTATGGTCAAGAGATGCACACCAATTACATAAAGTATCAAGAGCAATTCAAGCAGGACGTGTTTGGGTAAACTGCTACCATATGTATCCTTCTCATGCTTCATTTGGTGGATATAAAAAATCAGGTATCGGTAGAGAAACTCACATGATGATGTTAAACTCTTATAGACATACAAAAAATATCTTAACTTCTTACAGCAAAAATGCCTTAGGATTCTTTTAATAGATATTAATAAATATAGGGACTCTTCCCTATATTAAAGGATAAATTATGGATACAAGAAGAGTAATCGTAAGTGATGATGCAAAAGATGTTGTGGAGATGTTAAAAAAAGAACACGGAGATTTAGTTTTTAATCAAAGTGGTGGATGTTGCGATGGTACAGCACCCATGTGTTATGAAAAAGGTGACTTTTATGTTCCTAGTCGAAACGTAAAATTAGGTGAGATTTGTGGTTGTGAATTTTTTATTGATAAAGACCAATTTGAGTATTTTAGACACTCTCAAATTATAATTGATGTAAAAGAGGAAAAAGCAGCTTTTGGAAACTCTTTTTCTATTGAAATTGACCATGGATATCAGTTTATAACACGCTCTAGAATATTCTCTGATGAAGAGTATGAAGAGCTTAAAAAATTAGAATCATAAATGCTACTTTTCAATAAGTAGCATTTTGAATCTATCTCCCATTCCTGTTGGTTCAATTAAAGTTTTTACTTTTTGAGATTCTCTTAAATAGGAGTTTTCATCTACATTTTGTTTATAAAGTTCTAAAAGCTCAGTAATGCCAAATTCAATTAAGGCTTGAACTTGTGTTTTAAAGGTTATGTTCTTTATATTTAAATCTTCAAAACAATCACTTAAGTGTTTAAAATACACATCATATGTTATATCAGCTTTCAAATAATAATCTTCAAGTTTTAACTTCTCTTCAAATATTGGAAAAACTTCATGTTTATAATAGATTCTAGTAGAAAAATCGTTTCTAGGAACTCTATCTCCATAATCAAAAGTTAGGAAAAAGAACTTATCAATATTTTTATAAATAGTTTTTGCAAACTCTTCATAACCTACACCAACTTCACCTTTTTCTATTTTATATTTTTTACAATGATTTATAATATTTTCATCAATACAAGGTTCAAAAGATATTTTATGATTTTTAACATATGCCATATTTAGTTGCTCATCTTTTGTATATACTAATTCACAAGCAAAAGCATCAAATATCTCATTTGCAACTATAAAGGCATGGGGTAAAACAACTTCACTTATATCTTTATAGTGTGTTAAATTTATTGCATCACCAAAAGATTCTTTTAAATAAGTTTTTTGTTGAGTTTGAAGATTTTCAAATCTTTCTACTATGGCAAAATTAAGTGTATTAAGTAGTTCTGGTTCAAGTGTATAGATAAATTGGATTATATCTGCTAGCAAATACCCGTGGTGTGCACCAATCTCTAAGATTGTTGTATCTTTTGGCAAATTACCTTTTTTTATAGTATCAACAATTTTTTTGCCAATTGAGCCACCAAAAAATGATGAGGTTGAAACAGAAGTGAAAAAATCCCCTTGTTTACCTATTGTTTTGTAGTTTGAATAGTATCCATTTTCACTATATAGCCAGTTATTGAAGTAATCACTAAATTTTTCTTTTTTCATGGTAGAAGTTTATCTAAAAAAGCTATAAAGGTGGCTAACCCTTTATAGCTTAATGATTTAAATTTTTTTAATATTTTTTTGTTTTATCGTTCAACAGATATTTACTAGATAAACCTCGGGCTTAAAATTCTAAAGGTTTTAAGCTTTAGAAAAAAGTAGATTTTGTTAGGGTACAAATCCGTAAAAATTTTAATTAAAAATAGTGTGAAAAAAGTGAAATTACTAAAATTTTTAAAAATTTTTAATATTTTTTACAAGGGTCAACTATTTTATTAATATCTTGATATAGATATATCTCTACTCTTCTGTTTAAAGCCATATTTTCTAAGGAATCATTTGGAACTATAGGTTTTTCATATGAGCATCCTTTTGAAAATACTTCATTTTTAATTCCACTATCATATAATACTTGTCCCACATTTAATGCTCTTTTTTCTGAAAGTTTTAGATTATATAAATAGCTTCCTCTATTATCTGTGAAACCTACAACTTGAACAGTTGTATTAGGATAATTTTTTAAAACTTTAGAGATTTTATTTATTCTTTGTGCTGCTTCATTTGTAGGATATGCAGAATCAGTTGCAAATACCATGCTCTCTTTTAAGGTGATTTTTACATATTTATCTGTGTTTGAAACAATTAAGTCATTATCTTCATTTTTGATTGCATCAGAATTATTATCAACTTTTGTGTCAAGTTCTTTAGCTACTTCTTTTGCTTGCTCATCAATAGAATAACCAATTGCTCCACCAACTCCTGCACCAATTACTCCCCCAATAAGGGCTCTTTTTGCTTTACTATTACCTTTTGTTGTTGCTCCAATTAATGCACCTAATATACCTCCAATAATTGCTCCTGTTTGAGTTTTTGAACCTGTATATTCATAGTCTCGTTTTTGAGCACATCCAGAAAGAAGTATTGTTATGATAAAGAATATTAAAAATTGTTTATAAACTGACAAAAATTTCATAGTAAAAACTCCTATTTTTTAGTATCATATACTAACATTTTCAAGTGGATTTATTGTGTAATCTGTATAAAGATATGTAACTTGAATGTAAATTAGATTTGATATAATGTCAAAACAAAAAATAGGAGAAGCCCATGTATAAAAAAACAAAAATTTTAGCAACTTTAGGACCAGCAAGTAATAGTGTAGAGATGATTGAAGGGCTAATCAAAGCTGGTGCAAATATGTTTAGACTTAACTTTTCCCATGGAGATCATGAGTATCATAGTCAAACATTAAAAAATATTAGAACAGCAATGAATAATTTAAATGCAACAATTTCAGTTCTTCAAGATATTTCAGGACCAAAAGTTAGAATTGGTGAATTAAAAGAACAATTTGAACTTTTTAGAGGTGATGAGATTACATTTTTAAAAGAAGAGATTGTTGGTTATAAAAAAGCAGATAAAAAATATATAATGTCAACAAATTACCCAGAACTACTTGATAAAGTAAAGGTGGATGAGTATATTTATCTTTATGATGGAACTATTAGAGCAAAAGTTATAGAAACAGGTAAAGAGGTTAAAGCAGTAGTTGAAAACCAAGGAATTCTTAGTTCTAAAAAAGGTATAAACTTTCCAAATACAGTGATTGATATTAATGTAATTACTAAAAAAGATAAAGAAGATATTGCTTGGGGAGTTAAAAATAAAGTTGACTATTTTGCAATCTCTTTTGTTCAAAATGCAAATGATATGAAAAATGCAAGAAAACTTTTAGGTGACTACAAAGGTAAATTAGTTGCAAAAATTGAAAAATTTGATGCAGTTGAAAATATTGATGAGATTATTGATGCAAGTGATGGATTAATGGTTGCTAGGGGAGACCTTGGTATTGAAGTTCCATATTATGAAGTACCTACAATTCAAAAAAGACTTATCAAAAAAGCAAATGAAGCTTGTATCCCTGTAATCACTGCAACACAAATGCTTTTATCTATGACACATAATGAAAGAGCAACAAGAGCAGAAATCTCAGACGTTGCAAATGCTGTTTTAGATGGAACAGATGCTGTTATGTTAAGTGAAGAGAGTGCAGTTGGAGTTGACCCAATTAATACAGTTGAAACTATGGCAAATATTATTGCAAAAACAGAAGAGATCTATCCTTATGATAAGCATGATAAATTATCTTATCATGACCAATTTGATGTGATTCAAGCAACAGCAACTAAATTAGCAGATGATATGGGTGCTAAAGGTATTATAGCACTTACAAGTTCAGGATTATCTGGTATGAAAATATCTAGATATAGACCAAAAACAAATATTTATATGTTCTCTCATAAAAGAAGAGTACTAAATCCAATGTGTGCTTTATGGGGTGTTGAACCAATTGCAAAAATTAAAGAAGCTGGTGCTTCAAGAATGATTCAAATGATGTTAAAAAATCTTGATGAAAAAGGTATGTTAGATAAAAGAGCTACATATATAGCAACATTTGGTTATCCAGTAGGACAACCAGGAAGTACAAATACAATTAAGATTTTAACTCCATCTGAGATGAAATATTATCTTGATCTTCCAGAACCTAAGAAGAAGTAATTAAACTTCTTCTTTAACCAATTTTAGAATATAAATCCAAAAGTTCAATTTGTTTCTCAAGTTCGTAAATTTTCAACTCAATAGATTTGATTTTTTGAGAATTTTGAAGGGTATCCACATCACTTTGAGTTTTTAGTTCTGCATTTTTTTCTTCAATAATAACATCTAACAAAGAATCATAAAGTTTATAATCATCTTGAGCAATTTTCTTTTTGTTTTCTAACATTTTTAGTTTAGATAATTTTGTTTTATAAAAATTTCTTTCTTCAAGTTCGATGTTTTTTAAGTTTAATTTACTTGTTAGATAATTGATTCTTTCTGTTTCAATATCATTAAAAGTTCTTACATCAAGTGGCATTGATACAGATAAACCATAGTTATAAACATTTTTATTTGAGATATCATCATCTTTATCTTCATGGTATTGGGTATGACTAGCTTCAACACTAAGAGTTGGAAGATATTTAGCAACAATCATATCACTGTAATAATCTTTTTGTTGTACATCAGCTTTTGCTTTTGATAGTTCTAAGTTTCTTTTTAAAAATAAATCTTCATCTACTAAACTTAATACAGGTAAATCAAAACTAGTATACTCTCCACTTGCAATATTTGAAAAGTTTAAAATAAGTTCATCTTTTTGATAATACAAATCTGCTAAATTATTTTTTATAACATTTGCATCTAAAATGGCATTGTCTAAAGTTGAAGTATCTAAAAATCCATTTAGTACTTGCTCTTTTTTTCTCTCAACATCAATATTTGCATTTTTTAAAAGAAGTTCATTTTTTTTGATATTTAAATCTAAAATATTTAGATTAAAAAGCATTGTTGTAGCTTCTTTAATTAACTCTTTTTTCTGTAAATCAATATCATAATCTGTATATTTATATGTGGCACTTGCATATTTTATAGCGCTATAGATTCCACCACTTTTAAAAATGGGTTGATCGATATTTATGGCACTTCTTAAAGTATTTGAAGTATCTGACTTACTTTTTGTTAGGGATAAATTGATTGGATTAATCCAATCTTTTTTTAGTTTGCTACTACTCTCTTCGTTTTTATCTTTACTATATTTAAATAAGTTTAACCTATCTTCTGAAAGTATTTTCTCATCTAAACTATTTTTTTCTTGTGCACACATTAATATTGGCACAAGAAAAAATGAAAGAGAAGAGAGCTTAAGCAATTTTTGCAAGTGCATTATCTAACCTTTTAAACCCTTCATTTATCTCTTCTTTTGAAATAGTTAAAGGAGGTAAAAGTCTTAATGTATTTCTTCCTGCTTTTAATACTAAAACACCTTCATCAAAGGCATTTGATATAACAGTTTTTAACATATCTGCATCTTTAACTCTTAATCCTCTCATTAAACCTAAACCAACTTCTGCTGTAAATATATTTTGATATTTTTCATAAATCTCGTTTAATTTATCTCCAAAATATATTATAGTTTCATCTAAAGTTCCAGCATCTTTATAGTTTTCTAGAATATCTAAAACCTTATTTGCACTAGCACAACTTAAGTAGTTTCCTCCAAAAGTAGAACCATGGTCTCCTGGTTCAAAAATATCTTTGTGAGTAGTTACAACTGCTCCAATAGGAACTCCACCACCAAGACCTTTTGCAAGTGTAATTACATCAGGTTCAATTTCATAAAGATTTGTTGCTAAAAACTCACCTGTTCTGTAAACACCTGTTTGAACTTCATCGATTATTAAAAGAATGTCTCTTTGTTTTAAAAATTTAGCTAATTCTTGAACTGCTTCTTTTTCAAATGGCTGAACTCCACCTTCACCTTGAACAAGTTCAATCATAACAGCAACTGTTTCATCATCAATTGAATTAAAAATATCATCAATAGCTGAATTGAAAGAGAAACCATCTGGGTATGGAGCAAAGTTTGGACTATGAAATGATGTTTGTCCTGTTGCTTTTACTGTTGTAATTGTTCTTCCATGAAAAGAGTGCTCTAAAGTTATAACTTTATATCTTTTCCCATCGTATTTTGTTTTTCCATATTTTCTTGCAATTTTAATTGCACCTTCATTTGCTTCAGCTCCTGAATTTGCAAAAAAAGTTGCCACATCCATCCCTGAAAGTTTTGCTATTTTTTCACCAAGTTTTGCTTGTGGTTCAATAGCATAAAGATTTGAAATATGAGTTATATTTGAAACTTGTTTATAAATAGCTTCTGCTACTTCTTTATTTCCATGTCCTGTTGAAACAACTCCAATACCTGAAGTAAAGTCAATATAATCTTTATCTCTGTCATCAAATAAAGTTGCATTTATCCCTTTTTTAAAATTTACATAATTTCTTGCATAAGTGTGTAATACATACTCTTTATCTAATTGTTCTAACATATTTTTGTCCTAATTTTAAGTAATAAAATTATAGCCAATTTATTTAAACCAATTATTAATAATTATTAAAATAACACTATAAAATTATATAGGTTATAATATCTTATGAAAAAAAGAATAAATGATAATATCAAAGTACTAATAGTTGAAGATGATGAGATTGCAAGGGAAAATGCAGTTGAGTATTTAGAAGAGTATTTTTCAAATATTTATGAGGCTTCAAATGCTTTAGATGCTTTAAAGATTTATGAGATAAACAAACCTGATATTATCATAACTGATATTCAAATGCCAAAGCTAAATGGTTTGGAGTTTGTAGAAAGAATACGTCAAAAAGATAAAAAAGTACAAATTATAGTTTTAACTGCTTTTTGTGATAAAGAGTATCTTTTAAAAGCTGTAGAGTTACAACTGGTAAAATATCTAGTAAAACCTATAAATGAATATGAATTAAATAGTGCAATAAAAACTTCCATTGAAACTTTACAAAATGATGAAACAAATATTGTAAAACTTCCAAATGGGATGGTTTTTGATCTTTTTAATTTAGTTTTATTAAATAATCAAGAAATAGTAAAACTTAGAACAAAAGAGTTAGAGTTTTTGAAACTTCTTATAAAAAACAAAAACAGATATGTAACTTATCAAGAGATTGAAAACTTTGTTTGGGATGAACAGGTTATGAGTAAAGATGCTTTAAAAACTTTAGTTAAAAATCTAAAAAATAAATTATCAAAGGATTTGATTCTAAATCTATCTGGTACAGGATATAAAATTGCACTTTGATTATACTATTCTTTTTTATGGTATAACTTTTGGAATAGTTTTGATGACTATTGTTTATACTTTTATTAGATATATCTATTCCAAAGAGATATTTTATATAAGTTATTGCTTTATGCAAATTTTTTCTTTGATTTATATTGCACAATATAGTGGCTTTTGGAATATACTAAATGTTTGGAAGGATTTGTCTTTAACTTTTGCCAGTTTAAGTGCACTAGCTTTTGCCGTCAATTTTTTTCAGGGTAAATATATACCTCAAATGAAAAATTATAAACAATTGTTGTTTTATACTTTATTGATAAATATAGTTATTTTAAGTTCTTTTTATCATTATATGCTTTTTGAATATCTTCCTTATACAATCATATATGGAATACTTTTTACCTCTATTGTATTTAATTTAAAAAATAGTTTTAAACCAACACTTACTTATGTTTTTGGTTGGTCTTTGTTTTGTTTTATACTTTTTATTTTTGATTTTAAAACATATTATGAACAACAAGGTTTTATGGATTTAGTTTTATTAGTTTTTGCTATTGAAGCTATACTTTTTACTATCTCTGTTTCATATAAATATAGTGATTTAAAACAAGAAAAAAAAGAGTATGAAAATATGCTTTTACAACAATCAAAATTAGCAAAATCAGGAGAGATGATAGCTAATATAACTCATCAGTTTAGACAACCACTTAATAACCTTTCATATATTTTAATAAATCTAAAAAAGAAGTTTACAAAAAATGAATTAGAAAAAGAGTATTTTGAAAAGAAAATTAGCCAAGCAAATGAACAAATAGAGTTTTTATCAAAAACAATAAATGATTTTAAAGAGTTTTATCAACCTTCAAAAAAAAGAGAGCAGTTTTTAGTAAAAGATGTGATTTTAAATGTAAAAACAATTTTTGAAGAGGATTTAAAAAAACATAATATAGCATTAAATATTGATTTTAAAACAAATGAAGATGTAAAAATATTTGGAATAAAAAATGAATTGGCACAGGTTTTTTTAGCTATTTTATCAAATAGTAGGGATGTTTTAAAAAATATAGAAAACCCAGAGATTAAAATAGAAATATCAGCTTCAAGTGCAGAGGTTTCAATTTTAATTTCAAACAATGGTCCTAAAGTAGATGAAAAAGATATAAACAAACTATTTAATCCATATTTCTCTACAAAAGAGCAGGGGAGTGGTTTAGGATTGTTTTTAAGTAAACAAATAATTGAAGAGAGTTTCAAAGGAAAAATTGAAGTATCAAACACTAATGAGAGAGTGTATTTCTCTCTCATTATAGAAAAAGATATTAATTAAATAAATCGTTTCTTGGATAGATAAAAGATAAATCCCAAGTTTGTTTTTTATCTATATTGTTATTTGCAGAGATATCAATTTTTAAATCTAATGGTGTATCTTTTTTATCTGATAAATATAGTCTTTTTTTAGTTTTAACAATTACAACTTTTTTTACTCTTTGTTTAGGTTTTAGAATAAAAGGTTCAAATCTTTTAATCTCAAAGTCTTTTTGATTGTTAAGTGTTAAATCCATAACAACCTCTTTATCTTGCATATTAGAGAAGGTAAAAACATAATTATTTGAAACAGTTTTATCTTCATTGATTTTATAAAGTTGTGTTGTTTTATTTATATTTACTATAAAATCTTTTTTCTCAACTATCATAGCTGTTGCAAAGAAAACACAAATAACTATACTTGCCATATATGCAAGATTTCTTTTTGAAAAAAGATTTGTTTTTATTTTATTTATAACACTATTTGTACTTCCCCATTGGATTAATGATTTTTTCCCAAGTTTTCCCATAACTGTACTACAAGCATCTGAACACTCAAGACAATTTATACATTCAACTTGTAAACCTTTTCTAATATCTATATGTGTAGGGCAAACTTTTACACAAGCTTCACAAGTTGTACACTCTTCATTTGAACTCCATTGTTTTACATCAAAAATAGATTTTTCACCATTCTTATAAATATCTCCACCTCTGTTTGTGTCATAAACAACTTGAACTGTATTATCATCATATAAAACTGATTGTATTCTTGAATATGGGCAAGTGTATGTACAAAAATCTTCTTTCCAAAATACAATATCATAAAAAAGAAATCCAGCAAGTGTTATTATAAATAAAATCATAAAACTATGTTCATTTGGATTTTGAATATAATTAAAAAAATCTTCAGGTGGAATAAAGTACCACATAAAGTTTGATGCAGCAACAAGGGTTAATACTCCCCAAATAAGCAGGGCAATATATTTTTTTATTTGATTAGATTTTTTACTGTAATCAATATCTTTTTGTTTGTTTTTTAATCTTCTTAATCCTAATAATTTAGTTTCAATCAAATCTCTAAAAACAACTCTAAAAATTGTTTGGGGACATGCCCATCCACACCAAACTCTACCAAAAATTGTAGTTATTGCAAATATACCTATAAAAAGTATCATCAACAAAAATGGCATAACATAAAGTTCATTTACATCAAAAGAGAATCCCAAAAAATGAAACTTTGAGTACTCAAATGATAACATCAGCATATGATTTTCATCTATTTTTATAAATGGTAAAACAAAAATAAACAGGGTAAAAATCCCATAAGTTATATACCTTTTTTTAGTGTAATTCATATAATCTCCTTTTCTTTGTAAAAATATATTTTTAAAAAGTGGCACAAAAGTGTCACTCTTAAAATTTTTTATTAGTTTTAATTTATTGATAATTTTTTACATTTTAGTTGTAGAATTAAAAAATAAAGGATTTTCTATGAAAGTATCTATTATAAATTCAAATGATATTGAAGGTTTAGACAAATATATTGGTGATAATGTACAAATTATCAATATAAAATTTAGACACAATTTGCACTTTATACAAATGTCTTCTGAAGATGAAGTGTTTAGAGGATTTTCAAATAGTAGAAAAGGTGCCATTATAAATACCCTTAAAGCTATAAAAAGAGTTCACTAACTCTTCTTTTTTCTTTTAAAATTTAAAATTTTTTCTCTCTTTATGTAAATATTTATTAAACACTATTTAGCTAAAATCAAAATCAAAATTAAAGGACAAAAATGCAGCATTTGATTACTACAAGTGACTTTACAAAAGAAGAGATTCTTAAGATTTATGATGATGCTAAAATCTTCTCAGATATGGAATCTAGTGAGGTTCTAAAAGGTAAAATAATTGTAAATTTATTTTTTGAAAACTCAACAAGAACAAGGGGAGCCTTTGAAATGGCTGCTAAAAGACTTGGTGCGCAAGTAATCTCTTTAGATGTTGGAACAAGTTCAACAAATAAAGGTGAAACTGTATTTGATACAGTAATGAATATAAATGCTATGAGACCTGATGCAATTGTAATTAGACACTCTGATTGCAATTTTCATAGAACATTAGTTGATTATGTTAATTGTCCTATTATAAATGCAGGAGCAGGAAAAACTGCTCATCCTACGCAAGCATTATTAGATCTTTTTACTATTAGTGAACATTTTGATGGTGAAATAGAAGGTAAAAAAGTTGCTATTGTTGGTGATGTAAAATCTTCAAGAGTTGCAGGTTCAAATAAAGAGTTACTTCTAAGATTTGGTGTTGATGTATGTTTTGTTGCTCCAGATTGTTTTAAATATGAAGATGAGAGTTTAAAACAATACGACCTATTAGATGAAATAATTGATGAGGTTGATGTTGTTATGAGTTTAAGAACACAACTTGAAAGACACAATGAAATATATTTTCAATCATTAAACGAGTATGCAAAAGATTATTGTATTACAAAAGAGACTTTTGGGGATAGAGATATTTTATTACTTCACCCAGGACCAGTAAATAGAAATGTTGATATTTCAGATGAGATGTTAGTTGATCCTAGAAATAAAGTATTAGAGCAAGTGAAAAATGGTGTTGCTGTAAGAATGGCAGTACTTAAAAAGCTTGTATTAAAACAATAAATTTGAATAAAGAATTTCAAGCAAAACTAAATAAATATGGCTCTTCAAAGGAGCCATTTTTTTTTCTAGTATCTTATGATTTAGAAAAATATTATATAAACTCTTTAAAAGATTTACCCTCTACAATAAAATTTAAAATTGATGAAGAGATAAGTCTTGATATTAATAAAAAAATATCTATAAAAAAATATCCAATATCTTTTAGTGAATATAAAAAAAAGTTTGATATTTTGCAAGAGCATATAAAAGCAGGAAATTCTTATCTTTTAAACCTAACAGCAAAAACAAAAATTGAAACTGATTATTCCTTTGATGAGATTTATGAAAAAGCCAAAGCAAAATATAAATTAAAATTTTTAGATGAGTTTATATGTTTTTCCCCTGAAAAATTTATAGAGATAAAAAACAATAAAATCTTTACCCATCCTATGAAAGGAACCATTGATAATAGTATTGAAAATGCAAAAGATAAAATTCTAAATGATACTAAAGAGATGGCAGAACATACTATGGTTGTTGATTTACTTAGAAATGATTTAGGAATAGTTGCAAATAAAATCAGAGTAGATGAGTTTAGATATATAGATAAAATAAATGCAGGAGATAAAGAATTACTGCAAATAAGTTCAAAAATTAGTGGAGAGTTAAAAGAAAACTGGAATGAAAATATTGGAGATATTTTAGCTTCACTTTTACCTGCTGGTTCTATAACTGGAACCCCTAAAAAGAAAACTATAGAGATATTAAAAGATATTGAAGAGTATGACAGAGGTTTTTATACTGGAATATTTGGTGTTTTTGATGGTGAAAATTTTAATAGCGCAGTTATGATTAGATTTATTGAGAAAGATGAAAACTCAAATTTATACTATAAAAGTGGTGGTGGAATCACTTGTGATTCTGATGCTTCTTTAGAATACCAAGAACTACTTGATAAAATATATTTGCCTTTTTAATTTAATCCCTCTTTTTTCCTTCTATCTTTATTTATAATTTTTAAAATAAAAAAGGATTATAAATGAAAAACACAGCACTACTTTTAGTAGATTTCCAAAACGATTATTTTTCTAGTTTCAAAGATGCAAAGTTTCCTTTAGAAAATAGTGAAGAGGCTTCTTTAAATGCAAAATTGATTTTAGATATCTTTAGACAAAAACAATTTGAAGTTATTCATGTATTTCATGAAAATGAATCTTTAGATGCAAGATTTTTTGCTAAAGGAACATCTGGTGCAAAAATATATTCTTTGTTGAGTCCTTTAAAAAATGAAAAAGTGATTTCTAAAAACAGACCAAATAGTTTTTTAGATACAGATTTAAAAGAGTATTTAGATGAAAATGAGATTAATACTTTAGTTATAGTTGGAGCAATGTCTCATATGTGTATTGATGCTACAGTTAGAGCAGCAAAAGATTTTGGATACAATTGCATTGTTGTAAGTGATGCTTGTGCAACTAAAGAGTTGGAATATGATAAAATTAAAATTCCAGCAAAATATGTTCATGGAACAATAATGTCAGCACTAGAGTTTGCTTATGCAAATGTGACTGATACTAAAAATATTTTAGAAGGTTTATAAAAAATGACATTAAAAAATTTGCTTGTTTTATATGTTTGTACAAATAAAAAAAGTGAAGATGAAATATTACCAATATTAAATGAAAACTTAAAAAAGGTTTTCATTGCAAACTCTTTAAAAGAAGCACAAAAATCTTATAAAAAATATTCACCTTGTATTGTAGTTGTTGATGATAGTTTTGAAGATGCAAATATGATAGCTTTTCTTAAAGAGATACGAAAAAGTGATATTAAGACAGCTTTTATTGTAATAAGTAGCAGTCTAGATAATAAATATGTTAATGACTTGATTGAACTTTATATAACTAAATATCTTGTAAGACCTTTTTTAAAAGATGAGTTTTTAATTGCACTTAATAAATGTTTACAAGTGATTGAGTCAAGAATTTATAGTAATGTAAAACTTGGTAAAGATATGATTTTTAATCATCAAACCCAAACAATTACAAAAGATTCTGAGATTATAGTATTAAATAAAAAAGAGACAATACTTATTAATCTATTTATACAAAATCAAAACAGAGTTATAACATACGAAGAGTTAGAATATCATATTTGGGACAATGAATCAACTACTGCTGCATTAAAATCATTAATAAGAGATTTTAGAAAAAAAACTTACAAATCAATTCTTCAAAATTTTTCAGGAATTGGTTATAAATTAAATATTCAAATTTGACCTTTTTATAAAATAATATCTATATAAATATTTTTAAATTAAAAAATTAGTTTTTTTATTAATAAAATTTTTATTTATAAAAATATAAAATCCAATTCTCATAATTATATATTGTTATAATTTAGTTATTTAAATTATATATTTTCTTTTTTATGGGATAAATAAAATTATTTGTAATCAATCTGTAATAAGAATATTATAAAATAATTTAAAACAAAAGCTGGAGAAAATGATGGTTTTTTTAAAAACAAAAACTATAGAAGAAAAAATAAAACTTGCGAAAACATCAAGTGATATAAAAATTCAAACTCAATTATCAAGATCGTATCAAATAAATGTAAGAAGAGCCCTTGCAAAAAATCACTCATTGTGTTCAAATGTAGCTAACACTTTATTGTTCGATCCAAGTACAAATGTTGCTTTTCATGCTTCAAACAATCCAAACTGTACTCAAAAAAGAGTTTTTTTAGCTGAAGATTTAGCTCACAAATGCGTAAAATGTGATGTTGATGAATTAACAATTGATTGCGATAATTGTCATCTTTAATCAATTGATACTTTTTTAAAATATTTTTTTGTTATCATTACTAAAAATTTTAGGACAATGATGGAAAAAAATATTTTTTTTGAAACAATTAAATGTGAAGATTTTGAAGTTTTTAATTTATCTTTTCATGAAAAAAGAATAGCAAGAACGATTGGTTTAAACTTAAATCTTCAAGATTATATTTATCCTTCTTCAAATAAACTTTTAAGATGTAAACTTATATATGATGAGAGTGGAGTCTTAAGTGTTGAGTTTTTTCCTTATAAAAAAAGGGAAATAAAAACTTTTAAAATCCTACATGAAGATGGTATTTCTTATTCAAAAAAATATTTAAATAGAGAATCTTTAGATAAATTATTTGAGAAAAAAGAAGATGCTGATGAGATTATAATTATAAAAGATAATTTTGTTACAGATACTTCGATTGCAAATATAGCCATATTTGATGGGACAAACTGGTTAACATCTAAAAAACCTCTTCTTTTGGGTACTACTAGAGATAGATTGATACAAGAGGGCTTATTAATTGAAAAAGATATTGATATTAATATGTTAAAAAATTCAAAAAAAATTGCTTTGATGAACGCTATGATTGATTTTGATGTTTTAGAGGATTATTCATTTTTAGTATAAACTCTATCAAGTAATAATTCCCACTTATTAACCTTACCCCAATCAATTTTAACTTTTTTTGATATTTTTTTGTTTTTTAGAATAAAAGCTTCTTTCTCATTAAAAATAACTTTTGGTTCAAGTTTTTTTCTTTTGTCAAAAGGAAGAATTTTAAAGCTTAGATTGTCTAAAACTAGTGGCATAGCTTTTTTATTTTCAAGGTAAAGTAATACCATATGATAATTTGTCTCTGCTTTTACTTTTACTACAGCAAAATATAGTTTATCTTTTGGAATACCAACTTCTAAAAGTGTAAAATATTTTGCAATTGCATAATCCTCACAATCACCTTTACCTTCAATTAAAAACTCTTTAGGCGTTGCCCAATGGTCATCTACACTATATTTTTTTGAATCATCAATAGGTAAGATTCTATTATAAAAGCTGTTAACATAGTTGAGTTTTTTTTCTAAATCAAAATCTTTGATTTTTCTCTTTAATTTTACATATCCTTGAAGTCTTAAAAAAATTGCTTTTTTATTATAACTATTATCTATATTTTTTATGTCGTTTTTTGTTAAAATAATACTTTTTGAATTTAGTAGTGACACAGATAAAAAAATAAGAAAAATAAACCGTTTCATAAGGTATAATACAAAAACCATAATGAACCTAGGATTAAAAATGATAAATAATATAATTGAAAATAATGAATATAAAGATTTAGTTAGTAAACAAGTAAAAGAGACTATGGAGTTTTTAATAGAACAAGGGCAAGAGTTTGCTATAACTGCAAATATAGATGCTGTAAAATTTAATCCAGAATTACCTCCATTAGTATTTGATCAATTATCTAAATTCTCACTTTTTGTATTAAGTAATTATACTTATTCTACTATAGAAATTGATGATAACTATTTGAGCTTTGAAGCAGGTTTTGGGAGTGAAAATTTTGGTTCAGTTGTAAAGGTTCCATTGTTTTCTGTTTTCCAAATTATTATTGATGAATCAATTTTATATATAAATTCAGTTGCAACAGTTGATAAATTTAATAAAGATGCAAAAGAGAAGTCATTTAATGTATTTAAAAACAATCCTAATAACAAAAATCTTATAAAGTAGGTTTTATTGAAATACGAAAGAGAGATAAAAACCGCGTTTAAAATTTCTATTCCAGTTATGATGGGATATAGTGTTTTGGGTTTTGCATTTGGTTTGCTTTTAGTATCTTTTGATTACCCTTGGTTTTATGCACCTATTATGTCTTTATTTATTTATGCAGGCGCATTGCAGTTTGTTGCAATCAATTTTTTTAATGTAAAAGCGGGGCTTATAGATATAGCTATTGCTTCATGGTTTGTAAATCTTAGACAATCTTTTTATGGTTTATCTTTATTAAAAAGATTTAAGAAAGCTGGTAAATTAAAACCATATTTAATATTTGCCTTAACTGATGAAACTTATGCTTTATTGACTACAATAAAAGATGATGAACAGTTAAAAAAAAGATGGTATTACTTCTTTTTATGTGCCTTTAACCAAACTTATTGGTTTATCGGTTCAACTTTAGGTGCAATAATTGGCTCAAATATTGATTTTAACACTGCAGGTTTGGAGTTTTCTTTAACAGCACTATTTGTAGTTTTATGTATTGAACAATATAAAAATTTAAATAATAAAATTCCATTTTTAATTGGGGCTTTTACATCAGTTGTAGCTTTTATTTTAGTACCAACTGATAAGATGCTAATCACTTCTATTATTTTATCATTAGTTGTTCTATTTTTATTTAGAGCAAGATTGGATAACAATGAGTAATATAGAAATATTTTTAGCAATTGCTGTTATGACAGCAGTAAATATCTTTACAAGAGCTTTTCCTTTTATCTTTTTTAAAAAAGCTGAATTGCCTGCGTCTTTGGAATTTATAGGAAAATATTTTCCCTCAATAATACTTACAATATTGATTTTTTACACTTTAAAAGATATTGATTTCTCTTTATATCCTTATGGAATAAAAGAGATAGGGGCTATATTATTTACTGTAGTTTTACACCTAATTATGAAAAACTATTTAGTATCAATATTTTTGGGAACAATATTTTATATGGGATTAGTTCAATATTTATAAGTAAGATTAGAAGAGTTTATTTTTTCTCTTCTAAATTCCATTGTTTGTAAACTTCTTTAATAGTGTCAATTTCTTCTCTAGAAGGTTTTCTTCTACAAGATAGATAACCTTTAGAACCATCACAACTTTCGAATGGATATACTGTAGCATATACCCAATAATATCCTCCTGATTTGGTAGCATTTTTTACATAGCCTGTCCAGATTTCACCTTTTTGTACTGTATCCCACAATGACTTAAAAGCTTTTTTAGGCATTTCAGGATCTCTTACTTTATTATGTGGCTCACCTATTAACTCTTCTAGGCTATATTCTGCTATTTTACAAAAATCATCATTGGCAAATCTTATTATACCCTTTTCATCTGTTTCACTAACTAAGAATGCATATTCATCTAAAACTGTCTCTTGTCCTGCTGCCATGTTCTCTCCTTAGTTAAACTTTTTACTTTTGGCATCTTGTACTAATTCATTTGCCATTGCTGATACTTCTTTTGCTATCTCTTTTACTTGATTAGCTTCACTCGCATTCTCTTGTGTTACTCTATCTAACATTGTTATTGTATCATTTATTTGTTCTATACCTGTCATCTGTTCTCTTGATGCTACACTTACATCTTCTATGATATGGATTGTTTCACTTATATGTGTATTTAACTCTTTATATCCTTCTATCATACTATCTGAAATTACTTTACCTTCATTTGCTTTTAGGTTTGCATCTTCTACTAATTCTTTTATCTCTTTTGCTGCTTGTGCAGATCTTGATGCTAGGTTTCTTACTTCTTGTGCTACTACTGCAAACCCTTTTCCTGCTTCTCCTGCAGTTGCTGCTTCAACTGCTGCATTTAACGAAAGTATATTTGTTTGGAAGGCTATTTGATCAATTACATTTATTGCTTCATTTATTGCTGTTACTTTTTCATTTATCTCATCCATTGAAGATGCTGTTTTAGATGCCAAATCTTCACCTGTTGTTACTGAATCTCTTACTGTTTTCCCTAATGTTGCCATTTTTGTTGCATTTTGTGTGTTCCCTCTTGTTATAGAGGTAATCTCTTCTACTGCTGCTGCTGTCTCTTCTAAGCTTGCTGCTTGTTCATTTGCTTTTAATGCTAGGTTTTCCATTGAGCTTGTCATTGTTGTTGAGTTATTCTCTAATGTCTCTCCATTATGCAGGTTGCTTTTCGCGTTTTCACTTAGAGTTTCACCTAAAGTATTTACACCATCAATAACTGCAAGCATAGTAGCTTTTAATCTAGGATCAATATCAATTCTTTTTGTAAAATCATCTTTTTCATAAGCTTCAAGTGTATTTTGAATATCCTGCATATTAGTGTTTAAAACAACAAGCATTTTATTAAGAGATTTTTTTAGTGTCATAATCATAGGGTTTTCACTATCAGATTTTATTCTACAATTATAAATACCTTGTTCAATTCTATCTGCTGTTAATACAACTTCTCCCATAACTCTCATGTCATTTTTAAGTTTTTTATCAAAACTTTCAGCTGTTTCATTAATCATTAAAAGAAGTTCACTAATTTCATCAACATTTTTAACTTCAGTTGAAGTGTATCTGTTGTTTTCCATTGTAATAAATTTTAAGAAATTTTCAAAATATGATTTGAACATTACTAAAGGTTTTTCAATAACATGATTAAAAGCAAAAATTATTAAAAAATATGAAATTATAATTACCACAGATGAAAACATTGTTACCATTATAATAAGACGTTTTGTTTTTTCTACACTGTCTTCTTTTATTTTGAGAATATTTTTTTCTATATCATCAACATATGCCCCTGTCCCCACAACCCAATCATAAGGTTCAAATAAAAATACATAAGAGAATTTATCAATTTTTTTATTATCATCTGGTTTTATAGTTTTATAGGCTACTTTTCCCATACCTTTCTCTTTAGCTATTTTATTCATCTCTCTAAATATATATACCCCATCGGGATCTTTTACTTCATTTAAATCTTGTCCCATACGTGATTGGTTTACTGGGTGCATAAGCATTTTTGAATCAAGAGTATGTATCCAAAAATAACCATTTTCCCCATATCTTAGGTTTTTTAATTGATTAATAATTACTTCTTTAGCATTTACTGGATTATGTTCATATTCCTCTTCCATCATGTTTTTAACAATCTCAATATAACTTTTTAATTCATAATCAACCCGTTTGTATGATTCTTTACTATAGTGATTCATTTGAATTTTGGTTAGGGCGTTAGTTTCATAAATAGAAACAAACAGTTGTAATATCGTTACTACAATAATTATTCCTACGATAAGTGTTAATGTTTTGAATTTAATTGAGACAGATTTCATATATACTTCCTAATTAGGTAGATTATAAATTCTATAATAAGCAAACTTAAAGAATTTTGTTTTTTATTATATAAAGAGATATTTTTAGATTATATTTGTCAGAAAAAGATTATTAGTAAAAAGTCTGATTAGATGTATATAAAAAAGCAAAATGCTTTTTTATAAATTTATTTATTAGGTGAAAATGGGAAAATTGCACTTCCCCAAGTAAGTCCTGCTCCAAAAGCATCAAAAAGTATATTATCTCCTGCTTTTATTTTTCCCTCTTCATAGGCATCATTCATTGCCATAGGGATTGAAGCTGCAGAGGTATTACCATATTTATGTACTGTTAATACAATTTGTTCCTCTTTTAAATTTAAAGAGTCACCAACAGCTTTTATTATTCTATAATTAGCTTGATGTGGTATAAAGTGTGTTATATCTTCATTTGATAAATTATTCTTTTCAAGTAATTCTTTCACATCTGAAGATAGTGTTTTAACTGCAAGTTTAAAAGTTTCATTTCCTTTCATTCTGATACAAGCCATTTTATTATCTAAAACTTCTTGTGAACAAGGATTTTTACTTCCTCCACCTGGAGTTTGGATTAAATCATCATAATTACCATCACTTGAACAATTAACATCAATGATAGCTTCCTCTTTTTTATCTGTAGCAGAGATAATTGCAGCACCTGCACCATCTCCAAAAATAAAACAAGTAGCTCTATCTGTATAGTCTAAAATAGAACTGTATTTTTCTGCTCCAATTATTAGAACATTTTTTTTCATTCCTGATTCTATAAATGCTTTTGCTATAGAAGTTGCGTAAACAAAACCTGTACATGCTGCACTTACATCAAATGCTTGCACTGGAGGAAGTTCAAGTTTTGAAGCTATTAAGCATGCTGTAGAAGGCATACATAAGTAATCAGGCGTAACTGTAGCACAAATTACTAAATCTATATCTTCTTTTGCAATTCCAGCTCTTTGTATTGCTTGTTGGGCTGCTCTTGCTCCTAAATCTGATGAAGCTTCATTATCTTCAGCTAGTCTTCTTTCTTTTATACCAGTTCTTTTAGTTATCCATTCATCAGAGGTATCAATAATTTTTTCAAAATCAAAATTTGTCATTATTTTAGGAGGGATGTAAGCTCCAATTGATCTAAATGCTGCATATGCCATTAAAATTCCTTAAAAAACAAAAGTTTTATGAACTATATTTTTTTAATCTCTCTTCAATATCATTATTTAAATTCGAGCTTGCACTATTAATTGCTTGAAAAATTGCATTTTGTATAGCTTTTGGATTAGATTTACCATGAGCTATAATTACAGGTGCTTTTACACCTAACAGTGGTGCCCCACCATATTCTGCATAGTCAACTCTAACTTTTAAGTTTTTAAATACTTTTCTCATTAGTACTGCACCGGCTATTGAAATAAGAGATCTTTTTAAATTTTTCTTAATAATTTTACCAATTGTATCTGCTACACCTTCTGCAGTTTTTAGTAAAATATTACCAATAAATCCATCACAAACCACAACATCAACTGTTCCTTTAAATACATCACTTCCCTCTACATTTCCAGCGAAGTTTGGTACTTTTGAGATTAGTTTAAATGCTTCTTTTGTAACTTCATTTCCTTTACTCTCTTCTTCACCATTACTTAATAGACCAATAAGTGGATCATCAAGTTGTAATACATCTTCTGCATAAACTTGTCCCATTACTGCGAATTCATAAAGATTTTTTGCTTCACAATCTACATTAGCACCAACATCTAATACAAGTGTATTTTGGTTTTCACTAGTTGGCATAAGAGTTGCAATTGCAGGTCTACTAACACCTTTGATTCTTCCAATTCTAAGTGTTGCTAAAGACATAGAAGCTCCAGAATGTCCAGCTGATACAACTGCATCTGCTTGTTCTTCTTTTACTAACTCAATTGCTTTATAAATTGTTGATTCTTTTCTTTTAAGTGCATCTGTTGCAGAGTCTGACATACTAATTACATCGTCTGTATGAAGTATTTCAATTCTACTTGCAAGATAGTTTGGAATTAAAGGTTTAATTTGGTTTTCGTCTCCTACTGCAATTGCAGTAAAAGTATTATTATTTCTAAGGGCTAATATTAAACCCTCTATAATAGGTTCGGGACCAAAGTCCCCACCCATCGCGTCAATAGCTATTTTTAGCATTAGCTTTTGTATTCACCAGTATTTGGGTTAACCATATGAGGCATTTTCCAACTACCATCACTATCTTTTACCGGTCTTTTTAAAGTAATTTTATAGTGAGTTCTTCTTTTAGCTGCTCTAGTATGAGATACTCTTCTCTTAGGTACTGCCATTTTTCTCTCCTTATTTAGTATTCTTTTTCAACAAAGTCAGAATTTTCACATTCTGAACAAATGTAATAATCGCTTTGAATAGATGAAATTTCACTTTCGATTATTTCATCAAAATTGATTAGGCTATTTTCTATCTCTATTATTAAGTCATCTTCTTCAGAAGTTGACTTATATATACCATCACTTAATATAAAGTTAATATCTTCATTTAAAGTTACAGTCTCTTCTTGTCCACATCTTGCACAAGGTATAGAGGTTTCACCTGTTAGTTTACCATCAATTTTAACTAAAGATGGCGACATTTTACAAAAAGTACCTTCAATTTTTACTGAATTGAATTCAGCACTCAACTCCTTAGGAGTTTGAGGGACTTTTCTAAACTCGATTTTCATTGGGTAATTTAGAAGTTCTTAGCAGATTTCTCTATCTGAAAAGAAAAACTTAATTTCGATTGCTGCATTCTCTAAAGAGTCAGAACCATGAACTGCGTTAGCATCAATAGATTCAGCGAAATCAGCTCTGATTGTACCAGCTGCTGCTTCTTTAGGGTTAGTTGCACCCATTAACTCTCTATTTTTAGCCATTGCGTTGTCACCTTCAAGTACTGAAACTACAACTGGTCCAGAAATCATGAAATCAACTAGTTCACCGAAGAAAGGTCTTTCTGCATGTACTGCATAAAAAGCTTCTGCATCAGCTTTAGATAATTGAATTTTTTTAGTAGCTGCTATTCTTAATCCATTTGACTCAAATCTGTCTAAGATTTTACCTACAACATTCTTTGCAACTGCATCAGGTTTGATGATTGATAATGTTTGTTCCATATGATCATTTCCTCATTTAATTTTTAAGCCGCGGATTATACCTAAAAAAATAAAAAAAGGCAAGTAGTTTTTAAAATACTACTTGCCTTTTATAAATATTTAGTTATTTATTATTAATCTTCTACTACAGGTTGCCCGTCAACTGCACCTTCAGTTGTAGGATTATCCCATACAATACAACCCTCAGTTGGACATGCGTCTGCACATGCAGGTGCATCATTGTCACCAACACATTCTGTACATGTTTCTGAATTTACATAATAAATATCTTCACCTGTTGGGTTTTCATCATTATCAACGATTGACTCAGTTGGACACTCATCTAAACATGCGTCACAGTTGATACAAATATCAGTAATTTTTACTGCCATTTTGACTCCTTGTAAAATTTAATAAACTTTAGCACATTAAAAATTAATTAAACTTTAAATTCTATGATTATAAGTTAAGTTAATATTTATCTTTACCAAAAATTAACACTTTTTGTATTATTATATTTTGCACTACTCTATTAATGGATAATTTTTTTCCAAAAATAAAATATATCTTAAATTTTAAAACTTAATATGAAATAGTCTTTTTTATTTAAAAAATTTATACTATAATTACATTTACAAAATTAATTTTAATAAAAGGAAATTACATGTTAGTAACAAAAAAAGCTCCAGATTTTACAGCAACAGCTGTACTTGCAGATGGTCAAATCGTTGAAGATTTTAATTTATATGACAATATTGGTGAAAAAGGTGCGGTATTATTTTTCTATCCTTTAGACTTTACTTTCGTTTGTCCATCAGAAATCATTGCATTCTCAAAAAGAATCGAAGAGTTTGAATCAAGAGGAATTTCAGTAATCGGTTGTTCAGTTGATTCTCAATTCTCACACTTTGCGTGGAGAGAAACTGCAGTTGAAAATGGTGGAATTGGAAGAGTTAAATTCCCATTAGTTGCAGACCTTTCTAAACAAATTTCTAGAGATTATGATGTATTATTCGGAGATTCTGTAGCTTTAAGAGGTTCTTTCCTAATTGATAAAGATGGTACAGTAAGACATGCAGTAATCAATGACTTGCCACTTGGTAGAAATATTGATGAAATGATTAGAATGGTAGATACTATGTTATTTACTAATGAGCATGGTGAAGTTTGTCCTGCAGGATGGAACAAAGGTGATGAAGGTATGAAAGATACTACTGAAGGTGTAGCTGAATACTTAAGCAAACATGAGGGTGATTTATAATAATTACTTATTATTAAATAATATAAAGGTGTCTATATTTTAGGCACCTTTTTTATTCTCTATTCATTTTATTGACAAATTTAAAAATAAAGACTAAAATTACACCACTTAAAAAATACTAAACGAAACTACAAAATTAAAACCACAATTAGTATATAAAATCTATAAAGGCAAAATAATCTTATGGAAGAGTCAAAAACTCAAACTAAAAAAACTACAAGAGCCTCTAACGGCAATGGGAAAAAAACAAGAACTCATGTACCTGTAGAAGGTTATAAAATTGAACAACTAAGACAATTACCACTTGAAGAACTTTTAAAAATAGCAAAAGACTTAGAAGTTGAAAACCCGCAAGAATTAAAAAGACAAGATTTAATGTTTAACATTTTAAAATCTCAAATTGATCAAGGTGGATTTATTCTTTTCACTGGTATCTTAGAGATAAAAGATGGTGGCTTTGGTTTCTTAAGAGCAATTGATGGAAACTTTTCTGATACTTCAAATGATTCTTATGTATCTGCAACTCAAATTAGAAAGTTTGCTTTAAGAACAGGTGATATTGTTACAGGACAAGTTAGACCACCAAACAAAGATAGTGAAAAATATAACGCATTATTAAAAATAGAGGCAATAAACTATCTTCCAATAAATGAGTCAAAAAACAGACCATTATTTGATAACCTAACACCTCTTTATTCTACTGAAAGATTCTCTTTTGAGTATGACCAAACAAGAATGACAGGTAGAATGTTAGATCTATTTGCTCCTATGGGTAAAGGTCAAAGGGGACTTATAGTTGCTCCTCCTAAAACTGGTAAGACTGAACTTTTAAAAGAGTTAGCCCATGGTATTACAAAGAATCATCCTGATACTCATCTAATGGTACTTTTAATTGACGAAAGACCTGAAGAGGTTACAGATATGCAAAGATCTGTTAAAGGTGAGGTTTATTCATCTACATTTGACCTTCCAGCTCATAACCATGTAAGAGTTGCAGAGATTGTTATTGAAAAAGCAAAAAGACTTGTAGAGATGAAAAAAGATGTTGTAATTTTACTTGATTCGATCACAAGATTAGCAAGAGCATACAATACAGTTACTCCTTCATCAGGAAAAGTACTTTCAGGTGGGGTTGATGCAAATGCTTTACATAAACCAAAAAGATTTTTTGGAGCCGCTAGAAATATAGAAGAGGGTGGTTCTTTAACTATTATCTCAACTGCACTTATTGAAACTGGTTCAAAAATGGATGAAGTTATTTTTGAAGAGTTCAAAGGAACTGGTAACTCAGAAGTTGTATTAAGTAGAAATGCTGCTAATAGAAGAGTTTACCCAGCTCTTGATATTATTAAATCTGGAACTAGAAAAGAGGAATTACTTCTTACTCCTGAGATTTTACAAAAAACTTGGATACTTAGAAATGCAATTGGTTCAATGGATGAAGTTGAAGCACTTAAATTTTTATATTCAAAAATGCAAAAAACTAAAAATAATGAAGAGTTTTTTGCTGGAATGAATGAGTAAAAAAGATATTCTTTTTTTACTCATTATTCAAACTAATCCCTTACAAAAGCACTAACTATTCCACTAGCAATTGTAAAAGCTATAAGACCACATACAACAAAAATAGCTATTTCTGTAATAAACATGATATATCCTTATATTAAATTGTTTAGCAATTACAGTATAAGACATAAATTCTAAATCTATTTTTAAGTAAATTAGTTAATTAATTTCCCATTTAAGATAAATTGTATATTTTTAATACTAATGATTAAGCTGATTTTATTAAGTTTTTTATATTATAGGATTAATATATTGTGACTTAAGTCATTGTTTGTATGATATTTAAAAAGGAAGCCTGTGTTAAAAACAATCTCTAGTATTTTTCTAATTACTATTTTGACATTGTTTTTTACTTCATGTTCAGATACCAAAAAAAATAAAAAATTTGAATTAGAAAAAAATGTAATAAAAGTTGGTGCAACACCAATTCCACACGGTGAAATTTTAGAATTTATTCGACCTTTATTAAAAAAGAAAGGCTATGATTTAGAGATTAAAAGTGTAACAGATTATGTTACAGCTAATATTGCAGTTGATGAGGGGGAGTTAGATGCAAACTTTTTTCAACATGCTCCTTATTTATACGAATTTAATAAAAATAGAAAAACCCATTTAGTAAAAACTGTAAGTGTTCACTTAGAACCTATGGGACTTTATTCAAAAAAAATTAATAATCTTAAAAATTTAGAAGATGAATCTATAATTGCAATACCAAATGATGCCACAAACAAAAGTAGAGCTTTGGATTTACTGGAAAGCATAGGGTTATTAACATTAAAAAAAGTTTCTACTAAAACTGTACTAGATATAGAAAAAAATCCAAAAAATCTATTTATAAAAGAGCTTGATGCAGCTCAACTACCTAGAATATTAGATGATATTGATGCAGCAGTTATAAACACCAATTATGCCTTATCTTCTGGATTAAATCCATTAAAAGATGCTATAGCAATAGAATCAAAGGATTCTAAATATGCAAATATAATTGCAGTTAAAAGAGGTAATGAAAAAAAGGATTATATTAAAGCTTTAGATGAAGTACTAAATTCTAAAGAGGTTAAAGAGTTTATTCAAAACAAATATAAAGGCTCAATAGTAGAGGCTTTTTAATTCTACATATAATTTATACAATTGTATAACTACTTAACATTTTTTTTATAAAACTTTTTATACTATTCGCGTGTAATAAGGATAATTTATGATTAGTATTAAAAATCTAAATAAGTATTATGGTGATGTAAAAGTTTTAAATGATATTTCTATTGATATAAAAGAGGGTGAAATCTTTGCTATAGTTGGACATAGTGGAGCTGGTAAATCTACACTTCTTAGATGTATAAATGGTCTTGAGGATTATAGTACAGGTTCTTTATTAGTTGATGATAAAGAGATTAAAGATTTAAATAAAGAACAATTAAGAAGTTTTAGAAAAAAGATTGGAATGATTTTTCAACATTTTTCATTGGTTCAAAGAAAAACTGTATATGAAAATGTTGCTTTACCTATGCAACTTTGGGGATATTCTAAAAATGATATTGATAAAAAAGTAATTGAGCTTTTAAGTTTAGTTGGTTTAGAAGAAAAAACAGATTCATATCCCAGTCAATTAAGTGGTGGACAAAAACAGCGTGTTGCTATTGCTAGAGCTTTAACTTTAGAGCCTGAAGTTTTACTTTCTGATGAAGCAACATCAGCACTTGATCCAAATACAACAACTTCAATTTTAAATCTTTTAAAAGAGATTAATGAAAAGTTAAATATTACTATTGTTTTAGTAACTCACGAAATGGAAGTTGTAAAACAGATTGCACAAAAAGCACTTTTATTAGAACATGGAAATATTATTGGTTTTGATGATACTGAAGAGTTGTTTTTAAAACCAGATGAAAAAATGAAAGAGTTTTTAGGAGAGGTTGAAGTTGTACCAAATAATGGTGTAAATATCAAACTTTATTTCCCAAAAGACAATGCTTACCAATCTTTTATAACTACTATGGCAAGAAAACTTGACATGGATTTCAATATAGTATGGGGAAAACTTGAAGAGATAAATACTCATATTGTTGGAAATATGGTTATTAATATAAAAGAGGAAGAGAAGCAAAAAGTTCTTGAATATATAAAACAACACGATATTGTTTGGGAGGAATTATAATGGTTGATATTTTATTACCAGCTTTAGGTGAAACAGTTTATATGTCTTTTGTATCAACATTTTTTGCTGTTATAATTGGATTCTTTTTAGCAATTATTTTGATATTAACTTCAAAAGGTGGTCTAAAAGAAAACTTAAAAATCTATTCAGTATTAGATGTAATCATAAATACATTAAGGTCTTTCCCTTTTATTATTCTTATGATTGTACTTTTTCCATTAACAAAATTTTTAATAGGGAAAAGTATTGGTACAACAGCAGCTATTATTCCTCTTACAATTGGAGCTGCTCCTTTTATTGCAAGACTTATTGAAAGTGCTTTAAAAGAGGTTGATTCAGGTGTAGTTGAAGCAGCAAAATCGTTTGGTGCAAGTGATTGGCAAATCATTTTTAAAGTGATGTTAGTTGAAGCTTTACCTAGTATTATTTCAGCTATTACTCTTACACTTATTACAGTTATTGGTTTTTCTGCCATGGCAGGTGCTGTTGGTGGTGGAGGTTTAGGAGATGTAGCTATTAAATATGGTTACTATAGATTCCAAACTGATACTATGTTGTATACAGTTGTTATACTTATCGCCCTTGTACAAGTTTGTCAAAGTGCAGGGGATTATTTATATAAAATTACAAAAAAATAAAGGAGATTTATGTTTAAAAATATTTTAAAATTTACAGTTGCAGCTGGACTTGCATTAGGTTTAACTGCTTGTACTAGTGATGAAAAAAAAGAGGATACAACTGCAAAAGTTGAGCCTAAAAAAACAGTTATTAAAGTTGGAGCTACACCAGTTCCACACGCAGAGATTTTAGAAGTTGTAAAACCACTTTTAAAAGAGAAAGGTTATGATTTAGAGATTGTTGAGTTTACTGATTATGTAACTCCAAATATTGCAGTTGATGAGGGTGAATTAGATGCAAACTTTTTCCAACACACTCCATACTTAACAGAGTTTAACGCAAACAAAAACACTGATTTAGTTAAAACTGTAGGTGTGCACTTAGAGCCAATGGGATTATATTCTAAAAAAATCACTTCTTTAGAAGAGATTCAAGATGGTGCAGTAATTGCAGTACCAAATGATCCTACAAATGAGAGTAGAGCATTAGATATTTTAGTAAAAGAAGGTCTTTTAAAGTTTAAAGATTTAGCACTTAAAACTGCACTTGATGTAACTGAAAACCCAAAAAATATCCAAATTAGAGAGCTTGATGCTCCTCAATTACCAAGAGTTTTAGATGAAGTTGATGCAGCTATTATTAATACTAACTATGCATTAGCAGCTGATTTAAACCCAACAAAAGATGCAATTGTTATTGAATCAAAAGATTCTCCATATGTAAATATTGTTGCAGTTAAAAGAGGTAATGAAAATACAGATTATATTAAAGCTTTAGATGCAGCTTTAAATTCAGAAGAAGTAAAACAATTTATCAAAGAAAAATATAAAGGTTCTATTGTAGAAGCTTTCTAATTCTTCACTCTACTCAATTTTAAAATTGAGTAGAGTAACTCTCTTTAATCCTCTTTTACAAAAAAAGTAATAAACCAAGAAGCCAAAGTAAAAAGTGCCAATCCCGCAACCACAAACATCATAATTTCAGAAATATACATAACTAACTCCTACATATCTATAAATGAATAATCATTCAGTATTCTAATAAAAAAATATTAAAAATATTCTTAAGTAAAAATTCAGCTAGATACTTTTGAAGACTTTTTTATACTGTTCAAGCCTAAAATCAAAGGTAGTATAATTTGGGTTAATCTTTTTCTTTTCTTTAAATATTTTTGTGGAACCTATATATCTATTTGCAGCATTTGAAGGTGAGGTTAAACTTATAGTTTTAATATCTCTATTATCATACTTAAAAAGGTGGATTTTTGGGGTTTGTTCATCAATAACCTCTAATGAAATATTGTTGTCTTTTAAAACTTTTCTAAAAAAATATTCGGGTGAATTTTTAGATAAACTTCCAGTGAAAATCATAGTTTGGATATTCTTATATTTTTTAATAAATCCAAGTATATCTCTTAACTTTATATCTTGCATCCCTAAATCGCTTGCATCAACTTTTTCTCTACTACAAGACTCAACTATATCACAAATTCCTATTTTTTCCTTAAGTAAGAAATCTTTTCTTATTTTTACTGCTTTTTCTGAGTTGTCATATAAAAAATTTTCTTCATAAATCACTTCAATTGCTTTCCAAAGCAAATTATCCTTTGAACCATAGCAAAATAAAACATCTTCTTTTTTATAATCTTTGGTGCAAAATCTTGGAGGTGGCAAGGTTCCAACTATAATAGCTTTTGTATCTTCATGTAAAAAAGGTTTATATGGATGATAGTGAAAAAACAAAAAAATCCTTTTTTTTAATAGTTCTATTTTAACATATTAGTTATAACTTTTTAGATATAATCTTTCCAATTAAAATAAAGGTTTTTATTGAAAGTTGGAGTTTTTGATTCTGGTCTTGGTGGATTAACTATAGTACAAGCAATTACTAAATCTTTTAAAGGTGCAGAGATTTATTATATTGCTGATACTTTATATGCACCTTATGGTGAAAAAACAAAAGATGAGATTTTGAATAGAAGTATTAAGATTACTAAACATCTTTTGAAAAATCATAATATCGATGTACTTATAGTAGCTTGTAATACAGCTACATCTGCTGCTATAAGTGAATTAAGAGAGATGTTTTCAAATTTAATAGTAATAGGAACGGAACCTGGATTAAAACCTGCCATTTTAAAAACACAAAGTAATAATATAGCAGTTTTAGCAACTCCTGCAACTTTAAGGGGACAAAAATATAAGCAATTACTTTCTAGTTTATCAAGTGAACATGAAGTAAATATTCATGAGATTGCCTGTGCTGGTTTGGTTGAGCAAATAGAAAATGGAAATGTTTCCCATCCTGATACTCATAAGATGTTAAGCTCATGGTTAATACCTATGAAAGAAAAAGAGGTTGATACTATTGTTTTAGGGTGTACTCATTATCCATTAATCTCTGATATCATAAAAGATATAATGGGAGCAAAAATTGAGTTAATAGAAACAGGACAAGCAATTGCTAGAAGATTAGATGATTTGTGTTCAAAAAAAGGTCATATTGATAAAAGTGAACTTAAAATAGAAGTGTTTTATACAGGTGAAATTAAAAAAGAGATGATAAGTATGATTTTAAACAATTGGTATGATAGCGGTAAGATAGTAATAAAGGATGAAAATGAGTGAAAATCAGATTGAGAAAAAAGTTTTAGCTCTTAAATATAGACCAAGAAGATTTGAGGATTTAGTTGGGCAAACTACAATTTCTCAAACTTTGTCTTTAGCATTGGATTCAAATAGATTATCCCATGCATATCTTTTTTCTGGACTTAGAGGTTCAGGGAAAACTAGTACAGCAAGAATTATGGCTAAAGCTTTATTGTGCTCAAATGGTCCCACATCAAAACCTTGTGAAGTTTGTGAAAACTGTAAAAGTGCAAATACAAACAGACACTTAGATATTATAGAGATGGATGCTGCTTCAAACAGAGGTATTGATGATATTAAAGATTTGATTGAACATACAAAATATAAACCAAGTAGTGCTCGATTTAAAGTGTTTATAATCGATGAGGTTCATATGCTTACAACTCAAGCATTTAATGCCCTTTTGAAAACTTTAGAAGAACCTCCAGGTTTTGTAAAATTTATCTTAGCAACTACTGATCCTTTAAAATTACCTGCAACAATCCTTAGTCGTACACAACATTTTAGATTTAATAAAATTGCACCAAATGATGTTTTACATCATCTTTCACACATTTTAAATGAAGAGAATATTGATTTTGAAACTCCTGCACTTGAAATATTAACAAGAAGTGGACAAGGAAGTTTAAGGGATACATTAACCCTGCTTGATCAAGCAATAATTTTCTCAAAAGGGAAAGTTACAACTACTGCAGTTGTAGATATGTTAGGATTAATTGAACCAAAAGTTATGGATAAATTATTTGATATTATCCTTAAAAAAGGTGATATTATAGAGATTGTTAAAGAGTTAGAAAACTATGAGATTTCACAAGTATGTGATGAGATGACAATCTATTTAAAACAAAAGATGTTAGAAAAAGATGCAAAATTTGATTTACTTTTATTTGATAGATTTTTTAGAATTTTAAGTGATGCAAAACACCTATTAGCAATAAACTCAGATGGTGGCTTTGTACTTATTTTAACTTTATCAAAAATGATTGAAGCAACAAATTTAAAAACTATAGATGAGATTATAAATCAAGTTGAGCAAGTAGAAGTTAAGCCTCTTGTTAAAGAAGCTATCTCTACTGAAAAAGTTATTGAACACTCACACAATGATATAAATCATGTGTATGACGATGCTAACGTTACAATTGATAAGCAGTTTTTTGAAAATAAAAAAATCATTGAAAATCAAGACGAAGATAATCATGAGCAAGAAGAGCTAGTTCTTCCTGAGAATGAAACAACAGTTTCAATCGATACAGTCAATGCAATTCCTACAGTTGAACCTATAGAAGAGGTTGAAATCAAAGAAGAAACCCCAACTCCTGTTCAACAAGAAATTGAAAAGAAAGAAGAAGTAGAAACTAATCCTTTTGCTACACCTTTTGATGAAGATTTTGACATGGAAGTTGAATCTGCACCTTTAAATACTCAAGTAGAAGAGGTAAAAGAGATTCAAGAGGTAGCAGAAGTTCAAGAAACTAAAACAATGCAAGAGAATATTGGAACTCAAGAAATTCAAGAGCCTACAGAGACAACAGCAGAAATAGAACAGGCACCTTCTGAGACTCAGACACTAATACAAGAGATTCAAACTCAAACTGAAAATGTAAATGAAGAAGATGATGAAATAGAAGATATTGTCTATGAACCAATTCCTGAGATACCAATAGTTGATGAACCTAAGAAATTAGATAAAAATGCTATGTTATACGAAAACCTAATCGAAAAAGTTTATGAAAGAGATGATGAATTAGGTGATCTATTTGAGAAAAATTTTGTATATAAAAATTTTGCAGATAAAAAACTTCAAATAAGTTCTTATGCTCAAGGGGAAGAGAGAAAATTCCTTTTAAAACATTATGGAGTTTTGAAAATATTTATTTATGATATTTTTGGAAATGACATAGAGATAGAGTTTATTAAAGAAGAGGCAAAACAGGAGAGTGTTGAAAAAAAGGATGAATTCCAAAGTGAACTAAAAAATAGTGAGCCTGAAACTTTGGAAGATAACAATGAATCGGGCTCAATGATTGAAGATATAGAAGTTGGTGCAGGATGCGTTGCTGATATGCAAAAAACAGCAAATCCCGCTCCCTCTCAAAAAGAGTTACAGTTAAATGATATTTTAAATTCACCTCAAATGAATGCCGCAAAAGAGCTTTTGAGAGTTAAAAAAATTACAGTAAAAACAAAAACTTAAGTCTTTAAACATTATAATAATGCCCTATTTTGATATGCAAATATAGAAGGATACACTTATGAAATTAATTAGTTTATTTACTCTGAGTGCTTTATTTATTGGAAATTTATTAGCAAATGATAGTATTGATAGTAAAGTATTAGATTTTGAAAAAAATAGATTTTCAAAAAATAAAAGAGTAGAGATAAAAGATATTAGTATAAATCTAAAAAAGCAGATGCCTCAAGAGGGTTGGTTTGGATATATAATAGATTTAAATGTTGATTTTGCAGGAAAAGCTGTAAAAGCAAAAGATGTTGTATTTTCAAATGGTGAATTGATAGCCCCTGAATTATTTGATATAAAAACAGGATTAGCTTTAAAAGATTTAATGACTCCAAAACTTACAAATGAGTATTACAAAGATAAAAATCTTATAGCAGGAAATGCAAATGCAAAAGATAAAATTGTAGTGTTTTCAGACCCATTATGCCCTTTTTGTATGGATTATGTACCTGATGTAATTAATTATGTAAAAAAACATGATAAATCTATAGCTTTATATTATTATCATTTTCCTCTTCTTAGGATTCACCCAGCGTCAAATGATTTAACAAAATTAATGGCATTGGCAAAAACTAAAGATATTGAAGATATAGAATTAAAAGTTTATAATATTGATTGGGATAAATACTTTAATTCAAGAGAAACTGATTCTCAAAAAATCTTAAAAGCCTTTAATAGTGAGTTTAAAACAAATTTTTCACTAGAGGATTTAAACAAAAAAGAGATTACAAAAGAAGTTGCTGAAGATATAAGAATGGGTGAAGAGGTTTTAGTTCAAGGAACACCTACTATTTTTATTAATGGTGAACAAGATAAATCAAAATTAAAATATGAAAAGTTAGGAAAGTAATAGATGAAAAAAATAGTAATAGCTACAAGAAGAAGTAAATTAGCACTTTGGCAAAGTGAATATATTAAAGCAGAACTACAAAAGCATTATCCAGATTTAGAAGTTGAATTACAAGAGTTTTCTACAAAAGCAGATAAGATTCTTGATGTACCTTTAGCTAAGATTGGGGGAAAAGGTCTTTTTACAAAAGAGTTAGAAATAGCATTAGCAAATAAAGAAGCAGATATTGCAGTGCATTCTTTAAAAGATGTTCCAGTTGAATTTGAAGAGGGGTTTGTTCTAGCAGCTCTTACTAAAAGGTTTGATCCAAGAGATGCTTTTTTAAGTGAAAAATATGCAAATATAAGTGAACTACCACAAGGTGCTGTTATTGGTACTACAAGTTTGAGAAGAAGAATGGAATTAAAACTTCTAAGACCAGATATTGAATTAAAAGATTTAAGAGGTAATATAAATACAAGAATTGCAAAACTTAAAGCTGGTGAGTATGATGCCATCATTTTAGCAGCAACAGGAGTTCAAAAACTTCAAATTGAAGATGAAGTTAAACATTTTTCTCCTATTTCAATTGATGATATGATACCATCAATGGGACAAGCAACTTTAGGTATTGAAACTTTAGATAATCAAGAACTAGTTGAGATGTTATCTGTATTACATGATAAAGATGCATTAATTGAATCAACAATTGAAAGAGACTTTGTAAGAACATTAGAGGGTGGTTGTCAAGTTCCTATTGGAGTAAAAGCTACAATTATTGATGAAAACACTATTGATGTTAGAGCAATAGTTGGAATGCCAGATGGAAGTGAGTATATCCAAGAAGATTTAGTTGCTAATATTGATGATTATGAAACTATAGGGAAAACTTTAGCTCAAACATTTATAGACCAAGGTGCAAAAGAGCTATTAGCTCGTGCTGAAAGTGTTGCTTTTAAATAAAACTTTCTATTAAATTAGACTTGATAACCTATTAAGTCTAATTTGATTTTACAATATCTTCACAAACTTTTATAATCTTTTTTATTTTTATTCAAATGCTAGACTTATGTTACGAAGTTTATGTATTATATATATCTATTTTCAAATAAACTTTTAAAGGATTAAAATGAGAATTAATGCAAAAGATTGTGTTTTTGTTCAAGTTGATGTACAAGAAAGATTGTTCCCACATATAGCCGATAACGAAGAGTTAGAAAAAAATCTTCTTATTTTGGTAAAGGGTTTAAAACTTCATGAGATACCAATTATAGTAAATGAACAATACAAAAAAGGTATAGGTGAGACAATACCAAGTTTAAAAGAACTAACTGATGATTATCCCCATTTTGAAAAAACTACTTTTTCTTGTTGTGGTAATGATGATGGTTTAGCTGCAATAAAAGCAACAGGGAAAAATATAGTTATTTTAGCAGGAATTGAAACTCATGTTTGTGTATTACAAACTGCACTTGATTTATTATCAGAAGGTTTACAACCAGTTCTTGTAACAGATTGTGTAAATTCAAGAAAAGCAAAAGATAAAGATATGGCTATCCAAAGACTTATTCAAGCTGGAGTAATTCCAACTACTTACGAATCATTACTTTTTGAACTTACAGTTAATGCAAAACATCCAGTATTTAAAGAGATATCAAAATTAGTAAAATAGATTTTCTATTTTACTAATTAAATCTATAAATAAATTATTAATTTTTTAAAATTTTCATAAATATTGTATAATTGTTTATGAAAAAAATATTATTAGTTATTTCTATTTTACTTTTGCCCATAGCTCTTTTTTCAAATGATGAAAAAGTTTATAAAGTAGTGATAAGAAAAGATTGGAAACCTTACTATTTTATAAATGAAAATGGAAAACCTGATGGTTTTGCTATTGAGTTGTTTGACAAAGTTGCAAAAAAAACAAATATAAAATATGAGTATATTATTGTTGATGATTTTAAACAAGTAATGCTACTGTTTAAAGAAAATAAAGCAGATATATTACCAAATATAGGAATAAGCCCAAAAAGAGAAGAACTTTTTTTATTTACCCAACCTACAGATAGTTTCTTTGTTAATATTTATAAAAATAAATCTTCAAAAAACATCTCTACTTTAGAAGATATCAAAGGGAAAAGTCTAGGTTTAGTTGTTAATAATATATGTGGAAGATTAATTGATAAAAATTTTTATAATAGATATTTTTATGATAGTTATAAAGATTTAATTGTTGCACTAAAAAATGGAGAGATAGATGCTTTTTGTTATCCCAAACCTTTGATAGAAAAACAATTAGATTCAGATGAAGATATTGTATCTTTAAATAAATCCTTAAGAGAGATAAAAAGAGGAATTGGAATATCAAAACAAAATTTCCATCTTTTACCTATTTTTAATGATGCCTTAACGGAACTAAAGTTAACTGGAGAATTGGATGAATTATCTAATAAGTGGTTTAATAAACATAGTTATATAGAATTAACAAAAAGTGAAACAATCTTTTTAGTACTTAGCTTTTTGGGTATTAGTTTCACAAGCTTGGTAGTTGTATTTTATTTTTTAAGTAAAAAAAGATGGTTAATAACTAAAGATATATTAGAAGATGAAATAAGAAAAAAAACTAATGTACTTAGAATTCAAAATAAAAGATTAAAAACAATTCATAAAAAACTAAAAGAACAATCAAATAAAGATGCATTAACTAAAATATATAATAGAAAATTTTATAATGAAAAGATAAAAGAGCTGTTATCTTTATATAATAGATATGAGAACACCTTTTCTTATTTGATGTTTGATATTGATGACTTTAAAAAAATAAATGATATCTATGGACATATTGTTGGTGATAAAGTATTAATAGAATTAGCTAATATAGTAAGTGATGACATAAGAGTTACTGATTACTTTTTTAGAGTAGGTGGAGAGGAGTTTGTAATTCTTTTGTCAGATACTACTTTAGAAGAGAGTAAAGCTGTTGCAGAAAAAATAAAAAATTCAATTAGTGAAAAAGTAAAAGTTATAGATTCTTTAATAGTAACTGTTAGTATTGGTTTAACAGAAGTAATAAAAGGTGATGAGGAAGAGAGTATTTATAAACGAGCTGATGCTAATTTGTACAAAGCTAAACATACTGGAAAAAATAGAGTTGTAGTTTAAAGATGATAATTTTAATTATCATCTTTAGCTTTTTATACGAATTAATGTTTTCCCATATCTAATAGTCCAAATAATAAATAAAACTATCCATAAAGTACTACTCAAGTGTAAAAATATTGTAAATGAATCTAGATTAGCAATAAAACTTACAGAAACTAAAACTCTAGAGATTAAAACTATTTGTGTTAAGACAAACAATGAAACTGTAATCTTATCTGCAACCATTGCTTGAGGTGGTACAGCATGACCCATTACAACTCTACTTCCAAATCCAATCAATAGTGTTGTTACAAATCCAATTGCAAATATATGAAAAGAGAGTTTAAAACTATAAGGTATAAATATAGATTCTAAAAATAATAATATATAAGCTATCTCAAACCAAAGCAAACCTACAACTAAGATACTAATCAAAGCAGGTGTTTTCTTAAAAAGATTTAATTTATATATAATGAAACCAAAAAATATAAGAGAAATAAAAGATACTATTTTTAGAAGAGAATCAAAATGAAACTGCATTGATATACCTGTAACACTTAATAAAATAAATGAGATAGGTCTAAGATACTCAGGTCTTTGCCAAGGAGTAATTCTTGTATGTGCAAAATAAAATGCTGGAATCATTCTAAGGGCAATAATAAACACCATAGATAAAAGATAAGCAAAGAATACTAATGTAGATAGATTGTAAAAAGTAATAGCTTCTATAGCTAATAAAGTTGCTCCAATGCAAAGTATAAGGTTTATATATATACTATCAGTTTTAATAAAAGCTTTTCCCTCTTTTATGCTAGTATAGAAAAGTTTAACAAAATAAAACATCACTAAAGAAACTAAGATTTTACCAATAAATACACTTATAAACAAAGTACATAAAATTCCAACTTGATATATAATCCAAGCATTTAAGTATTGATTCTCTTTTATAATTGTAGAGGAGTTATATTTTGGCATCACAGTTATCAAAAAGCCTAAAAAAGCATTTGTAAATAATCCATAATTTAGACCAAAGCCATGAATAAGTGCAAAATTTAAATCAGTTTTTCCTAAAAGTGATAATAAGCTTAGAGTCATAATAAATATTGCAAAAAATATAGCTGAGGTGAAAAATAGTTGATGGGGTTGAGAACTAAATCTTTCCCACCAAGTTTGTCTAACAATCTCTTGTTGAAATGAAGTTGAAAATTGCATCTGTTATCCTAAATTTTTTTAGAAGTATGACATAACTGATAACTATTATCATTGATTCAAATCAATAAAAAAGGGGGAAGAGTTTTTACTCTTCCCCCTTTTTTGGTTTTATATATTTTTTATTTAGTCCATAGTCCCAGCAGGAACAAATACATTACCATCCATAATAATTCTAGCACTTCTACTCATAGAAGCTTTTTCAACAGTATATTTATCACCATTTTTAGAAAGTGTTGCACCAACTTTAATAGCTCCACTTGGATGTCCAAAAGTAACTGAATCTTTCTCTCCACCACCAGCAGCAATATTTACTAAAGTTCCAGGAATACAAGCAGCAACCCCAATAGCAACAGAAGCTGTACCCATCATAGCATGGTGTAGTTGTTGCATAGAAAGTGCTCTTACATGTAAATCCATCTCATTTGCTTTCATCTCTTTACCACTTGAAGTTGTAAAGTCTTGTGCAGGAGATACAAAAGCAATTTTTGGTGTATGTTGTTGAGTTAGTGCATCTTCTGGTGATTTCATAACACCCATTTTAAGAGCACCTGCAATTCTGATTTTTTCAAATCTTTCAAGTGCAGCTGTATCTGAGTTGATATCACCTTGAAGCTCAGTTCCTTTGTATCCAATCTCATCAGCATTTACAAATACAGTTGGGATACCAGCAGTGATCATAGTAGCTTTAAATGTACCAACACCCTCAACCTCTAAATCATCAACTAAGTTTCCAGTAGGAAATAGCTCTTCACTTGGATCTACTGGCTCAACAAACTCTAAAACAATCTCTTCAGCAGGAAAAGCAACACCATCAATCTCATAGTCACCCATCTCTTTTACCATACCATCTTCCATAGTTACATAGCAAAGGATAGTTTTTTTGATATTTGCTTGCCAAATTCTTACACAACATACACCATTTTCAGGTACATTATCAACAAGCCCCTCTTTAATTGCAAAAGGGCCAACAGCACTAGAAAGATTTCCACAGTTCCCACTCATATCAACAAAGTCTTTGTCAATTGCAACTTGGCAAAAATAGTAATCTACATCGTGGTTAGCAACTGAAGATTTTCCTACTAAAATAGCTTTAGATGTAGATGAAGTTGCTCCACCCATACCATCTATTTGTTTTTTATATAGATCAGGACTTCCTACTATTCTTTGAAGTAATTTATCTCTTTTTCTTGGATCATTTTTTGCTTCTTCTGGTAAATCAGCGATGTTAAAAAAAGTTCCTTTAGAAGTACCACCTCTCATATATGTTGCTTTAACTTTAAATTGTGGTTTATAAGCCATTAAATTTCCCTTGTAAATTAGTATATTATCTTTTTTAAATATGAACAGATTATTCACACTAAAAAAAGATAATTCAAAGAGCAAAAGCTCTTTGATTATCATATGATATTATTAACCTTCAGCTACAACATCTTTAGCGAATTTTTGTAAAATACCACCGTTTTTATAAACATCAACTTCAGCAGAAGTATCAAGTCTACATAAAACTGGGAATTTAACAACTTCACCATTTGCTCTAGTCATAACAACTGTTAAGTCACATCTTGGAGTGATTTCACCTTCTATGTCAAAAGTTTCAGTACCATTGATATTGTAAGTAAATCTTGTATCACCCTCTTTAAATTGTAATGGTAATACACCCATTCCAACTAGGTTAGTTCTGTGAATTCTTTCAATTGATTCAGCAATTAAAACTTCAACACCAGCAAGTCTTACACCTTTTGCTGCCCAGTCTCTTGAACTACCTTGACCATAGTTAGTACCAGCAATAATAATAAGTGGTTGTTTTCTATTGTTATACTCTTCAATAGCTTCCCACATTCTAGATTCTTTACCTTCTGGCATAATCTTAGTTAATGAACCTTGTTTAACATTTCCATCTTCATCTTTAACCATTTCGTTAAATAGTTTTGGATTTGCTAACGTTGCTCTAGAAGCAGTGTTGTGATCACCTCTATGTGTTGCATAAGAGTTTAAGTCTTCAACTGGTAATCCCATTTTTAAACAATACTCACCAGATGCAGAGTCTGGTAAAATTGCATTTGATGGAGATAAGTGGTCAGTTGTGATATTATCAGGGAATACACCTAATGGTCTTAAACCTTTTAATGCTGGCATACTCATATACTCATCTTCCCAATATGGTGGTTTTTGAATATAAGTTGAGTTTGGATTCCATTTATAGAATGGCTCAGCTTTAACTGCTGTTAATCCATCTCTATTGAACATTGGCTCATAGATTGCATTATACATCTCTGGTTTGATATAGTTTTTCTCAATCTCATCAATCTCAGCATCAGATGGCCATAAATCAGCTAATTTAATATCATTTCCATTAGCATCTTTTCCTAAAGAATCGTTTTCAATATCAAATCTTACAGTCCCAGCAAGAGCATAAGCAACAACTAGTGCAGGAGATGCTAAGAATGCTTCTTTTACGTATGGGTGGATTCTTCCATCAAAGTTTCTGTTTCCAGATAATACAGCAGTTGAATAGATATCTCTATCAACAACTTCTTGTTGGATTTTTGGGTCTAGTGCACCAGACATACCATTACATGTAGTACAAGCAAAACCAACTACACCAAATCCAAGTTTTTCCATCTCTGGTAATAATCCTGATTCTTTTAAGTAAACTTCGATTACTTTTGAACCTGGTGCAAGTGAAGACTTAACCCATGGTTTTCTAGTAAGTCCTAATTCATTTGCTTTTTTAGCAAGTAAACCAGCAGCGATTACGTTTCTTGGGTTTGAAGTATTTGTACATGAAGTAATAGCAGCAATTAAGATACCACCATCTGGAATTAAATCACCCTCTTGAGTCCACTCTTTTACTATACCTTCTTTTCTAAGTGTAGAAGTTGGAACTAATTTATGTGGTTTAGATGGTCCTGCTAAAGATCTTGTAACAGTTGATAAATCAAATTTTAAAGTTCTTGCATATGTAGCTTTATCAAATTGATCAGCCCATAAACCATTTGCTTTTGCATAAGCTTCAACTAACTCAACTTGTTTTTGCTCTCTACCAGTTACTTTTAAATAAGAGATTGTTTGCTCATCAATAGCAAACATACCAGCACTTGCACCATACTCAGGAGTCATATTTGCAATAGTTGCTCTATCACCTAAGTTTAGGTATTTAGTACCTGGTCCAAAGAACTCTAAATAAGCAGAGATAACATTGTTTTCTCTTAAGAAAGATGTAATTGAAAGTGCAATATCAGTTGCAGTGATTCCAGGAGCTCTGTCACCTACAATTTCAACACCAATGATTTCAGGAACTCTCATATATGAAGGGTTTCCAAGCATTACATTCTCAGCTTCTAATCCACCAACACCAACAGCAATAACACCAAGTGCATCAACATGTGGAGTATGTGAATCAGTACCAACTAATGTATCTGGACTTGCAATTCCATCATTTAAGTGTACAACTGGAGACATTTTTTCAAGGTTGATTTGGTGCATAATACCATTACCTGGAGGGATAACATCAACATTATTAAATGCTTCTTTAGTCCAGTTAATAAAGTGGAATCTATCTGCATTTCTTCTATCTTCAATATCTCTATTTTTTTGGAAGGCATCTGGATCATATCCACCACACTCAACTGCTAATGAGTGGTCAACGATTAATTGAGTTGGAACAACTGGATTAACTTTATCTGGGTTTCCACCTTTTGAAGCAACAGCTTCTCTTAGTCCTGCTAAGTCAACAAATGCTGTTAGACCTAAGATATCATGACAGATAACTCTACTTGGATACCAAGGGAAATCTTTATCTGTTCTTTTTTCAATTAATTGAATAAGTGAATCTTTTAAGTCCTCACTTGGACATTTTCTAATTAAGTTCTCTGCTAAAACTCTTGAAGTATAGTTTAGTTTTTCGAATGAACCAGGAGTAATATCTTCTACCGCTGATTTAACATCATAATACTTAACACCATCTATACCATCAAGGTCTTTAAGATATTTTTCGTTTGTCATTATTGTATCCCATATTATCGAATTGTTTGATTTATTTATTTGCTATGGCTCTGAAGCTTTTAGCACTAACACCTTTTTCAGCTACCCCACTTTTGAGGCAATTGAAAAGTGTATTGTTAAGTATGTGAAAGAGAAAGAGTTAAACTCTTATCTCTCTTCCATAGGAACGAAATCTCTTGGCTCAACACCAGTATATTCAGAACCTGGTCTGATAATTCTATTATTTGCTCTTTGTTCAAATGCGTGAGCAGCCCATCCAGCAGCTCTTGACATAATGAATAATGGAGTATAATATAATCTCTCAATTTGCATATAGTGATAGATTAATCCACCGAAGAAATCGATATTATCAGGTAAACCTTTATCTGCTTTTACTTTATCTCTTACTGCTGCTGCAATATCATAAAGTTTTGGATCACTTGTTGGAAGCTCTTTAAGTTCAGCTGCTAATTGGTGCCCAATAGGAGATCTTGGATCTACATTTCTATAAACTCTATGTCCAAATCCCATGATTTTTTCTTTTTTTGCAAATAATTCATCTACAGATTTTAGTGCATCATCAACATCACTAAATCCAAGTACAAATTTAATTGCAACTTCATTTGCTCCACCATGTAATGGACCTTTTAATGTACCAATACCAGTAGTCATACAAGAATAAATATCTGATAATGTAGAAGCTGTGATTCTATTTGCAAATGTTGATGCATTAAACTCATGCTCAGCATATAAAGTTAACATAGCATCCATTGCTCTTACTTCAACATCAAGTGGTTTTTTCTCTTTTAATCTTTCTAAAATATATCCAGCAATTGTTGGTTCATCAGATTTTAATTCAATCTCTTTACCATTTACATGCCAGTGATGCCAATATACTAAAAATGATGGAAATGCTCCAAGAAGTCTTAATATTTTGTCCATTTGATCAGAAAAATCTGTTTGCTCAGGTTCAACACAACCTAATGCTGATGTTGCAGTCTTCATTACATCCATTGGATGAGATGAAGCTGGTAATGCTTTTAAAACATCTTTTACATTTTGAGGTAAATCTCTACCTGCAACAATTTTTGCTGTAAACTCTTCTAATTGAGCTTTGTTTGGTAGTTCACCCTCTAATAAAAGGTATGCAACCTCTTCAAAATCACATTTTAATGCTAAGTCTGCAATATCATAACCTCTATAGTTAAGACCATTTCCTAAACCACATGTACAAATTGCTGATTCTCCAGCTATAACACCTGCTAATCCACTCATATTTTCTCCTTTTGTAAATTTTCCCTAGTTTTTACTTTTTTTCTTTTATAAATTATAGTTTGTGTAGGTTAAACTATTTTGCTTTTCCCTTTGAAAATAGTTCATCCATTTTTTGCTCATAATCATGGTAACCTAACATATCGTATAGTTCCATTCTTGTTTGCATAGTATCAAGAACACCTTCTTGTGTACCTTTATCTTTTAATTCTTGGTATACATTTAATGCAGCTTTGTTCATTGCTCTGAATGCTGATAATGGGTAAAGAACCATATCAATACCAACTTCTGCTAACTCTTCAGTTGTAAACATTGGTGTTGCACCAAATTCTGTAATATTTGCTAATACAGGTACTGACATTTTTTCAGTAAATTCTTTATACTCTTTTAAAGTGTGAATTGCTTCAGCGAAAATTGCATCTGCTCCAGCTTCAACATATGCTAATGCTCTCTCAACAGCAGCATCTTGTCCTTCAGAAGCGTGTGCATCTGTTCTTGCAATGATATAAAAATCAGGGTCAAGTTGCATTTTTGCATCAACAGCAGCTCTAATTCTGTCACACATCTCTTCAGTTGTAACTAACTCTTTGTTTGGTCTGTGTCCACATCTTTTTGCAGCAACTTGGTCTTCAATATGTAGTCCAGCAGCTCCAGATCTAATGAATTCTTTAACAGTTCTAGCAACGTTAAATGCATGTCCCCAACCTGTATCAGCATCTACGATTAATGGAGTATCACAAATAGAAGTGATTCTTCTGATATCAATACATACATCCTCAATCATTGTCATACCTAAATCAGGTAAACCATAAGAAGCGTTTGCAATACCTCCACCTGAAAGGTAAATTGCTTTATGTCCTACTTTTGTAGCTTGTAATGCTTGGTAAGCATTGATTGTACCTACAATTTGTAAAGGTTTTTCTTCAGCAAGTGCTTCTCTAAATTTTTTTCCTGCGCTCATATAAATCCTTCTGTAATTATTTCAATATTCATTATACATGAGTTTGATGCTAGTGTGATGTATAGTTTTTGCTTTAGAAAAAGCAATTTTTTTTACTTTCTATTTAATTTGTACAAAATCTGTTCTTATGTATATAAATGGTACAATAATAAAAAAATAAATAAGGTTTACTAAGATGACATATAAAAATGGAATAGAAAAATTCATAGAAATCTTTAAAAGATCAAATTTGAGTATATCAAAATTTGCGTCATTAATCCAAAAAGATAGAAGAACTGTTACTTCTTGGATTGACCATATTTCAGATATAGAACCAAACAATGATGTAAAAAATAAAATCTGTCAAGTATTTAGATATCCTGATTTTATCTGGGATGAGGGCTGTTCCGGAGAAGAGTTTATAAAATCAATTACACAAATACCTCAAAAAGAGGTAAGAATTATTGATGAAGATTATACTGGAAGATTAAAATATATTATTGATTTGGAAAAAAATAGAAGATTTGTAATTCAAGCGCAATTTCCTGGACCTATGTATAGAGATAGTGCAGTTCAAAGAGTCTCAAAAACAAAAACTAACTCAGAGATTGAAGAATTAAAACAAAAAAGAATTGACCAAATGTTAAGATATGATTACGATACAACTGAATGGTACTCAATAAAATCTGTTCTAAGTTTCTGTTTTGCTTCGATTGGTAACTTTTATACAAAAGAGGAAAAATTAAGAGTTTTAGAACTTATGTATGAACTTTTTAACAATAACTATAATAAGAAGTTATTTTTATTTGATTCTTATTCAAGAAAGATATATGGTACTGAGACTACATATATATCTATAAATGTAAAACAAAAAGTATTGTTTTTTAAATCACCAATAGAATCTGTATTTATTGAGATTAGAAATAAAAGTTTAGTTGAAAGAATGCATAAATATTATTCTTCTCCAATAGAAGCTCCAAGTCATGTAAACTTTTTAGAATCAGTAAAAATATTAAAAATATTACAAGATGCTTTAAAATATAACAATAGCATTGCACAAGCTTATGAAACTATAAATAGAACAACAGATTATGGAGAGCTTTTTTACAATAATCTAAGTATCGATTTACAAAAACAAGTTAGTCAACCAAAGCAAGGGCAAAAAAGAAATTAAAAGATTTTTTATTATTTAATTTAACATTCTTAAGAGTATAATTATACAACGGAAAGAAGGAGTTTATAATGAAAACTTTAACAAAAGTAGGTGTGTTTTTATGCACGGTTTTAAGTTCATTATTGATTTTTTCAAGTTTAGGTATGGCACAAGATTTACCCTCAAGAGGACCAATACCTTTTGCTACATATGATGTAAATTCAGATGGATTTGTTTCTCAAGATGAGTTTTACAATATAAGAGCAAAAAGGATTCAACAAAAAGTAGATCAAGGTATGCCTATGAGAAATGTTGGAAATGCTCCAGATTTTGAGTTATTTGATACAAATGGGGATGGAAAACTAACTGAGCTTGAACTAATTAAAGGTCAGAATGCTATGATGCAAGAAAGAAGACAAAACAAAGGTAAAGGTTTTGGTGGCAAAGGCATGATGCAACAACAATAAATATGAGGGACTTCCCCTCATATTTCTTCTTCTAATAACTTACCATAAAAAAGAGGTACAATGGATTTTTCAATATATATACATGAATTTTTAATTTTAGCAGGAGCTATGATTTTAGCTTTATTATCTCCTGGTCCTGATTTTGCAATGATTTTAAAACAAAGCGTAACTTATGGAAAACGTTCATCGATTTTTGCAAGTATAGGAATAGGTCTTGGAATCTCTGTACATATTATATATTCAATACTTGGAATAGGGCTGATAATATCAAAATCGATAATTCTTTTTAATATAATAAAATATTTAGGTGCCGCATATTTAATCTATATAGGTTATCAAAGTTTAAAGTCAAAAGGTATAAAACTTGATAATAGTGCTTCAAAGGCAAATAAAAATATGAGTGATTTTAAATCGTTTTGGTTTGGTTTTTTATGCAATGCCTTAAATCCAAAAGCAACTTTATTTTTTCTTTCAATGTTTACAGTTGTAATAAGTATTGATACCCCTTTATATATCCAAGCTTTTTATGGTTTATTTTGTATCTTAGCAACTATGATTTGGTTTACAAGTTTATCTTTAATCTTGAGTCAAAATAGAGTAAGAGAATTTTTAAATTCATTTGGTAAATGGTTTGACAGAGTCATCGGGTCTGTCTTAATTTTGCTTGGTTTAAAAGTTGCTTTCTCAAAATAGGAAACTTATGATTAAAAAAATTTCTATATTATTTCCACTTTGGGCTGTTTTATTTTCTATAATTTCATATTTTAACCCAAATTTGGTAGTTGGTTTTAAAAGTTGGATTATCCCACTTTTGATATTGATAATGTTTTGTATGGGTGTAACTTTAAAAATATCAGATTTTAAAAGAGTATTAAAAAGACCAAAAATTATAGCTTTGACAGTTTTTTTGCAATTTTTAATTATGCCTTTGGCTGCATTTATAATCTCAAAACTGTTTAATCTTTCAGATGAATTATTAGTAGGAATGGTACTTGTTGGGGCAGTTTCTGGTGGAACTGCTTCAAATGTAATAGCATATTTAGCAAAAGCTGATGTGGCTTTATCTATTACAATGACGGTAGTTTCAACTTTATTATCTATATTAGTTACACCATATCTAACACTTTTATATGTAGGACAAACAGTTCCCGTACCTGCACTTGATATGTTATTTAGTATATTTAAATTGGTATTTATGCCTGTAGTAGCTGGCTTAATAATAAATCAAATATTTGATAAATATATAAAAGAGAAACATGATATTTTTGCTTTATTGTCTATAGTCTCTATAGTTTTTATAATAGGAATTATAATAGGAATAAATCAAGAAAAAGTTTCAAGTTTAGCATTATCATTGATGTTGTCTATTGCCTTACATAATATTATAGGTTTAGTAGGTGGATTTTATATAACAAAACTATTAGGTTTTGAAAAAAAAGAGTGTAAAACAGTTGCTATAGAAGTAGGGATGCAAAATTCAGGACTAGCAGTAGTCTTAGCAATGAAATACTTTACAGCTCTAAGTGCACTTCCTGGAGCCATATTTAGTATTTGGCATAATATTTCTGGTTCAATTATCGCTGGAATTTGGGCGAAACAAGAAGATTAATATTTACAAAAAGTAGAAATAGGCAAAAATAGTATACAAATTGCCTTTGTATAATTAAGTATTAATTTTATAATCATTTTAAATTTATATAAGGATTTAAAATGATTAAAAACAAAGTAGCTATTATTACTGGTTCATCTAAAGGGATTGGTAAACAGATTGCCTTACATTTAGCAAAATTAAATATCACAGTAGTTATAAACTATAATAGTAATAAGCAAGAAGCTCAAAATTTAGTAGACAAAATAGTTTCCTTAGGTGGAAATGCAATTGCATTTAAAGCAGATATTTCAAAAATAATAGAGATAGAAAAACTATTTGAAAATGTATTAAATGAGTTTGGGAAAATAGATATTTTAATAAACAATGCAGGAATTATGGAAAATAATCTATTAAAAGATGTAACTGAAGAAGAGTTTGATAGACAGTTTCTAACAAATGTAAAAGGGACATTTTTTTCTTGTCAACAAGCAATGAAATATTTGAGTAACAATGGTAGAATTATAAATATTTCAACCTCTGTAAATGGTGTAATGTTTCCTGCATATAGTGTATATGCAGCATCAAAAGGAGCAGTTGAACAAATAACAAGACAATTGGCAAAAGAGTTTGGAATAAAAGGTATTACAATAAATGCAATTGCCCCTGGTCCTGTTGCAACAAATTTATTTTTAGAAGGAAAATCTAAAGAACAAATTGATAATTTAAGTAAGATGAACTCTTTTGGACGTTTAGGAAATGTTGAAGATATAGCAAATAGTGTTGAGTTATTGATTGATGAGAAGTCTCAATGGATTACGGGACAAACAATTAGAGTAAATGGTGGATTTATATAAAAAAGGCTTAAGATGGATACTCTTTCAAAAATAAAAGAGATAGTTAATAAATATGATTTAGAAGAGGGATTAAATAAAACAAATATACCTTTTGTAAAGGTTTTTAAATCTTCAAATAGTTCTGAAATTTTACAAAGTGTTTATGAACCATCTTTATTTTTGATTTTACAAGGTTCAAAAAAAGTTATGGTAGGGGATAAAATATTTGAATATGATAGTTCCTCTTATTTTATCTCCTCTACACATTTAGCAGTATCAGGAAAAACCGTTAAAGCTTCAAAGGATAAACCTTTTATCTCTCTTCAAATAGCTTTTAAAGAGGATGAGATTTTTCAAGCACTAAATGAATTTTCACTTGCAATAAATAAAATAAATAGTACAAATTTTAGTGCTTCTATTTATAGATTGGACAATGATTTAAAAGATTGTGTTTTTAGATTGTTAAGTTTAAATAAAATAGATATAGATGCTTTGTCAAAATTGTATTTAAAAGAGATTTTGTATAGATTGTTAGTCTCAAATCAAAATAAAGAGTTGCAACAATTGGCCTTTATTGAAAGTAATTCTTATAAAATCTCAAAAGCAATTACTTTGATAAATGAAAATATTTATGATAACTTTTTGGTAGATGATATTGCAAAAGAGGTTAATATGAGTATCTCATCTTTTCATAAAAATTTTAAAATTGTTGTTGGTATTAGCCCTTTACAATATATTAAAAAAATAAAACTTCAAGAAGCTAAACGCTTAATGACTTTAGAGAATATGGATATTTCAGGGGCTTCATTTTATGTAGGATATAAAAGTTGTTCTCAATTTAGTAGAGAGTATTCAAGCTATTTTGGTATGTCTCCTTCAAAACATATAAAGAGTTTAAGAGATTAATAGTGAAGGGATTATAATAAATCTAACTCTTCACTGATATCTTTTATAAGTTTTGAAAGAGGACGTTTGTGTAAATCTTCAACATCTAAATATCCGCATGTTATAAACCTATGTATTTCTGCCTCATCAAATCCAATTCCACTTAATGATTTGCGAAGTACATTAAAATGTTCTTTAGTAGATTCATTATATAGTTTTGCATAAAGTTCATAAACTATATCTCCATGATGTTTATAAAAATCTTCAAGTTTAAAATATTTATCATTTATATCAATTTTTGTAACTAGTTTAGGTGGAAAGTTATCGATAGATTTAATATCAAAACTAAATTTAAAATTATCATTTATCATTTCATAAGGGCTTATTAATTTATCTTTATAACTATCATTATTGCCTTTTACTGTTGTTCCATTACATACTGAACAAGAAGGTATAAGATTATAGAATGAAACTCCTAAATATGGATATTTATCTTTAGGAAAAAAATGGTCTATTTGAGGTCTAACTACTCCTCTTCTACTTACTGATTGGATATAAGCTCTATTGCAATAGGGACAAGTTTGTAGCCTAATATCATTTACAAATTTTAAACCATTAAACTTTTTTGTTGAATATACATTGCTGACAAATATATTGTAAATAACTTTTTTTAAATTATTTGACATTTGAGGCTCAAAGTCATTAATAATATCTCGTAATTCCTTTGTATTAGCAGTTAATATTTCTTTTAATTTTTTTTCTAAATTAATAGATTTCAAAAAATCTAATTCATTTGTATTGAGTGGAATTCGAGAACGTTTTTTTGTTGCTTTAAGTCCACGGTCTTTTATAATACGATTCAGTTGATTTTGCACATTTCTCCACATCTTCTCAGCAAATTTATCTGCTTGAGTTTGCTCAATCTTTAGGCTTAACATTCTTTAGCCTTTCTATTTCTTCTTCAAGTTTTTTAATTTTTGCTTCATTCTTCACTTCATCACTTGAATAGTTTTCATGAAACATTTCTTCTAATTTGTACTTTAAAAATGGCTCACCAACTATTTGGATGATTTTCCAAGCATCTTTTTTTGTTTGAATTGTTGATTTATCATTGTTTAAAAAATTAATAACATTTTGAATTTTTTCTTTTGCAAACCCTCCCATAAGTCCATCTTTCATAAAAAAACCATGAGAGAGTAAAGTATGAATATTTGCTCCAAACGTTTGTTGATTATCTTCAAAAGGATAAACTTGTTTTCCTTTTTCTAAAAATATTACATTTTCTTTTGGTAAGTCTGAAAGAATAAATGGAGAGTGAGAAGTAATAATTACATGAAAATTTTTATTTGGAAAATTGTGAAGTAGGTTTAACAGTTCTTTTATATATCCTTTTTGCCAATCAGGATGAAGACTTAAATCAGGTTCATCTAATACTAACAATATATCATCCTTATCTGTTTTTACAATTGCATCATAAATCATTAGTGATTCAGTAAAAAACTTTCTTTCTCCTTGAGATAAATCAAAATAAGTTCTTTTTAAACAATCCACGAAATCTATTTGTAAATAACCTATTTCTATAAGTTTTAAAATCACTTCTTTATATTCGTTATATATAGTACTAAAAGATTCAAGGGAAAAAGCTGTATTATTTTCATATTTGGATAAAGTATCAAAAAAATCATAATATAATTTTAGTTTATCAAGCTCAAATTCTTTAACGTATTTAATTACCGTTTCCTTATTCTTTTTAAATGATTTTTCTAAAGAATCTCTATCCTTATTAGTAAGAATTCCAAGATGGTTAATTTGGGCATAAAGAAAAACAAAAAAATTATCTTTAGATAATATCTCTTTTTGACTCTCTTCTATGAGTTTATTAATTTTTTTAGAATCAACTTCAGGCATTTTTACTTTAAAAAAGATTTTTATAGGATTAAATATAAAGATATTAGATTTAAATAGTTTTCTATATTTAACAATTAAATTATAAAAATTTTTTCTAAATTTATCTATATTAAAATCTAAACTTATTGCAATATTATTTTCAACTTTTTTATATAAATTTTTATCATAAATATGTAAATTGAAATAATCCGCATAATTTTTCTTAGGTTTGATTTTTATTAAATCAGAATCTAAATAAATTATCTCATGTTCTTTATATGAGTTATATTCATTCAATTTTTTATTACATTTCGAATCTTTAAAATGGGAACTAAACAATTTACTTTCTTCTTTTTTGATTACAATTTTTCCATTTGTTATACCAACTAATAAACTACTCTTTCCACTTCCATTTTCTCCAACAATAGCCGTAATATTTATGTTTTCAGGAAATATACTCACATAATCTTCATTTTCATTAATAGTTAATTCTTCAGTATTTTTATCATACTTACACTCAAACCTAGGAGAAAAATTAAACCCCTGTTTCTTTATATTTTTATAATCTTCAACCCACAAATAAACCAATTCCATAATAACTCTTTAAATATAATATTTGCAAATATATTACAAGAATATTATTTAAAAGTTTACATAAATATCAATGACTTATTTAGAGGTTTTTTATTTGATTCAAGATAAAAACTAGAAAAAAGTATGAATCTGCTAAAATAACAAACTATAAAAAAAGAAGGAATATCATTGAAACAATACTTAGACTTACTGCAACATATTTTAGATAATGGTATTAAAAAAGAGGATAGAACAGGTACTGGTACTACTTCTGTTTTTGGTTATCAAATGAGATTTGATTTAAGTGAAGGTTTTCCTTTAGTTACTACTAAAAAAACACATCTTAAAGCTATTATTTCTGAGCTTTTATGGTTTATTGAGGGAAGTACAGATGAAAGAAGACTTGCTGAAATCCATTTTGGAGACAAAGCAGAAAACCTTATTGGTAAAAAAACTGTTTGGACTGCAAATGCAGATGCCCAAGGGAAAGCTTTAGGGTATACAAATACTGATACTGAAAAACAATTAGGACCAGTATATGGAGCTCAATGGAGATCTTGGGAAGGTGCAAATGGAAAAAGAGTTGATCAACTAGCTGATATTATAAATCAAATCAAAACAAATCCAGATAGTAGAAGAATTATTTTAAATGCTTGGAATGCAGCTGAGATAGACAATATGGCATTACCACCTTGTCATACTTTTTTCCAGTTTTATGTAGCAAATGGAAAACTATCTTGTCAACTATACCAAAGAAGTGCAGATGTATTTTTAGGAGTTCCTTTTAATATAGCTTCTTATGCACTTTTAACTATGATGATTGCACAAGTTTGTGAATTAGAATTGGGAGATTTTGTACATACGTTTGGGGATGCACATATCTACTCAAACCATATGGAACAAGTAAATTTACAACTAACAAGAACACCATTTAAAAAACCAACAATGAAAATCAATCCAGATATCAAAGATATAAATGATTTCAAAATGGAAGATTTTGAACTTGTTGATTATGAGTGTCACGAAGCAATAAAAGCAGTTATGGCTGTATAGCCAAAAGGCAACTCGTTGCCTTCTTTAGAATTTTCCTACTTTTAGAAGAAATTTATTTTCTTCGCTAAAAAGTAGACAAATAAAAAAAGGTCCCTTTTTATTGGGAACCAATTAAAAGGAATAGTATGATTATATCGATGATTGTAGCTTATGGAAAAAACTGGGAGATTGGTTTAAACAACCAAATGTTATGGCATATTTCTGAAGATTTTAAAAACTTTAAACAAATAACTTCAGGACACCATATTCTAATGGGAAGAAAAACTTTTGAATCTATAGGAAAACCTCTTCCAAACAGAACATCGCTTGTTTTAAGTAATAGTGGTTTTGAGCACGAAGGTGTTCACACTTTCAATGATGTTCAAGAAGCTTTTAATTTTGCAAGAAAAACTGCAGAAGAGGAGCTTTTTATTATAGGTGGAGCAAATATTTATAAAACACTTTTTCCTTATGTTGACAAAATGTATTTAAGTGAAGTTGATTTTGAGGGTGAAGCAGATGCATTTTTAGAGCCAATTGATTTTTCAACTTGGGATTTAGTTGAGCAAAAAGATTATGAAGAGATCACAGAAAATGGTCAAGTAAAAAGTCCAGCTTGGAAGTTCAAAGTTTGGACAAAAAAAGATTAGTTAGTTTTAACTAATCTTTTTTAAAACAAATCTTAAAATCATCTCAACCATATGATTTTCAAAATTTTCAATATTTTCTTTCGAAGTTAGTACATCTCCAAAAGCAGTTGTAAAAGATGGTCTATTTGAGATATTAAAAAAAGATATTGCACTTATATGCCAATGTATTTCTAATGGACTAATACCTTTTCTAAATAGATCTTTCTCAACACCTTTTTTATAAATCTCTTCAAGCCTTTTAATAGCTGGAGCATTTACCTCTTTTATTATAGATGATAGTTTTAAATATTTACAATCATGTATATTTTCATTCATAATAATACGAATAAAGTCAGGATTTTTAGCATGATGTTTTATTGTAAATAAAGCAAGTTTTTTTAGTGCCTCAATTGGTTCAAGTTCATCAAGTTTTATACTCTCTTCTGCTTTTCTAATAGAATTATATGTTGATTCAAGTACTGCTTTATATAAGCCCTCTTTGTTTTCAAAATAGTAATAAATCATTCTTTTTGAGGTATCACATTTTTCTGCAATAATATTTATTCTACTTCCTGCAAGGCCATTTTTAGATATCTCTTTAGTAGCTACTTTTAATATATTTTTTTTTACTAATTGGGGATCTTGCTTCCAACTTTTTCTTTTAATAGTTTTTTCCTTTTCAAAACAATTTCAAAATTTATTATACCTATTACTTGTTAAAGCTAATTAAGAAAAAAAATTGATATAATTAACCATTTGGTACATTTAGTAAGTAGCTAATCGTAAACTAGGGTACTAAGAGTTAATCAAGGAGAAATAATGAAAAAATTGTCTATATTAAAAGCAGTAGCAGCTTTAGGTTTTTTTGCCTCAACAGCAATAGCAGCTCCTGTAATTAAATTAGGTCATGTAGATGGTTCTGAATGGCAAACATCAAAAAAAGGTTCAGCAGCAATTATTTTTAAAAAAATTGTTGAGGGCGAAACTGATATAAAAGTTGAGATTTTCCCTGCAAAAGCTTTAGGAAATGAGAGTGAAATGATTCAACAAGTACAAGAGGGAATCACTTCTATGGCTATAGTTTCAGGTGCTATGTCAAAAGTTTGTCCTGCAGCATCAGTTTTAGATATTCCTTATACTTTCTCTTCGCCATCAGTTGCGTGGGATGTTTTAGATGGACAATTTGGTAAAGAGTTATCAGCTCATTGTTTAGAAGAGACTGGACTTAGAACTTTAGCTTATGGTGAAACAGGTTTTAGAAATTTTACTAACAATACAAAAGAGATTAAAACTCCTGCAGATATGAAAGGCTTAAAATTTAGAGTTATGCCTATTCCATTATATGTAGAGATGGTAAAAGGTTTAGGTGGTGAGCCAACTCCAATTGCATGGTCTGAGTTACCAAATGCCTTATCAACTGGTGTTGTTGATGGACAAGAAAATCCAGTAGGAACTATTTACAACAATAAATTTCATAAACTACAAAAATATATGATTTTAGACAACCATGTTTATGGTGCAGATTTTATTGTAATCAATGACGAACTTTTTGGAATGTTCACACCAGCTCAACAAGAGATTATTCAAAAAGCTGCAAGAATTGCAGGAACTATGGGAAGAGCAATCCAACAGTTTAACACAGCAGATGGTGTAACAAAAATTGTAGCAGAAGGGATGAAAGTTTATTCTCCTACAAAAGACGAATTAAATCAATTCAAAAAAATGGCACAACCTGCTGTAAAAAAATGGTTAGCAAGTGAGCTTGGTAGTGATTCTGTATGGATTAAAAAACTTGACAAAGCAGTACAGGAAGCTACTAATTAATGTTTAAAAAATCTTTAGAAAAAGTTACTAATACCTACTCTACCTTTTTAGCAGGTGGAGCAGGGCTTTCAATGTTTGCTGTGTTTCTTATAATTTTTATAAACTCAACAAGAAGGTATGCTTTTGATAAATCCTTTGAATGGGGAGAACAACTTCCAGTATTTTTAGCAATATATGGAGTTATGTTTGGAGTAGCTTGGGCATATATGAATGATCAACATGTAAAATTTACTATATTAGTTGATTTTATCTCAAAAGCTTGGATGAAAAGATTAAATATCTTTGTTGATTTTATTATGATTATAACTGGTTTTGTATTGATGTACTCAGGATATGTTTTTGCAGCAAAAAGAGGAAAGATTCAAGCTTCTGGTTTAATAAATGGTGCAAAAGATTTAAGAGATTTCTTTGGCATTGATAACCTTATTATCTTAGGGAAAATGTACCCTTATCAATTTTCAATTGCATTTGGTGGATTATTATTAGCTCTTGCAGCATTAATAAGACTTTTAAATAGACTTTATGAAGCTGACTCAGATAAAGTAGTGGAGGCTGGTCTATGACTTATGCAATTTTACTTATTGGACTTTTAGTTGGTGTTCCTATTGCTTTTTCTATTTTAGCAGCACTATTTTATTTTATGGCAGTTGGAGATTTTCCTTATAGCTTAAGAATTGTAGCAACTCAAGTTTTTGGTGGACTTCAATCTTACCCATTATTGGCAATTCCTTTATTTATCTTAGCTGGTGAGTTGATGAATGAATCTGGTATCACAAGTAGAATTATCGCTTTTGCTAGTATTTTAGTTGGAAGATTAAGAGCTGGCTTAGCAATGGTAAATATTTGGGCATCTGTAATCTTTGCAGGACTTTCAGGTTCAGCTGTTGCTGATACTTCTGCTATTGGTAGGGTTTTTATTCCTGAAATGGAAAAAAGAGGTTATCCTAGAGATTTTGCAGCTGCAATTACTGCTGCATCTTCAGTTATTGGTCCTATTATTCCACCTAGTATTCCTGTTATTATTTATGCTCTTACTGTTTCAGGTGTTTCTGTTCCTGCACTTTTTGTAGCTGGTATTGTTCCAGGAGTTATGTTAGCAATATTTTTATCAATATATGTAATGGTTTTTGCAGGTCATTATGAGAAAAAACTTGAAAAAGAAGTTGATGGTAAAAAACAATCAACAGCAAGTGTTTTACTTCAAGGTATTGTTCCTATGATGATGCCTGTACTTGTTGTGGGAAGTATTTTAATTGGAATTGTAACTCCAACAGAAGCTGCAAGTTTTGCTGTTGCTTATGCGATTATTATTGGTGTATTTATAACAAAAGAGTTAAAAATAAAAAGAATACCAAAAATATTTGCAAATGCTATGAGAGATAGTTCTGTTATTCTTATTGTTATTGCTGCTGTTGCAGCTGCAAACTGGCTTTTAAACTATAACAGAGTTCCAAATATGATTACTGATTTTGCATTACAATATATGACTGTAAAATGGATGTTCTTAATAGCTGTAATATTCTTATTTTTATTTGTTGGCTTATTCTTAGAAGGGATTGCTGCAATGTTAGTGTTGGTTCCTATTTTACACCCAATTGCAGTAAGTTTAGGAATCGATCCAGTACATTTTGGAATATTAGTAATCTTTAACTTGATGATTGGGCTTATAACCCCACCACTTGGACTTTGCCTCTTTGTTGCAGACTCCATTGCAAATGTTGGTTTTGGAAAACTAACAAAACAGATTTTACCACTATTTTTAGTGGAACTTTTAGTATTAATAATTATCACTTTTGTCCCAGAAACAGTTATTGGGCTACCAAAACTTCTTGGTATAGAGTAAGGAAATAGATGAAAAGAAAATTAAAATTGGGTTTACTTGGAAATGGTATTGGAAAAACTCAATCAAAAAAATTACATGAATTAATTGGAAAACTTTATGATTTAGATACAAGTTATGAGTTAATGGATTTAGCAAATAAAGAAAATGCAAATATTGAAGAGGAACTAAATCGTTGTAAAAAAGAGGGCTTTGATGGAGTGAATGTAACACATCCATATAAAGTAAATGCTTTCAAATGTGTGAAAACTATGGAAGGTTTTCCAAAAGGATTAACTTCAGTTAATACAGTACTGTTTAAAGATGAACTAATAGCAGACAACACGGATTATTTAGGTTTTTGTGAAGCATATAGAAAAAGATTCAATGAACAAAATCCTGGAAAAGTTTTAATGCTAGGAGCTGGAGGAGTTGGATTGGCTATCGCTTATGGACTTTGCAGTTTAAATGTAGAAGAGTTGATTGTTCATGATATGAATGAGCAGTTGGCAACTTCATTAGTTGAAGACTTAAAAAATGCAGGATTTAATGCAAGACTTATAAAAAGCAGTGTTGAAGAGGAGATGAAAAGTGTTGATGGACTAATCAATGCAACTCCAATTGGAATGTTCCAATATCCTGGAAACCCTTATCCAAAAGAGGGATTTGGTGGACAAAAATGGGCATTTGATGCAGTTTATACACCAGTAAATACGCAGTTTTTACAAACTTGTGAAGAGAATAATATTATAACTATCTCTGGATTTAAACTGTTCTTATATCAAGGGATTGAAGCTTTTAAAAGATTTAGTGGAATAGATATTGATAGTGATAAAATCGAAGAAGAGTTTTTAAAAGAATATCCACTAGAAAAATAATTGAAAAGGGAAAGTGATGAGCTATAAAAAATTTTTTATGCCAATAGATAGTGGAAATGAACTAAGAGAAAGAATCTTTGGTGCACTTCTAGTTGCAAAACATTTTGATGTTTATCTAGAGATGTTACACTCAGTTCCTGGAGTAAAAATAAATAGACAACTTCCAGTTCATATTTTAGAAGAGCTTGAAGAGTTTGCCTTAGAAAAACAACAAACTGAATCAGTAAAATTCAATGAACTATTACACGATATCACAAAAGATATTGGAGTAAAGATTACTAAAGAATCTGTTGCCCAAGGGTTTTGTGTTCATCCATTAATTCAACTTGGAGATAGAAGCTCTTTAATTGCACAAGAATCAAAATATTCAGATATGGTAGTATGTGCAGCGCCAACTGATGGAATCATCTCTGAAACTTTTGAATCAGTTGTTTTACAAAGTGGAAAACCTATTATGGTAATACCAAGAGAGATGAAAACATTTGATACAAAATCAGTAATAATTGCATGGAATAATTCTCCTGAAGCAGCTAGAACTATAACTGAGGCTTTACCAATTTTAAAAAATGCACAAAGAGTACATTTGGTATCATCACCTGAATATTTACCTGAAGGTGATAATCTAGAAAAATTAAAAGAGTATTTTGCTTTTCATAATGTGAAGATTACAACAGAGTTTTTAAAAACAGCACTTCATCCGGGAGAAACACTTTAAAAACAGCAAAAAGTGGTGATTTTGATTTAATTGTTATAGGGGCTTTTGGGCATAATAAAGGTTTAAAAGAGATTGTATTTGGTGGAGCAACTAAATATTTACTAAAACATTCTAAATTGCCTATGTTTATGGCTCACTAATAAAGGAATATTTTGAGTATAGAGTTAACAAATTTTGATGAGATAGATTTTAATCACTTATATAAAGAGCAAAAAAAAGAAACAACATTTAAACCAAAAAGTTCAAGTGATTGGGATAAAAAGTCAGTTTTTATGAATGAAAAAGTTCATAATTCAATTTATAATAAAGAGTTTTTAGAGCTTTTAGATTTAGAGGGTATTGAAACTTTACTTGATGTTGGTTGTGGAGTTGGAAACCTAAGTTTAAAGTTAGCACCCAAACTAAAAAAAGTTTATGCTTTAGATTATTCTTCAAAAATGTTAGAGCTTTTAGAATCCAATGCAAAACAAAAAGATATTCAAAATATTGATTTGATAAACAAATCTTGGGATAATTCTTGGGATGAGGTTCCTACAAGTGATTTGGTAATTGCTTCAAGGTCTTTAGAAGTTGAAGATATGAAAAGTGCTTTAACAAAATTAGATTCTAAAGCAAATAAAAAAGTTGTATTATCCTACAAAGTAGGAGGCTCATTTTTATCTGAAGAGATTCTAGATGTTCTTCAAAAAGATATTGTAAAAAAGCCTGATTATATCTATTTACTTAATATACTTTATCAAATGGGAATAAATGCAAAACTTGATTTTATAAGAAGTGAAGCTAAAACTATAAAAAAAGACTCTTTTGGAGATTTTGTAGATTCTATAACTTGGAGTATAGGAAGTTTAAATGCAGATGATATCCAAAATCTATGTACTTATTACAATGAGGTTCTTATAAAAAAAGAACCTCAAGAAGAGTATATTTATTGGGCTATTATCTCTTGGGATAAAAGAGTTAAGCTTTCTTAACTCTTTTTATCTTAAATTTTGAAGGTGAAAATTCACTAATAAATACACCAGCTAAGATGATAGCAGAGGCTATTATCTCCACAAAAGATATAACTTCATTTAAAATTAGATTAGCTAAAATCAAAGTAAAAATAGGAATAAGATAGATAAATACAGCAGCTTTAGATGCTTCTATTTTTGTTAAAGCATAATTATATAAACCATATCCTCCCAAAGTAACCACAATACCTAAATAAAATAAAGAAGCAACAGAATTAAAAGTAAAATTCAATTCTAATTGCGTATATTCAAAAACAAAAAATGGCAAAAAGAAGATAGTTCCAACAAAAACCTGAAAAGCAGTAATAAATAGTGCAGAGAACTCTTTTGACAGATATCTAGCAACAATTGTATACCCAGCACCACAAACCATCGCTAAAAGCTCATAAAAATTCCCTAGTATAGGATTTGGGGCAGCTTCTGAAGCTGTTGCTTGAGAGCTTAAAAGTATTGCTCCTGATAAAGCAATAATTGAACCAATAATTAGTCTTCTTGTAATTTTTTCTTTTAGAAAATATCCTGCTGCAATTCCTGCAATTATAGGCATAAGTGAAGTTATCATTCCAGCTTGTGAAGCAGTAGTATTTTGTAAAGCTTTTGCCTCAAAAATAAAATAAAGACAAGGCTCAAAAAAAGCTAAAAGTAAAAGTAGTTGGATATTCTTTTTGGTAAAATTAAATTTTAAAAAGTCTTTTATAAAATATAAAAAACACATTGATGCAATAACCATTCTTAAAAAAATAACAGTAAATGGTCCTAAATCTATCATTGCTATTTTTAAAGCAATAAAAGAACTACCCCATATAAACATAGCTATTGTTAGTAAAAACATTCCGAAATAATTCATTTTTTTTCTCTTGAGTATTAAAATATAAGATTTGATTTTTTTAATAAACTTTAAAACTTGTGAGAAAATGTTTTACTATGGTCTATTAAAATGGAATTATATAGCTGCTTTACTAAAAATAAGCAAAAATGTAGTTTTTATAAGAGAAAAATCTCTTATAAAATATCTAATTGGTGAGCTAAATCTGCTGCGATTCTTTTGTAGTTTCTAACTGCTAGTAATCTTTCTTGCCCATTTAATCCAACTTGAGCCACTTCATCTTTTGGCAAATCTAAAATATATTCAAGTTTCTCTTTTATGGCATCTTTTGAAAATTCACAAAACCAAGCATCTTTATCTTCTTCAAAAATCTCATTATTGTTTGCATTATTAGTCATAATACAAGGTACAGCTGATGAATAATAATCCATAATTTTAACTGGCGTTGATGTATTAAATAGTGGAATATCAGGTAAGATAGAAACTCCTATATCAGCTTTTGCAATCAAATCAAGAAGTTGCTCTTTTGTTTTTGCATTTTGGATTCTAACTCTAGCTTTAAGATTTTCAAAACCATCAATTACCTCTTTTGTATATTCAGGATCTTTTGTAGAAATTGTTAAAGTCCAATCTTTAGTATTTAATGAATCAAAGGCTTCTAAAACTGTTTCAAATTCTCTTAATTTATCAAGAGTCCCAGCATAAAAAAATCTTTTTTCACTGTCTTCATGCTGAATATTATCATGTAATATTTCAGGGTCAAGTGCAGGAGGACAGATATAAGTTTTGACATTTACATCTTTAAAATACTCTTCATGCATCTGTCTTGAAGTTGGAAGAAATAAATCACATTGGTTTATAAGTTTGGTTTCTGAATAAGTAGCCAAAGTATTATTTAAATCTTTTAAGAAGTTTGATTTATTGTTAGCTTTGTCAGCTTGTATTCTTGCCCTTCTTTTAGGAAAAGAGAGTCTATATCCAACTTTATAATCATAAACTCTACTATTAGATAATACATCTTTTAATATCTCTGAACTATTTCTAACAACAATATATGAATATGAAGAGATATCAATATTTGCATTTTTTAGTTCTTTGATAACTTTTGACTTAGCTGCAACAGGAAGAATAAACCTATTTTCATCTTTTTTTTCAAATTCTGCTTTAAATTCACTAAAATATACAATATCAACTTCATAGTATTCTTTAAGATATTTTTCAAACAAAGGCCCTATAAAACTGTGATCTGTATACTCATCTTGGTCTGTAATATATAAAAACTTTCTCATGCATATCTCCTTGGAATAAGGTATTGGAAATTATATACCCCATTCGTTGCAAAAGAAAAGCATTTTTATTTTTTTTATAATTTTTGGTTACAAAAAATGTAAGTTGCTAAAAAGATTATTTAAGTTAGATTGGATTAATATAGTGCAAATATTATAATCAAGGAGTATATTATGGCACGTTTTACATTGCCAAGAGATATTTATCATGGTGCAGGCTCTTTAGAAGAATTAAAAAATTTAAAAGGTAAAAAAGCAATTTTAATTGTTGGTGGAAGTTCAATGAAAAAATTTGGCTTTTTAGATAAAGCAATTGAATATTTAAAAGAAGCAAATTTAGAAGTTGAAACTATTGAAGGTATTGAACCAGATCCTGGTGTAGATACTGTTATGAATGGTGCAAAAAAGATGCTTGAATTCCAACCAGATATTATTATATCAATGGGTGGAGGTTCTGCTATTGATGCTGCTAAAGCTATGTGGATCTTTTATGAATATCCAGACTTTACTTTTAAAGAAGCAGTTATTCCTTTTAATCTTCCAACTTTAAGACAAAAAGCTATTTTTGTAGCTATACCTTCAACTAGTGGAACTGCTACAGAAGTTACAGCTTTTTCAGTTATTACAGATTATAAAGAAAAAATTAAATACCCTATGGCAGATTTTAATATCACACCAGATATTGCAATTGTTGATCCAAATATTGCAAAAACAATGCCACAAAAATTAGTAGCTCATACAGGTATGGATGCTTTAACACATGCAACAGAAGCTTATGTAGCAGCTTTACATAGTAATTTTTCAGATCCTTTAGCTTTAAAGTCTTTGGAGATGATAAAAGATACATTACTTGATTCTTATAATGGTGATGAAAAAGCAAAAGAGTTGATGCATGAAGCTCAATGTTTAGCCGGTATGGCATTTACAAATGCATTGCTAGGAATTACTCACTCAATGGCTCATAAAGTTGGTGCAGTATTTGGAATTCCTCATGGGTGTGCAAATGCAATATTTTTACCTTATGTTATCTCTTATAATAGAAAAGCTTGTGAGGATAGATACGCAGATATTGCAAGATTTTTAAAACTTGAAGGTGAAACTTCAAAAGAGTTAGTTGATTCTTATATTAGTTTTATTGATGGATTAAATGATAAATTAAATATTCCTCATTCTATGAAGGAGTATGGAATTGATGAAAATGAGTTTGAAGAGCATTTAGATTTTATTGCTCATAATGCAGTTCTTGATGCTTGTACAGGAGCAAATCCTAGAAAAATTGATGATGAAACAATGAAACAGCTATTTATTTGTAGCTTTACAGGTAAAAAAGTAGATTTCTAAATTTATAACCTAAAATAGATTTATCTATTTTAGGTTTACTCTTTTTTTAGTTTTAATTCTGCTAGTAGTACAGCAAATATGATAAAAACTGCCCCTAAAATTTGTATTGAAGTTAATAATTCATTTCCTACAAAATAACCATAAATTCCTGCACTTACAGGTTCCATTGTAAATATAATAGCAGTTTTTGTTGGAGTTGTAAACTGTTGCATATATGTTTGGATTAAAAATGCATAAACTGTAGCAAAAACTGAAGTTACAATTACAGCTTTTAAAAATGCACCATCCATATTTACATTGAAAGTTACTTCATCTAATGAAAGTGAAAAAATCAATGAATATATTGTTACTGTTAAAAACTGAAATAAAACCAGCATAAATACATTTACTTTTTTTGAGTATTTATCTGTAAACAAAATTTGTAATGCAAATAAAGCAGAACAAATAAGAGTTAAAAACTCTCCAAATCCAAGTGTTAATTCTCCACTCATAGTAAGAAGATATAATCCCACTACGGCAACAAGTGAACCTATAAAAACCATTTTTCTGACATGGTCTTTAAATATAACATAAGCAAAAAATGGAACTAAAATTACATTTAATCCAGTAATAAAAGCTACAATTGAACTCTTTGTATATGCTAAACCAAAAGTTTGTGTGGCAAAAGCTGAAAAAAGAAATGTTCCTAAAACAAAGCCATAAAATATTGTTTGTTTGTTAATTTTATTGTAAAACTTATAGGCAATTATTGCCATAAGTACTGTTGCAATTAAAAATCTATAAAATAAAAAAGAATACACAGGTACAGTCTCTATAGCTTCTTGAACCATCAAGAAAGTAACTCCCCATGCAATTGCAACTGTTAAAAGTAGTAAGTCTGCTCTTAACTCTAATAATTTTTTTCTATTCAAATCTATACTCCTAAAAATAAAGATGAGAATTATACATTTAAGTTAATTAAACTATTAATTTTTCAAAAATTGTATAATTGTTACACATTTATATTTTAGTTTAAATCTATTTATTATATTATAATTGTTTAGACTAAAAAAAGAGAGATAATGGGTAGTAATATTATAAGTATGGATAAAATTGATAAGTATTATGACGATTTTCACGTCCTAAAAGGTATCAATTTTTATGTAAAAAAAGGTGAAATTGTAGTTGTTTGTGGACCATCAGGTTCTGGTAAATCAACGCTAATTAGGTGTATTAATGGTTTAGAAGAAATTGATAGTGGAACTATTGTAGTTGATAATATCGACATCAATGAGAGTAAAAAGAATCTACAAGCAATAAGGGGTGAAGTGGGAATGGTATTTCAGCACTTTAATCTTTTTCCACACTTAACAATATTAGAAAATATAACATTAGCTCCAGGTTTAGTTAAAAATGTAAAAAAAGAAGATGCTAAAAAAATAGCTATGGAACTTCTTGAAAAAGTTAAACTTGAACACAAAGCTGACTCTTATCCAGGTGATTTGAGTGGGGGACAAAAACAAAGAGTTGCAATAGCAAGATCTTTGGCTATGAAACCAAAAGTTATACTTTTTGATGAACCTACATCAGCATTAGATCCAGAAACAATTGGTGATGTTCTTTCTGTTATGAAAGATTTAGCACATGAACAATACACAATTGTTTGTGTAACTCATGAAATGGGGTTCGCAAAAGAGGTTGGGGATAGAATTGTATTTATGGACCATGGAGTAATTGTTGAAGAAAATACTCCAAAAGAGTTCTTTGAAAATCCAAAAAGTCAAAGAGCAAAAGATTTTCTAAAAGAGATTTTAACACATTAATTTAGATTATATAAGGAATATTTTAAATGTTTAAAAAAATTTTACTTGCATTATTAACTTTTTTTGCAATAAATAGTTTATATGCAGAAGATATAAATTTATGGAAAAAATCAACACTAAATAAAATTTTAGATAAAGGTGTTTTAAAAGTTGGTTTAGAACCAGGTTATATGCCTTTTGAGATGAAAGATAAAAAAGGTAGAATTATTGGTTATGATGTTGACATTGCAAAAGCAATGGCAAAAGCGATGGGAGTTAAATTAGAAATTGTTCCAACAGCATTTGATGGGATAATTGCTGGGTTATTAACTGGAAAATTTGATGTTATCATTGCAGGAATGACAATAACACAACAAAGAAATCTTAAAATTAATTTTTCTGATCCATATCTTGTTGTTGGACAAACAGTTTTATTAAATAAAGATTTTGAACAAAAGATTAAATTTGCAAAAGATTTAGATGACAAAAAATATGTTATTACAGCAAAGCTTGGGCAAACAGGTGAAATTGTTGCTAAAAAATTCTTTAAAAATGCAATAATAAATACTTTTGATACAGAAGCAGAAGCTGTTGCAGAGGTTTTAAATGGCAGAGCTACTGCTTTTATAAATGACCAACCTTATAATGCAATTTTTGCAGATGATAAAGGTAAAGGCAAATTAGTACATTTAGATAAACCTTTAACGTATGAGCCACTTGCTTTTGCAATTAGAAAAGGCGACCCAGATTTTCTTAATTGGTTAAATAACTTTTTAAGACAAATAAAAGAAGATAAAGTTGTAAATTTACATGAAATACTTTATCAAAAATGGTTTGTTGATACTAAATGGTTAGACAAACTACAATAATTCAATCTTAAAATATAGGAGTAAAGATGAAAAAAATTATGTTGGCATTAGTTGCCTTTTTAAGTTTATCTGTTTTTGCAGATGATATCAATTTATGGAAAAAGTCTACATTAAATCAGATTTTAGAAAGAGGGGAGTTACAAGTTTGTATGGAACCTGGTTATATGCCTTTTGAAATGAAAGATAAAAAAGGTAGAATTATTGGTTATGATGTGGATTTTGCTAAAAAAATGTCAAAAGAGATGGGAGTTAAACTAAAACTTCTTCCAACAGCATGGGATGGGATTATTGCTGCATTAGTTACTGGTAAATGTGATATTATTATGTCTGGTATGACTATTACTCAACAAAGAAATTTAAAAATTAATTTTGCTAATCCTTATGTTGTTGTTGGTCAAACAATTTTAATGAAAAAAGAATTAAAAGGTAAAGTTAATACTGCAAAAGATTTAGATAAACCTGAATATACTATTGTTACTAAACTTGGTGTTACAGGTGAAGTTGCAACAAGAAAATTTTTCAAAAAAGCTAAAATTGTGACTTTTGAAACTGAAGCAGATGCTGCTGCTGAAGTATTAAATGGTAAAGCAGATGCTTTTGTTTATGACCAACCTTATAACGTATTATTTATGTCAGATAAAGGTAAAGGTAAACTTATTCACTTAGATAAACCACTTACTTATGAACCACTTGCATGGGCAGTTAGAAAAGGTGATCCAGACTTTATTAACTGGTTAAATAACTTTTTAAGACAAATGCAAGAAGATAAAGTTGTTGGATTTTCTGATGAATTATATCAAAAATGGCTAGTTGAAACAGACTGGTTAAAAAGAGTTCAATAGTTTATGGCTAGAAAAGAATCATGGACACAAAATAAAAACCTAGGGCATATTATTGCCGTAGGTTTTTACCTACTTATAGGGTATTTCTTTTATATGGCAGCTTCAAACATGAATTATGTTTGGAAGTGGAATTCTGTTCCTAAATATTTTGCATATGAGGAAACTATTACTATAGAAGCTCCAGTAGATGGAAAACTACTGTTTGAAAATAACAAATATTTCATTGATGGTGATGAAAGAGTAGAATTAACAAAATTAGATAGTAGTTTTTCATTTGATTATGAAGTTGGTGAGAAAGTTTATTCGGGTGATTATCTTGCTACAAAAAAAGAGATGAGAGCAGGTCCTGTATTAAATGGGCTTTGGATAACACTTAAAATCTCATTTTTTGCTGCAATTTTGACTTTTGTAATAGGTGTTGTTGTTGCATTTATGAAACTATCCTCATATCAGTTTTTAAAAGATATAGCTACTGTTTATATTACAATAGTTAGAGGTACTCCACTTCTTGTTCAAATATTCTTGTTTTACTTTATTGTTGCAAATATTTTTGAGTTAGATAGGTTTGTAGCTGGGGTATTATCTCTTGGAATTTTCTTTGGTGCTTATATGGCAGAGATTTTAAGAGGGGCAATTCAGTCTATAGACAAGGGTCAAGAAGAAGCAGCAAGTTCTTTAGGGATTACGAAATTTCAAGCTATGAGATATATTATTTTACCTCAAGCTTTTAAAAGAGCTTTACCAACATTAGTTGGTGAGATGATTGCTTTAGTAAAAGATTCATCTTTGGTTTCAGTTATCTCTATTACAGATTTAACAAAAGTTGGTAAAGAGATAGTTGCAAATACTTTCTCTCCTTTTGAAACTTGGATTGTTGTTGCACTTTTATATCTTACAATAACTTCTACATTAAGTTTCATCGGTCATAAAATAGAAAAAAGAATGGCTGAAAAAGGCGGAATGAGTTAATATTGGAACTTTTTCAAAATTTTCTACAGCAAACAATCACTTTGTTTGCAATTATGGATCCAATAGGGGTGAGTGCAATTGCACTCTCTTTATTGAGCCCTAATATTACAAAATCTCAAATCTCAATTATTGCTAAAAAAACTACTACTACAATATTGGTTGCTTTTTTTGTTGTTTTAATTACGGGAGATTTAGTTTTAAAGCTTTTTGGTATACATGAAGACTCATTAAAAGTAATGGGTGGTTTAATTCTTCTTTTGATGGCAATATCAATGGTAACTGGTAGTGCAATGAAAAGTAAAAAAGAGGAAGATGAAAGTAATAAAAATGATGAAGAACTGGCAATTATTCCAATAGGAATCCCAATTGCTTTTGGTACTGGTCTTTTTACTACAATTATTATTTTTAAAAATCAAGTTGAAAACAGTGTTGAAGTTTTTTCTTTGGTAATATCTTTTTGTATTAATGCACTGATTTTTTACCTTGTTTTAAAAAACTCAATCTATATAAAAAAATATTTAGGTCTTACTGGACAAAATATTATTACAAAACTTATGGGACTTATTGTTGGTGCCCTTGCTGTACAGTTTATAATCTCAGGTGTAGTGCATCTTTCACAAAGCTATTTGTAATGGAGTTTGACACTCTTCTAAGAGGCTTTGTTATTACAATCACATTGATTGTAGCAATAGGAGCTCAAAACGCTTATATTTTAAAACTTGGGCTTTTAAGACAACATGTTTTAAAAGCTGCTTTATTTTGTATCTTTTCAGATATATTTTTAATTAGTGCTGGGGTATTTGGTCTTGGATACTTTATAAAAGGTGAGCAACTTTTTATAAATGGTATTGCAATATTTGGAATAGCTTTTTTATGTTTTTATGCCTTTACTTCTTTTAAATCAGCATTAAAAAATGAATCATTGAAAATAGATGATCAAATAAAAACAAATCCAATAAAACAAGTGATAACTTTACTTTTTGTATTTACTTATCTAAATCCTCATACTTATTTAGATACAGTACTTTTAATAGGTGGAATTGGTGCAAATATTGAAGAGGGTCTAAAAATATTTTTTATAATAGGTTGTGCTTTAGCTTCATCTGTTTGGTTTTTATCTTTAGGGTTTGGAGCTAGACTTCTAATCCCTTTATTTAAAAAGCCAATTACATGGAAAGTTTTAGATATATCAATAGGGTTTTTAATGCTTTATATAGCATATTCATTAAAAGATTTAATAGTTTTATAAAAGAGTAAAAATGGTAGAAGAGATAGCAGGGTTTAAAACTATATTAGACCCATACAATGGAATAACAATAGAGTATAAAGACTTACCTAATAGTTTTAATAAGTTTGATGAAAATTTAGATATTTTAATTGAAAAGACAAAAGATACAAGAAATCTAATTTGGATTTATATAAATATAGAAAAATCAGATTTTATATCAAGTGCCACAAAAAAAGGGTTCTTTTTTCACTCATGTGGGGAAGATTATATATTACTAGTAAAAAGACTAAAAGAGAATGCAATAGTTCCAACAGCTGCAAATCATACTTTAGGAGTAGGGGTTGTTGCAATAAATGAAAAAAATGAATTACTTGTTATAAAAGAAAGAATCTCAAGAATTGGTTATAAAATACCAGGTGGTCATATAGATGATAAAGAGATGATAACTACAGCAGCTTGCAGAGAAGTATTTGAAGAAACAGGTATAAAAGTTGAGTTTAAATCAGTTATCTCTTTAGGGCATTTTTATCCTCACCAATTTCATAAATCAAATCTATATGTTTTATGTTTGGCAAAACCTCTAACTCATGAGATAAATATAAAAGATACCCAAGAGATAGAAGATGCCAAATGGGTAGATGTAGATGAATACTTAAATGATGAGAATGTACTTGATTATTCTAAAGCTATTGTAAAAGCTGCATTAAAAGAAGAAGGCTTTATAAGAGCAAACCAAGAAACTTTAACTCACATAAAAAGAGATTTTGAGCTGTTTTTCCCAAGAGATTAAAAGTTAGAAGGCAGTATAATAAATTTTTAAATATATAAAGGATTAATATGAAAGAAATTATATCAACACCAAAAGCTCCAGCAGCAATTGGACCATACAACCAAGGTACATCATTTGAAAAATTAGTATTTTTATCAGGACAAATTCCATTGAATCCAGAAACAATGGAAGTAGTAGAAGGTGGAATCAAAGAGCAAACTGTAAAAGTTATGGAAAACCTTGCAGAAGTATTAAAAGAAGCAAACTCATCTTTTGATAATGTTTTAAAAACAACTTGTTATTTATCAGATATGGATAATTTTGTTGCATTTAATGAAGTTTATGCAGAGTATTTTAAAGCTGAAACAGCTCCAGCAAGAGCAACTGTAGCTGTAAAAACACTTCCTAAAAATGTTTTAGTTGAAGTTGATGTAATCGCATATAAAAACTAAATCTTTTGGCTACTTTTATTTAAAAAAGAGTAGCCAATAACTTTCAAACTCAAGCCTACCTTTTATTTCTCTAATCAATCTTTTTCTTGATAATTAAAATTAGAATTAAAACTTTAAACTAGTAATATAGTTAAACTTAAAAGATGAAATAAAAAATTATAATTTATTAGAATGCTTTAATACTATATCTTCAAAAATTTATTTTTTATTTAAGGATCAAATATGTATGTAAAAATAGCTTTTTATAATTCTAAAGAAGAATTTTTAAGACATAGTTATGATGTGAAAAAGAAGTTAGTTATTTTTACAACAAATAAAACAAATATTCAAGTTGAAGATTTAAAAGATTTAAAAGTAGATTTTTATGGAGCTATTTTTCCAAAGATAATTTATAAAAATAAACTTTATGATGAGGGAATTATAGTTTTACAGATAAAACCTTCTATAAAACTTGAGTTTATTGAAAATATGAAAAACCACACACTCTGCGAAGAAAACTTTTCTAATACTCAGTCCATAATCTCAATTCTTGATGGTTATTCGAAACAAACAGTAAGTTTTTTAGAGAAAATATATGAATATATAAATGTAGATACAAATATATTTGGTGGTGGAGCTGGAAGTTTAGAATCAAGGGATACTTACTCATTTTTTAATAAAAATGGCTATTTTAATAATGCCGCATTACTTATATATTTAGATAAAAAGATTGATATAGGTGTAAGTCAAGGTTGGGATGTTTTAGATGGTCCCTTCATTGTAACAAAAAGTGAAAATAGAAAGATTCAAGAGTTAGACTATAGAAGCGCATTTGAAGTTTATAAAGAGTGCTTAGAAAAAGAAAACGATATAAAAATCACAAAAGATAATTTTATGTTGTATCTTAAAAAGTATCCAATTGGTGTTATAAAACATAATAATGATTTTATAATCAGAGATCCAATATCTATAAGTGAAAAGGGTGAGTTAGAATTAGCTACCTTAATAGAAGAAAATAGTATAATAAATGTTTTAAAAGGGAAAAAAGAAGCTTTGATAAATGCTGCATATTTAGCAAGTAAAGAAGCTACAAAAAGTGAGAGTGAATTTTTAATGGTATTTGACTGTGTTTCTAGATTAGGATTTCTAGATGAAGTATATGATAAACAAATTGATGTAATCTTGGAAAAGACTTCAACTAAATATATTTTAGGTGTTATTAGTGTGGGTGAGATAGCTAATAAAGGTAAGAGTTATATTAATTTTTTAAATAAAAGTTGTGTTATGGGTGGGTTATGTCTTTAGGTAATTTGGCAATCTCGTATAGGTGTGTAAACTCTATTGGAAATAGTTTAAATCTTGAGGAGATGCTTAAAGATTTTATTATCACTTTTGTAAAAGAAACTGATGCTATAAAAGGTGCATTTTTTAAAAAAACAAAAGATGAATATGAAGAGTTTATATGTGTTGGTAAAAGAATAACTTCAAACCTAGATGAGATAAAAGAGAAGTTAGAAAAAGAGTATGTTGTAAAAACCAAATACAATGATGATATTAATATACTATTTTACAAACTAACAAGAGGTTGTTTTGTTTTTTTCTATGATAAAAATAAAGATTTGGATTTTAATATTTCAGTTTTAAAAAGCTTAGAAAAAAGACTGAATATTAGTATAAACTCTTGTTTAAATGTTGAAAAGTTAAAAAAAAGAAATGAACAATTAAAAGAGCAAAAATTTCAACTAGAAGATTTAAATAAAAATCTAAAAGATGAAATAAATGCTGCAACAAAAGCAAATGTAGATAAAGAAAGACAAATCTATGAGCAACTAAAAATGTCTCAAATGGGTGAACTTATAGGAAATATTGCCCATCAATGGAGACAGCCTCTAAATGTAATCTCAACAGCAGCAACTGGTATGATGATAAAAAAAGAATACAATATCTTAGAAGATACTGATTTTGAAGAATATACAAAAAGTATAGTTGAGCAATCAAAATATCTATCAAATACAATAGATGAGTTTAGAGATTATATAAAAGAGAGTCATAGAGAAAAAGAGATTGTTATTCAAGATAGACTTAAAATGGCAATAAAAATGGTTGAGTCATCTTTTGCAATGGAAAACATTGAGATAAAAGAGGGAGTAATAGAGAGTGGAAAACTTCACTTTAGACTTGTATTAGGAGATTTATTACAAGTATTAATCTCTATATTTAATAATGCCAAAGATATATTAGTACAAAATGTAGAAAAAAATCGATGGGTTAAATATGAACTTCGAAAAAAAGAGTACACAGTTTTAATCTCAATAGAAGATAATGGTGGAGGAATAAAAGAGGAGATAAAAGATAAAATCTTTAATCCATACTTCACAACAAAACACCAAAGCCAAGGAACAGGAATAGGGCTTTATTCTGCATATGATATTGTAGTTAATAGATTAAGTGGTTTATTATATGTAGAGAATACAAAAGAGGGTGCAAAGTTTTGTATTGAGCTTCCTCTAAATGTAAACTATGTGATTTAAAAGTAGGCTTATTTTAAGCTCAAGCCTACTCTTTGTTTTTCTAAATCAACACTTACAACTTTTATATTTTCAAGATTTTGATTTATACTTAAAACCTCACTTGGGTGTGAAATTCTTTTATTAGAGATTTGTGAGATATGAAGTAGGGCATCATTTTTAAGTCCTATATCTACAAAAGCTCCAAAGTCTGTTATATTTCTAACTATTCCTGAAAGAGTGTAGCCTTCTTTTAAATCCTCTATTTTAGTTATATCACTTGCAAATCTTACTTGGTTGAAGTTTTCTCTTATATCAAAACCTGGTTTTTGAAGTTCATTTACAATATCTTCTATCTTTATAAGTGAAGTGTTTAGAGTGTTTGCTAAGGTTTGATATTGGTTTTTTTCTACAGCTTTTATATCACAAGTTTTTTCTAACCTTTTTACTAAATCATAATCTTCAGGGTGAATAGCTGTATTATCTAAAATAGAATCACCTTTTTTGATTCTAAGGAATCCTACACTTTGTTCATAAGCTTTTGCTCCAACACCTTTTACATCTAGAAGTTGTTTTTTAGAAGTGAATACTCCTAATTTTTTTCTATGTTCTACAATATTTTTTGCTAAAGTTTCTGTAATCCCTGATACAAAAGAAAGAAGTTTAAAAGAAGCAGAGTTAATATCAACTCCAACTTTATTTACTAAATCTATTGTTATGTTTTCAAGCTTCAAACTTAACTCTTTTTGGTTTACATCGTGTTGGTATTGACCAATCCCAAGTGATTTTGGATCTATCTTAACAAGAGCTGCCATTGGGTCTCTTAATCTACTTGCAATAGAAATAGCTCCTCTAATTGTAACATCAAGGTTTGGATACTCTTGTGTTGCTATTTTTGAAGCAGAATAAACACTTGCACCTATTTCACTAACTATTGCATAGTTTATATTAAGATTGTTTTCTTTTATTAGGTTTGAGATAAAACTTGCAGTCTCTCTCGATGCTGTACCATTTCCAATTGCTATTGAAGTTACATTATACTTTTTTATAAGTTCTAAAATAGTTTTTGATGAGGTTTTTATATCCTCTTTTGGTTTAGTTGGATAAATAACATTTGAATCTAAATACTCACCATTTTCATCAATAACTGCAACTTTACATCCAGTTTTATAACCTGGGTCAATTCCTAAGATTATGTGATTAACAAGTGGAGCAGTAAGAAGTAACTCTTTTAGGTTTTTTCCAAAAAGCTCAATAGCTTCTTTTGAAGCTTTCTCTTTTAGGTTAGCTATTGCTTCTCTTTTTAAACTTGGAAGAAGTAATCTTTTTAAGCCATCTTTATAAGCTTCAAAAACAAAAGAGCTTGATGATTTTGCCCAAGAGGGTATTTTATATTTTTTGATATTTTCTAAAATATGTTTCTCATCAATATCAACTTTTATTGATAACTCTTTTTCATTTACTGCTCTTAAAATAGCTAAAACTCTATGGGGTTTGATATATTTGATTTTCTCATTTTGTCCTACAAAATTACTATAAACTCCATCTTTTTTAAACTCTTTTGCCTCTTTTATCTCTATTGTTCCCCAATTAGAAATAAGGTTTCTTAAGACCTCTTTTGATTTAAAATCATCTGCATATCTTTGAGCAATAATATCTTTTGCTCCTTGTATAGCTTCATCAACAGATTTAACATCTTTATTTGTAAAGTTTTTAGCTTTTTGTAAAACTTCATTCTCTTCATATTTCATTGATTGGATTATATTTGCAAGTGGCTCTAAACCATTTTCAATAGCAAGAGATGTTCTAGATGATTTTTTATCTTTAAAAGGTGTATAGATATCTTCTACAGCTTGTAAAGTTGTAGCTTCATTTAAACTCTTTTCAACTTTTTCATTTAAAAAGTTTTTCTCTTTTAGAAGTTCTAAAATCTCGTTTTTTCTTTGAAGTAGTTTTTTTGAATATGAGTAAACATCTTCAAAAATTCTTAACTCTTCATCTGTTGCACTATTAGTGAACTCTTTTCTATATCTAGCAATAAAAGGGATTGTACACCCCTCATCAAGAAGATTGATTATGTTTTCAATAACTTTTTTTGATAGGGATGTTTTCTCTTCTAATAAATTTGTAATATTAGCACTCAAGTACAACTTCCTTGAAGTCACTTCTTGTGTTTTTTAAAGGTTTATTTCCTAAAGCTCTTACTGTGTATACAAAAGAGATTTTTGCATTATCTGTGGCATTTTTACTTGCATGGTGAAGTGTTTTACAGTGAAATAAAACAATATCACCTTTTTCTAGATTTTGGTGAACTCTATTTTTTATAATCTCTTGATTAAATTCATTTTCATCTACAAAGTTTGAGTCTTCATCAAATGAGCTTTTTTCAAAATTGATTTTATGAGTTCCTGGAATAAACTCCAGTAAACCATTTTCTAAAAACTCATCATCTAAAGCTAACCATACAGAAACTAAATCATCATTTTCAAAATTCCAATATCTTCTATCTTGATGCCAAAAAGTTCTTGTACTTTCGTGAGGTAGTTTAGTCATTATTGAGTTGTGGTGAGCTAGAGTTAGTACAGGAGTATCATTTAAAACTTGTTTTAACATAGGTCTTATTTCAGAGTTTGTCATCCACTCTTTGAAAATCTCTTCTCTGTCATAAACTTGTCTTAATCTTCTTACAGTTATCTTTTCATCATCTAACTGCATATACTCTTGTTCACTCTCAATTGGTGCTTGTTTTTTTTCTAAATGGACTTTTGCTTTTTCTAAAATTTTGTCGCATAAATCTTTTGGGGCAAAGTTTTTTATGATTAAAAATCCATCTTCATTAAATTTGTTTAGTTGTTCTTTTGTAAGTTCCATTGTTATCTCAATATTTATTAAATTTAGATTTGTATTTTACTTTAGTTTTGATGTTAGCAAGGTTAAATTTAATATAGTTTTGTATAGATAAAAATATAGCTTTAAAATTAAATTTTTATCTAAGTTTTTATTCCATATAATCCTTTCATGCATGTAATTGATTAAAACAAATCAAAAAGGAAACTTAATGAAAAAGTTTTTATCAGTTGTAACTTTAGGTTTATTTCTTTTCTCTTCAAATGCCTTAGCAGAAGATAACAAGGGATTAAATGTTGTTTTAACAGCAAGCGATGCACAAACTCAAATGATGGCTATGGTTTTATCAATGATGACAATAAAACAAGAAAAAGCTGTAAATATCACTTTATGTTCAAGTGCAGGAGATTTAGCTGTAAAAGGGAAAGAGAGTCCTCTTTTAAAGCCTAAAAACAAATCACCAAAAATGTTGTTACAAGGTCTTATTAAAAGTGGAGCAAAAGTTGAAGTTTGCCCTTTATATCTTCCAAATGCAAACTTAGATAAATCTGTTTTATTAGATGGTATTACAGTTGCTAAACCACAAGAGGTTGCAAAACAATTATTAAATAGTGATTTTACTACTTTAAGTTACTAGAAAATTTAAGGGGAATTTTTCCTCTTAAATTGGATTATATAATTTAAGCTTATTAAAATATATAATGATTTTAAAGTCAAAATTTATAATTTCAATTATATTTAGGTATACTAAAAAGAAATACTAAGGTTAAATAAAGTGTTAGAAGAAGAGTTTGAAGTAGGTAAAAAAATTAAGAGTTTAAGAGTAGCAAAAAATATGGCTGCAAAACAACTTGCAAGTGAAGCAGGAATCTCTTTTGGAATGTTATCTCAACTTGAAAAAGGCTCAACACAAGGTTCAGTTGAAACCCTAAGAAAAATAGCAAAAGTATTAGATGTAACTTTAGCTCATCTATTTACTAACAATACTGAAGAACCTCAAGTTAATACTTTAGAAAATATTGAAAATGAAAAATCTTATGTAGTAAGAAAAGATGAAAGAAAGAAAATATCTTTTCCTGACCCTTTATATACATGTGAACTTTTAGTACCTGACTTACAAGGTGATATAGAATTATTACAAGTAAATATGGAGCCAAATAGAATCACTGAGGATCTAATACCCCATACAAAAGGTGGAGAAGAGTGTGATTATGTTCTTGAAGGTGAGATTGTAGTTACATTAAATAACAAAGAGTTTGAACTTAAAAAAGGGGACTCAATAAGATTTAATCCTGAAATCCCCCACAAGATAGAAAACAGAAGTTCAAAGAAAGCTTCTTATCTTTCTATAATTACTCCTGTTTCTTTTTAGTTTATGGATGTACCTCTTTTAGTGCATCTGCTATTGAAGTGATTGTTCTAACTGTACAAACTCCAGCTCTTTCAAGTGCTGAATATTTTTCCTGTGCAGTTCCTTTTCCCCCATCTATGATTGCTCCTGCGTGACCCATTCTTTTACCCTTAGGTGCAGTAACTCCTGCAATATAAGAAACAACAGGTTTTGTTACATGATGTTTGATAAATTCAGCAGCAGCTTCCTCTTTTGCCCCACCAATTTCACCAATCATAACGATAGCTTTTGTATCTTCATCCTCTTCAAACATTTTTAACATATCAATAAAGTCTGAACCAGGAACTGGATCTCCACCAATTCCTACACAAGTACTTTGTCCAAATCCTGCAAGAGTTGATTGGTTTACAGCTTCATAAGTTAATGTTCCTGATCTTGATACAATTCCAACACTTCCTGCCATATGAATTGATTCTGGCATAATTCCCATCTTACATTGGTCTGGTGTTATGATACCTGGGCAGTTTGGTCCTATTAGTCTTGAACCATTTAAATCAACAGCAGCTTTTACATCAAGCATATCAATAGTTGGAATACCTTCTGTTATACAAACAATAGTTTCAATACCATTTTCACTAGCTTCAATAATTGCATCTTTACAAAATGGAGCTGGAACATATATAATTGAAGCATTTGCTCCTGTTAATCTTTTTGCACACTCAACTGTATTGTAAATTGGTAAATCTAAATGTCTTTGACCTCGTTTACCTGGAACTACACCACTTACTACATTTGTTCCATATGCGATAGCTCTTTGTGTATGGAAACTTGCTTGTGCTCCTGTTAAACCTTGAACTAACACTTTCGTATTTTTATCAATTAAAATTGCCATTAGTTAGCTCCTTGTGTAAGTTCAATAATTTTTTGCGCTGCTTTATCTAAATCAGCTTCTTCGTAAACAGATACATCTGATTGTCTAATCAATTCTAATCCCTCTTTTGCATTTGTACCTTCAAGTCTTACAACAATTGGAATAGATAGATTCATCTTTCTAGCTGCTTCAATAATACCTGAAGCTATGATGTCACATCTTACAATACCACCAAAGATATTTACTAAAATACCATTTACTTTTTCATCTGATAAAATTATTTCAAAGGCTTCAATAACTCTTTTTTCATTTACACTTCCACCAACATCTAAGAAGTTAGCTGGCTCTCCACCATGTGTTTTGATTAAATCCATAGTTGCCATAGCTAAACCGGCACCATTTACCATACAAGCAATGTTTCCATCTAGGGTAACATAGTTTAAGTCTAGTTTTTCAGCTTTTAATTCTTTTGCATCTTCTTGAGTTTCATCTCTGATTTCATTAATTTTTGGCTGTCTGTAAAGTGCTGAGTTATCAACTACAACTTTCCCGTCAAGACATAAAATTGTTCCTTGCTTTGTAACAACAAGTGGATTTACTTCTATTAATGAAAGGTCATTTTTTACAAACATTTTATAAATTTTTTGCATCAAATCAATCATTTGTGCACTTAGAGTTTTATCTAAACCTAAGTCATCACAGATTTGTCTACATTGTGCTGGCATAATTCCAACAACTGGATTGATAGGATTTCTTAATATTTTTTCAGGAGTTTTTTCTGCAACCTCTTCAATCTCAACCCCACCTTCACTTGAAGTAATTATCATAATTCTTTGTGTTGTTCTATCTACAACAAATGCTAAATAGATTTCATCAATAATATCACAAGGTTGTTCAACATAAATAGAGTTTACAGGTTGTCCATCTTTATTTGTTTGGTAAGTAACTAAGTTACTTCCTAAAAGTCTTCTTACCTCTTCATTTGCTTCAGCTTTTGAGTCAACTACTACAACTCCTCCAGCTTTTCCTCTTCCTCCAGCGTGAACTTGGGCTTTAATTACCCATCTGTCTCCACCAAGTTTTCTTAATATATCATCAAGTTGAGAAGGATGAGTTAGCAGTTTACCTTTAGTAGTTGGTATATCATATTTTCTAAATAAATTTTTTGCTTGATACTCATGTAAGTTCATAGTTTTCCTAAATTATTTAATTGTTAAGTTTTGAATAGATGCTTATACCAAAATAATAATATAAGTGGGCTTAAGTTAAGTATAAGTATTACTAATAGAAGGGTGTAAAGGAGGGGATTCCTCCTTTACAAAGTATTATAAAACAGGAGACTTGATAACAAGAAGTTTTTCGTTAGTCATTTCTTCCATAGAGTCGTGAATACCACCAACACCAAGACCAGAAGCCTTAGCACCACCAAACGGCATCCAGTCAACTCTAAACGCAGTGTGGTCGTTAACCATTACAGTAGTACCGTTGATTCTCTTAACAGCTCTTAAAGCTTTGTCAATGTTCTTAGTGAATACAGCAGCTTGAAAAGAAACCTCTAAAGAGTTAGCTCTGTCAATAGCCTCTTCCATGTCAGAATAAGAATAAACACAAACAACAGGACCAAATACCTCTTTAGTAGAAACTAAAGCATCGTCAGCAGGATTTAAAAGAACAGTAGGCTCATAACAAGAATTAGAGATTCTCTTACCACCAGTTAAAACTTTAGCACCTTTCTCAACAGCTTCGTTAACCCACTCTTCAACTCTGTTAACTTCATTGTTGTTAATTAAAGGACCAACTTCAGTTTTAGGGTCTAATTGATTACCAACAACTAACTTAGAAGCATAATCAGAAAGCTTAGAAGCTACCTCGTCAACAATAGATTCGTGAACATAAACTCTTTGAACAGAAACACAAACTTGACCAGCATGGTAGAAACCACCTTTACCTAAATCAGGAATCATAGCATCAATATCCGCATCAGGCTCAACAATAACAGGAGCAACCCCACCATGCTCTAAAGCAACTCTAGTACCATTAGAAACTTTAGAATTTAAATACCAACCAACAGCACCAGAACCAATGAAAGTTAAGAAACTAACTTTAGGAGATGTAGCTAATAATTCCCCACCAGTTCTGTCACAAACAACAGCTTGAGCCCAACCTTTAGGAAGACCAGCTTCTTCTAAGATTTCTACTAATCTAATAGCAGACATAGGAGTTTGAGTTGCAGGTTTAATAACCACAGGACACCCAACAGCAATAGCAGGGATAACTTGGTGAATAGCTAAGTTAAAAGGGTGGTTAAAAGCAGAGATTGCAGCAACAACCCCAATAGGTTCTTTGAAAGTATAAGCCATTCTGTTAGCAGAAGAAGCAGTGTGACCCATAGCAACCTCTTTACCTTCTAATGAACCTAAAGCTTCAATTGCAAGCTTAACACCATTGATAGCTCTGTAAACTTCAACCTCAGAATCAATCCAAGGTTTACCACCTTCAGATGCACAAAGTCTAGTTAATTCTTCAACTTGTGAAGACATAATTTCAGCAACTTTTTCTAAGATAGCAACTCTTTTATACTTTGGTAAGTGGTTTTTATGATCTAAGAAAGTTGCATGTGCTAAATCTATAGCAGCTTGTACTTCTTCGTTTGTACTAAATGGAACTGTTCCTACTACGCTATCATCATATGGTGATGTTACTTCTATTGTACTCATTTTTATTTCCTTATTTTAAAATTTAATTTATAATTGATTTTCTTCAAATTCTTTTGCATTTAAAGATAAATTTTCAGGGCTCAATCTATAGATATCTAAACTCTCTACACACTTCGCTCCAAGATTTTCATAAAACTTTATTGCAGACTTATTCCAATCAAAACAAGCCCATTCTAAATATTCATAACCTTTATCCTTTGAATATTTTGAAAGATATTGAAATATATATTTTCCTAAACCTTTTCCTCGTACACAGTCATCTACAAAAAAGGCATCTATATAAAGTCCTTTTCTTCCTGTAAAGGCAGAATTTTTTTGATTAAAGTATACAAATGAAACAATCTCCTCCTCATAAATACCAAAAATAACTTCAGCCAAGTTTTCTTCTAAAATATTTTTAATACGTTCAGGTGTTGTTGTAATCACATTTTCCATATTTTGATATTTTGCAAGTTTTTTAATAAAAGTAACCACTAAATCTGCATCATTCGGTGTTGCTTTTTTTAAAATAAAATTTGAGTATGGAGTAGAGATTGAACTCTGCATTATATCATCCTTTTGTAAAGTAAGTTATATATTTAAATAAAGGGTAAATATATTGTGAATATTTAGAATTATTCACAAAAATTTTAAATTAGATAAAAAGAAAAGGAATTTTCCTTTAACTTCTTATCTATAGTTTATTTATTGATAATCAGTTAGTCTGATTACAAATACAGAGCAAGCAGCATGTCTCATAACTCGCTCTGAAGTACTACTTATAAAGTAGCTTCCAAGTCCTGGTTTTGTTGCCATCATAACAATAGCATCAGCTTTTATTCTTCTTGCTTCTTCAAGAATCTCTCTGTGAGCTGAACCATCTCTTATATTAAAAGTGATTTTATCTTCAGGTAAAGAGTGTTTCTTAGCAATCTTTTTTAATTCTATAAAAGCATCATGATTGTAATGTTTCTCATTTTCTTCATCAAGAATTGGATAAACAGAGCCATGAGCTCTGTTTTCATTTACATATAATAAAGATAATTTTCCCTCTTCATTATCTAAAACTTCTAATGCTCCAGCAAAAAGTTTTTCGTGATTGTCTATATAATCTAAATGCAATGGCACTAAAATATTTTTAAACATCTATTCTTCTCCTTTATCCCATAACTTTATTAGGTAGCCACAGAACAATTTCTGGGAAAATCATACAAATAATTAACACTGTTAGGTTAACTAAAATAAATGGTGTAACTGATTTATAAATTTCACCCATACCAACTTCTGGTGGTGCAATACCTTTTAAGTAAAACAATGCAAACCCATATGGAGGAGTTTGTACGGCAATTAAAATATTAATAATCATTAAAACACCAAACCAGATTGGATCATAACCTAAAGATACAGCAATAGGAGTAAATAAAGGTGCACACATTAATACAATAATAAATTCATCAATGATAAATCCAAGGAAAAGCATAATAAGTTGGAACATAATAATAATCATGATTGGAGGTAAATCTAAACCATGAGTAAAATCTGAAATCATACCTTGAATCCCCATAAGTAAGTGGAAGTTACTAAATACAGAAGCACCTAAAATAATCCACATAGCAACACTTACTAGAATACCAGTTTGTAGTCCAACTGTTCTCATCATTTCAAGTTTAAATCTTTTGAAAAATATTGCAAGTAAAATAGCTCCAGCAACACCTAATGCACCAGATTCTGTTGGAGTAGCAATACCACTGATGATACTTCCTAAAACAACAAAAATAAGACCAATAGATAAGAAACCATCTCTAAATACTCTAAGTTTTTCTTTCCCTTGAAGTTTTGGTAAACCAGGGTTGTTTTCACTTAATAATGGAGCATTTTCAGGTTTGATTTTTGAACTAATTATGATATATGTAATAAGTAAAATAACAGTTACAAGAGCAGGAACCATAGCTCCAAGGAACATTCTACCTACAGAGTTTTGAGTTGAAGCTGCAAACATAATCATTGGAATACTTGGTGGAATTAAAATACCCAAAGCACCACCAGCCATAATCGTACCAAGAGCAAGTCTTTTGTTGTATCCAGCATCAAGCATTGGTTTTAATGCAATACTTCCTGAACTCATAATACCTGCACCAATAATACCAACCATTGCACCAATCATAGAACAGATAAATACAACACTGATAGCTAATGAACCTCTAATTTTACCAATTAACATCTGGCTAGCTTTAAACATAGCATCACCAATACCTGAATGAGTTAATAATTGACCCATATAGATATATAATGGAATAGCTAATAAAATAAAACTGAAAAATGTAGCTTCAACAGTAGTTGGAATAACATTAAAAATTCCATCACCCCAAGTGAAATATCCTACCATCATAGCGATACCACCTAAAGCTAATCCAACAGGAGCACCTAGTGCAAAAAAGATTAAGATAAATAATAATAGTACACCAGTTAATAATTCAACACCCATCGTTAGACTCCTTTTCAATTAAAGGTAAACCAGTAAATAAATGGTAAGCTTCTTCAATAATATCTCTAATTAATTGTATTGCAAAAGTTACACTAGCAATACATAGCATTAACCAAAAATGCCACATAGGAGGTGCCCATTCACTTTGACGTCTATATCCAAATTCTAATGCTTCATTAAATTTAGTAATTGACATATAAAATACAATAACTAGGAAAAATATACCTAATGAGTAAGAGATTAAATTAAAGATATTTTTAACTTTAGGCGAAACTGATAAATAAAGAATATCCACATTAATATGAGATTTTTTCTGTTGAGCATAAGCTCCCCCTAAAGCAGCAATATATCCAAATAGAAACAAAGATAAATCGTATGCCCAAATTGTTGGAGCATCAAAAATATATCTAGCAACTACTTCATAAGCAACAATAAAAGCAAGGACGGGCATCAAATATGATGCCCCTTTCCCTAACCACATGACAACTGTATCAATTGTCTTGCAAAAAATTTGTAAGAATTTTTTAAACATGGTCTGACCTGTCAAAATTCATTACTTAGCTTGGTTTTTTAATACGTCAATAAGTTGTTTGCTGTATTTATCTTTAGCAGCATACTCATCCCAAAGACCAGCACCAGCTTGAGCCCAAGCTTTTTTGTCAGCAACAGATGGTTCTGGAGACCATTTTAAACCTTTAGCTTCCATTTGAGCAACAGCTTCTTTTTCCCATTTTTTAGACATAGTTAATTGAGCTTTTGCATGAGCTACAGTTGCATCATAAACACCTTTTTTCTGAGCATCAGTAAGTTTATTCCAAGCAGATCTATTTACAACGATTGGTAAAACTTGAGCACCAGCTAAAGGAAGTTTGTACATATATTTAGCAACTTCAACGTGATTACCATCTCTGTGGTCAATCATATTAGAACCAATAGAACCATCAATAACACCAGTAGCTAAACTAGTATAGATTTCACTCCACGCTAAAGAAACAGGAGAAGCACCTAAATTTCTTAAAAATTTACCATAAGCACCAGGAGCTCTAATTTTTAAACCTTGGAAATCAGCAACAGATTTGATAGGTTTTTTAGTGATAATATAAACTGGAGGTTGAATATAAGGCTCTAACCATACTAAACCTTGAGAACCATAAGCTTCTTTAAGGATTTTATCCCAACCTTTTTCATGGAAAAGTTTGTAAAGCTCATCAGTATCAGCAGTACCACCAGGTAAACCAATTTCAACAACACCAGCAGGTAATTCACCAGCATGCATAGATTGGAATGGCGCAGCCATAGTAATAAGACCAGATTTAGTAGCACCTAAAAGTCCAGAAGTACCTACACCTTCACCAGAAAATAATACTTGAACTTTGATTTCACCGTTAGTATTTTTTTCAATATCTTTTGCAAGTTGTTGATATAAATCACCGAATGCTGTTCCTCTACCATAAAGGTTTGAGAATCTCCAATTTTGAGCAGCTGTTGCTGTTTCAACAACTGACATTACACCTAATAGTACAACTAATGTAGTCATTACTATATTTCTTTTCATGTTAGTAAATAAATTTAACATAAGTATCCCTTTCTTTTGTTTTATTTCTTTCTCTAGCATTTTGTCTTTTTTAGTAAATTCTATATATTAGTTTTTTACTACGTTTTTAAATAATTCTTGGAATTTATCTAATCCCTCATTAGCAATCTCGTCACTTATTGTTAATGCAGGTAAAAATCTAATTACATTGCTGTTAAAACCACAAGATAATAGAATTAATCCATATTCTGTAGCTTTTGCAGTAAGTGCTTTAGTTAATTCAGCATTTGGTTTTTCAATATCACCATCTTTCATTAATTCTAAAGCAATCATAGCACCTTTATTTCTTACATCACAAATTAATTCTGGAAATTGATCTTTAAGTTCATTTAATCTTTTATTAAAGATATCACCAATTTGATTTGCTCTGTTAATTAAGTCTTCTTCTTCAATTATTTCTAATACAGCTAATCCAGCTGCACATCCAACTGGTGAACCACCATAAGTTCCACCAAGTCCACCAGGAATTGCAGAATCCATAATTTCAGCTTTACCAACAACACCAGATAATGGGTAACCACCAGCAATACCTTTAGCCATTGTCATTAAATCTGGTTCAATACCTGCATACTCGATATTGAACATTTTACCAGTTCTTGCAAATCCAGTTTGGATTTCGTCAATAATTAATACTATTCCATGTTCATCACAAATTCTTCTAAGCTCTTGTAATAGCTCTACTGGAGTTTGGTAAAAACCACCTTCACCTTGGATTGGCTCAATAATAATTGCTGCAACATCTTCAGGTAAAATATCTACTTTGAATAGATTTTTTAGTGCAGTTAAAGTATCTTTAACTGATGTACCATTGAATTGTGTTGGGTATGGTAAGTGATAAATCTCAGCTGGAAATGGTCCAAAACCTTTTTTATAAGGCATAGTTTTTCCAGTAAGAGCCATAGTCATATTAGTTCTACCATGGAAACCACCATTAAATGCGATAATACCTCTTCTTCCTGTGTGTGCTCTTGCGATTTTCACACAGTTTTCAACAGCTTCAGCACCAGTTGTAACAAAAATAGCTTTTTTCTCAGTTTCACCTGGAGCTACTTTAGTTAATTTTTCAGCTAGTTCAACACCTACTTCATATGGAGTAACTGTAAAACAAGTGTGGCTGAATTTTTCAATTTGAGTTTTAACTGCCTCAATGATTTTTGGATGACTATGTCCAGTATTACATACAGCAATACCTGTTCCAAAATCAATTAGTCTATTACCTTCAACATCCCAAACTTCAGAGTTTTTAGCCTCTTTAATATATACAGGGTAAGCATTACCTTGACCTCTAGCGAAAGCCTTGTTTTTTCTTTCTTGTAAGTTTTGATTGCTTACCACTTGAACATTTTTATTCATTCTTTAACCTCTTGTAAATTAATAAATTATTTAGCTTGGTTTTTTAATACGTCAATAAGTTGTTTGCTGTATTTATCTTTAGCAGCATACTCATCCCAAAGACCAGCACCAGCTTGAGCCCAAGCTTTTTTGTCAGCTTCAGAAGGTTCTGGAGACCATTTTAAACCTTTAGCTTCCATTTGAGCAACAGCTTCTTTTTCCCATTTTTTAGACATAGTTAATTGAGCTTTTGCATGAGCTACAGTTGCATCATAAACACCTTTTTTCTGAGCATCAGTAAGTTTATTCCAAGCAGATCTATTTACAACGATTGGTAAAACTTGAGCACCAGCTAAAGGAAGTTTGTACATATATTTAGCAACTTCAACGTGATTACCATCTCTGTGGTCAATCATATTAGAACCAATAGAACCATCAATAACACCAGTAGCTAAACTAGTATAGATTTCACTCCACGCTAAAGAAACAGGAGAAGCACCTAAATTTCTTAAAAATTTACCATAAGCACCAGGAGCTCTAATTTTTAAACCTTGGAAATCAGCAACAGATTTGATAGGTTTTTTAGTGATAATATAAACTGGAGGTTGAATATAAGGCTCTAACCATACTAAACCTTGAGAACCATAAGCTTCTTTAAGGATTTTATCCCAACCTTTTTCATGGAAAAGTTTGTAAAGCTCATCAGTATCAGCAGTACCACCAGGTAAACCAATTTCAACAACACCAGCAGGTAATTCACCAGCATGCATAGATTGGAATGGCGCAGCCATAGTAATAAGACCAGATTTAGTAGCACCTAAAAGTCCAGAAGTACCTACACCTTCACCAGAAAATAATACTTGAACTTTGATTTCACCGTTAGTATTTTTTTCAATATCTTTAGCAAGTTGTTGATATAAATCACCAAATGCTGTTCCTCTACCATAAAGGTTTGAGAATCTCCAATTTTGAGCAGCTGTTGCTGTTTCAACAACTGACATTACACCTAATAGTACAACTAATGTAGTCATTACTATATTTCTTTTCATGTTAGTAAACATAGTTATCCCTTCCCGTTTTAATTTGACCATTTGTAAATAGTTTTTACCTAATCTATTCATATCATACCTGTTTACACAGCTAAAGATAATGAGTGGCAAGTAAAATATGAATATTTCAGATAATTTAATTATTACTGAAAAGAGTAGTGAAAAAGTAACCATCTATTATGTTTTTTTATATATATAAAATTAAAAAAATAGATGTGTAAAATAGGAAACAAAACTGTAAAACTTATCAATATCCTTAGAGTATTTATAAGATTTTTAGTTTATAGGTATATAAATAGAGAATTGTACTCCTTGATTAATATTCTTAACACTTAATTGACCTTTCATATTTTGTTCAATAATGATTTTACTCATATATAAACCAAGACCTGTACCGTTATAACTGTCTTTTGTTGTAAAATATGGTTCAAATACTTTATTAATGATTGACTCACTAATACCTCCGGCATTATCTGAAATCATAATTTTTATATGTGTTTGTATAAGCTTAGTTTTTATAACAATTAAAGGGTTATCAATATTTTTTTCCAAAAATGAATCTTTTGAGTTAGTTATAATATTTAGTAATACTTGAGATAGTTCACTTTCAAATCCATAAATAGTTACATCATCAGCGATTTGATTTTCTATTTTTATACTATTACTTTTAAAACTGTCATCTATTAAAAAAATTGTTTGTTGAATAGCATCTTTTATTGAAAATGCTTTTTTCTCTTTATTTGGTTTAAAAAAGTTTCTGAAATCATCTATTGTTTTTGACATTTTTTCTGTTAAGGCATTACTTAATGTCATTTGTTTATCAAGGTACTCTTTATTCAGTTTATCCAAAGAGTAACGAAGATGAATATTTTGAATAATAGTACTAAGTGCACTTAGTGGTTGTCTCCACTGGTGTGCAATCATACTAATCATCTCTCCCATCTCTGCTAGTTTTGATTGTTGGATTAGAAGCTGTTCTTGTTTTTTTCTATTGTCAATCTCTTTTTTTATTCTTATATCAAGGGTATTATTTAGATGTTCAAGTTCTGAGGTTTTTAGTTTTAATTCTCTATTTGATAGTTCAAGTTCTTGAGTTCTTACTTGTACTTTTTTTTCTAGAGTACTATTTAGCATCTCTATCTCTTCTTTTACTTTTGTTAGTTTTCTAATATATCTTCTTTGAAGTATATATGTATATAAAATCAGTAATAGTATAAAGAAAAGAAAAGTTATGATACTCCAAAACAATTTGTAATCTATACTTTTTTCATATTTTATCGTTACCCATTTATTAATAATTCGCTGTTTTGTTTCATCACTTATTGAGTCTACAATTTTTTCAAAAATATTTAAAAGCATTGGGTCGTCATTTCTAACTCCCACAGATAGATGCCATTGCTCATCAAATTTACCTGCTATTTGTAAGCTTCCATAAAACTCTTCTTGGAAAGCATAAGCTACATTAAGATGAGTAGTAACTTGACCAAATATTTGACCCCTTTCTACTCTTTTTAGACCATCTCTTAAGTGATCCACATCAACAACTTCCAAATTAGGATATTTTCTTCTTATTATTTCATTATAAGCAAAGTTTTTTTGAATACCAATTTTTTTACCCTTTAATGCACTTAAATCACTAATAAAACTTACATTTCTTTTTGTAACTAAAACTAATGGAGCAGTTACATAAGGCTTTGTAAAGTTCATATATCCACGTCTTGATTGGATATCCATTACAAAAGATAGAATATCGCATCTTCTACTTTTCATAAACTCCAAAGTTTGAGTCCAATCTTTAGATTCTACAAGCTTTAAAGGAATACCTATTTTTTTCTCAAAGTCTTGCATATAATCAGCAACTATACCAATATGTTTATGATTTTCTATTTTTTCATAAGGCATCCAGTCTGGATCTACACATAAATTGATATGTGTTTTTTTATCTAAATAATTAATCTCTTCTTTTGTAAATATTATTGGTAGATCTGCTAAATCTTTTAAAAACCATTTATCAAATAGTTCTTTTTCCTCTTTTATAGAAATAGAATTTAAGCCTTTTTCTAAAATTGATTGTAGATGAGTTTTATTTTTACTTGTAAAAATAAATAGTTTTGAGGGTTCAAAACTTATAGAAGGTATAGCTTTTAAATCAATTATTAGATTGTTTTCAAGATATTCTTGAATAATAATTGGTGAAGCAATTAATGCATCAACTTCCCCAGCTAAAAGCTTTTGAACTGACTCTTTCATATTATTAGTTCTTTCCACTTTTATATTAGAAAGTTGCTCTTTTAGATTAGGAATAGTTCCCAATTGGTTAACAATAGCAACTTTTTTATTGATTAAATCTTTAAAAGAGTTGATTTTATTATCTTCTTTTCTAACAAATAAAATTCTTTTTATTTGTAAAATCTCAGAAGAGTATACACCTAAATTATTTTCAACACTGTCATTATTAATCATTGGTGCTAAATCTATTTTTTCTTCTTTAATAGCTAGTGGAATTTCAGCTTGTTTTACTTTTACAGCAGTTGTTTTGATATTGTATTTTTTTATTATGAGTTTTAATATATCACTTATGAAACCATCAATTTTATTGTCTTTGTTTACATAAGTTAAAGGGTATAATTCAGATACACCTATTTTAACTTCATTTTTCTCTAACCATATTTTTTCTTCTTCTGTAAGCTCAGAAGAATCCGCAAAAAGGATATTAAAAAAAATAAAAATAAGAAAAATAAACCTCAAACAAAGACTCCAAAATATTTTAATAATTATATCACACAGATTCCAAGATTATAGAAAAAGTAACTCCATCATTTGTATTGCTTGCGCATATTTTACCATTGTGGTTTTTTTCTATAATGATTTTTGACATATAAAGACCAATACCTGTTCCATTTTTTTCTTTTTTAGTAGAGAAATATGGTTCAAAAATAAAATCTATATTTTCTTTTTCTATTCCGCCACCGTTGTCATAGATTTCTACTTTAATTCCAGTATCTAAATCTTCAGTTTTAACTTCGATTTTTGCATTATTTATATTTTTTTCTAAAAATTTATCTTGGGCATTTTTTAGTAGGTTAATGATTACATGAATTATCTCATTTTCATAAATATTGATTTTCTTTTCACTTTTAAAATCAAGTATTACTTCTATATTATTTGTTTGTAAATCTTTTTCTATAATTTTTAAAGCATTTTTTATAGGTTTTTCTATATTTTCTAAAACTAAAATTTTATCTGTTTTATAAAAGTTTCTAAAATCATCTATTGTTGTAGTTAGATTTTGTACATAAAACTCTATTTCATCTAGTTTATTAGTGAAAAATTCAGCTTGTTCATCTCTTCCTTGTTTTGTTTCTAAATCAAATTTTCCTGATAAGAGTTTATATTTAAGATTAAATGATGCTGTTCCAATTGAAGCTAAAGGTTGTCTCCATTGGTGAGCTATCATACTAATCATCTCTCCCATTGCAGCAAATCTTGATTGAGCCTCCATAACTTTTTGTTTCTCTTCATTTTTTTGTATTTCTATTTCAAGTTTTTTGTTTTTTTCTATTAACTTTTCTCTTAATACTTTTGGTTCAATTGCTTTTATCAAAGATTCTTCTAGTTTATAAATATCAATAGGTTTTAGTACATAAGCACTTATGTTTAATTCAATTGATTGCATTAGATATGTTGTTTCTTGGTGGGCAGTTGTAATAATTATTGGAATATCTTTATCTATTTCTCTAATTTTTTTAATCATCTCCAAACCATCTAGTTTTGGCATTTTAATATCTGTTAAAATTAGGTCAATTTTTTTATCACTAGATTCAAAAATTGATAAACCCTCTTGACCATTTTGTGCACATATTACATCTATTTCAAAAAGATTTAGAGTTTCTGTAATACCTTTTTGGATAATTGATTCATCTTCAGCATAAAGTACTGTTATATTTTCTAAAATTTTGTTATTTATCATAATATCTCTTTCGGCGTTTTGAATAGTATATCACTAAATAGTAGTCAAATAATATTACCAACTAGTATATAATTGAATATATGATTATAATATTTATATGCTTTCATTGCATATTTAAAGTCTTAAAATGATAATATAATACTCTTTAAACACCCATGTAAAAGGAATTTAATGGACTATGGTTTATTAAAAAAATATACTAGAGATATAAATATACTTTTTGTAGAAGATGATATTGATTTTAGAAAAGAGTTTTCTGAATTACTCCAAGATATTTTTCCAAAAGTTACTACAGCTGTTGATGGGTTAGATGCACTTAAAAAGTATGAAGAGTATAATAAAAATACTGGAAAATACTACGACTTAATAATTTCAGATATAAAAATGCCAAACTTTGATGGGGTTCAGTTGGTTGACTCTATATATAAAATCAATGAAAAACAATTAGTAATAATCCTTTCTGCTAGAAATGAATTTGAATACTTATTACCATTAGTAAATTTAGGAATTCATCAATTTTTTACAAAGCCAATTGATTATAACTACTTCTTAGAAGATATTTTTAAATTATGTAATCAAATTTACCATGCAAATTTAAATAAAGATGACACTATTTTAAAAATAAATGAATCTTTAATATGGGATAAAAATAAAAAGAAATTGATTCAAGATGGTGAAGCTATAGATTTAACTAAAAATGAGATTCGTTTTGTTAATACTATTTTAAATAATAATGGAAAAATATGTACAGTAGATGAACTTATAAATATAATTTGGTATGAAGAGTTTGATTTAAATCCAGATATTTCCCACTTAAAAAGTTTAATTTATAGATTAAGAAAAAAAGTTCCGGGATTACATATTAAAAATATATATGGGATGGGATATACCCACGAAATAAAATAGAATAAAAAAGAAAATTAGTGAAGAGATAAACTCTTCACTAATAAAGTATTATAAAACAGGAGACTTGATAACAAGAAGTTTTTCGTTAGTCATTTCTTCCATAGAGTCGTGAATACCACCAACACCAAGACCAGAAGCCTTAGCACCACCAAATGGCATCCAGTCAACTCTAAATGCAGTGTGGTCGTTAACCATTACAGTAGTACCGTTGATTCTCTTAACAGCTCTTAAAGCTTTGTCAATGTTCTTAGTAAATACAGCAGCTTGGAAAGAAACCTCTAAAGAGTTAGCTCTGTCAATAGCCTCTTCCATGTCAGAATAAGAATAAACACAAACAACAGGACCAAATACCTCTTTAGTAGAAACTAAAGCATCGTCAGCAGGATTTAAAAGAACAGTAGGCTCATAACAAGAATTAGAGATTCTCTTACCACCAGTTAAAACTTTAGCACCTTTCTCAACAGCTTCGTTAACCCACTCTTCAACTCTGTTAACTTCATTGTTGTTAATTAAAGGACCAACTTCAGTTTTAGGGTCTAATTGATTACCAACAACTAACTTAGAAGCATAATCAGAAAGCTTAGAAGCTACCTCGTCAACAATAGATTCGTGAACATAAACTCTTTGAACAGAAACACAAACTTGACCAGCATGGTAGAAACCACCTTTACCTAAATCAGGAATCATAGCATCAATATCCGCATCAGGCTCAACAATAACAGGAGCAACCCCACCATGCTCTAAAGCAACTCTAGTACCATTAGAAACTTTAGAATTTAAATACCAACCAACAGCACCAGAACCAATGAAAGTTAAGAAACTAACTTTAGGAGATGTAGCTAATAATTCCCCACCAGTTCTGTCACAAACAACAGCTTGAGCCCAACCTTTAGGAAGACCAGCTTCTTCTAAGATTTCTACTAATCTAATAGCAGACATAGGAGTTTGAGTTGCAGGTTTAATAACCACAGGACACCCAACAGCAATAGCAGGGATAACTTGGTGAATAGCTAAGTTAAAAGGGTGGTTAAAAGCAGAGATTGCAGCAACAACCCCAATAGGTTCTTTGAAAGTATAAGCCATTCTGTTAGCAGAAGAAGCAGTGTGACCCATAGCAACCTCTTTACCTTCTAATGAACCTAAAGCTTCAATTGCAAGCTTAACACCATTGATAGCTCTGTAAACTTCAACCTCAGAATCAATCCAAGGTTTACCACCTTCAGATGCACAAAGTTTAGTTAATTCTTCAACTTGTGAAGACATAATTTCAGCAACTTTTTCTAAGATAGCAACTCTTTTATACTTTGGTAAGTGGTTTTTATGATCTAAGAAAGTTGCATGTGCTAAATCTATAGCAGCTTGTACTTCTTCGTTTGTACTAAATGGAACTGTTCCTACTACGCTATCATCATATGGTGATGTTACTTCTATTGTACTCATTTTATTCATTCTCCTTAAAAATTATAATATACACTCTTTTTTAGCTAATAACTCATTTAAAATCGAGTGATTTAATGAGTAATCTACAGCAAGGTCAATTAAGTGCACACCTTTTCCATTAACACATTTTTCTAAAACTTCTTCAAACTCTTCACAAGATTGTGGTCTATAACCTTTTGCTCCAAATGACTCAGCAAATTTAACAAAATCAGGGTTTTGTAAATCAAGTCCAAAGTTTTCAAATCCCATACCAGCTTGTTTCCATTTAATCATACCATATGAGTTGTCATTTAAGATAATAACTGTTAAATCAAGTCCTAGTCTAACTGCTGTCTCCATCTCTTGATCATTCATCATGAATCCACCGTCACCACACACTGCAACAACTTTTGAATCTGGGTTAACCATTTTTGCTGCCATACCAGATGGAAGTCCTGCTCCCATTGTTGCTAATGCATTATCTAATAACAATGTATTAGGCTTAGCACATCTGTAGTTTCTTGCAAACCAGATTTTGTAAACACCATTATCAAGTGTTACAATGTCATCGTCACTTGTTAATGTTTGTCTGATTGTTCTAACTGCTCTTTGTGGTAAGATTGGGAATCTTGTATCACCAAAGTATTTAGAAAGTCTAGTTCTAATCTCGTCTGCTAATCTTGCATAGTATTCAAAATCCCAATGATCTTGTTTAGAGATATTATTAGTGATTTTTTCCATACTTGTTGCAATATCTCCTACAACGTCTAATTGTGGGAAATAAGTATCATCAACTTCAGATGGGAAGAAGTTTACATGAATAACTTTTGTTGAATCTTTTTCATTTTCCATAAAGAATGGTGGTTTTTCAATTACATCGTGACCAACATTGATGATTAAATCTGATCTTTCAATTGCGCAGTGAATAAAGTCATCTTTAGATAATGCAGCAGTTGATAAACATAATTTGTGGTTCTCATCAACAACACCTTTACCCATTTGAGTAGAGAAGAATGGAATACCAGTTTCATTAACGAAATCAGTTAAAGCTGTAGAAATATCATCTCTGTTTGCAGCATTACCAATACATAATAATGGTCTTTTAGCTTTTTCAATCATCTTAACTGCATCAGAAATTGATTTTTTATGTGCTGTTGGATATTCAAATGATTGTACTGGATAGATGTTATCTTCTACATCTTCTTCAGCTGAAATATCTTCAGGGAACTCAATATGAACAGCACCTGGTCTTTCAGTTGTAGCAATTTTAAATGCTTCTCTAATCATAGATGGTACATTATTACCATTTACAACAACTTTCGCATATTTTGTTAATGGTTTCATCATACCAACAACATCAATAATCTGAAATCTTCCTTGTTTTGATTTTTTAATTGGTTTTTGACCTGTAATCATCATCATTGGCATAGCACCTAATTGTGCATAAGCAGCAGCTGTTGTAAAGTTAGTAGCTCCTGGCCCTAGAGTTGATACACAAACACCAACTTTTCCTGTTAATCTACCATAAGTTGCAGCCATAAAACCTGCACCTTGCTCATGTCTTGTTAAAATTAGTTTGATTTTGTCTGATTTTCTAAGAGCTTCTAGTAAGTCTAGATTTTCTTCCCCTGGAATACCAAAAATATATTCAACACCTTCATTTTCTAACGCTTTAATAAATAAATCTGACGCGTTCATTATGTCTCCATTATGTAAATTATTTTATATCAAGGATTTTCACACATTTTGTTTTAAATTGATGTTAAGTATCACAATTATGTTACCACTTTATATCTTTTTTGTAACAAATGCGAATATTCGACACAGTCGCTATTATATTATTATATTTTGTTTAAATTATTTACTTAAAATATATTTATAATATTAAAAAAATATATATAATATCTAGTTTTTTTTGAGTATATCTAATCTTGGTATAGTGCAGTTTTTAGCGACTATTGTATAGATATTATTATCATATCTTAATGATAAATAAGACTCTTCTTCTTCCGGATTTTTTATAATCCAAACATTTGTTCTGTCAAATACAATTTCACAAAAATTAAATTTCTTACATTGAGAATATAACTCTTTTTTTAAAGATTCAAATGAGATATTCTTAAAATTTTTTATTTCAATTTTTTGAAAATTTTTATCAGAAGATTCAATAACCTCATTTGGCTTTTCATTATGTTCTTTTTTTATCTCTGTAAATAGCATATTGTAAATATATTTGTAAACACTAGATATAACACTAATTGTAAATATCATAATAAATATATTTAAAAAAGAGTATAAAATTGAAAAATATTCACTTACAACTTTTACTAAAAATCCTATTGCTAAGTTATATACAAATGCTACACTAAAAGAAAATATTGCAGGAAAAACAACTATCATAATAAATGTTAGAAGCTTGTATCTTTTTGTTATATTCCAACTCTCTTTAAAACTCATATTATTATCACAGGCAAGAGCAGGAAATACAAGTGAAAGTCTGCTACTAATTATAACAGCTACACCTATAGCTATATATATTCCTACAGTAGGTATAAAAGAAAGTAAGAAAGTAGGTATTGCTAATATAAAACATAATTGTATTGATTTAAATAAAAATTTAAATTCTCTTTTTCCTAAAATTGCTGAACCAAAATTTGATACAGAGTTATTTCCTAATATTGAAACTCTATGAGTTGTAATTGCTATTGATATGTTAATCATCATCAGTAAGAATAATAATAAAAAAATTATTGCTAACTGATTTAAATCAAAGTTTCCATTTTTTATATTAGAGATTGCATTATCATTTATAAAATTTGTATAAAAATATTCTATTAGAACTAATAAAAAAATTGGTATTAAAAGTTTTTGAAATAGTTTGTCAAAATTTTTGAATATTGAATCAAAAGTTGAAACAAGTATTTTCTCATACATAACTTAATCCTTAATATATAATTCCTAAAATTATATATAATAAAGAATTAAATTATATTTAAGTAAAGGGTATATTAAATATCGTTTTTGATAATTTTTATATCCTCAATTTTTTTAATATATTCAAGTTTTTTTGATTCAACAAATTCAATTCTATCTTTATTAATATCTAAATACTGCTTTTTTGAATATTGGATAATTTTAAATAGATAATTTCTTTTTGATGTTAAGAAATCCTCAATTTTTTCAAATCCAAAATTAGCTTTTAGTTTTGTTAGTATTTCATCTTCTCTTGGATGATAAATTGTAAATTTTGTAGGTTCTTTTTCATATAATGTAACTGATTCTGCAATTTGTTGCTCAAAGTGAGCAATTGTTGCTTGAGTTGTTTGTATATATGAATAAGAAAGTGCTCCATTAAAATATGCAAATTTTTTTCTTAATGCAGAAATATTTTCTAATATTGCTCTATGAAAACTTCTTAATACATTTTCATAAACCTTTGCTGCAAAGTGTCTTGTTGAAGAGAACTCCATATCTGAAGCAATCTCTCTGTGTTTTTTTAATTGTTCATATGGTTCTTGCCATCTATGAATTCTATGTTTGATCTCTCTGTAAACATTTCTATATGCTTCATTACTATCTAATTCAACTTGTTTTAATTCTTTTATAGCTCTTTTAAACATTTTATCTATAGTTTGATCATCATAAAATAGATTTTTATATACATTATCTGAATCAATCCAATAGGTTTCGTATTCGATTCTTTCGTAACTATCTTTATGTAAAAATCCACTTTTTTCTTCATACCTTGAAGCTTTTTGTTTTTTTATACTTTTATATGTTTCATGGGCCATTTTTTCCATAATTGATTCTAATGAGTTATAAACGGAGAATAGCTCTTTTGAGTAAGTTTTATGGATATTTTCAAAGGCTTCTAAAACATCATCTTCTGCATTTTTAAGTATTTCTATTAAAGAATCATATACGGCAATAATAGTTTCATACTCTTTTACTAAAATATTACAAATCCCTTTTAAATCTTTTTTAATCGCATATTCTTTTGATTCTGCAGCTTGTGGTCTAATTGTATTATCAATGAAATCTAAAACATCTTGAATATTAGATTCTTCAAGAAGTTTTGTATTCCCTGATGAATCTATTTCTTTTATCTTTTTAATTTTATTTTTATAGTCTTCAAAATCTTTTTCAAAAAAATTCAAAGTATTAACATCATTAATTCGTAAGTCTTCTTTAAATTTTTTGATAAATTTTTCATACTCATCATGTATTAAAATGTCACTATGAGCAGACCTTGACTCAAGGGCCATTTTAGCTGATATGGGAACTACTTTAGCAAAAAACTTACCAAATTTATCTTTTATATATTTTGTTGTTGTCTCAATTTGATCTTGGGTAAATTTATCTTTTTGATTTAATACACAAAGTGATTTATTTTTAAAGTGTTGCATATATTCTTCTAAAACTTGAGCTTCACTTAGTTTTCCAGCATTATCAATTAGAGTTAACCAAATTATCCCACCAACATCCCTTAAAACTCTTCTTGTAGTATCTGTATCACTTTGTGATTGTGAATTAAGACCTGGAGTATCTACAAAAGAGATATCTTTTAATATATCCATTGGAGCATAAAGTGTAAGATATTTAATATCTCTCATATCATGTTTTCTTTGGTCTGTAAAATCTGCAATAGCTTCTATTGGAGCATACTCTTGCGCACCAGAATAATATGTGATTTTTAGTTTATACTCTTCTCCATAATTTATAAAATTTACTTTTGATGTAACAGGAGTGATACCCGTTGGTAAAATATTTTTTGATAAAAGGGCATTAAGAAAAGTTGATTTACCTGAAGAAAATTGTCCAGTAATTGCAACTTCCATTGGATATCTTGCCCGTCTAATTTGTTTATCAAGAATATTTCTTAATTGTATTGACGGTAAGAATTTCTCATCAAGAAGTTTTGCTCTTATTCTTTTTATATCTCCTGCTAAACCCTCTTCAAACTCTTCCTCTTTTTTTACAAATTTTTCATTAAATTCTTTTACAAATCCATTTAAGATACTCATGATTTAAGTCCTTTATTGATTGCTTCTAGTCTTTTTATCTTTTTATGAATCTCTATTGTTACAGTCTCTTTATTTAGCTCTTTTTCTTCAAAATTTTGGATTCTATCTTGTAACAGTTTTTCATCTTTTTTTAATTTATGTTCAAATACATTAAGTGGCTCAGCAATCTCTTTAAAGAAATTATCAATTAAAATTTCAGATACAGTTTTAGCTTTTTCTTTAATGGTTTTTTCAATAGTAGAAAACTCCTCTTTTATAAAAGTTTCAATTGTTCTATCAAATTCTAATAGTTTATTCTCTTTTGTTTTACTTACTTCATTGATTATCTTGTTAATTAAAACTTCATTTGAAGATGTTAAGAAGCCAGATTTAAAGTCATCTTGGAAGAAACCTCTGGCATCAAAGTTGTCATTTTTGTGACCAATAACAAAACCTAAATCCTGATATTTTTGTTCACAAATCTCACCAATACTTTGAGATTTTTTAATAAATTTATATCTGTAGTCTCTAATAATATCTATAATACCATCTTTTATAGCTGTTTCAATTATAGTTCTAATTCTTGAACTTTCAGGTCTTTTCTTTGTTTTTTCAAAAGAGTATTTTACATCACTAAATACCCTTTGTTTGATAATGTTTTGTAAATCTATAAGTTCTGTTGAAAGGAATGTTTCTAGAGTTTCAACATAATTTTTAGCATCTTTTTTATAAAGATTAATATCTTCATTAAGTGAAGCAAAAATTCTTTTATTTGTATCTTTCTTTTTAGTGAAGTTTTCTAAATCAATAAGTAATTCATCTTTTGTTTTTGATAATAGAACAAGTTCATAATTAAAAGATTTTAACTCTTTTGTGATAGTTTTTTGGATTTGTGTTTGGGCACCTTTTATAATTAACTCAGATTTAGAAGAGTTTACCCCAAATAGTGTATCATCTAGATACTCTTCAATCTCTAAAATACCTGTGTCTTCTAAGTTATATCCAGCATTTACGGCTTCTTCACTTCTTCCTGTTCTATGGTATAACGCCATTTTCCCCGAGATTGGAATAAATTTTATATGCTCTAAGATATAGTTTAATTTACTATCTTTATTTTGTAGTTTTAATTGTTGTTCAATAGAAGATTTCGTATAGTTTATAACCTCTTCTAATTGCTCTTTTGAAACAGTATCAGCTCTTGTGATAACAATTAGTAATTTTGTAATATTTTGGTAAAGTAGGGCATCAATGATAAACTCTACATCTTTAAGTGTTGCACTTTGACTTACATTCATTAGATGAATCATTAAATCGCAAGCAGATAAATACTCTTTTGTTATCTCTTCCCTTTGTATTACTGGGTCATCAAGTCCTGGTGTATCAACTATCTCTATACCATCACTTAAGAAATTCAAATCAGATTTTAGTTCAACATATTTAACTAAATTACATTTTTTCCCACTAGCTTCAGCAGAAGTGTAAGCTGCAAGATTGTTTATGTCAACATTTTCATTTACTGATTCTTCTTTTATAAGATTATCTAACTCATCACCAAAGATTTTTTTTGTTTCATCTACAAACTCTTTTATTGATTCAATCTCATTTGAACTTTGTTCAATTTTTCCCCATTCTTCTTTATTCCAGTAAAACACTTTTGCTTCTGGTTTACCATGTTTTACAATTGTAAGATTGGCTGTTTCAGGTACTACTGCACTTCCTAATATCTCTTGTCCCATAAGTGCATTAAGCATAGTTGATTTACCTGCATTCATAACACCTGTTATACCAATAGAAAACTTTTGGTTTTCAAGATAATTGTAGGTATTTGATAATTCTTCTTTAAAATCATCTGTTATGAAAATCTCTTGTAGTTCAGCAATTATCTCTTCTAAGTGAATTTTAGCTTCTTTAAATGGTTTTTTCTCATCAACTTGAAATTCATCTTCAACGGCAATTTCATCATCACAAGAAGCTAATTCTTCAGGATCAAAAAGAGAGATAAGTTTATTATATTCAAAGTGACCAATTATGTTTTCTTCTTTTAGGAATTCAAAACTTTCATGCATTTTTTCTATGTGACAATTTCTTGTATCATTTTCTATTGCATCTATAATACAAAATTGAAGTTGATAAAGTTCATCTAGATTATTTACAGTTTTGTTAGTGATTTTTGATGTTAAATTTTTAAAACTTTCAAGGGTAATAAATTTTTCATAATCTTTTCTCGTTGCACAAAGTATCAATGATGCTATCTCAAAAAATTCATCTTTCTCTTTGTTTTCATTTGTACCATAAGTTGTAGTTTGTTCTATATCACTTATACCATGATATAATAAAAAATAATCACTTGCTAAACTCAAATTATTAACCTCTCTTTCTGATCTTTTTAAATAAAGATGTAATAATATCTTAGTTAAATGACTTTAATTGGGCATTTTTATAAAAGTATAAAAATGAATTTTTAAAGTAAAGTTAAGTTTTAAAACTAATTTTTTTCTCTCTAAAATAGAAAAAGCCAATTACTCCTAAGAGTAATTGACTTTTTATACTTGTTTTTATATGAGAGGGAACCTCTCATATAATTATCTAAGTGAAACTAGTTTTCTTCTTAAATAAGCTATTTTATTTTGTAATGGTAAGTGTTTTGGGCAATGGTCTTCACAAGCCATTAATGACATACAACCAAAAATACCATCATCATCACCGATTAATTCATAGAAATCATCAGCTGTTCTTTTATCATGTGGATCAATTTCGAATCTTGCTACTCTGTTCATCCCAACTGGACCAACAAAGTCTGGTCTCATTAGCATAGTACCACAAGAAGCAACACAAATACCACATTCAATACATCTATCTAACTCAAATGTATCATTTGCAACTTCTGGATCAATTCTTTCTTCAAGTTTTGTAATATCAGTCTCTTCATTAGTAACAACCCATGATTCAACTCTTTTAGACATTGCATCCATCCATTTACCAGTATTAACTGATAAATCTTTAATCAGTTCAAATGCTGGCATAGGAAGTAGTGTAATAACACCATCAGGATAGTTTGCAATCAGTGTTCTACAAGCTAGTGCAGGTTTACCATTTACAACCATACCACAAGAACCACAAATACCTGCTCTACAAACAAAGTCAAATGATAAGTCTGGGTCTAGGTTTTCTCTAATGTATGTTAATGCAATAAAAAGAGTCATCCCTGGAGTTTCTTCTAATTTATAATCAACATAGTGAGGTTTTGAAACCGCACTTCTTGGATTAAATTTAAGTACTTTAATTGTAATTTCTCTACCTTTTTGTGTACTCATTACTTGTCTCCTGCTCTTTCATTTTTCTCTTTATAGTTCATTGGTAAATCAAATGGCATAAGTGCATCTTGAATCTCATGTCTATCTTTACCATCAGCTTCCATCTTTTCTCTAATTGAATCAACTTCTTCTTGTCTTTTTACAGATAATTCATTTTCAATAATCATACCCTTAGCACCATAACCTCTAAATGCTGGTGGCATTTCCATTTTCATGATGTCTAAGTCTGCATATTCAATTGTTGGTTCAATATCATCTTTGTTTGGCCAAGTACAAAGTGTTCTTTTTAGCCAGTTTGCATCATCTCTTTTTAGATAATCTTCTCTATAGTGTGCACCTCTTGATTCAGTTCTATCTCTAGCACCTTTAGCTACACATAATGCAACTTTTAACATCTTAGGAACTCTATATGCTTCTTCAAGTTCTGGGTTACCAGCTCTTTCTTTTGATTTTACAGTGATTTGTTTAGTTTTTTGTAATAACTCTTTTAACTCTTCTACTGCTTCTTTTAATGGCTCACCTGATCTAAAGATACCAACTTTTTCATCCATTAGTTCTTTCATTCTATTTTTGATTTTGAAGATATCTTCGCTTCCATTGTATGATAATAATTCATCTAAATAAGCATCTTGCTCATCAACAAATTTTTGAATTGTAGAAGTAGGGATTGTAACATCGTTTTCTAAACAGAAATCAGCAAAATAGTTACCAATAATCATACCCGCAACAACAGTTTCAGAAACTGAGTTTCCTCCAAGTCTATTGAATCCGTGCATATCCCAACAAGAAGCTTCACCACAAGCAAATAAACCAGATAATCTAGTAGATTCACCAGTTGGTTTAGTTCTAATACCACCCATAGAGTAGTGTTGCATTGGAAGTACTGGAGCCCAACCTTTTGGACCCTCATCAGCTGGATCGATACCATTAAAGATTTGACAAATCTCTTGAACATCTCTTAAGTTTCTTTCGATGTGCTCTCTACCAAGAATAGAGATATCTAACCATACGTGGAAACCATATGGAGAAGGAACACCTTTACCATTTCTAATGTGCTCAATCATTCTTCTTGAAACAACGTCTCTTGATGCAAGTTCTTTTTTCTCTGGTTCGTAATCTGGCATAAATCTATGTCCATCTACGTCTCTTAGAACACCACCATCACCTCTACAACCTTCAGTTAATAAAATACCTGATGGAACAATTGGAGTTGGGTGAAATTGTACAGCTTCCATATTTGATAAGGTTGCAATACCAGTTTCAAGAGCAATAGCAGCACCTGTACCTTCACAGATAACAGCATTTGTAGTTTGTTTAAATACTCTACCATATCCACCAGTTGCTATACATGTACCTTTAGCAACATAAGCTTCTAATTCACCAGTAATTAAATCTCTAACTACAGCACCATAACATCTACCATCTTCATGGATAATTGAAAGTGCTTCTTTTCTATCTCTAATATCAACATCATGTTTTAAAGCTTCATTTGCAACACCAAATAACATTGTATGTCCAGTTGCATCTGCTGTATAACATGTTCTCCATTTTTTAGTACCACCAAAGTCTCTTGAAGTGATTAGTCCATGTCTATCTTCTTCTTCAGTAATAGTAGTTTTCTTAGCATTAATTACAGCATCGTGTGGACCAGCTTTAACTCTAGACCAAGGCACACCCCATGAAGCTAATTCTCTAATTGCTTTAGGTGCAGTTGTAACGAACATTCTTGCAACATCTTGATCACATCCCCAGTCTGAACCTTTTACTGTATCTGCAAAGTGTAAATCTTCATTATCACCATCAGCCATTTTAGCATTACCTAAAGATGCTTGCATACCACCTTGTGCAGCCGCACTATGAGATCTTTTAACAGGAACTAATGATAAAACAATTGTACTTAATCCTTTTTTCTGTGCAGCAACAGCAGCTCTAAGTCCTGCTAATCCTCCACCGATTACTAATGCATCACAATAATTAATTTTCATTATGCAACTCTCCCATCATTAATTTTATATTCCATAATTTGTGCAGTTGGAACATATTTATTACCAACATTACCTGCTTGTTTGTTTTCATAACCAATTTTCATATAAGCTGCTAAAGTAGCAAAACCTAAGATTAAGAAGAACCAAGTTAAGGCTTTTTTATATGTTTTAAGTTTTTTTCTAGTTGCTTTAGGATCTTTTCCGTCAAACCATCCCCATTTAACTGCAAGTCTATATAACCCAATAGTACCATGGAATTCAACAGCTAACAATAAAAGAATATATAATGGCCACATCCAGTTAGACCAAACTCTATCTGCACTCGCATATGGTCCAATTGCATCTGCTTGAGTCATAATGATATATAAGTGTACTGAACCTAAGAAGAACATAGCAAAACCAGTAAAAGCTTGAACAAACCATAACTTTGTATCTTCGTGTCCCATGTTATTTGCATGAGCCTTCATAACTTGATATTGCTTGAAGTTAGCTGGAAGTTTTCTCATACCCATTGCAGCGTGTGTTATAAATATAATAAATACAACTAATGCAAGAATAGAAACTAATAAAGGATTACCTCCATCAAAAATAAAACTTGCTTCAAAGAATTTTGTAACAGCGTACATAAAATCTTTACTAACTAAAATAGAAGACACCATAAACATATGTCCCCACATAAAAAGACCTAGAAATAAACCAGTTGCACTTTGAATATAATCAAGTTTAGCTGGAACTCTACTCTTCTTTCTCTCTACAGTCTTACCTAAATAACCTTCTATTAGGTCACTCATTTGACATCCTTTCTTAATGAATTTTTTCGTCTGTTTAATAGCATTATAATAGCGAAATTCCCCTTATATTGGGGTGCACAATTATGTAAAAGCTATGTACAATTATTGTACGAAGTGTACATTTTTAAAATAAAATATCCCATTTTATGGGGTTTTTTAAAGCTTAAGCATGTATACATAATTTTAAAATATTATGCATACATGTTACCTATCAACACATCACTATTTGATAAATAGTGATTGAATTGAGATTTGAGTTAAATTGATTAATGAATCGATATTAAGTGCAGGTATAAAGAATACAATTACACTACCAATTCCACCTACAACTGTAGCAATTGCCAAGAATGCAATAGCATAAGTTGAGATTCTTCTGTCATTGAAGTCATTTGACACACATTCATCTTTTGTTGGATAAAAGTACATCATTGCAATAAGTTTAAAGTAATAATATACAGACACAAAAGTTGCAATAATTGCTAAGATTGCTAAAGCAGTAAATCCAGCATTGATTGCTTCTGTAAATACATAAAACTTACCTATAAATCCTATAGTTGATGGGATACCAGCAAGAGAGAACATAAATACTGTCATCATTGCTGCTAAAAATGGTCTTTCATGTGCTAAACCTTTGAAGTCATCATATGTAACTCTTACTTTTGTTTCTGAAATAATATGAGAAACAAGTCCAAAAGAACCAAGTGCTGATAAAAGGTATGCAATTAGATAAAATACAATTGCATAAGCTGCATCAATATTTTGACCAATAGCAATAAATGCTAATAACATATATCCTGTATGAACAATCGATGAAGCTGCAAGCATTCTTTTAACAATTTTTTGTGTTACTGCTAACCAAGTTCCAAATACTAAAGTTAATACAATAATTACATAAATAATAGAATCCCAGAAATCAATTAATGGTTCTATATCTTGTAAGATTGCTCTTAAGAAGAAAGAGAAAATTGCAATTTTAAATGTAGATGCCATAAATGCAGTGATAATCATCGGTGCACCTCTATAAACATCTAACACCCATTGTTGGAATGGGAATGCAGAAATCTTAAACAAGAATGTAAATAAAATAAGAGTTAAACCAATATATAATAATGGCATATCTGCAACATTATTTGAAGTGATAAATGTAGCTATTTCTGTTAAGTTTGTTGTTTGTGTAACTCCATAAACTAAAACTACACCTAATAGGTAAAATGCTCCAATAAATGAACCAAGAACTAAATATTTGAAAATTGCTTCAACTCTTCTGCTATCATCTGAGTTGTAACCAACCATAATATATACAGCAAAAGATGCAATTTCAAGTGCAATATAAGCAGTAACTAATTCATTTGCATTTGCTAATAACATCATTCCAAATAAAGCAAATAATAAAATTGAGAAAAACTCACCTTTAAAATATGATCTATGTTGGAAATAGTGCTCACCAATTAATAATGTTAATAAAGTACCACCAATTAATAATACATGGAAAAAGTTTGAAAATGTATCAAAAATTAGTACATTATTAAAAATTGACTCATATGGTTTAATTGAATATGATTCACCAAATGGAATAAATGCCATAATAAGTGTAGCAACTAAAACTACAGATGAAACAGTAATAAATGTTTTAATTGAGAATTTATTCTCATACATACTCATAAACATCAATGCAACAGCCGCTATTAGTACAGTTAATACTGGTAATATGTGAATTAGTTGACTCATTTTGCTGCTCCAATATGTAAAATGTCATTTAAATAGTGTGTAACTGTTGGTTCAAATTTATCCATAAAAATATCTGGATAAATACCCATTAGGAATACTAAAATAACCCATGGTGCTAAACCAATAATCTCTTTGATTTTTAAATCTCTAAATTTTAAATCTTCACCAGATTCTCTTTTAACTAAGATTGCTCTTTGGAACATCCATAACATATATGAAGCACCAATAATAACAGTTAGTGCAGAGATGTAACCTAGTGTATGATTGAACTCATAAATACCAAAAATAATTAAAAGTTCAGATACAAATCCATTTGTTCCTGGAAGACCAATATTTGCAAAAAGCATAATTGCAAAAATTGTTGTAAAGATTGGAGATTGTTTAGCTAATCCACCTAAATCTTTAATTGTTTTATATCCAGTTTCATCATGAATAATTCCAACTAATAAGAATAAAGCACCCGTTGCAATTGCGTGAGCAATGATTAAATATAATGCTCCATTGATACCAAATTCATTTAGAGAAAAGATACCAGCGGCTATAAAACTTAAGTGAGATGCTGAAGAGTATGCGAACATTCTTTTAACATCATCTTGCATAAGTGCTGCAATACCAAAGTAAACTAAACCAAATAATCCAATAAATACAAACCAAGTTGAGAATTCAACATAGATATCTGGGAAAATTGGAATCATAAATCTTACAATTGCATAAACCCCAAGTTTAGCCATGATTGAAGATAGTAAAAATACTGCACCTGTTGGAGCATTTTTATATGTTTCCATAATCCAAGTATGTAATGGAAAAATTGGAATTTTAATAGCAAAAGCTGAAAGAAATGCTAAAAATAACCAAATTTTTTCATTATAACTTAGAGTTGTAATTTGAGTTAAAGAGTCATATTGGAAAGACCAATTCCCAAACTCATTAAAGTAACTTACACCTAAGTATAAAATTGCTACAAACATTAATAAAGAACCAAGCATTGTATAAACAGTAACTTTAATAGTAGTAAATACTTTGTCTCCAAATCCATAAATACCAATCATTAAGAATACTGGTAATAACATAACTTCCCAGAAGAAATAGAATAAAATTACATCTAAAGATAATAATGCACCTGTTACACCTGTTTGAACAAGAAGCATATTAATCCAGTAACCCTTTGTTCTACCTTCCCATAAAAGAAGATATGCTGTAGGAATTAAAATAGCAATCATCATAAGAATTGTTAATGAGAATCCATCAACACCAATGTAATAATTAATACCATAAGAAGCAATCCATGGTACATTTGATACAAACTGCATACCTGCACTTGGTTCAAAATCAATATAGATTTTTAATACAAGTGCTAAAATTACTGTAGTTGTTAAAAATGCAATATTTCTAACTGTATCTACATGTTTTGTTGTAATCATTAAACCAAAGGCAACTACTGCTGGTAAAAAGATAATAAACGATAATATATCTGCACTCATATTATAATCCTAAAGAAATATATAGATAGATAAATACACAACTCATACCCACAAGCATAAATACTGCATAAAATCTTACATTCGCATTTTGTAATTGCGCAACTTTTTTACCAAAATTGATAAATTGGTTACATCCATTCATAATTAGAGCATCAATAATACTCATATCAAGCACTTTATCAATAAATGTAGAGATAGCTTTTGAAGTTTTAACAAACACTGCATCATAAATCTCATCAACATAGAATTTATTAGCAATTAATCCCTCTTCACTTTCTGGTTTATAAACATCAAAGTTAGCATATTTTTTATATGCTACAAAAATACCTGAAGCTGCAACTAATACTGAAACAACCATTAGGATATATTCAGTAGTATGTGACATATGAACTTCTATTGAGTTAGTTTGAGCTAACCATGTATCAACCATATGTTCTCCACCTAAAGCTGCTGGTAAATTTAAGAAACCAGCTCCAACTGCACCAATAGCTAAAATAAGTAATGGTAATGTGATTGTTTTTGATGTGTAAACATAATGTTTTGTATGTTTGTTTGGTGCAACAAAAAGTATAAAATACATTCTAAACATATAAAATGCTGTTAAAAATGCTGTAAACATTCCAATTCCCCAGATTAAATATTGCCCCTCTTGGAAAGCTGCTGCTAAAATAGCATCTTTTGAGAAGAAACCAGAAAACGGTGGAATCCCAGAAATTGCAATAACACCAATTAAGAATGTAATTCCAATAATTGGAAGTTGAACTCTGTGTTGTGCCATCTTAAAGATGTTTTGTTCGTGATGTAAAGCTATAATCATACCCCCAGCACCCATGAATAACATAGCTTTAAAGAAAGCGTGAGTTAATACATGAAATAATCCAGAACTATAAAAACCAAGACCAACTGCAATGAACATATATCCTAATTGAGACATTGTTGAGTATGCAAGAATCTTTTTAATATCTTGTTGTCTTGTAGCAATTACTGCTGCAAGTAAAGCTGAAAAAGCACCAATATAAGCTATAAATGTTCCAATCTCTTCTATTCCACTATATAAAAAGTGGAATCTTGCAACCATATAAACCCCAGCTGTTACCATTGTAGCTGCATGGATTAATGCTGAAATTGGTGTTGGACCTGCCATCGCATCAGGAAGCCATACATATAATGGAATCTGTGCTGATTTACCCATAGCACCAACAAATAATAAGAAACCTGAAAGTACTAAAAGAGAAGTTGAGGCATTTGAAATATTAGCTTCTAATGAAGAGAAACTTAAATCTACACCACCTAAAGCAAAGAATAAAGTTACAATACCTAAGATAAAACCAAAGTCACCAACTCTATTTGCTATAAAGGCTTTGTTACCTGCAAGTACATTATCTGTTTCAGAATAGTAAAATGCAATTAGTAAGTAAGAACAAAGTCCTACCCCTTCCCATCCAATAAATAAAATTACTGGGTTATCAGCAAGTACTAAAATTAACATTGATGCTAAGAATAGGTTAAAGTATGCAAAGAACTTACCAAAACCTTCATCTTTTGTCATATATCCAATTGCATAGATATGAATTAACCAACCAATAAATGTAACAAACATTGACATGAAAATAGCTAGTTTATCACCTAAGAAGGCCATTGATATATTTAAAGTATCAATATTAACCCAAGTAAATAACTCTTGTCTATATGTAGTATCGCTATCTACCATATTTAAAAACAACGATAGTGTGATTAAAAATGCAATTAATGGAGTACCAGTACCAATTAGTGAAAACACTAATTCAGGAATTGGCTTTCTCTTTATATGATAAAAATAAAACCCTGCATTTAAAATAGCACCAAATAAAGGAGCTAAAATAATCCATACAAGAAGTGAAGTATCAACCATTATTTCTCTCCTTGTGTTAAAGTTGTAAAGATATCTGTATCAAGTGATTTTTTCGATCTGTAAAGAAGTATAATAACAGAAAGAAAAATTGCCGCTTCAGCAGCTGCAATTGATATAACCATAATTGTAATAATTTGTGGATCCATATTAAAGTGGTATCTAGCAAATGTTATAAGGAATAGGTTAACCCCATTTAACATCAACTCAATAGACATATAGATTACAAATATATTTCTTCTAGCAATTACACCTATAACTCCAATAGAGAAAAGAATCATAGAAACAAATGCATATGATGTTAAACTAATCATGCGTTTTCCTTATTTGTTTTTTTTCTTTTTGCTAAAACAATTGAACCTACTAATGCAATTAAAAGTAGAATTGAGATTAACTCAAATGCTAAAATCCAATCATCATATAATAAACCACCAATTGGTTTAATATCACCAAAAGTTCCCTCTACAATATTCATATCTGCATCTGGTAAGTTTGAAACAGCTTTTAATATAACAACATTAAAAGGGATCATTATAACTGCGCCAAGTCCAATTAAAAAATATTTTTTAGGCTCTTGAGGAAGATTTTCTTCTTTAATGTTAAGAAACATTAGTAAGAATAAAATCAGAGTCATAATAGCACCTGCATAAACAATTATTTGAACCATAAAAAGGAAAGTTGCATTTAATAATGCAAACATACCTGCTACTGCCATAATTGAAACAAGTAAACCCAATGCAGAATACATAGGATTCTTATAAACTAACATTGCAATTCCACCAGTTATTGCAAAAAAACTAAGTCCTATAAAAATAATATCACTCATCATCAAAATCCTTTGAACGCTCATGTGACATAAGTCGTTCTTTATCTACTACAAAATCTTCTCTTTTACTTGCAGTGAAACTAAAAATACCTGTGTCCATTCTAATTGCATCACAAGGACAAGCCTCAACACAATATCCACAGAACACACACTCTAAAAGGTCAATTTTAAACTCTTTAGGTCTCTTTTCAGCTACACCATCAAATCTCTCTTCTGCATCAATAAAGATACATTGAGCAGGACAAGCTGTTGCACACATATAGCAAGCAACACATTTCTCACTCTCATCTTCCCACTTTGTAAGTCTATGTACACCTCTATATCTTTCTGTGATATCAGTAGGTTGTACTTCTGGGTATTGCATCGTTCTTAAGTTTGATACATCACCAAGATTTTTCTTAAAGTGAGAAAAAGTAGTTTTCATACCTGCTGCAATTGCAGGTATATATAACTTATCTTTTAAAGACTTACCATGTCTTTCTACTATTTTAATTCCCATATTAACTTCCTATCGCTACAACAACAATAGCTGTAACTACAATGTTTAATATTGATAATGGAATAAGAACTTTCCATCCTAACATTTGTAATTGGTCATATCTAAATCTAAGAAGTGTCCATCTAATCCAAATAAATACAAAATTCATAAATAAAAATTTAGCTACAAATGTTCCTATTTGAATAACTGCTGTTGCAATGTTTACACCATTCTCACCTAATCCTGTCGCAATTAAAGCTATTAAACTAGCTGAAATAATAATTGCAATTCCCCAGAATCCTTTGATAAGAATATTTTTCTCTTTTTGTCTTTTGTCGTTTTTATCAAGCCAATCATAGTTTTTATTCATCCATTTAGCAAAGAAGAATGCTTTTAAAGGTAATAAAATAATGATAGCAATCATCACATAATTGATATTACTTTGAATTGTTTGTGTATCCATCCAAGGGATTTGATATCCACCTAAAAATAGAGTAACAATAATTGCTGATGAAGCTGACATTGCTGCATATTCACCAACTTGGAAAAGACCAAATCTCATTGCTGAATACTCAGTATGATAACCTGCAACAATTTCAGATTCACCTTCAGCTATATCAAAAGGTGTTCTATTTGTTTCAGCAAAAGCTGTAACAATAAAAATTAATGCAGCTAAAGGTTGCATAAATATTCCCCATGCAGGAATAACTCCCCAAAATGTTCCACCTTGTACTTGAACCATATCATTTAAGTTAATTGAACCATAAGTTAAAAGAATAGAGATTACTGATAATGCCATAGCTGCCTCATACGAGATAACTTGTGCAGATGCTCTAATACCACCTAAAAGTCCATATTTATTTTGAGATGCATAACCACCTAAAATAATACCAAATACAGATAATCCAGCAAATGCTAAGAACCACATAATTCCAAGCTGTGTTGGAATAGCTTGCATCATGAAACTTTCACCATCAACAACTAAGTTATCAGCAAATGGAATAACTGCCATTGTTAAAAATGAACAGATAAATACAAGAGCAGGAGCAATTGTATATAAAAATTTGTACTTAATATGTGCAGGAGTAAAATCCTCTTTAAATACAAGTTTTAACATATCTGCTATTGCTTGAATAAGACCACCAAGTCTTATCCCTCCAATGTCAGCTCTGTTTGGTCCAGTTCTATCTTGCATAAACCCAGCAACTCTTCTTTCCCACCATACCATAATTGGAGTAGTTCCAACTGATAATATTTTTGCAAGAAGAATATTTATAATAATAATAACTATTGCAGCTGTACTCATAGGCTACCTTTATCTATCATAGTTTTAATATATTCTATTATTGAAGTGATAGTCTCTTTAGGATTATCTTTCTTCATTTTTGAAATCACTCTTTGTTTTATTCCCTCAAAGTTAATATATGTACCACTTTTTTCATAGAATGAAGCTACAGGTATAGCAATTCCAGATTTTGATACTGTTTCATTTTTATGTGAGAAAAAGCTAATAACTTTTTTGTTTGATAATAAATCTAAGTTTTTATCAAAATAAGTATTACCTAAAATAACAATTGTATCAGACTCTTTAACTAGTTTATTAAAGTTCTCTTCACTTTCATCGATATCTAACTCTTTATACGAAGCTCTATTTGCAGATTTATCATTTTTCTTTAAATAGTCGTCACCAAAAGTTTCATCAATATATTGAGGTGCATAACCTGAAATATTAGTATTTAATACTTCTGCTAATTTTTTAGCATTTTGCATCTCTTCTAATGAAAGACTTGGATCTAGTAAAAATAAAGTTTTATTTTTTTGTGTTAAGATTTTAAAAGCTTTTGTAATTGCATTATCAAAAAGAGTCTCTTCTCCATCCATTAATGCAGTTTCAAATCTATTTTCAGCTTCATTTTTGTATGAAAGTCTTCCTTCATCACACATAAACCAACCATTAACTGCTTTATTAACTCTTGGCTTGAATCTAAAAATTTGATCATCTTTATATTTCTCTTTTCTATGGTCAACTGTAATGTTGCATCCTCTAGAACATCCATTACAAATTGCATCAAAAGTCTCTAAAAACCAAACTCTTTGTTTAAATCTGAAATCTTGTGAAGTTAATGCTCCAACTGGGCATATATCTACCACATTCATTGCATATGGGTTAGATAGTGGTCTTCCTGGGAAGGTTCCAATAACAGAGTGATCTGCTCTACTTATAACTCCAAGTTCATTTGTACCTGTGATTTCTGAACAAAATCTTACACATCTTGTACAAAGTACACATCTTTCTTGGTCAAGCATAACATTGCTTCCAAGTTCAACTCTTTTTCTAGCTGTAACTTTTTGGTTAACATCAACTCTTGATTGATAAAAACCAGACTCCATATAGTAGTCTTGTAGTTTACATTCTCCTGCTTGGTCACATGTAGGACAGTCAATAGGGTGATTAATTAATTCAAGTTCAAGAATATCTTTTCTTACTTTTTCAATTTTTTCACCTTTTGTTCTTACAATCATTCCCTCTTTTACAGGAGTATCACACGCAATTTGTGGTCTTTTTTGACCCTCGATTTCAACCATACACATTCTACAGTTTCCATCTTTTCCTAAAGCTTGGTGATAACAAAAGTGAGGAATATGAATATCTCTATCTAAAAGGCTGTCTATTAAAAGACTGCCTTTATCTGCTTCAATTTCTTCCCCATCCACCGTAAATTTGACAAGTTCACTCATAGTGTGTAATCTCCTTTTAAATCGTCCGCTTTTATTTTTATTTACCAGTGTATAGTTGTCTTGGTCTAGCAATTTTTGCTGCTGGGTCTTGTTTTAATTCTGACCATTGTGAAATCCAACCTGGAATTCTACCAATAACGAAAATTGGAGTAAACATCTCTACTGGAATTTTAAGAGCTGTTAAAATAACTCCTGAATAGAAGTCAATATTTGGATATAAACCTCTTTGGATGAAGTAATCATCATTTAATGCTGCTTCTTCAACTGCTGAAGCTACATCTAATAATTTAGAGTCAAGATTTAACTCTTCTCTTAATTTATCTTGTAATTTTTTAAGTTCTTGTGCTCTTGGGTCTCTGTTTTTATAAACTCTGTGACCAAATCCCATAAGTCTGAATGGATCGTTTTTATCTTTTGCTTTTGCAATATAAGTAGGTACGTTTTTAACATCACCAATCATTTTTAATTGATCCATAACTCTTTCATTTGCACCACCATGAGCAGAACCCCATAATGCAGCAATACCAGAAGCAATAGAAACATAAGGGTGAGCTTCAGTTGAACCAACATTTCTAACTGTTGTAGTTGAAGCATTTTGTTCATGGTCAGCATGTAAAGTTAAGATTGCATCAAGAGCATCAACTTCAACTTGTTTAATCTCTTCATTTTTCCCATTTCCAAGGTATTTCATTTTACCACCTGGATATGCTCTTAACATATATAAGAAGTTTTCAGTGAAGTATCTATTTACATCTGGATAAATCATTGGAACACCAATTGAATTTCTATAAGCCATTGCTGCAATTGTAGGCATTTTTGCTAAGATTCTTCTTCTCATAACTTTGAACTCTTCATCAGATTTAAGGTTTAAGTGATCTTTATAGATTGTTGCAAGAGCCATAGTTGCTGCACCCATAGTTGCCATTGGATGTGCATGATCAGGAAGTGCATCAAATAATCTTAAAATACCCTCATCAAGAAAAGATCTGTGTCTAATCTCTAAGTCAAAGTTTTTAGAAGCTTCTTCAGTTGGTAAATTACCTCTCATTAGAAGATAACAAACATCAAGATATGATCTTTTTCCTGCTAGTTCTTCAATAGGGATACCTCTATATCTTAATTCAGAGTTTTCACCATCAATAAATGTAATCTTTGATTCACAAGAAGCTGTAGAAGTATATCCTGGGTCATAAGTAAACATCCCTGAATCTTTATAAAATGATCTAATATCAACTACATCTGGTCCTCTTGTACCACTAATAATATCATACTCGAAAGATCTACCATCTCTGTTATCTGTTAATGTAAAAGTATTTTTTCCCATCTTTTCTCCTTATAGTTTTATTTATTAAAATGTTCTTCAAATTCATGTGTATATTTTTGCACGATACTTTTGATAATATCTTTTACAGCTGGTGCAAAAACACAAATCGTTTTACCATTCATAGTTTCACAAACATCAAGAATTGTCTGGATGTCATCTTGTGAACCAACCCCATCAAGAATCTTTTTGATTGTTTTATCAATCCAACCAGTACCCTCTCTACAAGGTGTACATTGACCACAAGATTCATGGTGATAAAATTCAATTAAATTCTTAGCTACATCTACCATAGATACACCTTCAGGAATAATCATCATTCCCCCAGTTCCTAAAGTAGAACCTATGTCCCACATCGATTCATAATCTAAGTAAGCTTTTTCAACTTCTTCGGCAGTTAAAATAGGACAAGATGCCCCACCAGGAATAACAGCTTTAAGTTTTAAGCCATCTTTCATTCCACCACCAATTTCATTGATTACATCAATCATCTTTTCACCATATTGTAATTCATAAACACCAGGATTTTTAACTGGTCCACTCATAGCAAAAAGCATCGTTCCAGGAGCTTTTTCAGTTCCCCATTTAGTATATGATTCATATCCATTTAATACAATATTTGGAACTGATGAGATTGTTTCAACATTATTTACTGTTGCAGGTTGTCCATAAAACCACTCACACTCTTTTCCGTGTGGTTTTAATCTTGGGTGTCCTCTTTTACCTTCAATTGATTCAATTAAAGCAGATTTTTCACCACAAATATAAGCTCCACCACCTCTGTGAACAGTAACATTTACTCTAAAGTCATACTTATTCATAACTTTATCACCAATGATTCCAGCCTCATAAGCTTCTTCAATAGCAGCATTTAATCTATCAATGAACCATTTATATTCACCTCTAATGTAAATATATGCATCATTTGCTTGAAGTGCCCAACAAGAAACTATAATACCTTCAATAAGTAGGTGTGGATCGTATTGGAAAATTTGTCTATCTTTAAAAGTTCCTGGTTCTGATTCATCCCCATTTACAATTAAATATCTTGGTCTTTCATCAACTGGTGGCATAAGTTTCCATTTCGGTCCACATGCAGCACCACCACCACCTTTTCCTCTTAGTCCTGATTTTACAACCTCTTCAGTTATATCTTCAGGTTTCATTGAAAATGCTTTATCTACAGATTCATATCTTCCATTTTTTAAAGCAACTTCAAGTTTATGAGAATCAGGAATGTCAAAGTTTTTACTTACAATTTTTACTAATTCAACTGCCATTACTTACACTCCTCTAAGATTGTTTTTAACTTATCAACAGTTAAATTTTCATGGTATGTATGATTAAGTGCAATCATTGGAGCTCCACCACAAGCACCTTGACATTCAACTTCACTTAAGTGAAATTTACCATCTTCTGAAGTTTCACCTGGCTCAATACCAATTGTTTCTTTAATAAATTTTTTAAGTTCTGGTGCACCCATTAACATACAAGATAAAGTTTTACATAACTCAATATGGTAAGTACCAATTGGTTTTAGATTAAACATTGTATAAAATGTTGCAAATTCATAAACTTCAATTGGAGTTTTTCCTAATTTATCTGCAACATAAACCATTGCATCAGGACTTACCCAACCCTCTTGTTCTTGAACTAACCAAAGTGCTGGAAGCATCATAGCATCGATTTTTGGATATTTCTTTGCTATTCTTTGGAACTCTTGTTCTTTCTCTTCTGTATATTTAAATTTACTCATTATCTATCAAACTCCCCAGCAATAAAGTTCATACTTGCCATTGTAACAACAGCATCAGCTAACATACTACCTTCTACAATTCTTGCATATCCACCTAGTGAATAAAAACAAGGTGGTCTACATTTAATTTTATAAGGTGTACCTGAACCATCACTTACAGTATAAAAACCAAGTTCTCCATTAGCTCCTTCAGTTGAACCATAATATTCACCTTTTGGAACTTTGATACCTTCAAAAGTTAGTTTAAATTGGTTCATTAAACCTTCAATATTTCCATAAACATCTTTTTTAAGTGGTAATAAAACAGCTGGATGGTCTGAATTAATTGGACCATCTGGTAACTCTTTCATTGCTTGTCTAATGATTCTAATCGATTGTCTCATCTCTTCAAATCTACACATAATTCTGTCATAAACATCTCCATGTGAACCAACTACAACATCAAAATCAAAATTTTCATATCCATAATAAGGAGCATCTTTTCTTAAGTCAAAAGCAACTCCTGCAGCTCTAAGATTTGGTCCAGTGATACCTGCATCAAGAGCAAATTGTGCATCAATTACACCAACATCTTGTGTTCTATCGTGGAAAATTTTATTATGTGCAATTAATGATAAAGAGTCCTCTATAGCTTTTTCAACATCTTTAATTACATCATCTAAATCTTCTGCAAAACCATCATAAAGATCAAATTCTAAACCACCAATTCTTGTATATGAATTAGTTAATCTAGCACCTGTAAGTTTTGAAAATAGGTCATATGCTTTATCTCTTGGAGCAAAGATATACCAGAAGTTTGTAAGACCACCTAAGTCAACCATATTTGCAGCATTACATACAATGTGGTCTGTTAATCTACTTAATTCACCAATAATTACTCTAATCATTTTAGCTCTTGGAGTAATCTCAACACCTAACATATCTTCAATTGCTTTTGCATAACCAATATTGTTTAAAATGGCTGAACAATAGTTAAGTCTATCTGTGTATGGAATAACTTGAGAATAATTATGTGTTTCACAGGCTTTTTCAAAACCTCTATGAAGATAACCAATTTCTGTTACACAAGCTTGGATAGTCTCACCTTCCATTGCAACAAAGTTTCTAATAGTACCATGTGAAGCAGGGTGAGAAGGACCAACATTTAGCATCATTAAATCTTCTAAATCTGCTTCAGAATATCCTTTTCTTTTTAATAAAGGAATCATTTCATCCATTAAATCTTCAGTTTCAGTACAGATTTGACCTTTTGTTATCTCATAATCTTTTCTTAGTGGATGACCAACAAATTGATGGTGGTTTAACACTCTTTTTAAGTTTGGATGACCTTTGAATCTTACACCATACTGGTCAAATACTTCTCTTTCTGCCCAATCAGCAGAAAAGTAAAGGTCTGTAATTGAATCAACTTCTAAAGTATTATCATCTACATACGCTTTTACTGTCATTTGTTTTTTAAAGTTGCTTGTTCTTAAAATATAAATTACAGCAAATCTTGATGGTGTTACATCTGGATATTGCATATAATCTACAGCAGTAACATCTAGAAGTATTGTATAATCTTCTTCATTTTTAAGTCTAGTGATTGTTGATTTGATATCTTTTGCATCAATAAGCAGGTCTGGTTTAAGCATCTAGAATCCCCTTGAAATTTCTTTCTCTATCTTTAATAATAGATTCATCATAAGATCTCTCTTGAATTCTCATAATTGCATCAAGTACAGCTTCAGGTCTTGGAGGACACCCTGCAACATACTCATCTACAGGTATAACTTCATCAATCCCTTGTAAAGTTGTATAGTTATCATAAAAACCACCAGAACATGCACATGCACCCATAGATATAACCCATTTAGGCTCACACATCTGATCCCAGATTTTCTTTAATACAGGTGCTTGTTTATATGTAATAGTTCCTGCAACAATTAGCAAGTCTGCTTGTCTTGGTGAGAATCTTACAACCTCTGCACCAAATCTAGATACATCGTATCTTGCAGCTGCAACAGACATGAATTCGATACCACAACATGCAGTACCAAATGCCATTGGCCACATTGAATATGACCTAGCCCAGTTAATAGCTGAGTCTAATTTTGTAGTGATTATTGAATCACCTAAGCTAGCTTCTGCTCCTAATCCCATGATAATGCCTTTTTCTTATACATATATATTAATCCTGCAAATAGTAATCCTATAAAGATAAACATCTTAATAATACCTGCAAATCCAAGTTCTAAAATATTTACGGCCCAAGGGAACATAAAAATAATTTCTACATCAAATAGTAGAAAACCAATTGCAACTAAATAGAATTTTACTGAGAATCTTATATTAGTATTCCCAACAGGATTTGTAACTCCACTTTCATATACAGTGTTTTTTAGTTTGTCTTCAGTTTTATTTGGTCCAAGATACTTAGTTAGTAGGAAAACTCCTACTAATATAAAAGCAATTGCAACAAATATAACTGACGAAAGAATTAAATGTGTTGACATAATCTATCCCATATATTTATATTGTTTAGAGAATTGTACAATATTTTAAGTAACTATTTGGTCATATGGCAAAAATTAATCATAGTTAATTTTTTAGTGAGAAGAATGGTAATACTAAGGAAAAAACTCCTTAGAATTTTGTAACCATTTTACACAGTGCTTTTTCTAGATTTTCCTTAGGTAGTGCACAATTTAGTCTGAAATACCCCTTTCCTTCGAGTCCGAAACTAATTCCTTCATTTAAAGCAACTTTAGATTCTTCTAGTAACTTTTGTTTCACTTTGTTATAGTCACTAATAGTATTTTTAAAGCTTAACCAAAGTAAATAGGTTGATTCTGGCTCAATAAAATCAATCTTAGAATTATTTTTTTCTAAATAATTTTTTGTAAAATAAATATTATTCTTAAGGTAAACTAATAATTCTTCTAACCAATCTTCGCCATACTCGTAAGCAGCTTCTAAAGCTGTAAATCCAAAAACATTAATTGAACTTATACCTCTTTTTTCTACAATTTCTTTAAATTTATTCATTATTTCTTTATTTTTACATATTGCATAGGCACAATTTAATCCAGCAGTGTTAAAAGTTTTACCTGGAGAGTTTAATGTTAGAGTATTATTTGCTATCTCTTCAGATATAGATGCAAGAGGTGTAAATTTTTTAAAAACAATATCTGCATGTATCTCATCACTAATCATTAATATCTTATTTTCAATACATATTTTTGCTAAAGCTTCTAGTTCTTCTTTATCCCAAACTCTCCCAACAGGATTATGTGGAGAACATAAAACAAAGATTTTTGTTTTTGGTGTGATTTTCTTTTTTAAATCATCTAAATTCATTTTATAATAACCATTCTCTTCAATTAAAGAGTTTTTTACAAGTTTTCTATTATTAGATTTTATATGTTTAAAGAGTGGAAAATATACAGGCGTTTGAACAATGATTTCATCACCTTCTTCACTAAACGCTTCTATAGCAGCACTATAAGCTGGAACTACACCATTTACAAAGTTTATCCAAGATGTATCTATATCCCAGTTATGTCTTTTTTTCATCCAATTCTTTACTAAGTTGTAAGTTTTTTCTGTTGCAATTGGATATCCAAACATTCCAAAATCTGTTTTTTCTTTTAGTGCATTAATTATCACATCTGGAGTTTTAAAATCCATGTCTGCAACCCAAAGTGGTTGTAAATCTTCATATCCAAAATATTTTTCTAGTGCATCATATTTAGCACAAGAGGTGTTTTTTCTATCAATTAGTTCATCAAAATTATAAATCATACAAAATATCCCTATTATAAACAATTTTTTATTGATAAAATGATATAAGATTTATACTAATTATTAGGTTATTTTGAGGATATAATGAAAGAAGCTATAGAAATTTTAAAAAAGAATGACTTACTTAAAGTTATTGATGATGAATTGGATATCTATTTAGAGATACCTCATGTTGCATATGTGGAAGTTAAAAAAGAGGATTCCAAAGCAATTTTGTTTACTAATGTTGTAGATAAGAAAAACAATAAGAAATTTGATATGCCTGTTCTTATGAATGTATTTTGTAATGAAAAAGCGGTAAAACTTTTTATTGGAGATGGTGATAAAATTGGAAGTGAGATTGAATCTTTACTAAAAATGAAGCCACCCACAACTTTTTCTGAGAAGTTGTCAACTTTTGGAAAACTATTTGCACTAAAAAATACTATTCCTAAGAAAAACAAAGGAAAAGGTGAGTGTCAACAAGTTATAAAATTAGGTGAAGAAGCAAAATTATCTGATTTACCAATTTTAACAACATGGGAACAAGATGGTGGACCATTCATTACTATGGGACAAGTTTACACAACTTCATTAAATGGTGAAATGAAAAACTTAGGTATGTATAGACTACAAGTTTATGATGATCATACTTTAGGAATGCATTGGCAAATTCACAAAGATTCTAATCACTTTTTCCATGAATATAAAAAAGCAGGTGAAAAAATGCCAGTATCAATAGGTATAGGTGGAGATCCTATGTATATTTGGTGTGGACAAGCTCCACTTCCAATTGGTGTATTTGAGCTTATGCTTTATGGTTTTGTTAAAAACAAAAATGCACAACTTGTAAAATCTATTACAAATGATATTTGGGTTCCAAAAGACAATGACTTTGTTATTGAAGGATTTGTTGATACTTCAAAAATGAAAATTGAAGGGCCATTTGGAGATCATACAGGTTACTATACCCTTGAAGAAGAGTATCCATTTTTAGAAGTTAGTGCTATCACATCTAAAGAAAAACCTACATATTTAGCTACAGTTGTTGGAAAACCACCATTAGAAGATAAATATATGGGGCATGCAACTGAAAGAATATTTTTACCACTTTTAAAAACTACAGCACCAGATTTAATTGATTATTATATGCCAGAAAATGGAGTGTTTCATAATCTTATTTTAGCAAAAATCAAAACTCTATATCCTGGACATGCAAGCCAGATGATGCACGCATTTTGGGGAGTAGGGCAAATGAGTTTTGTTAAGCATGCCATTTTTGTTGGAGAAGATGCACCAGATTTAACAGAGCATGAATCTATTACTGAATATATCTTAAATAGAATAGATATAGATGATATGCTTATTTCAAAAGGTGTAGTTGATGCCCTTGACCATTCAAGTCCTAAATTTGCAGTGGGTGGTAAGTTAGGATTAGATTGTACTGGTGAAGAGATAAGTGAGTTAGGAATTACTATATTATCTGATAATGAACTTTTATCTAAAATGAAAGAGATTACTAGTGAAGTTAAAGATTTAAAACAATATTTTACAAATACAAAAAATCCAGTTACAGTAATAACTGTTGATAAAACAAGAAATCAAAAAAATCTTTTTGAGGATTTAAAACCTTTATATCCATATATGAAGATTTTAGTTATTGTAGATGCAGCAAATCAAAATGATGTAAATAATCCATATATGTTAGTGTGGAGAGTTGTTAATAATATTGATTCAAACAGAGATATCTTTATAGATTCAAACACAATTTGTGTTGATGGTACAAATAAAAATTCATTTGATAATTTTAAAAGAAGATGGCCTGATGATGTAGATTGTACAAAAGAGGTTATAGATTCTTTAAGACAAAGAGGTATTTTAGATATAAGTGATGAATTTATAAAAGAATATCAACTTTAATATAAAAGTGGTTAAACCACTTTTATATCATTCTTTCCATTTTTTTTAACATAATACATAGCATGGTCAACTCTTGTTAACACAGAATCTTTATTATCAGTTTCACTAAAACTTGTTACTCCAAAACTGCAAGTCACTGATCTATCAATATCAAAATCAAATTTAGAAATTTTTTCTTTTAACATATTTGCAATAACTTCTGCTTTTTCTTTATTTGTTTCAGGCAAAATGATAATAAACTCTTCTCCTCCCCATCTTCCAAAGAAATCAGTTTTTCTAATACTATTTTTTATTAATATTGATAAGTTTATTAATACTTTATCTCCATCTTTATGACTTAAGTCATCATTTATCATTTTAAAATTATCTATATCAAAAAATATAATAGATAATTCCCTTTTATATCTTTTTGATCTATTAATTTCATTATCAAAAATTGATGTAATTTTTCTTCTATTATAAATATTTGTTAATGAATCTATATTTGCAACTTTATTTAACTGTAGTTCTATCTCTTCTCTTCTTTTAATCTCTTTATTCATTAATCTATTACTTCTAAAAATAAACAATAAAAGGATTATTAGAGGTATTAATATTTTATAAAGTTCTTTATAATCATGATTGTTTTGATATACAACAGAATAATATTTTGAAGCAATTGATTCTCTATCTTTTTCTGAAATAGTTGTTATAGCTTTATTTAAAAGGTTAATTAACATTTTATTTTCTGCATTAACAACAAGTTTTAAATCATACTTTTCATCAAAAGAACCTATAATTTTTAAATCATTTAATCCTTTGTTTGAAATTGTGTAGTTTAAAGAGGGGATTTTATTTACTATTGCATAAACTTTCTTCTCTTTTAAAAGTAAAATACCTTCTTCTGTATTTTTTACCTCTACAAATTTAATTTTAGGGTAATTGTTTTTGATTTGTTGATAATATGAAGTATATTTAATTATCGCAACTTTTTTCCCATTTAATTCATTTATATCTGAAATATAAGGAGTATTGACAAATGAAGCAAGTCCTATTTTTATCTCTGCAATTGTATCAGTTAATGTTGTTTTATTTGAACGGTCTTTTTTACTAAAAGCATATTTAATTAAATTTGGATTATTTTTTATTTTTTCTAATGAGTCTTTTGAATTATTTACTATTTCAATTTCGCTATTTTTTAAATTTAATCTTTTTGAAATAAGTTTCCAATAGTCAATTTCTATTCCTTGTAAATTTTTATCAAGCATCATTGTAAAAGGTGGGAAATTATTATTACTTAAGAGTTTGATTTTTGTTTGTTTTATATATTCTTTTTGATTTAAAGAATATAAAATATTTGAACTGTTATAAATAAAATCATTAACTTTTGGTATTTTATTATTTTTGCTTCCAAATCCTAAGAGAACATATAAACGTTGCATCTCTTCAATTTTATTTTTATCTATTTGTCCTAATAATCCATCTTCTATTTTGGATAAATTTTTTAAAACTTGTCCTTCATAAATTAATGATTCTAAACTTTTATTTTGAGTGTTGTATTTTTCAAAAATTAACTTTGCAGTCTCTTCTATATTATTAAAGGCATATTCCCAACCTCTCATAGTGGCTTTATAAACTTTTCTTACTCTATTTGAATGTTTATGTAATTCATCTTCTGAAGTAAAAAATATACCACCATAAAAATCAAAACCATAATCACTAGGATTTAAAATATTATAAAGGATATCTCTTTTTTCTAATATATATGGCTCATTTGAAAGATAGCATCCCATAGCATCAGTTTTACCATCAATCAAATCATCTAAATTAAAAGAGTGTTTTTGAAAGTTAATATCTTCTAATTCTAAGCCTTGAGACATTATCATTGAATTTATACTTGCAGCTGATCTTGCATCAGAAGTTAACATCACTTTTTTATTTTTCAACTCACTAGGTTTTGTAATATTTGATTCTTTTCTTGTAATTAAAACCATAGGAGAAGTTTGATAGATAGCATTAAGCAAAATCACTTTTTTATTTTCTAATCTATCAATTATTAATGAGGATTTTCCCACTCCATAATCACTTTTTTTATTTAAAACATCATCAACTACATTTTTATTAAATGTATATTCTTTTATTAAAACATCCAGGTTTTGATTTTTGTAATAACCCTTTTCTTTTGCAACATAATATCCTGCAAATTGGAATTGGTGCAACCAATCTAATTGAATAGATATTTTTTCTAGTTTTTTGGCACTAACTAATGAAGAAAATAGGATAAGTGAGATTATTATTTTAATTAAATTCATAGGTAAATTATATTTAAAATTTTATTAATGTTGTGTATAAAATAGTTGATATTTTAAAATCAAAATATAGTTTAAATATAAAACCTGATATAATCAATATTTTAAATATAATTGAGGAAAAATATATATGATTTTAATGATAGATAATTATGACTCTTTTACTTACAATATAGTTCAATATTGTTTAGAGTTAGGAGCAGATTTAAAAGTTATTAGAAATGATGAATTATCAGTAGAGCAGATAGAAAAATTAAACCCTGAAAAAATTATAATATCTCCAGGACCAGCTACACCTAATGAAGCAGGTGTTTGTTTAGAAGCAATTAAGTATTTTGCTGATAAGAAACCAATTTTAGGAATTTGTTTAGGTCATCAAAGTATTGCTCAAGTTTTTGGAGGAGAGGTTATTCGTGCAGAGAATATGATGCATGGAAAAACTTCAAAAATGAAAAGAGTGAAAGATACTAAGATTTTTGATGGTTTACCAAATGAGTTCACTCAAACAAGATATCATTCTCTAACAGTAAAAAAAGAGAATCTACCCTCTTGTATTATTCCTACATCTTATAGTATGGATGATGATGAAATAATGTCTTTAGAGATTGAAGGAAAAGATATATATGGTGTTCAGTTTCACCCAGAATCAATAATGAGTGAACATGGATTTACAATATTAAACAACTTTTTAAAATTATGAGTTTAACAGATAATATTTACAAATACATATTTTATTCAACACTTTTTGTAGTATTATCAATTCTTTTTTTTACAGTAGATGGTTTAAGCATTTCTTATAAAGAGGCTTTAAACGTCTATGTAAATAATTCTTTATTATCAATAATAACTAATGGCTCAATTTTTATTTTTGGTGAAAATGACTATGCATTAAGAACACCTTTTATCATTACTTATTTTCTTAGTGTTATTTTAATGTATAAATTAACTGATAACCTTTTTAAAAAAAATCTAGATAGATTAATCTCTATTTTAATATTTATGTTATTGCCAGGTTTACTTAGTGCAGCATTATTGGTTAATAGTGCAATTATTGTAACTTTTTTAACTATAGTATATTTGTATTATTTAAAGGTAACACAAAAACATTCTTATGTATTACTATTACTTTTTCTTTTTATAGATAATTCCTTTGCAATATTTTTTCTAGCTTTGTTCTTCTATTCATTAAAAAAAGATGATAAAAAACTTTTAGTAATATCTTTAGTACTTTTCTCAGTCTCTATGGCTTTATATGGTTTTGATACAGGAGGAAAACCTAGAGGATTTCTAGTGGATACTTTTGGTATCTATGCTTCAATATTTTCACCTTTGCTATTTATCTATTTTTTTTACACTATATATAGAGAAGGGGTAAAAGGTGATAGGGATATTGTTTGGTATATTTCAGCTACATCATTGGCTTTCTCTTTATTGTTTTCTTTTAGACAAAGGATATATATAGAGGACTATGCTCCTTTTGTAGTTATCTTTTTACCATATATGGTAAAAAACTTTGTACATAGTTTTAGGGTTAGACTTCCTCAGTTTAGAACTAAACATATATATATAACTATTTTTACTTTAGCCGTACTTATACTTAATGCAACTATAACAATTTTTAACAAGCCACTATATTTATTATTAGATAATCCAAAAAAACATTTTGCCTACAAATATAATATAGCAAAAGAATTAGCAGAAAAACTAAAACAAAACAATATTAATGAAATTGAAAGTGATGAAAAAGATTTAATATTGAGATTAAAGTTTTATGGGATTAAAAAGGGTCATAAATATTTTGTTTCTACGAGAGATCAATATTATTTTGATAAAAAAATAAATATTGATTATCTAGGTAAAACAGTAGCGAATGCTTACATTATAGAAAACTGATGAAAAAGAGTTATTCTTTAATTGAATTAATTCTTGTCATCTTTCTTATCTCTATTCTATACTATTCAATTTCATTAAATAATCATAATAACAAATTAGATGAACTTACTAATAGAATAGTATTGTATTTAAAGCAAGCAAGATACCAAGCACTTATAGATAATAAAAAAGAAAAGAATCAAGAACTTTGGCATAAAAAAAGATGGACTTTGAAATTTTTTAATTGTAAAAAGAGTGTAGGTGGAATCTATTATGTTATATATAGTGATAGTAATATGACAGGTCATCCTAATTTGGATGAATCATTAAAAGACCCCTTAACAAAAAAAAGAATCTACTCTTCTAATAGTTGTGAAACAAATGAAAAAACAAGCAAATATGTGTTGTTAACAAAAGAGTTTAATATAAAAGATGTATTTATATCTTGTAATAATACCTCTTCAATAGGACAAATTTCATTTGGAAGTGAAGGAAAAGTTTACTCAAAATTAAGTAGTAAAGAAAATGAATCTGATGAGTATGAGATAAAAGAAAGATGTAAAATAGAGATAAGAACAAAAGAAAATGAGAGAAGAGAGATAATAATAGAAGGAAGAAGTGGATATGTATATAAAGAGGAAAGACCATAAAAAGGGGGAAGTTGGAAAAAAGAAGAAAAAAAAGAAACAAAAAGAGGAAAGAATTTAAAAATTTAAGCCAGAAATAAGAATAAACCCTTGACAAGCTTAAAAAAATCTATTATAATTCCCGTCCAATTTCAGAGGAACGACACAAAGTTTTGAAGAGATGGATGATCTTTAAAAACGAAGGTTTGTTAAGAGAATATAATCTTTATAAACCGAATATGATAAACAAAAATATAACAACAAGAATATAAGTAAATTATATCCTTGTCTATTTTAGAAACATAAAGCTAAGCTTTACAAATGAGATTTAATATTTGTTACATAAGTAATAAAATATAAGTCAGAGAATCAAATTTTTTATTATGGAGAGTTTGATCCTGGCTCAGAGTGAACGCTGGCGGCGTGCCTAACACATGCAAGTCGAACGAGAACGGACTTAAGCTTGCTTAAGTTGTCAGCTAAGTGGCGCACGGGTGAGTAATGTATAGTTAACCTGCCCTCTAGAAAGGAATAACAGATGGAAACGTCTGCTAATGCCCTATATGCCCATAATACAAAAGTATGCTGGGGAAACGCTTTAGTGCTAGAGGATGGGACTGTATGGTATCAGATAGTTGGTGAGGTAATGGCTCACCAAGTCAATGACGCCTAACTGGTTTGAGAGGATGATCAGTCACACTGGAACTGAGACACGGTCCAGACTCCTACGGGAGGCAGCAGTGGGGAATATTGCACAATGGAGGAAACTCTGATGCAGCAACGCCGCGTGGAGGATGACACTTTTCGGAGCGTAAACTCCTTTTATATAGGAAGATAATGACGGTACTATATGAATAAGCACCGGCTAACTCCGTGCCAGCAGCCGCGGTAATACGGAGGGTGCAAGCGTTACTCGGAATCACTGGGCGTAAAGAGCGTGTAGGCGGATAGATAAGTCAGAAGTGAAATCCTATGGCTCAACCATAGAACTGCTTTTGAAACTGTCTATCTAGAATATGGGAGAGGTAGATGGAATTTCTGGTGTAGGGGTAAAATCCGTAGAGATCAGAAGGAATACCGATTGCGAAGGCGATCTACTGGAACATTATTGACGCTGAGACGCGAAAGCGTGGGGAGCAAACAGGATTAGATACCCTGGTAGTCCACGCCCTAAACGATGTACACTAGTTGTTGCGATGCTAGACATTGCAGTAATGCAGTTAACACATTAAGTGTACCGCCTGGGGAGTACGGTCGCAAGATTAAAACTCAAAGGAATAGACGGGGACCCGCACAAGCGGTGGAGCATGTGGTTTAATTCGACGATACGCGAAGAACCTTACCTGGACTTGACATTTACAGAACTTTCTAGAGATAGATTGGTGTCTGCTTGCAGAAACTGTAGGACAGGTGCTGCACGGCTGTCGTCAGCTCGTGTCGTGAGATGTTGGGTTAAGTCCCGCAACGAGCGCAACCCACGTCGTTAGTTGCTAACAGTTCGGCTGAGAACTCTAACGAGACTGCCTACGCAAGTAGGAGGAAGGTGTGGACGACGTCAAGTCATCATGGCCCTTACGTCCAGGGCTACACACGTGCTACAATGGGGCATACAAAGAGCAGCGATACCGCGAGGTGGAGCAAATCTCAAAAATGCCTCCCAGTTCGGATAGTAGTCTGCAACTCGACTACTTGAAGTTGGAATCGCTAGTAATCGTAGATCAGCAATGCTACGGTGAATACGTTCCCGGGTCTTGTACTCACCGCCCGTCACACCATGGGAGTTGAACTCATTCGAAGCGGGGATGCTAAAGTAGCTACCCTCCACAGTGGATTCAGCGACTGGGGTGAAGTCGTAACAAGGTAACCGTAGGAGAACCTGCGGTTGGATCACCTCCTTTCAGAGAAGAGAAGTTAGATTCGTTTCTAACTTCCAAAGCTATCAAAGATAGCAAGTTTATCATGTTCGGTTTATAAAGATTATTTCAAAGAATAGGTGAAGAATGGGCCTATAGCTCAGCTGGCTAGAGCGCTCGACTGATAATCGTGAGGTCCCAGGTTCAAGTCCTGGTAGGCCCACCATATAATAATCTGATTAGTATGTGGGGATATAGCTCAGCTGGGAGAGCGCCTGCCTTGCACGCAGGAGGTCAGCGGTTCGATCCCGCTTATCTCCACCATCTATTAAAGCAAACAAGAGTAAAGAGTTTGAAAAAAGCTAAATATAAGTTCAATAAAAAGTTTGAATTTATATTTGGTTTTCAAAGAACCAAAATGATATTTAAAAACATAATGTTAAAGTCTTTAATTTTTTCGTTTAAATCAATATCTTTCGTATGAAGATGATTTAAAAAACAAAAAAATTTCATATCTAAAAATGATTATGTTAATAAAGCGATTTATTAATATAAAAAGTATAGATAGACACAACTGTTTTATTGAGCTTAAGTTCAATAAGATAGTAGCCAAGGAATAATTATTCAAAAAAGGTAGAATAACGAAAGTTATTTTATTCTCAAAGAAAGCTATAAAGGGCTAATGGTGGATGCCTAGACTGTAAGAGGCGATGAAGGACGTACTAGACTGCGATAAGCATCGGGGAGCCGTCAAGAGGCTTTGATCCGGTGATTTCCGAATGGGACAACCCAGCATGTTAAGCATGTTATCCTTTCGAGGAGGCGAACCTGGTGAAGTGAAACATCTCAGTAACCAGAGGAAGAGAAATCAATTGAGATTCCCAAAGTAGCGGCGAGCGAAATGGGATTAGGGCATTAAGTGATAGCATTTTAAATAGGTGAATTACCTGGAAAGGTAAAGCATAGAAGGTGAAACTCCTGTAACCGAAATTTTTAATGTGGTACTAGGCTTAAGAACGAGTAGGACGGAACACGTGATATTTTGTCTGAATATGGGAGGACCACCTTCCAACCCTAAATACTACTTACAGATCGATAGTGAACAAGTACCGTGAGGGAAAGGTGAAAAGTACCCCAGTGAGGGGAGTGAAATAGAACCTGAAACCATTAGCTTACAATCATTCGGAGCCCTATGATTTATCAGGGTGACGGACTGCCTTTTGCATAATGAGCCTGCGAGTTGTGGTATCTGGCAAGGTTAAGCCAAGTGTGAAGCCGTAGCGAAAGCGAGTCTTAATAGGGCGAATTAGTCAGATGCTGCAGACCCGAAACGAAGTGATCTATCCATGAGCAGGTTGAAGCTGGTGTAAGAGCTAGTGGAGGACCGAACCGGTAGGCGTTGAAAAGTCTTCGGATGACTTGTGGATAGGGGTGAAAGGCCAATCAAACTTCGTGATAGCTGGTTCTCTCCGAAATATATTTAGGTATAGCCTTATGTAGTAACATATAGGGGTAGAGCACTGAATGGGCTAGGGCTGCTTACCGCGGTACCAAACCCTATCAAACTTCGAATACTATATGCGTAATCATAGGAGTCAGGCGTAGGGTGATAAAATCCTATGTCGAGAGGGGAACAACCCAGACTAACAGCTAAGGTCCCTAAGTTACATCTAAGTGGAAAACGATGTGGAGTTACTGTGACAACCAGGAGGTTGGCTTAGAAGCAGCCACCCTTTAAAGAAAGCGTAACAGCTCACTGGTCTAGTGATTCTGCGCGGAAAATATAACGGGGCTAAGATGTACACCGAAGCTTTAGACTTGATTTATCAAGTGGTAGGAGAGCGTTCTATTCAGCGTTGAAGATGTACCGGTAAGGAGCGTTGGAGCGGATAGAAGTGAGCATGCAGGCATGAGTAGCGAGAATTAAGGTGAGAATCCTTAACGCCGAAAACCCAAGGTTTCCTACGCGATGCTCGTCATCGTAGGGTTAGTCGGGTCCTAAGTCGAGTCCGAAAGGGGTAGACGATGGCAAATTGGTTAATATTCCAATACCAACAAATAAGCGCGATGTGGGGACGCATAGAGTTAATCGAGGTCACTGATGGAAGTGTGGCTCGAAGGACGTAGGTTGTTACTTAGGCAAATCCGGGTAACGTTAGACCGAGATCTTACAGGCTCTTGACACTCTTCGGAGGAGATAGAGAATCGATGATACTGTCGTGCCAAGAAAAGCCACTAAGTATATTATTTGTTGCCCGTACCGTAAACCGACACAGGTGGGTGGGATGAGTATTCTAAGGCGCGTGGAAGAACCCTGGTTAAGGAACTCTGCAAACTAGCACCGTATCTTCGGTATAAGGTGTGCCTACCTCTGTATAGAGACTTGCTCTCGAAAGCGGAGAAGGTTGCAACAAAGAGTCCCTCCCGACTGTTTACCAAAAACACAGCACTTTGCTAACACGTAAGTGGATGTATAAGGTGTGACGCCTGCCCGGTGCTCGAAGGTTAACTGATGATGTTAGCGTAAGCGAAGCATTTGATTGAAGCCCGAGTAAACGGCGGCCGTAACTATAACGGTCCTAAGGTAGCGAAATTCCTTGTCGGTTAAATACCGACCTGCATGAATGGCGTAACGAGATGGGAGCTGTCTCAACCAGGGATCCAGTGAAATTGTAGTGGAGGTGAAAATTCCTCCTACCCGCGGAAAGACGGAAAGACCCCGTGCACCTTTACTACAGCTTGACACTGTAGCTTGGATATTCATGTGCAGGATAGGTGGGAGGCTTTGAAACTTGGACGCCAGTACAAGTGGAGCCAACCTTGAGATACCACCCTTGAATATTTGAGTTACTAACTGCGAGAAGTTATCCTTCTTCAGGACAATGTCTGGTGGGTAGTTTGACTGGGGCGGTCGCCTCCTAAAAAGTAACGGAGGCTTACAAAGGTTAGTTCATGGCGGATGGAAATCGCCAGTTGAGTATAATGGCAAAAACTAGCTTGACTGTGAGACATACAAGTCGAACAGAGACGAAAGTCGGTCATAGTGATCCGGTGGTTCTGTGTGGAAGGGCCATCGCTCAAAGGATAAAAGGTACGCCGGGGATAACAGGCTGATCTCCCCCAAGAGCTCACATCGACGGGGAGGTTTGGCACCTCGATGTCGGCTCATCGCATCCTGGGGCTGGAGCAGGTCCCAAGGGTATGGCTGTTCGCCATTTAAAGCGGTACGCGAGCTGGGTTCAGAACGTCGTGAGACAGTTCGGTCCCTATCTTCCGTGGGCGTAGGAAAGTTGAAGAGATTTGTCCCTAGTACGAGAGGACCGGGATGAACGTACCACTAGTGTACCAATTGTTCTGCCAAGGGCATCGTTGGGTAGCTACGTACGGATGTGATAAGAGCTGAAAGCATCTAAGCTCGAAGCCAACTCTAAGATGAACTTTCCCTGAAGATCCCAGCAAGACTAGCTGGTTGATAGGCTAGATGTGTAAGCGTTGAAAGACGTTTAGCTGACTAGTACTAATAGATCGTTTGGCTTTTTTATATAATTTCTTGGTTTACTATCTTATTGAGTTTAACTCAGTATTGTGTTCAAGACGTTAGAGATAACGCAAAGACTTAACATTAATTTTTATAACTCATAAATGTGAGTAAAGAGATATATTTTTAAAATACTTTCTTTACTCATATTGCTGGTGGTTATAGCGAGGTGGAAATACCCGGCTCCATTCCGAACCCGGAAGTCAAGCACCTCTGCGCTGATAATACTGCAGGTTTCACTTGTGGAAACGTAGGCCGCTGCCAGCTCTTGAGTATTTTTCTTAAGCTTCATTCAATTCAACACTGGTTGTCTTGCATGAAGCTTTTTTTTAGCCTCTTTTTTTACTCTGAATTCTTCGCTTATTATTTATCTTATTTCATTAGTTTTTATTTATTACTATAGTTATGTTTATTTACTCTTGAGGCTTTATATATTTGTTTTAGTTGCTTTTTAATAGTTCTTCTTACTTTATTATTAGCTTTTATTTCTTTAGGTGTTTTTTTACTTGTATTTTTATGTTCTTGCGGCTTTCTTTTATATTCTTATCATTTATTGCCTTTTTTACTTACTTAGCTCTCTTTGCTCTTTATAGCTATGTAATTGGCTTCTTATTCCTCTTAGCTCTTTTATTATATATTTATGTGTTTCTTCTTTCTTTTTTAGCTCTTTACTGAATCTAGATAGTATATATTTGTATTTGTTTTAATGATAAGATTGTAGGAAAAATTTAAATTATATTATTTAAAAAATTAGTTAGATTAGTTTATATTATATGAGAGATAAGGAAGTTTAAATAAAAGAGAAGAGAATTAATCTCTTTGCTCTTTTATCTCAATAGAATCAATAATATCACCTTGTCTAATACTATCTAGTACTTCAAAACTACTTTCGTCATTTTCTTCAATTCCACCAAATACTGTATGGTGTCCATCTAGATGTGGACAATCAACAAAACATATAAAAAATTGGCTTCCTCCTGTATCTGGACCAGCATGTGCCATTGATAAACTACCTCTATTGTGTACTTGTCTATCTGAGTCAGTTTCACAAGCAATAGCCCATTCTGGACCTCCAGCACCTGTTCCATCTGGACAACCACCTTGTGCCATAAAACCAGCTATAACTCTATGAAAATTAAGCCCATCATAAAATTTATCATTTGCTAATGTAGCAAAATTTGCAACAGTATTTGGTGTTTCTTCATTAAATAACTCTAACCAAATTACACCTTTTGATGTAGTAACTTTTGCATATTTAAATTTTGATAACTCTTCTTTTGAATATTCATACTGTTTTAATTCTTTTCTTCCAAAACCAAACATTTTTATCCTTTTATTTTTTATCTGAAATTATATCGTTTTTTGGTGTTAGATAGTTTAATCTAACAAGATTATTAATGATCTCTTTAAATACTGGCACTGCTGACCATGAAGCATAATGGTAATACCAATGTTTACCAGTTGATACAGGATCAATTACAGTAACTCCAATAGTATAAGAGTTCTCTCCATCATTTACAAAACCAAAAAAAGATGAAATATATTCTTTTAAATATTTCCCACCTCTTGCAATTTGGGCAGTCCCTGTTTTTCCACCTATTTCTAGACCTGGAATTTGAGCTTCTCTACCTGTACCTTTGTCAACTGTTTTTATAAGTAATCTTTTTATCTCTTTTGCAGTTTTTTCAGTGATGATTTTTTCATCTTTAATTTTATCTTCTTTATATTTGTTCCCATCCATTTCTAGATAAGAAACTATTTTTGGAGTTACAGCAACTCCATTATTATTAAATGCTGAATAAGCTTTTAAAACTTGCATAAATGTAGCTGTCATACCTTGGCCATAAGATACTGTTGCTTTATAAACATTATCTTCACCTTTTTTATCATTTGCTGCAAATTGCCAAACTTTAGGCATTTCTCCTTTTTTCTCATAAGGTAGGTCTATCCCTGTTTTTCTTGTAAATCCAAATCTTTTCATACCTTCAAAAAACTCTGGCCCACTTAACCTTTGTGCAAATTGTAATGTTCCAATATTTGATGAAAAAATGAGTATATCATCAAGAGTAAGGTAATGTTTTTTAAATCTATGGTCATCTTTAATTGTAAATCTACCTAATTTATATCTTCCTCTAGGAAATTCACCTTTACTATTAGCTTTCCCTTTTGTATTATATGCAAATAAAAGTTCATTTCTTTTAATTCTATTTTTATCTAAAACTAATGCAATAGCGATAGGTTTTATTACTGAACCTGGTTCAAATTGGTATTCAATAGCATTTACATTTAATGAGGGTATATCTTTTTGATATATCTTTTCAGGGTTAAATCTATTAGAAGAAGCTAAAGATAAAACCTTACCTGTTTTACTATCCATAACTGAAACTATAATCTCTTTTGCTTCTAGTTTCTTTTTATAAATATCTAAAATCATTTCGTTGTTTTTTTGTAGTTTTAATGGGATATTTAAAACAATATTAGCTCCATCAATTCTTTGTTTAATTGTAGAGTTTCTATTAAATGATATATAAGATAATACATCTCTATTGCCACTTAAAATTCCATCTTTACTATCATTTAGTAAATCATCATATTTTTTTTCTAAGCCTTTTATACCCTTAACTCTTGTTTTATCATTTTTAGTTTCATATTTTGTGATATATCCAACAACAGGTGTTAAAGTATTCTCATATGAATAAACTCTTTTTTCTCCACTTTCATTTATACTTAAACCTCTTAAAATTTTTCCACCTGGAACTTTTCTTGCTTTAAACACATCAAGTCGTCTAAGTTTGAAACCTAACTCTTTTAAGTTTTTTGCAGTTTTTGAGTCAATATTATATGAAAGTACAAGATTCCCTGGGCTATTTCTTAAGGCATCATCTAGTTTTTTTTCAATTTTTTTATATGGGATATTACTATAAATAGAAAAAAGTCTTATGAATAACTCTTTTTTATTTTCATCAAGATGTCTAGTATCAATAGAAGCTTTATATATTTTTTTTGATGTTGATATTTTAAAATTATCAGAACTTACTATATCTCCACGCACTGCCAATTCTTTTTTGGAAGTCTCTAATGAAGGTAACCTTCGGTAATCTTTCATCGTGTCAAATATAGAGATTAGTAAAATAATTAATAAAAAAAGTATAAAGAAAAACAAAATCATAATTTTCTTGATTTTGTTATCTTTTTCCTTAAAATTTGAAGACATATTTATCCATAATATAATATAATAAAAAATGAATTCTAACAAAAATACAATTAAAAGAAACAATTCCAAAAAGAGAATTTACGAAGCAGATTATGTACTATTTCTATTGGTTTGTTCTTTAATTATAGTAAGTATTATTTTCTCTTATTCATTATCCATTTATACAGTTGAGTATTATGGGTATAATCAATTTCATTTTTTTATAAGACAAATGTTTGTTGGAGTACTAGCAATAGTGATTATGTGGGCTTTTTCATTAATTGATCCAGATGAAATAGTAAATAGAGTTGGAATGGGTTTTTTTATTATATTTTTTATACTTATGGCACTTATGCCTTTTTTACCCTCATCTATGGTAACTGCATCAGGTGGAGCAAATAGATGGATTAGACTTCCTGGTTTTTCTTTGTCACCTGTAGAGTTTTTTAAAATCGGATTTATATATTTTTTATCATGGTCTTTTCATAGAAGGCTTATTGAAGTTCCTAGGAAAATTGGATTAAAACAAGAGATGCTTTTATTGGCACCATATTTTGTTGCTTTCCTTGTTGTTGTATTTATTATTGCATTTTTGCAAAAAGATTTAGGTCAGGTTGTACTTTTAGGTGGAATACTGTTTATTCTTTTAATTTTTGCTAATAGAAGTTATAAAGTATTTGTTTCTTTAGGAGTTGTTGGGATTATTGCTTTTATTGGATTGATTATTGCTGCACCTCACCGAATACAAAGAATATTTTCATGGTGGGCAATGGTACAAGATAAAATACTTTCAATTTTACCTTCATGGGCTGATGCTTATTTGCGTATTGATGAACTTCCTGAACCTTATCAGGTTTCTCACTCTTTAAATGCTATGCATAATGGAGGGGTTTTTGGAGAAGGTGTTGGTTTAGGAGATATAAAATTAGGATTCTTAAGTGAGGTTCATACAGACTTTGTATTAGCAGGAATAACTGAAGAATTGGGTTTAGTTGGATTAACTTGTATTACACTAATTATATTTTTAATTGTATTTAGAATTTTTAGAATAAGTGGAAGAGTAGAAAATAAAATATATCATCTTTTTACAATTGGCGTTGCACTTATGATTATAATTGCATTTTTAATAAATTCGTATGGTATTTCAGGAATGATACCAATTAAAGGTATTGCTGTACCACTTTTAAGTTATGGGGGTTCATCTATGTTAGCAATGTCTATTGCCATAGGTTTAGTTTTATCAATTAGTAAATCTGTAGATTTAAGTAAAAAGGTTAATCAACAATGAGAGTAGTAATTACAGGTGGTGGAACAGGAGGGCATCTAAAAGTAGCTGATGCACTTATAGAAGAATACTCAAAAAGAGGTATTAAACCCATATTTATAGGTTCTATAAATGGACAAGATAAAGATTGGTTCGATAAAGATAAAAGATTATACAGAACATATTTTTTAGAAACTAAAGGGGTTGTAAATAAAAAAGGTTTTGGAAAAATTGCTTCTTTATTTCAAATAATCAAAGCTATGAATAAATGTTTTGATATTTTTGATGATAATGAAGTAAAAACAGTGATCTCTGTTGGAGGATTTTCTGCTGCACCTGCTACTTTTGCTTCAATTCTTTCTTGGGGATGTAAACTTTATATACATGAACAAAATTCAGTAATGGGAAAATTAAATCAATTAACATCAAAATTTGCAACAGAAGTATTTTGTTCTTTCGATAATAACTCTCCAATTAAAGATTATCCTGTATCAGATGAATTTTTTGATAATGCAAGAATTAGAGATGAGATTCAAACAATTATATTTTTAGGTGGTTCACAAGGTGCTACAGCAATAAATAACTTTGCTTTAAAAGTTGCACCTAAATTAAATAGTTTGGGTTTAAAAATAATTCATCAAACAGGAAAAAATGATTTTGAACGTGTGTCAAAAGAGTATGAAACAATGGGTATAGAAGTTGATGTTTTTCCTTTTTCTAAAGAGATATCAAAAAAAATGAGTTTAGCAGATTTTGCAGTGAGTAGGGCAGGGGCTTCAACACTTTGGGAACTTTGTGCCAACTCTTTGCCTACACTTTTTGTACCTTATCCTTATGCGGCAAAGGATCATCAATATACAAATGCAAAATTCTTAGAAGAAAAAGGTTTATGTTATATCTCAAGGGAAAAAGATTTAAGTGAAGAGTTATTAATAGAAACATTAAAAAAAGATAATTTTTCAATAAGTAAAAAATTAGTTGATTCAATCAGCTGTGATGCTGTTGAATCAATTGTTGATTTAATAAGTAATCAAAAGTAGAATTATTCCAAAAAGAATTCTATAGATACCAAATGCAACAAAGGTAAACTTCTCTAAGAATTTTAAAAATAGTTTTATAGTTAAGTAAGCAACTATAAAAGAGATTACAAATCCTATTAAAAGATTAGTGAAGTTTGTTCCTACTAATAATTCATCATGATGTTTTAACAAATCATATCCCGTTGTTGCACACATTACAGGAAAAGCCAAAAGAAATGAAAACTCAGCACTAGCTTTTCTATTTAAGCCTACTAGCATAGCTCCAATAATAGACGAACCAGCTCTAGATGTGCCTGGGATTAAAGCAAAGATTTGTGCAAGACCGATATATAGTGATTGTTTATATGTAACATCTTCCACATCACTTGTAATATGTTTTGATTCATCATAATATTTCTCTACAATTAAAAATACAATCCCGCCAATTATAAACATAATTGCAACTATTTCAAGTGAAAACAACTCTTTTACTTGTTTTGAAAATAAAAATCCGATAGTTGCAATTGGTAAAAATGCAATAAAGATTTTAGTCCATAAATCAATATGTTTAAAGGTGAATTTGCTTGGATAATTTAATATAACTGCAAGTATTGCTGCAAATTGAATAATTACCTCATAAGCTTTATTCACATTTGTTTGATCAATACCTAAATATTCACTTGCGACAATTAAATGCCCTGTTGAAGAGATTGGAAGAAATTCTGTAATTCCTTCTATAATACCAAGAAAAACTGAATCAAGAGCTGTCACTTAAACCCTTTTTGTTTAGTAAAAATTAGAAATTTTTTTAATGCAATTTTTTCTTTTTTTGTAATATCGTAATCAATTCTTTTTAGATATTCAAGGATATTTTTGTTTGATACTTTTGTTCTTTGAGAATATTCATTTAAAATATATTGGGGTATTTTTACTTTTCTTTTATGAAAATTTTTCATTGTTTTTTTTAAAAGATTTCCATTTTTTCTATAACAAAGTGTTGCAAAAACAAAAGGTAGGTTAAATTTCTTTTTCCATTCTAAAGCTAAATCTATAACCTCTACATCTGGATTCTCATGGAAAAATTTTAGTGCTTTGTCACCAATAAGAACTTCTCCATTCAAATTTAAAATTTTTGCTAAAGCATTAGATGTTTCACTTTGATAATCAGCTTTCTCTTTTCCAGGTATTAAAATTACAGATTGTACATCTTTTCTTGCAATAATTCCAAAATCTAATTTTTTTTCTCCTCTTGATGCAATAGAAGATATAAAAGCAGAATCTACTTTACTTTTTTTAAATTTTTTATTTATTTTTGCTGGATATGATTTTTTATAATTTATTATTGATTTTACTTGACTTGACTGTACTCTTTTTTTTAGATAAACATGAACAGGCAATAAATTTATAAAATCTATTTTTGCAAATATCATTTTATTTGCTCCTTCTTTTTATTAAAATTAATTGGATATAATATCCAAAATGAAGTAAATAAGGAGTTAATATGGTTAAAATTGAATTTTTAGGTCCTATTAATAAAGAAGCAATGAGTCTTGATATAAAAAATTTAAATGAATTAAGTGAGATATTAAAAAATGACACTGAAATATCTACTTGGTTAGAAAACTGTGCAGTAGCAGTTAACGATACACTTGTTGGTTCAAAAGATATAGAATTAAATGATGGAGATAGAGTCTCTTTATTACCTCCTGTTTGTGGTGGATGATATAATAGAAATTAAGAGTAAAACATGAGTATAGATAATAGATTACAACTTTTTGATGGTTCTTTACCAGTAGAGCAAATAACAAATGAATGGTATAGTGAATTTAAAGATTCAAATTATGGTGCAGTTATAACATTTATAGGGGTTGTAAGAGATGAGAATAAAATTGATGGATTAAGTTTTGATATATATGAACCAATCTTAAAAAAGTGGTTTGAAGCATGGCAAGAAAAAGCAAAAGAGAAAAATGCTGTTGTTCTTATGGCACATAGCCGTGGAGATGTTTTTAATCATGAAAGTTCATATATAGCAGGAGTTTGCAGTCCTAAAAGAAGAGTTGCATTAGAGATGATAGATGAATTTGTAGAAGATTTTAAAGCTTCTGCTCCTATTTGGAAATATGATATTTTAAATGGGAAAAGAGTATATGCAGAAGATAGAAGTACTCCAATACAGGGAGCAGGTATATTAAAGTAATGTCAAAAAGAGTATTAATAATTGAGGATAGTAAGTCAGTTGCAAACACAATAAGTTTAATGATAAAAGAGGAGCTTGGCTATCATACAACAATTGGTGGTTCTGTTAAAGAGTGTGCGAAACTTTTATTAGAATTTAAAGGTAGGTTTGATGTTGCTTTGTTAGATTTAGGCTTACCTGATTCTAATGATGGCGAAATTGTAGATTTTGTAACTAAGTTTAATATCCCAATTGTTATTTTAACCGGATCAACTTTAGTAGAAGACAAAATAAAAAATAAGAGTAAAAATATTGTTGATTATGTTGTTAAAGACGGAATTTATTCTTTTAAATATGCTATTTCTGTTATAAAAAGAATTATTAATAATGAGAAAGCGAAAGTACTTTTAGTTGATGATTCAAGAACTTTTTTAGAAAATACAAAAGAGTTAATAGAAAGATATAGACTAACAGTTTTTACCGCAACAAATGGAAAAGAAGCTTTAAACATATTAAAAAATAATAAAGATGTTAAATTGATTTTAACTGATTATTATATGCCTTATATGGATGGACTTGAACTTATAAGAAAAGTTAGAAAAGAGTATACAAAAGACGAATTATCCATAATTGTAACATCAGGTGTAAAAGATAAAAATACTGCTTCAAAATTTTTAAAATACGGTGCAAATGATTTTTTATATAAAGGATTTACCTCTGAAGAATTATTTGTTAGAATTAATGCAAATATAGAGCTATTAGAGTTATTTGATGAGTTAAAAAATAGAGCTAATAGAGATTTTTTAAGTAAATTATTTAATAGAAGATATCTTTTTGAGTACGGGAATGTTCTTATAAAAGAAGCAATACATAAAAATCAGAAAGTTTTCTTAGCTTTGATTGATATAGATAAATTTAAATCAATAAATGATACCTATGGTCATGATATAGGAGATATAGTTATAAAAGAAGTATCTGATATTTTACAAAATCATTTTAACCGTGGAGAACTAGTAGCTAGATTAGGTGGAGAAGAGTTTTGTATTTTATTTATAGATGAAGATGAAAAATCTATAATTGATAGGTTAGAGATTTTAAGAGAAGAGTTTCAAAATAAAATATTTGATATTGATAAGAAAAAGGTTAACTTTACTGTATCAATTGGCTGCTCTTTTAAAGAAGATAAAGATTTAGACCTAATGATAAAAAACTCAGATGAACTTCTTTACAAAGCAAAAGAAGAGGGAAGAAATAAGGTGATATATAAATGAGAGTAGATTTACATAATCATACACCCTTGTGTAATCATGCAAATGGAAGTATGGAAGAGTTTGTACAAAAAGCGATTGAATTAAATATAGATGTATATGGTTTTTCAGACCATGCCCCAATGCCTTTTGATCCAAAATATAGAATGGATATATCTCAAAAAGATGAATATGAAAATAGTATAGATTTTTTAAAAGATAAATATAAAAATAAAATCGAAATACTTAAAGCTTATGAAGTTGATTTTATGCAAAATAGCTCTTTAATGCTTGATGAGGTATTGAGCACAAATGTAGATTATTTAATTGGTTCTGTACATTTTATACAGGAGTCAAATAATAATTTATGGGGCTTTGATAATCCTGAGTTTATAGGAAAATATAAAGAAAAAAATATTGATGAGATTTGGACTGATTATTTTGAAGCCATAAAGCAACTTGCAAAAAGTAAACTTTTTGACATAGTGGGACATTTAGATTTGATTAAAGTGTTTAAATATTTACCCAATAAAGATATAAAAATATTGGCGAAAGATACTTTACAAGAGATAAAAAAATCAAATATGGTTATTGAAATCAATGCAGCAGGTTTTAGAAAACCAATATCAGAAGCTTATCCTTCAAAAGAGTTATTAGAATTAGCTTTTGAACTTGATATACCAATTACATTCTCTTCTGATGCACATGAAATTGAACAAATTGGCTTTATGTATGATGAGGTTACAAAAATTGCAAGGGAAATTGGATATAATAAATGTGCAATTTTTAGAGAAAGAGAAAGGGAACTAGTTAATTTTTAAACAGCTAAGCCTCTCTTAAATTTAAGCTTTAGTTAATAAAAAGTATTTCACTGTATATTTTTTAACCAAAAATTTTATTTATCTTTTTCTTTATTTTGATACAATTATGCATAATTATTTCAAGGAGTTAAAAACATGGGTAAATTTGTAAACAATACTGAAGAGTTTTTCAAATATTGTGAAGAAAACGAAGTTAAGTTTGTAGATCTTAGATTTACAGATATGAAAGGTATGTGGCATCACCTTACTTATATGTTAAGTGCAGTTAATGAAGACAATTTAAAAAATGGTATGCCATTTGATGGTTCTTCTGTTGATGCGTGGCAACCAATTAATAAATCAGATATGATATTAAAGCCAGATGTTGAGACTGCATTCTTAGATCCATTTACAGCTGATTCTACAATTATTCTTTTTTGTGATGTATATGATATCTATAAAGGTGAATTATATGAAAAATGTCCAAGATCTATTGCTAAAAAAGCATTAGGACACTTATCTGAATCTGGATTAGGTGATGTAGCTTATTTCGGACCTGAAAATGAATTCTTTATCTTTGATGATGTAAAAATTATTGATGATATTAACGAGTCTTACTATAGAGTTGATTCTGAAGAGGGTTGTTGGTCAGATGCTACTGATTATGAAACTGGAAACATGGGACACAGACCTAGAACTAAAGGTGGATATTTCCCAGTTCAACCAACAGATTCAATGGTAGACTTAAGAGCAGAAATGATGCAAATCTTAGAGCAAGTTGGATTAGAAGTAACACTTGGACACCACGAAGTTGCACAAGCACAAGGTGAAATCGGTGTTGTATTCGGTGACTTAATTGAAGCTGCTGACAATGTTCAAAAATATAAATATGTTTGTAAAATGGTTGCTCACCTTAACGGTAAATCTTGTACATTCATGCCAAAACCATTATTCGGTGATAACGGAAACGGTATGCACGTTCACCAATCAATTTGGAAAGAGGGTAAAAACTTATTCTACTCTGAAGGTGAATATGGTAACTTAAGTGAAACTGCTAGACATTATGTTGGTGGTGTTTTCAAACACGCTAGAGCTGTTGCAGCATTTACTAATGCATCAACTAACTCTTACAAAAGATTAATCCCAGGATTCGAAGCTCCTTCAATCTTAACTTATTCTTCACAAAACAGATCAGCATCTTGTAGAATTCCTTACGGAGCTGGTGAAAAAGCAACTAGAGTTGAAATGAGATTCCCAGATTCAACTGCTTGCCCATACTTAGCATTCGCAGCAATGTTAATGGCTGGATTAGATGGTATTAAAAATAAATATGAGCCAGTAGGTCCAATGGATGACGATTTATTCGAATTATCATTAGACGAAATTAGAGAGAGAAAAATCCCTCAAATGCCTCATACTTTAAGAGGTTCATTAGAAGCTTTAATTAGAGATAATGATTTCTTAAAACCTGTATTCTCTCAAGAAATGATTGATACATACCAACACTACAAATTTGAAACTCAAGTTTGGCCAGACGAAGCAAGACCAACTGCATTTGAATTCAAATCAACTTATTCTTGCTAGTATCTATTTTATAGATATTAAAATAAAAAAGGCTAGTCCAAATTGGACTAGCCTTTTTTTATGTCTATAATAATTTAAAAGTATGATTGTTAATTAGATAAGAAAATAGAGTTCTATTTAGAACTCTATTACTTCACCAGATGAAGATTCATTTACAACGGGCATTTGAACTTTTGGTAAAGGAGATGTTTCAGTATAATACTCTTTATGACCATTTACAAATGATGTTTTAACATTGTCAGGCATAGTAAATTCTCTTTGGATTTCAGGATGAATCTCTAAATATTTATCATAAAAATAAGAAAATGAAGGAGCTGCTGTTGTACCTCCACCTTCACTTCTTCTCATAGGTGCATTATTATCTTTTCCAAACCAAACTATTGTTTGTATAGTTGGAGAAAATCCACAAAACCATGCATCAACATTATTATTTGTTGTTCCTGTTTTACCTGCTAATTCAAGTCCTTTTACTTTTGCTCTTCTTCCTGTTCCTTTTTGAACTACATCTTTTAAGATTGTTTTCATAAGAAAAATTTGTTCAGGAGAATCTACATATTTTGTTTCAGGTTCAAAACTTATTGTTTCACCTTTACTATTTGTAATTGAATTTATCATATATGGAGTAACTTGAATCCCATCATTTGAGAATGAACTATAAGCTTTACTTAAATCAAGAGGAGAGATTGAAAAAGAACCTAATGTAATTGATAAATCTCTAGGCATACCTGTAATTCCAAAATTTTCAAGGCCTTTATACATCTCATTAATACCAACATCTGTAACTAGATTAATAGTAGCAAGATTTCTAGATTTAGTTAATGACTCTCTTAATGTGATAATACCTTTAAATTTTCCTCCATAATTTTTTGGTTGCCATTTTTTCTCTTCCCCATCAATTTCATATTCATAAGTTCTTCCAATATCTACAAGTTGAGAAGCAGGAGAATATCCTAAATCTAAAGCTGTTTGATAAAGAAATGGTTTTGCCGCAGATCCTGGCTGTCTTTTACTTTGTACTGCTCTATTAAATGATGATTCTGTATAATCAACTCCACCAACTAATGCCAAAATTTTACCTGTATTATTTTCAATTGAAACTAATGCTCCATTAAGAGTATCAACAAAATACCCTTCTTCAACAGGAACTTTCTCTTCACCTTTTTCTATTACATTATTTACTGGATTTTTTTGCAGTTTTTTATCTCTATCAATAATTCTATTATATCCATAAGTTAATGCTTCCCTTGCAATTCTTTGAGCATCTAAATCAATTGTAAGATTAATTTTATATCCACCTGATCTTATATCATCTATATCATTGTGTAATAATTTTATTGCATAATCAACAATATATGGAGCTTGATTTTTTGTTAAAGTATCATTATAAACTTCTGGAATATAGTTTATTGAACTATTATATTCCTCTTCATTTATCCAACCTAAAGTATGCATTCTGTTTATAACTTGATTTGCTCTTGTTAGGGCAAATTTTAAATTTTTTGTTGGGTCATAAAAACTTGGAGCTTTTGGAAGTCCAACTAATATTGCAATCTCTTTTAAATTTAATTCAAATAGATCTTTTCTAAAATATCCTTGTGCCGCTGTACGAATACCATAATAGCTGTGACCAAAATAAACTTGATTTAAATATCTTTCAAGAATCTCTTCTTTTGTTAAAATAGTTTCAAGTCTAATTGCAAGTAAAGCCTCTTTGATTTTTCTCATTAATTTTTTTTCTCTACTTAAAACAACACTTTTTATTAATTGTTGAGTTAGAGTACTAGCTCCCTCAACATACCCCATTGCTTTAATATTTTTAATCATTGCTCTACTAATTGCATCAGGATTTATTCCATGGTGTTCAAAAAAGTGTGTATCTTCAATAGCTACAAGTGCTTCTACTACTCTTGCTGGGATATCATCATAGTTTACATATAATCTATGCTCTTTTTTAAATATATTAGCAATTAAGTTCCCATCTTTGTCAAAAAATTGAGTTGTTTTTTGTGGGTTGTAATTAACTACTTTATCTATATCACTTCTAATATCATTGTATAAACTTAATAGCCATCCTGTAACTGCAATACCAACTAATAGTATAAATGTAAAAATATATTTAATCATATTATTCCCTAAAATCTTTGTTTTCGAAAGTTGAGTTTATAAGCTCTTTTGTATAAGTTGATTGAGGATTATTTAGTACATCTTTTGTTGTACCTTTTTCAATAATCGCACCATCTTTTATAATCACGATATTTTCGCAAATATTTTTTATTGAATTTATATCATGAGTTACAAAAAGAGTTAGAATATTTAACTCTTTTTGTAACTTATATATTAGTTCCAAGATTGTTTTTTTTGAATTTTCATCTAAAGCTGTTGTTGGTTCATCTAAAAGTAAAAATTTTATTTCATTACTAAGGGCAATAGCTATAACTACTCTTTGTAGTTGTCCCCCACTAAGTTCACTTGGAAATCTATTTAAAAATTTTGTATCTAATCCTACTAGATTAAATAGTTCCTCTTTTTTCTCATTTTTACAAAAAAATTGATTTTTAATTTTTGTCATTGGAGAGAGTGATGTAAATGGATTTTGCGGAATAAACCCTATATTTTTACTATTTAGTTCAAATGGTGAATTGTAATCAAACTTTAAATTCAAATTGGAAGGAAGTAGGTTTAATATAGACTTTAATGTTAAAGATTTACCACTTCCACTTTGCCCTATAAGTGCTGTAGAGTTTTTTATATTAAAACATATATCAACTAGAGTTTTATCTTCCGTTGAGATTTTAAGATGTTTTATCTCTACAGTTTGCTGCATTAAACTAAAGCCTCATCCATTTCATCAGGTTTTTCTACACCCATAAGTTTAAGTACAGTTGGTGCTATGTTATTTAAGCTTCCCTCTTTAACTTCAGATACATTTTCTGCCATTACAAAACAAAATACATCTCCTACTGTATGATTAGTTAGAGTTTTTCCTTCTGTATCTTTCATCATTTCACAGTTACCATGGTCGCTTGTTAATATTAAACTGTAATTTTTCTTTTTAGCTTTTTCTATAATTAAACCAATCTCTTTATCTACAGCTTCAACTGCTTTAATACCTGCTTCGTAAACACCAGTGTGTCCAACCATATCACCATTTGCAAAGTTAACAACAATAAAATCTGTATCCGCATCCATTGCTTTTAATACTTCAACACCAACTTCAGGAGCACTCATTTCTGGTTTTAAATCATAAGTTGCTACTTTTGGAGAAGGGATTAAAACTCTACTTTCATTTAATACTGGTTCTTCAACTCCACCATTAAAGAAAAAAGTCACATGGGCATATTTTTCAGTTTCAGCTGTATGAAGTTGTGTTAATCCTGCATCTGATATAACTTCTGCTAAAGTATTTTTAGGTGTTTCTTTTGGAAAAATTACTGGTAGGGGAAGATTCTTATCATATTGTGTCATTGTTGCGATATTTAGTTTTTCTTCAAATCTATTGAACTCATTAAAATCTTTATTTGCTATTGCATTAGAGATCTCTCTCATTCTGTCACTTCTAAAGTTACAAAATATTATTCCGTCATTTTGTGCCAAACCTTCATATCCTTCAAAAGCAGTTGGTACTAAGAATTCATCAAAAATCTCTTCTTTATATGAATCTTCTATAAAGTCCAATGGATTATTTGAAGTTTTTGGTTGTGCGAAAGCTATTGCATCATAACCTTTTTGTACTCTTTCCCATCTTGAATCTCTATCCATAGAGTAATATCTTCCTGCAATTGTTGCTAAGATTATATCCTCATCACAAATATCTAAAATTTGTTTAATATATTTTGCTGCGCAGTTAGGTGCTACATCTCTACCATCAGTTATAGCATGGATAAAAACTTTTTTATTATTTGTTTTTGCAATTTTTGCAAGAGCTATTATATGTTCTATATGAGAGTGAACTCCACCATCACTTAGAAGACCAATTAAATGAATATTATTAGAACTATCTATTGTTGATTTTATAATTTCATTATCTTTTAATGTATCATTTTCAATAGCCATATTTATTTTTACTAAGTCTTGGTATAGTACTCTACCACTACCAATTGTCATATGACCAACTTCTGAATTTCCCATTTGTCCATCTGGTAAACCAACATATTTACCATAAGTATGGATTAAAGAATAAGGGATATTTTTAAATAGATAATCGTATGTAGGAGTTTTTGCGTTTACAAAAGCATTATAACTTTCTGATTCATTAAACCCTATCCCATCGGTAATTACTAAGATTGCTTTTTTGCTCATTGTTTAAACCTTTTAAAAAGTATATTGTATTATAATCTTCGCGGATTATACCAAAACTAACTCCTATATTTGCTGAAAATATATATCTTTGTCCAAAGGCAGAGATTGGGGTTTTTTAAAACTCAGGAGTATCCTTTCCTGAAATTGAAGGCTTAAATTTGTTTTATTGGTTTTATAGACATCTAGATATTAATATTTTTCAATATATTTCAGTTCGTGCAGGAATTGCATTTTTTATTTCATTTTTTTTAACAATGTATTTGCTTCCAAAGTTTGTCAAATGGGCAAAATCAAAAAAGGCTTCCCAACCTATTTATGAATATGCGCCTGAATCTCATCAAGAAAAAGCTGGTACTCCAACTATGGGTGGTGTTGTTTTTATTTTTTCTACTATAATCGCAACATTATTAACTGTAAAATTAAACAATTTCTATGTAGTAGGGGCACTTTTAGTTTTAGGTGCTTTCTCTTTTATTGGATTTAAAGATGATATTTCAAAAATTCTAAAAAATAGCAATTCAGCTGGCTTAACTCCAAAAGGAAAACTTATATTACAATTTTTAGCTGCTTGTGTTGTTTCTATTGTTTTAGTTGTATATCACCATACAACTACAATATATACACCATTTTATAAATACCCACTTTTTGATATGAGTTATTTTGCTATTGCATTTTGGATGCTAGTTATTGTATCTGCATCAAATGCAGTCAATCTTACAGATGGATTAGATGGTCTAGCTACAGTTCCATCAATAATAGCATTTGTAACACTTTCAGGATTAGTATATGTTAGTGGACATGCCGTATTTTCATCTTATCTTTTATTACCTAGTATTCAAACCTCAGGTGAATTAGCAATAATAGGTTCAGCTCTTATTGGCTCTTTGATTGCATTTCTTTGGTATAACTGTCATCCTGCACAAGTATTTATGGGTGATAGTGGTTCCTTGCCATTAGGAGCTTTTATGGGATATATGGCAATCGTAGCAAAATCTGAAATATTACTTATTTTAATTGGACTTGTATTTGTTATTGAAACAGTATCTGTAATACTACAAGTTGGTTCATATAAACTAAGACAAAAAAGAATATTTTTAATGGCTCCAATTCATCATCATTTTGAGCAAAAGGGTTGGAAAGAAAATAAAATCATAGTTCGGTTTTGGATTGTTTCTTTTATGGCAAATTTAGTTGCCTTGTTAAGTCTTAAAATTAGATAGGAATTGTTAAAAATATAGAAATACTTCCCCCTTTATATATAGATTGCATGTGGAATTATTTTAAGACACCAATAGAATTGAGCTAAAAAAGCTAGGAGATATAATGATTAGAGTACTTGGTAAAGGGCTCACTGCCCAAGCTATTAAAGATAATTTTAATGATGTCATATTATATGATGATAATGATTTCGATAAATACAATTTAGAATCTGACGATATAACTATAGTAAGTCCAGGTATTCCCCCATATAATGAAATGGTAAAAAAAGCAAAGAATATTCAAAGTGATTATGATTTACTTTATAAAGATATGCCCTTTTCAATTTGGATTAGTGGAACAAATGGTAAAACAACAACAACCCAAATGATTCAGCATTTGTTAGAATCTAAAGGTAGTGTATGTGGAGGGAATATTGGTACACCCATTACAAAATTAGATAAAAATGCACCCATATGGATTCTTGAAACCTCTTCTTTCACTTTTCATTATACAAATATAGCAAAACCAAATTTATATGTATTATTACCAATATCTGAAGATCATATCTCTTGGCATGGAAGTTTTAAAGAATATGAAGAATCAAAACTAAAACCTTTATCTATGATGGTAGAGGGGGAAATAGCAATAATACCTGAAGCATATAAAGATTATCCTACCAGTGCTATGAAAATAACATATAAAAATAGTGATGATTTGTGTGCATACTTTAATATAGAAAAAGAAAAAGTAGATTTTAAAGAACCATTTCTATTAGATGCATTATTAGCTTTAGCAACAAAAAAGATAGTATTTGATGATATTGACTATGAAAAAATAAATACATATAAAGTAGATAAGCATAAAGTAGAAGAGTTTTATGATAAACAAAATAGATTATGGATAGATGATAGTAAAGCTACAAATATAGATGCAACAATTAATGCATTACCTCCTTATAAAGAAAAAAAGATATATTTAATATTAGGTGGAGATGATAAAGGTGCAAACTTAAAGCCTCTTTTTGAATTTTTAAAAGATTACGAAGTGGAAATTTTCTCTATAGGAAGTAATTGTGAAAGAATTTCTAAATTTTGTGATGAATACAAATTAAAAAATTCAGAATGTAAAAATTTAGAAAAAGCAGTAGAAGAAATATCAAAGAAACACGATACAGACAGTGTTTCAATGCTTTCTCCAGCAGCTGCATCTTTAGATCAATTTAACTCTTATAAGCAAAGAGGAGAAGAATTTAAAAGATTTGTTTCTAGTTTAAGCTTCTTTTAATGTATTACTGTATATAATTTCACTCCAATTTAAGAAGGACGCATTCAAAAAGCGTATGGCTCGGTAGCTCAGTCGGTAGAGCAAAGGACTGAAAATCCTTGTGTCGGCAGTTCGATTCTGCCCCGCGCCACCACTTAAATTATTGGACGCTGGTGTAGCTCAGTTGGCTAGAGCAGCTGATTTGTAATCAGCAGGTCGGGGGTTCGACTCCCTTCACCAGCTCCATTTTTATTAATGTCGTGCGTAATCTTAAAAAGATCAGCGCTTGACCAGAACAATAATTTTTTCAACGGTGAGGTTGGAGAGTGGTCAAATCCAGGAGACTGTAAATCTCCCGCCTATGGCTTCGAAGGTTCAAATCCTTCTCTCACCACCACGTAATGTTGCGGGAATAGCTCAGTTGGCTAGAGCCTCTGCCTTCCAAGCAGATTGTCGCGAGTTCGAGTCTCGTTTCCCGCTCCATTAATTTATTTATTGATTACTGGGAGCTGAGTTATAACGCATTTTTATAACTCCCTTTTTTTATAAAAAATCTCCCATTAAAGTTTTTTTTAGTATTTTTTAAGTAAAATACCAGTCCACAAAAAAATATTGCTTTTTTTTGTAGGTATATTAATAGTAAACATCCCCTCTGAATAGAGAAGTTATCGGACTTATCTACTCAGAGGGCAATAACAACCAAAATTTTTTAAGGGGAATTTTATGGCAAAAGAAAAATTCGAGCGAAGTAAACCGCACGTAAATATTGGTACTATTGGTCACGTTGACCACGGTAAAACTACATTAACAGCTGCAATCACTATGTGTTTAGGGCTTAAAAATGGTCAAGCAACTATGGATTATGATCAAATTGATAATGCTCCAGAAGAAAGAGAAAGAGGTATTACAATTGCTACTTCTCACGTTGAGTATGAAACTGAAACTAGACACTACGCACACGTAGATTGTCCAGGTCACGCCGATTATGTTAAAAACATGATTACTGGTGCTGCACAAATGGATGGTGCTATTTTAGTTATTGCTTCAACTGATGGACCAATGGCTCAAACAAGAGAGCACATCTTATTATCTAAACAAGTTGGTGTACCATACATCGTTGTATTCTTAAACAAAGAAGATCAACTTGATGATGAAGATAAAGAAGAGATGTTAGAATTAGTTGAAATGGAAGTTAGAGAATTACTTTCTGAGTACGATTTCCCAGGTGATGATACTCCTATCGTTGCTGGTTCTGCATTCCAAGCTTTAGAAGAAGCTAAATCTGGTACTGCTGGTGAATGGTCTGAAAAAATCTATAACTTAATGGCAGAAGTTGATGCTTATATCCCAACTCCAGAAAGAGATGCTGATCAAGATTTCTTAATGCCTGTTGAAGATGTATTTACTATTCAAGGTAGAGGTACTGTTGTTACTGGTAGAATTGAAAAAGGTACAATCAAACTAAACGAAGAGATTGAAATCGTTGGTATGAGAGATACACAAAAAACTACTGTAACTGGTATTGAAATGTTCAGAAAAGAGATGGACGAAGGTGTTGCTGGTGATAACGCTGGTATCTTATTAAGAGGTATTAAAAAAGAAGATGTTCAAAGAGGACAAGTTCTTGTTAAGCCAGGTTCAATTACTCCACACACTGAATTCAAAGGTGAAGTATATATCCTTTCTAAAGAAGAGGGTGGTAGACACACTCCATTCTTCTCAGGATACAGACCACAATTTTATGTAAGAACAACAGACGTTACTGGTTCTTGTACTTTACCAGAAGGTACAGAAATGGTTATGCCAGGTGATAACGTTGAGATGACTGTTGCATTAGTTGCTCCAGTAGCTCTAGAAAAAGGTACTAAATTTGCTATTAGAGAAGGTGGTAGAACTGTTGGTGCTGGAGTTGTTGCTGAAATCATCAAGTAAGGATAAGCTATGGCAAACGGAGTAAGTATTAAAATTGGACTAAAATGTGAGGAGTGTGGTGATATTAACTACACTACTTACAAAAACCCAAAAACATACACAGAAAAAATGGCTATTAAAAAATATAGCCCAAGATTAAAAAAACACACAATTCATAAAGAAGTTAAGTTAAAGTCGTAAGACTTTTCTTAACCTTTGTGGTTTGTAACCAGGTCAGTAGCTCCAATGGTAGAGCGCCGGATTCCAAATCCGATGGTTACGGGTTCGAGTCCTGTCTGGCCTGCCACTAAATTTTTTTAAAAGCAGTATTGACTTCTTTTAAAAGAATTTATCAAGCTTAGAAACTGGAGTCAATTGTGAATAAATTAAAAACTTATTATAAAAATGCTAAAGAAGAACTTTTAAAAGTTATCTTCCCTATCAAAGAGCAAATTAGATCTGCTTACCTTTCTGTATTTGTAGTTGTAACAGTTATTTCTCTTTTCTTAGCATTAATTGATGCAATTATGTCTCTAAGCTTATCTGCTGTAATGAACTAAGGAATATTTAATGGCACAACAATGGTATGCAATACAAACACACTCAGGAAGTGAATTAGCTGTAAAAAGAGCATTAGAAAGACTTGCAGAAGAGATGGCTGATGGTAGAATTTCTGAAGTTTTAGTTCCTACAGAAGATTTAATTGAAGTTAAAAAAGGTAATAAAACAATTGTTGAAAGACCTCTATATCCTGCATATGCTTTTGCTAAAATAGATTTAGATACTGCATTATGGCATAGAATTCAATCAATGCCAAAAGTTGGAAGATTTATTGGTGAATCTAAAAAACCAACTCCATTATCTAAAAAAGATATTGATTCAATTTTAGACAAAGTTCAAAATAGAGCTGCGGCTAAACCAAAAATTTCATTTGATGAAGGTGAGATGGTAAGAATCAATGAAGGTCCATTCGCAAACTTTAACGGTGTAGTTGAAGATTTTGATATGGCTTCAGGATTATTAAAATTAAATGTTTCAATTTTTGGAAGAAATACTCCAGTTGAAATAAACTATACTCAAGTAGAAAGAGTAGTATAAATATATTTTTAGGCATTAGGCAAAAAAACTTCGGCTTCCTTTGAGTTTTCTTGCCTAATGCCTAAATCATTAAAAACAATAAAAAATTTAAAAAGGAAATACGATGGCTAAAAAAGTTGACGGAATATTAAAACTTCAAATTCCAGCTGGTGCTGCTAATCCATCACCACCTGTTGGTCCTGCTCTAGGTCAAAGAGGGATTAACATCATGGAATTCTGTAAAGCATTCAATGAAAAAACAAAAGATAAAGGTGGATTCACTATTCCAGTTGAAATCACTGTTTACAATGACAAAAGTTTTACTTTTGTATTAAAACAACCACCAATGACAGATTTAATTAAAAAAATCTCTGGTGTTAAAAAAGGTTCAGATAATCCACTTAAAAACAAAGTTGGAAAATTAACTAAAGACCAAATTCTTGAAATCGTTGATATGAAAATCGCAGATTTAAATACTGACGACAAAGAACAAGCTGCAAAAATTGTTGCTGGTTCAGCTAGATCAATGGGAATTGATACAGAGTTATAATATAACAAGCCCGACCACTAGGCTAAAAACAGCGGTAGCAAAAAAAATAAAAAATTGCGGAGAATAAAATGGCAAAAGTTTCAAAAAGATATAAAGCGTTATTAGAGAAAGTTGAAGATAAAAATTATGCATTTGCAGAAGCTTGTGCAAAAATCAAAGAATTAAAATCAGCTAAATTTGATGAATCAGTTGAAGTTGCATTAAACTTAAACGTAGATCCAAGACATGCTGATCAAATGATTAGAGGTGCTGTTGTACTTCCAAATGGTACTGGTAAAACTGTTAGAGTTGCTGTTTTTGCTAAAGGTGCAAAAATGGATGAAGCTAAAGCAGCTGGTGCTGATATTGTTGGTAATGATGATTTAGTAGAGAGCGTACAAGCTGGAAACATTGATTTTGATGTATTAATTGCAACTCCAGATTGTATGGGACTAGTTGGTAAATTAGGTAGAATCTTAGGGCCAAAAGGTTTAATGCCTAACCCTAAAACTGGTACAGTAACTATGGATGTTACTAAAGCAGTTAGTGATGCAAAAGGTGGTCAAGTTGCATATAGAGTTGATAAAAAAGGAAATATGCATGCTGCTGTTGGTAAAGTATCATTTTCTGAAGAAGCAATCAAAGAAAATATTGAAGCATTTATTGCTGCAATCAACAAAGCAAAACCTGCATCTGCAAAAGGTAGATACATTAAAAATGCTGCAATTTCACTAACTATGTCACCATCAATTAATGTTGACGTTTTAGAATTAATGGATATTAAATAAGGTTTACTTTATTTAATTAACATTCAATAGTGGGGATATTATCCCCACGTTTGAGTGTTAATCAAAGCACTACATTAAAAACTGAAGATAGTGGGTTAAATACTACTCCTGTATTTTGTAAAACCTACCGAAGTTGGATGTTTTGAAAGGAGAAATATAAATGACTAAACAACAAAAAGCTGAAGTAATTGATTTCTTAACTTCTGAATTTAAAGAGTCTCAAGCTATCGTAGTTTGTGATTATAATGCAATCTCTCATAAAGAGTTAGAAGGTTTAAGAAAAGATGCTAAAGAAAATGGTGTTAAAGTTCAAGTTGCTAAAAATACATTAGTTACAGTTGCTGTAAAAAATGCAGAATTAGGTGATATTGAATTATCTGGAAATAACATTTTCTTATGGTCTGAAGATCAAATCTCTGCTTGTAAAGTTGCTGATAAATTTGCAACAGCAAATAAAGATAAATTTGCAATTAAATCTGGTATCATTGAAGGTGAAATTGCAGATGTTGCTAGAGTTAATGCATTTGCTAAATTACCATCTAGAGAAGAACTTCTTGGTATGCTTGCTGCTACATGGATGGCTCCAGTTACTAACTTTACAATCGGGCTTGATGCTCTTAGAAAGAAAAAAGAAGAAGAGGCTGCGTAATTTAAATACGCATTTATAACATAAATAAAAATTAAAAAAATAAATTAAGGAAAAATGAAATGGCAATTTCTAAAGAAGACGTATTAGAATACATCTCTGGTTTATCTGTATTAGAATTATCAGAATTAGTTAAAGAATTTGAAGAGAAATTTGGTGTATCTGCACAACCTGTTGCAGTTGCTGGTGGAGCAGTTGCTGGTGGAGCTGCTGAAGCTGCAGAAGAAAAAACTGAATTCAACGTTGTATTAAAAGACGCTGGAGCTAAGAAAATTAACGTAATTAAAGTAATTAGAGCGTTAACTGGTCTTGGATTAAAAGAAGCAAAAGCAATGGCTGAAGAAGCTGGTGCTGTTGTAAAAGAAGGTGTTTCTAAAGAAGACGCTGAAGCTGCTAAAACTGAATTAGAAGGTGCAGGTGCTGTTGTAGAACTAGCATAATTACTTTTTGTAATTACCCTGTTTCCTGTTATACAAGGCTTTATGCCTTGTATAAAGATTAGCATCTTTGAGGGCTAAGGTTAGAATTTGAAGGCAAATTTTAACCCTATCCTTTAAGGATGCTTTTGCGCTTTATATACAAAGCTAAAAAGTAAACCACATTTTCAATAAGGTCGACAATGTTAAACTCTTTAAAATCTGGTAATAGACTTAGAGTTGATTTTGCAAAAAATCCTCAACAAATCGAAATTCCAAATTTATTACAATTACAACAAAGTTCATACGATAACTTCCTAATGATAGGAAAAGATGAAAGAACTGAAGCAGGTATTGAAAAAGTATTCAAATCAGTTTTTCCAATCCACGATGCTCAAAATAGAATCACTCTAGAGTATATAGGAAGTGAAGTTGGTAAACCAAAATATGATGTAAGAGAATCTATGGTTAGAGGGCTTACATACTCAATCCCTTTAAAAATCAATATTAGACTTACACTATGGGACTTAGACGAAAAAACTGGTGAGAAAATCGGTGTTAAAGATATGAAAGAACAATCTTTATTCATCAGAGAAATCCCACTAATGACTGATAGAACATCATTTATTGTAAATGGTGTAGAAAGAGTTGTTGTTAATCAATTACACAGATCTCCAGGTGTTATCTTTAAAGAAGAAGAATCAAACACAGCTGGAAATAAATTAATATATACAGGTCAAATTATCCCAGATAGAGGATCTTGGCTATATTTCGAATATGATGCAAAAGATGTATTATATGTAAGAATTAACAAAAGAAGAAAAGTTCCTGTAACTATTCTTTTTAGAGCATTAGGTTACTCTAAAGAAGATATTATCAAATTATTTTACCCAATTCTAAATATCAAAATTAAAAATAACAAATTTTTAACTGAATTTAATCCTCAAGATTTTACAGGAAGAGTTGAGTTTGATATTAAAGATGATAAAGGTAATTTAGTTATTGCTGCTGGTAAAAGACTTACAGAAAGAAAAGCTAAAGCTTTAGTTGATGGTGGTCTTAAATTAGTTGAATATCCAGTTGATTTATTAATGGATAGATCTACAGCAAATACTATTTATGATCCAGAATCAGGGGAAGTATTATTTGATGCTTTAACTAACCTTGATGAATTAAAATTAAAAAAATTATTAGATTTAGGTTTTGATAACTTTGATATCGCAAATGATTTAGCTACTGGAGTAGATAATTCAATTATTAATGCATTTAAGCAAGATGCCGAATCTTTAAAATTATTAAAACAAACTGAGCAAATTGATGATGAAAATGATTTGTCAGCGATTAGAATCTATAAAGTTATGAGACCAGGTGAGCCTGTAACTAAAGAAGCTGCTAAAGAGTTTGTTAGAAAACTGTTCTTTGATCCAGAAAGATATGACTTAACTAAAGTTGGTAGAATGAAAATGAACCACAAGTTAGGTGTAAATGTTCCTGAATATGTAACTGTATTAACTTATGAAGATATTATCAAAACTGTTCAATATCTTGTAAAAGTTAAGGCTGGTCATGGTCATATTGATGATAGAGATCACTTAGGAAACAGAAGAATTAGAGCAATTGGTGAACTTCTTGCAAATGAATTACATTCTGGTTTAATTAAAATGCAAAAAGCAATTAGAGATAAAATGACTACTTTATCTGGTACATTAGAAGATATCATGCCACACGATTTAGTTAACTCTAAGATGATTACGTCAACTATTACTGAGTTCTTTACATCTGGTCAGTTATCACAATTTATGGACCAAACTAACCCATTATCAGAAGTTACTCATAAAAGAAGACTTTCTGCACTTGGTGAAGGTGGTTTAGTAAAAGAGAGAGCAGGATTTGAAGTTAGGGACGTTCACCCAACTCACTACGGTAGAATCTGTCCAGTTGAAACTCCAGAGGGACAAAACATTGGTCTTATCAATACTTTATCAACTTTCTCTAAAGTTAATGATTTAGGATTTATTGAAGCTCCATATAAAAAAGTTGTTGATGGTGTTGTAACAGATGAGATTGAATACTACACTGCAACTCAAGAAGAGGGTAAAATTATTGCTCCAGGTTCAACAAAAGTTGATGACCATGGAAAAATTATTGAGCCACTAATTGAAGCTAGACAAGATGGAGAAATCTTACTTGTAGAAAGAGCAAAAGTTAATTTAATAGATATCTCTTCTCAAATGGTAATGGGTGTTGCTGCATCTTTAATTCCATTCTTAGAGCACGATGATGCCAACAGAGCACTTATGGGATCGAACATGATGAGACAAGCTGTTCCATTATTAAGACCAAATGCACCTGTTGTTGGTACTGGTTTAGAAAAAATCGTAGCAAGAGATGCTTGGGAAGCAATTAAAGCCAAAAGAGGTGGAGTTGTAGAAAAAGCTGATGCTAAAAATGTATATATTTCTGGTGAAGATGAAAGCGGTGCTTTCATTGATCATTATGAAATCAATAAAAATGTAAGAACAAATAACAATACATCTTTTGGGCAAAGAACAGCTACAAAAGAGGGTGAAGTTATAGAAGCTGGTCAAGTTATCGCTGATGGTCCATCAATGGATAATGGTGAGCTTGCAGTTGGTGTTAATGCAATGGTTGCGTTCATGCCTTGGAATGGATATAACTATGAGGATGCTATCGTTCTTTCTCAAAGATTAATTGAAGAAGATGCATTTACTTCTGTTCATATTTATGAAAAAGAAGTAGAGTGTAGAGAGCTTAAACATGGTAATGAAGAGATTACTAGAGATTTACCAGGTGTAAAAGAAGAATCTATTACTCACCTTGATAACTCAGGTATTGTAAAAGTTGGAACATATGTAAAATCAGGAATGATTTTAGTTGGTAAAGTTACTCCAAAAGGTGAGATTAAACCAACTCCAGAAGAAAGATTACTTAGAGCAATCTTCGGTGAAAAAGCAGGTCACGTTATAAATAAATCTTTATACTGTCCAACTTCTATGGAAGGTACAGTTGTTGATGTAAAAGTATTTACTAAAAAAGGTTATGAAAAAGACGAAAGAGCAGTTGCTGAGATTGAAGCAGAAAAAGCTGAACTTGACTTAAAACATCATGATAAACTTTTAATGCTTGATAGAGAAGAGATTTTAAAAATCAATGATTTATTATCTAAATCTCCTTTAGCAAAAGATGTGGAAGTTGAAGGTACTACATACAAATCTGGTGCAAATATCCCAGTTGATATTTTAGCATCTGTTAATAGATTTGCTATGAAAAAAGTTGTATCTTCTTACTCTAAAGATGTTGAAAAAGAATATAACGAGATTAAAGATTACTTTATTAAACAAAAAGCAACTTTAAGAGAAGAGCATGAAGAAAAACTTCAAGTTCTTGAGCATGACGATATTTTACCAAGTGGTGTTATTAAACAAGTAAAAGTTTATGTTGCTACTAAGAGAAAAATCAAAGTTGGGGATAAAATGGCAGGTAGACACGGTAACAAAGGTATCGTTTCTAACATTGTACCTCAAGTTGATATGCCATACTTAGAAGATGGAACTACTGTTGATGTAATTCTTAACCCACTAGGGGTACCTTCAAGGATGAATATTGGTCAGATTCTAGAAGTTCACTTAGGTCTTGCTGGTAAAAAATTAGGTAATCAAATCCAAGAGATGTTTGATGCTAAAAAAGCTGATTTTATTTCTGAACTTAGAGTAAAAATGGCAGAGATTGCTGATGTAGCTAAACTTATGAATGGTAAAAAATTCATGGAAGAGCTTTCAGATGAAGATCTTATCAAATATGGTCAAGACTGGGCTAAAGGTGTTAGATTTGCAACACAAGTATTTGATGGTGTAAAAGAAGATGAATTTGCTAGATTATTTGAGTTAGCAAAAATTGATACAGATGGTAAGTCTACATTATATGATGGTAAGACTGGTGATAAAATGAAAGAGAGAGTAAACGTAGGTTATATGTATATGCTGAAACTTCACCACTTAGTTGATGAAAAAGTTCACGCAAGATCTACTGGTCCTTACTCACTTGTAACGCAACAACCAGTTGGTGGTAAAGCACTATTTGGTGGACAAAGATTTGGGGAAATGGAAGTTTGGGCACTTGAAGCATATGGTGCAACAAATGTTCTTAAAGAGATGTTAACAACTAAATCGGATGACGTTGAGGGTAGAACAAGAGCTTATAGAGCTATTGCAAATGGTGAAAATGTTCCAAGTTCTGGTGTTCCAGAAACATTCTTCGTATTAACAAAAGAGTTAAAAGCCTTAGGGTTAGATGTAGAGATTTTCGAAGAGGTAGAAGATAATGAGTAATAACGAATTAAATTTAGAGCCAATTGAGATTAAAGAATTAGAAAGACCGCAAGATTTTTCTGCGTTTCAGTTAAGACTTGCAAGTCCTGAAAAAATTCTATCTTGGTCTTCAGGAGAGGTTAAAAAACCTGAAACTATTAATTATAGAACATTAAAGCCAGAAAGAGATGGTTTATTTTGTGCTAAGATTTTTGGACCAGTAAAAGACTATGAGTGTCTTTGTGGTAAATACAAAAAGATGAGATACAAAGGTGTTGTATGTGAAAAATGTGGTGTTGAAGTAACTTCTTCAAAAGTTAGAAGACACAGAATGGGACATATTGACCTTGTTTCTCCAGTTGCTCATATTTGGATGGTATCTTCTCTTCCAACAAGAATTGGTACACTTTTAGGTGTTAAATTAAAAGACTTAGAAAGAGTATTATATTATGAAGCATATATTGTAAGTGAGCCAGGTGAAGCTTACTATGATAATGAAAAAACTAAAAAAGTTAATAAATTTGATATTTTAAATGAAGAGCAATTTAGAACTATTTCTGATTTATTTGACCACACAGGTTTTGAAGCAAACATGGGTGGAGATGTAATTAGAGATTTACTAGAAACTTTAGATTTAATTGAATTATTACATATGCTTAAAGAGGATATGGCTGCAACTAAATCTGAAGCAAAAAGAAAAACTATTGTAAAAAGACTTAAAGTTGTTGAAAACTTTATCAACTCTGGAAATAGACCAGAATGGATGATGCTTACTCAACTTCCAGTTCTTCCACCAGATTTAAGACCACTTGTTGCTCTTGATGGTGGTAAATTTGCTGTTTCAGACGTAAATGACCTTTATAGAAGAGTTATTAACAGAAATAATAGACTTAAAAGATTAACAGAACTTGATGCACCAGAAATCATTATTAGAAATGAAAAAAGAATGCTTCAAGAAGCAGTTGATGCGTTGTTTGACAATGGTAAAACAGCAAATGCTGTTAAGGGTGCAAACAAAAGACCTCTTAAATCTTTATCTGAAATTATTAAAGGTAAACAAGGAAGATTTAGACAAAACTTACTTGGTAAAAGGGTTGACTTCTCAGGTAGATCTGTAATCGTTGTTGGACCTTCTTTAAATATGGACCAATGTGGTATTCCTAAAAAAATGGCTCTTGAGCTATTTAAACCACACTTAATGGCTAAGTTAGAAGAAAAAGGTTATGCAACTACTTTAAAATCTGCTAAGAGATTAATTGAGTCTGAGACAAATGAAGTATGGGAATGTTTATCAGAAATTGTTGATGAATATCCAATTTTACTAAACAGAGCACCAACTCTTCACAAATTGTCAATTCAAGCTTTCCACCCAGTATTAATTGATGGTAAAGCTATTCAATTACATCCATTAGTTTGTGCGGCATTTAATGCCGACTTCGATGGTGACCAGATGGCAGTTCACGTTCCTTTATCGCAAGAAGCAGTTGCAGAAGCTAAGATTTTAATGATGTCTTCAATGAACATTCTTTTACCAGCTTCAGGTAGAGCTATTGCTGTACCTTCTCAGGATATGATTTTAGGTATTTACTATCTATCATTAGAAAAAGAGGGTGTAAAAGGACAACACAAACTATTTGCAGACGTAAATGAAGCAAAAATTGCTTTAGAAATGGGAAGAGTTGATCTTCATGCAAAAATCAGAACAAAAATTGATGATAAAGTGATTCACTCTACAATTGGTAGATTAATTATTCATGAAATTTTACCTGATTTTGTTCCTGTTGAATTATGGAATAAAATTTTAAAGAAAAAAGATATTGGTGCATTAGTTGATTATATCTACAAACATGGTGGATATGAAGTAACTCCAAGATTCTTAGATAACCTTAAAAACTTAGGTTTCAGATATGCAACAGATGCTGGTATCTCTGTATCAATTGATGATATTAGAGTTCCAGAAACAAAAGTTGACCATATTACAAAATCTAAAAAAGAAGTTATTGAAGTTCAAAAACAATTCTCTCAAGGTTTATTAACTGAGCAAGAAAGATATAATAAAATTATTGATATCTGGACTGAGGTTAACAATACTCTTGGTACTGAGATGATGGATTTAGTTAAAACTGATAAAGATGGATTTAACTCTATTTATATGATGGCTGATTCTGGGGCTAGGGGTTCTGCAGCACAGATTAGACAGTTATCTGGTATGAGGGGACTTATGGCTAAGCCAGATGGTTCTATTATTGAAACACCAATTATCTCAAACTTTAGAGAAGGTCTAAACGTACTTGAGTACTTTATTTCTACTCACGGTGCTAGAAAAGGTCTTGCGGATACAGCTCTTAAAACAGCAAATGCGGGTTACTTAACAAGAAAGCTTATTGATGTATCTCAAAACGTTAGAATTACAGTTGAAGATTGTGGTACTCACGAAGGTATTGAGATTACTGATATTACTTCTGGTAATGAATTAATTGAGTCATTAGAAGAAAGAATTACAGGTAGAGTTATTGCTGAAGATATTATTGACCCAATCTCAAATGAGATTTTATTTACTGAGGGTACATTAATCACTGAAGAGGATGCAAAAGTTGTTGCTGAAGCTGAAGTTAAATCTGTAGTAATCAGAACTCCATTAACTTGTAAAGAAGAGCATGGTTTATGTTCAAAATGTTATGGTCTTAACCTAGGTGAACAAAGAAAAGCAACTCCAGGTGAAGCAGTTGGAGTTGTTGCAGCACAATCTATTGGTGAGCCAGGAACACAGCTTACACTTAGAACTTTCCACGTTGGGGGAACTGCATCTGCAACTCAAACTGAGAGAGAGTTAAGAGCTGATAAAGAAGGTTTCATTAGATACTACAACATCAAAACTCATACAGATAAAAATGGGAAAATAGTTGTAGCAAACAGAAGAAATGCGGGTATTTTATTAGTTGAACCTAAAATTAATGCACCATTTAAAGGTAACGTAACAGTTGAAACTATTCACGAAGAGGTTATTTTAACTATTACTAATGGTAAAGAAGAGAAAAAATATTACCTAAGAAAGAATGATGTTGCAAAAGCAAATGAACTTGCTGGTGTATCAGGAAAAGTTGAAGGTAAACTTTACTTACCATATAAAGATGGTGTTGAAGTTGATGTAAATGAATCTATCGTTGAAATGATTAAAGATGGCTGGAATGTTCCTAACAGGATTCCATATGCATCTGAACTTAAAGTTCAAGATGGGGCGCCTATTACTTCTACAATAGTTTCTGGAGCACATGGTATTGTAAAATACTACAAACTTCATGGTGACTATTTAGAAAGAAGAGATGATATCAATTCTGGTGAAAAAGTAGACGAAAAAGGTTTATTTGCTGTAATCGTTGATACAGAGGGTAGAGAAGCATTAAGACACTATATCTCAAGAGGTTCAGTACTTCAATTAGATAATGACACTCCTGTTGAAAAAGATAGTGTAATTGCATTACCAGCATCTTCAGAACAAGTTGTAATTGCTGAGTGGGATCCATATTCAAATCCTACAATTGCTGAAAGAAAAGGTAAAATTGCATTTGAAGATATTATCCCAGGTGTAACTGTTGCTGAGCAATTTGATGAATTAACAGGTACATCTAAACTTGTGGTAAATGAGTATATCCCTGCTGGTTATAAACCTGCAATTGTTGTTGCGACAGATGAAAAAGACCTAATTAGATATGCACTTGATCCTAAAACTTCATTATTTGTAAATGAAGGACAAGAAGTTCAAATTGCAGACATTTTAGGTAAAACACCAAAAGCAACACAAAAATCAAAAGATATTACTGGAGGTCTTCCAAGAGTATCTGAATTATTCGAAGCAAGAAGACCAAAAAGTATTGCTGTACTAGCATCATTTGATGGTATGGTTACATTTGGTAAACCGTTAAGAAATAAACAAAGAATTATTGTTACTGATGAAAATGGTAACAAAGCAGAATACTTAGTTGAAAAATCTAAACAAATTCTTGTAAGAGAGGGTGAGTTTGTTCATGCTGGTGAAGCATTAACAGATGGTCAAATCTCTCCACATGATGTATTAAAGATTTTAGGTGAAAAAGCATTACATTACTTTATTGTATCTGAAGTACAACAAGTATATAGATCTCAAGGGGTAAATATTGCGGATAAACATATTGAGGTAATTACATCTCAAATGTTAAGACAAGTTTCTATTATTGATGGTGGTGATACTAAATTTATCATTGGAGATATGGTTTCTAAGAAAAGATTTATGCAAGAGAATGAAAAAATTATCAAACTTGGTGGTAAACCAGCTATTGCTGAACCATTATTACTTGGTATTACAAGAGCAGCTGTAACATCTGACTCTATTATCTCAGCAGCATCATTCCAAGAAACTACAAAAGTTTTAACTGAAGCAGCAATTTCAGCTAAAATGGATATGTTAGAAGACTTAAAAGAAAACGTTGTTATTGGTAGAACAATTCCTGTAGGAACTGGTTTATACAAAAACAAAAAAATTAAATTCGAAGATTACGACGAAGAATAAAATTAGGGCTTTGCCCTAATTGATATAATGGATATAATCTCACTATTTTTTATCTTTATTGCTGTTGAGATATTTGAATCTAACTGGCAAAAATCTGACACACTGCATGGAGTTATTTATAATAACTATGCAATCTACAAAAAAAGTATTTTACTTTTCTTTTTACTAAATTTGAGTTTTATTTATTCTATATTTTTAGTTATATATTTGCAAAACAATAGCTTTTTAATGTTAAGTATAGTTGGGATAAAGTTTCTAGATATCTCTTTAAAACTTAGTATTATAAAAAAGATAGAAGAGAATATAAATATAGAAGATATACTTCCAAATGTAAAAATGACTTTTCTTTTTAGATATATGAATGCCCTTATATATCCACTTACATTTATATTATCAGCTAATTATTTTAATTTATAAAATTGATAATTGTTATCATAAATTAATTTAAAATTTGTTATTATTCTCTTTATGAATAAAGAAGAGTTTAAAAGTATAATAAAAAGAGCTGATTATAAAACAAAATATGAACCAATAATAGATATAAAAAATGATAATAAGATATTCGCATATGAGGCATTATCAAAATTTGCAATAGATGAAAAGATAATATCAACTGAAGAGATTTTTAGAAAACTTCACTATTATAATAATTTGTTTTTCGAACTAGAAAAAAGAAATAAACTACATCAAGTAAACAAATTTGATAAAAAAGAAAAATTATTTTTAAATTTTGATGCGGATATTGTAAAAACAGAAGAGCAAAAAAATTATTGGGAAAAATTTTTAAAACAATATAAAGACAATATAGTTGTAGAGATAACTGAAAATGGCAGTGATGATGAAGTATCTTCTTCTATTATGCGTAGTTTTGCCATGTGGCTAAAAGAAAAAGGCATAGATTCTGCATTAGATGATTTTGCGCAAGATGGCTCAATGTTTTCTTTTTTTATTATGAATAGATGTAAATATATAAAAATAGATAAATCTTTTTTAAAACAAATCAAAACAAATCAAAACTATATATCATATCTATGCGGGTTATTAGAAACAATAAGAAAAAATGGTCAAAAATCTATTATAGAGGGTGTAGAAACAAAAGAGGATTTTGAATTGATTCAAAATAAACTTGATTGTGATTTTGTACAAGGTTACTATTTTTCAAATTTGACTTTAATAAGATAAAGATATTAATTTACTTGTAATGATTAAATGATAGAATTATATCAATTAAAAATAGGAGTTAACCAATGCAATACCTTGTAATAGCTTATGACAATGAAGGTGCTTTAGATAAAAGACTAGAAGTAAGAGACGCTCATGTTGAGGGTGCTAAAAAAATGATAGCAGAAGGAAAAATTATAAATGCTGGTGCTCTTATAGAAGATGACCAAATGGTAGGTTCTACACTATTTGTTGATTTTGAAAATGATGAAGCGATTAATGAATGGTTAGAAAATGAGCCATATGTAGTAAATGGTGTATGGAATATGGAAGAGTTCCAAATCGTTCCAGTTAAATTACTACCAAGATAAATTCTAATTTATAAGTGTCAAATTTTGACACTTATAATTCATCTTTTAAATACAAACTATCAATAAATTTACAAATTTTGAAATATTTATAATTTTTTTTATCAATATACGTATCAATTTTTTATATATTAAAATAATATAATAAAAACTTATAAATAAAATTCTAAAACTACCTAAAAAACTTTATTTTCAATAAAGTAAAATAACTTTTACTATAAATTTCACATAATTAAATTAAATGATATTTTAATCGAAAAATTTAAATTAATAAGAAAGTACCATTTTATAGTATGACTAAATATTCATTCTTGACATAGGTCAAGGATTTAAACTAAAAATTAATTTATACTTCTAATGCAATTTAAAGGATTAAGAATGAAAAGAGAAAAAATTGTAGTCTATGGATCAATTTTAGCTTTTCTTATTGCTGTTGGTTTATTTGCTTATACAGTGCATGCATCAAAAATGTTGTCATACCTGTCAAGTGATCCTAAAGCCTGTATCAATTGTCATACGATGAATTCTGCATATGCAACATGGTCAAAAAGTTCTCATAAGAATGTTGCTACATGTGTGGATTGTCACTTGCCAGTTGGTGATGTGGTTGCTAAGTATAAAGCTAAAGCAATCGATGGTTGGAATCACTCAGTTGCATTTACCTTGAACACTTATGAAAATAATATTGACATAAGTGAAGATGGTGCAGACAGAGTGCAAGCAAACTGTATTAGATGTCATGGAGATTTAACATCTCAAATGGGTCTAAATGCAAATAATTACCATGGTTCAGAAGAAGATAGTTTAAAAGCTGATCGAAAATGTTGGGAATGTCATAAGTTTACTCCTCATGGCAAAGTTAGAAGTTTAACATCAACTCCTTATAGTATAGGTGTTAAAGAAAGAATGAAATAAGAAGGAAAGAAAGATGAAAAAGTTTAAAGTCTTACTTGTAGCTTCATTAGTAGCAATTGGCTGTTTAAGTGCATTAGTTGCATCTATTAATGAGAAAAAAGAGGAACAAAAAATTATAAATTCTGTTCCAAAAATTGACAAATGGGAAACAAAAAACGAAGAGTTTAAAAAGTTTTATCCAAGAGAATATGATTCTTGGAAACAAACTAAACAAAGTGATAAAATCGAGGATATGTTAGAAAAATATCCTGAATTAGTTGTATTATGGGCAGGATATGGTTTTGCAAAAGACTATAACGCTCCAAGAGGTCACTTCTATGCTATTGAAGATAATAGAAATACTCTTAGAACAGGTGCACCAGTAGATGGTAAAACTGGACCAATGCCAACAGCATGTTGGACATGTAAATCACCTGATGTTCCTAGAATTATGAATGAGCAAGGTGACTTAGAGTACTTTACTGGTAAATGGGCAAAATATGGTTCAGATATTATTAATCCAATTGGTTGTGTAGATTGTCATAATCCTGAAACTATGGAGCTTCAAGTAAATAGAAAGTATTTAGATACTGCTTTACAATCAAATGGTGAAACTTCGTTAGCTGATGCAACTCACCAAGAGATGAGAACAATGGTTTGTGCACAATGTCACGTTGAATATTATTTCAAAAAAACTGATACTCCTGATGGTAAAAAAGCGGCTGTTGTTACTTTACCTTGGTCTGAAGGTACATCAGTTGATGATATGGAAAGATATTATGATAATATGGATTTCAAAGATTGGACACACAAAATCTCTAAAACTCCAATGTTAAAAGCTCAACACCCAGGTTATGAGATGTGGAAAACAGGTGCACACGGTAAAAACAATGTTTCTTGTGCAGATTGTCACATGCCTTATAAAAGAGAAGGTGGAGTTAAATATACAGATCATAAAATTGGTAATCCATTGGAAAATATGGAAAATACTTGTATGACTTGTCACAGAGTTTCTGAAGACTCATTACTTAAAACAATTAATGAGAAAAAACAAAGAAAAGATGAGTTACACAAAAAAGCTATGAAACAATTAGCTGCTGCACACTTAGAAGCTGGAAAAGCTTGGGAAGTTGGAGCAAGTGAAGCAGAAATGGCACCTGTATTAAAAGATATCAGACATGCACAATGGAGATGGGATTATGCAGTTGCATCACACCCAGCATTCTTCCATGCACCTGAAGAGACTTTAAGAGTTTTAGCAACAGCAATTGAAAAAGCTGGAAATGCTAGAATTAAATTAGCTAAAATCTTAGCTAAACATGGAGCTGCTGATTATAAAGCACCTGAAGCTACTTCTAAAGAGAAAGCTCAAGAGATTATTGGTTTACCATTTGAAAAACTTGTAGATGATAAGAAAAAATTCAAAAGTGGACTTTTAATTGAATGGAAAAAAGAGGCTGAGAAAAAAGGTATCTATAACCCTAAATCAACAGAGGGTATAGAAGATAAAACTTCTTATAACTAAGACTTTAAATTACAAATTTAAGAGAAGAGGTTAATCCTCTTTTCTTTTATGATTAATAAATAACACCTAGTCACATATCTCTCCTATTAATTTAGGTGTTATTTATTAATTGTATAATCTAGGTTTAATATGAAAAAATTACTAAAAAATATTCTATCAATTGAAACTGCAACAGTTTTAATGCTTCTTTTCGCTTTTTCATGTGCTGTGGCTACATTTATAGAAAATGATTATGGTACATTGGCTGTAAGGTCTTTTGTATATAATAAAACTTGGTTTGAACTTATTATGCTTATTCTTGTAATCTCTTCATTAGCTAATATTATTTGGTTTAAAATGTATAAAATCAAAAAGTTTTTTATCTTTTTTATCCATATATCATTTGCATTTATCTTAGTTGGAGCTGCTCTTACTAGATATTTAGGTTATGAAGGTTTGATGACTATTCCTGAATTTACTATACAAAATAAAATGCTTTCAAATGATGAATATATTCAAGCTGTTTTATTAAATAAAGATGGAAAAGAGATACTTAAAAAAGATACAAAAGTATTAATGACAGAACTTTCTCAAACAGATTTTGATTTAGATATTAACTCAAATATAAATTTAAAATTTCAAAATTTTGTTCCAAATGCAGCAGAGAAAATTGTAACAGTAAAAGATGGAAAACCTATGGTAAATCTTATTATTACTGATTTAACAGGAGCAAGAAGTATAGATTTACAAAATACAAAAATATACTCAGATAAATATACTACTTTTTCTTTAAATAAAAAGATTGAAGATAACTCTAAACCTAAAGTTTTATTTGAAACAAAAGATAATCAAGTTTATATTAAATCAAATGTATCAATCACATACAACTTTATGGATGGAGTAGGGCAAGGTACTATAAAAGCAAATGAAGTTTTACCTTTAAGAGATGATGTTATTTATATAGTAGCACAAACGAGATTTGCAACGCCAGATTTTGCAGCATCAGGGAAAGTTCAAGTTGTAAGTATGGATAAAAATCTTGTTCAAAAAGATAAAAGACTAAATGCCGTGATTACTAAACTAACTTACAAAGGAAAAGAGAGTGAGATCTCTCTTTTTGGAAAAGGTGGTTCAAATCAAGGTTATGAAAAAACAATTAAGCTAGATGATAAAACACTAAAACTATCTTGGGGTGCAAAGATTATTGAGTTGCCATTTTCTTTATATTTAAATGATTTTAATCTAGAAAGATATCCTGGTTCTAAATCCCCTTCAAGTTATTCTAGTTTAGTAAAAGTATATGATACAAAAGATGATATAACTTTTGAGCAATTAATATCTATGAACAATACTCTAAACTATAAAGGGTATAAATTTTTTCAAAGTTCATACACTATGAATGAAACTGCAACAATACTTTCTGTAAATAAAGACCCAGGAGTAATACCAACATATATTGGTTACTTTTTATTATTTACAGGGCTTATTTTTAGTCTTTTTATGAAAAATGGTAGATTTAGAAAACTGGCAAATACAAAATATGAATTAAAAAATATTGCAAGTGCTTTTCTTATCTGTTTTGTATTTCTATTTACAAGTGATTTAAAAGCAGAAACAAACTCAAATATTGATATGAAACTTATCACAAATATAGATTTAGACCATGCAAACAAATTAGGGGCAGTATTAGTTCAAGATTATCAAGGAAGAATCAAACCTATTAATTCTTTAGCTATTGAGATTATGAATAAAGTGATGAGAAAAGAGAGTTTATATGGATTAAATGCAAATCAACTATTTATTAGTATGCTTATAAATCCAAGAGCCTGGCAAAAAGTTCCAATTATTAGTGTAAAAAATGATAAATTGAAAAATGTTTTAAATATAAATAGTGATTCAAAATACTTTAAATTTGATGATATATATGGTAATTTAGGGAAATATAAATTAGAAGATGATTTAGAAATAATAAATAAAAAGAAACCCTCACAAAGAACAACTTACGATAAGGATGTTATAAAAGTAGATGAAAGATTAAATATTATCTATAATCTGTTTTCAGGAGCTTTTCTAAAACTATTTCCAAAAATTGATGATAACAACAACAAATGGCTAGACCCAACTTTAGCAATATCAGTTATAAATGATGGAGTTGGTGCTTTAAATAAAACAGAGGCAAAAGATATAGCAAATCTTATGGATAGTTATTTTATTGCATTAAAAGAAGCAAATGAAGGTAAAGCCTCTTGGGATAAAGCAAATATCGCCCTTGATAATATTATAAACTATCAAACAAAATATGCAGCTAATATTATCCCTAATGAATGGAAAATAAAAGCAGAATTACTTTTTAACAAATATAATATTTTTAAAAGACTAACTCCTGTATATCTAATCTTAGGAGTTGTTTTATTGGCTTTTGTATTTGTAAAAATATTTAAACCAATGATATCTTTAAATAAAATATCAAAATTTTTTCTTGTGATATTTATACTAAGTTTTATAGTTCATACTTCAGGACTTGCATTAAGATGGTATGTTTCAGGTCATGCCCCTTGGTCAAATGGATATGAATCTATGATTTATATAGCATGGGCTATTGTTTTAGCAGGAATCATCTTTTCAAAACAATCAATATTAGCACTAGCTACCACATCATTGTTATCAGGGATTACCCTTTTTGTAGCACATTTATCATGGTTAGAACCTCAGATTACTACTTTAACTCCTGTTTTAAAATCTTATTGGTTAACAATTCATGTAAGTGTAATTACAGCTAGTTATGCTTTTTTAGCACTTAGTGCAATTTTAGGATTTTTAACACTAGTCTTTTTTATATTTATTAATAAAAATAAAAATGATTTAAAACAAGAATCTTTGAAAATCTCTATAAAAGAAGCAAGAAGAATAAATGAAATGTCTATGATAATAGGTTTAGTTTTACTTGTAATAGGTAACTTCTTAGGTGGAATCTGGGCAAATGAATCTTGGGGTAGATATTGGGGATGGGATCCAAAAGAGACTTGGACTTTAGTATCTATTTTAATTTATGCAGTAATATTACACCTACACTACATAAAAGGCTTAGCTTCTAATTTTATTTTTTCTAGTTTATCTTTAGTAGCTTATTCTTCTATTGTGATGACTTATTTTGGAGTTAACTATTATTTAGCTGGATTACACTCTTATGCAGCAGGTGACCCAATCCCAATACCACCTTTTGTACCGATTACACTTTTAGTGGTTTTTATAACTATTGTATTGGCTTTTAGAAATAGAAAAATTGTATAACTAGCAAAAATTAAAGTTTAATATAAGTTCTTTTTAGTATATTAGTATATTCTAATATACTATAGGAATCATAATGGAAATATTACAAAATTTTTTTGCAAACTTTTTAGATTTATTAAATGCAATGTCAATATATATAATCATTGGTTTATTTTTTGCAGGTATTTTAAAACAACTAATACCAGATACTTTTGTCTCTTCACATCTTGGAAAAGATTCAACAAGCTCAGTTATAAAAGCAACACTTTTTGGAATACCTTTACCTGTTTGTTCTTGCTCTGTAATCCCTTTGGCACAAGGACTAAAAAAAGAGGGTGCTAGTAAGGGTGCAGTTCAAAGTTTCTTAATCTCAACTCCTATTACGGGAGTAGATTCTATTTTAGCAACATACTCATTATTTGGATTTGTATTCACTTTATATAGAGTTGTTTCTTCTGTAATTATAGCTATTACAGTTGGATTAGTTCAAAATCTGTTTGAAAAAAAAGATACAAAAGATACTAATGAAAATATGGAAGAGCCTCAAAGCTGTTGTAGTAGTTCAAACTCTAGTTCTACATCTAGCTGTTGCAGTTCTAATTCCACTACAACATCGAGTTGTTGCAGTAGTTCAAGTAGTAAAAAAGGCTTTTCGTTTATAGCTGTACTAAAATATGGATATGGAACTCTTTTTAATGATATGGCAAAAGCCTTGATTATAGGTCTTATACTTGGTGCTTTATTTGTGACTTTTACACCAAAAGAGTATACACAAATGCTTTTTGAAAATCAGTTTTTGACATATATTGTAGTTATGCTTTTTGCTATGCCTTTATATACTTGTGCAACAGCATCTTTACCAATAGCAGCTGCTTTTATGATTCAAGGAATGTCACCTGGAGCTGTTTTTATATTTTTAACAGCAGGACCTGCAACTAGTGCTGTTACTATGAGTGTAGTTTATAAAATGCTTGGAAAAACAGCACTTATAGTTTATCTTGTAGTTATTGCTATTATGGCTTTATTATTTGGATATTTATATGATACATTTTTTAAAGAATTAAGCTTATTAACAATCTCAATAGACAATGAAGAGGTATCTATATTTAATATAATAGCTTCTATAGCTATGATAGCTTTAATTGTCTATCATATATTTAAAGATAAGTTTAATAAAAAAGAGACTTCATGTTGTGATACAAATGAGACGTGTTCATCTTCAAAGCCAACACCAAATAAACTTCAAGCAAACAAACCACAAAATAGTTTTGTATCAAAGGGTGGCTTCAGTCCAAATCAAAATACAAGTTTTAAAACAAAGCTTTAAAAGGAATCAAATGAAAGTAGATACAACTTGTCTTAGAATTGAAGTAAATGAAAATCTAATTAATCATGAAAGAGATGAGGTAAAAAGATTAGACAAAGTGTTTTCAAAAGAGGCCAAACTTTACTCTTTATTAGGAAGTGAAGTAAGACTTAAAATAGTTTATTTACTTTTAAAATATGAAAAAATGTGTGTATGTGATATAAGTGATATTTTATCTATGAAGCAATCTCCTGTATCCCAACATCTTAGAAAATTAAAAGATGCAAATATTTTAATATCAAAAAGAGAAGGACTTATGATAAACTATTATATTTCTAAAGAATATAAAAAGGAATTACAAAATATAGGAAAGGTTTTTGAAATTTAAATTATTTTTATTAATTAGTTCTAAAAATACATAAGAAAAAATTTAATTTATTTCCTTTGAATTTAAAATATTTATAATCTTTTCATAAATTCAAGGAGCAAATAATGAAAAAACTGATTTTAGCTGGAGTATTTGCAGTGTTTGCAAATGCTCACTTTCTTACTTTTATCCCATCTACTGATAATGTTACTTCAAAAGAGGAATCTAAAATAACTTTAGATGCTATGTTTATTCATCCTTTTGAGCAAACTGGTATGACAATGGTTAAACCAAAGGGTATTTTTTATGAAAAAAATAAACAATCTTTACCTTTAAGTGAAACAAAAGTGTTTGACCATAAAGCTTGGAAAAGTAGTTATGAGATAAAAAAACCTGGTGTTTACAAGTTTTATACAATCCCTGAGCCATATTTTGAGCCTGCTGAGGGAAAATATATCTCTCATGTACCTAAAGTTATTGTATCTTCATATGGATTAGAAGATGGTTGGGATGAACCAATTGGTTTAACTTATGAAATTATCCCTTTAACAAAGCCTTTTGGACTATATGCAGGGAATATTTTTCAAGGAAAAGTTGTATATAATGGTGAAGCTGTTTCAAATGTAGAGGTTGAAGTTGAATTATATAATGAATTTAATTTAAAAGCACCAACTGATGCCCACATTACACAAGTTGTAAAAACAGACGACAATGGAGTATTTTCTTTTGTTATGAACCACAAAGGGTGGTGGGGATTTGCTGCACTTATAGAAGAGGGTGAGAAGGAATACAAAGGGAAAAAATATCCTATTGAAAATGGTGCTTTAATTTGGGTAAAGGCTTATTAGAATATGCATATATCAGATGGTATTTTATCTAGTGAGGTTGCTATTACTACAGCAGTAATAGGAGCAGGGCTAGTAATCTATTCACTTAAAAATTTAAAAAATAAAAATATTGCACTTGTAGCTGCTATGAGTGCAATATTTTTTATCGCTTCATTTATACATATCCCTTTAGGTCCTGTACAAATACATTTGGTACTAATAGGAATAATTGGTATATTGATTGGTCCATGTGTTTTTTTAAGTGTTTTAATAGCACTTTTATTTCAAGCTACGCTTTTAGGTTATGGTGGGATAACTTCCCTTGGGGCAAATCTTATTATCATGTCCTTGCCTGCTTTTATAACATATCTATTTGTAAAAAAAGGATTTTTTAATCTTTTAGAAGAAAAAATAAAATATTTTGTAATTGGATTTTTCCCTGTACTATTAGCTACATTTTTACTTGCACTTATATTAGCTTTATCTAAAGAGGAGTATTTTTATGCTTCTTTAACAATATTTTTAGCAAATGTTCCAGCAATGGTAATAGAAGGATTGATTACAATTTTCTTGATTAATTATCTAAAAAAATCAACTCCTCAACTTTTAGAAGAGGTGAATTTATGAAAATAGTATCTTTATTGTTTTTATTAACAATTTGTGCTTTTGCACATAAGTTAAATCTTTTTATTTATGAAGAGAATTCAAAGGTTATAGCTTCTACATATTTTGCTTCAGGAACACATTGTAATGAGTGTAAAATTGAAGTATATGACCAAGATGGAAATTTACTTGAAAAGGGACTTACAAATAAAGCTGGTGAATATATAGTAAAACAGTTAAAACCAAAGCTTGTGATAAAAGCAGAAGCTATGGGTGGACATGGTGCACAAAGTGAGTTTGAAGTAAAAAACTTAAAAGAGGAAAAACCTGAAGTAAAAGATTATAATCTTATTGAAGCTATTATTGCAATAGCTTTATTGGTTTTAATATTTATAGGATTAAAGAGAATTAAAAAATGAGTAAATTTAACTCTTCAATTATATTAATATGTGCTTTTTTATACTCAATACTTATAAGTTTTAATAAAATTGAAATTCTATTTTTACTTCCAATTATATTTGCAATGATTTGTGAGTATAAAGATATATTTAAAATACTTAAGAAACTACTGTTTTTAAACCTTTTTATTGCAATGATATTTATAATTTTGATACTTCAAGATGATATTCAAAATGCTATAAATATATATATTAGAACCAATATGATTATCTTTTTTAATCTACTTTTATTTTCAAAATCTAGTGGTTATGATATTGTAAGGGCTTTAAATGAACTAAGATTTCCAAAAAAGTTTGTAAGTTCAGTTTATTTCTCTTTGAAGATGATACAAGTTTTAACTGATGAATTTAAAAAAATAAAACTAACACTAAGAGCTAGGGGATTTAGAGCAAATTCTTCACTTTTTGCTTATGAAACTTATGGTAATCTGTTTGGTCATATTTTTGTGAAATCAATAAGAAAAGCAAACGCTTTACAAGACTCTTTTGAGTTAAGGGGATTTCATGGAAAAATCTATCTAATAAACAATTCAAAGCTATCACTTTATGATGTAGCTTTAATATTTTTTGTTTGTATGTTATATGTAAAAGAGGTAATGGTTTGAGTTGTTCAATAAATTTAAAAGAGTTAGCTTATAAAAACACTAGTAAAGAAGTATTTAACAATGTTACACTAAATGTTTCCCATGAAGAAAAAGTGGCAATTATTGGTGCAAATGGGAGTGGAAAAAGCTCTTTGCTTAAAATTATTGTAGGTCTTATAAAACCAAGTGCTGGTTCAGTTTTTTTATTTCATGATGAGATGAAAAATCTAAAAGATTTTAGAAAATATAGAAGTGATATTGGATATCTTCCCCAAGATGTAAGTGATCATTTCCTTTGCCCAACTGTTATAGAAGATGTTATGTTTGCATTAAGAGCTCAGGGTGAAAAAAAAGATGATGCTTATACTAAATCTTGTCAAATCCTTGAAGACTTAGGAATTTCCCATTTAGAAAATAGAAATATTTATGATTTAAGTGGAGGTGAGCAAAAGATTGTAGCTTTAGCTGGAATACTAATTACAAAACCAAAAATTTTACTTCTAGATGAACCTACAAATGCCCTCGATGAAGATGCAGAAGAGAAGATAATAAAAATTTTAAATTCTATAAAAAAATCTATGATAATAGTTTCACACCATAAAACATTTATTGAAAAACTTGCTCCTAGTGTGTATAAACTAAATAAAGATGGCTTACAAAAGTTAAATTGATACCTGTATAATTTTATTTTTTAATTATATTTGATTATAATCTTCTTTTATAAAGGACAATAAATGATTGAAGATTTAAACTTTTGGTTTCTTTTTTTATCTGCGGCAGTATTAATAAGTATTTCCCCTGGACCAGATTTGATTTATATATTAACTAGAACTGTTAATAATGGTAAAAAAGTTGGCTTAATCTCTTCTTTGGGAGTTTGTACTGGGGCTTTAGTTCATGTAGTTGCAGCAGCAGTTGGTATTTCTGCTATTTTAGTTACTTCGGCGTATGCTTTTACAATAGTTAAAATAGTTGGAGCTTTTTATTTATTTTTTCTTGCATATCAGGCTTTTAAGCAAAAAAATAGAAATCTAAATGTTACAAAAAAATCTTTTACAAATATTTCTATGTTTAAAGCTTTTAAAGAAGGTGTTTTAATAGATATATTAAATCCTAAAGTTGCAATATTTTTTATGGCTTTTCTCCCTCAATTTGTAAGAGAAGGACATGGTTCTATACCAATACAACTTTTATATTTAGGTTTTCTAGTTATCTTAGTAGGAATGGTTGTAGAGTTTAGTATAGTTATACTAACTTCAAAGGTTTCAAAAAGAATACAAGTAAATAAATCTGTAAGTGCTTGGTTAAATAAAATTGTTGGGACAATATTTTTAGCATTAGGGTTAAAATTGATATTTAGTACAAATAAATAAAGGGATTAAATGAAAAAAATAGGAATGCTTGGTGGAATGAGTTGGGAGAGTACTTCTACTTATTATAAATTAATAAATGAAGAGATAAAAAATAGACTAGGTGGTCTTCATAGTGCAAAAATAATCCTATCTAGTGTCGATTTTGAAGAGATAGAAAAGTTTCAGCACAGTGCACTTTGGGATGAAACAGCTGTAATATTATCTGAAGAAGCAAAAGCAATAGAATCTGCAAAAGCAGATTTTTTAATAATCTGTACAAATACAATGCATAAAGTTGTACCTCAAATAGAAAAAAATATCTCTATACCTATTTTACATATTGCAGATGCTACAGGTAAAGCTTTACTTAAAAGCAATATAAAAAAAGTAGCCCTTTTAGGTACAAAGTTTACCATGACTGAAGAGTTTTATAAAAATAGAATAGAAGAGAATTTTGGTATTGAAGTTATAACTCCAAATGAAAAAGAGCAAGATATTATCCATGATGTGATTTATAAAGAGTTATGTTTAGGAATATGTAATAAAAAATCAAGAGATGAATATATAAAAATAATAAAAAGATTAGAAAAAGAGCAAGAGTGTGAAGGGGTAATCTTAGGTTGTACTGAGATATCTATGATTATTAAACAAGGTTATGTAGATATTCCTATTTTTGATACTACTGTTATTCATGTGTTAGAAGCAGTAGAGGAAGCTTTAAAATGAAAAAAAATATAGAAGTTGTACTTTTAGGTGATTCTATAATAGCAAGAGGTGATTGGAATAAACTTTTAGAAAAAGAGCATCTTTTAAACTTAGGTATTGATGGGGACACTACAAAAGGTGTTTTAGAAAGAATAGACTTAATAAAAAACATAGAGCCTAAAACAATTGTTTTGATGATTGGTGTAAATGATTTATGTTTATCAATCCCTTTAGATGAAGTATTTGAAAACTATAAAAAAATATTAAAAATTTTACAAGAAAGCAATGCCAATATTCTTGTAAATGGTATTTTTATAACCCAAATGCCAGCAGTCAATAAAAAAGTTTTAAAATTAAACTCTATGATAGAAGAGTATTGCAAGAAAAACAGTTTGAAATTTCTTGATTTAAATGAATCTTTTGAAAATGAAAAAAAACTTTTAAAAGAAAATCTAACTACAGATGGCCTTCATCTAGGACAAGCTGCATATAAAGCTTGGGCTTACAAATTAAATAGTTTAATTTAAGATCAAATTTTGCATCTTTTTTAAACTCTTTTCGTCTACATATATAAATACTTAAAAGGATTTATATGAGTGTAATTTTTGCGATGAGTTATTTCTCTTTTGTTATGTCAATTTCACCAGGTCCTGTAAATATGATAATCATATCTTCAGGGATTAGTAATGGGTTTAAGAAAACCTTTCTATTTATAAGTGGAGCTACTATTGGTTTTACTGTATTGTTGGCATTTATAAGTTTTGGGTTTTCAAAAATTATTGAGTCTTTTCCTAACTTTTTAATATATTTGTCTTTTTTGGGTTCTAGTTTTATTATATATATGGGATATAAAATTATTAACTCAGCAGAAAAAATAGAATTGGAAAAAAACAAAAGTTTTGTACCAAAATTTTATGAAGGTTTTTTATTGCAATGGTTAAATCCAAAGGCATGGATAGCTTGTGTAGCTGGGGTTTCTTTGTTTTCTACTTCCACAAATGATTTAATACTGTTTATAATAATATATTTCTTAGTATGTTATTTGTGCTTAAGTTTTTGGGCAATAGTAGGACAAAGGGTGATGTTTTTATTTCAAACACAAAGAAGAGTTAAAATTTTAAATATTATAATGGGTAGTTTATTAATTTTAGTAGCATTATATCTTTTTTATATGCAATTGATAAAAGTAATTTAAAAGGGTAAAAATGGATAAAAGTACAGAAGATGTTTGGAGGGAATACCATAAACAACTTTTAGGATTTATAAGTAGTAAAGTATCAAATACCCAAACTGCAAAAGATATTTTGCATGAGGTTTTTATAAAAATACATACAAAAATGGATACTTTAGATGATATTACAAAACTAAAAAGTTGGGTATACCAAATAACAAGAAATACAATTATCGACTTTTATAGAACAAACAAAAATATTAAAGAGGTTCCCTCTTGGGTGAATGACCCTTTTGAGGTAGATTCTGAAGAGATTATTAAAGATGAGTTATCATTATGTTTAGGTTTTTTAATAAGTAGATTGCCCGATAAGTATAAAAAAGCAATTGAGCTTTCAGAGATAGAAAACAATACCCAACAAGAGTTGGCAACAAAAGAGAATATTTCTTTGCCTGCTGCTAAATCAAGAGTTCAGAGGGGAAGAAAAATATTAAAAGAGATGTTGCTTGAGTGTTGCCAATTAGAGATAAACAAGCATAATAGAATTGTAGAGGTAAAGATAAAAGATGAAAAAAACTGTTCTTTAGTAAACTCTAAAGATTATTAAAAGTGATTTCACAAACCACAGGGGCATGGTCACTTTGTATTAAAGAGCCATTTTTATTGTCTTTTAAATGCTTATCAAGAACTTCATAAGATGAGATTTTACCAATAGAGGCTTTTGATCTTTTATTAAACTCTTTTGATACAAAAATATAATCTATTACATTTCCAATAGATTGAAAATAGCTTGTAGGAGTTCTTTCTATCTTTTTTTCAGGATGGGGATTATATGGTTTTTTATCACATAAATAATATGCATCAAATAGAAGATTGTAATCTTTATCTAAATCTTGATGATAAGCAGTATTTGTTAGAACATCTATTGATAAAGAGTATTCTTTATCATTTAAATCGCACATACAAATAATAGGTGTTTTTGTTCTTCTAAAATCATAATATAAAGATGAGGTTTCACACAATCTTTGTTTTAAAGCAGGGGAATATTTATTTTCTAAAGCTTCTAATACTTTTTGTTTTTTCTCTTTTAAAGTTGTGTTTTTATTAAAAATATATTCAAATTCATTTAATCTATTTGATTTAAAATGGTTTACATAAACTGTAATATCTTTTTTGTTTGGCAATTCAATTAAGGCTTTTATTGGAAATCTTGAAAAACGAAAGTGTCCCTCAAACTTATATTTTAAAATACTTTGTCCATGGGGTTTTACTTTTTGTATCTCTTTAATTGGGTATTTTGAAGCCAAGGCTAGAGTTGTAGAGGTAAATACTTTTTTGTTGTTTTGGATTTTTGGTTTATCAACTGTAATAAAATGATTAAAACCTAGTTCTTTAACTAGGTTTTCAAGCTCCTCTTGTGAGAAAACCTCTTGAAAACCTACAATATCACAATCCATCTCAAGTAAAGTGTTTTTTATCCACTCTTTTTTCTTTTGCCATTCATTTTCATTAAATTTATCTTTTTTTATATACCAAGCAAAAGGTGGTGCACAAAATTGAAAAAGATTAAATGTTCCTACTCTTAAATTCATTAAAGTTTATATTTCCTAAAAAACAAGATACAAAGTACTACACCAAATGTTGCCATACCAGCTCCGACTAGCGCTGGAGAGCTATAACTAAATCCTAAAACTAAAGGTATCCCTCCAAAGAAAGCACCTAAAGTATTTGAGACATTAAAAGCAGCTTGTAAAAAAGCAGCTCCAAGCATTTCAGAGTGTTTTGCACTTTTTAACATAATCATATTAATTGGAGAACTAATAGACATAGCTAAAGCTCCACAGATAAATGTTAAGATTATTGATATTATTTTACTATCTGAAAGCAAAAATACCAATATCAAAGATGTCACCATCATAGAAAGTAGCAAAATACAAGCAAGAATTGGGTTTTTTTTATCGGCTAAGTATCCTCCAAAAATATTTCCTACAACCATTCCAGCTCCAGCAATAATCATAAGATAAGAAACACTTCCCTCATTAAAATCTGATACATGGATTAATAGTGGTGCAATATAACTAAACCAAGCAAATAAACCACCAAAACCAATAGAAACAATAGTTAAAATATGCCAAGCTTTTATTGTTTTAAAAAACTCTAATTCCTCTTTAAAAGTTACTGTTCTTAGAGGTTTTTGTTTTGGAAGCCATTTATATAAAAAGAATATGGTAATAATACCTATGAGGGAAACAATACCAAAAGCATATCTCCAATGAAGATGATGCCCTATAAAAGTAACAAGTGGAACCATGGCTAAGTTTGCTAAGGTTAGTCCTGTAAACATGGAAGCAATAGCTTGGGCAGACTTACCCTCTTTGGCAAGTTTTGAGGCAACTACTGTTCCAACACCAAAAAATGCCCCATGTGGAAGCCCACTTAAAAATCTAGATAACATCAAAGTATAGTAATCAGGTGCAATTGTAGATAAAAAATTAAATATTGTAAAAAGTACCATTAAAGCAATTAAAATATTTTTTGGTGGAAATTTTGCACTAAGTGCAACAAGAATTGGAGCTCCAATAACTACTCCAAAAGCGTATGAAGATATAAGGTGTCCTGCTGTAGGAATAGTTACATCTATATTATTTGCTATATCTGGTAATAATCCCATAATTACAAATTCTGTTGTTCCGATACCCAAACCACCAAGTGCTAAGGGGAAAAGTTGTTTAGTCATTAAGTCTCTTTAGTTTTTATTGATAGTATATACAACTATTTGGGAATTTTAGTAAAAAAAGTTTACCTTTTACTTAAAAAAATGATTAATATCTATTTACAAGAGTTTTCTATTTGTGTAGCAAAAAATACTGGACATTCTATCATAGGATAATGTCCTGCTTCTTGGCATTCGATGATATTTATATTTTTATATTTTGAAAAATTTTTTTCTGTTTCTTTTTTTGAAAAAACTGCAGAATCATTTTTCCCAATAATTATAGTAACTTCAATATTTTCATTTATCTCATTTTCTATCTCAGTAGTATTTAGATACATATTCATATACGAAGCTCTAGCTTCACTTAAAGAGGAATTGTATCCCATATCTATTCTATAGTCTCTCCAAGTTTGATTATATCTTCTACTTGAACTTATAACTATTTGTTCTACTGCTCTTTTGTTTTCACTCATTTTTCTAATTAAACTTTTCTTTTGTATTTCAGGAACCTTTATCCCTGAAGCAGATATTGGAGTAGTTAAAATTAGCTTTTTTACTTTTGGTTCAATAAGTGCTACTCTTTGAGCAATCATAGTTGACATTGAGTGTGCAGCAAGAATAACTTCATCAAAATTTAATTTTGATATTAAGTTTATTACATCTGTTGAAGCCTCTTCTAAATTATATTCGCCTTCTATATTTTTTGATAAACCATAACCTCTTAAATCTATGAAAATATATGTAAAGTTTTCTTTATCCAAAAAAGGAAACATTGGTTCATAATTTCTACAATCTCCCATTAATTCATGTAAAAATAAAACTTTTTTTTCACCTTTACCTATTACTTTATAATTTAGATTTATCATGTTTAGCCTTTGTTTGGGAATTTTATATTAAAACTACTTCTATTTTTATAAGAGAGATTATATCAATTAGTTTTTTTGCTTAATTGTATGATAAGTATTGTATTGTAAAATTATAATCAAAGCCATTATAAAAATTATTTTTATAATAGCATGCGAGGATATGACATGAATAAGATTATATTGATTTTATCATTTTTCATAACATCTCTCTTCTCAAATGATATATATAAAATAGATTCTAATGTCAAAAAATTCTTAACTACTAGTGAAATAAACTATATAAAAAACAAAAAAACAATTATTGCTTCAAGTGAATTTGATTATGAGCCGATGGATTTTACACTTGCAGGGGTTCCTACTGGATATTCTATAGATTTATTAAATATTTTAACAAAAAGTTTAGGTTTAAAAGTTGAATATAAAACTATGCCTTGGACAAAACTTTTAGAAAGTTTACATAATGGGGAAATTGATTTAATGCATACCCTTTATAAAAATAAAAACAGAGAAAAATTTTTTGATTTTTCTTATGCTTATTTAGTAGGAGAAAATGTTTATATTGTTAGAAAAGAGAGTGAACACATAAATAAAGTTGAAGATTTATTTGGGAAAAAAGTTGCTGTTACCAAGGGGTGGTTAGAGGAGTTGTTTTTAAATAAATATCCGCAAATAGAAAAAGTATATTTTAAAGATTTAAAACAAAAGTTAAATGCTCTTTCTATAGGTGAGGTTGATGCTGTTTTAAATGATAAAAATATTGCAAACTATTATATGAAGAAATATGGTTATTCGAATCTCAAAATTTCTAATCAAGTAATACAAAATGATGATAAAGAGTTAGATAAATACTATTTTGCAGCATTAAAAGAGGAATCAATATTAATTTCCATATTAAATAAAGCATATATCAATTTAGATATAAAAACTTTAGAAAAAATTCAAGAAAAGTGGTTTGGTTCAAAAAAAGAATCTCAACTTATCTTTACAATCAATGAACAAAACTATTTAGATACAAAAGAAAAAATTAAAATGTGTATTCTTCCTGGCTTAACAACTTTTAGTGATATTAAAAATAACAAAGCAACGGGGATAGTTTCTGATATTTTAAAAGAGATAGAAAACAATACAAATTTGAGTTTTGATATTGTTGAAAGCAAAAATTTCAATGAAACTTTTAATAATTTAGAAGATAAAAAATGTGATGTTTTACCTACTGTTGAGTATTCTGAAAAAAACAATGAAAACTTTTTGTTAACTCAACCTTTTCTTGAGATACCCTACGTTGCAATAGGAAAGTCTAATAAAGATTTTTTTTCTGATTTATCTGAGTTAGAAGGTAAAAAAATCTCAGTTATAGCATATACATCATTGATCAAAGAGTTAAAACAGAACCATCCCTCTATAGAAATAGTTGGAGTAAATAGCATAGAAGAGGGGTTAAATTTAGTAAAAACTGGTGAGGTTTATATCCATCTTACTTTATATCCTATCGCAAAATTTCAAATTGCAAAACAATCTTATGATGATTTAAAAATAATTGGAAGATTACTTAAGCCTTTGCAAATTAGCATGGCCTCACAAAAAGATGATACAGTTTTAGCTTCAATTTTACAAAAGACTATAAAAACGCTTTCTCCAACAAAATTAAACTCAATAGTTAATAACTGGACAGCAGTAAAAGTTGAAAAAGTATTTGATTATAATTTTATATTTCAAATTTTAGCTGGAATGTCATTGTTGATTGCTTTGGGATTCTGGAGGTTTTTAGTTTTAAAAAGGACAAATAAAGAGATAAAAAGAATAAATTTTTTATTATCAAAATCTAAAAAACAATTAAAAAAACAAAAAGATGAATTTGAGGCGATATTTAGATATAGCAAAGATGGTATAGGGATTTTGGATTTAGATTTAAATATATTGGATTTAAATTTGGCGTATTTAAATATTTTATCTTATCCCAAAGAGGAGTTGTTAGGTAGGAACTTTTTAGATTTTATTATTGATAAGCAAAAAGAGAATATGAGAAGAATATTTAAAAAGGTTATGCAAAAAGGTCATTTTAATAATTTTGAAAAATCATTTATAGGTAAAGACAATAAGATAATAACAATCAATCTTTCAATTACTTTATTATCAGATAGAAATAGAATACTAATTACAGCAAAAGATGTGACTTCAGTTAAACTGTTAGAATCCCAATCAAAATTAGCATCTATTGGTGAAATGATAGGAAATATTGCCCATCAATGGCGACAACCTTTAAGTATTATTACTACAAGTGCAAGTGGTATGGCGTTGAAAGTTGATTTAAAACAAGAGATAAAAGATGAAGAGATTCAAGATTTTTCTGAACAAATTATAAAACAAGCAGATTATTTGTCTAAAACAATTGATGATTTTAGAAATTTTATAAAAGTGGATGTCCACAAGCAAGCTGTTAGTGTAAAAGATGCATTAGGTAGTGCTTTAGGTCTAACTATAGCTTCCATAAAAGGAAACTATATTGAAGTTGTAAAACAATATGAAAGTGATTTAACAATAAAAGGAAATAAAAATGAATTGAGTCAAGCTTTTATTAATATCATTAATAATGCAAAAGATAAATTAAAAGAATTAAATCAAAATGATTCAAAAAGATATCTTTTTATATCCACAAAAAAAATAGAAGAGAATGCTATAGAAATCAAAATTTTAGATAATGGTGGTGGTATAGATGAAAATATAATCAAAAGGGTATTTGAACCATATTTTACTACAAAAGACCAATCTGTTGGTACAGGGCTTGGATTATCTATGAGTGATAAAATCATTAGAGAAAGACATCAGGGAATAATTGAAGCTAAAAATGAAGAGTTCACTTATATGGGAGAAAAATATTTTGGAGCTGCGTTTGTAATTGTATTATACAAAAGAAAGTAAGATTTAATTAAGTTTCATTTAAAATGTTACTATTGTTACTTTTGTCATCTTTATGACACATATAAAATATAAAATGAAAAAAAGTAAATACAAAGGGGAAATTATGAAACTGTCTAGCATAAAATCAAAGCTTCTCGTACTACTACTTATTAGTATCTCATGTTCATTCCTTATCTTAGGATTTTACAATACTTCTAATAAGTTTGAATCAGAGTACAATTTAGTTCAACATGATCAACTTACAATAGCAAAAGAGACTTCTAAGTTTATTAATGATTATTTAGAGTCAAAAATGCAGGTAGTTTCATCTGTTGTAGAGATGATAAAAAATGAAAACTTGACTATAGAAAATCAAGTTTTGATAGACCAATTAATGCTTGGAAAAAAATCGGGGGATTTTGCAAGTATGTATTTAGGTTTAGAGGATAGTGGCGACTTAATCAAGTTTGATGGTAGTTTAAAAAGTATTGCTACTATGAATTATGATGCAAGACTTAGACCTTGGTATAAAAAATCAAAAAAAATACAAGGTAAAGGTGTAACAGAACCTTTTGTTGATAATACAACCAAAAAACTAGTTATTACAGTTTTTGCTCCATACACTGTAGATGGGAAACTTGTAGGGGTTGTTGGTGCAAATATCTTTTTAGATACAGTTGTAAATGAGATATTAAATCTTGATTTAGGTGAGACTGGATTGGCTTACCTTTTATCAAGTGATGGTACAACTTTAATCCATAAAAATAAAGAACTGTTAAAAAAACCAAGTAAACTCTTTGAACAAATAAGAACAGAAGAAAATGATAAGTTTACGGACACAAAAGACAATGGTATATCAAAGCTTGTTTCTTATAGTAAAGTTCCTTTTTCATCTTGGTATTTAGTTGTAGAGATAGAAAAAGATGTAATCTTTAAAGAGATAAAAAAAGGCATCTATACAGAAATAGTTCTTTATGTAGTACTTTTGATTATCATTTTATTGATGATATATTTTCTATTAAGAAAACTTCTTAACCCTCTTAAAACTCTAGAAGAGGGACTTAACGGTTTCTTTACATATTTAAAAGGGGAAACAAATAGTGTTTCAATGTTGAATATAAATACAAATGATGAGTTTGGAAATATGGCAAAGAAAATTGATGCCGAGATAGAGAGTGTAAAAGTAAATATCGATAAAGATAGAGTTTTAATTGAAGATGTTAAAAGTGTAGTAAATAAAATCCAAGCAGGTAAACTTGATGTTCAAGTAGTAAAAGAATCTTCAAATAAATCTTTAAATGAATTAAAAGATATTTTAAATGAGATGATTAAAACAATCAGTAAAAATGTTAATAGTGACATAAATACTATTCTTAACTCTTTAGATGAGTACTCAAAATTTAACTTTGTGGAGAATATACCAAATGCTAATGGTAAAGTGTCTCAAGGCTTGAATGGACTATGTGATATTATCAATGAGATGTTGCAAGAAAACTATAACTTAGGTCAGGTTTTAGAAAAAAATGCAAAACAACTTTTAGAAAATGTGGATGTATTAAATAAATCGTCAAATGAAACAGCTGCATCACTTGAAGAAACATCAGCATCACTTGAAGAGATTACTTCAACTATTATTGAAACAACACAAAATATCTCTCAAATGGCACAGTATTCTAATACTTTATTGGCTTCAATTAATGATGGACAAAAACTAGCTAAAATAACAGTTGAGTCTATGAATGAGATTAATGAACAAACAACAGCAATTGCTGAATCAATCACAGTAATTGACCAAATTGCTTTCCAAACAAATATTTTGTCTCTTAATGCAGCAGTTGAAGCAGCAACAGCAGGAGAAGCTGGTAAAGGGTTCGCTGTAGTTGCTCAAGAGGTTAGAAACCTAGCTTCAAGAAGTGCAGAAGCAGCAAAAGAGATTAAAGAGCTTGTTGAGAATGCAACAATTAAAACTGATACTGGTAAGAAAAATGCTGACCAAATGATTAGTGGATATTCTGTGTTGAATGAAAATATCAATAAAACCACTGAATTAATTGCTCAAATTGAAAGTGCTTCTAAGGAACAAAAACAAGGTATTGAACAGATAAATGATGCTGTAGCAAAACTTGATTCAAGAACTCAAGAGAATGCAAATGTAGCAAATCAAACACAGCAAATCTCAAATGATACTTCAAACATCGCTCAAAATATAATCCAAAACGTAAGTACAAAACAATTTAGAAAAGAATAAGAAAAGGTATTTTTACCTTTTCTTGAAATAAAATTTTAAATATTGATACAAATACTCAGATTTTAGATAAAATGTGTTTTTAGATAATTAAATATATTTATAATAAAAGAATGGAGAATTATGGATTTTAACAAACTTGATGTATCAATAAAAGAACAACTTAGTTTAGATTTTGATAATTATAGTAAGGTTTTAGGTGGTAAAAACCCTTTTCTAAAGATGATTGAAGATATTAGAGATATTAAACCTAATCCACTATTAAATAAAACAGGTGCATTTCACACATCAAATGTAAAAGTAACACTTAGTAAGGCTATGTTCAAAGATACATTTACAGCACTTTTTGAGGCAATAAGAAGAGAAGAAAAAAATGGTGATATGCTAAATGGCACAAGTCCAAAAGAGTATAAAACTACTATGAATATGATGAGAACTTTAAAATCAGTTACTATTACATTTGAATCAAAAGAGAATGAAAATGAGAGTTTTTCTTTTCCTATTTTAGATACTAGTGAAGAGAAGAAAACAAAAGCAACTTTTGCTTTCAAAACAATATTTTTTTATAACCTAAATGAAGCAAAAAAGGCATTAAACTATAATGCATAGAAAAAGGTTTAATATAAAACAAGGTCAAAAAGTAAATATAGTTTTAAAACAAGACCAAAGAACGGGTAAATTAACTCAAGGGATAGTTAAAAATATATTAACAAATTCTCCTACACATCCTCACGGAATAAAAGTTAGACTTCAAGATGGTCAAGTTGGACGTGTTCAAGAGATTTTATGACTTTATATATAGATGGTGATGCATTTCCAAATCTTTTAAAACCTGTTGTTTTAAGAGCGATTGAAAGAGTTTCTCTTAAAACACAAGTTATCTCAAATAAAAAAATCAATATAGGAAAAAGCTCTTTTATAAACTATGAAATAGTTGAACAAGGAGCTGATGAAGCAGATAATAAAATAGTTGAACTCTTAGAAGAGGGCGATTTGGTTATAACAGCAGATATCCCTTTAGCTAACAGAGTTATTGAAAAACAAGCTCATGCAATAGACCACAGAGGTGAGTTATACACAGAAGATAATATAAAACAGTTTCTAGCAATAAGAAATTTGATGCAAGAGATAAGAGATAGTGGAGAGATAACAAAAGGACCAAAACCCTTTTCAAAAAATGATGTACAGAGTTTTGCAAATTCTTTAAATGCTTTCTTACAAAAATATCTATAGTATTTTATGTTATACTTCAAAAAAATAAAAAGGTTTTCCCATCATACAAAATGACAAAACACTAAAAGAACAGTTTCAAATATTTTGTGAAACTAATAAACCAAAAGATATGCAAACAGCTTTAAACTATTTTGCAGTATTTGGTGGTCTTGATGTAAAAATAGATACAACAAAACCCTTAAGAACATTGATAATAAGACATATTTTAGATGAATATTATGCGATTCAAGATAGTATCGCAAAACTTACAAAAAACAGTGCTCCGTATCATAAAATATTAACAGGTATAGCCTTAGGTGACAGAAGAGTAAATTCAGCTTTTAAAAGAGCAGATATAGAGTATGCAGAGGGGATTAAAAGTCTTTATGAACTAGAAGAGTTAAATATAATTCATACGGAAACTTCATTGGACTTTTTAACAAATCAATTTGAAGAGAATGAAGTAGCAGATAAACTACTTTTTACTGCTCCATTTTTAAGATTTTGGTTTGCTTTTGTTTCACCTTTATATAGAGGAATAGCTAGAGAAGAGTATGATGAGTGTTTTGAAAGATTTAATAATTATCAAAATGAGTTTATGAATTTGGTTTTTGAACAACTTTGTCATGAGTATGTAAAAACAATCTTTAGTGAAGATGAGATAGAAGATATAGGAAGATATTGGGATGAAAGTGATAATCAAATAGAGCTATTAGCACAAACTCAAAGTGGTAAAATCATAATAGGTTCATGTAGATATACAAACTCAAAGATGAAAAAAACAGAAATTACAAGATTAAAAGAGTTGTGTGAAACTTTAGATATAGTACCTGATGAGGTAATGCTATTTTCAAAAGCAGGATTTACAAATGAAGTAAAAGAGCAAAAAGGTCAAGGACTTAGACTTTTTACAGTAAAAAGTTTAAAAGGACTTTTGATAGTTTAAATTATAAAAAATAAATACTACTAACCAAAATAAAAAGATTGAAACTTGTATAAATACAAATTTTAATTTATTTATTTTGTGCCTAAACACAAGCATCCCTAAAATCCCACCAATCACTCCACCTATAAAAGAATAGTTATGTAAGTTTCTCTCAGGAATTCTTCTTTGCTGTTTGATAGCTTTGTATTTATCCATACCAAAAGATACAAATGTAATTAGATTTATTATCAGTATATAAATTAGTATATTATTAGTTGTCATAAAAGTATTCTAATTAAATAGTACTTAAAATTTTAATTGTAACCTAAGGGAAACCTAACAAAACTATAATTTCATACGCTCTAAGAAGCGTATGAGATTTTTTAATTTCTAAAACTATGTTTTGTCCTCAAATTTAGCCTTATATGATAGATAGTATTCTCTCTTACTAAATATTAATATAAGGCATATTTAAGATTAAATTAAGTATAATCCAAAACTTTTTTAGAAAACACTCAACGTTTCTCTAGAATGGTAGTATCGTTTTGATTATGACTCTTGTCATATGTCATGGCGTCATTGGGACGTAACGAGAAGCATGAGCCGCTTAAAAGCTCAAACCACGTAGTAGAGAATCTATATTGATTCATAATATATTAGACTCTCTATAAAATAAATAAAGGGAAAGAATGCCTACAATCAATCAGCTTGTAAGAAAAGAGCGAAAAAAGGTGATTAAAAAATCTAAATCACCAGCATTAGAAAAATGTCCACAAAGAAGAGGTGTATGTACAAGAGTATATACAACAACTCCTAAAAAACCTAACTCGGCTTTAAGAAAAGTTGCAAAAGTTAGATTAACTACAGGTTTTGAAGTTATTTCATATATCGGTGGTGAGGGTCATAACCTTCAAGAACACTCTATCGTATTAGTTAGAGGGGGAAGAGTTAAGGATTTACCTGGGGTTAAGTATCACATCGTTAGAGGTGCTTTAGATACAGCTGGTGTTGCAAACAGAACTGTTGCAAGATCTAAATATGGTACTAAAAGACCTAAGAAATAAGTAGAAGGATAAGAGAATGAGAAGAAGAAAAGCTCCTGTTAGAGAAGTAATGGCAGATCCTATCTACAATAGTAAAGTGATCACAAAATTTATTAATACTGTAATGCTAGATGGTAGAAAATCTGCAGCGCAAAAAATTATGTATGGTGCAATTGCAAACTTAGATGCTAGAGGTGAAGAAGCTGGTATCGATTTATTTGAAAAAGCAATTGAAAATGTTAAACCACTTTTAGAAGTTAAATCTAGAAGAGTTGGTGGTGCTACATATCAAGTTCCTGTTGAAGTTAGAGCTGTAAGAAGACAAACTTTAGCATTAAGATGGTTAGTAGATGCTGCTAGAAAAAGAAACGAAAGAACTATGGTAGAGAGATTAGCAAACGAATTATTCGAAGCTGCTAACGACAGAGGTGCTGCATTCAAGAAAAAAGAAGACATGCACAGAATGGCTGAAGCAAATAAAGCATTTGCTCACTACAGATGGTAATAGGAAACTAATAAAATGGCAAGAAAAACACCACTTAATAGAGTTAGAAATATTGGTATTGCTGCACACATTGATGCTGGTAAAACAACAACTACAGAAAGAATTTTATTCTACACTGGTGTATCTCACAAAATTGGTGAGGTTCACGACGGTGCAGCAACAATGGACTGGATGGAGCAAGAGCAAGAAAGAGGTATTACAATTACTTCTGCGGCAACAACTTGTCACTGGCCTCACCCAAAAACTAATGAGCAACTGCAAATTAACATAATCGACACTCCAGGTCACGTTGACTTTACTATTGAAGTTGAGAGATCTATGAGGGTTCTTGATGGTGCTGTTGCAGTATTCTGTTCAGTTGGTGGAGTTCAACCACAATCTGAAACAGTTTGGAGACAAGCAAACAAATATAGAGTACCAAGAATGATTTTTGTTAACAAAATGGACAGAACTGGTGCAGATTTCTATATGGTTGAAAAACAAGTTTCTGAAAGATTAAAAGCTAATCCAGTGCCAATTCAATTACCAATTGGTGCAGAAGAAAACTTCCAAGGTGTAGTTGATTTAGTTCAAATGAAAGCTATCGTTTGGGATGAAGATGCTGCAATGGGATCACACTACCACGTAGAAGATATTCCAGCTGATATGATGGACAAAGCAGAAGAGTATAGAGAAAAAATGATTGAGGCTGCTGCTGAGTCTTCAGAAGAGTTAATGGAAAAATACTTCGAAGAAGGTGAATTATCTGAAGAAGAAATCGTTGCAGGTCTTAAAGCTGGTTGTTTAGCTATGTCTATTACTCCAATGACTTGTGGTACTGCATTTAAAAACAAAGGTGTTCAAACTTTACTTGACGCTGTTGCAATGTATTTACCAGCTCCAACTGAGGTTGCAGACATTAGAGGTGAAACTCAAGATGGTGAAGCTGTAATTGTACCTTCTTCTGATGATGGTGAAGTTGCTGCATTAGCATTTAAAATTATGACTGACCCATTTGTTGGACAATTAACATTTACAAGAGTTTATAGAGGACAGTTACAATCTGGTACTTATGTAATGAACTCAACTAAAATGAAAAAAGAAAGAATCGGTAGATTACTTAAAATGCACTCTAACAATAGAGAAGAAGTAAGTGAGTTATATGCTGGTGAAATCGGTGCAGTTGTTGGTCTTAAATCAACAATCACAGGTGATACTTTAGCATCTGAAAAAGATCCAGTTATCCTAGAAAGAATGGAATTCCCAGAACCAGTTATCTCTGTTGCAGTTGAGCCAAAAACAAAAGCTGACCAAGAAAAAATGGGTATCGCATTAGGTAAACTTGCTGAAGAAGATCCATCATTTAGAGTTGCTACAGATGAAGAATCTGGACAAACTATTATCTCAGGAATGGGTGAATTACACCTTGAAATTCTTGTAGACAGAATGAAAAGAGAATTTAAAGTTGAAGCAGAAGTTGGTGCTCCACAAGTTGCATATAGAGAAACTATTAAAAATGCAGTTAACCAAGAGTACAAATATGCTAAACAATCTGGTGGTAAAGGTCAATACGGTCACGTATACTTAAAAATTGAGCCATTAGAATCTGGTAGCGAAGATAACTTCATTTTCAACAACGAAATTAAAGGTGGGGTTGTACCAAAAGAGTATATTCCTGCAGTTCAAAAAGGTTGTGAAGAAGCAATGGCTGGTGGTATCTTAGCTGGATATCCAATGGTTGATATTGCTGTTACACTTTATGATGGTTCTTACCACGACGTGGATTCATCTGAGATGGCATTTAAACTTGCTGCTTCTATGGGATTCAAACAAGGTTGTAGAAGTGCTGCTGCACAAGCAGTAATCTTAGAGCCAATCATGAAAGTTGAAATCGAAACTCCTGAAGATTATATGGGAGATGTTATCGGTGACGTTAACAAAAGAAGAGGACAAGTTCAATCTATGGATGACAGAGCTGGTGTTAAATTAGTTACTGCAATGATTCCATTATCTGAAATGTTCGGTTACTCTACAGACTTAAGATCTATGTCTCAAGGTAGAGCAACTTATTCTATGCTTTTTGATTCATATTTAGAAGTACCTAAAAATGTTTCTGAAGAAATCATCAAAAAGAGAAATGGTTAATATTTATTAACAAATTTTAATTTTTATAAAAAGCCTCACTAGCAATAGTGGGGCTTTTTTATTTTAAATCCTTTTTTAAATTATTTTTTGCTAAAATTTTGAAATATCAATTGATAAGAGAGCTTTATGCAATTCCTAAAAATTCTATTAATAATTTCTTTTTTTTCTGTTTCGCTATTATCTTCAATTGAAGATAATGTAATATATGTTGAGAATTTGGACAGTAAAGAACTAAGTTTAAAAGATGAATTTTCAAATAAAGATTCAAACAAATATACAATAGTATTAGCTACAATAGATACAAATAATATTGATCCAATAGATTTTTTTAAAGAAAATAATATTAGAAATGCAATATCGTATAATCATTCAAAAAGTACCTATTCTAAAATATTTTTAGGTGTATATAATAGTTTTGATGGTGCTAAAATAGCTATTAGTAAATTAGATGAAAACCTTAAAAAAAATAATCCTTATGCCGTTAAGATTTCAACACTGCAAAAAAGATATCAAAAAAATAATTCTTCTAAAACACAAACAAATAATAAAACAAAAGAGACAAATCAATCAATTTTTATATCAAACTCTGATGACTCAAAAAAGTTAAAAAAGGAGCTTTTTAATGATGATTCAGAATACTATTCTATTGCAGTTGCATCAATTGCACTAAAAAAAGATGCAGTTAAAAATTTTTTTGAGAATAATAATATATCAGATAAAGCCTTAGCTCATGTGTATGGTAAAAACAAAGATAAAGTTAGAATAATATATGGTTTATATAAATCAAGGGCTGAAGCAACAGAGGCTATAAAAGAGTTTAATGATAATCTAAAATTAAATAAACCTTTTTCTATGAAAATGGAAAAATTTCAAAGTTTTTATAATAAAAATATGTCTAAAAATGATAATAGTTCAATTATTGAATTAAAAGTTAATGATAAAAAAGAAAAAGAATTAGCTAGTACACCAGAACTTAGTGATGATATAAAAATTATAAAAAATGATAAAAATCTTGAAACTAAAATAGTTAAAGATAATAAAAAAGAAATAGAAAAACCTAAAGAACCTAAAAAATCTAAAAAATCTAAAGAATCTAAAGAATCTAAAAAAGAGCAAAAGAAAATAGCAAATAGTGTAAAAAATATCAAGAAAAAAAAGATTGAGTCAAAAATAGAAAAAAATGAGAATAAGTTTTTAAAAGTAACCAAATTAGATGATGTTTATTTCATTGAAAGTGATGGTAATTTTAATATTTTGAGTGAAGTGTTTTTAAATGAAAATAGTTCTTTTTATACAGTAGATTTAGGAGAATTAGATTTATCAAATGAAACAATTGAACAATATTATTTAAGTAATGGTTTAAAAGATAACTCTTTAGCCTATAAATATGGAGATAAAAATGAATATGCCAGAATTATATATGGGGCATATGAATCAAAAACACAAGCAAAAGATGCAATAACAAAGTTAAGTATTCCTAAAAATGGTTTACGAGTTAGTAATATTAAAAATCATCAAAAACTTTACAAAACATATCACAAAGATATTGAAAAAAAACAAGTTATATCTTCACCAACAAATATTACAAATGATATTTTATATGTTGAAAATGGTCAAGAGAATTTTTTAAAAGATGAGATATTTAATAGAGAATCCCAAAAATATACAATTACATTAATAACTTTTGCTAAAGAAGATATAGATTTAGTAACATATTTAGAAGAAAATCAACTTCAAAATAATATTCTTATTTATTCAATAGGTTCTAATAATGATTATTATAGACTCTTCTATAAAGTTTTTGATAGTTTTGATGAAGCGAAAAATGAGATAGAGAATTTAGATTATAATTTAAAGAAAAATCAACCTTATATCTCTAGAATAAGTACAAATCAAAACAAATTTGAAAGCTACAATAATAGAAAAATAGAAGATTATAAAGATAATATAGAAAAAATAGATATTAGATAGGAATTTAGTGAAACTTACAACTAGTAATGAAAAGCTTGACTCTATAAAAAAAGCAGGGATTGTTTTAAAACCAGAATCACCTGAAATCAAAGATGAATATTTAAAAATTAAAAATTGTTTTAACCAATATGGTATTGAGTTAATTTTAGAAAAAAACAGTGCAAAAATGATAGGTCTAGATGAAGGACTTATTTTAAAAGATTTATGTGATGAAGTGGATTTTTTAGTCTCAATTGGAGGAGACGGTACACTATTATCTGTAGTTCGAAACTCTTTTGAGTTTAGTCTTCCAATTCTTGGAATACATATGGGTACATTAGGTTTTTTAACTGATGTATTAGTTGAAGAATTAGATCCTTTTTTAAATGATTTAAAAAAAGGTAATTATAAAATTGACAATAGAATGATGGTTGAATGTCATGTTGATAACAAATGTTTTGTTGCTTTTAATGATATCGTAATATCAAGAAAAACTGTATCTTCAATGATAAAAATAAAAGCAAAAATCAATGGTATCTCTTTTAACTCTTATCATGGTGATGGAGTAATTATCTCAACGCCAACAGGTTCAACTGCATATAACCTTTCAGTTGGAGGTCCAATTGTTTACCCACTTACAGAAGCTTTTATTATCACACCTGTGGCATCTCATTCTTTAACACAAAGACCTTTAGTGATGCCAGCTGATATAGAAATAGAATTTAAAATAAAAGATGTACAAGGTGCTGTATTGTTAATTGATGGGCAAGACAGTTATGAAGTTGATGATGGAGCTGTAATAAAATTTAAAATTGCAAATAAAAAAGCTAAACTGATACACAAAACAAAAAGAAACTTTTTTGAAGTATTAAATGATAAATTAGGTTGGGGAAATTAATTGATAAACAGAATATATTTAAAAGATTTTTTATCTTTTCAAGAGGTTGATTTAGAGTTAGATAAAGGACTTGTTGTTTTTACTGGACCTTCAGGAGCTGGTAAATCAGTTTTAATGCAATCAATACTTTCACTTTTTGCTATAACTGAACCTAAAGCATCTTTAGGTGAAGTTGCTCTTTCAGGCTTAGATATTGAAGAGGAAGCTTTTGATATACAAAAAGGTGATGAGATAATTATTAAAGAGATAAAAAAAGATAAAGCTAGATATTTTTTAAATGCTCAAACCATATCAAAAAAGAATCTAAACAGTTTTTCAAAATCTTTAATAAAACATTTACATCTAAAAGATACAAGTGATTTTGAATCATCAAAATTGATTAATTTTCTTGATTCTGTTTGTATAAAAGAGAAAAATGAATTTAAAGATTTAAAGTCTAGTTTTGATGAAAATATTCAAAAACTTTTTACTATGGAAAAAGAGCTTGAAAAAATAAAAGATGATGAAAAAAATCTTGAAGATTTAAAAGAGTTTGCAAAATTTGAAATAGAAAAAATAGAAAATATAAATCCACAAATTGATGAATATGAAGAGCTTAATGAACTTAAAAAAAGATTATCAAAAAAAGAGAAAATCCAAGAAGTAATAGACCAAGCAAATCCTATTTTTAATTACAGTTCTTCTGTAAACACTGCATTGAATTTGTTAGATGAGGATTCAACATTTTTTGATGAAGCAATAAATGAACTTAATAATATTTTTGAAAAATTTAATGACTCTTTATATGAATTAGAAGAGTTAGATATTGAAAATGTTTTAGATAGAATAGAAAAACTTTCATCTTTACAAAAAAGATTTGGTTCTATAAAAGAGGCTTTAGAATATAAAGAAGAGAAGAAAAAAGAGTTAGAATCTTATGAAAATATCTCATTTGAAAAGTCTATTTTAGAAAAAAACTTAAAAAAGATTTCTGTAGAAGTAAATGAACAAGCAAAACAAATTAGCTTATTTAGAAAAGAGTACAGCAAAACTTTGGAAAAAAGAATAAACCATTATTTAGAATACTTGTATCTTTCAAATGCAAAAATACATTTTGTTGAAAAAAAGTTAGATAAAACAGGTACAGATGAAATAATCTTTGAGCTAAATGGAGTAAATCTTGACACAATAAGTTCAGGTGAATTCAACAGATTAAGACTTGCTTTGTTAACTTCAATTAGTGAGTTTGACATAATAGGAAATGGGATTTTATTTTTAGATGAAATTGATGCAAACCTAAGTGGTAAAGAAAGTTCTGCAATTGCAAAAGTATTAAATAAATTATCACAAAACTATCAAATATTTGCTATTTCTCATCAGCCTCAACTAACTTCTACTGCTGATATTCACTTTTTAGTTGATAAAAAAGATGGTAAGTCTACTGTAAAAAAACTTGATTATAATTCAAGAGTTGATGAAATAGCTAGAATGATAAGTGGGGAAGATATTACTGAAGATGCTTATAGTTTTGCTAAAAATTTGTTAGAAGATAAGAGAGTTTAACTCTCTACTTCAAACTCATTTTTCATATTATTAACTAACACTTTTATTTTTTCTTTTTGATTTTTTGTTCTTGCATTATCTATCAATGGTTTTAAGTTTTTATGAAATTTCTTTAAAAAATTAATTATATATTTTGTTTTTTTGTATGGGTTATTTATATGTGCATTTAGTTCAATAAGTTCCAAAACCATATCTGTATATCCTAAAAATGCAGCATAATTTATAGGTAGAACTCCAAACTTATCTGGTTCGTTTACTAAATTTTTATTATAAGAGTGGATTAGTTTAAATAGTTTAATATTGTTTTTCCAAACTGTATTGTGTAGTATATGTCTTCCTCTATTATCAATGGCATTGATATCTGCACCTGAATGTAAAATCATTTTAACAACAGTTGGATCAGCTTTTAAAATAGCTTTGTGTAGGGTTATTCCACCAAAGGAATCTTTTGCATTAACATTTGCTCCCATCATAATTATAGAATGCAAAATATTGTAATATGTTTTTAGTTCACTCTCTTTTTTTAAGTTCTCTTTCTCTGCCATATATTTATATATTATGTTATTCCCCTCTATATCAGTTTGATTAATATCTGCACCATATTTAATTAGAAGTTTTACAATATCTAAGGCTCCATGTCTTACAGCTTCAAAAAAGTATGGTTCATCTTTAGAGTTTAAAGCTGTTAAGTTTGTATCAGTATTAACCAATAAACTTTCAAGCATAGCTAAATAATCATTTTCATAGTTTATTGATCTTTTTTCTATAGTTCTAACTTTTTTGAAATCTCTTGTAATTAAACTAGCATCTATAAAAGTTTCAATTATAGTTTTATTATCTTTATTTTTTATGTTTGGATTTATACCATAATCAAAAAATAGGTATATAGTTTCTAGAAAATCAGGCCCTTTAGTAATAATTGATGCTAAAGCATTTTCATTATCTTTATTTAAAATATTAATCTCTACTTCATTATCTAAAAGAGTTTTTAGTACCTCTATATTCTTGTGTTTTGCTGCATATGCCAAGATTGTTTCATTTTTATTATTACATTGTGTAGTATCTATTTCACAATCTAAAATAATAGGTATCAATTCAACTAATTCTTTAATTCTAGTTTCATCAATCTCTTTATCTTTTTCTTCTGAATTGTTGTGTGAATTTTCTAATTGCGTAATATATTCAATTAGATGTAAAAGTATATTATTGCCATTTTTATCTATACAATTGATATCTAAACCTTTTTCTAAAAGATCTAAAAATATATTTTCACATCTAATTCCATTTTCAATAACATAAAATAAAATATTCCTATTTTTTTCATCATAAATATCAAGTGATTCAAATCCATTAATTATTTTTTCTAATACATTAATATTTGTATATGTTGCTTTATAAAAAAGTATATCTTGGGGAAGAATAAAGTTAGAATCTTCAAAAAGATCATCTATAACATTTAAATTTTCAGCTTTTACTGCTGTATGGAGTAAAGTGTAGTTTTTTTTATTTCTTCTATTTATATCTTTTACAAGTGGTTTTAATATTTTATAAATAGAAAAATAATTGTTATATACAGCAAATTCTATAGCTGTGTTTCCGCTGTAACTTTCACAATCAACATTTGCTCCTGCTTTAATTAGTTCTTCTACTGCATCTAAATAGCCATATTTACAAGCAAGCATTAGAGGAGTTATTCCTTTTATATCTTGTTCATCAAGATTTAGCTTTTGTCTTATTAACCATTTAACTGATTCTATTTTATTTTCAACTATAATTTTATGTAAAAAATTTTCTTGATTTTGATTTATATGATGTATATTTACATCTTTTAGCATTGAATCAACAACACTCTCTTTTAGACTGTTATTTTTTAATTCATCTAGTAAGTCATCAATAGTATTTTTTTTAAATAATTTACTAATCATATAAATCCTTTAGGAATATTCCATATTTTAACATAAAAATAAGAAAGAGGAAATAATAGTAAATTACTCTTCTTAAATATTGACTTTAGTATACATAGAGTATATAATATATACAAAATAATTAATTGGAGTTATTTAATGTTCAAGAATCTGTCAATAAAAGCTAAAGTGTTATTAATATCATTATTAGCTATAGTAATTGTTTCAATTTCAATATCTTTTGAATCAATATATTCAATAAATAAACTTTCAAAAGAAAAAATTGAGAAGTTTAAAGAGGAATCTTATTTAAACAAAGAAAAAGAGTTAGAAAATTATGTTTCTTTAGCTTTGAAAACTGTTCAATCATATTATGATAGAACAGCAATAGATAAAATAAAAGTTGAAGTTCAAGAGGATTTAAAAGCACAAGCAAAATTTCTATTTTCTATTTTAGATTATGAGTATAATAAATACAAAGATGTACTAAGCACTCAAGAACTTAAATCAAGACTAATAGAGATCATTGATGGAACAAGATACGGAGAAACGGGATATTTCTGGGTAAATGACTTAGATGCAAATATTGTTGTACATCCAATTAAACCTCAATTAAATGGAAAAGATTTATCTAATTTCAAAGATAAAGGTGGTAAGAGAATATTTGTAGAGTTTGCAAATGTTGCTAAAAAAGATAAAGAGGGATTTGTTGATTATGTATGGCCAAAACCAGGATTTGAAGAACCACAACCAAAAGTTTCATATGTAAAGTTATTTGAACCTTTTGGTTGGGTTATTGGAACAGGTGAATATGTATCAGATGTTTCTGCAAGTTTGAAAAAAGAAGCTTTAAAATCAATTGCAAATATGAGATATGGAAAAAGTGGATATTTTTGGATAAATGATTCTCATCCAAATATGATTATGCACCCAATTAAACCGGCACTAGATGGAAAAGATTTATCAAAAGTAAAAGACCCTGCTGGAAAATTTTTGTTTAATGAGATGGTTGAAGTTTCAAAAACAGATAAAAAAGGTGGCTTAGTTGAGTATATGTGGGAAAAACCTGGGAAAGATGAACCTCAGAAAAAATACTCTTATGTAACTAAATTTGAGCCATGGGATTGGATTATAGGTACAGGGGCATATGTTGATGATATAGAAGAGAATATTCTAAAAATGCAAGAGCAAACTGATGAAGAGATTCGAGAAGTTGTAATCTTTGTATTAGTATATACACTTATTTCAGGTCTAGTTGTATTAGGAATCTTCTCAATCATGGTAAAAAGAGCAATAATTAACCCTCTTGAAGATTTAAATGATGCTATAGAAACAGTTGCATCAGATTCTTCACATAATAGTCAAATTGATAAAAAATCAGATGATGAGATTGGAAAAGTAGTTGATAGTTTTAATGCTTATATTAAAAAACTTCAAGATGGCTATGAGCAAGATGCAAAAGTTATTGCTGAAGTGGAAGATGTTATTCAAAAAGTAAATAATGGATTCTATGTTTATAAAGTACAAAAAACTTCTTCTAATCCACTTGTAATGAAATTAAAAGATTCAATTAATACAATGATTAGTGGAACGAATCAAAAACTTGAAGAGATTAATAAAACTCTTATTGAGTATGGAAATTCTAATTTTGATTACAAATCTGCAGCAGTAGATCACAGTAGTTCAAATGGTATTATAGGGTCTATTTATACGAGTACAAGACTTCTTGGTGGAACTATCTCAGAGTTTTTAGCAATGATAACAAGTACAGGTGAAAAATTAGATGGTGATACTGGAGTTTTATCTTCTTCATCTACCAAACTTTCTACATCAGCAAACGAACAAGCAGCTTCGCTAGAGGAAACTGCGGCTGCAGTTGAAGAGATAACTTCTATTATTAAATCAAGTAATGAAAAAGTAAATAGAATGTCAGTACTTGCAAATGATTTAAGTAAATCTGCTACTGATGGAGAAAATCTAGCTTCTAAAACAACAAAAGCTATGGAAGATATTGATCAACAAGTTAATGCAATTAATGAAGCAATTACAGTAATTGATCAAATTGCATTCCAAACAAATATCCTTTCACTTAATGCAGCTGTTGAAGCTGCTACTGCTGGAGAAGCTGGTAAAGGTTTTGCTGTTGTTGCACAAGAGGTTAGAAATCTAGCTTCTAGATCTGCAGAAGCTGCTAAAGAGATTAAAGATTTAGTTGAAAGTGCTACAACAAAAGCAAATGAAGGGAAATCTATTGCTGATAATATGATATCAGGATATGGGGATCTAAATAATAAAGTTAGTGAAACAATAAGTCTTATTACAGATGTTACAACAGCTAGTAAAGAACAAGAGAGTGGAATTGTACAAATTAATGATGCTGTTAATTCCCTTGATAGAGCAACACAAGTTAATGCTTCATCTGCAACTCAAATTAGTAACTTAGCAAGTGAAGTATCTAAATTATCAACTAACCTTTTAGATATTGCAGATAGAGCAAAATTTAATGTAAATAAAAAAGCAGAAATATGTGATATTAATTTAGTATTTAAAATGACAGAATTGAAAAATGATCACATAATATTCAAAAATAAAAATTTTGCAAAAGTGGGAAGTTTTGAATCTTGGGATGTTTCTTCAGCAAGTACTTGTGATTTTGGAAAATGGATTTTAGAACAAGAAAGTAAAGGTGAAGCGTTTACAAAAGCAACTGTATGGAATAGTATGAAAGAGTATCATGAAAAAGTTCATAATAGTGTTGCTCAATATGTAAAACTAAATGCAGAAAAAGCTTCAAATGATCAACTTGAAAAAGTTTCTGAGGAATTAGAGAGTTTTACAAATAAATTATTTGATATTATGGATAATATTAAAGTAGAAAGATGTAAAAATTTTAAAGCAAATGAAACAATTAGTGAACATCAGAAAAATGAAGCTAAAACTTCTTCTAATCCTGTAGTTTCGAAAACTGAAACAAAAAATAAACCTACAACACCAAAAAAAGAATCTAAAGCTATTGTTCAAGAAGATAGTGATGATGAATGGGAAAGCTTTTAAAAGCTTTCCCTTTAAACTAAACTTTTCTTAATAAAATTTAATTAACTTTTAACAAAATCTTTTTTATAAAAAAGTTTGATATAATTGCGATTTTAAAGGAATAAAATGGATAATAAAAAAGTAGAACTACTTTCACCAGCTGGAAACTTAGAAAAATTGAAAATTGCTTTTAAATATGGTGCAGATGCCGTATATGGTGGAGTTAGTCATTTTAGTTTAAGAATTAGAAGTGGAAAAGAATTTACCTATGAAACTTTTAAAGAGGGTATTGATTATGCCCACTCACAAGGTAAAAAAGTTTATGCAACAATAAATGGATTTCCATTTAATTCTCAAATTGAATTATTAAAAAAACATATTATAGAGATGGCAAAATTAGAGCCAGATGCTTTAATTGTAGCAGCACCAGGTGTTGTTAGACTTTGTAGAGAATTAGCACCAAATATACCAATACACCTTTCAACACAAGCAAATGTTATGAATTATCTTGATGCACAAGTTTATTATGATATGGGTGTTAGAAGAATTATTGCAGCAAGGGAAATCTCACTTAAAGATGTAAAAGAGATAAAAAAACACTTACCTGATATGGAGATAGAGATATTTGTTCATGGTTCAATGTGTTTTGCTTATAGTGGTAGATGCTTAGTAAGTGCTGTACAAATGGGAAGAGTTCCAAATAGGGGATCTTGTGCAAACGATTGTAGATTTGAATACACACTTTATGCTGCAAATGAAGATCATAGTACACTATTTAGACTTGAAGAGGAACCAGGTATAGGAACATATATTTTCAATGCAAAAGATATGAATTTAGCTTCTCATCTTGACGAAATCTTAGAGTCTGGTGCAGTTGATTCAGTTAAGATTGAAGGTAGAACAAAATCTCCTTATTATGCTGCTGTTACAGCATATGCTTACAGATCAGCAATTGATGATTTTTATGCAAATAAGTTTGAGTCAGAAAAATATCAAACAGAGTTGGCAACTACAAAAAACAGAGGTTTTACTGATGCTTATTTAGTTCATAGACCTTTTGAAAAAAATGATACTCAAAACCATGAATATGCTTTAAGTAAAGGTAGTTTTGAAGTAAGTGGATTAGTAACAGAAGATGAAGAACATTTTATGTGTAAATATAAAACTTATCCAAATGAAGAAACAGAAATCTTTGCTCCATTGGGTTCAACTATTGAAGAAGTTGATAATGAGATAGGAAAAATTTATAAAAAAGAGGATGGTAAATATTATATTAGTTTCAAAAAAATCCTTACAGAAACAAATAAAGAACTAGAATCAGTTCACAGTGGAAATACTAATAAAATTAAATTACCAGGGAAACTTCCTTATTTAACTATGTTAAGAATAGAAAATCTTGATGAGACTTGTTCTACAGGTGGTTGTGGCAATTAATGGTTATCTTTAGAGCAACAGAAAATATAAATATAAAAACAACTGATGGAACTTTAATAAACTACTCTAAATTAAAGAATCCATCAAATCTTTTTAATGAAAATATTTATATTACTACCTTAGAAGATTTTGAGGATTTGAAAAGAGTTTTTTTTAATGTAGGTAAAAAATACAAAGCAAAAACAATTGAAGAATCAAAAATTAGATACCTAAGTCAATTTCCAAAAGAGTTAGGTATCTCAAATCTAAATGAGTTTGCAATAACTCAAAGCCTTAATTATAAATATAAAAAACATACTTTACTAGGAATTAGTAAAGAGATTGAATCTTTATATCTAAATGAAAGAAAAATTGATATTGATAAGCAAATAAGTGAAACGTTAAAAGAAGATATCACTTTAATGATTTTAGGAAGTCCAGGATTAAGTATTTCAGAAATGATTTGTTCTTGTACCGCACTTAGACTTTTGTATGAAAAATTAAAAAAAAGATTTAAAAGTGTTACTATTGATATATATTTAAATGCCTCTGAAAATAAGTATTTTTCAAGAGATAAAGCAATTTTTTCAAATCAATCTTTTATTCGTAAAGTAACTGCATTATCTATAAATGTAAAAAAATTTTGTGAATATGATTTTTTTATAGATGTAAGTTCAGTATCAAAAAGAAGTTATTATGAAAAATTACCTCATATTGATGCATGGTTGTATAAATTTGGAATTGATTATAATTCAATTCCTCAAGAAAAAAAATATAATAATATAAGTTTAGAATATTATAAACCAAAAAATGAATTAAAACAAAGATTCAAATCTTTAAAAGCAAAAGGGAAACTATTACTTTTTCACCCTTTTTCTGCAAATATATCAAAATCTATTCCAAAAGAGATTGCCGTATCATTATTAAAAGAGCTTGTAGTAAAACTTCCTGATTATACTATTGTTTCAGTATTAAAAATTGATGCAAAAATTGATGAAGATAGATATGTAGATTTATCAATGTATTCTAATGGATTTTTGGATTATGCATATATTGTTTCAAATATGACAAATGTTCTTACTGTAAATACTGCAACTTACCATATTGCAGAAGCTTTTTTTATACCTACAATTGTCATATTTACTGATTCAGCCAAGAAAGAAACCCCTCACAATTATGATTGTTCAAAAGCAATATATGTAAAAGATAAGTCAAAAAATTTTAGTCAATTTGTATTTAAAAATGATTCATTGATTTTGCATGATTTTGATGCTTGGAATAAGCTTAATTCATCGAAGATTATTAAACTGTTAGAAAAATTTTGATATAATATCTACCATTTTTAAAATAAGGATGATGTATGAATTTTGTATCTATTATAATGGGAAGTAAGTCAGACTATGAAATAATGAAAAACTGTGCTGATACTTTTGAAAAATTTGATGTTAAATATGAGATGATAATCTCTTCTGCACATAGAAGTCCAGAGAGAACTAAAAGTTATGTTAAAGAATCTGAAGAGAAAGGTGCAGTTGCATTTATTGCTGCTGCTGGTATGGCTGCACACTTAGCTGGAGCATTAGCTGCAACTACAACTAAACCTGTTATTGGTGTTCCAATGAAAGGTGGAGCTATGGATGGTATGGATGCTATGCTTTCAACTGTTCAAATGCCTTCAGGTATGCCTGTTGCAACAGTTGCACTTGGTAAAGCTGGTGCTGTAAACGCTGCATACTTAGCTATGCAAATTTTAGCTATTTCAGATAAAGAATTAGCTGCTAAACTTAAAGAAGACAGATTAGTAAAATCTAAAGCTGTTGAAACTGATTCAGCTTCTATTGAAGTTAGATTATAATGAAGCAAGTTGCACTATTTACTTTACCAAAATGTAAATGGTGCAATGAAGCTAAAGCTTATTTAAAAGCAAAAAAGATTAAATATAATCAAATTGATCTTTCCACAAATAAAAAAGCTTTAAACGATTGTAAAAAGCATGGCTGCAGTGGAGCGCCTGTAGTTTTAATAGAGAATCAGTGGATTTGTGGTTTTGATAAAAATAAAATTAATAAAGCATTAGGAATAAAATAAGATGGTAACATTTTCAGAAATTCTATTAAAATTACAACAATTTTGGGCAGAGCAAGGGTGTAACGTAGTACAACCTTATGATATCCCAGCAGGAGCTGGAACATTCCACCCTGCAACACTTTTAAGAAGTTTAGATTCAACTCCTTGGTCTACAGCATATGTAGCCCCAAGTAGAAGACCAACAGATGGAAGATATGGGGAAAACCCAAATAGACTAGGTGCATACTATCAATTTCAAGTTTTAATTAAACCTAGTCCAGATAATATTCAAGATTTATATCTAAAGTCGTTGGAATTTTTAGGACTTGATTTAAGTAAACATGATGTTAGATTTGTAGAGGACAACTGGGAATCTCCAACTCTTGGAGCTTGGGGACTTGGTTGGGAAGTATGGTTAGATGGTATGGAAGTAACGCAATTTACTTACTTCCAGCAAGTTGGAGGGCTTCCTTGTGATCCTGTTGCAGTTGAGATTACTTATGGTACAGAAAGACTTGCTATGTATCTTCAAGGTGTTGATTCTGTTTATGATATTGTATGGAATGAAAACCAATATGGTCAAACAACATATGGGGATGTTCACAAAGAGAGTGAATATGAGTTCTCAACATATAATTTTGAAGTAGCAAATACTGAGATGCTTTTTAGACATTTTGATGATGCATTTAATGAGTGTAAAGTGTGTTTAGAAAAAGGTCTACCTTTACCTGCATATGACCAATGTATGTTAGCTTCACACGCTTTTAATACACTTGATGCAAGAAAAGCTATTTCTGTAACAGAAAGACAAAATTATATTTTAAAGGTTAGAGAACTAGCACAAGGTTGTGCAGTTTTATATAAGACCCAAGAAGAAGATAGATTAAAAAGAGTTGGTAGAAAATAATCGTTAAAAAAGAGTAAATAGTTTTACTCTTTTAGATTATTTTGACTTTTGTTTGTAAGTTAAGAACTTACACAAAAGGCTGTACGAGTTAGCTAAGCGTATCAATCGTAGTGAATGAAATGAACTAGATTGTTGAGAGAAAAAATTATTAGGAATTTAATTTGAAACTAAAAGAGATTTATCAATTTTTAGATGAGTTGTCACCTTTTGAATTACAGGAAAAATGGGATAACTCAGGACTTTTAGTTGGAAATTTTGATGATGAGATAAAACAGGTTTATATCTCAATAGATTTAGATGAAGAAAATCTGGAGAAAGTTGAAGAAAACTCTTTGATTATTACTCATCATCCTTTAATATTTTCTGCTTTAAAAAAAGTAAATTATGATACATACAGCACGAAATTATTAAAAACATTAATTAGAAAAAATATTGCATTGATTTCAATGCATACAAATATCGATAAAACACATTTAAATAAATATGTTGCAAAAGAGGTTTTAGGATTAGAAGTTGTTGATAGTGAAGAGTTTATTTGCTATGCCAATGTAAATGAAGAGTTTTCAACATTTGCAAATAAAATTTCTAAAAAACTAGGACTTGAATATATAAAATATGTAAAATGTAATGATAAGGTTAAAAGAGTTGCTTTAGTTACAGGTGCAGGGATGTCTTTAATAAACGAAGTTAAAGCTGATTGTTTTTTAACTGGTGATATTAAATATCATGATGCAATGGATGCAAAAGTACGAGGTATATCTTTAATAGATATAAGACACTATGAAAGTGAAAAATACTTCTCTGTCCTATTAATGGGACTTATAGAAGAATATTTGAAAAAAAATAAATTAAAAGCTATAATAACAGCTTCAAAAAATCCATTTAAGTTTTGTACACAAGGAGAAACGGTTGAATAAATATTTACAAGATTTGATAAAACTATCTAAGTATGATAGTGTTATTAGTATGTTTGAACCAAAAATTGAGAATGAAAAAGCAAAATTATCAACATTTGTTGAAGTTGCAGAATCAATTAAGTCACAAATTAATGATACATATGCACAAATTGATGATGTTAAATCTAAAAGAACAAAAAACAATATCCACTTAGCTGAATTAAAAACTAAGTTAGAAGATATTGCTAAAAAGAATAATGAAATTACAAATGAAAAAGAGTTAAAAGCATTACAACTTGAAGAAGAGATTGCAAAAGAGCAGATTTCATTTGCAAATGAAGAGATTGTAAGATTAGATGAGATTGCAGTTGCAAAAGAAGAAGAGTTAAAAGAGCTTCAAGGAAAACTTACAGAAGAAGAAGAATCAATTAAAGAGATTCAAATTGCTGTAGATAATGCAATTGAAGAGATTAACCAAGAAAGAAATAAAGTGTCTCAAGAAAGAGGTGAACTTTTAGAAGAGTTTGATAAAAAAATCTTAACTTTCTACCAAAAAATTAGAAGATGGGCAAAAGATTCAGCTGTTGTTCCTGTAAAAGACCAAGCATGTTATGGATGCTATATGAAAATCAATGACAAAACTTATTCAGAGGTAATTAAATCAGAAGAGATTATAAATTGTCCTCATTGTGGAAGAATTTTATATAAAGAAGAAGAAACAACTGAAGAGGCTTAATATTGAGCCTCTTTAGTATAATCTATTATCTATTTGCTTTAATAATCTATATTTTAGCTTTACCCTTTTTATTATTTAAATTAAAAAATCCAAAATACAAAGTTGCTATACCTTCAAAATTTTTTTTAAAAGATAATCCTAGTTTTAAAAAAAATGCAGTATGGTTTCATACTTGTTCTATGGGGGAAACAAAAGCAATAAAACCTTTAGTGGATGAGTTAGAAGAGGTAAATATTTCAGTAATAACAAATACAGGTTTTGAAGAAGCGAAAAAACTAACATCAAATGTAAGGTATTTGCCTTTTGAGATATTTTTACCTTTTTGGGTAAATAAGCAAAAAGCATTAGTGGTTATGGAAGCTGAACTTTGGTATATGCTTTTTTTAAGTGCTAAAAATAAAGGTGCTAAAACATATTTAATAAATGCAAGAATTTCTGATAAGTCTTATAAATCTTATAAAAAATTTGCTTTTTTTTATAAAAAAGTTTTTAAAAATATAGATAAAGTATTTGCACAAACAAATATAGATAAACAAAGACTTTTAGAACTTGGTGCAAAAAATGTTGAAGTTATTGGAAATATAAAATTAGCTCAACTTCCAAAAGTCACTAAAGAGTTTAAAAGAGTTGATGAAATTTTAATCACAGCTGGAAGTACCCATGAAAATGAGGAAAAGCTCATATTAGATTCTTATTCAAGAAAATATGGAAAGTTAGTAATT